>NZ_JBITLN010000001.1:0-1180601 GCF_044465285.1 Streptomyces sp. NPDC049687
TGATTTTTGGCACGCTGTTGAGTTCTCAAGGAACGAAAGCTTCCTTTGTACTCACCCGAGAGACTCTCTCAGGCTTTCCTCCGGGCTTCCCTTCGGTCTTGCGTTTCCGACTCTATCAGATCCTTTCGGTGTCCGATTCCCGGTCGGCGGGATTTGTCTGGGGCTTCCGGCTTTCGCCCGTCGGCCTTTCGACATTCACTACGTTAGCCGATTCCCTCGGCGTCTCATAATCGAGTCTCACGCGTTCGAATTAGGGCATGCGGACACGCCGAAATCGCTCCCGCTGAGGGGCATCGTAGGTAGTGGGTTGGCCGCTTCCGGCTGCTGGCGAATGCCGTACCCGGTTCAAGCGGCTCGGGCCACGTTACGCCCCCGTCAAGAGCGAGTCAACTTCGGCGGCGCCTGGGGACATGGGCCCGATACGGGCTCACGGTGGGGTCGTCGGACACCCAGAAGCGCCAGGGATGGATGTCCCCGTCACCGCCCTCACCGGCGACGCCGGTGCGCGGGCCGTTGCGTACCTGGTCGGAGGGTACGGGAGTGCCGGTGAGCATCCTCAGCGGAGTCTCGCCGGAGGCGCACGCGTCCGTGCCGTCGAGGGCCCGGTCGACGTCCAGGGCGGTGGCCAGGCGGGCGGGGCCTTTGGCCAGTTCCTTGTCGTCGCGGGCCGAGAGTCGACGTTTGCGGGCCAGTTCGGCGCCTTCGATCACCTCGCCGGCGCGGAGCAGGACCGCGCTCGCCCGGCCGTCGGAGCCGCAGACGAGGTTCATGCAGTGCCACATGCCGTAGGTGAAGTAGACGTACACATGGCCGGGGGGACCGAACATCACCTCGTTGCGGGCGGTGCGGCCACGGTAGGCGTGGGAGCCGGGGTCGTTCGGGCCGTCGTAGGCCTCGACCTCCGTGAGGCGGAGGGTGATCGGACCGTCGGGGGTGGTGCGGACGAGGAGGCGGCCGAGGAGGTCGGGGGCCACGTCCAGGACAGGGCGGTCGAAGAAGGTCCTGGCGAGGGGCGTACGGTCGGGGGTCGCGATCATGCCCTCCGAGCGTAGTGGAGACCGGTGGGTGCGTCGGGGTGGTCAGCGGGCACTTGGCTTGCCAGGGTGTGGGAGGCGGAACCGGCCAGGGCCGGATCGCGTATGTAGGGATCAAGGGATCCCGTCAGAAGTAGTCGTAGAGGGAGAGTCATGGCGTTCAAGAAGCTGCTCGCGAGTCTGGGGGCCGGCGGGGCTTCGGTCGAAACGGTACTGACGGAGGTCAACGTCGTTCCGGGCGGTGTCGTCCAGGGCGAGGTGCGGATCCAGGGCGGTTCCGTCGCCCAGAACATCGAGGGGCTGTCCGTCGGGCTGCAGGCCAAGGTCGAGGTCGAGAGCGGCGACCAGGAGTACAAGCAGGACATCGAGTTCACCAAGCTGCAGCTCGGGGGTGCCTTCGAGCTGCAGGCGGGCGCGGTGCACGCGGTGCCGTTCGGGCTGGAGATCCCCTGGGAGACGCCGATCACGATGATCGACGGGCAGGCGCTGCGTGGGATGAACATCGGTGTGACGACCGAGCTCGCGATCGCGCGGGCCGTGGACTCGGGTGACCTCGACCCTGTCAACGTGCACCCGCTGCCGGCGCAGAAGGCGATCCTGGACGCCTTCATCCAGCTGGGTTTCCGCTTCAAGAACGCGGACATGGAGCGTGGGCACATCCGCGGGACGCGGCAGAAGCTGCCCTTCTACCAGGAGATCGAGTTCTTCCCGCCGTCGCAGTACCGGGGGCTGAACCAGGTCGAGCTGAGCTTCGTGGCCGACGAACACGCGATGGACGTCGTGCTGGAGATGGACAAGAAGCCCGGGCTGTTCAGCGAGGGCAGTGACACGTTCCGGTCGTTCCAGGTGGGGCTGAACGACTACCAGGCGACCGACTGGACGGCGTACCTCAACCAGTGGCTGTCCGAGGTGGGCAGCAAGCGCAACTGGTTCTGAGGACAGTGAGGGAGAGGGCCCCGGCGCACCGTGGGGTGCACCGGGGCCCTCTCCTGCGTCCGACGGTCGGCGAATGATCTTCGATGCGGTATCGGGGCTACGTCATGTGACGGCGTGAAAGTCGTAGGCTCGCCACTGGAGTTTCGTTCCCGATCCATCAGGAGGTGTCGAGGTGACCGAGTTGAAGAGGCGGCCGCTGCCCCACGACTTCCACCCGCCGGTGCCGTCGTTCACGGTCACGAGTGAGGACGTGCGGGAGGGCGCCACGCTCAAGGGCGATCAGGTCTACGCGGAGGGGAACACCTCACCGCAGTTGCGGTGGGAGGGGTTCCCGGCCGAGACCAAGAGCTTCGCCGTCACCTGCTACGACCCGGATGCTCCGACGGGCAGCGGGTTCTGGCACTGGGTCGTGTTCGACATCCCGGCCTCGGTGACCGAGCTGCCGGCGGGCGCGGGCAGTGGCAAGTTCGAGGGGCTGCCGGAGGGTGCCGTACACGCGCGCAACGACTACGGCGGCAAGGAGTTCGGCGGTGCCGCGCCGCCGCCCGGGGACGGACCGCACCGGTACGTCTTCACGGTGTACGCGGTGGATCAGGAGAAGCTCGGGCCGGACGCCGACGCCTCGCCGGCCGTCGTCGGGTTCAATCTGCGGTTCCACGCGATCGCGCGCGCTCAGCTGATCGGTGAGTACGAGAATCCCCCGCAGGGATGAGCTCCGACCGATGAGCGCGGTGGGATGAATCAGCTCATCGTTCATTGAACGTTTGCCCGCCCCCGGTCTTGGAAGTGATCAGGGGCGGGCATTTTTTATTGCGTTGTCCATCTCGGCGCGCCCGTCCAGAGTTGATCCAAGCCCGCCGGGGGGTGGGCAGGTGCAATTGGGAGGTGGGCTGGATGCGTGACACGTTGGTCCTGAACGCGAGCTTCGAGCCGCTGTCTACGGTGACGTTGAACCGAGCCGTCGTTCTGGTGCTGCAGGACAAGGCCGTCGTCGAGCAGGCCCACCCCGAACTGCGTATGCGGGGCGCCGAGGTCGACATACCCGCCCCCCGGGTGATCAGGCTGTGCAGATACGTACGGGTGCCGTTCCGAAGACAAGCCCCGTGGTCCCGGAGGGGGGTGCTGGTCAGGGACCGGCACCGGTGCGCGTACTGCGGCAGGCGTGCGACGACCGTGGACCACGTGGTGCCTCGGGCGCAGGGGGGTCAGGACACCTGGCTCAATACGGTGGCCTCCTGCGCGGAGGACAATCACCGTAAGGCGGACCGTACTCCGGAGCAGGCGGGGATGCCGTTGCTGAGACTGCCGTTCGAGCCGACTCCGCAGGACGCGATGCTGCTGGCGCTGGGACAGGACGACTTGGTCGCGCTGCCGGAGTGGCTCACGGTGGACGCGGCGTAGGTGATGTAGTGGGGCCCGCCTCCTGGCAGGAGGCGGGCCCCACTCACATCAGCACGGTGTCAGTCGATGGACGGCTTCTCCCTGCGCTCCGGGATCTTCTTCTCGGAGCCTCCGCCGTTGCCGGAACCGCCCCCCATGCCGCCGAAGTTGCCCATGGCGCCGGAGAGGCCCTTGAGGGCGTCGCCGATTTCGCTGGGGACGATCCAGAGCTTGTTGGCGTCGCCCTCGGCGATCTTGGGGAGCATCTGGAGGTACTGGTAGGAGAGGAGCTTCTGGTCCGGGTCGCCGGCGTGGATCGCCTCGAAGACCGTACGGACGGCCTGGGCCTCGCCCTCGGCGCGCAGGGCGGCGGCCTTGGCCTCACCCTCGGCGCGCAGGATCTGGGACTGCTTCTCGCCCTCTGCGGTGAGGATGGCGGCCTGGCGCGTGCCTTCGGCGGTGAGGATCGCGGCGCGCTTGTCACGGTCGGCGCGCATCTGCTTCTCCATCGAGTCCTGGATGGAGGTGGGCGGTTCGATCGCCTTGAGTTCGACGCGGTTGACGCGGATGCCCCACTTGCCGGTCGCCTCGTCGAGGACGCCGCGCAGGGCCGCGTTGATCTCCTCGCGGGAGGTCAGGGTCCGCTCCAGGTCCATGCCGCCGATGATGTTGCGGAGGGTGGTGACGGTGAGCTGCTCGATCGCCTGGATGTAGCTGGCGACCTCGTAGGTCGCGGCCCGCGCGTCGGTCACCTGGTAGTAGATGACGGTGTCGATGTTCACCACCAGGTTGTCCTGGGTGATCACCGGCTGCGGCGGGAACGGGACGACCTGTTCACGCAGGTCGATGCGGTTGCGGATGGTGTCGATGAACGGGACGACGATGTTGAGGCCCGCGTTGAGTGTGCGTGTGTAGCGCCCGAAGCGCTCGACGATGGCGGCGCTCGCCTGTGGGATGACCTGGATCGTCTTGATCAGGGCGATAAAAACCAACACCACCAGAATGATCAAGACGATGATGACCGGTTCCATCGTGCTTCCCCGTCCCCTTCTCCGCTTCTCCGCCACGAGCGCTTCGGAAAGATCTTATGGTTGTTGAAGATCTTGCTGGTCGAGTCTGACAGACCGTCGCCTGCCTCGGGAGGTCTTCGCCTCACTTGCGTCGTGCGGGAGTTGTGCAAGGTCAGATGACGATCGCCGTGGCCCCCTCGATCTCCACGACGTCGACTTCCTCACCGACCTCGTAAGCCCGGCCCGTGTCGAGGGAACGGGCCGACCAGATCTCTCCGGCGAGTTTGATCCGGCCGTTCCCCGAGCCGTCGACGCGCTCCAGTACGACGGCTTGCTTGCCCTTCAACGCGTCGACGCCCGTGGCCAGTTGGGGGCGCTGGGCGCTGTGCCGGGCCGCGATGGGGCGTACGACGGCGATGAGCGCGACCGAGACGACGATGAAGACGAGCACCTGGGCGACGGCGCCGAAGCCGACACCGGCGCCGATCGCGGCGGCGACCGCGCCGACCGCGAGCATGCCGAACTCCGGCATCGCGGTGACCACGAGCGGGATTCCGAGCGCTGCCGCGCCGACGAGCCACCACACCCACGCGTCGATGTCGTTCACACGGTCATGGTAGGGCCGTATGTCCTGTCGGGGACAGGGCGCGATGGGGTCGGCACAGGGTCAGGACAGGGGCAGGCCCTGGGCTGTCCAGCGTTCGCCGACCTGTTCCACGACGAGCGGGAGGCCGAAGCAGAGGGAGAGGTTGCGGGAGGTGAGCTCGAGCTCGACCGGGCCCGCGGCGAGAACCTTGCCCTGACGGATCATGAGGACGTGGGTGAAGCCGGGGGCGATTTCCTCGACGTGGTGCGTAACCATGATCATCGAGGGGGCGATCGGGTCGCGGGCGAGGCGGCCGAGGCGGCGTACGAGGTCCTCGCGGCCGCCGAGGTCGAGGCCGGCGGCCGGCTCGTCGAGGAGCAGCAGCTCGGGGTCGGTCATCAGGGCGCGGGCGATGAGGGTGCGCTTGCGCTCGCCCTCGGAGAGGGTGCCGAACTTCCGGTCGAGGTACTCGCTCATGCCGAGGCGGTCGAGGAAGGCGCGGGCGCGCTGCTCGTCGATGTCCTCGTACTCCTCCTGCCAGCCGGCCGTCATGCCGTAGGCGGCGGTCAGGACGGTCTGCAGGACGGTCTGGCGCTTGGGGAGCTTGTCGGCGAGGGCGATGCCGGCCATGCCGATGCGCGGGCGCAGCTCGAAGACGTCGGTGCCGGGCCTGCCGAGGGTCTCGTCGAGGACGGAGACGGTGCCCGAGCTGGGGAAGAGGTAGGTGGAGGCGATGTTCAGGAGAGTGGTCTTGCCTGCTCCGTTGGGACCGAGGATGACCCAGCGCTCGCCCTCCTTGACCGACCAGGAGACCTGGTCCACCAGAGCCCGGCCCTCGCGGACCACGGATACGTCCTGAAGCTCCAGAACATCGCTCATGAGCGCGTTGTCTCCCCTTGCAGTGTGGCCGGTCTCGGTTGTCGCGGGTGCCTGTGGCTCGGACCGCCGCGCGCGGGTGGGCGCGGCCCCTCGGGAAAATCTACGCCACCGGTCGGGTGGGCCGTTCCATCGGTCCGGTCCTTAGGGTGGGGGCATGCTCTCGGAACCGCGCTCTGGTCGCCTTGCCGCTTGGGGAAATGCCCTGTTGGCCGGACTTGTCTCTCCGGACGACGCCGTCCTCGCCGTCGTCGGGGAGGACGCCGTGCACCGGGTGGAGGGGCTGCCCGGCGAGTCGGCGCCGGTCGGGCTGACGCTGGCGCTGGGGCGGCTGCGGGCGCTGGGGGTGACGGGGCTGCGGGTCGCGTTGCCGGCTCCCGGGCATCCGCTGGGGTTGAGCGGACCGCCGGAGTTCAACGCGCGGGCGCTGGAGGCGGAGGAGGCGGTGGTCTGTCACGGGGCCGCGCTGGGCCTGGTGCCGGAGGTGTCCGAGGCCGGGCCCGCCGGTGACGTGCATGTCGAGGTGGTGTGGCACTGCCTGGCCGTGCGGGAGGCTCCGCCGGCCGATGTGCCGTCGCTGGGTGAGGCCGAGCGGGAGCTGGCGGAGGCGTTGCGGGAGGCCACGGCGGTGCTGTCGCGGCTGGACGTGGCGGGCTCGGGGCCAGTGGCGGAGGCGGCGATCGACGCGTACCGGGCTCGGGCGGAGCGGGGGCGGGAGGTGCTGGCGCCGGGGTATCCGCCTCGGGCGGTGCGGGTGCTGGAGCTGGCGCAGCGGGTGGGGTTGCTGGTGTCGCTCGCCCTGGAGAACGGGCACGGGGGTGCGGTCAGCTCCGCCGAGATGGCGGCGCGGTCGGAGGCGTTGCGGCCGGTGGAGCGGACGGCTCGTCGGGCGCAGGTCGCCGCCTACAACGCGTATGTGGAGGAGCGGGAGCGGGGGGCTCGGTGAGCGCTGGGGGCGCGTGAGCGGTGTTGGTGCCGAACGGGGGTGGGGGCCGCGGCCCGGCGCTTGCGGGGTGCCGGTGCGCCCACCCGTGCCGCCCCGGCGGCAGGAGGCCCGCAGCTGGGTGCATGCGGACGCGGACCGGTCTCCCCCGGTGGGGGCCGGGGGAGACCGGGGGTCACTGGGCGTCCGGGCGGGACCTCAGTGGTTCAGGCCCTGGTTGCCGAAGGCCGGGTTGAGCGCGCCGATGACGTTGACGCTGTCGCCGACCACGTTGACCGGGACGTGCACCGGCGCCTGGATGATGTTGCCCGAGGCGACGCCCGGCGAGCCCTTGGCCTCACCGAGGGCCGAGGCGCCGCCGTGGGCGGAGGCCAGGCCGGCTCCCGCGGCCACCAGGCCGCCGGCCATCATCGTCACGGCCGCTGCCTTCTTCAGGTTCTTCACGTTTCTCAAGCCCTCCTGGCGATTGCCGCGGCAGTCGCCGCGGCACGCACTGGAGAACGGCGGAGACCGGCGGAGGATGCGCCGTTCGGGGGACATTCCCACGACGGTATGAATCTCAGTCCGGAGGGAGACCTTCCGTATTGCCGTCAGCCGGCCACGCCGTGGCGTACGGCCCACAGCGCGGCCTGGGTGCGGTCGGCGAGGTCCAGCTTCATCAGGATGTTCGAGACGTGGGTCTTGACGGTCTTCTCGGAGAGGACCAGGGCCCGGGCGATCTCGCGGTTGGAGCGGCCGTCCGCTATCAGGCCGAGCACCTCGCGCTCCCGTTCCGTGAGCGAACCGCCTCTGCCCTGGCCGGAGTTGGCCTCCTCCTGGGAGAGGAGTGCGCCGGCCACCTCGGGCTGGAGGAGGATGTGGCCGGCATGGACCGAGCGGATGGCGCCGGCGAGGGCGTCGGGGTCCACGTCCTTGTAGACGTACCCGGCGGCTCCCGCCCGCAGGGCCGGGACCACCGTGCGCTGTTCGGTGAAGCTGGTGACGATGAGTACGCGCGCTGGGTTGTCCAGGTCACGGAGTCTGCGCAGCGCCTCGACGCCGTCCATGCCGGGCATCTTGACGTCCATGAGGACGACGTCGGGCTTCAGCTCCTCGGCGCGCTCGACTCCCTCGGCGCCGTCGGCGGCCTCGCCGACGACCTCGATGTCGTCCTGGACCTCC
Source organism: Streptomyces sp. NPDC049687 (assembly GCF_044465285.1). Taxonomy (NCBI): domain Bacteria; kingdom Bacillati; phylum Actinomycetota; class Actinomycetes; order Kitasatosporales; family Streptomycetaceae; genus Streptomyces; species Streptomyces sp. NPDC049687. Next base: position 7,927 of record NZ_JBITLN010000001.1, read on the forward strand.
AGGAAGGTGCGCAGGCCGCGGCGGACGACCTGGTGGTCGTCGACGAGCAGCACCTTGATTGCGTCAGCCACCGGGGGCCTCCATCTCGATCGTGGTGCCCTTGCCGGGCGCCGATTCCACCGTCAGGCTGCCCCCGATCCCGCTCGCCCGGTCCCGCATGGAGACCAGGCCCAGATGGCGGCCCGCCCGGCGGACCGACGTGGGATCGAAGCCGGTGCCGTCGTCCGTGACGCGCAGGACCGTGTCGGTGCCGCGCTTGCGGAGGGTCACTTCCACGTGCTGTGCGCCGGAGTGGCGCAGGGCGTTGTGCAGGGCCTCCTGGGCGACCCGCAGCAGAGCCTCCTCCTGGGCGGCGGGCAGGGCGCGTACCCCGTGGCCGGTGAAGGTCACGCGCGCGGCGTGGGCGCGGTCGAGGACCTGGACCTGGGTGCGCAGGGTGGCGACCAGGCCGTCCTCGTCGAGGGCGGCGGGGCGCAACTCCACTACGGCGGCGCGCAGTTCGTCGGCGGCCTCCGCGGCGAGCGTGGCGACCTGATGCAGTTCGCCCTTGGCGCGGGAGGGGTCGCGGTCGACGAGGGCGGCGGCCGCCTGGGCCGTCAGACGCAGGGAGAACAGCTTCTGGGCCACCGCGTCGTGCAGCTCATGGGCCAGCCGGGAGCGTTCCTCGGCGATGGTCAGTTCGCGGCTGCGCTCGTAGAGGCGGGCGTTGGTGAGGGCGATGGCCGCGTGCTGGGCGAGGATGGAGAGCAGTTCCTCGTCCTCCTGGGTGAAGCCGCAGCCGCCCTGCGGCTCGGGGCACGGGTTTTCCCCCACAGGACGCAGCTTGTTGGCGAGGAACAGGGCGCCGATGACCTCGTCGCCGTCGCGGATGGGCAGGCCCAGGAAGTCGGACATCTCGGGGTGGGCGGACGGCCAGCCCTCGAACCGGGGGTCCTGGCGCACGTCGGCCAGGCGCTCGGCACGGGCCTGCTGGAGCATCGCCGCCAGGATGCCGTGCTGGCGGGGCAGGGGGCCGATGGCCTTCCACTGTTCCTCGCTGACGCCGTCCACCACGAACTGGGCGAAGCCGCCGTGGTCGTCCGGGACGCCGAGCGCGGCGTACTGCGCGGCCAGGAGCTCTCGGGCGGAGGCGACGATCGTCTTGAGGACGTCGCGCACCTCGAGATGCCTGCTCATGGCCAGCAGCGCGGAACTCACCGCGGCGAGACCGGACCGGGGACCTTGGCTCATGCCTTCACGGTACCGGCGGGGGATGACGGCGCGGATGGGACCTGTGACGGCCCGGGGTAGGGCGCGGGACCTAGGCCGGAGGTCGCCGGTACTGCGGCGTAGGGCGGGGGGACGGGGTGTGCGGGCGTACGTCGAAGGGCCCCGGCAGACCCCGTCCCGCGTCTGAGGCGGGGCCGGGAGGCCGGTTCCTAGGTTGGGGTCACCGCCGGACGGAGGCGGGTCGGACGAGGGGACGGTTGTCATGCCGGTAGCGATCATCACGGGGGCCTCGAAGGGGTTGGGGCGGGCACTGGCCGAGGTGCTGGCCGCGCGGGGCTGGGATCTGGTTCTGGACGCCAGGAACGAGGGCGCGCTGAAGGAGGCGGCGGCCGGGGTCGCGGAGCACGGTACGGCCGTCCGGGCGCTCGCGGGGGACGTCACCGACGCGGCGCACCGCTCGGCGCTGGTGGCGGCCGCCGGGCGGCTGGGCGGGTGCGACCTGGTGGTGAACAACGCGAGCGCGCTCGGCGCCGAGCCGCTGGTACGGCTGGCGGAGCTGCCCCTGGAGGGGCTGCGGCGGGCGCTTGAGGTGAACGTCGTGGCCGCGCTGGGCCTGGTCCAGGAGGCGCTGCCGCTGTTGCGGGCGGCGTCGGCGGGTGCCGTGGTCACCGTGAGCTCGGACGCGGCGGCGGAGGCGTACGAGAGCTGGGGCGGCTACGGGGCGTCGAAGGCTGCCCTGGACCAGCTAGCGGCGGTGTTCGGGGAGGAGGAGCCGGGGCTGCGGGTGTGGGCGGTGGACCCCGGGGACATGGCCACCGACCTGTACGCGGCGGCCGTACCGGACGACGACGGTCCCCGGCCGGAGCCGGGGAGTGTGGTGCCGGCCTTCCTGTGGCTGCTGGACGAGCGTCCGGCGAGCGGGCGGTACGGGGCTCCGGCGCTGCTGGAGGGACGGCGATGACGCTGGCGGTGAGTGTGCCGGAGGAGCTGTCGGCGCGGGTGCCGGCGGAGCAGCGCGGGCCGGGGCGGGGGCGGGACGACGTACGGCTGCTGGTATCGCGCGGGACGGAGGTGGCGCATCACGCGTTCCGGGAGTTGCCGTGCCTGTTGCGGGCCGGGGACCTGCTGGTGGTGAACACCTCGCCGACGCTGGCGGCGGCCGTGGACGGGCGGATCGGGCACGCGCGTGTGGTGGTGCATTTCTCCACGCGCGGGGACGACGGGCGGTGGGCGGTCGAGCTGCGGGATCCGGACGGGGCGGGGACCACGCGCGCGCGTGCGGGCGGGCCCGCGGGGACGGAGGTGCGACTGGCCGGGGGTGTGCGGCTGGTCCTGGAGGAGCCGTTGAGCCCGGGGAGCGGGCGGTTGTGGTGGGCACGGGTGGCGGGCGGCGGTGTGGCGGGGCTGCTGCGGGAGCACGGGCGGCCCATTCGTTACTCCTATACGGAGCGGGACCAGCCGTTGTCCGTGTACCAGACGGTGTTCGCGCTGCCGTCGGCCGACGGTGCGGGGAGCGCGGAGATGCCGAGTGCGGCACGGCCCTTCACGGCGGGGCTGGTGGCGGAGCTGGTGAGCCGGGGGGTGCAGTTCGCGCCGGTCACGCTGCACACCGGGGTGGCCTCGGCGGAGGTGCACGAGCCGCCGTATCCGGAGCGGTTCGCGGTGCCGGAGGCGTCGGCGCGGCTGATCAACGCCGTGAGGGCCGGGGACGGGCGGGTGATCGCCGTGGGGACGACGGCCGTGCGGGCGGTGGAGTCGGCGGCCGGGGCGGACGGGGTCGTACACGCGCGTGCAGGGTGGACGGATCTCGTGGTCACGCCCGAGCGCGGGGTGCGGATGGTGGACGGGCTGCTGACCGGGCTGCACGAGCCGGAGGCCTCGCATCTGCTGATGCTGGAGGCGGTGGCGGGGCGGGCCGCGATCGACCGGGGGTACGACGAGGCGGTGCGGGGGCGCTATCTGTGGCACGAGTTCGGAGACGTCCATCTGCTCCTCCCGGAGGAGGGCCGTCACGCAGAGCATTGCTTGAGCAACTGTTCGTAAAAAGCGGGCCGGGGCGATGTGAGGCCGCACATAGGGCGCACATCACGTACGAAGGACAATAGGAGATAAATAGGTCCCACGTGAACGGGGCAGACGACCTGGTCTGTCCCGTTTTGCCCTTCCCTGATCCACTATCGGGGATAGTACGTCACACCTTTGCCTGGCCATTTTGCGGCCGCTAAGAATTGCTGCCGTCGCTCAACGCCGCGGGTTCGTCCGCGGCGTGCGTTCGTGCCAGGAGCACCGCGTCCGCCGTCGGACGAGCGACCTCCGCGCTATTTCGAAGAGGTCTTTCCGCATGCCCATGAACACTCACAAGATCGCGATCGCCGGTGCCGCCACCCTCGGTGCCGCCGCCCTCGCCTTCACCGTGGTGCCGGCCGACGCGCAGACGACCACGACGGACGCCGTCTCCTCCTCCCGTGTCGCCTACAGCTCCGAGCCGGTGCGGGACGTCAAGGCCGGCGTGACCGACCGGATGGCCGGCTCGAGCGTGAAGATCGACGCCATCGAGGCGAAGAAGAAGGCCGCGGCGAACGCCGCCGCCAAGAAGAAGGCCGCCGCCGAAGCCGCGGCGAAGAAGAAGGCGGCCGCGGAGGCCGCCGCCAAGAAGGCCGCCGCCGCGCGCAAGGCCAAGGCTGCCGCGAGCCGCTCCACGAAGCGTGCCGTGGTCAGGCCGGTCGCCGCCAAGAGCTACGGCAACAACCTCGACGGCTGGATCAGGCACTCCCTGGCCATCATGAAGTCCAAGGGCATCCCGGGCAGCTACAGCGGCCTGCACCGCAACATCATGCGGGAGTCCTCGGGCAACCCGAACGCCATCAACGACTGGGACATCAACGCGATCAACGGCATTCCGTCCAAGGGCCTGCTGCAGGTGATCCCGCCGACCTTCAAGACGTACCACGTGGCCGGCACGTCCTGGAACATCTACGACCCGGTCGCCAACATCACGGCCGCCGCCAACTACGCGGCCCACCGGTACGGCTCGATCGACAACGTCAACAGCGCGTACTGACGCCCCGAGCGCCGAAGGGCGGCGCCCCACCCGGGTGCCGCCCTTCGGCGTCGTACGGAAGTGGACTACTTGCGCATGACCTCGGGCTCGTGGCGGCGCAGGAAGCGGGCCACGAAGAAGGCGCAGACCACGCCGAGGGCGATCAGGACGACCATGTCCAGGGTCCAGGTGCCGGCGGTGTGCTCCCACAGCGGGTCGTTGTCGCCGCCGTCCTTGGGCGGGCTGATCTTGTTGAAGTCCAGGGTGGCGCCGGCCGCGCCGACCGCCCAGCGCGACGGCATCAGGTACGAGAACTGGTTGACGCCGATCGAGCCGCTCAGGGCGAACAGGCAGCCGGTGAACACGACCTGGATGATCGCGAACATGACCAGCAGCGGCATGGTCTTCTCGGCCGTCTTCACCAGCGAGGAGATGATCAGGCCGAACATCATCGAGGTGAAGCCCAGCGCCATGATCGGCAGGCACAGCTCCACCAGCGCGTTTCCGACGACCACGCCCTCCTCCGGGATCTCCCGGCTGGAGAAGCCGATGACGCCCACCAGCAGACCCTGCAGCACGGTGACCACGCCGAGCACGAACACCTTGGACATCAGGTACGCGGAGCGGGACAGGCCGGTGGCGCGCTCCCGCTCGTAGATGACCCGTTCCTTGATCAGCTCACGGACGGAGTTCGCCGCGCCCGCGAAGCAGGCGCCGACCGCGAGGATCAGCAGGACGGTGGTGGCGGTGCCGTTGGGGATGATCCGTCCGGTCTTCGGATTGACCGGGTTGGGCAGCAGGCTGTTGCCGGAGTCGATGAGCAGGCTCACCGAGCCGAGGACGACCGGCAGGATCACCGACAGGGCGAGGAAGCCCTTGTCCGACGCGATCACCGACGTGTAGCGGCGCACCAGCGTGAGGAACTGCGACATCCAGCCCTGCGGCTTCGGCGGCTTCATGGCTTGCATCGGCGGCATCTGTACGGACTGCGGTGCGATGGCGTCGATGTCCGCGGCGTACATCTGGTAGTGCTGCGAGCCCTTCCAGCGGCCCGCCCAGTCGTAGTCGCGGTAGTTCTCGAAGGCGGAGAAGACATCGGCCCAGGTGTCGTAGCCGAAGAAGTTCAGCGCCTCCTCGGGCGGGCCGAAGTAGGCGACCGCGCCGCCCGGCGCCATCACCAGCAGCTTGTCGCACAGGGCCAGCTCGGCCACGGAGTGGGTGACGACGAGGACCGTACGGCCGTCGTCGGCGAGGCCGCGCAGCAATTGCATGACATCGCGGTCCATGCCCGGGTCGAGGCCCGAGGTGGGCTCGTCCAGGAAGATCAGGGACGGCTTGGTGAGCAGTTCCAGGGCCACGGAGACGCGCTTGCGCTGGCCGCCGGAGAGGGAGGTGACCTTCTTCTCCTTGTGGATGTCCAGCTTCAGCTCGCGCAGCACCTCGTCGATGCGGGCCTCGCGCTCGACGCCGGTGGTGTCGGCGGGGAAGCGGAGCTTGGCCGCGTACTTGAGGGCCTTCTTGACGGTCAGTTCCTTGTGCAGGATGTCGTCCTGCGGGACCAGGCCGATGCGCTGGCGCAGCTCGGCGAACTGCTTGTACAGGTTGCGGTTGTCGTAGAGGACGTCGCCCTGGTTGGCGGGGCGGTAGCCCGTCAGGGCCTTGAGCAGCGTCGACTTGCCGGAACCGGACGGTCCGATCACCGCGATCAGCGACTTCTCCGGGACGCCGAAGGAGACGTCCTTGAGGATCTGCTTGCCGCCGTCGACCGTGACGGTGAGGTGGCGGGCGGAGAAGGAGACCTCGCCGGTGTCGACGAACTCCTCGAGCCGGTCGCCGACGATCCGGAATGTCGAGTGACCGACGCCGACGATGTCGGCGGGGCCCAGATGGACCGAGCCGCCCTTGGGGATCGGCTGGCCGTTGACGTAGGTGCCGTTGTGCGAGCCGAGGTCGCGGATCTCCATCCGGCCGTCGGGCGTCGAGTGGAACTCGGCGTGATTGCGCGAGACCTGCAGGTCGGAGACGACCAGGTCGTTCTCCAGGGCACGGCCGATGCGCATCACGCGGCCGAGGGAGAACTGGTGGAACGTGGTCGGGCTGCGGTCGCCGTAGACCGGCGGCGCCCCCGCGCCACCACCGGGGCCCTGCTGCTGCGGGATCTGCGGTGCGGCGGCCTGCGGCTGCTGCCAGCCGGCCTGCGGCGCGGCCTGCGCGACCTGCGGCTGGGGCGCCTGCTGGGCCCAGCCCGGGTTCGCGGCCTGCGCGGCGTACGGCTGCTGCTGGGGCTGCGCGGCCGGCGCCTGCGCTCCCGAGAGGGTCACGCGCGGGCCGTCGGTCGCGTTGCCCAGGTGCAGCGCCGAGCCGGGACCGATCTCCAACTGGCTGATTCGCCTGCCCTGCGCGAACGTGCCGTTCGTGCTGCCGTGGTCCTCGATGACCCAACTGCGGCCGTTGTGGCTGACCGTGGCGTGGCGCCAGGAGACCCTGGCGTCCTCGAACACGATGTCCCCCTGCGGATCGCGTCCGAGGGTGTATGGCCTGGACGGATCGAGCGTCCAGGTGCGTCCGTTCAATTCCAGTACGAGTTCCGGCACTCCATGCCCCACTGAGTAGTCCCCCGAGTTACCCCCATCAACAGGGAGTCTAGGGATGGCGAACATCGTCGGGAACTATTTCAGTAGCGGCCGCCTGACCGAAAGTGGGGCCCGGTGAAGAGCTTGCAGGAGCACATCGGCCGTTCCCGTTGACGGGGTTGAAATCGGCCCGGAGAGTGGTAAAAGCACGCGAGGGGGATGGAAGCGGCGATCTTCGCCGTACCGCGCTGCGGATCGGGGGGTCTGCATGGGTGCCGGCACAGGGCTGGAGAGCAACAGGCGCGCGGAGTACGGCGAGGGTGTGCCGTGGGTGGACGTGGGACTGGCCGCGATCGCCGCGGTGAGCTGGGCGTTGATCGGGATGGCGGGGACGGCGGCGCTCGGCCTGCATCTGCTCGGGGCGGACACCGCGGGCTCGTTGGGACCGATGACGGCCGCGGTGGTGGCTCTGGGGGCGGGCGGCTCGGTCGCACCGTCGGGCGATGTCTCGGCCTTCGGCCTGACCGGAGCCGAAGCAAACACCGCCATCGAGATCACGCCACTGGGCGTGAGCCTGGTCGGCGCCCTGCTGCTGTCGTGGTTCTTCCTACGGTCCCTGCGGGCCGCCGGAGTTGTGATCGCACCGGCCGAACTCCTCGCGCGTGCGGGCGCGGTGGTCGCGCTGTTCGTGGCGATGCTGGGCGGGCTGGCCTGGGCCGGCCACGACGTCATCACGCTCGACGGGAGCTCGCTGGGTCTCGACGACCTGCCCGGCGGGGGCGGCGGCGGTGGCCTGGAGATCCCCGGGCTCGGGGACGTGGGGGACCTCGGGGGACTGCTGCCCGACCGGGTCGGCGACCTCGTGGACGCGAAGGCGGCGGTCGGCTTCACCGTCGACACGGCACCCACCCTGCTCGGCGGGCTCGTCTGGTCGGCGGGGATCCTGCTGATCGCCCTGCTGGCCTCGCGCCGCACTCCGCTGCCGCGCGGGTGGGAGGCGGTGCACCGGGTGGCACGGCCCGCGGTGTCCGCCGTCGTCACCGTGCTGCTGGTGGCCGTGGCCGCCGGGCTCGCGGCGGCCGCGTATGCCGCGCTCGGCGACGACCATCCCCGGCGGATCGCCGGAGCGGCGCTGCTCGGCGCGCCGAACGGGGTCTGGCTGGGCATCTCGATCGGCCTCTTCGTCCGCTGGGACGGGCGCGCCACGGGCGCCCTCATCAAGGTGCTGCCGGATCCCCTCGACAACTTGCTGAGCGTCGGCACGGACCAGCCCGTGACGCTGGGCCGCCTGGCCGACCTGGAGGGACGCGTGTGGCTGCTGGCGGTGGCCACCGCGGTGATGATGCTGTTCGCGGGGGTGCTGGTGGCGGTGCGGACGCCCGTGGGGCCGGCAGGCGTGGGCAGGGTGCGGGTCTCACGGGGGGTCGGGGGGTTCGTCGGGCGGTGTGCGGTGCGGCTGGGGGTGGTGACGGCGCTGACGCTGCCCCTGCTCGGACGGCTGGCGGGGCTGTCCGTCGACGCCTCGCTGTCCGTGCTGGGGTTCGGCGCGTTCGGGGCGGGGGTCGAGCTGCACGGGCGTCTCGGCATGGCGCTGCTCCTCGGCGGCGCGTGGGGAGCGGGAGCGGGGGCCGCGGGTGCGCTGCTGGCGTGCGCCACGGGGACGGCCGGGCGACGGGCGGCGGCGCTGGCACTGGGTGACGTGCCGCGAGGTGCCGTGCGGGAGTACGCGGGCGAGGGCGGGCGACAGCGGCACGGCGGTGCGGAGGCCGGGCCGTATGTGCCGAGTGCGTCGTACCGGGCGCCGAACCCCGCCACCAATCCGTATCTGCGCGTCCCGGACGAACTGCGGGAGCCGCAGGACGCGCGACCGGGCGAGGAACGCGACGCGACGGGCCGAGCGGGACCGCACGGAGGCGGGCGCATGGGTGGGCCCGCCTCCGGGGAGGGGCGCGGTGGGAGCGGACAGATGCCGCCACCGCCGCTTGGCTCGCAGGGTGGGCCCCCGTCCGGCGAGGGCCGTGGGGCGGGGGGACGGGGGGATGTGTACGGGGCGCCGACCGTGGTGGGACCGGTCGGGCCGGCTCCGCGGCGGCCCGGCGGTGCTTCCGGGGGCGAGGGGCCGCCTCCCCCACCGCCGCCTCCTCCCCCGCTTCCGCCGAAGAAGCCCAAGGGGTCGCGGTGAGCGGGGCGCACGGGCCCACGGCAGCGCGCGGTGAGAGGGGTGGAGAAGTCCATGGGGCCGCCCTGAGCGGGGTGCGGCAGCCCGTGGGATGGTGGTGATCGGGGCAGCGGGATGCTTGGCGGGCTCTTCACATGCCCGTCATCGCCGCTTCCTCCACTGTTCCATGTCCGCTGGGCGGACCTCTGCGGCGGAAGGCACTCCGTGCCGGATACGGTGGGATACATCATGAGCGCTTCGCAGACTTCGCCGACCTCGTCCTCCGATGTCCCCACCCTCCTTGTCAAGATCTTCGGCAAGGACCGGCCCGGTATCACGGCCGGCCTCTTCGACACCCTCGCCGCCTACTCCGTCGACGTGGTCGACATCGAGCAGGTCGTCACCCGTGGCCGGATGGTGCTGTGCGCGCTCGTGACCGCGCCCCCGCGTTCCCTGGAGGGGGACCTGCGCCGCACGGTCCACAACTGGGCAGAGTCGATCAAGATGCAGGCGGAGATCATCTCGGGCCTCGGCGACAACCGTCCGCGCGGTCTCGGACGCTCCCTGGTGACCGTGCTCGGACACCCCCTCACCGCGGAGGCCACGGCCGCCATCGCCGCCAAGATCACCAAGGCCGGCGGCAACATCGACCGTATTTTCCGGCTGGCCAAGTACCCGGTCACGGCCGTGGAGTTCGCGATCTCCGGTGTGGCGGCCGAGCCGCTGCGCACCGCACTCGTCACGGACGCCGCCGCACTCGGGGTGGATGTCGCCGTCGTGGACGCGGGCCTGCACCGGCGTGCCCAGCGGCTGGTCGTCATGGACGTCGACTCGACCCTGATCCAGGACGAGGTGATCGAACTCTTCGCCGCCCACGCCGGCTGTGAGGCCGAGGTCGCCGAGGTGACGGCGGCCGCGATGCGCGGTGAGCTGGACTTCGAGCAGTCGCTGCACGCGCGTGTGGCGCTGCTGGAGGGGCTCGACGCCTCGGTCGTGGAGAAGGTGCGCGCCGAGGTGCGGCTGACGCCGGGCGCGCGCACACTGATCCGGACGCTGAAGCGGCTCGGCTACCAGGTCGGAGTCGTCTCCGGCGGCTTCACCCAGGTCACCGACGATCTGAGGGAGCGGCTCGGGCTGGACTTCGCGCAGGCCAACACGCTGGAGATCGTCGACGGGCGGCTGACCGGCAGGGTCACCGGCGAGATCGTGGACCGCGCGGGCAAGGCGCGGCTGCTGCGCCGGTTCGCCGCCGAGGCGGGCGTACCGCTCTCGCAGACCGTGGCGATCGGTGACGGCGCCAACGACCTGGACATGCTCAACGCGGCCGGTCTCGGGGTCGCCTTCAACGCCAAGCCGGTGGTGCGCCAGGCGGCGCACACCGCGGTGAACGTACCCTTCCTCGACACCGTCCTCTACCTGCTGGGCGTCACCCGCGAAGAGGTCGAGGCAGCGGAGACCCACATTCAGTAGTGCATCGGGAGGGCCCGGTGCCGATGCGGGACAGCGTCCCGATGCGGTGCCGGGCCCTCGTGCGTGGCGGACGGTTACTCGGAGGGCTCCCAGTAGTCGGTCAGCGTGGCCACGGCGGGCTCCAGGGACTTCCAGGGGCCGTCGTGGGTGAGGACCGCGAAGGCGGCGGCCGGGAAGCCGCGACGCATCATCCGCTCCCGCGCGTCACTCTCGGCCGAGCCGGCCAGGATGTCGGTGAGGGCGTGCACGCCCGGATTGTGGCCGATCACGACGACGTTGCGCACGTCGTCCGGAGTCTCGTTGAGCAGGGCGATCAGCTCGCCCGGGGAGGCCTCGTAGATCCGCTCCTCGTAGACCGTTTTCGGCCGGTGCGGGAACTCGTGGACGGCGAGCTTCCACGTCTCCCTGGTGCGGACCGCACTGGAGCACAGAGCCAGGTCGAAGGAGATGCCGGTGTCGGCCAGCTTGCGTCCGGCGACTGCGGCGTCCTTTCGGCCCCGCTCGGCGAGCGGTCGGTCATGGTCGTTCACCTGTGGCCAGTCGGCCTTCGCATGCCGGAAGAGGACGATCCTGCGGGGTTCTGCGACGCTCATGCGTCCCAGCTTCGCATGAAACAGGCCATGGGGCGCAGGGAGTTGACATGGGGCTTCTCCGCCCGCCCCCGGTGTGTGGTGTGCGTCCGGGGCGTGCCCTTCACGGCTGGCGCGCGAGCAGTTGCTGCACGCGCTCGACGAGGTGGGTGATCGCCGGCTCGCCGGTGGTCGCGTGGGCGTCGGCCGGGTTCAGTATCAGGACGAGCAGGGTGATGAAGGCGAGCGTCGGCAGGGCCAGGGCCCACCAGGGCAGCCGGGTGTCGACGCGGGTCCGGGCGGCGGTCGGGCGGGGCCTGGTGAGCGTGGGGGCCGACATGGGTGCCTCCGGTCGTCTTCGAGGGGCTCCGTGGTCCGCGTCGCGCGGCCACATCTCGAAGCTACGGAATCGGCGGCGGCCGGCCCATCCGGTGATCCACCCACTTGACCCTGACCCTCACCCCCTAGGGGACAGGGGGGTTAACCCCACCTTCGGCGGTCATGGGGAGGCGATCGTCGCGATGATGGCGATGATCACGAAGATGGCGAGGAACGAGCCGAAGACGATCAGCATCTTCTTCTGGCCGTTCTGGGGGTTCGGGTCGAGCACGGGCATGCGCTCAGTCTCGCACCCGGCACCGGGCCCACGTCCGCCGGGGTCGGCGGGCGGCGGTCTCGTCCTCCACCGTGCGGGGGCGGCCGGCCAGGACACCCACCGCCATCTGCGGGACCATCAGCGCCGCCATGAGCGCGAGAGGCAGGCCCCAGCCGCCGCTGTGCTGGTAGAGCACGCCCACCAGGAGCGGGCCCGGGATCGACAGGAGATAGCCGGTGCTCTGGGCGAAGGCGGACAGCCGGGCCACGCCGGCGCCGGTCCTCGCGCGCATCCCGATCATCGTGAGGGCCAGTGGGAAGGCACAGTTGGCGACGCCGAGCAGCAGGGCCCAGGCCCAGGCGCCTTCGGCGGGCGCGAGGTACAGGCCGGCGTATCCCGCGAGGCCGCACACGCCGAGCGCGACCACGATGGGACCCTGATGCGGCAGCCGGGTGGCGACGCGCGGGATGACGAAGGCCAGGGGCACGCCCATCGCCATGGTGACGGCGAGCAGCAGACCGGCCTCGCCCGCCGGCACGCCCGCGTCCCGGAAGATCTGCGCCATCCAGCCCATGGTGATGTAGGCGGCGGTGGCCTGGAGGCCGAAGAACGCGGCGAGTGCCCAGGCGGTGCGGCTACGGGTGACGCGCGGGCCGGCCGGCGGTTCCCCGGGCGCGTGTGTACGCGGGCCCGGTACCGCGCGCGGGGCGGACCCGCTCTCGGGGAGCCGTAGGGACCTCTCCGCCTCGTCTCCCGCCTCCCGGGGCCGTACCGACGCCTCGGCGTGGCCCACCGTCTCCCGCCGCTCCCGTACGAAGGGAAGCCACGCCAGTACGGCCGCCGCCGCCGGGCCCGCCCACAACGCGAGACCGGACTGCCAGCCACCCAGCGCCTCGGTCATGGGCACGGTGACCGCGGCTGCGGCCGAGGTGCCGAGGGCGAGGGCCATCGAGTACAGCCCGGTCATGGAACCGACCCGGTCGGGGAAGTGCCGCTTGACGATGACCGGCATCAGGACGTTGCCGACGGCGATACCCATCAGGGCGAGGGCGCTGGCGGCCAGGAAACCGGCGGGACCGCCGATGTACGGCCGTATCAGCAGGCCCGCCGTGATGGCCGCCATGCCCGCGCACACCACGGCGCCGGCGCCGAAGCGGCGGGCCAGGCGCGGGGCCGTGACGCCGAAGACGGCGAAGCAGAGCGGGGGGACGGCGGTGAGGAGGCCGGCCGTGCCGCCGCTCATGCCGAGGCCGTCGCGGACCTCTTCGAGGAGTGCGCCGAGGCTGGTGATGGCCGGGCGGAGGTTGAGGGCGGCCAGCACGATGCCGGCGACGAGCAGCCGGATCCGCCACGCGCGCGTGGCCGCTCGCGGGGCGTCTTCGGCCCCCGTGGCCTCCTTCGACGCCGAGCCGCGAAGGGCCGTGGACATCGTCGTCATGGTTTCCTCACGCGCCATGCCACCCATCATAGAATCATGGGATGATTACTTGTCCACCCCCGGGTGCCCATCCCCCGCCCCGCTCGTGCGAAGGTGTGCCATGCCCCTGAGTCATCCCCGACGCTCGGCGCTCTCCGAGCAGGTCATCGCCGAGCTGCGCAGCCAGATCACCTCGGGCGAGTGGCCGGTGGGCACGCGCATTCCCACGGAGCCCGAGCTGGTCGAGCAGTTGGGCGTCGCCCGCAACACGGTCCGGGAGGCCGTCCGGGCGCTGGCGCACAACGGCCTGCTGGCCATCCGGCAGGGTTCGGGGACGTACGTCGTGGCGACCAGCGAGCTGGCGGGTGTGATGCACCGGCGGTTCGCCGACGCCGACCCCCGGCACATCGCCGAGCTGCGCTCCAACCTGGAGTCGGGAGCGGCGCGGCTGGCCGCCGAGCGGCGCACGGAGAAGGACCTCAAGCAGCTGGACGCGCTGCTGCTGCGGCGCGACGAGGCCTGGGAGTCGGGCGAGACGGAGGCCTTCGTGACGGCCGACGCGACCTTCCATCTGGCGGTGGTGGCCGCCTCCCGCAACGACGTCATGACCGCCGTGTACGCGGACCTGGGCGAGGTGCTGCGGGACTGGCTGCGCGAGGACGTCGGCGACGAGCTCACGCCGGAGACGTACATGGACCACAGGCGGCTGGTGGACGCGATCCGCGCGGGCGACGCGGAGACGGCCGCGGCGGAGGCGGCCGGCTATCCGCTGGTGTGCCGCCCGGGGCGCGTCACGCCCTCTGGTGGCTGACCCAGGCCGAGCGGACCTCCTTCCAGCAGCGGCCGGTCAGCCGTACGGTCATGGCCGGTCCGGCGTCGGCGGGGGCACCGTCGATGTCCAGGTCCCACCAGCGGTCGCACTCGATGTGCAGGCTGACGCGGTCGGTGTCGGCGTAGGGATTGTGGCAGTGGGCGACGACGTGCGAGCCGCGGACGTCGATGCGGCACTCGGCGCCGAACGGATCCGGGTGCTCGTCGGCCAGTGCCCCGGTCGGCACGGCGAGGACGAGGGCGACGGCGGCGGTCACTGGGGCGAGGCTACGGAACAGGCGCACAAGGGAACCTCCTCGGCAGGGCTGGGGAGGGCAGCGCGTCAGTGAACGCGCTCTTCAGAGTGCCTGGTGGGAGCCGTCCGCCGCCCGGTCAGGTAGGCCGAACGGGTGATGCCCCGGCCCCCGCGCGGTGCGGGGGCCGGGGCATCGGAAACGCGACAGATCAGGCGCCGATGGCGTGCAGACCGCCGTCCACGTGGATGATCTCGCCCGTGGTCTTCGGGAACCAGTCGCTCAGCAGGGCGACGACACCCCGGCCGGCCGGCTCGGGGTCCTTGAGGTCCCACTCCAGCGGGGAGCGGGTGTCCCACACGGAGGCCAGCTCGCCGAAGCCCGGGATGGACTTGGCGGCCATGGAGCCGATCGGGCCCGCCGAGATGAGGTTGCAGCGGATGTTCTGCTTGCCCAGGTCACGCGCCATGTAGCGGCTGGTGGCCTCCAGGGCGGCCTTGGCCGGGCCCATCCAGTCGTACTGCGGCCAGGCGAACTGGGCGTCGAAGGTGAGGCCGACGACCGAGCCGCCGTTCTGCATCAGCGGCAGGCAGGCCATGGTGAGCGACTTCAGCGAGTACGCCGAGACGTGCATGGCCGTGGCGACCGACTCGAAGGGCGTGTTCAGGAAGTTGCCGCCGAGGGCGTCCTGCGGCGCGAAGCCGATGGAGTGGACGACTCCGTCGAGGCCGCCCAGCTCCTCGCCGACGATGTCGGCCAGGCGGCCCAGGTGCTCGTCGTTGGTGACGTCGAGCTCGATGACCTTGGTGGGCTTGGGCAGCTTCTTGGCGATGCGCTCGGTCAGCGTGGGCCGCGGGAACGCGGTCAGGATGATCTCGGCGCCCTGCTCCTGGGCCAGCTTGGCGGTGTGGAAGGCGATGGAGGACTCCATCAGCACACCGGTGATCAGGACGCGCTTGCCCTCGAGAATTCCGCTCATGGTGATCAGTGACCCATTCCCAGTCCGCCGTCAACGGGGATGACGGCTCCAGTGATGTACGAGGCGTCGTCCGAGGCGAGGAACCGCACCGTCGCGGCGATCTCCTCCGGCTGCGCGTACCGGCCCAGCGGGACCTGCTTCACGATGTTCTCGCGCTGCTCGTCGGTGAGCACCTTGGTCATGTCGGTGTCCACGAAGCCGGGTGCGACGACGTTGAAGGTGATGTTGCGCGAGCCCAGCTCACGGGCGAGGGAGCGCGCGAAGCCGACCAGGCCGGCCTTGGAGGCGGCGTAGTTGGCCTGGCCGGGGCCGCCGTAGAGCCCCACGACCGACGAGATCAGGACGACGCGGCCCTTCTTGGCGCGCAGCATGCCGCGGTTGGCGCGCTTGACGACCCGGAAGGTGCCGGTGAGGTTGGTGTCGACGACCGAGGTGAAGTCCTCCTCGGACATGCGCATCAGGAGCTGGTCCTTGGTGATGCCGGCGTTGGCGATCAGGACCTCGACGGGGCCGTGCGCCTCCTCGATCTCCTTGTAGGCCTGCTCCACCTGCTCGGAGTCGGTGATATCGCACTTGACGGCCAGGAAGCCGGCCGGCGGCTCCCCCGAGCGGTATGTGATCGCGACCTTGTCGCCGGCGTCGGCGAACGCGCGGGCGATGGCGAGGCCGATGCCCCGGTTTCCTCCGGTGACGAGAACCGAGCGGCTCAACGGATCACCCTTTCCATAGGGGTCTGACACACCTGCCCGAGACCTGGGCGGCAGGCTGCTTCACTCGAAACCTATCGGTCCACGCCCGCGCGGGGACATTCGGGCACCGACAGTGGGTCACGGGACTGACTGTGGAATCCCTACAGAAAGTTTGCGGACACCAGTCGGAAAAGTGTGGTCCGCGGGCCGCCGGGCGCGACATGATCGGGGTCACACAGGCGACGATTTCAGGGAGATACGTAGGTGCCTCATACCATCGACGAGAGTTTCACGGCCCTACCTCTACGCGCCCTCGCCGACGCCGCGCTCGCCCGCGCACGTGCACTCGGAGCGCAGCATGCGGACTTCCGGTTCGAGCGCGTGCGCAGTGCGTCCTGGCGGCTGCGGGACGCCAAGCCCGCCGGGTCGTCGGACACGACCGACCTGGGATACGCGGTGCGGGTGGTGCACGGCGGTACGTGGGGGTTCGCGTCCGGCGTGGATCTGACGATGGACGCGGCCGCCAGAGTGGCCTCGCAGGCCGTGGCGATGGCCAAGCTGTCCGCGCAGGTGATCAAGGCCGCCGGGTCCGACGAGCGGGTCGAGCTGGCCGACGAGCCGGTGCACGCCGAGAAGACCTGGGTGTCGTCGTACGAGATCGACCCGTTCACGGTGCCCGACGAGCAGAAGGCGGGGCTCCTCGCGGAGTGGAGCGCGCGGCTGCTGGCGGCCGACGGGGTCAACCATGTCGACGCCTCGCTGCTCACCGTCCACGAGAACAAGTTCTACGCCGATACGGCGGGGACCGTGACCACCCAGCAGCGGGTGCGGCTGCATCCGTCGCTGACGGCGGTGTCGGTCGACGAGTCCAGTGGCGAGTTCGACTCGATGCGGACGATCGCCCCGCCCGTCGGGCGGGGCTGGGAGTACCTGACGGGGACCGGCTGGGACTGGGACGAGGAGCTGGAGCGGATCCCGGAGCTGCTCGCCGAGAAGATGCGGGCGCCCAGCGTGGACCCGGGTCTGTACGACCTGGTCGTCGACCCGTCCAACCTGTGGCTGACCATCCACGAGTCCATCGGCCACGCCACCGAGCTGGACCGGGCGCTCGGCTACGAGGCCGCCTACGCCGGCACCTCCTTCGCCACCTTCGACCAGCTCGGCAAGCTGCGTTACGGCTCCGACCTGATGAACGTCACCGGTGACCGCACCGCCGAGCACGGCCTGGCGACGGTCGGGTACGACGACGAGGGGGTGGCGGGCCAGTCCTGGGACCTGGTGAAGGACGGCACGCTCGTCGGCTACCAGCTGGACCGGCGGATCGCGAAGCTCACCGGGCTCGGGCGCTCCAACGGGTGCGCCTTCGCCGACTCCCCCGGGCATGTGCCCGTGCAGCGCATGGCGAACGTGTCGCTGCAGCCGGATCCGGCCGGGATGTCGACCGAGGGTCTGATCGGCAGCGTCGACCGGGGCATCTACGTCGTCGGGGACCGGTCGTGGTCCATCGACATGCAGCGCTACAACTTCCAGTTCACCGGCCAGCGCTTCTTCAGGATCGAGAACGGGCAGATCACCGGGCAGCTGCGGGACGTGGCCTACCAGGCGACGACCACCGAGTTCTGGGGCTCGATGGCCGCGGTGGGCGGCCCGCAGACGTACGTCCTGGGCGGTGCCTTCAACTGCGGCAAGGCCCAGCCGGGGCAGGTCGCGGCCGTGTCGCACGGCTGCCCGTCGGCCCTGTTCAAGGGCGTCAACATTCTGAACACCACGCAGGAGGCCGGCCGATGAGCGCCCCCACCAACAAGCCGTACGAGGTCGTCGAGCGCGCCCTCGAGCTGTCGCGGGCCGACGGGTGTGTCGTGATCGCCGACGAGGAGTCGACGGCGAACCTGCGCTGGGCGGGCAACGCGCTCACCACGAACGGCGTCACGCGCACCCGTACCCTCACCGTGATCGCCATGGTCGACGGCAAGGAGGGCACCGCCTCCGGGGTCGTCTCCCGGGCCGCCGTCACCGCGGACGAGCTGGAGTCCCTGGTGCGGGCCGCCGAGACCGCCGCCCGGGGCGCGGGCCCCGCCGAGGACGCGCAGCCGCTGGTCACGGGCGTTGCGGAGTCGCCCGCGTTCACCGAGGCGCCCGCGGAGACCTCGTCCGCCGTGTTCGCCGACTTCGCACCCGCCCTGGGCGAGGCCTTCGCACGCGCGCGTGAGGGCGGCCGCGAGCTGTACGGCTTCGCCAACCACGAGCTCGTGTCGACGTACGTGGGCACGTCGACGGGGCTGCGACTGCGGCACGACCAGCCGAACGGGACGCTGGAGCTCAACGCCAAGTCCCCGGACCGTACACGCTCGGCGTGGGCGGGCCACTCGACGCGGGACTTCAAGGACGTCGACCCGGCGGCGCTCGACGCCGAGCTCGCCGTACGCCTGGGCTGGGCGGAGCGGCGGATCGAGCTGCCCGCCGGTCGGTACGAGACGCTGCTGCCGCCGACCGCCGTCGCGGACCTGCTGATCTACCAGATGTGGTCGGGGTCGGGCCGGGACGCGGCCGAGGGGCGCACGGTGTTCTCCAAGCCGGGCGGCGGCACCCGGCTCGGCGAGAAGCTGTCCGCGCTGCCGCTGACCCTGCGCAGCGACCCGAACGAGCCGGGTCTGGAGGCGGCGCCCTTCGTACTCGCCCACTCCTCCAGCGGCGATTCGTCGGTCTTCGACAACGGGCTGCCGCTCACCGCGACCGAGTGGATCAGCGAGGGCGAGCTGAGGAATCTGCTCACCACCCGCCACACCGCGGGCCTGACCGGGCTGCCGCTCGCGCCGGGGATCGACAACCTGATCCTGGACGGCGGTGACGACCGCTCCCTGGAGGAGATGGTCGCGAACACCTCGCGCGGGCTGCTGCTGACCTGTCTGTGGTACATCCGCGAGGTCGACCCGGCGACCCTGCTGCTGACCGGGCTGACCCGCGACGGCGTCTACCTCGTCGAGGACGGCGAGGTCGTGGGCGAGGTGAACAACTTCCGGTTCAACGAGTCGCCGGTGGGCCTGCTGGGCCGGGCGACGGAGGCGGGGCGCACGGAAAAGACACTGCCCCGGGAGTGGAGCGACTGGTTCACCAGGGCCGCGATGCCCGCGCTGCGGGTGCCGGACTTCAATATGAGCTCTGTCAGTCAGGGCGTATAACCTCGTACCTGATTCACGAGCCCACGCGAGGAGACAAGAGAACCGTGACGGACATCGTCGACGAGCTGAAGTGGCGGGGGCTGTTCGCCCTGTCCACTGACGAGGACGCTTTGCGCAAGGCGCTCGCGGACGGTCCCGTCACGTTCTATTGCGGCTTCGACCCGACCGCGCCCTCCCTGCACGTGGGGCACCTGGTGCAGGTGCTCACCGTCCGTCGGCTCCAGCAGGCGGGCCACCGGCCGCTGGCGCTGGTGGGCGGGGCCACGGGTCTGATCGGCGACCCGCGCCCGACCGCCGAGCGCACGCTGAACGACCCGGAGACGGTCGCCGGCTGGGTCGGCAAGCTGCGCGCCCAGATCGAGCCGTTCCTGTCCTTCGAGGGCGAGAACGCGGCGGTGATGGTCAACAACCTCGACTGGACGGCCGGCCTGTCCGCGATCGAGTTCCTTCGGGACATCGGCAAGCACTTCCGCGTCAACAAGATGCTGACGAAGGACTCCGTGGCCCGGCGCCTGGAGTCCGACCAGGGCATCAGCTACACCGAGTTCAGCTACCAGATCCTCCAGGGCATGGACTTCCTCCAGCTCTACCGGCGCTACGGCTGCACGCTCCAGCAGGGCGGCAGCGACCAGTGGGGCAACCTCACGGCCGGCCTGGATCTGATCCACAGGCTGGAGCCGCACGCCGACGTGCACGCGCTGGCGACGCCGCTGATGACCAAGGCGGACGGCACCAAGTTCGGCAAGACCGAGGGCGGCGCCGTCTGGCTCGACCCGGAGATGACGACACCGTACGCGTTCTACCAGTTCTGGCTGAACGTGGACGACCGGGACATCTCCACGTACATGCGGATCCTGTCCTTCAAGTCCCGTGCGGAGCTGGAGGAACTGGAGAAGCAGACCGAGGAGCGTCCGCAGGCGCGGGCCGCTCAGCGGGCGCTGGCCGAGGAGCTGACGACGCTGGTGCACGGCGCCGACCAGACGGCCGCCGTGATCGCCGCGTCGAAGGCGCTGTTCGGGCAGGGTGAGCTGACCGACCTCGACGAGCGGACGCTGACCGCGGCCCTCTCTGAGGTGCCGCACATCCAGGTCTTGGAGCTCGGTCCGGTCGTGGACCTGTTCGCCGAGGTCGGCCTCGTGGCCAGCAAGTCGGCTGCGCGACGGACCGTGAAGGAGGGCGGGGCCTACGTGAACAACGCGAAGGTCGCGGCCGAGGACGCGGTGCCCGCGACGGAGGATCTGCTGCACGGGCGGTGGCTGGTGCTGCGGCGGGGCAAGAAGAATCTGGCGGCCGTCGAGGTCACCGGCTGATCGGCGGGAGTACGACGACGGGGGCACCCCTTCCGGGACCGGGAAGGGGTGCCCCCGTCGTCGTGGTCGTCCCGGAGCTCTCAGGCCCGCTGCTGTTTCCTCTTGCCCAGCGTCGCCATGTACAGCCCGTCCCCCAGGGCCACGATGACGATCGCGGCGATCAGCTGGAAGAGGTGGCGGGTCCAGTCGACACCGGAGGTGGCCTCGACGCCGAAGGCGCGGGCGAGGGCGTTGCCGACGATCGCGCCCAGCATGCCGAAGATGGTGGTCAGCCAGAGGGGGCTGTGCTGCTTCCCCGGAATGATCGCCTTGGCGATCAGCCCCAGCACGAAACCTACGATGATCGCCCACAACCAGCCCATGGCTGCCTCCTCGTACGGCTCGACGTGAGCACTGCCCTCAGTCTGGTTCCCCGCTTTGTACGACGCATGTCGGGTACGGCCGTACGCGGTAACGCGCAGGACGTCCGGGCGGGCGGAGTCGACCCGGTCTCGAAGGCGTCGCACCTGCGGCGTAACGTGGAGAGCCGGGGAGAGTTCGAAGCGGGCGGACGGTGGAATGTGATGCGGAAGCAGGGTGCCGGCGGGAACGTCCAGGTGTTCCGGATCACCGGGGCCCGGCAGGGGCTCCAGGACGACGTGCGGGGCCGGCAGCGGCGGTATGTGATCTCGATGACGATCCGTACGGTGTCGGTGATCCTCGCGGCGACACTTTGGAACGTGGAGCGCCATGTCGCCATCGTGGCACTGGTGTTGGGAGCGGTCCTGCCCTATATCGCGGTGGTGATCGCCAACGCCGGGCGGGAGAACGCGCCCGGGTTGCCGTCGACGTTCGTGACCGCGCCCCTGCGGCCCATGATCACGCCGCCGCCGCCGGCGGCGGACGGTTCGGGTGCGGAATCGGTTTCGGAAGAGGAGCGCTTCGCGGAATCCCTTCACAAGGACTCCGCGTCCGAGCAGCCCGAGCGCCGGCCATGAGGCGCCCGTGCGCCAAGCTCAGGAAAAGCTCAGATCAATCATGCTGTTCCAGTGCCCTGCGACGGGTCGGCCGTGACATACTTCGTACGCGCTCCGCATCCCCCGTCGGAGCGACGGACCGACGCCGGGCAGCTCCCCCCGTGGCTGCTCGGCGTCGCCTTTTTGTGCGCATCTGTGAGACGGATCTGTGACTGACGAGACCCCCATCTGTTCCGCCAAGGGCTGCCGTGCCGATGCCTTGTGGGTGCTCGCCTGGAACAACCCGAAGATCCATACGCCGGAGCGGCGCAAGACGTGGCTCGCGTGCGAGGAGCATCGGGAGCACTTGTCGCAGTTCCTCGGTGTCCGGGGGTTCCTGAAGGATGTCGTTCCGTTGAAGGAGTGGGAGGAACGGGGCGTCTGAGGAGGTCGGCCCTCAGCCCCCGATGGCCGACATGGGGCGGTCCGGCTGGACGAAGTCCGGGTCGTCCAGGCCTGCGCCTGCCTTCTTGCCCCACATCGCCAGGCGCCAGATGCGGGCTATCTCCTCGTCGGGGGCCCCGGAGCGCAGGGCTGTGCGCAGGTCGGTCTCCTCGCGGGCGAAGAGACAGGTGCGGACCTGGCCGTCGGCGGTGAGGCGGGTGCGGTCGCAGGCCGCGCAGAACGGGCGGGTGACGGAGGCGATGACGCCGACGCGGTGGGGGCCGCCGTCCACCAGCCAGCGCTCGGCCGGGGCGGAGCCACGCTCGTCCTGGCCCTCGGGGGTGAGGTCGAAGCGGGTGCGGAGCGAGGCGAGGATGTCTCCGGCGGTGACCATGCCCTCGCGCTTCCAGCCGTGCTGCGCGTCCAGGGGCATCTGCTCGATGAAGCGCAGCTCGTAGTCGTGCTCGACCGCCCAGGCGAGCAGGTCCGGGGCCTCGTCCTCGTTGAGGCCCGGCATGAGGACGGAGTTGACCTTCACCGGGGTGAGGTCGGCGTCGCGGGCGGCCTGGAGTCCTTCGAGGACGTCCTTGTGGCGGTCGCGGCGGGTGAGGGTCTTGAAGACGTCGGGGCGGAGGGTGTCGAGGGAGACGTTGACCCGGTCCAGGCCCGCCGCCTTGAGGGCGGGCGCGGTGCGCTTGAGGCCGATGCCGTTCGTCGTCAGGGACATCTGGGGGCGCGGGGTCAGGGCCGCCACCCGTTCGACGATGCCGACCAGGCCGGGGCGCAGCAGCGGCTCGCCGCCGGTGAAGCGGACTTCCTCGATGCCGAGGGTGGAGACCGCTATGTCGATGAGGCGGACGATCTCGTCGTCCGTGAGAAGGTCGGGCTTGGCCAGCCACTGCAGGCCCTCCTCGGGCATGCAGTACGTGCAGCGCAGGTTGCACCGGTCGGTCAGCGAGACCCTCAGGTCGGTGGCCACTCGGCCGTAGGTGTCGATGAGCACGTGGGCCCCCTCCCCGTAGCGGATCGCGTGTTTCTGTCGTCACCTGTGAGCCTACGCGACGCCGCTGACATCAACAGTGCCCGATCCCCCCACGTGCGAAGCGGCCGCGTCGTGGAGATCCACGACGCGGCCGCGGTCGGTGGGTTCAGTGGGCGCCGGTGCCCGTCAGGGAGCGGACCTCCAGCTCGGCGTACTTGCCGTGGTCGGGCTTCTCCTTCGACAGGAGGGTGCCGACGATGCCCAGCAGGAAGCCGACCGGGATGGAGATGATGCCGGGGTTCTCCAGCGGGAACCAGTGGAAGTCGACGTCCGGGAACATCGAGGTGGGCTTGCCGGAGACGACCGGGGAGAACAGCACCAGGCCGACCGCGGTGACCAGGCCGCCGTAGATCGACCAGAGGGCTCCGGAGGTGGTGAACCGCTTCCAGAAGAGGCTGTAGAGGATGGTCGGGAGGTTGGCGGAGGCGGCGACCGCGAAGGCGAGGGCGACCAGTCCGGCGACGTTGAGGTCGCGGGCGAGGGCGCCCAGCAGGATGGAGACGGCGCCGATGCCGACGGTGGCGTACCGGGCCGCGTTGATCTCCTGCTTCTCGGAGGCCTGCCCCTTCTTGATGACGTTGGCGTAGATGTCGTGCGCGAAGGAGGAGGACGAGGCCAGGGTGAGGCCGGCGACGACGGCGAGGATGGTGGCGAAGGCGACCGCGGAGATGGTGGCGAGCAGGATCGCGCCCCAGTTGGAGTCGACGCCGCCGAGGTGGAGGGCGAGCAGGGGGGCCGCCGTGTTGCCCGCCTTGTTGGAGGCGATGATCTCGTCCGGCTTGATCAGCGCGGCGGCGCCGAAGCCGAGGGCGAGGGTCATCAGGTAGAAGGCGCCGATCAGGCCGATGGCCCAGATGACCGACTTACGGGCGGCCTTGGCGGTGGGGACCGTGTAGAAGCGGATCAGGATGTGCGGCAGGCCCGCGGTGCCCAGGACCAGGGCGATGCCGAGCGAGATGAAGTCCAGCTTGGTGGTGCCGGTGGCGCCGTACTTCAGGCCGGGCTCCAGGAAGGCCGCGCCCTTGCCGCTGTTGTCGGCGGCCGAGCCGAGCAGTTCGGAGACGTTGAAGTCGAACTTCAGCAGGACCAGGAAGGTCAGCAGCAGGGCACCCGCGATGAGGAGCACGGCCTTGACCATCTGGACCCAGGTGGTGCCCTTCATGCCGCCGATGGTGACGTAGACGATCATCAGTACGCCCACCAGGGCGACGATGCCGATCTTGCCGCCGTCGCTGGTGATGCCGAGCAGGAGCGAGACCAGGACGCCCGCGCCGGCCATCTGGGCCAGCAGGTAGAAGATCGAGACGACGATGGTGGAGGTGCCGGCGGCCGTGCGGACCGGGCGCTGGCGCATGCGGTACGCGAGGACGTCGCCCATCGTGTAGCGGCCGGAGTTGCGCAGTGGCTCGGCGACCAGCAGGAGGGCGACGAGCCAGGCGACCAGGAAGCCGATGGAGTACAGGAAGCCGTCGTACCCGAAGAGGGCGATGGCGCCCGCGATGCCGAGGAAGGACGCCGCGGACATGTAGTCGCCGGAGACGGCGAGGCCGTTCTGGAAGCCGGTGAACTGGCGTCCGCCCGCGTAGAAGTCGGCGGCGTCCTTGGTCTGGCGACCCGCCCACACGGTGATGACGAGGGTCGCCACGACGAACACCGCGAACAGGGTGACGATCAGGGAGCGGTGCTCGCTGGCCTCGCCGGCGGCGAGCAGGGTGGTGTGCTGTGCGGGGCTCATGCGCCGCCCTCCATCCGGGACTTGATGGCGTCGGCCTTGGGGTCGAGCTTGGCGGCGGCCGTGCGCGCGTACCACCAGGCGATGAGGAACGTGGTGAGGAACTGGGCGAGGCCCAGGGCGAAGGCCACGTTGATGTTGCCGAAGAGCTTGGTGCCCATGAAGTCGCCCGCGTAGTTGGAGAGCAGGACGTACAGCAGGTACCAGGCGATGAAGGCGACGGTCAGCGGGAAGGCGAAGCCGCGGTAGGAGCTGCGCAGTTCACCGAACTCCGCGCTCTCCTGCACCGCGACGAACTCCTCCGTGGAGGGGAGTTGGGCTTGGGTCTTCGAGGGGGGCGGTGTCTCGGTGGCCACGGAGTCTCCTCGCGTTGCGGGTGGCGGGTCGGGCGGGGGCTCGATCGTGCATGCGCTCCCTGACCAAGGGCACGGCGGCGCGCTAGGGCCGGTTCAACTCGATCGCGTTGTTTCGAAAGGTCATTGCTGGCCGGTGAGTAGGGGAGATAGCTTCGGCGACAGCAACACCCGTCATGTACCTGCCCAGCCGCTACCTGTGTCCGGGCCGGTCCCGTTTCCGGATGATGTGGAGACCCCATGGCTCATCTGCCTTCCAGACGCCGCCTCGCTCTCGCGGTGCCCGTCGTGCTGTCGCTGACCGCCTCGCTCGGCTTCCTGCCGACGGCTGCCTCGGCGGCTCCCGTCACGGCGTCGACCACCCAGACGACCGAGGCCGGGACGCTGGCCTATGTCGTCAACACGAAGGTGGACCACCGCACGATCGAGTCGGTGAAGAAGGCGGTCGCCGCGGCCGGCGGCACCCTCGTCGCGTCGTACGAGAAGATCGGCGTGCTCGTCGTCCACTCGGCGAACCCCAACTTCGGGCCGCGGATACGCGCGGTGCGCGGGGTGCAGTCGGCGGGTGCGACGCGTACCGCGCCGCTGAGCCCCGCGGGGACCACCGACGAGGGAGCCGTCCAGGTCCTGTCGAAGGCGGAGGCCGCGAAGATCGAGAAGGCGTCCGACGCGGCGGGCCAGAGCGAGCCGCTCGAGGCCGACCAGTGGGACCTGCGGGCGATCGGCGCCGACAAGGCCGCCGCGATCAACCCGGGCAGCAAGAAGGTGACGGTCGCCGTGATCGACACCGGCGTCGACGACACCCACCCGGACCTCGCGCCGAACTTCTCCGCGTCCCAGTCCGCCAACTGTGTCGGCGGCGTCGCCGACACCAGTGAGGGCGCCTGGCGGCCGTACACCGCGGACGACTACCACGGCACGCATGTCGCCGGTGAGATCGCGGCGGCCCGCAACGACATCGGCGTGGCCGGTGTCGCGCCCGGTGTGAAGGTCGCCGGCATCAAGGTGAGCGACCCGAAGGACGGCCTGTTCTATCCGGAGAACGTCGTCTGCGCGTTCGTGTTCGCCGCCGACCACGGCGTCGAGATCACGAACAACAGCTACTACGTTGACCCGTGGCTGTACAACTGCATGGACGACCCCGATCAGAAGGCCATTGTTGACGCGGTCAACAGGGCCCAGCTGTACGCCCAGAAGAAGGGCACGCTCAACGTCGCCTCCGCGGGCAACTCCAACCACGACCTGGACGCCGACTCGCTCACGGACACCAGCAGCCCCGACGACTCGACGCCGGTGACCCGCACGGTCGACCCGCACGAGTGCTTCGACGTGCCGACCCAGCTGCCGGGTGTGGTCACGGTGAGCGCGACGGGCGTCAAGGGCACCAAGTCGTACTACTCCAGCTACGGCCTGGGCGTCGTCGACGTGGCCGCTCCGGGCGGCGACAAATACCAGATCCCGGACACGCCGTCGGCCAACGGCCGCATCCTGTCGACGCTGCCGAACAACACGTACGGCTTCCTGCAGGGCACGTCCATGGCCTCGCCGCACGTGGCCGGCGTGGCCGCGCTGCTGAAGTCGAAGTACCCGTTCGCCTCCCCGGCGCAGCTCCAGGCGCTGCTCAAGGCACAGGCCGACAACCCGGGCTGCCCGACGGAGCCGTACGACGGCAACGGTGACGGCGTGGTGGACGCGACGTGCGTGGGTGCCAAGCGGTTCAACGGCTTCTTCGGCTTCGGCGTGGTGAACGCGCTGCGCGCTGTGAAGTAGGAGCACCTGCCATATATTGATTGAGTCAATACTGCACAATGCAGTCATGACATCAATCACGTTCGTGTGGTCGGAGCTGGGCGGAGACCCCGCCCGGCTCGCACACGTGTCCACCGTCGTCAGGGAGGGCGCCCTGCGGGCGCGGCTGCCCGTCCGGGAGCTGGGGCGGGCCTGTGTGGGCGCGTGCGCGCTGGCCGGAGCGGAACTGGCGGCGCGGCGCGCGGGACTCGCGCGGGTACCCGGGGTACGCGTGGACGACGGGGCGGTGGCGACCGCGTTCACCAGTGAGCGGCAGCTGTCGGTCGACGGGCGGGCGCCGGAGGCCTTCGCACCGCTGTCGCGGCTCTGGCGGACGGCCGACGGATGGGTGCGCACGCACGCCAACTACCCGCATCACCGGGAGCGGCTGCTGAAGGCGCTGGGCGGTCTGCCGCAGGACCCGGGCGCCGTCGAGGCGGCCCTGGCCGAACGGTCCGCGCGGGAGGTCGAGGACGCGGTGTACGCGGCCGGTGGCCTGGCCGTCGCGCTGCGCACGCCCGAGGAGTGGGCGGCGCACGAGCAGGCGGCGGTGGCCGCGCGCCCTCTCATCGAGCGCGGCCGGCTGGACGGGACACGCGCGCGTGCGCTCCCGCCCCTCCATGGCGCTCCCCTGCTGCCCGCCGCCGGGGTGCGCGTCCTGGACCTCACCCGGGTCCTCGCCGGGCCGGTCGCCACCCGCACCCTCGCCCTGCTGGGCGCGGACGTCCTGCGCCTCGACGCGCCCCACCTGCCCGAACTGCCCGACCTGCACGCCGACACCGGCTTCGGTAAGCGCTCGGCCCTGCTGGACCTGACCACCGACCGGCGCGCCTTCGACGAGCTGCTCGCGGCCGCGGACGTCGTCGTCACCGGCTACCGGCCGGGCACACTGGACCGGTTCGGGCTCTCCCCCGAGGCGCTGGCGGAGCGCCGGCCGGGGCTGGTGGTGGCGCAAGTGTCGGCGTGGGGTGCGCACGGGCCGTGGGGCGGGCGGCGCGGCTTCGACAGCCTCGTGCAGGTGGCCACGGGCATCGCGGCCGTCGAGGGGTCGGCGGAGCGGCCCGGCGCGCTGCCCGCGCAGGCGCTCGACCACGGCACGGGGTACCTGCTGGCGGCGGCCGTACTGCGGGCGCTGACCGAGCAGTCGTACGACGGCGGGAGCCGATTCGCGCGGGTGGCGCTGGCGCGGACGGCGGCGTGGCTCATGGAGGGTACGGGGGCCGAGGAGGAAGACGGGGAGGGCGGCAAGGACAGGGAGATCTACGTCGGGCCGGAGGCCTGGCTCGCGGAGACCGACAGTCCCCTCGGTCGACTGCGGTACGCCCTGCCGGCGGTGTCCTTCGACGGCGGTCCGGGTGACTGGACGCGTCCGCCGGGACCCTGGGGGTCGGATCCGACGGGCTGGGCGTCAAGAGTTGAGCGTGCGGGTTGATTTTGTCGATGGATCAACACAGGCAACCCGCCCGCCCAGGGCGCCCCGGACCAGCAGGAACTGTGCGGCGACGTAGGTGAGCATGATCCACAGGTCGGGGCGTGGCGGTTGGGGCCACTCGGCGACGCCGGTCGCGATGAGCGTGTCGGAGAGCAGGAAGAGCACGCCTCCGGCGCAGGCAAGGGGGCCCAGGCGGGTGGCGGCGGTGTACGCCATGGCGGTGAGGAGGGTGCTGTAGCCGGCGACGGGGATGCGCAGGCCGGGCGGGAGATCGGGCCACAGGAGGGTGAGGGTGGCGACCAGGACTGCGGCGTAGGCGGGGGCGAAAACGGCGGCACGCGCGCGTGGGCGGCCGTATCGCGCGAAGAGCGCGAGGTAGCACACGTGCCCGGCCGCGAAGCACGCCATGCCGGCGAGGAAGGCGGGGTCGGCGTCGGAGAGGAGCAGGACGTCGCCGCCCCAGCCGCACAGGAGGGCCGCGACGAGCAGTCGGGGCGCACCGCTCGCGGCCGCGCGGGCGGCGAGGAGGGGCATGAGGAGCGGCTTGGCGACGGTGTGCCCGGGATGCCAGCCGGCCGCGAGGGAGCCGAGGTCGACGGCGGTCACGAGGACGAAGGCGGCGAGGAGAGGTCGGGGGCGGGGCCGGTGGTTCACGCGGCGGTGCTCTCCTCGACCGGCGCCGGCACGTCGGCGCCGGTCCGGGCCGGCTGCCACCCCGGCCCGCGGAACACCCGCCCCGCGCGCTCGCGCCAACCGCTCGCCGCCTTGATGTCCTTGACGATCGCGACGTACTCATGGGTGGCGACCTTGATCGGGTTGAACGTGTTGATGTTCTTGGTCAACCCGTAGACGGGCCGTTCGGTCTCGGCGACGAACGAGCCGAAGAGCCGGTCCCAGACGATGAGGATGCCGCCGAAGTTGCGGTCGAGGTAGCCGCCCTGGGAGGCGTGGTGGACACGGTGGTGCGAGGGCGTGTTGAACACGAACTCGAACCACCGGGGCATCCTGTCGATCCGCTCGGTGTGGATCCAGAACTGGTAGACGAGGTTGGCGGAGGAGCAGAACGCCAGCGCGGCCGGGTGCACGCCGACGGCGACGAGCGGGACGTAGAACGGCCAGACGGTGAGGGAGGTCCAGGGCTGGCGCAGGGCGGTGGTGAGGTTGAAGTTGCGGCTGGAGTGATGGACGACGTGGCAGGCCCACAGGATGCGGATGACGTGGTGGCCGCGGTGGGACCAGTAGTAGAAGAAGTCCTGCGCGAGCAGCATGAGCGGGACGGTCCACCACAGCACCGGGACCCGCAGGGGCGTCAGTTCGTGGACCGCCGTGTAGACGACGAGGATCGGGATCTTCCAGACGAAGTCGAAGACGAGGCTCCCGAGCCCCATGCCGACGCTCGTCACGGCGTCCTTCGCCTCGTATCCGGCCGCGTTCTCGTCGGGATGGATCCGGACGCTGATCATCTCGACCACGGTGAGCAGCACGAAGGCGGGTATCGACCACAGCACGACATCGGGCAGGTTCGGCATGGGGGCACCGTAGAACCGCAGGTCGGCCGGGGCTAGACGTTGTTACCCACAAGTATTTCCGGGGGTATGCGCTTGCTTGTTGGCGATCTCCGCCAAGAGGGGGCCGGGTGCTGCCTACGATGCCGTGGGCAGCGGACGGGGAGGCCGGATGCAGGGGCTCGAGGTCGTAGTGGTGCGGCTGGCGTCGACGGTGGTTTCGACGGTCGCGAGGTCGTTGCTGAAGCCGAGTCCGGGGGCGGGGCTGGTGCCGGATCCGGTACGGCCGCTGCCGAAGCCGGCGGAGCCGGAGAAGCTGGCGCGGGTGCTGGGCGAGCGGATCGCCGGCGGGTACGCGGGGCTGCCGGAGCATGAGCGGCTGGCGGCGGTCGCGGCGGTCCAGGACACGTTCGCGGCGGCGGCTCCGCTGGACGCGAAGCGGCTGTTCGCCGCGGATCTCGACCCCGGCCGGCTCGCGGACGGGTTGCGGCGTCCCGTCGACGACCTGTCGGAACCGGCTCAGGTCCTCTACACGGAGCTGCTGCGGCTCTGCTGCGCCCATGCTGTCGAACAGCTCACCACGCAGCCGTCGTTCGCGGCCCGGGCGGCGGTCGAGCAGACACGGCGGACGGGGGCGCTCCTGCGGGAGCGGGTGGCGGAGCAGAGCGCCGAGGGGGGCTTCGAGCAGCGGTACGCGGACTTCGTCGCGCGGACGCACGCGCGGCTGGAGTTGTACGGCGTGACGTTGGGCGGACGAAAGCGGGCCGAGTGGCCGCTGGACACGGCATATCTGTCGCTCACGGTGAGCGGGGATCGGCCGCACGGACCGCATCCCGAGGGGCTCGGCGGGCCGGCCGCCGGGCAGACCGCCGTGAAGGTGGAACAGGCGCTGGCGGACTGCGACCGTCTGGTGTTACGGGGCCCGGCCGGGTCGGGCAAGTCGACGCTGTTGCAGTGGCTGGCGCTGAACGCGGCACGGCAGAGCTTCGGGCCCGAGCTGACGGACTGGAACCGGTGCGTGCCGTTCGTGCTGCGGCTGCGGTCCTTCAACACCCCCGGTGGACTGCCCCTGCCCGAGGACTTCCTGTCGGCGTCGGGGGTACCGCTGCGGGCGCCGGTGGGATGGGTCGAGGAACTTCTCGTTAGCGGCCGGGCGCTGGTGCTGGTGGACGGGGTCGACGAGGTGCCGGTGCGGCTGCGCGACCGCACGGAGAGCTGGCTGAAGTCACTGATCGCGGCCTTCCCGCTGGCCCGATACGTGGTGACGACCCGTCCGTCGGCGGTACCGGAGGACTGGCTGTCGGAGCAGCGCTTCACCGAGCACTCCCTGCTGCCGATGGAGCGGGACGACATCAGAACGTTCATCCGGCACTGGCACGAGGCGGCGCGGCTGGAGTGCGGACCGGACGCGGAGACAGAGGCGCTGGACCGGTACGAAGCGGGGCTGAACCAGGCGGTGGCGACCCGCCGTGACCTGGGGCGGCTCGCGACGAATCCGCTGATGTGCGCCCTGCTGTGCGCGCTCAACCGGGACCGGCACATGCAACTCCCCCGTGCTCGGAAGGAGTTGTACGACGCGGCGCTCGACATGCTGCTGGTGCGGCGGGACACGGAGCGCGAGATCGCGTCAGTGGAGGGCGTGGTGCTCTCCCGCGACGAGCAGGCGGCCCTGCTCCAGCGGCTGGCGTACTGGCTCATCCGCAACGGTCAGGTGGAGGCCTCCCGGGGCGAGGTCGTGGCCCTGCTCGAGGAGTGGCTGGCGGCGATGCCGCAGGTGCGGGAGCAGGGGGACGCCGAGCAGGTCTTCGCCCATCTGCTGATCCGCAGCGGGCTGCTGCGCGAGCCGGTTCCGGGCTATGTGGACTTCGTCCACCGCACCTTCCAGGACTACCTGGGAGCTAAGGCCGCGGTCGAGGCCCGCGACTTCGGGGTGCTGGTGCGCAACGCCCACGACGACCAGTGGGACGACGTGGTGCGTATGGCGGTCGGGCACGCGCGCATGGACGAACGCGGGCGTCTGCTACGGCAGTTGCTGAGACGCGCGGACAAGGTGCGGCGGCACCGGGAGCGGCTGGTGCTGCTGGCGGCGGCGAGTCTGGAGCATGCGCCGGAACTGGATCCGGGCGTGCGCGCCGAGGTTGAGGAGCGGACGGCGGAGTTGATGCCGCCGCGGTCGCCCAGGCAGGCGAACGCCCTCGCCAAGGTAGGCGAGTTGGTGTTGGAGCTGTTGCCGGCTCCGGAGGGACTGACGGAACGGGAGGCCGCGGCGGTGGTCCACACGGCAGGGCGCATCGGAGGCGATGCGGCACTGGGGGTGATCGCGCGGTTCCGGGCCGACGAGCGCCCCCGTGTGCGTTCCTCGCTCGACTTCGCCTGGCCGTCGTTCGACACCGTCGAGTACTTCGAAACGATCCTCGAAGGCACCGTCACCTCCGACGACATGCTCAACATGCGAGATGCCGCGTCCCTGTCGCTGCTTGCGCGTCTCCCTCAGCTCACCGAGCTGAACCTGGTGGGCGACCACGGCCTCCCTAGCCAGGTTCTGCGGCACACGGCTCTGAAATTTCTCGGGCTCTCCCGAAACGACGGGATCAGTGACCTCTCGCCGCTGAGGGACCTGCCGAACCTGCGGCAGCTCTCCCTCAACCACCTCCGGTTCGTCACCGATCTCCGTCCTCTCGCCGGCCTCCCGCTGACCCACGTCTACCTGTACAGCCCTGCGGACGGACTCTCGCTGGCCCCTCTGGCGGACCTGCCCGACCTGCGGCATCTCGTTTTCGACTTCGCGGCCCCCGAAACGCGACTGGACCAGCTCACCTTCGCCCCGAAGCTCACCGGCCTCGGCTTCTTCCTGCGAGCCTGCGCCACCAGGCTGACCGGGCTCGAAGCCCTGACCTCGCTGGCGTGGCTCACCGTCAACGCGGAGACGCAGTGGCGCGAGTTCCTGGCCGCCGGCACGTTCTCACCGCTGAAGACGCTCCAAGTTCTGGACGTGCCCCGCGTCGACCTCGCGGACGTGGTGTCCCACCAAGGCCTGAGCCACGTCTATCTCGGCAACATTCCTCAGGTGGACCACGTCGCCGCCCTCGCCGACCTGCCAGATCTGAAGCTCGTCGAGTTCTCCCGTTGCGGCCCCTTCGACCTCACCCCGCTCGCCGACCTCTCCCACGTGGACATCCGCCTCTTCGACTGCGGCCAGGTACTCGGCACCGGCCTCTTCCCCCGGGACCGCCTGATCATCGACTGAGACGGGGCCTTCTCACACCCCCGCCGCCCCCAACAGAACCCCCACCCCGTACGTCACCCCCATGGCCAGCGCCCCACCCCCCACGTTGCGCAGCACCGCCCGTCGCGGTGCCGCCGCGCCGAGGCGGGCGCTGCTCCAGCCCGTGCCGACCAGGGCGACCAGGACCGACACGACGGTCACGGGAAGCCGCCGGTCGGGCGGGGGCAGGATGATCGCCAGCAGCGGCAGCAGGGCGCCCGCCGTGAAGGCGAGGAAGCTCGCCCAGGCCGCGTGCCAGGGGTTGGTGAGGTCGTCGGGGTCGATGCCGAGCTCCACGCGCGCGTGGGCCTTCAGGGCGTCGCGTTCCGTGAGTTGGACGGCGGCCTCCCGGGCCACCCTGCGGGACAGGCCGCGTTCCTCCAGGAGTTCCGTCAGTTCCTCCAGCTCGGCCTCCGGCTGTTCGCGCAGTTCCCGGCGCTCCACCGCGAGCGCGGCCTTCTCGGAGTCCCGTTGGGTGGACACGGAGACGTACTCCCCCGCCGCCATCGACATCGAGCCCGCCAGCAGACCCGCCAGGCCGGCCGTCAGGAGTGCCGAGCGGTCGTCGGTGGCGCCGGCCACGCCGACGACGAGGCCCGCGGTGGAGACGATGCCGTCGTTGGCGCCGAGGACGGCGGCGCGCAGCCAGTTCAGCCGGGATCCGAGGGTGGCCTCGTGGGCCTCCGCGTGGGGTGGTTCCGCAACAGGTTCCGTCACAGGACGGAGGATGGCACCCCTTGCGTGGTCCCGGCCGTCAATCCAGTGGCCCGGCGGTTCTCGGGCCGCCCACGGTCGTCGTCGAGCCGCATCCCACTGCGGTGCCGACGACCCGGTCACCGCACTGGGCTGACGGTGCGTCGCTTCCACGAGCGTGTGCGCCGGGCGAACTCCCGTACGGCCCGGGAGGCTTCCCGTGCGCTCTGTCCGGGCATGCCGAGCGAGGTGTCGGTGGCGGCCCGTATCCTCAATGACCATGCTCGCAGACCGCACGACCACAGCGTCCGCCCCCACGGAGTGGCCGGCCGCGTATCCCCAGGGATACGCGGTCGTTGACGTGGAGACCACCGGGCTGGCCCGGGACGACCGGATCATTTCCGCCGCCGTCTACCGGCTGGACGCGCGCGGTGAGGTCGAGGACCACTGGTACACGCTGGTCAATCCGGAGCGCGATCCGGGGCCGGTGTGGATACACGGTCTGACGAGCGAGGTGCTGGAGGGCGCGCCTCTCTTCCGGGAGGTCGCCGAGGAGTTCGCGGCGCGGCTCGCGGGCCGGGTGCTCGTCGCGCACAACGCGGTCTTCGACTGGCAGATGATCGCGCGGGAGTACGCGCGCGCGGAGTGCGAGCCCCCGGTGAAGCAGCGGCTGTGCACCATCGCGCTCTCCAAGGAGCTGCGGCTGCCGCTGCCCAACCACAAGCTGGAGTCGCTGGCGGCGCACTTCGGTGTCGTGCAGCGGCAGGCGCACCACGCCCTCGATGACGCGCGTGTCCTCGCGGAGGCGTTCCGGCCGAGTCTGCGGGCCGCGGCGGCGGGCGGGGTGCGGCTGCCGCTGCACGAGTGCCGGCCGCTGACGGAGTGGAACGACCGGCCCATGTCCCGGATCGGGCAGCAGGCGGGCGGTCCGGGCGGCACCGGGTACGGCGGTGGCGGATACGGCGGCCATCGGTCCGGCGGTTGGCGGCCGTCCCGTAAGCGGCCCGCCTGCCCGTACCCCAACCCCGGACGGTACGAGGACGGCAAAAGGCTCAAACAGGGCATGCGGGTAGCCTTTTCGGGCGACACGTCGATCGACCGTGAACTGCTGGAGGACCGCGCCACCGAGGCGGGGCTGCATGTGGCGACCAGCCTGTCCCGGCTGACCAGTCTGCTGGTCACCAACGATCCCGACTCCGGTACGTCGAAGGTGGTGAAGGCGCGGCAGTTCGGGACGCCGGTCGTGGACGAGGCGGCCTTCGGGCAACTGCTCAGGGATGTCGAGCCCGCCGACGAGTGAGCCGTACGTACGGGTGATTGCCGCGCGACTCGCCCGCCGCCCGCTCGCCCGCGCCCCGGTGACCGCTCACCCTGTGGCGCATGGCGAGATGCGAAGTTTGCGGCAATGACTACGGAATGACCTTCGAGGTGCACGCCCAGGGCGCGGTGCACGTCTTCGACTGCTTCTCCTGTGCGATCCATCGCATGGCCCCCATCTGCGAGCACTGCCGGGTCCAGATCATCGGCCAGGGCGTCGAGGTCGAGGGCCACTGGTACTGCGGGGCCCACTGCGCACGGGCGGAGGGGAAGGCGGGGATCGTCGACCGCGTCTGACCGCACCCCGTCCACGGGGTGCGTCCGACAGCACCCCCTCCCCCAGCACCCCACGGCCCGAGAGGTACGGTCGTGGGGTGTACCGCTTCCTGTTGTCCCGGCAGTGGGTGATCCTCACGCTGGTCGCCCTCCTCCTCATCCCCACAATGATCCGGCTGGGCTTCTGGCAGATGCACCGCTACGAAGAGCGCACCGCGCGCAACCAGCTCGTCTCCGACGCGCTGAACGCCAAGCCGGTGCCCGCGGAGCGGCTGACCTCCCCGGGGCACGCCGTCACCCGCAGCGAGCGGTACCGCCCGGTGACCGCGACCGGCACCTTCGACACCGCGCGCGAGGTCGTCGTACGGCGCCGGGTCAACTCCGACGAGACGGTCGGCTTCCACGTCCTCACCCCGTTCGTGCTGACGGACGGCAAGGTGCTGCTGGTCAACCGGGGGTGGATCCCCGCGAACGGCCCGAGCCAGACCGCCTTCCCGAAGATCCCCGCACCGCCCTCCGGCAGGGTCACCGTGACCGGGCGGCTGATGCCCGACGAGACGACCGCGGCGAGCGGCATCAAGGACCTCAAGGGGCTGCCCGACCGGCAGATCATGCTGATCAACAGCGCGGAGCAGGCCAAGCGGCTGGGTACCGAGGTGCTCGGCGGCTACATCGCGCAGACGGCGCCCGAGCCGAAGGGCGACACCCCGGAGCTGGTCGGCAAGCCCGGCAGCGAGGACGCCGCGCTGAACTACGCGTACGCCGTTCAGTGGTGGCTGTTCGCCGCGGGCGTGCCGGTGGGGTGGGTGGTCCTGGTCCGCCGCGAGCGCCGTGACGGTGCGGCTCCGGCGGTGGCGGAGGAGGAGAAGGAAGCGGCGCCGAGTCCGGCCTAGCCGCCTCCTCTCATGTCCGGCGGTGGTCGGTCAGTCTGTCCCGCCAGTAGACGAAGGTGCGTTCCGGCTCGGGCAGCAGGTCCCACGGGTGGCGGGTCATATGGCGGCCGATGCGCCGGAACACGGGGGTGGCCTCGTCGGGAAGGTGCGCGCGGGTCAGCGCGAAGGCGAGGATGTTGAGGTCGGTGACGGCTTCGGCGTGCGCCGGGGCGGCGGTGTGGAACCAGCCCTTCAGAGCCACGTCGATCTCCTGGTCCGCTCGCGGCTCGTTCCAGTTGCCGCTCGCGCCGAGGGCCGCGAGGGGCGACTCCCGCTGCCGATGTGCCGTCAGTTCGACACGGGCGGCCACGGGGAGGAGGGCCACCGGCGATCCGTGGGGGGCGCGGGCGGCGGCCTGCCAGGCGAAGTCCATCATGTCCGGGAGCGTCCCGTGTCCGCGCGGGGACAGGTACACCAGCAGCCGGTGGTAGGCCGTCCGGTGCCAGGGCGCGCGCTTGACGGCCTCGGTCCACGCGGGCACGGCGTCCTTCACCGGTACGGCGCACGAGTACATCAGGGACAGCAGGGCGAGCCACGGCGTCGGGTCCTCGGGACAGGCGTCGGCGGCGCGCAGACAGGTCCGCTCGGCCCCGCGCACGGCTGCGGGCCCGTCGGCCGGCGCCCGGAAAGCCTCCACGCAGGCCCGAAGGACCAGGGCGTCACCGTCGCCGGGCCGGTCGGCGGCCCAGCGCTGCGAGACCACGGCCGGCAGGCTCCGTGCCAGGACCGAGACCCGGTGCGCCCTGCGGTCCCAGTCCCGCCCGGTGCCGCGCAGCAGGTGGGCCACGGGCTCCCAGACCGGACGGGAGCTGCCCGCGCCGAGCCCGTGGAGCTGCCGGGCCGGTTTGAGTTCGCGGAGGGTCGTGTGGAGGAGGTCGTCGTCGAGCTCGGCGCGGATCAGCAGGGAGGGTCGGCGTCTCAGCATTTCGGTCCCGGAGCGGCTAGGTGTGTTGTCCCGCCGGTCACGTCGCAGGAAAGCGGCCGCGACCGAGCGGCGCCGGTGAGCGGGGCGGGCGTGCCGTCAGAGCTGGGGAGGGGCACGCCCGCCGCGCGGTCGGGGAAGGGCGCCGTACGGTGCGGGCGCCGTGCGGGGATCAGCAGCAGCGGCCGGGCGACTCGCCCTCGCGCTGTGCGGTGCGCATCCGCTGGTACTCCCGGCGGGTGGGCACGGGGGCCTGCGGGTGGTGGCGGCGGCGCCGTTCGCAGTAGCGGTCGTACTCGGTCTCGCCGGTCAGTTCGCGCGCGTACCGGACCACGCCGACCAGGGCCTTCCGGACGGCGGTCATGAACCCGCTCCGACCAGCGGCTCGCTGCCGCGCCGCTCGGGGGTGTCGATCCGGGACTCGACGTACGGGGCCTCGCTCGTCGGCAGCGGCGCGGTGGCGCGCAGGGCGCGCACGCACACCGCCGCGCAGTTGACCAGCACCGTGAGGACCAGCACCAGGAAGACCGCCATGAGCACGCCGTCGACCGTGTTGTTGAGGACGATGGTGCGCATGTCGTCCATGGTGGTGGCACCGGGCAGAAGCTTGCCGGCGTCGACGGCGTCGGCGTAGACGTCACGCTGGGCGAAGAAACCGATCTTCGGATTGTCGGAGAAGATCTTCTGCCAGCCGGCCGTGAAGGTGACGGCCACGTCCCAGGCCAGCGGGATGCCGGTCACCCACGCCCATCGAGCCTTGCCCGTCTTGACGAGCATGGTCGTGGTGACGGCCAGGGCGACCGCGGCGAGCAGTTGGTTGGCGATGCCGAACAGCGGGAAGAGCTGCTTGATCCCGCCCAGCGGGTCGGTGACACCGGCGTACAGGAAGTAGCCCCAGGCGGCGACGACCAGGGCGCTGGTGATCCAGACACCGGGCTTCCAGGTGACGCGGCCGATCGGCTTCCAGACGTTGCCCAGCATGTCCTGGAGCATGAAGCGGCCCACTCGGGTGCCCGCGTCCACCGTGGTGAGGATGAACAGCGCCTCGAACATGATCGCGAAGTGGTACCAGAACGCCCTGAGCCCGCTGCCGAACACACTGGAGAAGATCTCCGACATGCCCACGGCCAGGGTGGGAGCGCCACCGGAGCGGCCGACCAGCGTCTGCTCCTCGACTGCCTTGGCCGCCGCGGTCAGCTGGTCGGGGGTGATGGAGAAGCCGAGGCCCTTGACCGCCTCCGCCGCGCTCTGCGCGGTCGGGCCGAGCAGGGCGGCCGGGGAGTTCATCGCGTAGTACAGGCCCGGTTCGAGGACGCAGGCGGCGATCAGCGCCATGACGGCGACGAAGGACTCCGTGAGCATGGAGCCGTAGCCGATCAGCCGGACCTGGGACTCCTTCTGGATCAGCTTGGGGGTCGTGCCGGAGGAGACCAGCGCGTGGAAGCCGGACAGGGCGCCGCAGGCGATGGTGATGAAGAGGAAGGGGAAGAGGGATCCGGCGAAGACCGGCCCGGCGCCCGTCGAGGCGAACTCGGTCACCGCACCGGCCTTGAGGGTCGGGGCGGCGATCACGACACCCACGGCCATCAGGGCGATCGTGCCGACCTTCATGAACGTGGACAGGTAGTCGCGGGGCGCCAGCAGCATCCACACCGGGAGCACGGAGGCGACGAAGCCGTAGCCGACCAGACAGAAGACCAGAGTGGTCGGGCTCCAGACGAAGTACTCCGCCAGGGACGAGTTCTGGATCCAACCGCCGCCGAGGATGGCGAGCAGCAGCAGCGCCACGCCGATGAAGCTGGTCTCCACGACCCGGCCGGGCCGCAGATAGCGCAGGTAGAAGCCCATGAAGAGGGCGATCGGGATGGTCATGGCCACCGAGAAGGTGCCCCAGGCGGATTCCGCCAGGGCGTTGACGACGACCATCGCCAGCACCGCGAGCAGGATGATCATGATGGCGAAGACACCGATCAGCGCGGCGGCGCCGCCCACCCTGCCGATCTCGTCCCGGGCCATCTGCCCGAGGCTCTTGCCGTCCCGGCGCATGGAGAGGAAGAGGACGACCATGTCCTGGACCGCGCCGGCGAAGATCACACCGGTGATGATCCAGATCGTGCCCGGCAGATAGCCCATCTGCGCGGCCAGTACCGGGCCCACCAGCGGACCGGCGCCGGCGATGGCCGCGAAGTGGTGGCCGAAGAGCACCCGGCGGTCGGTCGGGTGGTAGTCGACCCCGTCCTCCAGGCGCTCAGCCGGAGTGGCGCGGCTGTCGTCGACCTCCAGGACCCGGCGGGCGATGAACCGGGAGTAGAAGCGGTAGGCGATGGCGTACGAGCCGAGCGCGGCCACCACCAGCCAGACGGCGGAGATCTCCTCGCCCCGGGACAGCGCGAGGACCCCCCAGCCGACCGCGCCGAGCAGGGCGACGGTGGTCCACAGCAGGAGGGACCGAGGTGATATTCGCGACTTTTTGGGCGCCGGTCGGCCGGTTTCGGGCAGGGTGGACGTTGACATGGCGGCTCCTCACCTGGGCGGTGTGGGACACCTCGGGACCCGAGGTGCGTGGAGATCAGCGACGACGGCTCTCCCGTTCGCTGTCGGTCTGTGCAAGAGTTGCCCACCCCTCGAGACCGGTTGACAGCGAATTTCCAGAGGATTTTCCGCCGGTTCCCCGTCAACCGAATCCGCCGCCCGCGCAACTGACCGGTGAGGGCTCAGGCACACCAAAGGCGGTGACCCATGGCCGACG
This sequence comes from Streptomyces sp. NPDC049687, assembly GCF_044465285.1. Lineage (NCBI taxonomy): Bacteria > Bacillati > Actinomycetota > Actinomycetes > Kitasatosporales > Streptomycetaceae > Streptomyces > Streptomyces sp. NPDC049687. The sequence goes on from NZ_JBITLN010000001.1 coordinate 47,564, forward strand.
GCGCCATGACGACGACGTTCCTCGCCGTGATCGGCGGGGCGTCGCTGCTCGCCGTGACCGCGCGCCGGCTGCGCCCCAGCGACCGGCTGCCCTCCCTGGAGGGCTGGGCGCTGGCCGACCGCTCCCTCGGCCCCGTCTGGACCTGGCTGCTGCTCGGCGGCACGATCTTCACCGCGTACACCTTCACCGCCGTACCGGGACTGGCGTACGGCAACGGCGCGCCGGCCTTCTTCGCGGTGCCGTACACGGTGATCCTCTGTCCGCTCGCCTTCGTCCTGCTGAGCCGGCTGTGGGAGGTGGCCCGGCGCAACGGCTACGTCACCGCCGCCGACTTCGTGCGGGGGCGGTACGGATCACCACCGCTGGCCCTCGTCGTGGCGCTGACCGGGATCCTCGCGACGATGCCGTACCTGGCGCTGCAACTGCTCGGGATACGGGCCGTACTGACGGCCGGGGGCGTGTATCCGCGGGGCGCGGTGGGCGATCTGGTGATGGTGGCGCTGTTCGCGGGGCTGGGGGTGGCCACGTACCGGCACGGGCTGCGGGCGCCGGCGGTCATCTCGGCGCTGAAGGCGGTGGCGGTGTTCGTGTCGCTCACCGCCGTGTGCTGGCTGGTTCTGCGGCAGCTCGGCGGGCCCGGCCCGGTCTTCGAGGGCGCGGCCCGGCGGCTGGGCGGCACCGACGTGGCCCACTCGCCGCTGGTCCTCTCACCCGAGCAGCAGCCCGCGTACGCCACGCTCGCGCTCGGCTCCGCGCTGGCGCTGCTGATGTACCCGCATGTGCTCACCGCCGGGTTCGCCGCCGACGGGGCGCGCACCCTGCGCAAGGTGTCCGTGGCCCTGCCCGCCTGGACGGGGCTGCTCGCCCTGTTCGGCTTCCTGGGCATCGCGGCGCTCGCGGCGGGGGTGCGGGCTCCGCGGGGCGGCGCCGAGGCCGCCGTACCGATGCTGGTCGACCGGCTGATGCCGGCGCCGCTGGCCGGGCTGGTGTTCGCCGCGATCACCGTGGGCGCGCTGGTCCCGGCCGCCGTGATGTCGATCGCGGCCGCCACGAGTTTCGTCCGCAACGTCTACGTCGAGTACGTCCAGCCGACGGCCACGCCCAAGCGGCAGGTGCGCATCGCCAAGGCGGTGTCGCTGACCGCGAAGGTGGGGGCGGTCGCGTTCGTGTTCGGACTGCGCGACCAGGACGCCGTCAATCTGCAGCTGCTGGGCGGGGTGTGGATCCTGCAGGTCTTCCCGGCCGTGGCCGTCGGGCTGTTCACCGGGCGGCTGCATCCGCGGGCGCTGCTCGCCGGATGGGGCGCCGGCATGGCGGCCGGCACCTTCCTCGTCGTACGCGAAGGGTTCTCCTCCATCGTGACCCTCGGGTTCGGGCCGCTGGAGATCTACGCCGGCTTGGTGGCCCTGCTGCTCAACCTGACCGTCGCGGTGGCCGGCACCGCGGCCCTGGAACATCTCGGCGTCCCGCGCGGCGCCGACACCACCGACCTGCCCTCCCGCCTGACCGTCAGGCGGCGTCCCCGGACGGGAGCGAAGAACGCGTGAGACGCAGACAGCCGATCCCCGTGCGGGAGGCGTACGCCGAGCCGCTCGCGGTCGCCGTGACCGACCCGGCCGAGCTGGAACGCGAGGCCGGACTCGCCCGGCTCTTCCAGCTGCACTACTCCTCGATGCTGCGGCTCGCCGTGCTGCTCGGCGCCGACGACCCGGAGAACGTGGTGGCCGAGGCGTACTACCAGATCTACCGCAAGTGGCGGAAGCTGCGGGACGTGGAGGCGGCGGAGGCCTATCTGCGCTCCACGGTCTGCAATCTGACCCGGATGCGGATACGGCACCTCCAGGTCGCCCGCAAGCACGTGGAGAGCCCGCCGGAACTCCCCGACGAGACCGTCGCCTCCGCCGAGAGCGCCGCGCTGCTCCGCGACGACCAGCGGGTACTGATCGACGCGCTCCAGCAGTTGCCGGCGCGGCAGCGCGAGGCGCTCGTGCTGCGGCACTGGCTCGGCCTGAAGGAGAGCGAGATCGCCGCCGCGATGGGCATCTCCTGCGGGTCCGTCAAAACCCACACCTCACGCGGCCTGGCCGCGCTCACCCAGGCGATGGAGGCCCGGCGATGACCGACACCGGACCCGACCGCACCCGCCCGCCGGCCGTGGACCGGACCGAGCGGGAGCTGCGCGAGGCGCTGGATGCGCTGGCCGGCGGGGTGCACCCGGCCCCCGACGCCTACCGCACGGCGCGCGGCGAGTGGCTGCGCCGCGAACGCCGGCGCCGGCTCGTGCTCGCCCTCCTGGTCGCCCTCGTGTTCGCCCTGGCCACCCTGATCGGCCTGTGGGTGCTGAACCAGGCGCCGTCCCACCCCGGGGTGATCTTCTCGGGCACCGGGGACGCCGTGAGCCAGGCGTCACTCCCCCAGCCGCACCCCTGATTGCCCCCCGGCCGCGCCGGGAACCCGCAACTGCGTGCACCCCCGCATCGAGGACTACGCCCTCATCGGCGACGAACAGACCTGCGCCCTGGTCGGCAGGGACGGCTCCGTCGACTGGCTCTGTCTGCCCCGCTTCGACTCCGCCGCCTGCTTCGCCCGGCTCCTCGGCGACCAGGACAACGGCCACTGGCGCATCGCCCCCAAGGGTGTCGAGGGCCCCTGCACCCGGCGTGCCTACCGCCCCGACACCCTCGTCCTGGACACCGAGTGGGAGACCGGCCGGGGCGCGATCCGGGTCACCGATCTGATGCCCCAGCGCGACCGCCACCCCGACGTCGTACGCGTCGTGGAAGGTCTGCGCGGCCGGGTCACCGTCAGCAGTGAGCTGCGGCTGCGCTTCGACTACGGCTCGATCGTGCCGTGGATGCGCAGGACGGACGGCCACCGGGTGGCGGTCGCCGGGCCGGACGCGGTCTGGCTGCGCAGCGAACCGGCCGTGCGCACCTGGGGCGAGGACTACGTCACCCGCTCGGAGTTCACCGTCGGCGAGGGCGAGTCGGTCGCGTTCGTGCTGACCTGGCACCCCTCGCACGAGCGGCGCCCACCGCTGGTCGACCCGCGCGAGGCGCTGCGCACCAGCGTCGACGACTGGCGGGAGTGGGTGTCCCGCTGCCGCTACGACGGCCCCCACCGGGACGCCGTCGTGCGCTCCCTCATCACCCTCAAGGCCCTCACCTACCAGCCCACCGGCGGCATCGTCGCGGCCCCCACCACCTCCCTGCCCGAGGAGTTGGGCGGCGTGCGCAACTGGGACTACCGGTACTGCTGGCTGCGCGACTCCACCCTCACCCTGGGCGCGCTGCTGTCCGCCGGCTACCAGGACGAGGCGGAGGCCTGGCGGGACTGGCTGCTGCGGGCCGTCGCCGGGGACCCGGCCGACCTGCAGATCATGTACGGGCTCGCGGGCGAGCGTCGGCTGCCCGAGGTCGAACTCCCCTGGCTGTCCGGCTACACCGGCTCCAGGCCCGTACGCATCGGCAACGCGGCCGTGAACCAGCTGCAACTGGACGTCTACGGCGAGGTCATGGACTCGATGGCGCTGGCCCGCGCCTCGGGACTGTCGGCGAAGCCGCATGTGTGGGCGATCCAGTGCTCGCTGATGAACTGGCTGAGCGAGAACTGGCGGCAGCCCGACGAGGGCCTGTGGGAGGTGCGCGGCGGCCGCCGGCAGTTCGTGCACTCGAAGGTGATGGTGTGGGTGGCCGCCGACCGGGCCGTGCGCGCGCTGGAGGAGAACCCGGAGCTGCGCGGGGACCTGAAGGGCTGGCGGGCGATGCGCGAGGAGGTGCACCGCGAGGTGTGCGAGAAGGGCTACGACCCCGAACGCAACACCTTCACCCAGTCCTACGGCTCCCGCGATCTGGACGCCTCCCTGCTGCTCATCCCGCGCCTCGGTTTCCTGCCCCCCGACGACCCGCGGGTGGTCGGCACGGTCGACGCGATCCGCGAGGAGCTCGGCCACGGCGGCCTGGTGCGCCGCTACAGCACCGACGGCACGACCGTGGACGGTCTGCCGGGCGACGAGGGCAGCTTTCTGGCCTGCTCGTTCTGGCTCGCGCACGCGCTGCACGCGACGGGCCGTCCGAAGGAGGCGCGGGAGCTGTTCGAACGGCTGGTGGACCTCGCCAACGACGTGGGCCTGCTGTCGGAGGAGTACGACCCGGTGGCCGGCCGTCACCTCGGGAACTTCCCGCAGGCCTTCAGCCACATCGGCCTGGTGAACACCGCCCTCGCCCTGTTCGGGGGCGAGGAGGCAGGATAGGAGCCATGGATCTTGGACTGAAGGACCGGGTGTACGTCGTCACCGGGGCCACGCGCGGTCTCGGCAACGCGGCCGCGCGCGAGCTCGTCGCGGACGGCGCGAAGGTGGTCGTGACGGGGCGGGACGAGAAGCGGACCCTCGAAGCGGCGGCCGAACTGGGGCCGAACGCGGTCGGCGTCGGTGTGGACAACGCCGATCCGGAGGCGGCGGCGCGGCTGATCGCCACCGCGCGGGAGTCCTTCGGCGGCTTCGACGGGGTGCTGGTGAGCGTGGGCGGGCCGCCGGCGGGGTTCGTCGCGGACAACACCGACGAACAGTGGCAGTCGGCCTTCGAGTCGGTGTTCCTGGGAGCGGTCCGGCTCGCGCGGGCGGCCGCGGCCGAGCTGGAGGCCGGCGGGGTGATCGGGTTCGTGCTGTCCGGGTCGGTGCACGAGCCGATTCCGGGGCTGACCATCTCCAACGGGCTGCGGCCGGGACTCGCGGGCTTCGCGAAGTCGCTCTCCGACGAACTGGGTCCGCGCGGGATCCGGGTCGTGGGGCTGCTGCCCTCACGCATCGACACGGATCGCGTGCGCGAGCTGGACGGGATGTCGGCCGACCCCGCCGCCACCCGGGCCGCCAACGAGTCCCGGATCGCGCTGCGGCGGTACGGGACGCCGGAGGAGTTCGGGAGGACGGCGGCCTTCCTGCTGTCGCCCGCCGCTTCCTACCTGACGGGGATCATGCTGCCGGTGGACGGCGGGATGCGGCACGGCTTCTGATCCGAAGGGATCGGCCCAAGCCGGTCAACCGACCCTCTCCGCCTTGTGCTTGGCGGCCCTCATCCGCACGTCGGCGGGCAGCGCCTCCAGGGCCGCCGAGTCCCTCGCGTGGGTCAGGGCCTCCGCCGTCAGTCGGTCCAGGGCCGTCGCCGGCTCGACGTGGGGCTCCAGCCGCAGCCGTACGCGTGTCTCCGGCGCCTCCCTGCGGCCCGTCAGACGGACGCGGGTGTGGGTCACGCCGTCCAGCCGGTCCGCCTCGCCCGCCAGGACGCCCTCCAGGGCCCGGCCGCGCAGCAGCGCGCCGGCGCCGTCGCCGGTGTCGACCAGGACCTCGCCGAGCCGGCGGCGGCGCAGGACCGCCGTCAGCCACCACAGGGCGAGCAGGACGAGGAGCGCGAGGACGGCGATGACCGTCGGCCACCACCAGGTCTCGTCCCGCCGGCGGGTGCGTTCGGCGGTGCTGAGCAGTACGTCGTGGGGGCCGTCGTGGATCCACCAGGAGGGCGGGGAGACCCCGAGGCCGACGGCGAGGACGGCCCCGCCGACGGCGAGCAGTCCCAGGCCCACGACGGCGAGCAGCACCCGGTTGACGGTCCTGAGCACGGCCCTCACCCCTTCTTCCCGGGTCGCCGGACTCGCACCGAAAGGGCGAGCGGGCGCGTCAGGCCGAGCCCGCGGACAGCGTCCTGGAGCACGGCGTCCAGGTCCGCCCGTACGTCGTCCAGGTCGCGGAAGTGCGAGAGCGCGCGGACGTCGGCCCTGCGCCTGCCTGTCCTGACCCTCACCGACTGGACCCCGGAGACCTCCATGGCCCGGTCGCGCAGCACCAGCGCGGCGGCGCCCCGGTGGAGGCCGGCGCGGACGTCGGGGCGGGTGCGGCGCATCGGCAGGACGTCCCTCAGGCCCGGGGTGACGGCCAGGAGGACGAGCCACAGGCCGAGGGCTGCCGCGACGCCCGCGCCGACCAGCACCCAGGTGTCGTCAAGAGGGCGTTCGGCGAGCTGCCGTGCAAGATCGCGCCGCCAGGCCAGGGCGGACCGGCCGGCGCGGACGGCGGCGATGTCGTAGAGGAAGGCGCCCGCGACGACGAACAACAGGGCCGCGACGACGGCGGCCGGGACGCGGCGGGCCGACCAGAAGCGGCGGCCACCGCCGGGATCGGTGCCGGTCTCCTGGACGTCCGGCTTGTCCGTCCGATCCGGTTTGTCCAGGACGGGCACGGTGGTCGTGCCCTCCGAGCCGCCGGGTTCGCTCATCGCGTCCTCCCGTGTGCCAAGCCGTGGGCCGCCGTCAGGTGCAGCCGTTCGACCAGCACTGCGACCTCCGGAACCCGCATTCCCACCAACGCGCCTACCCGCTCGGTGACATGCCGACGCACCTCGTGACAACGGGTGCCGATGTCGCCGGGGTAGCCGAGTTCCAGGTGGACGCGGATGTGCGCGGCTTGGACGGGGGTCCCCCCGCTCGCACCTGCTGGGGAGTGAAGGCGGACCACCACGGTGGCGTGCGGAGGGGCGGCCTCGGGCGGCAGCGGGCCGATCGCCTCGCGCGCGGCCTGCGCGGCGATCTTCGCCACCACCCGGTCCGCGATGCGGGTCGCGCCGCGCTCACCCGCCGGTACGACGCCCGGCAGATTGCCGACGCCGCCCGTCCCTTGGCTCACCCGCGTCACCTGCGCCTGTCGTCACGCGCCCGGAAGAAGTCACCGAGCTCCAGGTCGCCCTCCAGCAACCGGCCGACGACGAACCCGACGGCGCCCAGGGCGGCCACCAGGACGAAGGCGCCGAATCCACCGAAGTATCCGGCGAAGCCCAGCGCCATGCCGACGATCATCCCGACCACGGCCATGCTCATGCTGCGTTCCTCCGCTCGTCAGCCGGCGTCACTGGATGCGGGGCTCCGGCTCCTCGTCCTCTTCCTCGGGCAGTTTCACGTCGCTCACCGCGATGTTGACCTCGACCACTTCCAGGCCGGTCATCCGCTCCACGGCCGCGACCACGTTCTCCCGGACGTCCTGCGAGACCTCGGTGATCGACACTCCGTAGTCGACGACGATCTCCAGGTCGAGCGCGGTCTGCACCTCGCCGACCTCGGCCTTCACACCGCGCGTCACGGACTTCGTCCCGCCGGGCACCCGGTCCCGTACGGCTCCGAAGGTGCGGCTGATGCCGCTGCCCATCGCATGGACGCCCACGACGTCCCTTGTCGCGAGGCCCGCGATCTTCTCCACGACCCCGTCGGCGATGGTGGTCCGCCCGCGGGACGCCGGGTCGCCGCCGCCCCGCCTGGTCGCCGTGCGGGTCGACACGGACTCCGTCCCGCCTTCCGTGCTCTGCGTCCGGGGCTGCTCCATTGCCTCAGTCATGGCCGTACGTCCTTTCGGTCGTCGTCCCTTCGACCACGGTAAGCGCCGTTGCCCGACTGCGCCCCAGGGATGCGGCAGGCTGGGGTAATGGACGGGTGGACGAGTGCGGTACGACATCAGTTGGGCCTGGGCAGGCTGCTGCCCCTGGGCGGACCCCGCGACGGGGCGTGGATCGCGGAGAGCGCGGCGCAGGGCGTGCTGCGGGCGGCCGTACGGGGGGTGCCGGGGGTGCGGCTCGGGGTGCTGCGGATCGCGCCGGCCGATCGGGACGGCGGGTACGAGGCGGTCGTACCGCCTCCGCCGAGCGGGTTGCCGCCGGGGCCCCTCCGGGTGACGGCGGACTTCGCGGCGGCGGTCTCCGAACCGCTGCCGACGGCGGCGGCACGCGTGCGTGGCGCCTTGCTCACGGCAGCGGCCGAACGGCTGGGCCTGGTGGTGGCGGAGGTGGATCTGCGGGTGACGGACCTGCTCGATGCGGACGAGCCGGAACCCGAGGCCGTACGACCGCCGGACGCGCCCGAGGCCGGGCCGGCGCTCACCGGCGACGAGGCGCGTGCGGCCGAGGCGGCGCTGTCCGTGCCGGGGGTGACCGGTATGAGCGCAGTCCTCGGCCGGGCGGTGCGCCTGGAGGACCGTCAGGAGGCGGGCACCGCCCTCCCGCACCGGCACGCGCGCGTGGAGATCGTGGTCCGCGCGGACCGGCGGACACTGGATGTGGCCCGGGAGGTCCGCGCGGTGGTGTCGGACGCGTTGCCGGACCGTCCGACGGTCGCCGTGCTGGTGACGGCGGTCAGCTGAGGGTCACTCGCCGAGGCCGGCCAGGTCCCGCAGCCGACGCGTCTGCGCGGCACGTTCGGCGGCGCGCTGCTCGTCGTACGTACGGTCCCCGGCGCCGCGCAGCAACGCCTTGGTCTCGATGACGGCCTCGCGCGGCGCGGCCAGAATCGCGGCGGCCAAGTCGTGGGCCGCCGCGTCGAGTTCCGCCGCCGGTACGGCGAGGTTGGCCAGGCCGGAGTTCACCGCCTCCTCGGCGCCCACGAACCGCCCGGTCAGGCAGATCTCGGCCGCACGGCCGTAGCCGACGAGGGAGACGAGAGGATGCGTGCCCGTCAGGTCCGGTACGAGCCCGAGGCTGGTCTCGCGCATGGCGAACTGCACGTCGTCGGCCACGACGCGCACGTCACAGGCGAGCGCCAGCTGGAAGCCCGCGCCGATGGCATGGCCCTGGACGGCGGCGACGGACACCACGTCGTTGCGTCGCCACCAGGTGAAGCCCTCCTGGAACTCGGCGATGGCGGAGTCGAGTTCGGCGTCGCCACGGCGCGCGAGATCGATGAAGGACGGTTCGCCCTCGATCCCCTCGGGCGTGAACATCTGCCGGTCGAGGCCGGCGGAGAAGGACTTGCCCTCGCCGCGCAGCACGACCACACGGACGGATCCCGGCAGCTGCCGTCCGGCCTGGGCGAGCGCCCGCCACATCGCGGGGCTCTGCGCGTTGCGCTTGGCCGGGTTGGTCAGCGTCACCGTGGCGAGCGCGTCGTCGACGGTGAGCCGTACGCCGTCCTTGTCGAGCAGGGGAACGAGTTCCTGGTCGGGCGTGGCCATGGGGCGCCTCCGATGCGTGCGGTCAGTCAGCGGTCAGCTAAGTGACTGCACAGTAACCACCCGGCCGATCGGACGACCGACCGGGTGGCACCATCGAAGCCGGTGGGCCGCCCGCGTCAGGACGAGGCGGCCTTCTTGCCTCGCGTCGCCCCGCCACGCCCACGGAGCGTGACGCCCGACTCACTGAGCATCCGGTGTACGAAGCCATACGAGCGGCCGGTTTCCTCGGCCAGTGCCCGGATGCTCGCACCGGAGTCGTACTTCTTCTTCAGGTCTGCCGCGAGCTTGTCGCGCGCGGCGCCGGTCACCCGGCTGCCCTTCTTCAGAGTCTCGGCCACCCGTGCCTCCTCATGGGAAGTGCGCTCTGGTCCCCTCATGATCACCCCTCCGGCGCGCGATGGCCACCCATTCGGCAAGGTCCGTAAGACACGGTTTTGACGACAGGAGCGCGTCCCCACAAGTGGAATCTGTGATTCCACCCGGGGGTGTTCGTACGGCCGAACGGGTTGTTGTGCGAAAGTTGCAGGTCAGAGACGCGCGACGGCCGATCCCTTGTCGACAAAGGGATCGGCCGGGAAATGGATGTAGGACACACCTCGATACGAGGAGATCTCACACAGATGGTGGATCACCGGTAGGCCGAATGATCCATGCGGATGATCCAACACCGTGGATCACGCATTCGATCACGCCAGGGCGACGAGATCCGCGTAGTCGGCGCCCCACAGGTCCTCGACGCCGTCGGGCAGCAGGATGATCCGCTCCGGCTGGAGCGCCTCCACGGCGCCCTCGTCGTGGGTGACGAGGACGACCGCGCCCTTGTAGGTGCGCAGCGCGCCCAGGATCTCCTCGCGGCTGGCCGGGTCGAGGTTGTTGGTGGGCTCGTCGAGGAGCAGGACGTTCGCCGAGGAGACCACGAGGGTGGCCAGGGCGAGGCGGGTCTTCTCGCCGCCGGAGAGGACGCCGGCGGGCTTGTCGACGTCGTCGCCCGAGAACAGGAACGAGCCGAGCACCTTGCGGACCTCGACGAGGTCCATGTCGGGGGCGGCGGAGCGCATGTTCTCCAGGACCGTGCGCTCCGGGTCGAGGGTCTCGTGCTCCTGGGCGTAGTAGCCGAGCTTGAGGCCGTGGCCGGGGCGGACCTCGCCGGTGTCGGGCTGCTCCACGCCGCCCAGCAGGCGCAGCAGGGTGGTCTTGCCGGCGCCGTTCAGGCCGAGGATGACGACGCGGGAGCCCTTGTCGATGGCGAGGTCGACGTCGGTGAAGATCTCCAGCGAGCCGTACGACTTCGACAGGCCCTCGGCCATCAGCGGGGTCTTGCCGCAGGGCGCGGGCTCCGGGAAGCGGAGCTTGGCGACCTTGTCGGACACCCGGACCGCCTCGAGTCCGGCGAGCAGCCGGTCGGCCCGCTTGGCCATGTTCTGCGCGGCGACGGTCTTGGTGGCCTTGGCGCGCATCTTGTCGGCCTGCGAGTGCAGGGCGGCGGCCTTCTTCTCGGCGTTCTGCCGCTCGCGCTTGCGGCGCTTCTCGTCGGCCTCGCGCTGCTGCTGGTAGAGCTTCCAGCCCATGTTGTAGACGTCGATCTGGGAGCGGTTGGCGTCCAGGTAGAACACCTTGTTGACGACCGTCTCGACCAGGTCGACGTCGTGGCTGATGACGATGAAGCCGCCGCGGTAGGTCTTGAGGTAGTCCCGCAGCCAGACGATCGAGTCGGCGTCGAGGTGGTTGGTCGGCTCGTCGAGCAGGAGCGTGTCCGCGTCGGAGAACAGGATGCGGGCCAGTTCGACGCGGCGGCGCTGACCGCCGGAGAGCGTGTGCAGCGGCTGGCCGAGCACGCGGTCGGGCAGATTCAGCGCGGCGGCGATGGTGGCGGCCTCGGCCTCGGCGGAGTACCCGCCCTTGGTGAGGAACTCCGTCTCCTGGCGCTCGTACTGCCGAAGCGCCTTCTCGCGGGTGCTTCCCTGGCCGTTGGCGATCCGCTGTTCGTTCTCGCGCATCTTGCGGATCAGCACGTCGAGGCCGCGCGCGGAGAGGATGCGGTCGCGGGCGAGGACGTCGAGGTCGCCGGTGCGGGGGTCCTGCGGGAGATAGCCGACCTCGCCGGAGCGGGTGACCTGGCCGGCGGCCGGGATGCCCTCGCCCGCCAGGACCTTGGTCAGGGTCGTCTTGCCCGCTCCGTTGCGCCCGACCAGGCCGATGCGGTCGCCCTTGGCGACACGGAAGGAGGCGCTCTCGATGAGGATGCGGGCACCGGCGCGCAGCTCGATGCCGGAGGCGGAGATCACGGTCAGACTCCTGTGCGGGGTCGGTGGCGGGGGTTGGGCGGCTGAGGACGTTCCCGCCGTCTAATGCGCGAGGAGAATGGCCATGAGGCCATTCTAACGGCCCCGTGCAAGCACTTTTTCTGCGATCGGGTGTTCGATCTTGCCGGGCTTCGGTCCGAAGGGCGTTGTCAGTGGTCGCTGCGAGACTGGGCCGTGGGTGAATTTCCCGCGATTTCTCCGCGGTTCTTCCGCGGTCCCTCTGCGGTTCTTCCGCTGTGATCACAAGGGAGTGGTCGGCATGGCAGGCACGAACGGCACCCGTCCGAGCATCTGTCCGACGGTGCTGTACGCCGACGCGAAGGCGGCGATCCGGCAGCTCACGGAGGCCTTCGGATTCACGGAGCTGTCGGTGTACGAGGGTGAGGGCGGCTCGGTGATGCACGCCGAGCTGGTGCAGGGCAACGGCGCGGTGATGCTCGGCTCGAAGGGCCGCGGCGGTCTCTTCGACACCGTGATGAAGGACGCGGGGCCGTCCGGGGTGTACGTCGTGGTGGACGACGTCGACGCCCACCACCGGCGGGCCGTGGAGCACGGCGCGGAGATCCTGATGCCGCCGACGGACCAGGACTACGGCTCCCGCGACTACATGGCCCGGGACCTCGAGGGCAACATCTGGAGCTTCGGCACGTACGCCCCGGACATACAGGGCTGACGGCCCGGGGACCGGGGGCTCAGCCCCCGGTGTGCACCTGGAAGGCGGCCCGGCGGACGGCCTTGGCCAGCGCCGGGTCGGGGTGCGCGGCCGCGAGCGCCACCAGCACCTGCACGGTGCGCGGGTGTCCGACGGCCCGGACCTCGGCCAGCAGCGCGGGCACGGTCGGCTGCAGCGCGGACTCCAGGTGGCGTACGAGCATCGGGGCCTCGCCGTGGTCGGCGACGGCTGCGGCCGTGTCGACCCACAGCCAGGTGGCCTCCTCGCGGGTGAGCACCTCGTGCGCGTCCTCGGGGTCGACGCCGTCGTGCTCGGCGAGCCAGAGGAGGGCATAGGGCCGCAGGGCCGGCTCGTCGACGACGGCCCGTACGTCGGGCTCGGCGGGGGCCCCGACCACGCGCAGCGCCTCGAAGGCCAGCCCGCGCAGGAGGGCGTCCTCGCCGCGGGCGGCGACCAGGAGCTCGGTGACGGCGCTGCCGACGGGGCGGGCGGCGAGCCAGGCCCGGTACTCGGCGCGGGCCGCGTTGGGGCGGAGCTGGGCGCAGCCGCGGAGCATGTCCTCGGCGGCCTGCTCGATGTTGCCGGCGGGGCTCTGCGCGGCGACGCAGATCTGCTCCAGCTTGACCCAGACCGCCCAGTTGCCGAGCGGGGTGAGGGTGGCCTGGCCGTCGCCGCAGGTGAGGGCGCCCACGGAGGCGAGGGCGTGCAGGGCCCAGTCGAGGAGGGGGGCGAGTTCGGCGTCCTGGGCGGGCTCCGCCGGGTCGGCGTCGGCGGAGGGCTCGGAGGTGGTGGGGGCCGGGGGACCGGCCGCGTCGGCGGCGTAGGGGACCTCGCAGCGCTCGGTGCGCAGTTCGGTGACGCGCTGGCGCAGCAGGTCCAGGAGCTGGTCCACGGGGACGGGCCCGGCGGACAGCTGGAGGAAGGAGAGCACCTGGGGCATGGCCGAGACGACCTCGGCGACGGTGGCGGGCTCCTCGTCGGCGGGCTCCGGGGTGGCGAGCGACCATGCGTCGAAGAGGGCGACCCAGCCGCGCAGTACGGCGCTGTCGTCGCGGTCCCAGGCGCGCAGCCGCCAGCCGGGGCGGGCGCTGTCGCCGTGCACCTCGACGAGACCGGCCAGCCGGGCGGTGTCCCAGTCGGCGCGGACCTGATCGGGGGTCAGGCCCAGATCGCCGGCCGCGCGTTCGGCGGTCGCGTCGGAGAGGGTGGCCTTGCCGTCGGTGGTCGCGGCGTCACGGCCGGGGCCGAGGGCGTTGTCGGCCCAGCGGGCGACACGGGCCGCGGCGGCCAGACCTGAGCGTGCCATTCTGGCCAGCTCCGCCGGGGCCGGGGTGCCCTCCGGAGGGCGGGGCGCGGGGCGGCGCGGGCGCCGCTGGTTCACTGCTGTGGGGGCGGCGGCCAGGGGTCGCGGGCGGACGAGTCGAAGCCTGGAGTCGCGCGGGATACGGGACGTCACGGGTGCAGTCTTCCGGTTGACGGTCCGAAAACCCAAACGGAATGTCACGGCGGGCCAGGGGACTGGCCAACGCACGGGGTGCGGAGAGCGGCGAGGAGGTGGGTTCAGGCCAGTGGTACGGGCTTAAACGGAACTCTCGCGGCCGGTGTGGCACAGGGCTACGGCGAGGTTCAGCTGAGCGGGGTGAGGAAGCGGCGGAGCACCTCCTCGTAGGCCGCGGGGTCGGCGTTCCACATGGCGCCGTGCGGGGCTTGGGCGACGGTGTGGAGGGTGACGAGGTCGGGGCGGCGGGCGGCGAGGCGGCGGGAGACGTCCCAGGGGGCGACGGTGTCGTCGGGGCCGTGGAAGAGCAGCGTCGGGACGGTCAGCCGGGCCGGATCGGCGATCTCGTCGCCCCGGCCGTCCGTGGCGCCGTGCAGACCGGTGCGGCCCTGGGCGGCGCGGACGGCGAGCGGCAGCAGGACGCCGGGGGTGTGCCGGGCGGTGGCGAGGGCGCGCAGGGTCGACTGCCAGTTCAGCACCGGGGAGTCCAGGACGAGCCCTGAGACGAGGTCGCGCAGTCCGGAGTGGGCGACGGCACGCAGGGCCATGGTGGCGCCGGTGGACCAGCCGAACAGGACGACACGTTCGGCGCCGTGGCGGACGGCGTGGCGCATCGCCGCGTCCAGGTCGCGCCACTCGGTCTGGCCGAGGTGGTTCAGGCCGTCCGGGGGGCGGGGGGCGCCGAGGTCGCCGCGGTAGGAGAGGGCGAGCACGGGGAAGCGGCGCTGGTGCAGGAACGCCAGGAGGTTCAGGGCGTGTTCGCGGGTGGCTCCCAGGCCGTGCGCGGCGATCACCCAGGTGCGGCGGGCGGCGGGGACGAACCAGGCGGGCAGGGTGCCGAGCTCGCCGGGTACCTCGACGTCGGTGTGGTCCAGGCCGAGGGTGTCGCGGGGGTTGCCGACGTACAGGTTGGGGGTGAGCCAGACCGCGTCGCCGGGGTTCAGGGTGCCGTGCGTGACGCGTTCGAGGCGGCGTACGACGGTGTCGGCGGAGTGGGGGGCATGGGTGAGGACGGGGCCGACGACCGCGTGGGAGCCGTTGCCGGAGAGGCCGTAGGTGCCGGGGCGCAGGGCGGCGAGGTGGCGGGTGAGGGTCACCTGGCCGGCGGCGGTGCCGTGCACGGTGAGGCGGGGTTCGGTGGGCAGGGGCCGGCCGGGCGGCGCCTTGAGCGCGGCGTCGCTGGCGAACCGGCCGGCGGCGACACTGGCGGCGCCGGCGGCCAGGGCTGCGGTGACGGCGGCGGCCGTCGCTGTGACAGTGCGCACCCGTCCAGTGTCCTGGCCATCCCTCGCGAGGGCCAGTGGTGGCGGGGGCGGGGGTGGTGACGGCGGGGTGGTGCGGCAGGTTCGGCACCGCCGGGGTGCGCTGTCGTGACTGGGTGCCGGCCCGGGAGATTCCCTTCAGCCCTGCTGGCCGTAGCCCCGTAGGCGCTCCCCCGCCTCCGCCACCTGCTGGTCCGTCAGGAGGGTGGGGGTCAGGCCCGGCACGGAGGAGGCGGTCAGCCAGAGGTGGCACATCCACTCCAGTTGGGCCGTGCGGTCGAACGCCTGGTCGAGGGTGGTGCCGTAGGTGAGGGTGCCGTGGTTCTGGAGGAGGCAGCCGGTGCGGTCGGCCAGGGCGCGCAGGGTGTTCTGGGCCAACTCCTCGGTTCCGTACGTCGCGTAGGGGGCTACCCGGACGGGCCCGCCCAGCGCGCCCGCCATGTAGTGGACGGACGGGAGCTCGGGGACGAGCGTGGAGACGGCGGTGGCGTGCACCGCGTGCGTGTGGACGATGGCGCGGGCGTCGGTATGACGGTAGACGGCGAGGTGCATGGGGAGCTCGCTGGTCGGGACGAGGGTGCCGAGCACCTGCCGGCCCGCGAGGTCGACGCCCGTGAGGTCGTCGGGAGCGAGGCGGTCGTAGGGCACGCCCGACGGCGTCACCAGCACGATGTCGCCGACGCGTACGGAGACGTTGCCGGAGGTGCCGACGACCAGGCCGTCGGTGACGGTGCGGCGGGCCGTCGCCACGAGCGCCTCCCAGGCCCGCGCCTCCGCCGCATCCCGCGTGCCGTCCCGGAGGTCCCGGGCCTCCCGTCCGTCGCGCCGCTGCTCAGCCATGCCCCGATCCTGCCAGGGGACGGCGGGACGGGCCGGCGAGGGGGGCGCCGATGGCCGGAAGCCGGCCCTGTGAAAGTCCGCACAGCGGCAGCCTCGCCGTCGCGGACGACCACGCCCTGCGGATCGCCCGTCGGGGGGCGCCTGACCGGGCGGCGTGTGGCAGCCGTTCGGAATTGAGTGACGGCGCCCACAATCAGACACCCTCACGCCCACCTCAGTTCACCTTCCGTTCACTCAGGTTACCTACCTTCAACATGCCAATGACTTCGAACGATTGCCTGGGTAAATGGAAAACTTCTCGCTGATCCTCGCGATTGTGGTGGTAACCGCACTCGCGTTCGATTTCACGAACGGTTTCCACGACACCGCCAACGCGATGGCCACGACCATCTCGACCGGTGCACTCAAGCCCAAGGTCGCGGTGGTCATGTCCGCCGTGCTGAACCTTGTGGGCGCCTTCCTCTCCGTGGAGGTCGCCAATACGATCTCCAAGGGTCTCGTCGACGAGACCGGCATCCGTCCCGAGGTCATCTTCGCCGCCCTGGTCGGCGCGATCCTCTGGAACCTGCTGACCTGGCTGGTGGGCCTGCCCTCCAGTTCCTCCCACGCCCTCATGGGCGGTCTGATCGGCGCCACCATCGCCTCGGCCGGCATGGGCGCGGTGCACGGTGACGTCCTGGTCACCAAGGTCCTGATCCCGGCGGTCGCGGCCCCGATCGTGGCGGGCGTCGCCGCGATGCTCGCGACCCGCCTCTCCTACACCCTCGGCAAGAAGGCCGACGGCAAGGCCGCGGACAGGGGCTACCGCGCGGGCCAGATCGCCTCGGCCGGCCTGGTCTCCCTCGCGCACGGCACGAACGACGCGCAGAAGACGATGGGCATCATCACCCTCGCCCTGGTCGCCGGCGGTGCCGTCGCCCCCGACTCCGACCCGCCCACCTGGGTCATCCTCTCCGCGGGTCTGGCCATCGCGCTCGGCACCTACCTCGGCGGCTGGCGCATCATCCGCACCATGGGCAAGGGCCTGACCGACCTCCAGCCGCAGCAGGGCTTCGCCGCCCAGACCAGCGCGGCGACGGTCATCCTGGCCTCCTCCCACCTCGGTTTCTCCCTCTCCACCACCCACTCGGTCTCCGGTTCGGTGATGGGCGCGGGCCTGGGCCGCAAGGGCGGTGTGGTCCGCTGGTCGACGGCGACCCGCATGTTCGTGGCCTGGGGCCTCACGCTCCCGGCGGCGGCCCTGGTGGGCGCGCTGGCCGAGTCGGTCACGAACCTGGGCGACTGGGGCACGGCGCTCGTCGCGGTCTTCCTCGTCGCCTCCAGCGCGGCGATCTGGAAGATCTCCCGCCGCGAGGTCGTGGACGCGTCCAACGTCAACGAGACCGAGGAGCCGGCGGGCGTGGTCACCACGGCGATCGCGGCCGTCACCCCGCCTCCGGCGGGCACGGTCGCCGAGGACCTGACGGCCACCATCCCGTCCCCGGCCGCCGCCGCGACGGCGGCCGAGCCCACCGCCCCCGCGGTCTGAGCCCGCGCACCCGGTACGAAGGAAGAGAACCAGCATGAAGATCGACTGGGCGGCCCTGGGCTCCGTCTTCGGCGTCAGCCTCGTGGTCACCGTGGCCCTGGTGGCCCTCTTCACCCTCGGCGTCATGGGCCTGTCCCGCCAGGAACGCGCCGCCGAACAGGGCGGCTCGGCCGCCCTCGCGGTGACCGGCGCGTACGCCTGCTTCGCGGCGTGCGCGGCGGCGGTGGCGTACGGCATCTCGCTGATCGTGGCCTGACCGCCGACTCGAACACCCCGGGTGTGGGACGGACCTCCGTCCCACACCCTCTTTTTGTGGCCTCGCGAACCACCCCTGTGTGGGGCTCAGCACACTCCAGCCCCGCAGGTCAACGGCAAGTTGACGGCCCTTCCGGGGGCGTGGTGGACTGCCGGAGCCATGTACGGCGGCAGGAGAGGAAGCCGGTGTGAATCCGGCGCGGTCCCGCCACTGTCACCGGGGTAGACACCCCCGGGAGCCAGGAACTCTCACCGCCGGTCTCGTCGAACCAGGGCGTGGACACCCTGAGTGAGGACATATCGCCATGCTCGCACGGCCGTTGAGGTACAGCACCAGCTCGCTGCCCGACCCCACGGCCGGCTGAGCCGATGCGTGCCGATCGCCTCTACGCGTACGGCGCCGCCGCCGGCCTGCTCGGTGACCTGATCCTCGGCGATCCCCGCCGGGCGCATCCGGTCGCCGCGTTCGGGCGGGCCGCCGGTGCCGTGGAGCGGGTGCTGTGGCGGGATCACCGGGGGTGGGGGGCCGTCCACACCGCCGTGTGCGCCGGTGGGGTCGTGGCTCTGGGGGTCCTCGCCCGACGAGCCGTACGCCCCTCCGCGGCCGCCTCCCTCGCCCTCACCGCCGCCGCCACCTGGGCCGTCGTCGGGGGAACTTCGCTCGCGCGCGAGGCCCGGCTCATCGGGCGGGCCCTCGACGCGGGGGACGTCGAGGGCGCGCGGGCTCGGCTGCCTCATCTGTGCGGGCGGGACCCGCAGACGCTGGACGCCGACGGGATGGCGCGGGCCGTCGTCGAGTCCGTCGCCGAGAACACCTCCGACGCCGTCGTGGGGGCCCTGGTGTGGGGCGCCGTGGGCGGCGTGCCGGGGCTGCTCGGATTCCGTGCCGTCAACACCCTCGACGCGATGGTCGGTCACAAGTCGGCCCGCTACCGGCGGTTCGGGTGGGCCTCCGCCCGGCTCGACGACCTCGCCGGGTGGCCGGGGGCACGACTGACCGCCGTACTCGCCGCCACGGCCGGGGACGATCCCCGGGGGGCCCTGCGGGTCTGGCGCGCGGACGCGCGCAGGCACCCCAGCCCCAACGCCGGCCCCGTCGAGGCCTCGTTCGCCGGGGCCCTCGGGCTGCGGCTGGGCGGGACGCTGGCGTACGGCGGCCGGGTGGAACACCGGCCCGTGCTCAACCGGGAAGGACGCGCGGTCGCCACGGGCGACATCGAGCGGGCCGTACGGCTCTCCCGGCGCGTCGGTCTGCTCGCGCTCGGCGTCTGCGTCGCCGGGCGCCTCATCATCAGGGGGCACAGGGCATGAGCGGGGGTCTCCTCGTCGCCGGCACCACCTCCGACGCCGGCAAGAGCGTCGTCACGGCCGGGATCTGCCGGTGGCTGGTCCGGCAGGGTGTGAAGGTCGCGCCCTTCAAGGCGCAGAACATGTCCCTGAACTCGTTCGTCACGCGCGAAGGCGCCGAGATCGGGCGGGCGCAGGCCATGCAGGCGCAGGCCTGCCGGATCGAGCCGACCGCGTTGATGAATCCCGTGCTGCTCAAGCCCGGTGGCGAGCAGAGCAGCCAGGTGGTGCTGCTCGGGAAGCCCGTCGGGGAACTCAGTGCCCGTGGGTATCACGGGGGGCGGCAGCAGAAACTGCTCGGGACCGTGCTCGACTGCCTCGCCCGGTTGCGGGGCACGTATGACGCGGTGATCTGTGAGGGGGCCGGTTCTCCCGCCGAGATCAATCTCCGGCGGACCGACATCGTGAACATGGGGATCGCCCGCAATGCCGGGTTGCCCGTGCTCGTCGTCGGGGACATCGACCGCGGCGGCGTCTTCGCCTCCTTCTTCGGGACCGTCGCGCTGCTCTCCCCCGAGGACCAGGCGCTGGTGGCCGGGTTCCTCGTCAACAAGTTCCGGGGGGACGTCTCCCTGCTGGAGCCCGGGCTCGACATGCTGCACGGCCTCACCGGGCGGCGGACGTACGGGGTGCTGCCGTTCCGGCACGGGCTCGGGATCGACGAGGAGGACGGACTGCGGGTGTCCCTGCGGGGGACCGTCAGGGAGTCCAGCGTCTCCCCGCCCGTGGGGGAGGACGTGCTGCGGGTCGCCGTGTGCGCCATACCGCTCATGTCCAACTTCACCGACGTGGACGCGCTCGCCGCCGAACCCGGCGTGGTCGTGCGCTTCGTGGACCGGCCCGAGGAACTGGCCGACGCCGACCTCGTCGTCGTTCCGGGGACCCGGGGCACCGTGCGGGCCCTGGAGTGGCTGCGGGAACGCGGGCTGGCCGACGCTCTGCGGCACAGGGCCGCCGAACAGCGGCCCGTGCTCGGCATCTGCGGTGGCTTCCAGATCCTCGGCGAGCACATCGAGGACGAGGTCGAGAGCCGGCAGGGCCATGTGGACGGGCTCGGCGTCCTCCCCGTCCGGGTGCGGTTCGCCCGGGAGAAGACCCTCACGCGGCCGGTGGGGGAAGCCCTCGGCGAGCGGGTCGAGGGCTACGAGATCCATCACGGAGTCGCCGAGATCACAGGAGGGGATCCCTTCCTGGACGGGTGCCGGGTCGGTCAGACCTGGGGCACTCACTGGCACGGCTCGCTGGAGTCGGACGGGTTCCGGCGCGCGTTTCTGCGCGAGGTGGCCGCCGCCGCGGGCCGCCGGTTCGTTCCGGCCCCCGACACCTCCTTCGCCGCGCTGCGCGAGGAGCAGCTCGACCGGCTCGGCGACCTGATCGAACAGCACGCGGACACCGACGCGCTCTGGCGGCTCATCGAGTCGGGCGCGCCGCAAGGACTGCCTTTCATTCCACCGGGAGCGCCCGCATGAGCACAGTGTTGTTGTTGTCGACCGCCGACACCGATCTGCTGGCGGCCCGGGCCGCTTCCGGCTGCGACTACCGGATCGGCAACCCGGCCCGCGTCGGCGTCGAGGACGAGCTGCCCGCTCTCCTCGACGGCGCGGACATCGCCGTCGTACGGCTGCTCGGCGGGAAGCGGGCCTGGGAGGACGGTCTGGCCGCGCTGCGGGCATCCGGGATCCCGACCGTGCTGCTGGGCGGCGAGGCCGTGCCGGACGCCGAGCTGATGGCCGAGTCGTCGGTGCCTGCCGGTGTGGTGGCGGAGGCGCTCAAGTACCTCGTCGAGGGCGGGCCCGCCAACCTGACCGAGCTGGCGCGGTTCCTCTCCGACACCGTGCTGCTGACGGGTGAGGGGTTCGTCGAGCCGCAGAAGATGCCCGAGTACGGCGTCCACGGCGAGCGAGACCTGGTCGAGGGCCGGCCGACCGTCGGTGTGCTCTTCTACCGGGCCCATGAGCTGAGCGGCAACACCGCCTTCGTGGACACGCTGTGCGACGCGATCGAGGCGCGCGGCGCCAACGCCCTTCCCGTCTACTGCGGTTCGCTGCGCGGGGCGGACGCCGGCCTGTACGAGATCCTCGGCCGCTCCGACGCCCTGGTCGCCACCGTCCTCGCCGCCGGCGGCACGCACGCCTCGCAGGCCTCGGCGGGCGGCGACGAGGAGGCCTGGGACATCGGGGCGCTCGCGGAGCTCGACGTGCCGGTGCTGCAAGGGCTCTGCCTCACCTCGTCGCATGCGGCCTGGGACGAGTCCGACGCCGCGCTCTCCCCCATGGACGCGGCGATGCAGGTCGCGATCCCCGAGTTCGACGGGCGGCTCATCACCGTCCCCTTCTCCTTCAAGGAGCAGGGTCCCGACGACGTCCCGGTGTACGTCGCCGACCCCGGGCGATCCGCGCGCGTCGCCGGAATCGCCGTACGGCACGCGCAGTTGAAGCACAAGGCGAACGCCGAGAAGAAGCTCGCGCTCGTCTTCACCGCCTACCCGACCAAGCACTCGCGGGTCGGCAACGCGGTCGGCCTCGACACGCCCGCTTCGGCCGTCCGGGTCCTGGACGCGCTCCAGCAGGCCGGATACGGCCTCACCGCGTACCCCGACAACGGCGACGAGCTGATCCACCGGCTCATCGCGGCCGGCGGGCACGACGTCGAGTGGCTGACCGAGGAGCAACTGGCCGCCGCGCCCGCACGGGTGCCGCTCGCGGACTACCGGGCCTGGTTCGACAAGCTCGACCCGGACCTCAGGGGAGCCATGCTGGAGGCCTGGGGCGAGCCGCCCGGCTCGCTGTACGTCGACGGGGACGACATCGTGCTCGCCTCGCTCCGGTTCGGGAACGTCGTCGTGATGATCCAGCCGCCGCGCGGCTTCGGCGAGAACCCGATCGCGATCTACCACGACCCCGACATGCCGCCGTCCCACCACTACATGGCCGCCTACCGGTGGCTGGAGAACAGTTTCGGCGCCGACGCGATCGTGCACATGGGCAAGCACGGCACGATGGAGTGGCTGCCGGGCAAGGGCCTCGGACTCTCGGGGAGCTGTGCGCCGGACGCCGTCCTCGGCGACCTGCCGCTCGTCTACCCGTTCATCGTCAACGACCCCGGGGAGGGCACCCAGGCCAAGCGGCGCGGGCACGCCACGGTCGTCGACCATCTGGTGCCGCCGATGGCGCGGGCGGACACGTACGGCGATCTGGCGAAGCTGGAGCAGCTGCTCGACGAGTACGCGCTCGTCTCCGACCTGGACCCGGTCAAGGCGCCGGCCGTGCGCGCGCAGATCTGGACGCTGGTGAAGGCGGCCGAGCTCCACCACGACCTGCATGTCGACGAGCAGCCGGGCGACGACGACTTCGACGAGTTCGTCATGCACATCGACGGCTATCTGTGCGAGATCAAGGACGTGCAGATCCGTGACGGACTGCACATCCTGGGCGGCGGGCCGGTCGGTGAGCCGCGTGTGAACCTCGTGCTCGCCGTGCTGCGCGCCTCGCAGGTGTGGGGCGGGCAGGCGAACGCGCTGCCGGGGCTGAGGGCGTCGTTCGCGGCGCATTTCGGGCTCGACGAGAAGGAGTTGCTGGCCGAGCCGGGTGCGCCCGTGAAGGTGCCGGTGGAGCTGACGGATCTCGTCGAGGGACCGTCGCGTACGGCGGCGGACGCGATCGATCTGCTGGAGCAGCTGTGCCGGCGGGTCGCGGAGGGCATGGAGGCGCGGGACTGGGCGGTCGCCGAGAGCCGCGCGCTCGTGCGTGAGGTCCTCGGCGCCGAACTGCCGGACGCCGTCGCGGTGGTGGAGTTCGCGTGCGACGAGGTGGTGCCGAGGCTCGCCCGGACGACGGACGAGATCGGGCACATCCTCAAGGCGCTGGACGGCGGTTACGTGCCCGCCGGTCCCTCCGGCTCCCCCACGCGCGGTCTGGTCAACGTGCTCCCGACCGGCCGGAACTTCTACTCCGTCGACCCCAAGGCCATCCCGTCCAGGCTGAGCTGGGAGGTCGGGCAGTCGCTCGCCGACTCCCTCGTGCAGCGGTATCTGCAGGACACCGGCGATTTCCCGAGGTCCGTCGGCCTGACGGTGTGGGGGACGTCGGCCATGCGGACGCAGGGCGACGACATCGCCGAGATCCTGGCGCTGCTGGGCTGCCGCCCGGTCTGGGACGACGCCTCGCGCCGGGTGACGGGCTTCGAGATCATCCCGCTCGCCGAGCTGGGGCGGCCGCGCATCGACGTCACGGTCCGCATCTCCGGCTTCTTCCGGGACGCGTTCCCGCACGTGGTCGGGCTGATCGACGACGCGGTCCGCGAGGTCGCCGAACTGGACGAGCCCGCCGAGCAGAACTACGTCCGCGCCCACGCCGACGAGGACACCGCCGAACACGGCGACCGACGGCGTGCCACCGCCCGTATCTTCGGCTCCAAGCCGGGGGCGTACGGAGCCGGTCTGCTGCCGCTGATCGACGCCCGCAACTGGCGCTCGGACGCCGACCTCGCCGAGGTGTACGCCGTCTGGGGCGGCTACGCCTACGGGCGCGGGCTGGATGGGCGGGCCGCGCGCGGGGACATGGAGACGGCGTTCAAGCGGATCGCCGTGGCGGCCAAGAACGTCGACACGCGCGAGCACGATCTCGTCGATGCCGACGACTACTTCCAGTACCACGGCGGCATGGTCGCGATGGTGCGGCATCTGACGGGCGCCAACCCCGAGGCGTACGTGGGTGATTCCGCGACACCGGACCAGGTGAAGACCCGCACGCTGGGCGAGGAGACGCACCGTGTGTTCCGCGCCCGGGTGGTCAACCCGCGCTGGATGGCGGCCATGCGGCGGCACGGCTACAAGGGAGCCTTCGAGATGGCGGCGACGGTGGACTACCTCTTCGGCTACGACGCCACGGCGGGCGTGGTCGACGACTGGATGTACGAGAAGCTCAGCGCCGAGTACGTCTTCGACGCGGAGAACCGGGACTTCATGAAGAAGTCCAACCCGTGGGCGCTGCGGGGCATCACGGAGCGGCTCCTCGAGGCCGCGGACCGCGGGCTGTGGGCCGAGCCGGACGCCGACACGCTCGAGCGGCTGCGCGCCACCTACCTGGAGCTGGAAGGCGACTTGGAGGGCGACGAGAAGTGAGTACCCCGTTCCCGTTCACGGCCGTCGTCGGCCAGGACGATCTGCGGCTCGCGCTGCTGCTGAACGCCGTGTCGCCGGCGGTGGGCGGTGTGCTGGTCCGTGGTGAGAAGGGCACCGCGAAGTCCACGGCGGTGCGCGCCCTTTCGGCGCTGATGCCCACGCTGGACGTCGTCTCCGGCTGCCGGTTCTCCTGCGACCCCGCCTCCCCCGACCCGGCGTGCCCGGACGGGCCGCACGAACCGGGGGCGTTCGAGACGCGCCCGGCGCGGATGGTCGAGCTGCCGGTGGGCGCCTCCGAGGACCGGCTCGTGGGCGCGCTGGACATCGAGCGGGCGCTGGCCGAGGGCGTGAAGGCCTTCGAGCCGGGACTGCTGGCCGACGCGCACCGCGGGATCCTCTACGTCGACGAGGTCAACCTCCTCCACGACCACCTGGTCGACCTGCTGCTGGACGCGGCGGCGATGGGCGCGTCGTACGTGGAGCGCGAGGGTGTCTCCGTGCGGCACGCCTCGAAGTTCCTGCTCGTGGGGACCATGAACCCCGAGGAGGGCGAGCTGCGGCCGCAGTTGCTCGACCGGTTCGGGCTGACCGTGGAGGTGGCCGCCTCGCGGGAGCCCGACCAGCGGGTGGAGGTCGTACGGCGCAGGCTCGCCCACGACGACGATCCGACCGCCTTCGCGGCCCGGTGGGCGGACGAGGAGGCCGCCGTACGGGCGCGGATCGTGGCGGCGCGTGAGCTGTTGCCGTCGGTGCGGCTGGGCGACGGGGCGCTGCGGCAGATCGCGGCGACCTGTGCGGCCTTCGAGGTGGACGGCATGCGGGCCGACATCGTGATGGCGCGCACCGCCACCGCGCTGGCCGCCTGGGCCGGGCGGACGGATGTGCTCGCGGAGGACGTGCGGCAGGCCGCGCTGCTGGCGCTGCCGCACCGCCGGCGCCGCAATCCCTTCGACGCGCCGGGCCTGGACGAGGACAAGCTCGACGAGACGCTGGAGGAGTTCAGCGGCGAGGACGGCACCGACCCCGACGACACCGACCCCGGCGACGGGCCCGGCGGAGGCGGCGGACAGCCGGCGCCGGACGCCGGTCCGCAGGGCGGTGACACGGGCGCGCGGCCCGAGGCCGGGGAGGGCGGCGAGCCGCAGGCGTCGGGGGCTTCGGAGCAGTCGGCCGTACGCGCCTCCGAGCCGTTCCGGGCCAAGGTGCTGAGTGTGCCCGGGATCGGTGAGGGGGCCGCCGGGCGGCGGTCGCGGGCCCGGACCGAGCACGGGCGGACGACGGGTGCGCGGCGGCCGCGAGGCGCCCTGACCAAGCTGCATCTGGCGGCCACCGTGCAGGCCGCCGCGCCGCATCAGCGGGCGCGGGGGCGCTCGGGGCCGGGGCTGGTGGTCCGGCGGGACGATCTGCGGCAGGCGACGCGGGAAGGGCGGGAGGGCAACCTCGTGCTGTTCGTCGTGGACGCCTCCGGGTCCATGGCGGCCCGGCAGCGGATGAGCGCGGTGAAGGGGGCTGTGCTGTCGCTGCTGCTCGACGCCTACCAGCGGCGCGACAAGGTGGGGCTCGTGACGTTCCGGGGGGCGGGCGCCGATGTGGCGTTGCCGCCCACCTCGTCCGTGGACGCGGCCGCCGCCCGGCTGGAGTCGCTGCCCACCGGGGGGCGGACGCCGCTCGCCGCCGGGCTGCTGAAGGCGCACGACGTGCTGCGCGTGGAGCGGCTGCGGGATCCGGCGCGGCGGGCGCTGGTCGTCGTGGTGACGGACGGCCGGGCCACCGGGGGTCCGGAGCCGGTGGCGCTCGCCGGGCGGGCCGCGCGGCTGTTCGCCGCCGACGGGGTCGCCTCCGTGGTGGTGGACTGCGAGTCGGGGCCCGTGCGGCTGGGGCTCGCCGGGCAGCTCGCGGGTGAGCTCGGCGGTACGGCGGTGACGTTGGACGAGCTGCGGGCGGACAGCATCGCCGGGCTGGTGAAAGACGTACAGAGGAGGGTCGCGTAATGCCTCAGGGACAGCCGAGTGTGGTGCCGGACGACGGACTGACGACGCGTCAGCGCCGGAACCGGCCGCTTGTGGTCGTGCACACGGGGATCGGGAAGGGCAAGTCGACCGCCGCCTTCGGGCTGGCGCTGCGGGCCTGGAACCAGGGGTGGCCGATCGGGGTGTTCCAGTTCGTCAAGTCGGCGAAGTGGAAGGTCGGCGAGGAGAACGCGCTGCGGGTGCTGGGGGCGTCCGGGGAGGGCGGGACCGTCGACTGGCACAAGATGGGCGAGGGGTGGTCCTGGGTTCAGCGGGATGCCCAGATGGACAACGAGGAGAAGGCCCGGGAGGGCTGGGAGCAGGTCAAGCGGGACCTGGCGGCCGAGACGTACCAGCTGTACGTGCTCGACGAGTTCGCCTACCCGATGCACTGGGGGTGGATCGACACGGACGAGGTGATCTCCGTGCTGCGGGACCGGCCCGGGACCCAGCATGTCGTGATCACCGGACGGAACGCGCCCGCGCAACTGGTGGACTTCGCCGACCTCGTCACCGACATGTCCAAGGTCAAGCACCCGATGGACGCCGGGCAGAAGGGGCAGAGGGGCATCGAGTGGTGACTTCTGTGCCCCGGCTGGTCATTGCCGCGCCCTGCTCGGGCAGCGGCAAGACCACCGTCGCCACGGGGTTGATGGCCGCTCTCGCCGCGCGGGGGCTCGCCGTGTCCCCGCACAAGGTCGGGCCGGACTACATCGACCCCGGGTATCACGCGCTCGCGACCGGGCGGGTGGGGCGCAACCTCGACGCGTATCTGTGCGGGCCGGAGCTGATCGGTCCGCTGTTCGCGCACGGTGCGCACGGCTGTGACGTCGCCGTCGTCGAGGGCGTGATGGGGATGTACGACGGGGCGGCGGGGGAGGGCGAACTGGCCTCCACCGCCCATGTCGCGAAGCTGCTGCGGGCGCCGGTGGTGCTGGTCGTGGACGCCTCGTCGCAGTCACGGTCGGTGGCGGCGCTGGTGCACGGGTTCGCCTCCTGGGATCCGGAGGTGCGGGTCGGGGGCGTGATCCTGAACAAGGTCGCCTCGGACCGGCACGAGGAGCTGCTGCGGGAGGCGTTGGACTCGGCCGGGGTGCCGGTGCTGGGTGCGCTGCGGCGGGCTCAGCAGGTGGACACGCCCTCTCGGCATCTCGGGCTGGTGCCCGTCGCCGAACGGCGGGGGGAAGCCGTGGAGGCGGTCGCGGCGATGGCGGCGCAGGTCGACCGAGGGTGCGACGTGGATGCGCTGATGGCGCTGGCGCGCAGTGCCGGTGCGCTGTCGAGTGCGCCCTGGGACACGGCCGGGGCCGTCGCCCCGCCCACCGACGACGGCCCGACGCCCGTGGTGGCCATGGCCGGTGGGGAGGCGTTCACCTTCTCCTACGCCGAGCACACCGAGCTGCTCCGCGCCGCCGGTGCCGAGGTCGTCGCCTTCGATCCGTTGCGTGACGAGAGCCTCCCGGAGGGGACCGCCGGGCTGGTCGTCGGGGGCGGGTTCCCCGAGGTGTACGCCGCCGAGCTGTCGGCCAACGAGCCGCTGCGCAAGGCGATCGCCGCACTCGCTCTCCGTGGTGCTCCGGTGGCCGCCGAATGCGCCGGACTGCTCTATCTCTGCCGGGAACTGGACGGCCGGCCCATGTGCGGTGTGCTGGAGGCCACCGCGCGGATGAGTGAACGGCTGACCCTCGGCTACCGGGACGCCGTCGCCGTCAGCGACAGTGTGCTGGCCGTCGCCGGAACGCGGATGCGGGGGCACGAGTTTCACCGGACCGTCGTCGAACCGGGGGCCGGGGCGGCCCCCGCGTGGGGCGTGCGCGCCCCTGACCGGCGGGTCGAAGGCTTCGTGCAACAGAGTGTGCACGCGAGCTATCTGCATACCCACTGGGCGGCCGAGCCCGGTGTGGCCCGTCGGTTCGTGGAGAGGTGCCGGACGTCATGAGCGACAGCAGGCTGGTCGGAGTCGGGGTCGGCCCGGGTGATCCGGAGCTGGTGACCGTCAAGGGGGTCAACGCCCTGCGGGCCTCCGATGTCGTCGTCGTACCCGTGATGGCCGCACCCGACGGAAAGGACGGGGGTGAGCGGGGGCGGGCCGAGGCGACCGTGCTGCACTACGTGCCGCAGGAGAAGGTCGTCCGGGTCGTGTTCGCGCTGAACGAGCGGACCGACCAGGGGCGGCGGGAGGCCGCCTGGGACGCGGCCGGGGAGCGGGTCGCCGGGCTGCTGAGGGAGCACGGGACCGTCGCCTTCGCGACCATCGGTGATCCGAACGTGTACTCGACCTTCACCTATCTCGCGCAGACCGTCGTGGAGCTCGTGCCGGGGACGGCGATCGAGACCGTCCCGGGCATCACCGCCATGCAGGATCTCGCGGCGCGTTCCGGGGCCGTGCTGACCGAGGGCACCGAACCGCTGACCCTCGTGCCGGTCACCGCCGGGTCCGCCGTGCTGAAGGACGCGCTGGCCGGGCCCGGAACGGTCGTGGCGTACAAGTTCGGGCGGCAGGCCGCCGAGGTCGCCGAGGCGCTGCGGGAGACCGGGCGGATCGGGGACGCCGTGTGGGGGTCGGCGCTCGGGCTGGCGGAGGAATCCATCCGGCCGGCCGCCGAGCTGGACGGGGAGCCGCTGCCCTACCTCTCCACGCTCATCGCTCCCGCGCGGCGCGAGGGCGGGCGGGGCGGCAAGCTGTGAGACCCGGGACGTCAGCCGGCGATGCCCACCACCAGCCAGATGAAGGCCGCGCCCGCGACCGTGCACAGCACGGTCGAGCGGGCGGGGTGTTCGTGGTGGGCCTCGGGCAGGATCTCGGCGGCCGCCAGATACAGCAGCGCCCCGCCGAAGAAGCCGAGGTAGCCGCCGAGCAGTGGCTCCGGGATGGTGACGAAGGACGCCGAGGCCGCGCCGATCACCGGTGCCGCCGCGTCCGCGAACAGCATGGTCAGGGCTTTGCGGCGGGCGTTCCCGTACAGCCTCGTGATCGTGTACGTGTTGAAGCCGTCCGCGAAGTCGTGGGCGATCACCGCCAGCGCCACCGCCACTCCCATGCCGCCGCCCACCTGGAAGGCCGCGCCGATCGCCACGCCGTCCATGGCGCTGTGGCCGACCATGGCGGCGGCTGCCGTCAGGCCCACCTCGGGGGTCCTGCCGTCCCGCTCCTCGGCACCGTGTGCTGCCTGCCGGACGGCCAGCAGGCGTTCCACCAGATGGGCCAGCAGGAAGCCCGCGACGAAGAGCAGGAGTGCGGCCGGGACGCCGAAGACCTCCGTGCCGGCGGCCTCCAGGGCCTCCGGCAGCAGATCGAGGCCGACGACGCCCAGCATCAGGCCGCCGGCCAGGCCGAGGACCAGGTGGCGGCGGTCGGTGACACGCTGTGCCGTCCAGCCGCCGGCCAGCGTCATGAGGAACGCGCCGAGCGCGACGAAGACCGCCATGGGCCCTTGCTATCCGATCGACCCCCGATCGCGCACATCCGCCCCCTCCGCCGACGCTTTCGCTGAACCGACAAAGACCGTTATGAGAGGACTCGAACCCATGGCCGATGCCCCCACCGGCAAGGTGACCTTCGTCGGTGCCGGCCCCGGCGCCGCCGACCTGCTGACGTTCCGTGCCGCGCGCGCCATCGCCGAGGCCGACGTCGTGATCTGGGCGGCGAGCCTGGTCCAGGCGGAGGTCCTCGACCACGCACGGGAGGGTGCGGAGATCCTCGACTCGGCGACCATGTCCCTGGAGGACGTCGTCGCCGTGTACCGGCGGGCCCGTCGGGAGGGCCTGAAGGTGGCCCGTGTCCACTCCGGCGATCCCGCCCTCTGGGGCGGAACCCAGGAGCAGGTCGACCGGTGCCACGAGATCGGGATCGCCACCGAGATCGTCCCCGGTGTCTCCTCCTTCTCGGCCGTCGCCGCGCTCGCCCGGCGCGAGCTGACCATTCCCGAGGTCGCGCAGTCCGTCATCCTCACCCGGCTCGGCGGCGGCAAGACGCCGATGCCGCCCGGGGAGGAGGTGCGGGAGTTCGCCCGTCACGGCACGACCATGGCGATCTTCCTGTCGGCCGCCCGCAGCGGTCAGCTGGTGCGCGAGCTGCTGGAGGGCGGCTACCCGACCGGCACGCCGGTCGTGGTCGCCCACCAGGCCACCTGGCCGGAGGAGCTGGTCGTGACGTGCACGATCGGCACGCTGGAGGAGACGGTCAAGGAGCACAAGCTCTGGAAGCACACGCTCTTCCTGGTCGGCCCGGCCCTCGACGCCCACGGCACCCGCTCGCACCTCTACCACCCCGGCCACTTCCACGGCCACCGCAAGGCCGACCCGGAGGCCCGCCGGGCCCTGCGCGAGCGGGGTGCCAGTACGTGATCACGGTGATCGGCACGGGGACGGGCGCGCCGCCTCCCCAGGACGTCCTGGCCGGCGCCGAGCTCGTCGTGGGCGGGCGCCGGCATCTGGACGCGGTACGGCTGCCCGCGACCGTCGAGCGGATCGTGCTCGGACCGCTCGCGCCCGCCCTCGACGTCATCGAGTCGTACGCCCGCAAAGAGCGGCGAGTGGTCGTGCTGGCCTCCGGCGACCCTGGGTTCTTCGGGATCGCGCGGGCGCTGGCCGAGCGGTTCGGGCCGGAGCGGCTCGACGTGCGGCCCGGGGTCTCCTCCGTCGCCACCGCCTTCGCCCGGCTCGGGCTGGCCTGGGACGACGCGGTCGTCGTCAGTGCGCACGGGCGGGATTCGCGGACGGCCGTCAACGTCTGCCGGGCGCATCCCAAGGTCGCGGTGCTGACCGGCCCCGGCGCCGGGCCCGCCGAGCTGGGCGCGGCCCTCGCCCGGACCGCCCCCGGCCGCGTCCTCGTCGTCGCCTCCGCGCTGGGCGATCCGGTGGCCGAGCGGGTGCGGCGGATCTCCCCCGCCGAGGCGGCGGGCCGCGACTGGGGTACGGCGGTGAGTGTCGTCCTGTGCCTGGACGAGACACGGGTGCTCGGACCCGTACGGACCCTCGCGGGCGGCGGGCGTCCGGGGGGATGGGCCCTGGACGAGGGCGAGTTCGCGCACCGCGACTCGATGATCACCAAGTTCGAGGTGCGGGCACTGGCTTTGGCCCGGCTCGGGCCGCGCCCCGGCGACCTGGTGTGGGACGTCGGCTCCGGGTCGGGGTCGGTGGCCGTGGAGTGCGCGCGGCTCGGTGCCGCCGTCAGCGCGGTCGAGAAGGCCCCGGATGGGGTGGAGCGGATCCGCGCCAACGCCGACGCGCACGGCGTGGACGTGCATGTCGTGCACGGCACGGCACCGGAGGCGCTGGACCGGCTCGACGAGCCCGACGCCGTGTTCGTCGGCGGTGGCGGGCGGGAGCTGCCCGACATCGTGGGCGTGTGCGCGCGGCGGGCCCGGCGGACGGTGGTCGTGGCGATGGCCGCCCTCGACCGGGTGCCGGCCGTTCGGGCCGCGCTGTCGGACGCCGCGTTCGACGTCGACGGGGTGCTGTTGCAGTCCTCTCGGCTGGCACCGCTGCCGGGTGACGTCACCCGGCTCGCGGCGACCAACCCCGTCTTCCTGCTGTGGGGGACCAGAGCCCCCGGCCGACGAGAAGTCCATCGAGAAGTCCAGCAAGAAGGAGTCGCTCAGTGATCGGTCTCATCTCCGCCACCGCGGCGGGGGCGGCGGCGCGGGACCGGCTGGCCGTGGCGTGGCCGGACCGCACGCGCGTGTACGACGGGCCCGTCGGGGACGCCGTACGGCGGGCGTTCGCGGAGTGCGAGCAGCTCGTGTGTTTCCTCGCGACGGGGGCCGTGGTGCGGCTTCTCGCGCCGCTGCTCGGCGACAAGGCGTCCGACCCGGGTGTGGTGTGCGTCGACGAGGGCGGCCGGTTCGCCGTGTCGCTGGTCGGCGGACATGGCGGCGGCGCCAACGGACTGGCCCTGGAAGTGGGCGAGTTGCTGGGTGCGGAGCCGGTGGTGACCACGGCCACGGACGCCGTCGGCATTCCCGGCCTCGACACCCTCGGCCTCCCCGTGGAGGGCGATGTCGCCGGGGTGACGCGGGCCCTGCTGGACGGGGCGCCGGTCGCGCTGGACGCGGAGGTGGCGTGGCCGCTGCCGCCGGTGCCGTTCGCGCGCGAAGGGGCGTACACCGTCCGGGTCACCGACCGCGCCGTCGAGCCCGCCCCCCAGGAGGTGCTGCTGCGGCCGCCGTCCCTCGTCGTCGGGGTCGGCGCCTCCAGGGGCGCCCCGGTGGAGGAGGTGCTCGACGTCGTCGAGGGGGCCCTGCGGGATGCGGGACTGTCTCCTCGTAGCGTCGCCGCTCTCGCCACCGTCGACGCCAAGGCCGCGGAACCCGGCATCGTGGCGGCGGCCTCACGGCTCGGGGTGCCCGTGGTGACCTACTCCGCCGAGGAGTTGGCCGCCGTCGAGGTGCCGAATCCCTCCGAGGCGCCGCTCGCCGCCGTCGGCACGCCCTCGGTCGCCGAAGCCGCCGCCCTGCTCGGCGGGGGTGAACTCCTCGTGCCCAAGCGGAAGTCGGCGGGTGCTCCCGCGATGGCGACCTGTGCGGTGGTACGGCGTCCCGGGCGCGGGCGGCTCGCGGTGGTCGGGCTCGGACCGGGTGCGCGCGATCTGCTCACGCCGCGCGCGAAGGACGAGTTGCGGCGGGCCTCGGTGCTCGTCGGGCTCGACCAGTACGTCGACCAGATCCGCGATCTGCTGCGGCCCGGTACCCGGATCCTGGAGTCGGGGCTCGGGGCCGAGGAGGAGCGGGCCCGCACGGCCGTCGCCGAGGCGCGCAAGGGGCAGGCGGTCGCGCTGATCGGCAGCGGGGACGCCGGGGTGTACGCCATGGCCTCGCCGGCGCTCGCCGAGGCGTCCGACGACATCGACGTGATCGGGGTGCCGGGGGTGACCGCCGCGCTCGCGGCCGCCGCGCTCCTCGGTGCGCCGCTCGGCCACGACCATGTGTCGATCAGCCTGTCCGACCTGCACACGCCGTGGGAGGTCATCGAGCGCCGGGTGCGGGCGGCGGCCGAGGCGGACATCGTGGTCACCTTCTACAACCCGCGTTCCCGGGGCCGCGACTGGCAGCTGCCCAAGGCGCTCGCGATCCTCGCGGAGCACCGGGAGCCGAAGACGCCCGTGGGTGTCGTGCGCAACGCCTCGCGCCCGGACCAGACCGCCCGGGTGACGACCCTCGTGGACCTCGACCCGGCGACGGTCGACATGATGACGGTCGTGACCGTGGGCAACACGGCGACCCGGCTGATCGCGGGACGCATGGTGACGCCCCGCGGCTACCGCTGGCAGGAGGAGACCGAGTGAACCGCGTCGTCCACCCCATCGAGCAGGAGTCCTTCCGGCGGCTGCGGGCCCGGCTGGACACCTCGCGCTTTCCGCCGCTGACCCGGGCCGTGGTGGAACGGGTCATCCACTCCGCCGCCGATCTGGAGTACGCGAGCGATCTCGTCATGGACGAGGGCGAGTTGGCGAAGGCGCATGCCGCGCTGCACGCCGGGGCGCCCGTCGTCGTGGACGTGGAGATGGTCGCGGCGGGCATCACACGCCGCGAGACCGTGTGCCGACTGAAGGACGCCGAGGCGGGCCCGGGGCTGACCCGTTCGGCCCATGCGATCCGGCTGGCGTACGACGAGGTCGGCCCGGGGGCGCTCTGGGTGATCGGCTGCGCGCCGACCGCCCTGGAGGAGCTGCTGACACTCGACGCCTCCCCCGCGCTCGTCATCGGGCTGCCCGTCGGCTTCGTCGGCGCCGCCGAGTCCAAGGCCGCGCTCCGCGAGAGCGGGCTGCCCGCCGTGAGCAACGTGTCCGAGAAGGGCGGGTCGGCGGTCGCCGCCGCCGCGCTCAACGCCCTGCTGTACCACCCCCTTTCCGCTGAGGAGAAACCGTGACCACCCCGCCGCCCGCCCTGCTCATCGCCGGCCATGGCACCCGGGACGATGCCGGAGCCGAGGCGTTCCGCGACTTCGTCCGGGAGTTGGGGCGCCGCCACCCCGAACTGCCCGTCGGGGGCGGCTTCATCGAGCTGTCCCCTCCCCCGCTCGGCGAGGCGGTGACCGAGCTGGTGGAGCGGGGCGTGCGGAGGTTCGCCGCCGTCCCGCTGATGCTGGTGTCCGCCGGGCACGCCAAGGGGGACATCCCGGCGGCCCTGTCCCGCGAGAAGGAGCGGCACCCGGGGATCTCCTACACCTACGGCCGTCCGCTGGGCCCGCATCCGGCGCTGCTGAACGTCCTGGCGCGGCGGCTCGACGAGGCGCTGGGCGGGGCCGGGCGCACCCCCGAGGACCGCGCGGACGTCACCGTCCTGCTGGTCGGGCGCGGGTCGACGGATCCGGACGCCAACGCCGAGGTGTACAAGGCGGCGCGGCTGCTGTGGGAGGGGCGCGGGTACGCGGGCGTGGAGACGGCGTTCGTGTCGCTGGCCGCGCCGGACGTGCCGAGCGGTCTCGACCGGTGTGTGCGGCTGGGGGCGCGCCGGATCGTGGTGCTCCCCTACTTCCTGTTCACCGGCATCCTGCCGGACCGGGTGCGGCAGCAGACCGAGGGCTGGGCGGCCGCGCACCCGGACGTGGAGGTGCGGTCGGCGGACGTCATCGGGCCGGAGCCGGAGCTGCTCGACCTGGTGTGGGAGCGGTACGAGGAGGCGGTCAAGGGCGATCTGCGGATGAACTGCGACTCGTGCGTGTACCGGATCGCGCTGCCCGGCTTCGAGGACAGGGTGGGGCTGCCCCAGCAGCCGCACTTCCACCCGGACGACGACGGTCACCACCACCACGGCCACCATCACGGCTCGCACTCCCATGCGCGCTGACGGGCACGATCTGCGCCACCACGGGGACGCCGAGGTGCGGGACGACGGGTCGGTGCTCGTCGATCTCGCCGTGAACGTCCGCGCGGGCACTCCCCCGCGCTGGCTGCGCGAGCACATCGCGGCGTCCCTCACCGGCCTCGCGGCCTACCCGGACGGGCGGGCCGCGCGGGCGGCGGTGGCGGGACGGCACGGGCTGCCGGTGGAGCGGGTGCTGCTGACGGCGGGCGCGGCGGAGGCGTTCGTGCTGCTGGCGCGGGCACTGAAGGTCCGTCAAGCCGTGGTCGTGCACCCGCAGTTCACCGAGCCGGAGGCGGCCCTGCGGGACGCCGGGCACCGGGTGGACCGGGTGGTGCTGCGGGCCGAGGACGGTTTCCGGCTCGATCCGGGGGCCGTCCCGGAGGACGCCGACCTGGTGGTGATCGGCAACCCGACGAACCCGACCTCGGTGCTGCACCCGGCGGACACGCTCACTCGGCTGGCCCGGACCGGGCGGACGCTGGTGGTCGACGAGGCGTTCATGGACGCGGTGCCCGGCGAGCGCGAGGCCCTCGCCGGGCGCACGGACGTGCCGGGTCTCGTCGTGCTGCGCAGCCTGACGAAGACCTGGGGGCTGGCGGGGCTGCGGATCGGGTACGTGCTCGCCCCGCCGGAGACGGTCGCCGAGATGGAGCGGGCGCAGCCGCTGTGGCCGGTGTCCACGCCGGCGCTGGCGGCGGCGGAGGCGTGCGTGTCGCCGCGGGCGCTGGCGGAGGCGGCCCACGCGGCCCACCGTGTCGCCACGGACCGGGCGCATCTCGTCGCCGGTCTGGAGGAGTTCGCCGCCGACGGGGTGCGGATCGCGGGGCCCGCCGAGGCCCCTTTCGTCCTCGTACGGCTCCCCCGGGCGGCCGCCGTGCGCCGGCACCTGCGGGACCTGGGGTTCGCGGTCCGGCGCGGGGACACCTTCCCCGGTCTCGACGAGGAGTGGCTGCGGCTGGCGGTGCGGGACCGGGTGACGGTCAACTCGTTCCTCCAGGCGCTGGACCGGGCGATGACGCTGGCCGACCGCTGAGCGCAGGCACCCGCTCCCGGAGGCCGTCCGGGAAGTGGACCTCCACCGTGCCGTCGGCGTCGACGGTGGCGCCCGCTCCCGTGCTCCGGGCGTCGGCGCCGAGCACGACGAGGGTGACCAGCAGCGGGCCCGCGCCTTCGAGGACCGGGGTCGCGGAGTGCCGTCCGCAGGCGTTGGCGTCCAGGGAGCGTACGACGGTGCCGTCCGCGTCGGACCAGCCGTACAGGGCGACGAGCGCGCTGGTCAGGCCGTCGGCGCGGCGGGCCAGCGCACGGCCCGGGCCGGTCTGCGCGATCGGCGGTCCGGTGTCGTCGGCGACGGCCCAGCCGCCCTCCCGCACGGGCGTGCCGGGCGGTGCGTCGACGCGGTGCACCCGGATCTCCCAGGGGCCGTGCACCACGCTCACGGTCTCGATCCCCCCGGCCTGCCGGGACCCGGCGCGCCGGCCGTGGACGCCCAGGGGGTCGATGCGTCCCCGCTGCGAGGGCGTCCCGTCGGGGGCGAGCAGGGCGATGTGGTTGTCGGGGCCGGGTGGTGTGTCGGGGGCGGTGGCGCTGGAGTAGGCGAGCTTGGCGTAGTGGGGGCTGTCGTCGGCCGTGGCGGGCGGGGGCGGGAGACGGTCGCTGCCGTGGTTGACGAGCCGTACGATCCCGTCGGCCGCGGTGGAGTGCAGCAGCCAGCCCGGTGCGGGCAGGGCCAGGGTGGTGTCGGCGGTGTCGACGGGGCCGGGCTCCTCGGTGGCCGTCCACACGGGGTGGCTCTCGGGCAGCAGGAGGCCGAGGAAGGCCTTGCTCGCCCAGTACGGGGAGGCGGGGCCCGAGTAGCGCTGGGTGACGGGGAGGAACGGCCGGTACCAGCCGAGGGTGAGCAGTCCCCGTTCGTCGGGCACTCCCCGCTCGGCGAAGTGCTTCAGGGCGCCGGAGGCGAGGCGGCGGGTGCGGCCGGGCGGGAGCGGGGTGGCGTCGGCGAGGGCGCCCGCCCACAGCGGGGCGGTGGTCGCGAACCGGTAGACCAGGGAGCGGCCCTGGTGGACCGGGGCGCCGTCGGAGCCGAAGAAGTGCTGGTGGGCGGTGAGGAATGCGCGCAGCCGGGCCCGGTGCCGGTCGACCGTCCCCGTCTGCGCGCGCGGGCCCGCGATCCGCGCCCACAGCACCGGGTACAGGTGCAGCGCCCAGGCGTTGTAGTAGTCGAACTTCCGGCCGTCGCCGTCGGTGTACCAGCCGTCGCCCCGGTACCAGTCGTCCAGGCGGGCGAGTCCCGCGTCGATCTCGGCACGGCTGTGGGGGGCGCCGACGGAGGCCAGGAACTCCTCCGTGATGACCTGGAACAGCCGCCAGTTGGAGTCGTTGACGTCGGCGCCGACGAAACCGCCCAGCCAGTCCACGACGTGGGATTGCACGGTGTCGTCGAGCCGGTCCCACAGCCAGGGCCGGGACTCGTGCAGGGCGACGGCGATCGACGCGGCCTCGACCATGGGCTGGGCGCGGTCGGTGATGGGCGGCCAGTGCTCGGGGTGGTGCGGGTCGGTACCGGCGGCGAGTCCGGCGGCGTACCGCTCGATGAGGGCGGGACCGACACGGCCGTGCGAACCGGCGATGCGGAAGGCGGCGAGCAGAAAGGAGCGCGCGAAGCCCTCCAGCCCGTCGGACCAGGGTCCGGAGTGGCTGGGCGGCCCGGGCAGCCGGTACTGGGCGAGCCCGGGGGTCGCGTACGGCAGGAGTCCGTCGAGGAGACGGTCGGCGAGGGTTTCCCAGTGGGCGCGGGTCCAGCCGGTGAGGGGCGAGAGAAGGAAGTCGGCATCGGGGAGGTGCGTCAGGGACGGCGCGGTCATACGGGGGTGATTCCTCCGTCGGTGGGTGGTGGGGCCACGCTTCTGCGTACGACGATGTGGGTGCCCAGCAGATGATGCGTACCGGCGGCCTGCTCGGGATCGCGCAGAGCGAT
This sequence comes from Streptomyces sp. NPDC049687, assembly GCF_044465285.1. Taxonomy (NCBI): domain Bacteria; kingdom Bacillati; phylum Actinomycetota; class Actinomycetes; order Kitasatosporales; family Streptomycetaceae; genus Streptomyces; species Streptomyces sp. NPDC049687. The sequence goes on from NZ_JBITLN010000001.1 coordinate 85,168, forward strand.
CCGCACGGCGGCGCGGCCGAGTTCCTCGGCCGGTGTGCGCACGGTGGTCAGGGGCGGGTTGAAGTCCTCGGCGAGGGGGATGTCGTTGTAGCCGACGACGGAGACGTCCTCGGGGACGCGCAGTCCCGCGTCGGCGACGGCCCGCAGCGCACCGGCCGCGACCATGTCGTCGCCGGCGAAGACGGCGGTGAACTCCCGTGTCTCCTTGAGTAGTTCGGTCATCGCGCGCAGGCCCGCCGACCGGCCCAGGCCGCAGTCCACGACGTGCGCGGCCCCGGGCGGCAGCCCGTGCTCGGCGAGCGCGGCGCGATATCCGGCGACGCGGGCGTCCAGGGCGGTGTTCCCGGGCAGCCCGCCGAGGAAGACGATCCGGCGGTGGCCGGCCGACAGCAGGTGCCCGGTGATCGCCCGCGCCCCGGCCTCGTTGTCGAACTCGACGACCAGCGCCGGGATGTCGGGGTCGGGCGCCGGCCGCCCGCACAGCACGAGGCGGGCGCCGGAGGCGTCCAGGGCCTGGGCGTAGTGGGCGACCCGCTCGCGATACGCGTCGTCCTCGACCACTCCGCCGACCAGGATGACCAGCCGTGCGCCCTCCTCCCGCATGAGCCGCACGAACTCCATCTCGCGCTGCGGATCCCCGCCGGTCGCGCCGACCACGCACAGCCAGCCCCGGTCGGCGGCCTCCGCCTCCACGCCCTCGGCGACCTGGGCGTAGAAGGGGCTGGTGACCTGGCGGACGACGACGGCGGCCATCTTGCGGCCACCGCCGACCAGGGCGCGGGCGTGCGCGTTGGCGACGTAGTCGAGCTCGCGGGCGGCTCGCAGGACGCGGGAGCGGGTCGCGGCGGGCACCGGATGGTTGCCGCTGAGCGCGCGGGAGGCGGTGGCCATGGACACGCCCGCCCGCTCGGCGACCTCCCGGATCGTGACCCGTCCCTTGGACCCCGTGGCTCCCATGTCGTTCCCCATCCCCCGCGTCTCCTCCCGCACGAGCGACTGTCACCAGTGGCTGTCACCGGCGGCCGTTCAGGTGTTGGCCGCATAGTCCTTCGCGAACTCCTCGGCCATTCTGTCGCCGCCCCGGCCGCGCCACTTCTTCACGGTGGCGTCCCACTCGGACAGCGGGAGGCGTCCGGCGACGATCCCGGTGACGGTGTCGTCGATGAGCGCCCTGAGGGTGGTGCCCTGGGCGTTCCTGGTCCGGGACTGCAGGCCGAAGGAGGCGTTGCGGATGGCGTACGGAACCACCTTCTGCTGCCAGGCGTGCAGGGCCCGTACGGCCTCGGGCATGCCGGGCACGAACAGCACCTGGGGCCCTTCGGCGAGGTACTTCAGCGGCAGGTTGGTGTTGTTCTCGACCTCGCCGAGCTCGGTGGGCTGCGGGGAGCCGTCCTTGCCGCGGGTGAAGTGGGTGCCCTCGACGCCGTAGTGGACGAGTTCCCACTCCTGGCTACCGAAGGGGGCGGCGAGGTAGTCGAGGATGCGCAGGAGCAGCTCGACGCGTTCCTTCTTCGCCTTCTTCAGCACGGTGTAGCCGAAGGAGCGGCGGGCGGCGACGATCCCGCCGGGTTCGCCGTCCACGCTGTACGGGAGGGCGGCGGCCGGGGTCATCTTGCCCTTCGACTCCCGGTACTTGGGCAGGTAGGCGCCGAAGCCGTCCTGCATGGAGCCGACGGTGCCGTTGTAGAAGAGGGTGGTCAGGTCGATCTGGGAGATCGAGGTGGCGTCCGGGAGGTAGCTGCCGGCCTTGCGGAGCCCGGCCTGGAAGGCGATGGCGGCCTTGAAGCGCTCGTCGGCCCAGCCCGGCAGGAAGGTGCCGTCCTTGGTGACGGCCCATTCCTGGGGGGCGCGGTGGGCGGCGGAGTGCGCGGCGTTGCCGAACAGGGAGCCGTTGGCGGCGCCGAGCGCGTACCGCTTGCCGCCGGTGGCCCGACGGGCGACGGCGGCGAAGTCGTCGGCGGTCCAGCCCTGCGTCATGCCCGCGTCGGTGAACACGCCCTGGTTGATCCAGAGGGTGGAGCCGGGCAGCGGGCGCTCCAGCGGGATGCCGTAGATCCGGCCGCCGATGCGGCCCATGTCCTTCCAGGCGTGGGTGGGGATGTTCGCGAGGTTGGGGTAGTCGGCGACCGCCTCGCCGGAGAGGTACGGCGTGAGGTCCTCGGCCCGCCGCTGTACGAACTCGGCCTCTCGCGGCAGGACGAAGCCGGAGAACAGGTTGATGATGTCCGGCAGGGTGTCGGCGTCGCCCGCCATCACCGTCGCCATCTTCTTCTGGTAGTCGGCCTGGGAGACGATCGTGTACTCGATCCTCACGCCGAGCGCCTTCTCGACGGCGGCCCAGAACCGGTTGGCGGAGCTCGGCTTGGGCGGGGTGCCGAAGGACACCGACATGACCTTGACGGTGGAGCCGTCGCCGGGGGTGCGGGAGACGGACTTGACCAGGTCGGCGGGGTAGGCGGTGTAACCGGCCTGGACGCCGGCCGCGGTGGGGGCCAGGTCCGGCCTGGGCGCGGTGGTCGTGGGCTTGTAGGCGGGCCAGGCGGCGAGTTTCTTGCCGGCGTTGGAGACGTCGCTGTCGCCGGAGCCGGTGGAGCAGGCGGTGAGCAGGGCGGGGGCGGAGAGTGCGGCGCCGCCTGCGGCCAGGGAGCGCAGGAGGGTGCGTCGGGACATGCTGGGCATGGGCAGGTCACCTTTCGGGACGCGGCTCTTGATGACGTGTCGGCTCTGGAGGGCTGTCAGCTCTTGATGGCGCCGGTGAGCACGCCCTTGGTGAAGTACTTCTGCAGGAAGGGGTAGACGAGCAGGATCGGCACGGTGGCGATCACGAGCACCGCCATCTGCACGGTCTGCGGGGCGGTGACCGTGCCCTCGCCGGTGGTGGCGTCGGTGAGTCCGGAGCCGGCCACCACGTAGGTGCGCAGCACCTGTTGGAGGGGCCAGTGGTCGCTCTCCAGGTAGAGCGAGGCGTAGAACCAGGAGTTCCAGTACGCCACCGCGTAGAAGAGGCCCACGACGGCGAGCGCGGCCTTGGACAGCGGCAGGACGACCGAGACGAGCACCCGCCAGTCCCCCGCCCCGTCGAGGCGCGCGGCCTCGTACAGCTCCTCGGGGATGCCCTGGAAGAAGCCGCGCAGGACGACGAGGTTGAAGACGTTCACGAGGACGGGCAGGACCAGTGAGGAGTAACTGTCCAGCAGGCCCAGCTCCTTGACCAGCAGGAAGCTCGGGATCATGCCGGGCGGGAAGAGGAAGGTGAACAGGATCAGGAGGAGGGCCGGCCGGGCTCCGAACACGCGGGGGCGGGACAGGGCGTAGGCGAGGGTCACCGTGCAGACGAGGCTGAGGAGGGTGCCCACGACGGTGACGCCCACGCTGACTCCGAGGGCGTGGGTGACGATGCCGCCGTCGAGGATGTCGCGGTACGCCTTGAGGGAGGGGTCCGTCGGCCACAGCACCCAGCCGCCGTTCGCGACGACCTCGTCGGTGGAGGCGAGCGAGGTCGACACGATGACGAGGAACGGCACACAGACCAGGAGGACCACGGCGGCGAGGGCGAGGGCCTTGCCGGCCTGCGTCACGGGTTTCGGTTTCTCCATCCATCCCGGACGGACCTGGACACTCACCTGTAGACCCCCTGTTCGCCGAGACGGTGGGCGACCTTGTTGGCGGCATAGACGAGGAGCGCCCCGATCAGGCCCTTGAAGAGGCCGGCCGCGGCCGCGAATCCGTAGTCGCCGCCGACGATGCCCCGGTAGTAGACGAAGGTGTCGATGATCTCGGCGCTCTCGGGACCGACCGCGTCGCGCTGGAGCAGCATCTGCTCGAAGCCGACGGAGAGGATGTCGCCGAGCCGCATGATGAGCAGCAGCACGATCACCGGGCGGATGGCGGGCAGGGTGACGTGCCAGAAGCGCCGCCAGGGGCCCGCGCCGTCGATCGCGGCGGCCTCGTACTGCTGCTCGTCGACCTGGGCGAGTGCGGCGAGGAAGATGATCGTGCCCCAGCCGGCGTCCTTCCAGATCACCTGCGCGACGACGAGCGGCCGGAAGGCGTCCGGGTTGCCGATGATGTCGACGGTGTGCACACCCAGGTCGCCGAGACCGGAGTTGAGCAGGCCGGTGTCGCCGAGGACCTGCTGGAAGAGGGCGACGACGATCACCCATGAGATGAAGTGCGGGAGATACGCCACCGACTGCACGAAGCGGCGGACGCTGCTCCAGGTGAGGCTGTGCAGGAGCAGGGCGAGGGCGAGCGGCACCGGGAAGTAGAAGACGAGCTGCAGGACCGCGATCCAGAGGGTGTTGAGGACGGCGGCCCAGAACTCGTCGTCCTCGAACATCCGCCGGAAGTTGCCGAAGCCCACCCAGGGGCTGCCCCAGAGGCCGTCGAAGGGGACGTACTCCTTGAACGCGATGACGTTGCCGGCCAGGGCGCCGTAGTGGAAGAGCAGGAAGTAGGCGAGACCGGGCAGCATCAGGAGCAGGAGGGCCCGGCCCTGAAAACGTTTTCGTCTTGCGTGCCGGACTTCTGCCACGGGTTCCCCTTCACTTCTGCGGGTAGGAGCGAAGAGGAAGTTAAAACGCTTTCATGGAGTGGTCAACACTCCTGACAAAGAAAAGGAGTTGGCCCAGGTCAGCGCTCCGCGCCGACCTGGGCCAAGGGTGAAAACGCTTGCTGCGCGCGGCCGGTGGGTTCAGTCCACGACCTTCCCGTTCACCACCACGCGGCGGGGTGCCGCCAGCACCCGGACGTCGGCGCGCGGGTCGCTCTCGTAGACGACGAGGTCGGCCGGGGCACCCTCCGTCAGGCCGGGGCGGCCGAGCCAGGCGCGGGCCGTCCCGGTGGTCGCCGCCAGGGCGTCGACCACCGGGATGCCCGCCGTCACCAGCTCCGCCACCTCGGCGGCCACCAGGCCGTGCGGGAGGGTGCCGCCGGCGTCCGTGCCCACGAAGACCGGGACACCGGCGTCGTACGCGGACCGCACGGTGTCGTAGCGGCGCTCGTGGAGCCGGCGCATATGGGCCGACCAGCGCGGGAACTTCGCTTCGCCGCCCGCCGCGAGCTGCGGGAAGGTCGCGATGTTGACCAGGGTCGGGACGATCGCGACGCCACGCTCGACGAAGAGCGGGATCAGGTCCTCGGTGAGGCCCGTCGCGTGCTCGATGCAGTCGATGCCCGACTCGACGAGATCGCGCAGGGAGTTCTCGGCGAAGCAGTGCGCGGTGACCCGGGCGCCCAGGCGGTGGGCCTCCGTGATGGCCGCCTCGGCCGCCTCCCGGGGCCAGCTCGGGGCCAGGTCGCCCACCTCGCGGTCGATCCAGTCGCCGACCAGCTTGACCCAGCCGTCGCCGCGCCGGGCCTCCCGGGCGACGTACGCGACCAGGTCCTCGGGCTCGATCTCGTGGGCGTAGCCGCGGATGTAGCGGCGGGTGCGGGCGATGTGCCGGCCGGCCCGGATGATCTTCGGGAGGTCGTCTCGGTCGTCGACCCAGCGGGTGTCCGACGGCGAGCCGGCGTCGCGGATCAGCAGGGTACCCGCCTCGCGGTCGGTCAGCGCCTGCTTCTCGGCCACGTCCGGCTCGACCGGGCCGTGCGGCCCCAGGCCCACGTGACAGTGGGCGTCGACCAGGCCGGGCAGCGCCCAGCCCTCGACGGTTCGGACGTCGCGGGCGCCGACGGGACGGTCGTAGGAGATCCGGCCGTCGACGACCCACAGTCCGTCCCGGACGTCATCGGGTCCGGCCAGGACCCGGCCCTTCACGTGCAGCACCGGCTCATCGCTCATGTACGGCACCTTAGTGACCGGCTGGGGCGGGTTGTGAAAGTAGCGTCGTCCGCCCGGAGGGCGGGCCCGGCGGTGCCTGGTGCGTGCGATCGCAAGGCGGAGGGTCGCCCCGCCACCGGATGTGTCGGGGCGACCCCGACAACGCAGCGAGCGTGCGTGCCAGGCGCCGCCGGGCAGGCGGGACTTTCACCACACGCTCTGGTCGCCCTTGCCCACCTGGTCCGACGCCTCCTCCTCCACGTTCGCCATCGCCGGGTCGAGGAGGCGGGAGAGGAAGTGGCGGGTGCGTGCGTGGCCGGGGTCGCCGATGACCTGGGCGGGGGCGCCCTCCTCGACGATCACTCCGCCGTCCATGAAGACGACCCGGTCGGCGACCTCGCGGGCGAAGGTCATCTCGTGGGTGACGACCATCATCGTCATGCCCTCGTTCGCGAGCATGCGCATGACGGCCAGAACGTCCCCCACCAGCTCCGGGTCGAGGGCCGACGTCGGCTCGTCGAACAGCATCACCTCGGGGCCCATGGCGAGCGCCCGGGCGATCGCCACGCGCTGCTGCTGGCCGCCGGAGAGGGAGGAGGGGTAGGCGTCCGCCTTCTCCGAGAGGCCGACCCGGTCGAGGTTCTCGGCGGCGATCCTCGCGGCCTGCTCCCTGCCCCGCCGGAGCACCCGGCGCTGCGGCAGCGTGAGGTTCTCGGTCACCGACAGATGCGGGAAGAGGTTGAACTGCTGGAAGACCATGCCGATACGGCGGCGTACGGCGTCGATGTCGACGTCCGGATCCGTGATCTCGGTGCCGCCGACGAAGACCTGGCCCCTGCTGGGCTCCTCGAGGAGATTCACGCAGCGCAGCAGGGTCGACTTGCCCGAGCCGGACGGGCCGATCACACAGACGACCTCGCCCTGGCGGATCTCCAGGTCGATGCCTCGCAGGACCTCGTTGGCGCCGAACGACTTGTGCAGGCCGCGGACTTCGATCTCGGGCCGCGTCGTGGACAGCCTCTCGCTCATTTCACGGCCTCCTGGGCCTTGGCCTCCAGCCTGCGCGCGACGAAGCCGAGGGGAATGGTCACCAGCAGGTAGCACAGACCGGCGACGAGGATCGGCGTGGAGTTGGCGGTGGTGCTGGCGAGGTCACGGCCGTACTTGGACAGTTCGCGCTCCTCCAGGGTGACGCCGAGCAGCAGCACCAGGGAGGAGTCCTTGAAGAGCATGATGAACTCGTTGGTGAGCGGCGGGAGGATGATCCGGAACGCCTGCGGGATGATGATGGAGATCATCGCGCGGGCCGGCGAGAAGCCCAGCGAGCGGGCCGCCTCCATCTGCCCCTTGGGCACCGCCTGGATGCCGGCGCGGAACGTCTCCGCCATGTACGCGGCGCCGATCAGTCCGAGACCGAGCGCGGCCTTGCCGTACGTGCCGCCGACGATCTCCGTGCCCGGGAAGGCCAGGGGGACGGCCACGCCGATGAAGACGAAGATCAGCAGGGCGGGCAGTCCGCGGAAGATCTCGATGTAGATCCCGGCCACCCAGCGGTACGGGCCGACGGACGACAGCCGCATCAGCGCGATGACCAGGCCGAGCACCAGGCCGAGCGCGAAGCCGCTCACCGTGTACAGCACGGTGTTCTTCAGCGCCAGCGTGATGACGTCCGGCCACATCCGCTGCGCGATGTCCCACTGGGCGAACTGGTTCCGCAGCCGGTCCCAGTCGGCCGAGACCGCGAAGACGATCACGGCCGCGACGAACACCACGTACTGCGCGCCGCGTGACAGGCTGCGCTTCTGACGCCGGGTCAGCCCTTTTCTGCGGGGCTGGAGTTCGGCCTCGGCGCCGGTCATGACGCGGAGGGCGACGCGGCGGACTCGTCGTAGGGGCCGATCCACTTCTCGTACAGCTTCTTGTACGTGCCGTCCGCCTTGGCGTCGGCGAGCGCCTTGTCGACGGCGGCGAGGAGCTTGGTGTTGCCCTTCTTCACCGTGAAGCCGTACTGCTCGCCGGTGTTGAGGTTGTCGACGACCTTGAAGGCGTCGGCGTTGGCCTTGTCCTTGAGCCAGCCCTGGACGACCGGGTAGTCGATGACGACGGCCTTGACCTGGCCGGTGCGCAGGCCGTTGAGGACGGCGTCGGAGGACTCGAAGGAGACCGGGTCGAAGCCCTGCTTCTTCGCGTAGTCCTCGCCGGTGGTCTGCGCCTGGGCGCCGAGCTTGGCGTTCTTGGACTTCACGTCGGCGAGGGAGGTGAGGCCGGCGTTCTTGTCGACCAGGACGGCCTGGGTGGCGTCGAAGTACGGGTCGGAGAAGTCGACGTTCTTCTTGCGCTCCTCGGTGATGGTCATGCCGGCCGCGGCCAGGTCGCACTCGCCGGAGTTGAGGAAGGCGCCGGTCTTGAAGTTCTCGAACGGCGTGTCCAGGATCTCCTGCTTCACACCGAGGTCCTTGGCGACGAGGTCGATCAGCGACACGTCGAAGCCCTGCACCTTGCCGTCGATCTCCGACTGGAAGGGCGGGTAGGGCAGGTGCGTGCAGGTGGTGAGCTGACCGGCCTTGACGAGCTCGACCCCGCCCGCGGCCGTCTTCGAGCCGCTGCCTCCGTCGTCGGTGGAGGTGCAGGCGGCCACGAGCATCAACCCGGCCGTCGCGGTGGTGGCGGCAAGAATGCGGGTCCGTCGCCCGGGGAGCGTGTTCACGGCGGGCCTTCCTGTAAGGAAACTGTGGGTTCCGATTATAAGGAGAACTTTGAGGCCCTCAAACCAAACCCATGGTCTGAGGGTCGTTGGACCTAAGAAGTCGCCAGTCAGTGAGTGCGGGTGTGCCGGTTACTCTCGTCTCCTCTACCCCGTGAGTCGAAGAGGGCACCGCTGTGACACATCCGTTCCTGGACCTGGCCCCGCTGACTGCCGCCCGCTTCGCGTCGATCGAGGACCGGGTGGCGCGACTGCTGGACACCGGGCAGGATGTCGTGATCATGCAGGGGGAGGCGCTGCTGCCGCTGGAGGGCGTGATCCGGTCGACCGCCGGTCCGGGCACGGTGGCACTGAACGTGATCACCGGGCCCTACGGGCAGACCTTCGGTGACTGGCTGCGGGACTGCGGCGCCACGGTGATCGATCTGGCGGTGCCCTTCCGTACGGCGGTGACGGCCGCGCAGATCCGGGAGGCGTTCGCCGCGCATCCGGAGATCGACTTCGTGTCGCTCGTGCACGCGGAGGCGGCTACCGGCAACACCAACCCGGTCGCGGAGATCGGTGAAGTGGTGCGGGAGCAGGGGGCGCTGTTCTCTCTGGACGCCGTGGCCTCCGTCGGGGCCGAGCCGGTGCTGCCGGACGCGTGGGGGGTGGACCTGTGCGTGATCGGCGCACAGAAGGCGATGGGCGGACCGGCCGGGGTGTCGGCGGTGTCGGTGAGCGAGCGGGCGTGGGCGCGGATGGCCGCGAACCCGAGGGCGCCGCGACGCTCGTACCTCTCGCTGCTGGACTGGAAGGAGCGGTGGGTGGACGGCGGCCGCAAGGCGCTGCCGCACGCGCCGGCGCAGTTGGAGATGCTGGCGCTGGAGGCGTGCGTCGAGCGGATCGAGGCGGACGGGCTGGAGACGGTGATGGCCCGCCACGCGTCCGCCGCGGCGGCGACCCGCGCGGGTGCGGTGGCGCTGGGCGGGGGTCTGGAGCCGTATGTGTACGAGGCCTCGGCGGCGGCTCCGGTCGCCACGACGCTGAGGGTGCCGGCGGGTGTGCCGGCGTCCGAACTCGTGGGACGGGCCCTGGTGATGGACCCCGCGCTGCCGTTGGCGGCGGGTGGGGGCGCGCTGGCCGAGGAGATGATCCGGGTGAACCACTACGGGGCCGACGCCACCCCGGGTGCGGTGCGAAGCAGCCTGACGGCGCTGGGCGCCGCGCTGACGGAGAAGGGGATCGAGGTGGACCTGACGGGAGCGCTGCGGGCGACGGCCGAGGCGTGGGCCTAGGGCGTGTTGTGAAAGTCCCGCCTGCCCGGCGGCGCCTGGCGCCCTGGGAATCCGTCCCCGTGCCGTGATCCGGGTCACGTGCTGTCACAGAGGTCGGGGGTGCGGTGTCTTGAGGGCGAACGGGCTGAATCGGAGGAGACACCGTGGCTGAGAACATCGAGGTTGTCGTGGTCGGGGGCGGGTACGCCGGTGTGATGGCGGCGAATCGCCTGACGCGGCGGGACGACGTGACCGTGACGCTGATCAACCCGCGACCGGCCTTCGTGCATCGGGTCCGCCTGCATCAACTGGTGGGCGGGTCCGACGACGCGGTCGTCGAGTTTCGGAAGGTCCTGGGCGGGGGCGTCGGCCTGGTGGTCGACACCGTGGCGCGGATCGACGCGGCCGGGCGCAGCGTGACGTTGGGCAGTGGCGGCACGGTCGGTTACGACTATCTGGTGTACGCCGTGGGCAGTGGCAGCGCCGACCCGGGCGTGCCCGGCGCGGCCGAGTTCGCCTACCCGATCGCCGCCCTGGAGGAGGCGCAGCGGCTGCGGCCGGTGCTCGACGCCGCGCCCGCGACGGCAGCGGTGACGGTGGTCGGAGCCGGTCCGACCGGCATCGAGACCGCCGCCGAGCTGGCGGAGGCGGGCCGCGCCGTGACCCTGGTCTGCGGCGGGGTGCTCGGCCCCTATCTGCACCCCCGGGGCCGGCGCTCGGTCGCCAACCGGCTGGCCGGGCTCGGCGTGACCGTGCTCGAAGGCCCGGACGCGCGGGTGACGGCTGTGACGCGCGATGCCGTGCAGCTCGGCGACGGGCGTGTGCTGCCCAGCGCGGTGACCATCTGGACCGCCGGCTTCGGCGTACCGGACCTGGCCGCGCGCAGCGGACTGAGCACCGACGCCCTGGGCCGTCTCCTCACCGACGAGACGCTGACCAGCGTGGACGACGTACGCATCGTGGCGGCCGGGGATTCGGCGGCGCCGTCGGGCCTGCCGCTGCGGATGAGCTGCCAGGCCGCGATACCCCTGGGCGCACGGGCCGCCGACACGGTGCTGGCGAGGATCGCGGGTGAGCAGCCCTCGCCTCTCAACCAGGTGTTCGCAGGCCAGTGCATCAGCCTGGGCCGGCGCGCCGGCATCTTCCAGTTCGCCCACCGGTACGACGTCGCGGTGGGGTTCCACATCGACGGCCGCCCTGGCGCGAGGCTCAAGGAGATCGTGTGCGAGGGCATCGTCAAGCATCTGGCCGGCGAGGCGGGCAAGCCCGGTTCGTACCGCCTGCACCGCGTCCCGGGAGGCGCCAAGCGCCACCAGCTGCTGCGGGCCGAGCGCGGCGGGACACCGGCCGTCGCCGAAGGGGCGGCCCGGGCCACGCAGCGGTGACGGTCCGGTCGAGCGACAGAAGGAGTGAGGCCGAGACATGAGCGACCACGCCACCGACGCGGCGACGGAGACGTTCGTCGCCTACCGCAACCTGCTCTTCACCGTCGCCTACGAGATGCTCGGCTCCGCCGCCGACGCGGAAGACGTCCTCCAGGAAACCTGGCTGCGGTGGGTCGAGGTCGACACGGAGCGGGTGCACGACCAGCGCGCCTACCTGGTCCGGATCACGACCCGCCAGGCGCTCAACCGGCTGCGCGCCCTGACGCGCCGCAGGGAGGCGTACGTCGGTCCCTGGCTGCCCGAGCCGATGCTCACCGCGCCGGACGTGGCCGAGGACGTCGAGCTCGCCGAGAGCGTGTCGATGGCGCTCATGCTCGTCCTGGAGACGCTGTCGCCGACCGAGCGCGCCGTCTTCGTGCTGCGCGAGGTCTTCGACGTCGGCTACGACGAGATCGCGGCCGCCGTCGACAAGAGCCCCGCGGCCGTCCGTCAGATCGCGCACCGCGCACGCCGGCACGTCGACGCCCGCCGCCCCCGCGAGGTGGTCTCCCAGAGTGTGACCAGGGCGGCCCTGGAGTCGTTCCGGCGTGCGCTCGACACCGGGGACCTGCAGGGCATGCTGGACGTGCTCGCCCCGGATGTCGTCCTGCTGAGCGACGGCGGCGGCGTCAGGCAGGCCGCGCGACGGCCGGTCGTCGGCGCCGACAAGGTGGCCCGCTTCATCGTGGGCGGCACCGCCAGGACCGTGGCCACGATCACCGGTGAACCCACCGTGGTCAACGGCAACCCGGCGCTCGTCCTTCGCCTGGACGGCGAGATCGACGGTGTCATGGCGATCCGTGTCGAGGAGGGCCGCATCACCGGCCTCTACTACGTCCGCAATCCGGAGAAGCTGACCCGCGTCCAATCCGAGACCCCGCTCACCCTGCGCTGAACACCGGCGGCCGATCGGTGTCAGTGGTCCCTGGCATGCTCGCCGGATGAACAGTGACACGCCCGCGAGGCTTCCCGACGGCCGGCCCGTTCCGTTTCTGAGCGGGGATGAACTCCCCATGCTGGAAAGCTGGTTGGACTTCCACCGAGCCACCTTGGAGCTCAAGTGCGCCGGCCTGGACGACCGGCAGGTGCGGCTGGCGTCCGCCGCGCCGTCCGAGCTGACCCTGCTCGGCCTCGTTCAGCATCTCGCCGAGGTCGAGCGGAACTGGTTCCAGCGGGTGTTCGCCGGGCTGGATGTGCCGCCGCTCTTCGAGGAGGAGACCGGATACGCCCTGGACCCGGAGCGGGGTCTCGAGGAGGTGATGGAGATCTGGCGGCGGGAGATCTCGCGGGGGCGGGAGCTGATCGCCGGGCGTTCCCTGGAGGAGACCGGGCGGATCGTGGACGGACCGATGGCCGGGGTCGAGGTCGGTCTGCGCTGGGTGCTTATTCACCTCATCGAGGAGTACGCCCGGCACAACGGTCACGCGGACATTCTTCGGGAGAACCTCGACGGGGTTACCGGAGTCTGAATTAACGGCAATTACGAGAGCACGCTTCTCCGATCCTTCCGGTAGTTTTCCCGAGTTCTCCTGCCCCGAATTCCCGCACCTAAACACCCTGCCTTTTCGGTGAGGTTACAGGCGCGTGACGCATTGCACAGCAGGGGTGTTATGTCTCTTTTGTTGCGGGCAAATGCGGGCATAATTCCCCCCTGTCCCTCCTGCACCACGGAATCCCCACAGCCCCTCCATGCGTCATTGAATTTCCCTGGGTAAGTTCAATCCGCATGACTGCCGTACAACCAGACCTGCACATCGACCGCCCGTCCGTGACGGACGGGGCCGCCCTATGGCGTATTGCCAAGGAATCCGGAACGCTCGATCTGAACTCCTCGTACAGCTATCTGCTGTGGTGCCGCGACTTCGCCGCCACCTCGGCGGTGGCGCGCGCGGAGGGCGGGGAGGCGGTCGGGTTCGTCACCGGGTACGTACGGCCGGAGGACCCGGGCACCCTGTTGGTCTGGCAGGTGGCCGTCGATGCCGGACACCGTGGTCGCGGTCTCGCCGCGGCCCTGCTCGACGGGCTGACGGCGCGACTCGCGGCCGAGCGTCCGATCACCGCCGTCGAGACCACCATCACCCCCGGCAACACCGCCTCCGAGCGGCTGTTCACCTCGTACGCCGCCCGCCACGGCGCGGACGTCGGACGGGAAGTGCTCTTCGAGACCGGGCTGTTCCCGGACGGGCCGCACGACCCCGAGGTGCTGTACCGCATCGGTCCCCTCTCCCCCCGCACCCCCGCCCTCTGAACCCCACACCCAGGAGCGTCGCCGTGACCATCACCCAGCCCGACCTCAGCGTCTTCGAGACCCTCGAATCCGAGGTGCGCAGCTACTGCCGTGGCTGGCCCGTCGTCTTCGACCGTGCGCAGGGCAGCCTCATGTACGACGAGGACGGGCACCGGTACCTCGACTTCTTCGCCGGAGCCGGATCTCTCAACTACGGCCACAACAACCCCGTGCTGAAACGGGCGCTGATCGACTATCTGTCGCGCGACGGCGTCACCCACGCCCTGGACATGTCGACCGCCGCCAAGCGGTCGTTCCTGGAGACCTTCCAGGATCTGGTGCTGCGGCCGCGCGATCTGCCGTACAAGGTCATGTTCCCGGGGCCGACCGGCACCAACGCCGTGGAGTCCGCACTGAAGCTGGCGCGGAAGGTGAAGGGGCGTGAGGCGATCGTCTCGTTCACCAACGCCTTCCACGGGATGTCACTGGGCTCCCTCGCCGTCACCGGGAACGCCTTCAAGCGGGCCGGGGCGGGAATTCCGCTCGTGCACGGCACGCCCATGCCCTTCGACAACTACTTCGACGGGACCGTCCCGGACTTCCTGTGGTTCGAGCGGCTGCTCGAGGACCAGGGGTCCGGGCTCAACAAGCCCGCCGCGGTGATCGTGGAGACCGTGCAGGGCGAGGGCGGCATCAACGTCGCGCGGCCCGAGTGGCTGCGCGCCCTCAAGGGCCTGTGCGAGCGGCAGGACATGCTGCTGATCGTCGACGACATCCAGATGGGCTGCGGGCGCACTGGGGCCTTCTTCTCCTTCGAGGAGGCCGGGGTCACGCCGGACATCGTCACCGTGTCCAAGTCCATCAGCGGGTACGGGCTGCCGATGTCGCTGTGCCTGTTCCGGCCCGAGCTGGACGTCTGGGAGCCGGGCGAGCACAACGGCACCTTCCGCGGCAACAACCCGGCCTTCGTCACCGCCACGGCCGCCCTGGAGACGTACTGGGCCGACGGCTCCGCCATGGAGAAGCAGACCCGGACGCGCGGTGAGCAGGTGGAGGAGGCGCTGATCTCCATCACCGAGGAGAACCTCGCCGATGTGAAGGAGTACCGGGGGCGGGGGCTCGTGTGGGGGCTGGAGTTCCACGAGAAGGAGCGGGCCGGGCGGGTCGCCCGCCGGGCCTTCGAACTCGGCCTGCTCGTCGAGACCTCCGGTCCGGAGAGCGAGGTCGTCAAGCTGCTGCCGGCCCTGACCGTGAGCCCCGAGGAACTGGACGAGGGCCTGAGCGTCCTCGCCCGTGCCGTCCGCGAGACCGTCCAGTAGAGAGGAACGCCGTGATCGTCCGTTCGTTCAAGGACATCGAGGGCACCGACCGGCACGTCCGGGCCGCGTCCGGCACCTGGGAGAGCAAACGCATCGTTCTGGCCCGCGAGCGTGTCGGGTTCTCCCTGCACGAAACGATTCTGTACGCGGGCACCGAGACATCGATGTGGTACGCCAACCACGTCGAGGCCGTGGTCTGTGTGGAGGGCGCCGCCGAGCTCACCGACCACGAGACCGGGAGGACGCACTCGATCACTCCCGGGACCATGTACCTCCTGGACGGCCATGAGCGGCACACGCTGCGCGTCCTGGAGGACTTCCGCTGCCTCTGCGTGTTCAACCCGCCCGTGACCGGCCGGGAGGACCACGACGAGAACGGCGTCTACCCCCTGCTCACGGAGCCCGCTCCGGAGCTCACCGAACCCGAGGAGGTGTGACCGTCACATGACCACCGTCACCGATCTCTATCCCACCCGCGGCACCACCGAGGTGTCCGTGCCCCGCCAGGACCCCGTCGTCTGGGGCACCCCCAGTGCCCCGGGCCCGATCCCGCCGGCCGACCTCCAGACGTACGAGCGCGACGGCTTCCTCGCCGTCGAGCAGCTGATCAGCGACGACGAGGTCGCCGTCTGCCGGCGCGAGCTGGAGCGGCTCGTCGCCGACCCGGAGATCCGGGCCGACGAGCGGTCGATCGTCGAGCCGCGGTCCAAGGAGATCCGGTCCGTCTTCGAGGTGCACAAGCTGAGTCCCGTGTTCGCGTCCCTGGTCCGCGACGAGCGGGTCGTGGGCCGGGCCCGGCAGATCCTCGGCTCGGACGTGTACGTCCACCAGTCGCGGATCAACG
This sequence comes from Streptomyces sp. NPDC049687, assembly GCF_044465285.1. NCBI lineage: Bacteria > Bacillati > Actinomycetota > Actinomycetes > Kitasatosporales > Streptomycetaceae > Streptomyces > Streptomyces sp. NPDC049687. The sequence continues at coordinate 100,706 of NZ_JBITLN010000001.1, forward strand.
TCAAGCCGGGCTTCGGGGCCGGTGGCTTCTACTGGCACTCCGACTTCGAGACCTGGCACGCCGAGGACGGCCTGCCGAACATGCGGACGGTGTCCGTCTCGATCGCGCTCACCGAGAACCTCGACACCAACGGCGGCCTGATGATCATGCCGGGCTCGCACAAGACGTTCCTCGGCTGTGCGGGCGCCACCCCCGAGGACAACTACAAGAAGTCGCTCCAGATGCAGGACGCGGGCACGCCCTCGGACGAGGCCCTGACCTCGCTCGCCGGCGAGTACGGCATCCGGCTGTTCACCGGCCGGGCGGGCTCCGCGACCTGGTTCGACTGCAACTGCATGCACGGCTCGGGCGACAACATCACACCGTTCCCGCGCAGCAATGTCTTCATCGTGTTCAACAGCGTGGAGAACACGGCGGTGGAGCCGTTCGCGGCCCCGGTCCGGCGGCCGGAGTTCATCGGCGCGAGGGACTTCACCCCCGTGCGCTGAGTCCCGGCATCACAGCCACGCGAGCGACGCCGTGCGCTCCAGTACGTTCCGTACGGCGTCGGCGTCGCCCGTGGCCGTGTGCGGCACCGTGTCCGGGGCGCGCCGCCCGCCCGCCAGGAAGCAGAAGTCGACCGGGTCCAGGGCGAGTCCGGCACGCGCCGGGCCCGAGCCGAGGGTCCACTCGCCGGTGTCGGTGAGCGTGAGGCGGACGGGCGGCGCGGCAGGGCCGAGTGCCTGGCCGAGGACACGTACGGCGAGACCGACCAGCCGCTCCAGGTGCGCCGCGGGCGGCGGGGGGACGTCCACCCCGAGGGCGCGGCCGATGTCGTCGGTGTGGATCCAGGTCTCGAAGGCACGGACCGTGAAGTGATCGGCGACGGGCAGCCGCATGCCCATCAACTCGACGACCCGTGCCGCGCGTCGCGGGTCGTGCGCCTCGGGCGTGGCGAGCAGCGCGGCCGACTGGGCCTCCCAGCAGGCGCGCGTCCGCTCGGGGGTACGGCCGCGCTCGTGGCGGACGACGTCGGCCGTGCGCCGGTTCCAGGTCTCCACCCAGGTCTCGCCCTCCTCGACCGGGGAGGGCGGCACCCTCGGGTCGAGGCCCAGCTCCACCGCGAGCCGCTCGTCGGCGGCGACGAGGTGGGCGAGGGTCGCCTGGACGTCCCAGTCGTGGACGACCGCGGCCTTCCAGCGGTCGGGCCCGCCGGTGCCGCGCACCCGGGGAAGCAACGCGGTCAGCGCGGCCACCGCGCCGGCGTAGGGGGCCGCGTGCCCGGCCACCGGCGTGGCGGCGGGACGGCAGCGGAACGCCAGGAGGCCGCGGTCCTCGGACGGGGCGGCCCCCGCGTCGGCCGGCGGGGCGCACTCCTCGGGTCGGCCGGGCGGCACGTCCAGCAGCCGTACGGTCGCGCGCAGCCGTTGTGCCTCGGCCGCGCACTCCGCGCAGCCGGCCAGGTGCCGGGCCACCGTCTGCCGCTCGGCGGGCGTCACGGCGTCGAAGGCCGAGGCGGCCACCAGGTCCCGCAGGTCGTCGTGGCCGTGGTCGTGGTAGGTGGTCACCGGGCGCCGCCTCCTTCCGCTGTCGCCATCATGCGCCTCTTTCCACGGCGGGATCCGGTGGGTCGGCCAGGGTTCTGGCCAGGGCGCGCAGGGCGGTGCGCAGACGGGTCTTGGCGGTGCCCTCGGGGATGCCGAGCTCGGCGGCGGCCTGACGGTAGGTGCGGCCCGCGAAGTAGGCGAGGTGCACCACCTCCCGCTGGGGCTCCGGGAGTTCGGCGAGCGCGGAGTGCAGAAGCAGGGAGCGTTCGCGGTCCACGACCGTCTCGTCGGGGCCGGGTGCCGCGTCCGGGACGGTGTGCAGTTCGCTGTCGTCGGCGGGGCCGCCCTTGCGGTGCCGGGCCTCGTGGCGCACCCAGTCCACGGCGCGCCGGTGCGCGAGCATCGACAGCCAGGTGCGCAGGCTGCCCCGGCGCGCGTCGAAGGCGTACGGCCTGGTCCACAGCTCGGTGAAGACCTCCTGCGCGATGTCCTCGACGGCGGCCGGGGTGTGCGTGACGCGCAGGGCGATCCGCCGTACCAGCCCGCCGTACGCGGCGTACGTCTCGGCCAGCGCGGATCCGTCCCCGTACACCAGCCGCCCGTGCAGCTCGGCGTCGGCGGCCGGGCGGGCGGACGCCCGCCCCGCGCCCGCCCCCGTCGACGCGTCCGTGTCCGTGGGATCCACCGGCACCATCACCCCCGGTGCCCTTTCCTAGCGTCCCGGGCACGGGTGCGGCAAGGGTGTTCAGCCCGAGAGGACGTCCAGCAGGCGGTCGACGTCGGCGGGGGTGTTGTAGAGGTGGAAGGAGGCACGCAGGTTGCCCGCCCGGTCGGAGACCTCGATACCCGCCTCGCTCAACTCCGGCTGCCGGTGGCCGAGTCCGGGTACGGACACGATCGCGGAGCCGGGGGCGGGCACGGGCTCGTGGCCGAGGCCGGCGAGTCCCGCGCGGAAGCGGTCGGCGAGGGCCAGGTCGTGAGTGCGTACGGCGTCCACGCCGAGTTCCTCGACGAGTTCGAGGGAGTGCCGTAGCCCGGCGTAGGTGAAGAGGGCGTGGGTGAGGTCGAACCGCCGTGCGGAGTGGGCGAGTTCGGTCACGGGGCCGTAGCAGCTGTCCCAGGGCCGCTCGCCCGCGACCCAGCCGGCCAGCAGGGGTGTCAGCCCGCCGAAGTCCTCCGGTACGACGAGGAAGGCGGCCCCGTGCGGGCCGAGCAGCCACTTGAAGCAGACGGCGGCTGTGTAGTCGTACGCGTCGGCGTCCATCGGAAGCCAGCCGGCGGCCTGGGAGAAGTCGACGTAGGTGCGGGCCCCGTGCTGCCGGGCCGCCTCGCGCAGGGCGGGCAGGTCGGCGATCCGCCCGTCGGCGGACTGGGCCGCGCTGACCGCGACGAGCGCGGTGCCCGGGCGGACGGACTCGGCGATCCGCTCCAGGGGCACGGCGCGCACCTTGAGGTCGCCGCGGACGTGGAACGGGTTGAGGACGGAGGCGAAGTCGTCCTCGGCGGTGAGGACCTCGGCGCCGGCGGGCAGGGCGGCGGCGATCACGGCGGTGTGGGCGGCGACCGAGACCCCGGCCGCCACCCGTTCGGCCGGCACACCGGCCAGCCGGGCGTAGGAGGCACGGGCGGCCTCCACATCGGCGTACAGGGGCGCCAGCGGCCGGCCCTCGGCACGCAGCCGCACGGCCTCCTGCAGCGCCGTCACGGCGCGGGCCGGCAGCAGGCCGTTGCTCGCGGTGTTCAGGTAGGTGTTCCTCGGGGCGAACTCGGCGTGGACGAGGGTCTCGAAGGTCTCCATGAGTCCACTGTGGGCCCCCGGCAACTCCCCGTCCATTGCCGATGTCTGAGCGGTTCAGCCAAGGAACGCTTATACATCGGCCCCGACCTGCGCTTCTCAGTGCTGCGGCACCGCGCACCCGTCCGGGCCGCAGGCCTGCGCGCCGCCCTCGTCGATCAGCTTCAGCGGAGAGCGGTCGCCCCAGGCCCGGGTGAGCGCCTGGGCGAAGACCTCGGCGGGCTGGGCACCGGAGACGCCGTAGGCGCGGTCGAGGACGAAGAAGGGCACGCCGTTCGCGCCGAGCTGAGCGGCCTCGCGCTCGTCGGCACGGACCTCGTCGGCGTACGCGGCCGGGTCGGCGAGCACCTTGCGGGCGGCGTCGGCGTCCAGGCCGGCCTCGACGGCGAGCTCCACGAGCCGCTCCTCGCCCTCGGTGAAGACGGACCGCTCCTCGGCGAAGTTGGCCCGGTAGAGGATCTGGATCAGCTCGTCCTGCCGGCCCTGCTCCTTGGCGAAGTGCAGCAGGCGGTGCATGTCGAAGGTGTTGCCGTGGTCGCGGTCCCGGGTGCGGTAGTCGAGGCCCTCGGCGGCGGCCTGCGCGCCCAGGTTCTCCTCACCGGCACGGGCCTGCGCCTCGCTCATGCCGTACTTCTTGGTGAGCATCTTGATCACGGGTTCGACGTCGCCCTTGGCGCGCCCCGGGTCGAGCTCGAACGACCGGTGCACCACCTCGACCTGGTCGCGGTGCGGGAAGGCCTCGAGCGCCTTCTCGAAGCGGGCCTTGCCCACGTAGCACCAGGGGCAGGCGATGTCGCTCCAGATCTCGACGCGCATGTCTCGGTTCTCTCCAGGTCGTCGGGGCGACGGAGACTCCCTCCGCCATGTGCATGAACGTTCAAGCAGCGGTGTTCATTCCCCGCTCGTCCCCGGCCTCCCCCCGCTCACGGAGAAGCGCAGGAAGAGATGGTGATCACCTTCCGCGCGCGGGTTCTCCGGGTCCGGGAACCAGCCCTGGCGGGCGTAGAAGGCCTGGGCGCGCCGGTTGTCGACGTGCACGTCGAGCACGGCCGTACGGTGGCCGTCCGCCCGCCACTGTTCCACGCAGGCGGTGTGCAGGTCCGTGCCGATGCCCGCCCGCCAGTGGCCCGGGTCGACATGGAACTGGAACAGCTTGACCGTCTCCGCGCCGCCGCCCTCCGGCCTCCGGAAGGAGGCGAGGCCGACGATCCGCCCCCGCTCCACGACGCACAGCACATGCCCGTCGGGCCGCTCGATGGCCGCCCGCCACACGGCGAGCCAGTCGGTGCCGTCCTGCGGGATCCCGTCGGGGTAGTACGTGGCCCGGGCGCGCGCGTGCAGCGCCACGACGGCCGGGGCCTCGGCGGGCACAGCGGTGCGGATCACTCGGGTGGGGCGTTCTCCGATCATGCAACGGAGGACGGGGAGGCCGCCGATCCGGTTCCCCGCCCCCGCTGCCCGGGCTCGCTAACAGACGAAGTTCCGATGGTCGGTGCTCGTGCTCAGCCTGCAGCTGCCGTCCAGGCGGTCGCCGTTCCTGTCGCGGAAGGTGAGAGTCCAGGTCGTGCCGCCGTAGCGCAGGTCCCCGTAGCCGAAGATCCCCGGACCTGCGGGGGCCTGCAGCTTGGTCACCGACTCGTGGACCTGCTGCGGCGGCGTGCCGATGGACTGCAGCTCGACGTTGGCGTCAACCGGGCCGTTGTCCAGGGGGCCACCCGAGGATCCCAGGGTCAGCTGGGGCGGCCGGGTGCTGTCGAAGTCGATCTTCTGGGCGAGGTGGAAGTGCCCCGAGAGCACCAGGCGCACCTTGCGGTGCAGCTGATGCAGCTGGGTGTCGGCGACGGCCCTGTCGAGGACGTGCGTCGCCCAGGTGACCGCCCCTGACATCGATCCGGCCGCCTTCACCATCCACAGCGGCTTGTGCGTGACCACGAAGACGTCGCCGGGGGCCTGCGACGCGTCCCGGTTCACGGCATCGAACTGGCCGGTGTAGGGGCCCAGGTTCGCTGGGCTCCCGTTGTCGTTCCGGTCGGCCAACGAGGTGTCCACGGAGATGAGGGTCAGCGCGCCCGCCCGGATCACCGCGGGCTGGGTGAACAGGCTGCACGAGCGGTTCGAGCGCAGCTCGTCGGCGAGGTAGCGGAACCACGCGCCGCCCGCGCCGCCCTGCTGCATCGCGTTGCAGTCCTCGTGGTTGCCGCGGGTCAGCACGACGGGAGCCGTGGCCAGCAGCCGTTCGGCGGGTCTGAAGAAGTCGGCGACGACACAGGCCCAGCCGGCTCTGTCGGGGGTGTCCGTGCAGCCCGGATTCGCCGGCTTGTCGTTCGCCCTGCCGGGGTCCTCCCGGTACAGGTAGTCACCGACGTGGATCACCAGATCCGGCCGCGTCCGGGAGACGACACTGTTCGCGACCCGCCGGAACGGCCAGCCGTTCGCGCAGTCCTGCGCGGGCTCACCACTCGACAGGGGGAGCTCGCAGCCGGTGTCGCCGATCACGCCGATCCTGGCGGGACGGGTGCCCGGGGTCCAGTTCGGCAGGGGCAGCCGACGGTTCGACGGATGCAGGGTGGCCGCCCGTACCGTCCCGGGCACCAGCGTCGCGTCGGAGGCCGTCAGGCGCACCTCGGCCTCGCAGACGGTGGTCGGGAACTGCGACCCCCAGGGCAAGCTCTTCAAGCTCAGCGGATCCGTGTGCGAACTTCCCTGGTAGGTGTAGCTCACACTGGGACACGTATGACTGGAGTCCGTGGACACGTATCGGATCTGCGTGCCGTCGCCGGTCAGCTGGGTCCAGGCCCAGGCCTCGCCGTCCAGCGCCGAACCGGGCGGCGGAGCGGTCGGTCCCGGCGGCGCGTCCCCGTACCCGTACCCGGGCACGGGCCCCGGGGGAGTCGCGCCGGCCGGGAACGCCGCGGCCAGCACACCCGCCACGGCGAGGGCGACGATTCGGTGCCTCATGTTCACGTACCTCCGTCCAAGCGGCCCGGACACGGCGTACGTCATCGCCTTACGGGCACACCTGGAATCGTCGGCACCGCTTCGGGACCGCGCACGACGACTCCGGCGAACGGCCTACACCCCCCGCCGCACCGGTTCCTCAGCTGCCGTCCCTGAGGTCGTCCGGCCAGCTGTCCCGGAACTCGATGTGGTCGTACGTCACCACACAGCCCTCCCCCATCGGCGACTGGGTCATGAAGCCGACCAGGGCGGCGCCGGTCTCCTTCTCCTCGCCGAGGGTGAACAGCCGGACGAAGGTCCAGCGCCGGCCGTCGCGGGAGGCGTGGAAGGCGAAGGCACGGCCGGTCCTGCTGACCCGCAGCCAGACCGAACTGCCGTCCACGGTGAAGGAGTTGGCGTCGTCGGAATGACCCCGGGTGACCACCGTGCAGACGGTGGCCACATCCGGGGAGTACTCCAGACAGAGCTTGGCCCAGGCCCGTTCGCCGACATGGACGTACAACACCCCCGCGTCGAAGGCCCAGTTGAACCCCACGGTGACCCGCGCGATCAGCTGGAAGTCCCCCTCGGGCGCCCCGAGCAGCCGCGGCGCGTCGGCGGCGGGCTCCAGCCCCTCCCCGGTAGGCGGCACGAACCGGTCCTGCCGAGCCCCCGCCCACCCGGTGAGCACCCCGTCCTCGTGGGACCAGTGCCCGTCGGGCCCGTACGTACGGAGAGGGAAGGGCAGTTCGGGAAGTTCGACGTCCATGGCCCGATTATCCAGGTGGGTGGAGAGACTCAGGGGCGCGGGGAACCGCGCGGCCACCACGACCGAGCCGCGGCCCCGCAGATCACCCGCGCCCCCATGGCGTCATCGCTCCAGACGCCCGTTCAACCGACGGGGCAGCCCCAGCTCGTTCTCGTCCCGGAGCTCCACCGGCAGCAGCGCGGCGGGCGCGTTCTGGTAGACCACCGGCCGCAGCCACCGCTCGATCGCCGTGCCACCCACGGACGTCGACGTGGACGTGGTCGCCGGGTACGGACCGCCGTGGTGCTGGGCGGGCGCCACCGCGACACCGGTCGGCCACCCGTTCACCAGGACCCGCCCCGCCAGCGGCGTCAGCTCGGCGAGGATCTCCCCGCCCCGCCCCTCGCCGGCGGCCTCTTCGTCGGAGAGCTGCACGGTCGCCGTGAGGTTCCCCGGCAGCCGCGACAGGACGGCCTTGACCTCGCCCTCGTCCTCGTAGCGGGCCACCACGGTGACCGGGCCGAAGCACTCCTCCAGGAGCAGATCGTGCGCGCCCTCCGCGGCCAGCCGCGCCGCGGGCACGGTCAGGAAGCCCGCACTGACGGTGTGCTCCCCGCCCGCGCCGGGCGTCACCGGCGACTCGACGTCGGGCAGCTCGGCCCGCTCGGCGACCCCGGCGATGAAGTTGTCCCGCATCCGGTGGTCGAGCAGCACGCCCGCCTCGGTGTCGCTGACCGCGTCCGTGAGGGACTTGAGCAGCCCGTCACCGGCCGCGCCGGACGGTACGAGCACCAGCCCCGGCTTGACGCAGAACTGCCCGACACCGAGGGTCATGGACCCGGCGAGCCCGGCGCCGATGGCCTCCGCACGCTGGGCGGCGGCGGCCTCCGTGACGACGACGGGGTTCAGCGACCCCAGCTCCCCGTGGAACGGGATCGGTTCCGGCCGGGCCGCCGCCGCGTCGAACAGCGCGCGCCCGCCCCGGATGGACCCGGTGAACCCGGCCGCGGCGATCAGGGGGTGCTTGATCAGCTCGACGCCCGCCTCGAAGCCGTGCACGAGACCGAGGACGTCCACGGGGATGCCGTGCGCGGCGGCGGCCGTCCGCAGCACCTTGGCGACCAGCTCCGACAGCGCCGGGTGGTCGGGGTGCGCCTTGACGACGACGGGATTGCCGGCCGCCAGCGCGCTCGCGGTGTCGCCGCCGGCGACGGAGAAGGCGAAGGGGAAGTTGGACGCCGAGTAGACGGCGACCACGCCCAGCGGCACCTTGTAGCGGCGCAGGTCCGGGATGGGCGGGGTGGCGGTGTCGTCGGGGTGATCGATGACGACGTCGAGGAAGGCGCCCTCGTCGACGATGCGGGCGAACGCGCGCAGCTGGTAGCAGGTGCGGGCCAGCTCGCCGTTCAGCCGGACCGGGCCCAGTGCCGTCTCGGCGTCGGCGACCTCGACCAGCTGGTCCTTGGCCGCCTCCAGCTTGTCGGCGGCGGTACGCAGGAAGGCCGCGCGGACGGTGCGGTCGACGAGGGAGCCGCGGGTGGCGTGCGCGGCGCGCACGACGCTGTCGACCTCCTGGGCCGTGGCCTCCACCGCAACCTGTTCACGCTGCTTCCCGGTTCGGGGGTCGACACTCCAGACTGGTGCTGCTGCCACCGCGGGTCCCTCCACGCTTGCTCACTGGCCACGTTCGGTACTGGCTCATCCACCAGGGACGTTCGATATACTGAACACTGTCTCTCATGGTGAATATGCTGTTGGAGACTATAACTTCAGCTTCTCGTCGAACGAAGGGGTCAAGGGAGATGTCGGCTGGCGAGACGGGGGGCGGGGCGCAGGTCAAGTCCGCGGTGCGGACGGTTGAGCTGCTGGAATACTTTGCCGGCCGCCCAGGTATGCACTCCCTCGCGGCGGTCCAGGAAGCCGTCGGCTACCCCAAGTCCAGCCTCTACATGCTGCTGCGCACGCTGGTGGAGCTGGGCTGGGTGGAGACGGACGCGACGGGCACGCGGTACGGCATCGGCGTGCGGGCGCTGCTCGTCGGCACCTCCTACATCGACGGCGACGAGGTGGTGGCGGCGGCCCGGCCGACCCTGGACCGGCTCTCCGACGACACCACCGAGACCATCCACCTGGCCCGTCTCGACGGCACGAACGTGGTCTACCTCGCCACTCGCCAGTCCCAGCACTATCTGCGCCCCTTCACCCGCGTCGGCCGCCGGCTGCCCGCCCACTCCACCTCCCTGGGCAAGGCACTGCTGTCCACGTACACCGACGAGCAGGTCCGCAAGATGCTCCCGGAGACACTCCCGGGGCTCACCGAGCACACGATCACGGACCGCGAGAAGCTCATCGAGGAGCTGCACCAGGTGCGCGAGCAGGGCTTCGCGGTGGACCGCGAGGAGAACACCCTGGGCCTGCGCTGCTTCGGCGTGGCGATCCCGTACCGCACCCCGGCCCGGGACGCGATCAGCTGCTCGGTGCCGGTGGCCCGGCTGACCCCGGCGCACGAGCAGATGGTGAAGGACGCCCTCTTCGACGCGCGGGACCGGCTGACCCTGGCAACCCGTAGGCTCTGAGGCATGCTGATCGATCTGCGCCACGTCCACGACAGCGACCTGCCGGTGTTCTACCGCCAGATGAACGACCCCGAGGCCCTGAGGATGGCCGCGTTCACCCCGGAGGATCCGGCCGACCGGGACGCCTTCGACGCCCACTGGAACAAGATCCGCTCCTCGTCCGCCGTTTTGCGCACGATCCTCGCCGACGGGGATGTCGTCGGCAGCACGGCGGTGTACGGGGAGCCGGGCGAGCGTGAGGTGACGTACTGGGTGGACCGCGCGTACTGGGGCAAGGGCATCGCCACGGCGGCGTTGCGGGCGCTGCTCGCCGAGGTCCGGGAGCGTCCTCTCTACGCCCGGGCGGCGGCCGACAACGCCGGTTCCCTCCGGGTCCTGGAGAAGTGCGGCTTCCGGACGACCGCGTGGGCGGTCGGGTACGCGAACGCGCGCCGCGAGGAGATCGACGAGGTCGTGCTGCGCCTGGAGGCCTGAACGGACCCTGGGTGAACATACGGTGAGAAAGATGAGAAAAGCGGAGGTCGGGAACGATCCCTCTCCGCCCGTTCGTCCTTCCGTTCGCAATGAACAAGACGATCAGGCGTGCCTCGGTCTTCGCGCTGCTGCTGGTGTTCTCCCTGCTGATCAGGGCGACCTGGGTGCAGTTCTACGAGGGCCAGGCACTCGCGGACGACACGGACAACCGGCGCAACGCGATCGAGACGTACGCGGAGCCGCTCGGGGACATCATCGTGGCCGGAAAGGCGATCACCGGCTCGGCCGTCACCTCGGGCGGCGACCTCAGGTACAAGCGCACGTATACGAACGGCAAGCTCTACGCGGCGGTGACGGGCTACGCCTCGCAGGCCTACGCACCCACCCAGCTGGAGGGCATCTACGCCGACCTGCTGAACGGGACGGACACCCGGCTGAAGACCGCGATGGACATGGTCACCGACCAGCGGGCCGATCCCGGTGACGTGATCACGACGATCGACCCGGGCGTGCAGAAGGCGGCGTACGACGCGCTGGGCGACAAGAAGGGCGCGGCCGTCGCGATCGATCCGGCGACCGGCAGGATCCTGGCCGTCGTGTCGACGCCGTCGTACGACCCCTCGTCGCTCACCGACGCCAACACCGCCGCCACCGCCTGGAAGAAGCTGAACGCCGACTCCGACAAACCGCTCGTCAACCGCGCGCTGCGGCAGCCGCTGGCGCCGGGCTCGACGTTCAAGCTGGTGGTGGCGGCGGCCGCGCTGGAGGACGGGCTGTACGCGTCGGTGGACGAGAGGACCGACAGCGAGGACCCCTACACGCTGCCGGGCACACGCACGGTCCTGAAGAACGAGAACACCTCCGCGCCCTGCGAGAACGCCTCGATCCGGGTGGCGCTGCAGTACTCCTGCAACAACGTCTTCGCCCACATGGCCGTTCAGCTCGGGCAGGACAAGGTGAAGGCGATGGCCGAGAAGTTCGGCTTCAACGACGACAGTCTGGATGTGCCGGTGCGGGCGTACCCGAGCGTGTACCCCTCCGACATGGACGAGTCGTCCACCGCCCTCACCGGCATCGGCCAGTTCGACGTGACCGCGACGCCGCTGCAGATGGCGATGGTGTCGGCGGCCATAGCCAACGGCGGGGAACTGGTCTCGCCGCACATGGTCTCGCAGATCACCGACAGCGGCGGTGACGTCCTCAAGGACTACGACGACGACGCGTCCGGCACCCGGATCCTCAGCTCCTCCACCGCCGGGCAGTTGCAGTCGGCGATGCAGACGGTCGTCGAGAAGGGCACCGGCACCAACGCCCTCATCGACGGCGTCACCGTCGGCGGCAAGACGGGCACGGCCCAGAACGGCGAGAACAACAGCAAGGCGCCGTACGCCTGGTTCACGTCGTACGGGAAGACGGACGGCAAGGAGGTGGCCGTGGCGGTGGTCGTCGAACAGTCGGACGCGGCACGGTCCGAGGTGAGCGGCAACGGGCTGGCCGCCCCCGTGGCCAAGGCGATGATGGAGGCGGCACTCAAGAGCTAGTGCCGCGGCAGGTGCTGGACAGAAGGGGGCGGTGCCGAAGAAACCGCCCCCTCGGTTCACTTGACTCCCAGAACCTGCTCAATGGGATCGATCGCGAAGTACACCACGAACAGCGCCGAAGCAGCCCACAGCAGCCAGTGCACGTCCTTCGCCTTGCCGAGGACCGTCTTGATCACGACGTAGGCGAGGAAGCCGGCGCCGATGCCGTTGGTGATCGAGTAGGTGAACGGCATCACGGCGATGGTGAGGAACGCCGGGATGGCGATCTCGTACTTGTCCCAGTCGATGCTCTTGACCTGGGTCATCATCAGGAAGCCGACGGCGACGAGGGCCGGGGCCGCCGCCTGGAGCGGCACGATGGTGAGGACCGGGGTCAGGAACAGGGCGAGGGTGAACAGACCGCCGGTGACCAGGTTGGAGAAACCGGTGCGCGAGCCCTCGCCGACGCCTGCCGCGGACTCGATGTAGGAGGTCGCGGAGGACGAGGAGGCCGCGCCGCCGGCGACCGCCGCCGCTCCGTCGATGAGCAGTACGCGGCCGAGGTTGGGCACCTCGCCCCGCTCGTCGAGGAGTCCGGCCTCCGCGCTGATGCCGACGACCGTTCCCATGGTGTCGAAGAAGTCCGACAGGATCAGGGTGAAGACCAGCAGGACGACGGTGATGACACCGGTCTCGCCGAACGCGCCGAACAGGCTGAAGTGACCGATCAGCCCGAAGTCGGGGGTGTCGACGATCTTGTCGGGCCAGGACGGCGTGGTCAGGCCCCAGGACTTGATGTCGGCGATCGAGTTGATGACGATCGCGAGGATCGTCATGGTGACGATACTGATCAGGATGGCGCCCTTGACCTTGCGGGCGAGCAGTCCGATGGTCAGCAGCACACCGAGACAGAAGACGAGAACCGGCCAGCCGGAGAGGGTGCCGGTGCCGCCCAGTTGGACGGGCACGGTGGTGTTGGCGGCGTCGGGGATCCGGCTGACGAACCCGGCGTCGACGAAGCCGATGAAGGCGATGAACAGGCCGATGCCGACACTGATCGCCTGCTTCAGCGGCTGCGGGATGGCGTGCATGACGGCCTCGCGCAGACCGGTCACCACAAGGACGCAGATCAGCAGGCCTTCGAGGACGATCAGGCCCATCGCGTCGTCCCAGCTCATCAGCGGGGCGATCTGGAAGGCGACGACCGCGTTCAGGCCGAGGCCCGCGGCGAGGGCGAGCGGCAGGTTGCCGCCGACGCCCATGATGATCGTCATCACGGCGGCCACCAGGGCGGTGGCGGTGGTGAGTTGGACGGCGTCCAGGGAGTGGCCGAACTTGTCCTTCGCGCTACCGAGGATGATGGGATTCAGGACAAGGATGTAGGCCATGGTGAAGAATGTGGCGAAGCCGCCGCGTATCTCCCGGCCGAAGGTGGACCCCCGTTCGGAGATCCTGAAGAACCGGTCGACGCCGTTCACCCCTGGTGGCGGTGCGCTCGACCGGTCGGCGACCTTCTTCGTCTCGGACATGACGTGTTGCTCCTTGCTGCCTGAATGATCGGTGTGCGGATGCTGGCTGGATTGTTCCCTCGTTGAACCCTGTTCGGGTTTTCGCCGTGTTACGGAATCAGGCTTCCGCGCAGCTCCCGGGGGCCACATGATGTTCGAACCCCCGTACCAAACCAAGTGGATGATCACTGCTACGCTTCCGGATCTCGTCCCAGGCCCTCCCCGGGGCATCCCCATGTCATTCACATGACACGCACAGTCGCATCGAGAAGAGGTCACCCGTGGGCACAGTCGTCGACGACGCCGCCTCCGTGGAATTCCATGCCTTCTTCGACCGCCACTACGCGGAACTGTCCCGTCTGGCCCATTTGCTGACCGGTGAGGCGGACGCCGCCGACGACCTGGCGGCGGACGCGCTGCTCGCCCTGTGGAACCGCTGGGACCGGGTGCGCGCGGCCGACCATCCGGTGGCGTACGCCCGTGGCGTCGTCGCCAACCTGGCCCGCACCCGCATCCGCAGCGCCGTCCGCGAGCGCCGCAGGATCGCCCTGTTCTGGTCGCAACGCGAGGAGAAGACGGAGAACCCCGACGTCGCCGGCGTTGTGGACGTCCAGTCCGCGCTGCGTAGACTCCCCTTCCGCAAACGGGCCTGCGTGGTGCTGCGGCACGCCTTCGACCTCTCGGAGAAGGACACCGCGCTGGCCCTGGGGGTCTCGGTCGGTACGGTGAAGAGCCAGACCTCCAAGGGAATGGCCGAGCTGCAGAAGTTGCTCGGCGTCAAGGGAGCTCCGCTCACGGTGCGTGCGATGGCCCGCACCGGCGAGACCTCGGGAAGGAACCGATGACGGTGCAGCGGGACGTGCACGACGAGCTGCGCGCCCGGCTGCACGAGGCGGCCGAGGCGCACGAGCCGGACCGGGCGTACATGCTCGCCCGGATCGAACGCGGTATGGCGGGCGAGGTCCAGGACCAGGACCGGCGCGACCACCGGGCGACGCGCCCGCCGGTCTGGGGCTGGGCCCGGATCGTGGGCGCCACGGCGGCGGTCGCGGGCATGCTCGCGGTCGGCGGTTACGCGGTGGCGTCGGCGGTGAAGGACGACACACCGTCGCCGCAGACGGTCGCCGCCTCCTCGCCGCCGGTGGAGTCCCCGGACGCGACGAGCCGGCCGCCGGCCTCGCCGAAGGCCACACCGAGTTCCGGTTCCGGCGGTGGCACCGGCGAACCGGCGAAGCCCAGCAGGTCCCCGGCGCCCTCCACCTCGTCGAAGCCCTCCGCGTCGGCCGCCGCCCTGCTGCCGGGCACCGACGACGATGACGACGGGCCGCTCTGGTCGGACGGCTCCGTCGATCCGCACAGCAACGACTTCTGGGCGCAGAGCAACATCACGTTGCGGGCGAAGCAGGAGGTCACCGCGCTCACCGTGCAGTTGAGGATCGCTCAGACCGGCGGGGTGTCCTCGTCCGGTGCCTGGCGCTCGCTGCCCGAGGACGACTTCACACTCACGGTCACCGAGCAGGGTGGATTCCTGGTCTACACCTTTGTGCTCAAGGAGGGCCGTACGGTCCCGGTGGGCGAGTGGGTGTTCGCCGGGCAGTACGACCACGACCGCGGGGGCCGGGACGCCACGGGCGACAGCTACGTCATCACGGGCGAGTCGGACGGCAAGGCCCTCTTCCTGGGCGGCGACTTCGCCGCCCACGACGGGGACGACGGCGACTCGTAGAAGGCCGCGCAAAAACTTCTGACACAGCGGCAACCCTTTCCTCACCGGTGGCGACGACACAGCGCGAGAGTCACCACCCACCTGAGGAATCGGCACATGACTGCTTCAGCAGAACCGCGTGTCCGGCACCGCCGCAAGGTCACCGAGCGGCGGGCGCTGATCGCGGGCTCCACCGCCCTGGGCATCACCGGCGCTGCGATCGTCACCACGACGCTGCTGTCCTCGGCGGGCGCCGCGTCCACCTGGCCGACGGCCACCGGCAGCAAGGCCGTCTCCTCGACGATCAAGGTGTCGGGCACCTACGACGGCAAGCTGAAGAAGTTCTACGGCAGGGGCGCGCTCGGCACCTCCGACCAGGACGAGTCGCAGGGCGCCATCTTCGAGCTGGCCGACGGCGCGGTCCTGAAGAACGTGATCATCGGTGCCCCGGCCGCGGACGGCGTCCACTGCAAGGGCTCCTGCACGCTGCGGAACGTGTGGTGGCTGGACGTCGGTGAGGACGCGGCCACCTTCAAGGGCAAGTCGTCCGCGGCGGTGTACAAGGTCATCGGCGGTGGCGCGAGGAACGCCGACGACAAGGTGCTGCAGTTCAACGGCGCCGGCAAGCTCACCGTGACCGGCTTCCGGGTGCAGAACTCCGGCAAGCTGGTGCGCTCCTGCGGCAACTGCAGGACGCAGTACAAGCGCACGATCGTGCTGAGCGACATCGACGTCGTGGCGCCCCTGAAGGCGATCGTCGGCGTCAACGCCAACTACGGCGACAGGGCCACCCTGTCGAAGATCCGCATCCAGGGGGACCCGAGGAAGAAGGTCAAGACCTGCGTGCGCTTCAAGGGCAACAACACCGGCAAGGAGCCGACCGAAATCGGTACGGGTGCGGACGGAACCACCTGCAGGTTCTCGTCATCTGCCCTCACGTATAAGTAAGTGAACTTTCAAGAGCCACGGAGCGACCCTTGAGCACGCACAAGAGACGACACCTCACGCGCCGACGTGTGCTCGGGGCCTCCGCGATCGGAGTCGCCGCCACCGGCGCCGCCGTGGCGGGCGGCGCCGGCCTGCTGTCCTCCGCGTCCGCCGCGACCTTCGGCTACAAGGACGACGGCAGGAACTACGTCGTCGACACCGGCGCCTTCCTGGTCTTCAAGGTCTCCAAGACCACCGGCGACCTCACCTCCCTCGTCTACAAGGGCAAGGAGTACGAGGGCTACGGCGGCAAGCACTCGCATGTCGAGTCCGGCCTCGGCGCCTCCACCGTCACGATCAAGCAGTCCGGCTCCACGATCCTGGTCAAGGTGGCGCACGGCGCGATCACCCAGTGGTACGCGGCCCGCAGCGGTCAGAACAACGTGTACCTCTGGACCAACAAGGCGGACGCCTCCTTCACCGCGACCCGCTACATCGTCCGCCTCAAGCCCGGGATGTTCCCCAACACCGGCTCGGACTCCTGGATCGAGACCTCCGACACGATCATCGAGGCCGGGGACGTCTGGAAGCGCGCCGACGGCACCACCCACTCCAAGCACTACTCGGGCAAGCGCACGATCGACTACGACCACGTCGGCTTCACCACGGGTTCGGTCGGCCTGTATCTCGTCCGCTCCCGCCACGAGAAGGCCTCCGGCGGCCCCTTCTACCGCTCCCTGCTGCGCCACTCCAACGACAAGGGCGCGGGCCTCTACGAGATCCTGCACTACAACGAGGCCCAGACAGAGGCGGAACGTTTCGGCTTGCAGGGCCCGTACGTCCTGGCCTTCACCGACGGCGGTACGCCCTCCTCCTCCCTCTTCCACGACAGGCTGGACACCTCCTGGGTGGACGGCCTCGGCATCACCGGCTGGGTCGGCATGGCCGGCCGCGGCAAGGTGGCCGGCGTGGGCCTGAAGGGCATGGACGCGAAGTACCCCTACACCGTCGGCTTCGCCAACAAGGACGCCCAGTACTGGGCGAAGGCGGCGACCGGCACCGGCGCGTTCTCCTGCAAGGGGATGCTGCCGGGGACGTACACCTTGACCGTCCACAAGGGCGAACTCGCCGTACTGACCCAGGAGGTGAAGGTGACCGCGGGCGCCACCACGAGCCTGCACACCCTCTCGATCACCGGCGACCCGTCCACCGCCAAGACCCTCTGGCGGCTCGGCGACTGGGACGGCACGCCCGGCGAGTTCAAGAACGCCGAGCTCATGACCTACGCCCATCCGTCCGACGCCCGCGCGGCCAAGTGGACCGGCAATGTCACGATCGGCGGCGGTGACGCGGCCAAGTCCTTCCCCGCATACGTCTGGAAGGACGTCAACGACGGCATCCTGATCTACTTCAAGCTGACGAAGGAGCAGGCGGCGGCCGCCCACACCCTCCGCGTGGGCGTCACGGACGCCTTCGCGAACGGCCGCCCGCGCGTGACGGTGAACGACTGGGTGTCCGCGGTCCCCGCGGCCGTCCCCCAGCCCTCGACCCGCTCCCTCACCACGGGCTCCTACCGGGGAAACAACCACACGTTCACGTACCACGTCCCGGCGAGCGCCTGGAAGACGGACGTGTCGCAGTACAACGTGCTCAGGCTCGACATCGTGAGCGGCTCGAGCGGCACGGCGTTCCTGAGCCCGGGCACGTCGTTCGACTGCGTCGACTTGCTGGCCTGAGCCCCTCTCAGGTCAGCAGAAGGAACGCCCCCGCGATAAGACCGGCGGGGGCGTTTCCTTGTGCCGTCCTATTTCATCGTCGAGCCGATGGTGGTGGAGCCCGTGGTCAGGAACGTCGTGGCCGGCAGCGAACCGTCCGACTTCCGCACCCCGTACGCCGTCGTCGCGTCCGTCGATCTGAAGGCCGGCGCGCCCACCCCGCTGTCCCAGTTGTTGGCGGCGGACACCGTGGAGGTCCCCAGCTTGGACAGCCCGCCCCTGTTGCTCACCGCGAGGTTGCGGGCGAGCCGGGCCTTGCCGGTGGCGAAGTAGAACCCCGCCTGGGCGTTCGCGTACGCCGTGTTGCGGTTCAGCGCGATCGCCCCGGTGTTGGAGTTCTCGGTGAAGCCGTTCAGGGTGTTGTCCCAGGCCGCGTTGTTGTTGACGACGTGCGCTACGGTGACACCCCCGCCGCCCAGCTTGAACCCGTTGCCGTTGCCCTCGAACGCGGAGTCGTTCCAGCGGTTCTCGCCGTTGCCGAAGGCCCAGGAGTGCTCGACGGTGACGGGGGTGGAGAACTGCCAGAGGTCGAGGCCGTCGTCCGAGTTGTCGTAGAGGCGCGCACCGGTGATCTTGTTGCCGGTCCCGGAGCCGAACTTGATGGCGATGCCGTCCGCGTTCTGGCCGTGTCCGGCGGCGTCGTAGTTGCCGTGACTGTCCAGGTTCTGGACGAGGTTGCCGACCGTGTCGTCGCCGCGGAGCGTGAAGCCGGAGTCGCCGTTGTCGGCGGTGACGAGGTTCTTGAAGATGCCGCCGGTGGAGGAGGTGACGACGAAGCCCTGGGCCGGGGAGTTCTGGAAGGTGAGGTTCTGGACGGTCCAGTAGCTGCCGTAGATCCCGGCGAGCCAGGAGCCGTCGGCCAGCTCGGAGCCGTCGATCTTCACCTTCTCGGTGCCGTACGCCTGGAGGGTGATACGGGACGAACCGGTGCCGCTGGCCGTGGACTTGAGGGTGGCGGTGGGATAGTACGTGCCGCCCCGGACCTGGATGACCGTGCCGGCGACCGCGTTCTTCACGGCCGACTCCAGTTGCGTTGTCGTGGAGACGGTGACCGTCGTGTAGGCGGCCTGGGCGCCGCCGTTCGACAGACCGAGGTAGACACCGCCCGCCCCCGCGGCGACCGCCACCGCTGCGGCGATCGAGAGGGTGCGCGTCCTGCGGTGGCGTCCGGTGCTCAAAGGCACGGGCGTTCCTTTCACGTGAGGTGTGAAGCGGAAACGGGCCGGAGGGGCCGCCCCGCCCCGTTTCCGCACACCAGTCGCCGCCGCGGCCGGAAAGGGTTGCCGCGCCCCGCGGAAAAGATCGAGAGTCCTTCGCGACGCACTCCGGGCGTCTCTCGGAGCCCGGTGCGGAACGGGACGGGCCCGCAGCGAGGACCACCACGTGGCGTACACGACGGGATGGTCCCCGCTCGGCCCGTGGACCGAGCGGGGACGATCCCGTCCAAGCGTCCCGGAGTACGGCATCCCACCTCCGCCGCGGACGGCGGTATCGAGCCGGTGGCGCCGACCCTCGGGGCGATCGAACCCGTACGGGACGTCAGCTGACGAAGTACGTCGGGTTCGGGAGCTTGTACGTCCGGTTGGCGTAGCCGCCCTCGAGGTCGGAGTACTGGTCGCCGAAGTTGGCGATGATCTCGTAGCCGAGGTCGTCCTCGATGTGCTTGCGGGTGCCCGCCTTGTACTGGACGGTGGTGCAGGTCCAGTTGTTCGGGGTGGCGCAGGCGCTGAGGTAGGCCGGCGGGTTGGCCGCGTCCTTGAGGAACATGTGGGCGGAGTCGAGGTTGATGTCGGCGCCGACCTTCTTCAGGTTGTCGACGGCGGAGACGCGCTGCGACTCCTTCAGGCCCGAGTTGTAGAAGACCTCGACCCCCTTGGACTTGGCGTACTTCACCAGCTCGGGGCTGCCGAAGACGGCCGGACGGTCCGCCTTGGCCACGTACTCGGCCCACGTGGTCGAGTTGTAGGTGTAGTTGGTCTTCTTCTCGTAGTCGAGGCTGAGCAGCAGCGTGTCGTCGATGTCGAAGACGACCGCGGGCTTCTCGCCCTTGTGGCGGGCCTTGCGGGCCGCCTGGTCGATGTACTTGTGCGCGGCCTTGTCGAGGGCCGCGAGGTCCTTGGCGTACGGGCTGGTCGGCGACGCCTGGTAGACGCCGTTGGCGTCGAGCGCGGTGCCGTAGTAGGTGTCGATGTCCTTCACCAGGAGCCCGATGTTGTAGGGCTCGTGAGTGGAGTTGGCCGTGGACTGGCCGGCCGTGGCCGCGCCTGCGCCGTAGAGGGCGCCGGCGGCGACGGCACAGGCGGCGCTGACGGCCGCGATGCGCAGTGACTTATGCATGACACGCTTTCTACGCGCGTCACCCGGGCGGGCGCGAGACCCGTTGCCCGATCGATACCCGTTCGGCGGGCAAAAAACGGGTCAAGCGCCCCGGACGGCTCGGTCCACAGGTCAGTTCATGGTCGCCCCGATCGTGGTCGAGCCCGTCGTCAGGAACGTCGTGGCGGGCAGGGTGCCGCTGGAGCTGCGGGCGTTGTACGTCGTCGAGGAGTCCGTCGACTTGAAGGCCGGCGTCGAGATGCCGCTGTCCCAGTTGTTGCCGGCCGAGGTCACCGACGAGCCCTTGTTGACGAGCCCGCCGCCGTTGCTCACCGCCAGGTTCTTGCCGAGCTTCGCGGAGCTGGTGGCGAAGTAGTAGCCCCACTTGCTGTTGGCGTAGGCGGTGGTGCGGTTGATGACGATCGCACCGGTGTTGGAGTTCTCGGTGAAGCCGTTTCCGGCGTTGCCCCAGGCGGCGGAGTTGTTGACGACGTGGGCGACGACCTCGCCGTCGCCGCCCAGTTTGTAGCCGTTTCCGTCGCCCGCGAAGGCGGAGTCGGACCAGCGGTTGGCGCCGTTGCCGAAGGACCAGGTGTGCTCGATGGTGACGGGCGAGGAGAAGGACCAGAAGTCGATCCCGTCGTCCGAGTTGTTGTAGAGGCGGGCTCCGGTGATGAGGTTGCCGGTGCCGGAACCGAACTTGACCGCGACGCCGTCGGCGTTCTCGCCGTGGTTGGCGGCGTCGTAGTTGCCGTAGCTGTCGATGTTCTTGACGGTGTTGTTGACCGTCCCGTCGCCGGTGAGGGTGAAGCCGGAGTCGCCGCCGTTGACGGTCTTGATGTTGTTCCACACCGTTCCGGTGCAGGACTGGCAGACGACCGCGCTGTCCGGGGAGTTCTGGAAGGTGATGTTGGAGACGTTCCAGTAGTCGGCGGTCAGCTTGAAGATCCAGTCGCCGTCGGGGAGCGAGGAGCCGTCGATCTTCACCGTCTCCGAGCCGTACGCCGTCAGCGTGATCGGCGCGGAGGAGGTGCCGTTGGCCGTGGACTGAAGGGTGGCCGTCGGGTAGTAGGTGCCGCCGCGGACCTGGATGACGGTGCCCGCGGTGGCGTTCTTGATGGCGTTGGAGAGGTCGGTCGAGTTGCTGACGACCACGGTCGCGGCCTGGGCCTGGGTGGGCAGGACGACGGCGAGGCCGGCGCCCAGGGTCAGGGTCGCGAGGGCCGTGAGAGCGGTACGACGAGACATGGAGTGCGGTCCTTTCTCGTGCGGGTGGGGAGATGGTTCACAGGACGGAGTCGAGCCAGGTGAAGACCTCGTCCTGCATGCGGTCGACGAAGACATGGCCGAGGTCGGGCCAGGTCTTCAGGTGCAACCGCTCCTCGGCGTGGCGGGAGCGCCAGACGGCGCGCAGCCTGGTGTGGGCGGTGCGGACGCCGTCGGTGGGGAAGAGCGGGTCGAGCCCGCCGGCGAAGAACAGCATCGGCCTGGGTGCGGCGATGCTCGCCACGTCGGGGAAGTCGAGGTGCCGGGGAAGCCCCGGGTGGAGCATGTAGTACGAGGACTGCCCGCGCAGCGTGTTGTTGCCGGGCACCATCATGTCCTTCAGGCCGGTCATCCAGCACACGGAGGCGGCGGCCGCGATGTCGTCGGTGAGAGCGGCGGTCTGCCAGGCGCGGAAGGCGCCCATGGAGAACCCGACGGCCGCGACCCGGCGCGCGTCCACCCGGTCGAGGCCGGCCAGGAAACCGGCCGCCCGGGCGTCCTCACGGGCCATGAGCCCGGCGAGCGAGGAGCCGAGGTTGAAGAGGTTGGAGGCCAGGGCCTGCTGCTGGTCGTAGGCCAGGGGCCCGCGGTCGCCCCAGCCGAGGGCGTCCGCGCACAGCACGACGTACCCCCGCCGGGCCAGCTCGTCGCCGACGAACCGTCCGCTGAAGTACGTGTCCGCCCACGCCTGGGCGGAGGCGAGCCGGACGTCGTCGTACCAGGGCCGGACCAGCTTCTCCTTGCCGATGTCGAATCTCGCCCCGTGGTCGTGCAGGAGCAGCACGGCCGGGAAGGGGCCGGATCCGTCGGGGGTGAGGAGGGCGGCGCGGACGCGTTCGTACCGGGTGAGGGAGAGCGTCACCAACCGGGCGGTGTAGCCGTCCCGTCGCACGGGCGGGCCGTACTCGGGAGCGTACGGGGTGCCGTCCTCCCGTTCTACGACCATCAGCTCCTCGGCCTTGGCACGAGCCGCCCGGCGCCAGGCGCCGAAGTCGCGGAGCGGGGAGTTTCCCCAGGCGAGGGGGAAGGTCAGCGCCGCTTTGAGGGCGGGGTGGAAGTCGGGCAGCGGCCCGTCGACGACGGCCGCCCGGGCATCGGGGGCCGCTCCCCCGGCGAGCAGCGCCGCCCCCGTCCCGACCACGAACGCCCGCCGCCCCACCGGGTCACGGACGCCGCTCATACGGCCTCCAGTCCCCGAGATAGGTCCGCCGGGTGTGCGTGGCCGCCTCCTCCGCCGTCAGCTGGGGCCGGTTCTCCGGCACGGGGACGACCGCGCCGGGACCGGAGTTGGCGTACTCGCGGAACCGCATGGTCTGCCAGGGGTAGGCGTCCCGCATGTTGGTGTAGGGGGCGACGGCGTCGATGCCGGGGCCGATCCAGGTGTCCCGGACCACCAGCGAGGGCCAGGCGGTCGTCTCGTACGACGGCACCCAGGGCCGGGCGATCTTGTACGCCGCGTCCTCGGCGCCGGAGGTGATCCGGCCGCGGAGGGCGAGGAAGCCGTAGGGGTTGGCACGGGCGGTGGCGGGTGCGAAGACCATGCCCTTGGGGGTGAAGGCCACGTCCCGCTGGAGGGTGTGGAAGTGGCAGGCGTCGAAGACCGCCCGGGCCCGGCCGAAGACGAAGTCGACGTCGCCCTCGATGTGGCAGTGGCGGTAGTACTGCCGGTCGAAGGCGTCGAGTGCGGTGGTGTCCGCGAAGAGGGTGTCCTGGTGGGCGAGGAGACGGACCTTCTCGAAGTGGCTGCGGTCGCCGGTGACGTAGGCGGCGACGGCCTGGGTGCCGGTGATGTCCGGGTGGTCGGCGCGCAGCCAGTCGTTGGCGAGGGTGAGATCGCGGACGGTGAGCCCGGGTGCGGCGGAGGTGAAGGTGGCGGAGCCGGCGGTGCCGTAGGTGCCCGAGCCGTCGGGCTTCGGCGTCCCGTTGGCGTTGTCGAAGACGATGACGGCGGCGCGGGGGTCGCGGCTCGCGCCTCGAAGCGTCAACTCGCCCTTGTCGGCCGGGATGTTCACGACCTCGCGGTACGTCCCCGGATGCACGAGGATCGTCCGACCGGGGCCGTCGACCGCGTCCACGGCCGCCTGGACGGAGTCACCGGGGCGGACGTGCAGGACGCGGCGGCTGTGGGCGAAGGCAGGGGCCGTACCGGTGGCGGTCAGGCCGCCGGCGATGCCCGCGAGAAGGGTGCGCCTGGGGAGCGACATGTCAGCACTCCCCCGTCCAGGGCGCCCAGTCGCCCAGGTAGGCGGCGCGGGTCGCCGACCCGGCTTCCTCGTCGGTGAGTTGGGGACGGTTCGCGGGGACGGTGATCTCGGCGCCCGGCCCGGAGTTGCGGTACTCGGCGAACCGCTGGTTCTGCCAGGGGAAGGAGGCCGACATGTCGGTGTAGGGGGCGACGGCGTCGATGCCGGCGTCCAGGCGGGTGTCGCGGACGGTGAGGCTGGGGCGGGCGGTGGTGTCGGAGCTGGGGACCCAGGGGCGGGCCAGCTTGTAGTAGGCGTCCGGGGCCTCGCTGCTGATACGGCTCCTGGTCACCAGGTAGCCGCGGGGGTTGGCGCCCGCCGTGGAGGGGGCGAAGACGAAGCCGTAGGGCGCGGTGGTGAGGTCGGTGCGGTTCAGGGTGCGGAAGTGGCAGTGCTCGTAGACGGCGGTGGCCCGGCCGAAGACGAAGTCGACGTCTCCCTCGACGTAGCAGTGGGCGAAGTACTGCCGGGCGAAGGTGGCGAGGGACAGGGAGTCGGCGTACAGCGTGTCCTGGTGGCCGAGGAAGCGGCAGTGGTGGAAGGCCGAGCGGTCGCCCTGGACCTTGATGGCGACGGCCTGGGTGCCGGTGATGTCGGGGTGGTCGGCGCGCAGCCAGTCGTTGGCGAAGGTGATCCAGCGGGCGGTGAAGCCGTCGGCCTGCACGGTCGTGGTGGCCGAGCCGGTGGTTCCGTAGGTGCCGCCGCCGGGCTTGGGGGTGCCGGCCGCGTTGTCGTGGACGATGACGACGTCTTGGGGGTCCTCGGAGGCTCCGATCCAGGTGGCCTCGGTGCGGGTGGCGTCCAGCGCGACCGTCTCGCGGTACACGCCCGGGGCCAGGACGAGGGTCCAGCCACTGCCGGTGGTGGCGGCGACGGCGGCGCGGACGGAGGTGAAGTCGCCCCGGCCGAGCGGGTCGACGTACAGGGTCTGCGGGGTGCGGCGGGCGGCCGGGGAGCCATGGCGGCCGAACGGGCCGCGTCTGCCGCCGGCGGCGGCCCGCGCGGGTGCCGAGGCGAGGACCGGGGCGGCGATCGCGCCGGCGGTCGCGGCGAGGAACCGCCTTCGTGTCAGGGGGTGCATGCGGGTGCTCCTTGGCGGTGCGGCTCTGCGGAGGGGGTGGCCGGGGCGACGTTGCGGACGCCGCCGCCCCGGCCGTCGTACGGACGGATCAGCCCAGGCGTCCCGCGCCCGCGCCACAGTCGACGATCCGGGGGACGGACTTCGCCGGGTCGACCTTGGTGCGCAGGGTGGGGGTCCAGCCGGCGCCGGACTGCAGGACCTCGCCGGGGATCTCGGCGTTGTGGACGGCGATCAGGTCGGTCGCGGTGCCGTTGACGTAGTTGTCGTCGGCGGTGACCGGCGAGACGTTCCACCGCTTGAGCACCTTCGCCGCGCTGATTCCCGTCGGCAGCGTGAACGCGTTGTGCTCGGCGACGAGTTGGGACTCCTTGCCGATGCCGAAGCTGTAGGAGTAGTCGCCGTTCGCGACGAAGTGGTTGTTGTAGGAGTCGACCTGGCCGAAGCGGACGCGTGGAGCGCGCTCCACGAGGTCCGAGAACAGATTGTGGTGGAAGGTCACCTTCAGGTGCCCGCGGTCGCCGGCCGCCGTCGACTCGCTGTCGCTGTTGCCGATCAGGATCGTCTTGTCGTGCTCGGTGAAGACGTTCCAGGAGGCGGTGACGTAGTCGGAGCCGCGGACGATGTCCAGTTCGCCGTCGTGCTGCTGGTAGAGCATCCCGAAGTAGGACGGGGCGGAGCTGTCCGGGTGGGACCCGTCGGTGAACGTGTTGTGGTCCAGCCAGACGTGCGTGGCCCCGTACACCACGGCGGTGTCGTACTCGGAGTTCCAGTTGCCGCTGGAGCCGTCGGTCGGGTCCCACTGCGGGAAGCAGTCGATGGGCGACTCGAAGGCCAGGTTCCGGATGATCACGTTGTCGACGGCCTTGATCTGCAGGCTGACGCCCTTGAACCCGGCGTTCCTGCCGATGCCGACGATGGTGGTGTTGGACGGGACGTTGGCCTTGATGGCCGTGTCCTGGTTGGCCTGGGAGGCGCGGCGCAGCCCCTCCGGGCTGTCGTCGGGCTCGGCACCGAGGTCGGTGTCCAGGCCCCAGGCCTCCGGCGAGTACTTCGCGAGATAGGCGTCGAAGTCGTAGCCGGGCGCGGCGAAGGCGTCGCATCCCTCGGCGACGGCGTCGATGACGCCCTTCACCTTGATGATCTTCGGTGCGGAGCCGCCGGCCGCGAGGGCGGCCTTGAACTCCGCCCAGGTGGTGACGGTGTAGACGTGGTCGGCGTCGGCGGCCGACCCGCCCGTGGTCCCGGTCCCGTACGAGGCCCAGCCGTCGTTCGCGGCCAGGACCTGCCGGCCGAGGTCGCGGGAGGCGGCGTGGGCGGAGGCCGTACCGGTGACCGAGAGCACCAGGGCGGTGCACCCGACGAGGGCAGCTATGACACGTCCATGACATTTCTGTGTACGCACTGTGCGGGTCTCCTCTTGTTACGACAGCGGCTCTGGCCAGGTGATCCAGGACGTGGGGATCTCGTCGCGCAGCCGGACCACGTCCCGGGGTCCGAGCACCCGCGCCCGCAGCAGTTCCCGGGCGACGAGCCGCGCCACGGCGATCGCGCCCGGCGGGTTGAAGTGCGTGTTGTCCTGCTCGGTCCCGGTCCAGTTGAAGTAGGTCTTGGTCTCCTCGACCCCCAGCTCCTGCCAGAGCGCGAGCGACAGCGCCTGGATGTCGAGCAGCGCGACCCGCTCCTCCTCGGCGAGCGCCCGCATGGCGGCGGGGTACTCCCCGTGCGTCGGCACGGCGTTCCCGTCGGCGTCGAACCTCCGCCGCTCCACGGGCGTGGCGAGCACCGGCCGCGCCCCCTTGGCCCGGGCACCGGCGATGTACTGCCGCAAGTAGTCCTGGTACGTCGTCCAGGGCTCGGTGTAGCGGGTGGGGTCGGTGGTCTTCTCGTCGTTGTGCGCGAACTGGACGACGAGGAAGTCCCCCGGCCGGACGGCCGCGAGGATGGCGTCGAGCCGCCCCTCGTCGATGAAGCTCTTGGAACTGCGCCCGTTCACCGCGTGATTGGCGACGGGCCGATCGGCGTGCAGAAAGAAGGGAAGCGCCATGCCCCACCCGGTCTCGGGAGCGGCGTCGGAGTACTTCTGGGCGGCGGTGGAGTCACCGGCGATGTAGATCGTCCGCTTGCGTCCCCCGGCATGGGCGGTACCGGCCGCCGCGACACCGAGGGGAAGGGCGGCGAGCGCCGCCGAGGTGACCTGCCTACGGGTAAGGGACACGAACGTGCACCTCTCGAGAGTTTTCAGGGGCGCGGGGAACTGCGCGACCAGCCACGACGGACCCGCAGCTCCCCACGAGGGCAATCACCCGAACGGCTATCCGTGGTTCTTCTTCCAGTCGGCCTGCGCGGCGTTCAGCTGCTCGGCGAGCGTGTCCAGGAAGTCCTTCGCGCTCATCTTCCCGAGCAGCACCTTCTGGAAGTTCGGCTCGTTGTCGGCCTTGGAGATGGTGTTCCAGTCGGGCAGGTAGTAGGGCAGCTGCACGATCTTGGTTCCGTCCCCCGACAGCGCCTCCGCCGCGAGCTTGGTCGGCTCGGAGGACTGAACCCAGCTGTCCTGGGCCGCCTCCAGGTTCGCCGGCACCTGCCCCGCCGTCTCGTTCCACTTGCTGTTCGACTCGTGCGAGGCGGCGAACTCGATGAACTTCCAGGCGGCGGCCTTGTTCTTGCTGGACTTGAACAGTCCGAGCCCGTCGACGGGGTTGGAGACCTGCACCCGCGTGCCGTCGTCCTGGGTGGGCGCGGGGATGCCCTTGAACTTGCCGGCGAGGGCCTTCTGGTGGTCGGCGTAGGAGCCGAGGTTGTGGCTCAGCATGCCGATGGTGCCGCTGTCCCACTGGGCGACCATCTTGGTGAAGTCGTTGTTGACGTCGGCGGCCGGGGTGTCCTTCTTGTACAGGCCGACGTACTTCTCCAGCGCGGCCACGTTCTTGGGGTCGTTGACCGTGGTCTTGTCGCCGTTCCAGAACTCGGTGACACCGCTCTGCCCGTAGGTGGCGTCCAGCGCCTGGGCGATGGATCCCGCGCCACCCCGGATGGTGTACCCGAACGTGTTCTTGCTCTTGTCGGTGAGCTTGTCCGCGGCCTCGTAGAACTTCGTCCAGGTGGTCGGCGCGTCCAGCCCGGCCTGCTCGAACAGATCGGTCCGGTACCACAGGGTGCCGTTGTTGGCGGAGGTCGGCACCGAGTACGTCTTGCCGTCGACGCCGGCCGCCTTGACGCTGTCGAGGAACTTCACGTTGAGCTGGCCGTTCAGATCGCTCTTCGCGAGGCGGCTGTCCAGCGGTTCGAGGGCGCCCTGTGCGGCGACCTCGGCGAGCATCGCGGTGCCCACTCCACCGACGTCGGGCAGGCCGCCGCCCTGGATGGCGGTGTCGTACTTGGACTGGACGCTGTCGGCCGGGACACCGACGTACTTGACCTTGATGTCCGGGTTGGCCTTCTCGAAGTCGGCGATGATCTCCTTCCAGATGTCGGTGCGGACACCGCCGTTGTTGTCCCAGAAGGTGATCTCGCCCTTGCCCGAGCCCTCGTTGCCCTTGTCCCCCGCGCTGCCGCTGCCGTCGTCGCCGCAGGCGGTGGCGGTCAGCGCGAGCACGGAGCCCAGGGCGACGGCCAGTGCGGCGCGCCTGCTTCTGCGGATGCTGCTCTTCATGTGGTCGGCTCTCTTCTTCTGGATCCAGCGGAGTGATGAAGTTGTGGGGGGTCAGTGGGTGGCGCGGGCGTACGGCGCCCAGCCGTCCGCACCCTCGAGGTAGCGCGCGACGGTGTGCGTCGACGCTTCCTCGTCGTTCAGCTGCGGCCGGTCGGCCGAAGTGAGGGCCCCGGGGCCGTGGTTGCGGTACTCGGCGAACCGCGCGTCCCGCCACGAGAAGCCGCTCATGTCGGTCCACGGCGACGACTTGACCGCCGCCGGCAGCTCGGTGTCCCGGATCAGCACCTGCGCGACCGCCTCCGGCTCCCCGCCCGGATGCCAGGGCCGGCCCAGGTGGAAGCTCTGGTCGGGGGCGTCGCTCACGACCTTCGAGCGGGTGATCAGGAAGCCGTACGGATTGCCCGTCCAGGTCGAAGCGGCCGTCAGATAACCGTTGTTGGTGGCGGAGCCCCGGCTCAGCAGCCGGATCACCGACCGCTCGATCACGGTCGTGGCCCGCCCGTAGACGAAGTCGACGTCGCCCTCGATGTAGGAGTCGCGGATGTAGACCCGGCTGACGGCGGTCAGCCTGGGGCTGTCGGTCATCAACGTGTCCTGGTTGCCCAGGAAGGCGGTGTCCTCGAAGACGATCCGGTCACCGGTCGTCTTCATGGCGAGGGCCTGCTCGCCGTTCAGCTCGACCGCGGCCTCGTCGAAGTCGTTGCTGAAGGTGAGGTGGCGGGCCGTGACGTCGTTCGCGGCGATCCGGACGGTCGCGCTTCCCGTCGAACCCCCGTACGCGGCAGGGGTGTCGTGGACGATGACGGTGTCGGAGCGGTCGTGTCCGGTCCCCCGCAGCACGATGTTCGGCTTGGTCGCGGGGATGAAGACCTTCTCGCGGTACGTGCCCGGCGCGACGGCGATGGTCACGGCGTCGGCGTTGCCGTCGGGCACGGCGTCCACGGCGGCCTGGACGGTCGGGTAGGCGGCCGGTACGTCGAGCACGACACCGAGTCGCCGCTGCGGTCCCGAGAACCGCTTGACCAGCGCGGGCACGGCGGCGGCCGGATCCAGCCGGTAGTCGTAGAACTCCCGGGGATCGAAGGCGGCGCCCCACTCGTCCGTGCGACCGCCCGTGTTCTTCAGGATCGATCCGCGCTGCACCAACTCGGCCGTCGCGTCGGCCTGGTAGGGGTGCTGCACCCCGTCGTAGTAACTGTTCTCGATGACCATCTTCGTGTGGCCCCGGGACCAGTTCCCGTACGTCCACACCGGGTCGCCGTCGGCCACCTGGGCGGACAGGTAGTTGTTGTACAGATGCGCGTAGGCGCAGTTGTCGGCGGACGGATTGCGCTGCTTGGTGCCGGTGAACCAGTTGTGGTCGATGGTGATCTGGGTGAGGACGTTCGTCGTCCAGCCGATGCCGAAGGCCTTGTTGTGGTTGCTGAACTGGTTGGAGGAGACGGTGATGTACTGGCTGTCCTTGCGGATGTCGAGCAGCCCGTCGCCCATGTGCGTGAAGCGGTTGTGGTCGATCCAGACGTGGTCGACGGTGTCCATCTGGATGGCGTCGAAGTCCGTGGTCTTGCCGTCCCAGTCACCCTCGACGTACGAGTCCCGGATGGTCAGATTGCGGATGATCACGTTGTGCGTGCCGGGGTTCAGGTGCAGCTCCCCGTGCACGATCTCGCCGGTGTCGCCGACACCGATGATCGTCTTGTCCGAGGCCACGACGATGTCCGAGCCGAAGGGCTCGACCGCTACCGAGCCCTTGACCCGGATGACGTACGGCTCCTCTGCGGCCGCGTACTCGGCGAGCGCGGCCTGGTCGGTGACGGTGACGACCTTGCCTCCGGCGCCTCCGGTGGTGCCGCCGGCGAGGGAGGCGAAGCCGTGGGCCCGGTCGGACAGGCGATCGGCGGTGACCGCCTTCGGCCCGGCGGCGGCCTGCGCCTCACCGACGGAGGCCAGGCCGAGGGCCGCCAGCAGAGCGGCGACAGCGACCAGGACGACACCCGGTCTCAGGGCGGCATCCCGCCTCGACAAGCGCTTGCTATGGAAGTGCGTCATTGCGGCTCCCAACGGGCGTACAGGGGAAAGGGTCAGAGCGGTCTGATCCGGAACTCCGTGAACGAGGCCGCTCCGGCATGCCCCGCTCCCGAGGGGGCGAGCGCGAAGAGACCGAGCAGGGCGCCGACCCAGCGCCAGGGAGTGGCGGCGAAGACGGGACCGGAGAAACGCAGGCCCTCTCCGATGTCGTACGCGAACCGGCATCGCGCTCCCGCGCCGATCTCGATCCGCAGGCGCGCCCGGCCCTCGGGCGCGAGCCGTGGATGGTCGGCGTCCCGTTCCCGTTCGGCGACGGGTTCGGCGAAGCGGTGTACCAGGTGGACCGTCCCGTCGGTGCCGCGCTGGAGGCCGATCCAGCCGAACGCGTCGCCGAGGACCGCGAGCCCCGCGCGGGCGCCCGGTTCCTCGCCGTGCAGTGCCAGCTCCACCTCGACGGCCGACGGGGTTCCGGGGAGCCGCTGGGTGAGGACGTTCGGCAGTCTGCGCAGGTCGTGCGCGTCCGCCGTCCGTACGCAGGCCAGGCGCAGGCCGTCGCCGGAGTGGTGGGTGGCCCAGCCGTCCTGGGGGTTGGCCGTCCACTGCCACTGACGGCCGAAGCGTCCCCCGGGGAAGTCGTCGTCGGTGGCGGGCGCGGCTGGCGGCTGGGCGGGCAGGTCGGGACGGCGGTGTTCCAGGACGGGGGCGCCGTCGTCGCCGAGCACCGGCCAGCCTCCGGCCCCCCAGCTCATGGGCTGGAGGTGGACCACCCGGCCGTAGGCGCCCCGCTGCTGGAAGTGCACGAACCAGTCCTCCCCGGACGGGGTGCGCACCCAGCCGCCCTGGTGGGGGCCGTTGACCTCGGTGTCCTTCTGTTCCAGGACGGTCTTCTCCTCGTACGGGCCGAAGAACTCCCGCGCGCGGAAGGCGCCCTGCCAGCCGGTCTCCACGCCGCCGGCCGGCGCGAGGATCCAGAACCAGCCGTCGTGTTTGTAGAGCTTGGGGCCTTCGAGGGTGAACCAGCCGGGGATGCGGTCCCCGTCGACGATCAGCTTGCCCTCGTCGAGAAGTGACGTCCCGTCGGGGTGCATACGATGGCCGGTGAGCCGGTTCTTGATCCCCGCGCGCGACTTCGCCCAGGCGTGGACCAGATACGCCTCGCCGGTCTCCTCGTCCCACAGGGGGCAGGGGTCGATGAGTCCCTTGCCCTCCTTCACCAGGTGGGGGCGGGTCCAAGGGCCCCTGATCTCGGGGGCGTTGATCTGGAAGATGCCCTGGTCGGGATCGCCCCAGAAGATCCAGAAGCGGTCGTCGTGGTGCCTCAGGGAGGGCGCCCAGACTCCGCAGTCGTGGCGGGGGGTCCTGAACTCCGAGGCGGGCTCCAGGAACTGCAGCGCGTGGCCGACCAGCGTCCAGTTGATCAGGTCCCGCGAGTGCAGCAGCGGCAGGCCCGGGGCCCGGCCGAAGCTGGAGGCGGTGAGGTAGAAGTCGTCGCCGACACGGACGACGTCCGGGTCCGACCAGTCGGCGTTGAGAATCGGATTGCGGTACGTCACTGGGTCACCGCCTTCCTGACCAGCGCCGCCGCCTCGTCGCGGCCCAGGCGGCCGTCGGCGACGACGGTGACGATCCGGCGTACGGCGGTCTCGCCGGGCGGGATCGGCAGCCGTGCCTCGGAGGCGAGGGAGGAGCCGACGCCCGGATACTCGGCGGCGCGGACGAACCAGGGGTCACGTCGGGTGGCGTCGGTGGCGCCCGCGAAGACGAGCGTCCAGCCGGCGCCGGCCAGGGCGAGCCAGTCGGCGCGGGCGCCGTGGACCTCCGCCTCGCCCTCGGTGTCGGCGGTGAAGACGTCGGGGGCCGAACCCTCCTTCCTCGCCCGCCAGAAGAAGCCGCCGTAGGCCGCGCCCGGGCGTCCGTTGGTGGCCGGGCTGCCGATGGACAGCGGGGCGGGGGTGACATTGGTGAGGGAGAAGGTGAAGTCCAACGCCCAGGCGGCGTCGGTGAGTTCGGTGGCGGCGACCGTACGGCGCTCGCGCAGCAGCTCGGCCCCCGAGGCGATCCAGCGCAGCTCCTCGACGAAGCCGTCGGGGTCGCGGAGCTGGAAGGAGCTGTGGCGCTGGGTGCCGTGGTTGTCGAGTTCGGTCGGGCCCTGGTCGCGGACGTAGGTGCGCCCGCCCCAGAAGTTGTGCCCCTCGACGTCGGGAACGGCTACACCGACGCCGAGGTGGTGGGTGTGGTCGGCCGGGGTCAGTTCGGTGACCGCCGTGCCGGCCAGGGTGGTGACGGGGTGGAGGTAGGGGCGCGGGGAGTGCCGGGCGGACAGCTCGGGCCGGGTGACGTAGCGGCCGACCGGGCGGCCCGCGACGCGCAGGACGACCGGTGAGTCGGGTGCCGTCATCAGGTGCTCACCTCTTTCGGATGCGCGGTCGTGAGCGCCCAGGGGGCGCCCAGTTCGGAGTAGAGGGCGAGGGTGTCGGCGGCCGCCGCGACGAGCCCGTCGATGCCGGGGACGACCCGGCGGTCCTCGTCCTTGAGCAGGTGCCAGGTGTCATCGGGCAGCTGCACGGGGTCGGGGGCCACCCGGATCGCCTCGACGACCTTCATGAAGGCTTCCGTGGCGGCCGGCGGGACGAGCGGTTCCGTCCCGTCGGTGAGGTGGTCGACGAGGTTCTCCAGCAGGTCGGTGCGGCCGTACTCGAACTCCTCGGGTCCGTGGTCGGCGCGCTGGAGCAGGACGCGGTCCTGCTTGTACCAGTAGGTGATCCGGCCCCGGCTGCCGTGGACGACGACGTAGGGGTCGTCGGGGTCCTCCGCGCACAGGGTCGCGGCCACGACGATCGGCAGGTCGTCGGCGGTGGTGATCCGGACGCAGGAGGTGTCGTCGGACTCGATGGCGTTGGCGTGCGCCAGCTCGGTCTCGATGCCGGTGACGTCCTCGGCGCGGGTGGCGCCGGCCAGGGCGAGCGCGGTGGCGACGGCGTGCGCGAGCGGGTTGGTGAGGGCGCCGTCGATGACGTCGACGCCGTTCAGCCGGCGCCTGCCCGCCCAGGGCGCCCGCCGGAAGTACGCCTCGGCCCGCGCCCAGGCCCCGGCGCCGCCGACCCCGGCGACCTCGCCGATCACCCCGTCGGCGATCAGCTCGCGGATCGCGGGCACGGCGTGCGAGCCCAGCGACTGGAAGCCGATCTGGCAGACCACGCCCGCCTCGGCGACCCCGTCGGCCATCCGGCGGAACTCCGCGTACGACGGCGCCGGCGGCTTCTCGAGGAGCAGGTGCACCCCCTTGCGGGCCGCGATCAGCGCCAGGTCGGTGTGGGTCGGGATCGGTGTGCAGATCACCGCGATGCGGGCGCCCGTGGCGTCGAGGAGCGCGTCGAAGTCCGCCGACTGCTCGGGCGTGCCCAGGCCCTCGGGGATCTCGTGCGGGGTGAGCGGGGTCAGCTCGCAGATGCCGGCCAGCCGGACGATCCCCTTGTCCTGGAGCCGGCGGATGTTGTCCAGGTGCCAGCGGCCGTGGCCGCGCGCGCCCGCGAGGACGACGGGTACGGCGGTGCTTGTGGAACTCATGGGATCCTCCCTGCGCCCGCGCCGTGGGCCACCTCGCGGTCGGCCACCTCGGCGCTGTCGATCTTTCCGTGCAGGGTAGGCGTCCAGCCGACGTCCGCCGTGAGATCGCGCTCGCTGCCGCTGTTGTACGCGTTGTGGATCGCCAGCAGGTCGACGGGCCAGCCGTTGAAGAGGGTGCCGCTCTGGTGCAGGGCGGTGCCGTTCCAGCTCTTGACCAGGTCGGCGACCTCGACGTGTCCCGGGGTGTGGAAGGCGTTGTTCTCGGCGTGAATCGCGGACTCGGTGGAGACGCCCAGCGAGTACCGGTGGTCGTCCGTGACCACGTACCGGTTGTCGTAGACGTGCACCTGCCCGAAGCGGACGCGCGGCGCGCGCTGTACGACGGACTCGAACTGGTTGTGGTGCAGGGTGACCCGGAGCTTGCCCCGGTCGCCGGTGGCCGTGTCCCCGTTGCCGATGAGCATCGCCTTGTCGTGGTCGGCGAACCGGCTCCAGGAGACGGTGACCAGGTCGGAGCCGTTGGTGATGTCCAGCAGACCGTCGTGGCGGAGGTAGTTGCGGGCGAAGTAGGTGGGCTCCTTCGCGTCGGGGTGGCCCCGGTCGCTCGCCGTGATGTGGTCGACCCAGACATGGGTCGAGCCGGTCAGCCAGACGTTGTCGTAGGCCGTCTTCCAGTCGCCGAGGCCGCCGGTGTTGGGCTGCCAGACGGGGAAGCAGTCGTAGGCGTCGCGCAGGTCGAGGTTGCGGAGGATGACGTTGTCCGCGTTCCTGACCTGGAGGCTCGCGCCCTTGAGGACGGCGCCCTCGCCCAGGCCGACGATCGTGGTGTTGGAGCCGACGGTGAGCACGACCCGCTCGGCCTGCTTGGCCGCCGAGGCCTGGCGGGCCTCCTCCTGCGCGCCGCTCGGCCTGGCCGGGCCCCAGGTGCGGGGGTCGTAGGCGGAGAGGTACTTCTTCAGGCTGTAGCCGTCGGTGGCGTAGTCGGCGCAGTCCAGGTGGTCGCCGTCGTCGTCGGTGTTGGCGTCGATCGTCCCGGCGATCTTGATGATCTTCGGGGTGGCGCTGCCGCCGTCGAGGGCGCGGACCAGTCCGGCGCGGTCGGTGACCGTGTGGACGTGGGCGTCGTCGGCGGCCGCTCCGCCGGTGGTTCCGGTGCCGTACGCGGCCCAGCCGTCGTCGGGGGCGAGGGTGTCGCGGCCGATGTCGCGGGCGTCGGCGTGCGCGGGGACGCACAGCAGCCCCAAAGCGGCCACCACGACCAGTACCTGACGAAGCCTCATCCCTTCACCGCCCCCGCGCTGAACCCGGTGATCAGCCACTTCTGGATGAAGGCGAACACGATCACCACGGGGACGGCGGCGATGATGCCGCCCGCGGCCAGGGCGCCGAGGTCGACGCTGTCCGCGCTCATCAGGGTGTTGAGGCCCACCGGGATGGTCTGCTTGGTCTGGTCGGACAGGAACATCAGGGCGAAGAGGAAGTGGTTCCAGGCGTGCACGAAGGCGAAGGAGCCGACGGCGATCAGTCCGGGTCGCAGGAGGGGCAGGACGACGATACGGAAGGCGGTGAGCCGGTTGCAGCCGTCGACCCAGGCGGCCTCCTCCAGGGAGTAGGGCACGTTCCGGATGAAGCCGCTGATCAGGATCATCGACAGGGGCAGCTGGAAGACCGTCTCGGCGATGATCACACTGCCGAGGGAGTTGATCATCTTCAGCTCGGCGAAGATCTGGAAGAGCGGGACCAGGAGCAGCGCGCCCGGGACGAACTGGGTGCACAGCAGGGCCAGCATGAAACCGCGCTTGATCTTGAAGTCGAAGCGGGCGAGCGCGTAGCCGCCGGTCAGCGCGACCAGGGTGGTCAGCAGCAGGGTCGCGACGCCGGTGAGGACGCTGTTCTGGAAGTAGACGCCGAAGTCCCGCTCGTTCCAGACCTTCTCGAAGTGGTCGAAGGTCATCGGCCAGGGCACGAGCGAGGTCGAGCCGGCCGGGCGGAGCGCGAAGAGCAGGATCCAGTAGAAGGGGACGAGAGTGAAGACCAGGTAGATCGACAGCGGGACGTAGATCTGCCAGCGCGGGACCTCGTCCCAGGCGCGGTGCTTCTTGCGCGGCCGCTGGTCGGCGGCGGGCGTCAGGGGCACGGGGGCGGGCGCGACCTCGGTGGCCTCCTTGGTGATCACTTGCCTTCACCTCCGAACTTGCTGAGCCGCAGATAGACCATCGAGCAGAAGAGCAGGATCACGAACGCGACCGTGGTGAGCGCGGACGCGTAGCCGAAGTTGTGGGCGTCGACGCTGGTGTTGGCGATGTACAGCGGGAGGGTGGTGGTCTCCCCCGCCGGACCGCCGCCGGTGAGCGTGTAGAGCAGGTCGACGTTGTTGAACTCCCACACCGCGCGCAGCAGCGTGGACAGGACGATGGCGTCCTTCAGATGGGGCAAGGTGATGTGCCAGAACTGCTTCACCCGGCTCGCCCCGTCGACCTCGGCGGCCTCGTACAGGTCCCTCGAGACGGACTGGAGGTCGGCGAGGATGAGGATCGCGAAGAAGGGGACGCCGCGCCACAGGTCGGCGACGATCGCCGCCGGGAAGACGGTGGAGGTGTCCGACAGCCAGCTGGTGCCGTAGGAGCCGATGCCCATGTCGGCGAGGTAACGGGTGATGCCTGTTTGGGAGTTGTAGAGCAGCACCCAGATCGCGGAGGTCAGCACCCCGGAGACGGCCCACGGGGAGAAGACGAGGGCACGGCCCAGCGCCCGGCCCACGAAGGTCTGGTTGACGATCAGCGCCAGGGCAAGACCGAACAGCAGTTGCAGGCCGACCTCGACGACGACCCACTTGGCGCTGAAGGTCAGCGTGTCCCAGAACTGCGGGTCGTCGGTGAAGGCGTGGACGAAGTTGTCGAAGCCCGCGAAGCCGTTCCGCCACGGCTTGGTGGGGTTGTAGTTCTGCAGGCTGTAGTAGAAGACGCTGATGACCGGGTAGGCGATGAAGCCCAGCATCAGCAGGGCCGCCGGCGCGATCAGCAGGTACGGAAGCCTGCGGGGCGTGGCGGAGGCACGGCGCCGCCGGGGTGGCGCGGGCGGTTTCGCCACGGCTGCGGCTTGGGCCATGACTGTTCTCCGTTCTCGGTACGTCGTGCGTGCGTCGTGCTCGTTCTCTCGCGTGCAGGAAGCGCTTTCTCGCCGGGCAGGGGTGTGCGCTGTCGTCCTTGGTGCCGTTCAGCCCGCGTAGGGGTCCGCGACCTTGCCCGGGCGGGCCAGGAACTCGAAGTCGCAGCCGGTGTCGGCCTGGGTGATCTGCTCGTTGTAGAGCGCGCCGTAGCCGCGCTCGTAGCGGGTGGGCGGCGGTGTCCAGGCCGCCCGGCGCCGCTCCAGCTCCTCGTCGTCCACCTCGAGATGGAGGGTGCGGGCGTCGACGTCCAGGGTGATCCGGTCGCCCGTGCGGACCAGGGCGAGCGGTCCGCCGACGTACGACTCCGGCGCCACGTGCAGCACACAGGCGCCGTAACTCGTGCCGCTCATCCGGGCGTCGGAGATCCGGACCATGTCCCGCACGCCCTGCTTCAGCAGGTGGTCGGGGATGGGCAGCATGCCGTACTCGGGCATGCCGGGTCCGCCCTTGGGGCCGGAGCCGCGCAGCACCAGCACACTGTCGGCGGTGATGCCCAGCTCCGGGTCGTTGATGGTGCGTTGCATGGTCCTGTAGTCGTCGAAGACGACCGCGGGACCGGTGTGCTTGAGCAGGTGCGGCTCGGCGGCGATGTGCTTGATGACGGCGCCGTCGGGGCAGAGGTTGCCGCGCAGCACGGCGACCCCGCCCTCGCTCGCCACCGGGTTGTCCCGGGGCCGGATGACGTCGTCGTCGTGGACCTGGGAACCGGCGATCTGCTCGCGCATCGTGTCGTACGACACCGTGGGCCGGTCCAGGTGGAGCAGGTCCGGGATGCGGGAGAGGAAGCCGGGCAGGCCGCCGGCGAAGTGGAAGTCCTCCATGAGGTACTTCTGGCCGCCGGGACGGACGTTGGCCAGCACGGGGACCGTGCGGGCGATGCGGTCGAAGTCGTCCAGGGTGAGGCGGATGCCCGCGCGGCCGGCCATGGCGATGAGGTGGATGACGGCGTTGGTGGAGCCGCCGAGACCGAGGACGGTGGTGACGGCGTCCTCGAAGGCGTCACGGGTGAGGATCGACGAGAGAACACGTCCCCGGTGGACTTGTTCCACGATCCTCATGCCGGACTGTGCCGCCATCCGATCGTGCCCCGAGTCCACCGCCGGAATGCTCGACGCGCCCGGAACCGTCACCCCCAGCGCCTCCGCCGCGGCCGTCAGCGTGGACGCCGTGCCCATGGTCATGCAGTGGCCCGGTGAGCGGGCGAGGCCGTTCTCCAGTTCGGCCAGCTCGCAGTCGCCGATGAGGCCGGCGCGCTTGTCGTCCCAGTACTTCCACATGTCGGTACCGGAGCCGAGGACCTCGTTGCGCCAGTGGCCGGGCAGCATGGGTCCGGCGGGCACGAAGACGGTCGGCAGGTCGACGCTCGCCGCGCCCATGAGCAGCGCGGGGGTGGTCTTGTCGCAGCCGCCCATCAGGACGGCGCCGTCGACCGGGTACGAACGCAGCAGCTCCTCCGTCTCCATCGCGAGCAGGTTGCGGTAGAGCATCGGGGTCGGCTTCTGGAAGGTCTCGCTCAGCGTGGAGACCGGGAACTCCAGCGGGAAGCCGCCCGCCTGCCACACGCCCCGCTTGACCGCTTGGGCGCGATCACGGAGGTGCACATGACAGGGATTGATGTCCGACCAGGTGTTGAGGATCGCGATGACCGGCTTGCCGAGGTGTTCCTCGGGGAGGTAGCCGAGCTGGCGGGTGCGGGCGCGGTGGCTGAAGGAGCGCAGGCCGTCGGTGCCGTACCACTGGTGGCTCCTGAGCTCCTCCGGGCGCTTCCGGGGAAGATCGTCGAAGCGCTTCATATGGACCACCCGGCGGCGATGGCGGCGACCTCGGCACGCTCGTCCGCAGGCAGTTGGCGGCTCGGCGGACGGACGTCCCGGCGGCACAGGCCCAGGGAGGCAAGGGCTTCCTTGACGATGACGACGTTGTTGGCGGAGCCGTTCGCGGCCCGCAGCTCCTCGAAGCGGCGGATCTGTTCCCAGACCTTCATCGCCGCTGGGTAGTCCCCTGATCGAAGCGCTTCGATCATGTTCAGCGAAACGGCCGGGGCGACGTTCACCAGCCCCGAGGTGAAGCCGGTGGCGCCCGCGGAGAAGTACGAGGGAGCGTAGGGCTCGGCGAGGCCCGCGACCCAGACGAAGCGCTCCAGGCCCGCGTCGCGGGCGAAGGCGGCGAAGCGCGCCGCGTCCGGGACGGCGTACTTCACGCCGACCACGTTCGGACAGGCGTCGGCGAGTTCGGCGAGGCGCTCGCCGTGCAGCTGCGCGTTGCGGATGTACGGGACGACACCCAGCTCGGGCACGGCCTCGGCGATGGCCCGGTGGTAGTCGACCCAGCCGCGCTGCGAGACGTAGGGGTGGACGGGCTGGTGCACCATCACCATCTGGGCGCCCCGCTCGAGGGCGTGCCGGGCGGAGGCGACCGCGGTGGGGACGTCATGGCCGACCCCGACGAGGATGACGGAACGCTCCCCCGCCTCGTCGATCGTCAGTTCCGTGACGAGCCGCCGCTCCTCGGGGGTGAGGGCGTAGAACTCGCCCGTGTTGCCGTTCGGGGTCAGGGTGGTGATCCCGCCGTCGAGCAGACGGCGCAGCAGGGCTCGGTGGGCGTCCCGGTCGACGGAGCCGTCCTCGGCGAACGGGGTCACCGGGATGGCCACCACGTCGGCCAGGGCCGCACGCTGGGTCTCGAACGCCACGCTGCTCATTCCTGACCTTCCTCTGCCTGGATGCCGTCGGCGGTCTCGGGGAACGCCCGGTGCACGAAGGACGCGATGTGGGCGTGGAGCGCGCGGGCCGCGCCGTCCGCGTCGCCGGCCAGGGCGAGCCGCAGGATCTCGCGGTGCTCACCGGCCTCGCGCTCCCAGGAGGGTGAGGCGGCCCAGGCGACGGCGGAGACCAGGGCGGCCTGGTCACGGACCTCGTCGAGCATCCGGCCGAGCAGCGGGTTGCCGCACGGCAGGTACAGCGCGCGGTGGAACTCGCGGTTGGCGAGGGACCGTTCGGCGGTGTCGGTCGCCTCGTCTGCCCTGGTCAGAGCTTCCCGCGCGGCGTCCAGGGAGGCTCCGCGACGCACGGCCCGCTTCAGCGCCTCGGGTTCGAGCAGCAGTCGTACGTCGTAGACCTCGCGCGCCATGTCCGCGTCCACCATGCGCACCGTGACGCCCTTGTACTGGCTCATGACGACCAGTCCGGTGCCGGCCAGGGTCTTGAGCGCCTCGCGCACCGGGGTCTTGGACACCCCGAAGCGTGCGGCGAGCTCGGTCTCGACCAGGGCCTGGCCCGGCGTCAACTGCCCGGTGAGGATGCGGCGTTTGATCTCCTCCAGCACGTATTGCGTGCGGGACGGGATCGGCGTGGGCACGGAGGTCATGCGCGCCTCTCTGATCTCACATATCGCGTCTCATATATGACGTACGAAGTACGACGCGTTGAAGGTAGGAGGGCCCCTGTGTTTCGTCAATGCTTCCGGCAAAAGAAGTGGGGATTGCGGCGCCCGAGGCGTCAGAAAGGGATGGTTTCGCCCTCGCGTGCGGTGCGGGCGGGATGCCCGAAGGCGGCGGCGGCCCTGGAGGTGGCCGCCTCGCGGGTGAGGGTGGGCCCGACATGGGTGACGAACAGCTCCCGCACGCCGGCCTTGCGGGCGATGTCCCCGGCGTCCTCCGGCGTCAGATGTGCCTGTTCGCTTCCGCCATGCCGGTCGATGTCCGCCTCGCACAGGAACAGGTCGGCCCCGGAGGCGAGTTCGGCGAGCGCGTCGCACGGACCACTGTCCCCGGAGTAGGCGAGGACGCTGCCCTGCGACTCGGCGCGCAGCCCGTACGCCTCGGTGTCGTGCGCCACCGCGCGCGAGGTGAGACGCAGGTTCCAGTGCCGGACGGTGTGGCCGTCGTACAGGGGACGGAAGTCGAAGACGCCGCTCAGGAACCGTATGTCCGGCCGCCCGAAGAAGCCCGCCAGACGCCGGGCGCAGTCGGTGGGCGCGTACACCCGGATCGGCACCGGCGGGACCATGCCGCCGTAGGCGAACGCGTAGGCGGCGGCGAGGAGATCTGCGCTGTGGTCGGCGTGCAGGTGTGAGATCCAGATCGCCGTGAGCCGCTCGGGATCCGTGTGCCGCTGCAACTCGGCGAACGTCCCGGGCCCCGCGTCGATCCATATCTCGGTGCCTCCACCACGCAGCAGATAGCCGGAGCAGGGACGGCCCGGCCGGGGGTACGGGGAGGCGGTGCCGAGGATGGTGAGGCTGAGGGGCATGGTGGGGAGCGTACGTTCCGCCCCCGCGGGACGCGGCCGGTTTGCGTGGGTCTACGCCGGGATCATGGGACCGTCTACGGCACCCGGCCCGTCCGGCGCGGAGCGGCCTCCTGGCGGCAGCGCGGCGTCAGAAGGCGTCGGCACCCCCGGCTCGCCGCCCGAAAGGCGTCTGGGCGGACAGCCGTCGCGCGCGATGGCGTTCGCCGGACAGAACGAGCACATACCGGAAGACGCGCACCATGGCGGCGAGCATCGGCAGGGCCACGGAGGCGACCGACCGGGCGTCGATCTTGAAGGCCATGCGTAACATCCTCTCCCAGCGTTTCAACAGCACCACGGGGTGAGGGGAATCCGGCTCGGCGCACAGCGCCTCCAGCATGTCCCGCGCGTAGTCCGCCGCGCTGTCGGGCACGGGAGGGCAGTCCGTCGTCGTGATCGGAGCCGGGTCGCACCGAAGGAGGGTCTCCGTTTCGCGGGCGAGCGGCCAGTCGCACACGGCGCCCGGGTCGGCCGGTGACGGCAGTCGTCCGACCAGGCTGTGCCGCGGGTCGCACATCCCGTACACGAACGTGGTCAGGACGGACAGACCGCCCGGGGCGGTGGCCCCCAGGGTCCACAGGCGGTTGCAGAGCCTGTCGACGCCCTGCGGGGTGTCGTAGTACCGGTACCAACCCGTGTTGTATCCGTCCAGGTAGCGGCTGTCGAAGACCTCCTGGGTCTGGGCCGACATCTGCGCGGCCACGGACACCTCGGTGCGGCACCCGAACCCCGCCCCGTGGACGTTGAGGCCGGAGCGCACCCTCATCAGGTCACGCATGTCATGGACGTCGAGATCGCCCCTGGCGACCACCGTGCCGTCGATCAGCCGGGTGGCCATCGAGCGCAGACAGTCGGCGACCCCGTCGACGACGGTCCTCTCGTCCAGATCGTCGCTGCCCGGCAGCCCGAGGAAACCTTCCAGCTGCGGCTGGCCGTGCTTCTGACGCCGGTGCGACAGCCACACCTCCCAGGCAGCCCATATCGGTGCCGTCGACCTGCTGGAGTATCCGAGGTAGTACAGGCTGCCGAAGAGCTGCGCGACCCATACGTCGTGCACATAGCTCGCCTCGGGTGCGGCGCCGACGGTCCGCTTCTCCAGCGCCATGGTGGTTTGCGTCCCGGCACCGGACAGGACGTCTTCGGCGATGCCGACCGCCAGGATGCTCGCGGCCTGCTCGTCGTAGGTTCCGCCGCACGGACACCCGTCCGTGACACCGCTCAGCGCGATGTGGCGCAGTGCCCACGAGATGGCGGCGTCCCCGGCGGCGGTGGACATGTATCCGCGCCCCGCGCCCCACGCGCCGCGCACGATGTCCATGACCTCCGCGGTGCCGATGTGCCCGTGGTCGGCCCCCAGCACGCTCAGCAGCTTCGGCGACATGTCGACACCACCGCCGTGGAGGGCCGACGGGCGGCAGAATCGGCGCAGCATCCGATGACGCCGGCTCAGCCGGGGGTCCGCGCAGGGGCGTCCGTCGCCGCAGCCGCACGCCTCGATCGACTTCTCCACCTCCGTCCAGGTCCGTTCGGCCGACCAACGGTCAAATACGAGACCCACAAGTCCTCCAGAGCGCGACATCCCTCAGCACGTGGTCGAAGGCCCGGTCCAGGAGCCTCGCGCGGATCGCATCGCCGGCGGCGACGCCGCTGCCCGTGGGGCGCTCGTGTGCGCCGGCCGCCGAAGGGGCGACGGAAGGTACCGCACGGTGGCTGCCGCCATGCCCGACTCCCCACCCGAAAGAGGCCACGCGCCCTGCGATCCACGCACCCCCCAGGAGACCAGGCACAGGCGGCCCGCGGAAGACCGACCCGCGCCCCGGTGCGTCCACGCGTGACGAACCCGCGGCTCTGGGAAAGAAGTTCGGACCTGTGCGGTACCGCTCGGCCCACGGGTCAGCCCGCCACCTCCGGCGTCCACCCCGGATCGCGCCCGCTCAGCCCGACCGCACGGTCGAGCAGCGGGGCCTCGTCCGGGACGGGCACGACGGGGCCGAAGGCGCCGCCGCGGTCCGCCTCGTCGGCGGCCGCCCGCAGGAAGGCGTACGCCGCCCGCAGCGCCGCCGGGTCGGGTACGTACTCCTGGCCGGTGGCCCGCGCCAGGTCCCAGCCGTGGATGACCAGTTCGTCGACGGCGACGGCACCGGCGACCGCGCCGGGCAGGTCGAGGCCGCCCGCCCTGGTCATGCCGGTCCAGGCGGCCGGGTCACGCCAGGCGGCGGCGAGGCCGTCGAGCACGGCGGGGCATTCCGCACGCCATCGAGGACCGGGCTCCGAGGCGGCCGCGTCCGGCGCGGTGTCGGTCACGGGCCCCGACTCCTTGCGCGCCGCGTTCCGGAAGGCGACGGAGAGACCCGTCAGATGCCCGAGCATGTTGCGCACCGCGCATCCGGGACACGGGGTGGGATCCGTGAGCTGTTCGTCCCTCACGCCCT
The DNA here is from genome assembly GCF_044465285.1 of Streptomyces sp. NPDC049687. Classification (NCBI taxonomy): domain Bacteria; kingdom Bacillati; phylum Actinomycetota; class Actinomycetes; order Kitasatosporales; family Streptomycetaceae; genus Streptomyces; species Streptomyces sp. NPDC049687. The sequence continues at coordinate 144,237 of NZ_JBITLN010000001.1, forward strand.
CCACGAGCCGGGCCACGACCCGTGTCTGCGGCCCGAGGTCGAGCGTCGTCGTGCCGGTCATCTGCGCCTCCGAGGGGTGCGTCGTCCCAACGGTGTACTCCAGAAGTGACCCGCGCCGACCGCGAAACTCATCGGTCGGATTCGATCGCGACCTGGCACTGCACGGTCGGGCCGTGTTCGGGTAAAGAGACGTCGCGGCAGCTGAGCGACCGCGAGCGGTTGGCCTCTCGCATCCCCGGGGTCTCCCGGTCCGTCAGTCATCCTGACGAGCCGTTCCTGTTTTCCGGCTCAGCGCGCGGCCAGCGCCTCCCGTACGGCCGAGAGGTCCGCGTCCGAGGCCAGCCCGGCGTGGTACAGCCGGATCTCCGTCGCGCCGTGCTCCCGCGCGCGGGCGGTGTCGGCCGCGAGTGTCCCCGGGCTGCCGCCCATGCCGGAGACGACGCCGAAGTTCGCGGCGAGGACGGCGTCCTCCCGGCCCTGCCCGGCGAACGGGGTGATCAGGCCGGGTCCGCCCGCGCAGGGCACCACGACCCCGTCCGCGACGGACAGGATGTGCGCGGGGTCGACTCCCGCGTTGGCGCCGACGTGGTAGGTCACGGGGTCGGCGTGCAGCAGCACCTGGAAACCGTCGGGGGCGGCCGCGCGGACGGCGGCGACCGCCGCCTCCTGGAGCGTGCGGGCGGTGTCGTCCCGCCACGCGCGGGTGGCCGCGGCGGTCTCCGCACCGAGCAGCTTCTCGACGCCCGCCCAGCCTTCGTCCTGCTGCGTCCCCTGCCACAGGGGCTCCAGCGCCTCGCGTACGGCGGTGGCGAGCGCGTCGGCGTCCAGGCCCTGTGCGCCGTAGCCGTCCCGGCAGGCCGGGCAGAAGCAGAGCGCCATCAGGTACTGTCCTGCGTCCCCGAGGCCGACCCCACCCGTCTTGTCGTGGGCGTGCAGATGCTGGAGGCCGTACCAGCCGAGGGACTCCAGTTCCGTGCCGCTCGCGCCCGGGCGTACGGCGGCCTCGGCGGCCAGGTCGACGAGGTACGCGCGCGTGGCGGGCTGGGCGATGCACGGCGCCCAGGGATAGCGGTCGCCGTAGGCGTTGACGACGGAGGTCTGCGGATGCTCGGCGCCCAGGCGGGAGTTGTGCGCGAGGACGACCCAGGTGTGCACCTCCAGGCCCGCGCCCGCGAGGGCCTCGGCGGCCTCGCCGTACGCGTCGCCGGGAGCCCAGTCGCCGGCCGCGTACGGGCGCAGCGCCCGGCCCTCCCAGCGGCCGTCCACCGGGTACAGCACGGCCGCGTGCTCGGCGGTGACGATGCGGTGGCGGGGGTGGCGGGGGGTGAGGGCGCGGGTGGAGTGGTAGGCGGCGGCCAGGGTCACCTGCTCCACACCGAGCGAGGCGATCCGGGCGGCGGCCGCGGGATCGCCGTTGACGTCCCAGGGATAGACGAACGTCGACGCCTTCACTTGTTCTTCTCCTCCTCCAGGAGCGCGTATCCGCGCTCGATCACCTGGGCGAGCTGCTTGAGGTGATCCTCGCCCGGTTCGTGCAGCGGCGGGCGGACTTCGCCCACGTCGAGGCCCCGCAGCCGGACGCCGGCCTTGACGAGGGAGACGGCGTAGCCGCGGCCCTGGGCGCGCAGTTCGACGAACGGACGGTAGAAGCCGTCGAGCAGACGGTGGACGGTCGTCTCGTCGCCGGTGGTGAGCGCGCGGTGGAAGGCGAGGGCGATCTCGGGGGCGAAGCAGAACACGGCGGAGGAATAGAGGGCGACGCCGATGGCGCGGTAGGCGAGCTGGGTCTGCTCCGCGGTCGGCAGGCCGTTGAAGTAGAGGAAGTCGCCGGGGACCTCGGTGCGCACGGCGCTGACGATCCGCTGCATCAGGTCGAGGTCGCCGAGGCCGTCCTTGAGGCCGATGATCCCCTCGGTGCGGGCGAGTTCGACGACGGTGCCGGGGGTGAGGACGGCGTTGTCGCGCTGGTAGACGATCACGGGGAGCGCCGTCGCGGCCGCCAGCTCCCGGTAGTGCCGCAGCAGGCCCTCCTGGGCGGCGACGACGAGGTAGGGCGGCATGGCGAGCAGCCCGTCCGCCCCGGCATCCCGCGCGAGCCGCGCGTAGCGCTCGGCGAGGGCGGTCCCGTACCCGGCGCCCGCGACGACCGGCACCCGGCCGCCGGTCTCCTCGACGGCCGCCCCTACGCACGCCTGGAACTCCTCCGGGGTGAGGGCGTGGAACTCTCCCGTGCCGCAGCAGGCGAAGACGGCGGCCGCCCCGGCCTCCACCCCTCGGCGCACATGGGCGCGGAAGACGTCGAGGTCGACGGAGCCGTCGGGGCCGTAGGCCGTCACGGGGAAGAACAGCGGTCCGCTGGGGACGCGGAGACGGGCGGAGAGAGGGGCGGCGAGCGGGGCTGACGTCACGGGCTCTCCCTGGAACGACGCGTGCGTTCTTCTGACCAGTGTCCACATTTCTGAACACGCTCACCCTATGAAGCCCTTTCCGGCCCGGTCAAGCTCGGAGGCGGCGCCACACGAGCGAAACCGCCAGGTCGGCGGCACACTTGACGCAGCATGCGGGAGATCCTTAGCGTGTCCACGCATGTGAATAGCGTCCAAGTAGACGGCCGCTGCCAAGAGTCGATCCGAGGAGACCCGAGGATGCCCGCTCCCCGCACCGTCCTGCTCACCGGCGCCGCCGGCGGCCTCGGCACGCTGATGCGGGACCTGCTCCCCCACCACGGCTACGAGCTGCGCCTGCTCGACCTGCGGCCCATCGAGGGCGAGCCGGACGCGATCGTCGCGGACCTCGCCGACCGGGAGGCCCTCAGGGAGGCCGTGCGGGGCGTCGACGCGATCATCCACCTCGCGGGCATCTCCCTGGAAGCCCCCTTCGAGAAGATCCTCAAGGCGAACATCGAGGGGACGTACAACGTGTACGAGGCCGCCCGCGCGGAGGGCGTCGGACGGATCGTCTTCGCCTCCTCCAACCACGCGGTCGGCTTCACCCCCCGCCCGCAGGGCGACGACCCCCTGATCCCTGTCGACACCCCGCGCCGCCCGGACACCTTCTACGGATTGTCCAAGTCCTTCGGCGAGGACCTCGCCCAGCTCTACTGGGACAAGCACGGTCTGGAGACGGTGTCGGTGCGCATCGGCTCCTGCTTCCCCGAGCCGACCGGTGTGCGGATGCTGTCGGTCTGGATGAGCCCCGCCGACGGCGCCCGCCTCTTCCACGCGGCGCTGACCGCCGAGAACGTCGGCCACACCGTCGTCTACGGCTCCTCCGCCAACACCCGCCTGTGGTGGGACCTCACCTCGGCGCGTGCGCTCGGCTACGAGCCGCAGGACGACTCCGAGCCGTACGCCGAGAAGCTCATCGCCGAGCAGGGCGAGCTGGACCCGGAGAACATCGCACACGCCTACCTGGGCGGCCACTTCGTCAGCGACCCGCCCATCTGGCCGTACTGACCGAAACGGGCCGGCGCGGGCCGCCTCGGTCCCGCAACGGACCTGGTCGGCGCCGCGCACCCGCTGTAGAACTTCCCTCAGGGGCCCGAACGGGCAGCGAAGGGAGGCGGGAACATGGTCCCGAGAACGGCGGAGGACCGGCAGCGGGAGATCGTGCGCGCCGCCCGCGCCACCGGCTCGGTCGACGTCGCCGCGCTCGCCACCGAACTGGGCGTGGCCAAGGAGACCGTACGGCGGGATCTGCGCGCCCTGGAGGACCACGGACTGGTGCGCCGTACGCACGGCGGCGCCTACCCCGTGGAGAGCGCCGGCTTCGAGACGACGCTGGCCTTCCGCGCCACCAGCCACGTCCCCGAGAAGCGCCGGATCGCCACCGCCGCGGCCGGGCTGCTCGGGGACGCCGAGACGGTCTTCGTCGACGAGGGCTTCACCCCGCAGCTCATCGCCGAGGCACTGCCCGTGGACCGGCCGCTGACCGTGGTCACCGCCTCCCTGCCGGTCGCGAGCGCGCTCGCCGGAAACGGCAACGTCTCCGTGCTGCTCCTCGGCGGCCGGGTCCGCGCAGGCACCCTGGCGACCGTCGACCACTGGACGACCAACATGCTGGCCGGCTTCGTCGTCGACCTCGCCTACCTCGGCGCCAACGGCATCTCCCGAGAACACGGTCTGACCACCCCCGACCCGGCCGTCGGCGAGGTCAAGGCGCAGGCCGTGCGGGCGGCGCGGCGGGTGGTCTTCGTGGGCGTGCACACCAAGTTCGGAGCGGTCAGCTTCTGCCGGTTCGCGGAGGTCGGCGTCCTGGAGGCGATCGTCACGAGCACGCTGCTGCCGGCGGCCGAGGCCCACCGCTACTCACTGCTGGGGCCGCAGGTCCTGCGCGTCTGATCCACCCGCAGGTAAGGGAACGGTAAAGCGGCCCCGTTCGTTCCCCCTGCATGACAGCTATGACCCCCGGCTCGAACATCCCTCTCCCCGTCGCGCGCGTGACGGTGGACGTCGCCGCACCGGTGCGGCTCGACGTATCGGGCCTGCTGCTCACCGCCGACGGCAAGGTGCGCTCCGACGACGACTTCATCTTCTACAACCAGCCGAGCGGCCCCGGCGTGACGTACCGCTCCGGCGGCGGAACGTCCCCCGACGCGATCACGGTCGACACCGGCGCCGTCCCCCCGGGCATCGAGAAGATCGTCGTCACCGCGAGCCCGGACGCCGCGGGCCAGACGTTCCAGGGCATCGAACCGACGGCGACGATCCGCAGCGCGGACGACAACAGCGTCCTGGCCACCTTCACACCCCCGCAGCTCGGCACCGAGACGGCCCTGGTGGTCGTGGAGATCTATCTGCGCAACGGCGCCTGGAAGGCCCGGGCCGTCGGCCAGGGGTACGCCGACGGCCTGGCCGGGATCGCGACGGACTTCGGCGTGACGGTGGAGGAACCGTCGGCACCCGCGCAGCCCGCGCCGGCCGCGACACCCGTGGCTCCCGCGGCCGCCCCGCCGATGCCCCCGGCCCCGCCGGCTCCGGCCGCCCCGGCCCCCGGCGCCGGGAAGATCAACCTGGACAAGGGCCGCGTCAGCCTCCAGAAGAACCAGACCGTCTCCCTCGTCAAGGGCGGCCGTCCGCTGCTCTCGCAGGTCAAGATGGGCCTCGGCTGGGAGCCGGCGTACCGCGGCAGCGACATCGACCTGGACGCCTCCGTCATCGCCTACGGCCCCCAGCGCAACCACATCGACAGCTGCTACTTCGGCAAGCTGTCCATCGTGAACGGCGCGATCAAGCACTCCGGCGACAATCTCACCGGCGAGGGCGGAGGCGACGACGAGGTGATCGTCGTCGACCTGGGCCGGCTCCCCCAGGAGGTCACCGGCCTGGTCTTCACGGTCAACTCCTTCTCAGGCCAGAAGTTCACCGAGGTCGCCAAGGCCTACTGCCGCCTCCTCGACGCCACCACCGGCGAGGAACTGGTCCGCTTCGACCTCACCAACGCCGAACCCCAGACAGGCGTGATGATGGCCAAGCTCATCCGCCAGTTCTCCGGCGAGTGGGACATGACGGCGATGGGCCGGTTCGTCAAGGCGAGGACGGTACGCAACATGGTGAAACCGGCGGCGGAGGCACTGTAGACATCGATCGCGTCCCAGGGCAGTCGTGACGCTGGGGCGATGGCGGTCCCCCCGCTCGAGCGACGACGGAAGTGGGGGAGGGTGGGCGCAGCGGCACCCCGCCGGCGCGGGCGAGCCAACCCACCCCCGGCCGCCGGCCCCGGCACACGGCGCCTGCCCCCCTACGCCCGCAGCCCCTCCGTCAACAGCGACACATACCGCCGAATCGCGCTCCCGTCCCCCTTCGCCAACTCCGACGCGGTGGCGACCCCGTGCGCCAGCCGCAGCACATCGATTGGCTCGACATCCCCCCGCAGCACCCCCTCCCGCTGCGCCGCCTCCACCAACCGGGTCGCCGCGTCCTTCATCCGCGTCCCGCAGACCGTCACCGCCGCCGCACTCCCATCGGTCACGGCAGACCCCAGCAGCGCCTTCATCCCCCGCACCTGGATCGTCCCGACGCACAGCTCATTGAGCCACTCCACCAGCGCCTCCCCCGGCGCCAGCTCCGAGCCCAGCTCGTCGGCGCGCACCGCGAGCGCCTCGATCCGGTCCACGTACGCCGCCTCCAGCAGCGCCTGCCGCGTCGGAAAGTGCCGGTACAGGGTGCCTGAGCCAACGCCCGCCCGCTTGGCGATGTCGTCGAGGGAGGCGCCCTCCCCATGCTCGGCGAAGGCCTCCACCGCCGCCTTCAGCAACCGCTCGTAGTTGCGGCGAGCGTCCGCGCGCATGGGTCTGACCTGCGTCATCCAGTTACTCCTTGCGAACCGGGGACTCTCTCCGTATTTTATCGAGCACTAAACGGAGACAGTCCCCGCTTATTGCGCTTGTCTCTGCGGGCTACTTCGTGCTGCCCGCATGCTCCACCACTTGACGCGGGGACACCAGACAGGGAGTACCCCATGTCCACCCCGTCCCCATCCACCTCGTCCACGACCGCCGAGCCCCCTTCCGCACCTCCGGAGTCCGCGACCCGGCTGCGCGCCGTCCTCCTGGTCATCGTCACGGCGTACCTGATGGTCGGCGTCGACTCCACCGTCGTCAACGTCGCCCTGCCCGACATCCAGCGCGACCTGGGCTTCAGCCCCACCGGCCTGTCCTGGGTGCTCAACGCCTACACCCTCGCCTTCGGCGGATTACTGCTGCTCGGCGGCCGTACCGGCGACATCCTCGGCCGCCGCCGTACGCTCACCCTCGGTGTCCTGCTCTTCGCCGGCTCGTCCCTCCTCGGCGGACTCGCCGTCGACGACGGCGGGCTGCTCGCCGCCCGCGCGCTGCAGGGGGTCGGCGCCGCACTCACCGCACCGAGCACCCTCGCCCTGATCACCACCAACTTCCCCGAGGGCCCCCGCCGCCACCACGCCCTCGGCGTCTACTCCTCCACGGCCGGCATCGGCGCCTCCATCGGCCTGGTCCTCGGCGGCATGCTCACGTCATGGGCGTCCTGGCGCTGGGCGCTGCTGATCAACGTACCCATCGGCCTCGCGGTCGCCCTCGCGCTGCCCCGCCTCGTCACCGAGACCCCGCGCCAGGCCGGCCGCTTCGACGCGCCGGGCGCCCTGACCGGCACCGCGGGGACCACCTCGCTGGTGTACTCGTTCATCCGGGTGTCGGAGGAGGGCTGGAGCGACACCCGGGCGCTGCTCGGGTTCACGCTCGCGGCCGTCCTCCTGGTCGGCTTCGCCCTGACCGAGTCCCGTGCCCAGCAGCCGATCATGCCGCTGCGACTCTTCGCCGACCGCGACCGGGCGGGCGCCTTCGTGGGCGTCCTGCTGCTTCCGGCGGGCATGTTCGGCGCCTTCTACTTCCTCACCCTGATCAGCCAACAGGTCCTGGACTACAGCCCGTTGCGCGCCGGCATCGCCTTCCTCCCCATGACGGCGGTGATGTTCACGACCGTGCGGTTCGTGCCGCGGATGCTGGCACGCTTCGGCGCCAAGCCGCTGGTCCTGACCGGCATGACCCTGCTCGCCACCGCCGGCGCCTGGCTGTGGCGCCTGCGCCCCGGCGACGGCTACGCGCCGGCCCTGCTCGGCCCGCTCGTCATCCTGGGCGTCGGCATCGGCCTGGCCCTGATGCCCCTGAACGCCACCATCCTCGCCAAGGTCACCCCCCACGAGGCCGGCGCCGCCTCCGGCCTCCTGCAGACCCTCCAGTGGCTCGGCGGCACCCTCGGCCTCTCCGTGCTGGTCACGGTCTACGGCACCGCCACCCGCGACGCCACCGGCACGCCCACCGACATCCTCACCCACGGCGCCTCCCGCGCCTTCGGAACGGCCGCCCTGATCGCCCTGACAGCCCTGCTGGTGGCGGCGTTCGCGATCCGGGGAAGGCGGAGGACGCCGACGGCCGACGCCTGATGCCTCGGCAGGCAACGTTGACGGGCAAACGTCGCCTGCCGCGACTCTAGAAGAGCGCGCTGTACGCGTTCAGCGCCGGCTGGCCGCCCAGGTGGGCGTAGAGCACGGTGGAGTCGGGGGTGATCTCGCCGCGGGTGACCAGGTCGACGAGGCCGGCCATCGACTTCCCCTCGTAAACGGGGTCGGTGACCATGCCCTCGGTGCGGGCGGCGAGCCGCATCGCCTCCAGGGTGGTGTCGTCGGGGACGCCGTAGACGCCCGCGTGGTACCGCTCGTCGAGTTCGATGTCGTCGACGGTCACCGCACGTTCCACACCGATGAGTTCGCCGGTCCGCCGGGCGATGCGGGCGATCTGCTCGCGGGTCTCGGTGGGCTTGGCCGAGGCGTCGATCCCGATCACCCGCCGGGGGCGGCCACCCGCCTCCTCCAGCGCGGCGAACCCGGCGACCATGCCGGCCTGGGTCGAACCGGTCACCGAGCACACGATCACGGTGTCGAAGAAGACTCCCGACTCCCGCTCCTGCTCGGCCACTTCGTACGCCCACCCGGCGAAACCCAGCCCGCCGAGCGGATGGTCCGACGCCCCGGCCGGAATGGCGTACGGCTTGCCGCCCGACTCCTCGACCTCCCTGAGCGCCTGCTCCCAGCTCTCCTTGAAGCCGATGCCGAAACCGGCGCGGACGAGGCGTACGTCGGCCCCGGCGAGCCGGCTGATCAGGATGTTGCCGACCTTGTCGTACACGGAGTCGGGCCACTCCACCCAACTCTCCTGCACGAGCACGCACTTCAGTCCGGCACGGGCGGCGACGGCGGCGACCTGGCGGGTGTGGTTGGACTGGACCCCGCCGATCGACACCAGTGTGTCGCAGCCCTGCGCGAGCGCGTCCGCGACCAGGTACTCCAGCTTGCGGGTCTTGTTCCCGCCGTACGCGATCCCGGAGTTGCAGTCCTCCCGCTTGGCCCATAGGGAGGCACCCCCGAGGTGGGCGGTGAGCCGCTGCAGCGGATGGACCGGCGAGGGACCGAACAGGAGGGGGTAACGCTCATAGGAGGAGAGGGACTTGGGCGCCATGGAGCCTCCTTGGCTCAGTCGGTGTCGGCCAGGTCGGCCAGAGTGCGCCAGATCTCCGCCGTGACCCGGACCGCCTCGTCCACGTCACCGTCGGCGCAGGCCTCGATCAGCCGTCCGTGCAGCCCGGCCGAACGGCAGGTGCCGCCCTCGCCGAAGCGCCGTCGCTCCAGCCGCCGGATCAGGGGGGTGTAGCGGGCGATGGTGGCGGCGGCCGCGCGGTTGCCGGCGGCGCGGACGAGGATGTCGTGCAGTTCGTCGTCGGCGACCAGGGCGGCGTCCACGACCCCGGCGCGCACGGCGGCGGCGAACCGCTCGTTGGCCGCGCGCATCCCCTCGACGTCCGCCGCGAACAGCCGGGGCACCGCGACGCGCGTGACCAGTTCGTGCATGGCACCCACCACGGCCGCCGCGTCCCGCACATCGGCGGCGACGACCGGCGTCACCCGGGTGTAGCTCTGCGGCTTGCTCTCCAGCAGCCCCTCGTCCACCAGCCGGGCGAACGCCTCCCGCACCGGCGCCCGCGACAGCCCGAGCCGCTCCGCGAGCTCGGCGTCCCGCACCACCGCGCCGGGCTCGATGGCCCCGGTCACGATGGCGTCCCGGATCGCCGCGTAAGCGCGGTCCCTGAGCAGTGTGCGGGGTACGGCCTCCATGAACTGAAATGTTAGATGTCAGATGGCGACGCGAACAAGGGGTGCCGCGTTCGCGGCCCCTCCCCACCTCGACCGGTGACCAGGACGAGACGGAAGCACCCAGCCGGTACGGGCAGGGGCCGGCCGAAGCGAGAAGAAGGTCACTCGTTCGGCGGAACGAAATCCTTACCGCTTCTGGCGCTTCCAGGGACCGGTGATCGCCAGCATGATCCCCGGGTCCTGGATGTTCGCGAACAGGGTCCGGCCGTCGGGTGAGAAGGTGACGCCGGTGAACTCGCTGTACTCCGGGTCGTCCGCGGTGCCGAGGTTGAGTTCGTTGCGGGCGATCGGGTAGGTGCGGCCGCTGTCGGTGGCGCCGAAGAGGTGCTGGACGCCCTCGCCGTCCTCGGCGATGACGAGGCCGCCGTACGGGGAGACCGTGATGTTGTCGGGGCCGTCGAAGTTGCCGTCGACGGCCGGGTCGGGGTTGACGCCGATCAGGACCTTGAGGGTGAGGGTGCGGCGCTTGGGGTCGTAGAACCAGACGGCGCCGTCGTGCTGCACGGGGCTCTCGTCACGGGCGTAGGAGGAGACGATGTAGGTGCCGCCGTCGGCCCACCACATGCCCTCCAGTTTGCGGGCGCGGGTGACCTGGCCGTCGGTGAACTGCTTGCGGACGGAGGTCGTCCTCGCGTCGCGGTCGGGGACGGTCACCCAGTCGACGCCGTACACCGTGCCGGTCCTCGTGGCGCGGGAGAGGTCGTCGACGAACTTGCCGCCGGAGTCGAAGCACTTGAAGGCCTGCAGGACGCCGGCGTCGTCGGCGAGGGTACGCAGCTTGCCGCGGCCGTGGCAGAAGCCCTCCGGCGGGGTCCAGCGGTAGAGGAGGCCGTTGGGGCCGGAGGCGTCCTCGGTGAGGTAGAGGTGGCCGCGCGCGGGGTCGACGACGACGGCCTCGTGGGCGTACCGGCCCAGCGCCTTGACGGGCCTGGGGTTCCTGTTGGCGCGACGGTCCTCGGGGTCGACCTCGAAGACGTAGCCGTGGTCCTTGGTCATGCCGTTCTGGCCGGCCTTGTCCTCGGTCTCCTCGCAGGTGAGCCAGGTGCCCCAAGGGGTGTTGCCGCCCGCGCAGTTGGTGGAGGTGCCGGCGATGCCGACCCACTCGGCGACCCGGCCGCCGGGGCGGACCTCGACCACCGTGCAGCCACCGGAGGCCGCAGGGTCGTAGACCAGGCCCTCGGTGAGCGGGACGGGGTACTTCCAGGCGGACCGCGGGCCCTTCAGTTCGTGGTTGTTGACCAGGAGGGTCGCGCCACGCGGGCCGTCGAAGGTGGAGGTGCCGTCGTGGTTGGAGGGGGTGAACTCGCCGGACTCCAGCTTGGTCTTCCCGCTGTAGGTGATGATCTCGTACGTGAACCCGGCGGGCAGCGCGAGGATGCCGTCGGGGTCGGGGATCAGCGGTCCGTAGCCGACGCCGCCGTGGTGACCGGCCGCGGTCTCCTCCGTCGCGCTCTCGGCCTCCGTGGAGGCGAGGGCGTTCGGCGCGGTGGCGAGGGCGCCGACGCTGCCCGCCAGTGCCACCCCGGCACCGGTGAGCGCGGATTGTCTGGCGAAGTCCCTGCGGGTGAGCGACATGGTGTCTCCTGAGACGGTGGGTATGCCGTGGAGGGTGGCGGACCTCGGTTCGGCGACACCGTTTCGCCCATGCCTGAACGGGAGTTGAACGGGGGGCGGCTTCGGGGGACCCGGTTCCGTGAACCCGTACGGTTTCGGTCCCTCCCTCCTCGGGCGCACCCCCGGGAAGGGTCAGCCGCCCTGCTGCGACCGCGCCTTGAAGGCCGCCTTGCGGGCCTCCTTCGCGACCCGCTTGTCGGGGTGCAGACGGCCCATCGCCTCCAGGACGTCCGGGGTCGCGGGGTGCTCGACGCGCCAGGCCGCCGCGAAGAAGCCGCTGTGCTGCTGGGCCAGCCCCTCGACGAGGGCGTGGAGTTCCTCGGAGTTGCCCTCGGCGGCGAGCTGCGCGGCCACCGTGTCGATGGTGAGCCAGAAGACCAGGTCCTCGGAGGGGGCCGGTACGTCCGTCGCGCCCAGTTCGGTCAGCCAGACGCGTGCGAGCCCGCCGAGCTCGGGGTCGTCGAGGACTTCGCGTACGGCGGGTTCGGCCTGGCCGCCGACGAGGGAGAGGGCCTGCTGGCAGCGGAGCCGGCGCAGGGGCGCGCCGGGGTCCGACCCGCGGGCCGCGGCGAGCAACTCCCGTGCCGCGTCGACGGGTTCGCGGCGGGCCAGCCACTGCTCGGTCTCGGCGCGGGCGGCGTGCGGGCCGTACCCGGCGCTGCCGTCGAGGAGCGCGTCGGCGCCCTTGTCGGCGAACTCGCCGACGGCCGGGGCCTGGAAGCCGGACTCCAGCAGGCGCGCCCGCAGCCCGTAGACGCCGAGCGGGGTGAGGCGGACCATGCCGTAGCGGGTGACGTCGGTCTCGTCGACCGGGGTGGCGGCGGGGGCCTCTTCCTCGGGGTCGGCCATCAGGGCCTCGTCGACGGGCTGGTAGACGACGAGGCCGATCGGCTCCAGGAGCCGGAACTGGTCGTCGAGGCGCATCATCGCGTCGGAGATCTGTTCCAGCATGTCGTTGGTGGGCTCACCCATGTCACCGGGGACGATCATGGAGGCGGCGAGCGCGGGCAGCGGGACGGGGCCGTCGCCGGGGCCGTCCTCGCTGGCGGTGAGCAGGTAGAGATTGCCGAGGACGCCGTTGAGGAACTCCGCCTCGCCCTCGGGATCCCAGTCCAGCTGGGAGAGGTCGACGGCGCCGCCCTCGTCCATGGCGTCCATCAGCTCGTCGAGGTCGGGTACGGCCGCGTCGGCGATCACGGACTCCAGGGCGCCGAGCCAGACGCCGAGCACGTCGTGCGGGGTGCCGCCGGTCAGCAGGGCGAGGTCGGCGCCCGCGACGACGGTGTCGGCCTGCTCGTCGACGACTTCCACGAGCCCGATGTCCATGGCGACCCGCCAGGCCTCGCTCGCGTATGCGGCCGCGTCGTCGCCGGTCAGGCCGAGTACCTCGGCGGCGGCCGGCAGCTGCTCCTCGACGAGCTGGCCCCCGGGATCGACGCGGGTGTCGGGGCCGGCCCAGCGGGCGAGCCGGGCGGCCCGGGAGAGCAACGGCGTGGACAGCGCGTCGCGCGCCAGCTCCGCTTCGGGGTGCAGCCGTACGGGCGGCAGGGGGGAGCTGTCTGACATCGGCTGGTTCTCCTAGGGCGTCGTTTCACTCAGGCGTTCAGCCTAGAGGGATTTCCACCCATCCCATCCGGTTCATCTCTCCGTCGGGAGGCATACATGGCTCAATCCTTGACAACTGGCCTGATCAAGCAGGAGATTGACGCGCGTAGAAGTTGGGGGAACGAGTGTTCACTCATGCCGTCCCCCTTTTCTACGCGCGTCAAGCACTCCCACGCTCCACCCTCGTCCCGGCGCCCACGCATGTCCCCGGAGGGATCCCGTTGCCGAGCAAGAAGTCCGCGCGCGTCGCCGCGCTCACCGTCGCCGCAGTCTGTTCCGCGGCGTCCACCGTCGTCCTGACCTCGCCCGCGCACGCGGAGACGGTGGCCGTCCATGACGTCCAGGGCACGACCCGGATATCGCCGTACGCCGGCCAGGCGGTCACGGGTGTGACCGGAATCGTCACCGGCGTACGCACCTACGGCTCGTCCAGAGGCTTCTGGATCCAGGATCCGAACCCGGACGCCGACCCGGCCACCAGTGAGGGCGTCTTCGTCTTCACCGGCTCCGCCCCGAAGGTCGCCGTCGGCGACTCGGTCACGGTGGGCGGCACGGTCTCGGAGTACGTCCCGGGCGGCGCCTCGTCCGGCAACCAGTCGGTCACCGAGATCACCAAGCCGACGGTCACCGTCGTCTCCAGCGGCAACGCGGTCCCGGCCGCCACGGTGATCGACGCGAAGTCGGTCCCGGCCGCCTACACCCCGGCCGGCGACACCGCCGCGAACAACTCCGTGGGCGGCCTCACGCTCCGGCCCGCGAAATACGCCCTGGACTACTACGAGTCCCTGGAGGGCATGAACGTCCAGGTCGCCGACGCCCGCGTGGTCACCGCGACCGACCCGTACAGCGAGCTGTGGGTGACGGTGAAGCCGCGGGAGAACGCGAGCCGCCGCGGCGGCACGGTGTACGGCTCGTACGAGTCGCAGAACACCGGCCGGCTGCAGATCCAGTCGCTGGGCCCGACGGCCGACTTCCCGGTCGCGAACGTCGGCGACACCCTGGCCGGCACCACCACCGGCCCGCTGGACTACAACCAGTTCGGCGGCTACACCCTGGTCGCGGGCGCCCTCGGCACGCTCAAGAGCGGCGGCCTGGAGCGGGAGACGACCGAGAAGCAGAAGAGGGGCGAGCTGGCGGTCGCGACGTACAACGTCGAGAACCTCGACCCCTCCGACGCCACGTTCGAGGAGCACGCCTCCGCGATCGTGAACAACCTGAAGTCGCCCGACATCGTGTCCCTGGAGGAGATCCAGGACAACAACGGCGCCAAGGACGACGGTACGACCGCCGCCGACGTCACCGTGACCAAGCTGATCGACGCGATCGTCGCGGCGGGCGGCCCGCAGTACGACTGGCGCTCGATCGCCCCGGCGAACGACACCGACGGCGGCGAGCCGGGCGGCAACATCCGCCAGGTGTTCCTGTTCAACCCGGAGCGGGTGTCCTTCACGGACCGCGCGGGCGGCGACGCGACGACGGCCGTCGGGGTGACGAAGGTGCACGGGAAGGCGCGGCTCACGGCCTCCCCGGCCCGTATCGACCCCGCGAACACCGCCTGGAACACCAGCCGCAAGCCGCTGGTCGGCGAGTTCGTCTTCCGGGGCCGTACGGTCTTCGTGATCGCCAACCACTTCAACTCCAAGGGCGGCGACCAGTCGCTGCACGCGCAGTACCAGCCGGTGGTGCGCAGCTCGGAGACCCAGCGCCACCAGCAGGCGACGCTGGTCAACACGTTCGTCAAGGACATCCTCGACGTGCAGAAGGACGCGGACGTGATCGCCCTCGGCGACATCAACGACTTCGAGTTCTCCGGCACCGCGCGGATCCTCGAGGGTGACGGCGAGCTGTGGTCGGCGATCAAGTCGCTGCCGAAGAGCGAGCGTTACACCTACGACTACCAGGGCAACCAGCAGGTCCTGGACCAGATCCTGGTCAGCCCGTCGATCCGGCGCGGCTGCGGCTTCGAGTACGACAGCGTGCACATCAACTCCGAGTTCCACGACCAGATCAGCGACCACGACCCGCAGGTGCTGCGCTTCAGTCCGTGAACCCTGTGCCGCGGCAGGCAACGTTCGCCCGTCAAGGAGCGGCGTCGTGGGGGTCCCTCCCGCTCGAGCGAAGCCGAGAGTGGGGAAGCGTGCTCTCGGCGTGCCGGGCGCAAGCCCTCGTACTGGACGTACTCGGGGTTGTGCCCGGTGCGGCGAGAGGGCGTGCCGGGCGTCGCGACGGGGCGAACGTCGCCTGCCGCGGTACTAGGGCGTGCTGAACACCTCGTTCAGCCAGCCCTGCCAGGCGGCTTCGTTCGCCTGGGCGTCGGCGTCCGCGGCGAAGTCGTGGACGCTGATCCCCACCGGGGCACCCCAGTGGTTGCGCCCGAAGATGCGGATGAGCGCGTTCTCGGTGCGCAGTCCGATGAAGTAGGGGTTCCGGTAGTCGAGTACGGCCTCGAACTCCCGCGGACCGCGCACCGTCACGCCGGCCCCCTGGGCGGTGTCCTCCGCCAGCCCGAGAGCCCGCCCGACCTGGGTGAGCGCGTCGGGTGCGGTGCTCGTCCCCGGCCCGTTGAACTGGGCGAACGTGACGGGTCGGGGCGCGAAGTGGGTGAGGTACTCGCGCAGCGTGTGCAGATAGAAGTCGGTGTGCCTGCTCGCTCCGTCGTACTGGTTGTCCCAGTCGTCGGTGAAGATGCCGCTGTGCACGTACCGCACCCAGGCGCGTCGACCGCCGTCGCGGGGCTCGATGACGTGCTCGAGCTGGTTCACGCTCTGGATGGAGAAGCCGACGTCCTCGCTGCGGATGGTGAGGTGGTGCGGCCGGTCGTACACGGTGACCGTCGACCCGAAGGCCGCCGTGCCGCCCACCTTGGGCTCGGGCGGCTCCATCGGCCAGAGGTAGCCCCCGGTGCCGTTCGTGATCGCCTCCCACACCTCTTCGGGCGTGGCGTCGACCTCGAACTCGCGGACGATCTCGAATTCCTTGTCCTGTGACATGACTGGCTCCTAGGGGTGCGTTTCCAGGGCGGCCGGTTCCTTGACCGTGGGATGGACGGCCAGCACGATCCGGTGGTCGCGTCCGTCCTCGGCGTCGGGGGCGTCGTATTTGCGGACCAGGGCGCCGACCCCGGCCGTCAGTTCCTCGATGAAGGCGGCGCGGTCGGCGGCGGAGGCGAAGCGGACCTCGCCGTCCAGGGCGTAGGTCGCCAGCCGCTGACGGGCCTTGGTGGCGCCGGTGATCAGCGAGCCGACGTCCCGCACCAGGCGGGCGCCGAGCGCGAGCAGCCAGCGCGCGGAGAGCTGGTCGCGGAAGCGGTCCGGGTCCGGCTGCACCTCGGCGAGGGCGAGCGGCGAGATCACGTACGAGGCGGCGGTGGCGCGCATCAGCCGCTCGGTGACATTGCCCTTGCGGCGCTCGCCGGCCAGTTCGACCAGGCCGTGCCGCTCCAGGGCCTTCAGGTGGTAGTTCACCTTCTGCCGCGGCAGGCCGACCTTCCCGGCCAGCATCGCCGCCGAGGCGGGTCCCGCGGCCAGCTGGGCCAGCAGCCGGGCCCTTATGGGGTCCAGGGAGGCGGCGGCGGCCTCCGGGTCCTCGATCACGGTGACGTCCAGCATGCGTCCACACTCTCACCGAAAAGTTTTTTTGTCCAGGAGGGATTACTTTTCGGTGAGGGCTCTCGCTCCGCCGACTGGACGTACGACGGCCCGGCATCCGCGCCACGCGAATGCCGGGCCGTGTGGTGTACGGGCTCGGGTGGGACTATCGCTCGGCCCGGCGCCTCCCGAGAACTCCCGCCGCCACGAGCGCCAGGGCCGCCGCACCGACGATCACGATCGGCCGCGGGTGCCGCGCCGCGAACCGCACGGGCCCGCGGATCGGGGCCGGCACCTGCCGTTCCACCCCGTGACCGGTGTGCGCCGCGTTGCCGCGAACCACGTGGCCTGCGTGCGCCGCACGGTCCTGGACGAGGTGACCTGCGCGGCCGGCCCTGTCCTGGACCGTGTGGCCCGCCCGGGCCGCGGTGTCCTGGACCGTGTGGCGGGCCTGGGCCGCGGTGTCCTGGACCGTGTGACCCGCCCGGGCCGCGGTGTCCTGGACCGTGTGGCGGGCCTGGGCGGCCGTGCTGCGGAGTTGTACCGTCATCGCGCCCGCCCGGTCCATGATGTCGGCGGCGCGGGCGCGGGCCCGGCCGCGCACGTCCGTCCGGCCCGCCAACTCCTCGACCGTGGCGCCGAGCTGGCTCCTGGTATGGGCTATCTGCCGGCGCAGGTGCGCCGCCGTCTCCCTGGTCGTGCCCTTGTCCGTCATCGGTGCGCCCTTTCCCTGATCTCCTCGACGTCGGCCCTGACGCTGCCCAGGGTCTCCTCGGGGGTGGGAGGTGCGGCCCGGCGCAGTTGCGCGCGGCCGGTCGCGGCCAGCACGGCTGCGATCGCGAACAGCACCGCCGTCACGATGAGCGCCGCGGCCCAGACGGGCAGCGTCAGCGAGAGGGCGGCGACGGCCGTGCCGGCGAGCGCGAGCAGCCCGGCGTACGCGAACGCTCCCGCGGCGCCGAGCATCCCCCCGCCGCGCCCGGCACGCCGGCCCTTCTCGGCGAGCTCCACCTTCGCGAGGGCGAGCTCCTGCCGTACGAGCCGGGAGAGCTGTTCAGTGGCCTGGCCGACGAGTTCACCGACGGTGCGGTGCCCGGCGGGCTGTGTCACGGTCACGGTGTTCCGCCTCCTCTCGGTTGCGGAACACCGGGTACCCCGGCCGGCCCCGCCTACCCCTGCGCCGTACCGTCCGGTCCGCGCCCGTCGAAGGGGCCGAGCGGGCCGGAACCGGTCGAGGCGGCCCTGCAACAGGGCCGCCTGCGCGGGGAGTTCGGGCACGCCCAGCCCGCCGGAAGCCTTCGGCTCCGTCGCCCGGTCGTGCGCCCCGGAGAGTTCCGGCCGGTGACCCGAGAGGGCGCTTCGAGCAAAGGGCAGGGCCGCGCCGAATGAACCCCACCTCTCAGAAATGCTTACCTGTACCTCGTAGCGAATTTAAGTGGAGCTTCACAGTGGTGGCGCCGAGACTACCGTCATGACGACGAACACCGCTTCCGCGCCCCCGCCCTTCGGCCGTGCCCTCTGCGCGATGGTCACGCCCTTCACGCCGTCGGGGGCGCTCGACCTCGACGGGGCGCAGGCGCTCGCCGAGCGGCTGGTGGGGCGCGGCTGCGACGGGCTGGTGCTGTCCGGGACGACGGGCGAGTCTCCGACCACCTCGGACGCCGAGAAGGCGAAGCTGGTCGCGGCGGTGCGGGAGGCGGTCGGCGAGCGGGCGTCCCTCGTCGCGGGCGTCGGCACCTTCGACACCCGGCACACCGTCGAGCTCGCCCGGTCCGCCGAGAAGGCGGGCGCGGACGGGGTGCTCGTCGTCAGCCCGTACTACAGCCGGCCCCCGCAGGACGCCCTGGAGGCGCACTTCCGGGAGGTCGCCGACGCCTCCGGGCTGCCGGTCATGCTGTACGACATCCCCGGCCGCACCGGCACCCGGATCGAGCCGGAGACCCTCATCCGGCTCGCCGCGCATCCCCGGATCGTCGCCGTGAAGGACTGCTCCTACGACTTCCTCGGCGCCCAAAAGGTGCTCGCCCGCACCGCGTTGGCGTACTACGCGGGCTGCGACGAGCACAATCTCGCCCTGTACGCGGTGGGCGGGGCGGGGTACGTCAGCACGGTCGCGAACGTGGTTCCGGAGCAACTCCGGGCGGTGCTGGACGCGTTCGACGCGGGAGACACCGGCCGGGCGGCCCTGCTCCAGCAACGGGCCACGGAACTCATCGAACTGGTGATGTCCTCGGGACTGCCCGGCACCGTCACCGCCAAGGGCCTGCTGGGCGACCTGGGACTCCCGTCCGGCCCGGTCCGCCCGCCGCTGCGGCCCGCCGACCGGAAGACGGTAGACGGGCTGCGGGCGGCCTACGAACGGCTCGTGCTCCCTGTGCCGGTCGGCTAACGGTCGGCGAAGACCGGCTCCCAGCGGCCCAGCGTGTTGTCCTTGGTCGAGCGGAAGTCGCTGAGCGGGACCTCCTTGTCGCTCTCGAGCGTCACCAGGACGAGCCGCTGGTGGTACTCGTTGCCGTCCTTGCCGATGTCCCACGCGACCAGCGAGGAGTCGTCGGCCCAGGCGAGCAGCTGCTGCCCGCGCGACTCGGTGACCGGCTCACCGGTCTTCGGGTCGAGGATCCAGGACGACGTCTTGTACTTCTCGCCCGCGAAGTCACCGGCGAGCAGCTTGCCGTCGGGTGAGAAGCCGGCGTCGACGTACCACCGCCGGTACTTCCCGTCGGCCGGCGGATCGACCTCGTCGCCCCTCCGGTCGTAGTACTGGTAGCCCGGCTCCATGGGCGTACCGGCCCAGATGAGTCTGCCGTCCCGGCTGAAGGCGAAGTCCTGGCGGCTGTTGACGGTATCGAGGTCCCCGGGCCCGCCACCCGCGCTGATCCGACTCCACTCGCTCTTCCCGGACGCCACGTCGATGACGTGGAAACCGGTGCGGTGGGACGTCGTGGCCTCGGTTTCGAAGCCACCTCCCGCCAGTTTCTTCGGGATGGGCTGCAGATCCGGGTTCTCGCTGTAGGTCGTCGCGACGAGTTCCCGTCCGTCGCGGGAGAAGGCGAGCCCGCCGACGGTGTGGTCGACCCGGATCCACCGCTTGACCTCCCCACTGGCCATGTCGAGCAGGCCGATCCGGCTCACGGGCAGGTTCTGCTCCAGGACGGCGGCGGTCTTCAGACCCGGGGCGACGGCGACCCACGACCACTTGGTGGTCTTGACGTACTTCTTCGTCACCGGGTTCAGCAGCCAGTAGGTGCGCGTCAGCACCTGCGTCTTCTTCGTCTTCGGGAGGGGCGTCGTGCCGTAGTACGCGGCCAGCGCCGTCTGCCCGGCGGCGATCATGTCACGCGGCGGCGACTGGTCCGGGTGCGCGCTGATCCGCTTGGGCTCCGGGACGTCCGCCGGACGCACGTCCCTGGTGCCGCCGGAGTCCAGCATCGGAGCCGCCACCGCGACGGCCACCACGGCGGCGGTGGCGGCCGCGAGGGAGACGATCCGACGGGTACGGCGGCGCCGGCGCAGGGCCAGCACCCGGTCGGCGAGCCCCGGTCCGGCCGGTGTCTGCTCCTCGGCCTGTTCACGCAGGGAGTCCCGCACGAGTTCGTCGACGTTCACGGACGCACCTCCACGGGCGAGAAGTCACGGGACGGCGGCTGCTCGGCGTCCGCGGGGCCGAGGGCGGCGAGTTCCGGCGCGAGGGAACGCAGCCGGGCGAGGGAGCGGTGGGTGGTGGACCGTACGGTGCCCACCGAGCACCCCAGGAGCCGGGCCACGTCGGCCTCGGGCAGATCCTCGAAGTAGCGCAGCACGAGGACGGTGCGCTGGCGGGCGGTCAGCCGGGACAGGGCCGCGCGCATCACCACCCGCAGCTCGGCGGCGGACGAGGCGTCCGGGTCGGCCAGGGGTTCCGGTGGCTCGGCGACGCTCACCTCCCGCCTGCGCCACTTCAGCCGCCAGCGGCTGACCTGCTGCCGGTACAGCACCTGCCGTACATAAGCCTCGGGTTCGTCGATGCGGTGCCACCGGCCCGCGGCCTTGGCCAGGGCGTTCTGGAGCAGGTCCTCACCGGCGTGCCGGTCGCCACCGCTGAGCAGGACCGCGGTCCTCAGCAGCGCGGAGGACCTGCTGTCCACGAAGTCCCGGAAGCTCTCCAGATCCTCGGCATCCATCGTCACCTTCTCTTCCCCCGGGTGCGGGCCCGCTGCCCGACCCCTGTGCCCCCTGTGACGCCTGCGGACGGGCGCCGCTATGCCTGCGGAACGAAGAAAATTCCGGGGTCCTGGCGCAGGCGCTGGCCTACGGTGGGTGAATGAGCCGCCCGCTGCTGTACCTCGACGTCGACGGCCCCCTCAACCCGTACGCCGCCAAGCCCGAGCGGCGTCCCGCCGGCTATACGACGATCAGGGCGGCCGTACGGCCGGGGCGGCCGCTGCGGGTCTGGTTGAACCCCGGGCACGGCGCGGCCCTGCTCCGCCTCCCGTACGACCTGTGCTGGGCCACGACCTGGATGGCCGAGGCCAACCGCTGGATCGCGCCCGTGGTGGGACTGCCCGAGCTGCCGTACGTCGACTTCGGCGCGGTTCTTTTCGCCCAGCGGCCCGACGGGGTGCACTGGAAGACGGAGACGCTCGTCGAGCACGCGGCGGGCCGCCCCTTCGCCTGGGTGGACGACGAACAGTCCCCCGCGGACACGACGTACGTCACCGCCCGCCATCCGGGACCGGCCCTGCTCCACCACGTGAGCCCACGGCTGGGCCTGCGGGACGGCGACTTCGAGACCCTGTCGCGGTTCGCGAACGGGCTGGGCGCGTGACGCCGTCGGCGTCGGGCTGTACGACGAAAGCGCCCTCCGGCCGGTGGGTGGTGGCTGGCTGGAGGGCGCTTCGGCTCGTGATCAGTTGTGGCTGTGCAGGATGTCGTTCAAGCCGCCCCACACCGCGTTGTTCGGGCGGGCCTCCACCGTGCCGGTGACTGAGTTGCGGCGGAAGAGGATGTTGGAGGCGCCGGAGAGTTCGCGGGCCTTGACGATCTGGCCGTCGGGCATCGTGACGCGGGTGCCCGCGGTGACGTAGAGGCCGGCCTCGACCACGCACTCGTCACCGAGCGCGATGCCCACGCCGGCCTCGGCGCCGATGAGGCAGCGCTCGCCGATGGAGATGATGACGTTGCCGCCGCCGGAGAGCGTGCCCATCGTGGAGGCGCCGCCGCCGATGTCCGAGCCGTCGCCGATGATCACGCCGGCCGAGATGCGGCCCTCGACCATCGAGGTGCCGAGGGTGCCGGCGTTGAAGTTCACGAAGCCCTCGTGCATGACCGTCGTGCCCTCGGCGAGGTGCGCGCCGAGGCGGACGCGGTCGGCGTCGGCGATGCGGACGCCCTTGGGGGCGACGTAGTCCGTCATGCGGGGGAACTTGTCGATGGACGTCACCTGGAGGTGCAGGCCCTCGGCGCGGGCGTTCAGCCGGACCTTCTCGACGTCGTCGACGGCGACCGGGCCGAGTGAGGTCCAGGCGACGTTGGCGAGGTGGGCGAAGATGCCGTCCAGGTTCTGGCCGTGCGGCCGGACCAGGCGGTGGGAGAGCAGGTGGAGGCGCAGGTAGACGTCGTGCGCGTCGAGCGGCTTGGCGTCCAGGGAGGCGATGACCGTGCGGACCGCCACGACTTCGACGCCTCGGCGGGCGTCGGGACCGATGGCCGCGGTCGCGCCGCCGCCGAGGAGCTCCGCGGTCTGTTCGGCGGAGAGGCGCTCGGTGCCGGAGGGGCCGGGGTCGGCCACGAGCTCGGGGGCGGGGAACCAGGTGTCGAGGATCGTGCCGTCGGCGGCGATGGTGGCGAGGCCGGCGGCCACCGCGCCGGTGGTGCTTGGAGCAGTCGTGTCGGTCATGAGGGAAACCTAACCGGATGGGGCGTTCTGAGGCTAACCAGCGGGGGGCTGTCTCAGGTGGCGGGCTGCCACAGCTCGATCCGATTGCCGTCGGGATCGGTGACCCATCCGAAGCGGCCGACGCCCTCCATGTCCTGCGTCTCTTCGGCCACGTCCGCCCCCTTGGCGCGCAGTTGCGCGAGCATCGCGTCCAGGTCCCGGACCCGGAAGTTGATCATGGTCCGCTGGGCGGGCGACCCGAAGTACTCGGTCCCGGACTCGAACGTGGCGAACACCGTCGGTCCGGCTCCCTGATGCCACAGGCCGTTCTCATCGGCGTCCAGACCCAGGCAATCGCGGTACCACGCGCTCAGGGCCGTCGGGTCGGAGGCGCGCATGAAGTATCCACCGATGCCGAGCACACGTTCCATGCCGCCATCTTGCCAGGACGGCGATCCGGCGGGCCGGCACCACACCATCGCGCGCTTCACCCCCCGCCGCCATCGCGGGGGGAGCTCCGGGCGACCGGCTGCGACATACCGCCACGGCCCGCCCCCGCCCTCTCCCGGCTTTCCCGGCTCTCCCGAGTGGGCGGCCTGCGTCGCGTGCAGAGAGCAGTACGGCGGTTCCCGCCGTGGCGGCCAGTGCCGCGCACAGGGGCCAGAGGATGGCGGGGCTCGTTTCGTAGAGGGTGCCGCCGACCGGGGCCGCCAGGACCACGCCGCTGATCGACACGCCTGCGTACAGCAACTGGAAGCGGCCCTGGACGTGGGGTGGCGCCTCGTCGGCCATGTAGGCGGTGGCCGTCGTCTTGTACAGCAGTTCACCCAGGGTGAGCAGGATCATCATCGTCACCGCCGTGGTGACGCTCGCGCCCGGCAGCAGGGTGCCGTAGCCCGCGCCCACGAGGAGGAGCCCGGTGCCCACGATGCGCAGGGGCGCGTGTCGGCGCAGGGCCAGGGCCGCCGGGAGTTCCAGGAGGAGCAGCACACCGCCGTTGACCGCCAGCAGCGCCCCGTACACCCCGGTGTCCATGTGGTGGTCGGCGAGGAAGAGGGGGAACGTGGAGTACTGCTGCCGGTAGACGACGTCGGTCACGAGGATCGCGACGAGCAGGACCAGCACCGACGGCCGTGCGCGCAGTTCGGGCCAGAGGCCGCCCTTCTCGCGGGGTGGCCGGTTGCGGGGCGCCACCCTGGCGGGGACCACGCGGGCCGTCCAGGCGGCCAGTCCGAGGCTGCCGACGCCTTCGGCCAGGTAGAGCCAGTCGTACGACAGTCTGGACGCGACCAGTGCGCCGAGGACGGGGCCGATGGTGAAGCCGCCGTTGGCCGAGGCCCGCACCAGGGCGAAGGCCTGGCGGCGGGTGCCCTCGGGGACGATCACCGCCACCAGCGCGGAGTTGGCCGCGCGCTGCACCCCGGAGACGTACTGGGCCAGGGGGAGGGTGAGGAAGAGGGCGGGGGTCGGGAGGAGGGGGACAGCGGCCAGCAGGAGGCCGCCGGTGGCCGCGGCCACGAGGAGGACGCGACGGTGGCCCAGGTGGTCGCCGTACCAGCCGCCGGTGAAGTTGCCGGCGACCAGTCCCGTACCGCCGAGTCCGACCAGCAGGCCCGCCTCGCCGGGGCTCATGCCGCGTGGGCCGGTCAGATAGAGGAAGACGAAGACGAAGCAGACGCTGACCGTCATGTTGACGAACGTCCCCGCCGCCAGCAGCCACACCGTGCGCGGTAAGTCCCGCAACCCTCGCACCCTTCCCCCTCTGCTAAGTTCCCTTTGGGAACTCACTATGTCGGCATGGCAGCCTCGGGGTCAACGGAGAAAGGAGGCCCGCCATGGCCCGCCGGACCAGCCTTGAGGACTCCACGTGTGCCATCGCGCAGGCTCTGGACGTCGTGGGTGACTGGTGGACGCTGCTGATCGTGCGGGACAGCGCGCGGGGTGTGCACCGGTTCGACGCGCTGCAGCGTGAACTCGGGCTGTCCCGGAAGGTGTTGACCGAGCGCCTGCGGCTGCTGGTGGAGGCGGACGTGCTGGTGCGGGTGCCGTATCAGGAGCGGCCCGTGCGCTACGAGTACCGGCTCACACCTCGGGGGCGTGCGCTGTTGCCGGTGCTGGTGGCCCTTCAGGACTGGGGGGACGCGTGGGTGTTGGGGGACGGGGTCACGACGGCCACGGGCGCGGAGGCGTCCGCCGAGGGGCGGCGGGTGCACTCGCTGGTGGGTACGCGGGTGCCCGAACTGCAACTCGTCGACGACCGGGGAGCGTTGCGCGATCCGGTGGACGGCGGGGCTCCGTACACCGTTCTGTACTGCTTTCCCGGCGCCTATGCGCGGGGCGACGCCTACCCCCCGGGGTGGGCGGACATCCCCGGGACCACGGGGTGCACGCTGGAGTCCTGCACGTATCGGGACCGGCTGCGGGAGTTCCGGGCGGCGGGTGCCGCCGTGCACGGGGTGTCCACGCAACGGGCGGACGAGCAGCGGGCGTTCTCCGAGAAGGAGGGGCTCGGGTTTCCGCTGCTGTCGGATGCCGAGCTGTCGCTGATCGGGGCGCTGCGGCTGCCCACGTTCCGGGCGGCCGGCGCCAGCCGGATGAAGCGGCTGACGCTGGTCGTGGACCGCGAGCGGGTGGTGCGGGACGTGCAGTATCCGGTGACGGACGTCGTGGGGAGCGTGGAGGCCGCGCTCAGCGTGGTGCGCTCGGGGGGATGAGGCGGGCCAGCATCTCGCGGGCGTACCTCTCGTCGTAAGGGGCGTCCGTGAGCAGGACCTGGAGGCAGATGCCGTCCATCAGGGCGACCAGGGCCCGGGCGGTGGCCGGGTCGGTGCGGCGGGCCAGCAGGGTGGCCAGGTCGTCGGCCCACTCGGCGGCCACCGGACGCAGGGCGGGGCGGCGCAGGGCGGCCAGATAGAGCTCGTACTCCAGTTCCACGCCGGTGCGGTCGCCGGCCAGCCATTCGCCGAGCCAGCCGGCCAGTTCGGCGGGCAGGTCGGCCAGCGGGTCCGAGAGGCCGCCACGGGCCGCGATCGCCTTGGCGAAACCCTCGTTGGCCTGACGCAGGGCGGCGACCATGAGGTCGTCGAGGGTGCTGAAGTGGTAGGTCGTCGAGCCCAGGGGGACGTCCGCCTCGGCGGCCACGGAACGGTGGGTGAGGCCGGCCAGGCCCGTCGCCCCCACCACGCGGATCGCCGCGTCGATGATCCGTTGCCGGCGCTCGGGATCGTAGCGGCGGGCCATCAGTGCGCGCCGCCGAGGTTGAGGACCACCACTCCGCCGACGATCAGCACGATTCCGGCGATCTTGGTGGCGGTGAGGACCTCGCCGAAGAGGGCGAGACCGAGGACGGCGATCGTCGCGGTGCCGACCCCGGACCAGATCGCGTACGCCGTGCCGATCCCCACGGACTTCAGGGTCTGGGCGAGCAGCATGAAGGAGACGGCGTAGCCGGCGGCCGTCAGGAGGGTGGGCCAGAGCCTGCTGAAGCCCTCGCTGTACTTCATGGCGGTCGTCGCGGCCACCTCGGCGGCGATGGCTCCGGAGAGCGTCAGGTATCCCATGTGTACGAGCGTACACAACGGCGGCAGCGATGCGTACGCGCGTACACAAGAAAGGGGGAAGGCTGCGAAAGCGTTATCGAAAGCGCTCAGCGAACGGCTGAACGCGAGCCACGGGTTCCACTACTGTTTCACCGTTCACACACCGGGCCATCGCAGCCGCGGCCGCCGTCGGCGCCGCTGGAGGAACAGCGCATGCCAGAAAACAAGTCCCGGCCGCCCCAGGATCAACCGTGGGAGAACGGCTGGGCCCCGGACACCTCCCGGGCTCCCGGAACCCGACGGCTCTGGCTGGCCGGCGCCCTCGCCGTGGCCACCGTCATCGCCTGTGTCACGGCGATCGTGGTCAATGAGCAGGGCTCTGACGGCCAGTCGGACGCCCGTGAGGGGCGGACCACGTCCGACGACGCGACCTCGGACGGGCTGATCTCGTTCGCCACGCCCTCGGCGAGCGCCGCCAGTTCGTCGGCCGGCGGTCACAAGAGCGGCAAGAACGCGGCCAGTACGTCCCCGCCCGCCTCGGCCTCCTCGTCCGCCGGCGCCGGCAGTGCGAAGCCGCACACCTCGGCGAAGGCCTCGGCTTCCCCGACGAAGGGGCCGTCCAGTCCGACGTCGTCCGGTGACGAGCGGTCGGTGCAGGCGGTCAACTACCCGGACGGCTACTGGCATGTGAGCGGCGGTCTGGTGGAACTCGACGCGCCGCGCGGCTCGGAGTCCCGCGAGGACTCCACCTTCACCGTGGTCAAGGGGCTGTCCAACAGCTCCTGCCTCACGTTCAAGACGCATGACGGCAAGTACCTGCGCCATCGCGACTTCGTCCTGCGCGCCGAACGCAACGACGGCTCCACGCTGTTCAAGCAGGACGCCACCTTCTGCACCGGATACTCAGGGGTGTCCGGGGCGGTGCTGCTCTCGTCGGTGAACTACCCCAACTACGCGCTGCGCCACAAGGACCGCCAGCTGCGCCTGGACCCGTACGGCTACACCACGACCAATCGCCAGGACTTCTTCTTCCGCCTCGTGGGCGGGCTGAGCTGAGACGCACGAAGAAGCGGCGGCACCCCGTCAAGGGTGCCGCCGCTTTCGTGTGCGGGGATCTCAGACGTTGAAGCCGAGCGCGCGCAGCTGCTCGCGGCCGTCGTCGGTGATCTTGTCCGGGCCCCACGGGGGCATCCAGACCCAGTTGATGCGCAGCTCGTTGACGAGGCCGTCCGTGGCGGACTTGGCCTGGTCCTCGATGACGTCGGTCAGCGGGCAGGCCGCCGAGGTCAGGGTCATGTCGACGGTGGCGATGTTCGCGTCGTCGATGTGAATGCCGTAGATCAGGCCCAGGTTCACGACATCGATGCCCAGTTCGGGGTCGACGACGTCCATCAGGGCCTCGCGGAGCTCCTCCTCCGAGGCCGGCTTCATTTCGAGGGTCTCGCTCATGCCGTCTTCCTTTCGGCGTCGGCTCCGCCCAGGGCCTGGGCCGTCGCGTCCTTCCACGCCATCCAGCTGAGGAGGGCGCACTTCACCCGGGCGGGGTACTTGGAGACACCGGCGAACGCGACCGCGTCCTCCAGCACCTCCTCCATCGCGTCGTCGGGCTCGATCCGGCCCTTGGACTGCATCAGCTCCAGGAACGTCTCCTGGATCTTCTGCGCCTCGGACAGTTCCTTGCCGACCAGCAGCTCGTTGAGGACGGAGGCGCTGGCCTGGCTGATGGAGCAGCCCTGGCCCTCGTAGGAGACGTCCTCGATCTTCGTGCCGTCGTACCTCACGCGAAGGGTGATCTCGTCACCGCACGTCGGGTTCACGTGGTGCACCTCGGCGTCGCCATCCCTGAGACCACGCCCGTGCGGGTTCTTGTAGTGGTCCAGGATGACTTCCTGGTACATGGAGTCCAGCTTCACCTTTCAGCACGCCCTTCAGCCGAAGAAGTTCCGTACGTGCTCCAGGCCGTCGACCAGTGCGTCGATCTCGGCCGGCGTGGAGTACAGATAGAACGACGCTCGCGTGGTCGCGGGAATTCCGTACCGGAGGCAGACCGGGCGGGCGCAGTGGTGGCCCACGCGGACCGCGATGCCCTGCTCGTCCAGTACCTGGCCCACGTCGTGCGGGTGGATGTCGCCGAGCGTGAAGGAGATCGCCGCTCCCCGGTCCTCGGCCGTGGTCGGGCCGATGATCCTGAGATCCGGGACCTCGCTCAGCCTCTGCACCGCGTACTCGGTGAGCGCGTGCTCATGGGCGAGGATCTTGTCCATGCCGATCGACTGGAGGTAGTCGATCGCGGCGCCGAGACCGACCGCCTGGGCGATCGGGGGCGTACCCGCCTCGAACTTGTGGGGAGCGGGCGCGTAGGTCGAGGAGTGCATCGACACCGTCTCGATCATCTCGCCGCCGCCCAGGAACGGGGGCAGGTCCTCCAGGAGCTCCTGGCGTCCCCAGAGGACGCCGATGCCCGTCGGACCGCACATCTTGTGGCCGGTGAAGGCCACGAAGTCGGCCTGGAGCGCCTGCACGTCCAGCGGCATGTGCGGCGCGGCCTGAGAGGCGTCGATCAGGACCAGGGCGCCGACCTCCTGGGCGCGGCGGACTATCGCCTCGACCGGGTTCACGGTGCCCAGGATGTTGGAGACCAGGACGAAGGAGACGATCTTCGTCTTCTCGGTGATGATCTCTTCGATGTTCGAGAGGTCGAGGCGGCCGTCGTCCGTCAGACCGAACCACTTCAGCTTCGCGCCCGTGCGCTGCGACAGCAGCTGCCACGGCACGATGTTGGAGTGGTGCTCCATCTCCGTGATGACGATCTCGGTCTCGCGGTCCACCCGGTAGGGCTCGTCGGCCCAGCCGAGCATGTTCGCCACGAGGTTCAGCGACTCGGAGGCGTTCTTGGTGAA
Organism: Streptomyces sp. NPDC049687; assembly: GCF_044465285.1. Lineage (NCBI taxonomy): Bacteria > Bacillati > Actinomycetota > Actinomycetes > Kitasatosporales > Streptomycetaceae > Streptomyces > Streptomyces sp. NPDC049687. The sequence continues at coordinate 173,017 of NZ_JBITLN010000001.1, forward strand.
GATCACCTCGTCGCGGCTGGGCGCGTTGATGAACGTGGCGACCTTGTCGCGCGCGCCCTCGTACAGCGCCGTGGCCTCCTCGGCGAGCACATGCACACCGCGGTGGACGTTGGCGTTGTAGCGCTCGTAGTACTCGCTCAGGGCGTCCAGCACCTGGCGCGGCTTCTGCGAGGTCGCCGCGTTGTCCAGGTACACGAGCTTCTTGTCGTCGTGGACCAGCCGGTCCAGGACGGGGAAGTCCTTACGGATCGCCTCGGTGTCGAGGAGGCCCGGCAGCTGTGTCACTCGGATGCGCCACCCTTCGTGTAAGCCTCGTAGCCCTCGTTCTCCAGCTTGTCCGCGAGCTCGGGACCGCCGGACTCGACGATCTTGCCGGCGGCGAACACGTGGACGTGGTCGGGCTTGATGTAGCGCAGGATGCGCGTGTAGTGCGTGATCAGCAGCGTGCCGACCTCGCCGGTCTCTCGGACGCGGTTGACACCCTCGGAGACGATACGAAGGGCGTCGACGTCCAGACCGGAGTCCGTCTCGTCGAGGATCGCGACCTTCGGCTTGAGCAGTTCGAGCTGGAGGATCTCGTGGCGCTTCTTCTCACCGCCGGAGAAGCCCTCGTTGACGTTGCGCTCGGCGAAGGAGGGATCCATGTTGAGGCGCTCCATGGTCTCCTTGACCTCCTTCACCCAGGTGCGCAGCTTGGGGGCCTCACCGCGGATGGCGGTGGCGGAGGTACGCAGGAAGTTGGAGACCGAGACGCCGGGGACCTCGACCGGGTACTGCATCGCCAGGAACAGGCCCGCGCGGGCACGCTCGTCGACGGACATCTCCAGGACGTCCTCGCCGTCGAGCAGCACGGTGCCGCTGGTGATCGTGTACTTCGGGTGACCCGCGAGCGAGTAGGCGAGGGTCGACTTGCCGGAGCCGTTGGGGCCCATGATGGCGTGCGTCTCGCCCTGCTTCACGGTGAGGTCGACGCCCTTGAGGATCTCCTTCGTGGCGTTGTCGGCCTCGACGGTGACGTGCAGGTCTCGGATTTCAAGCGTTGCCATGGTGGCCTCAGGACTCCTGGGTGAGGGAGACGAGTACGTCGTCCCCTTCGATCTTTACGGGGTATACGGGGACGGGGCGCGTGGCGGGAAGGCCGGACGGCTTGCCGGTGCGGAGGTCGAACGAGGAGCCGTGCAGCCAGCACTCGATCTGGCAGTCCTCCACCTCGCCCTCGGAGAGCGAGACGTTCGCGTGGGAGCAGATGTCGTGGATCGCGAACACCTCCCCCTCGGTCCTCACGACCGAGACCGGCGTGCCATCGAGTTCCACCCGCTTCGGGGTGTCCTCCTCCAGCTCGCTCAGTCCGCAGGCGCGTACGAAGGGGGCCGTCGGCCCGCTCATGACACGATCTCCAGCTCGGTCTCGATCTTGGCGAGCAGGCGCTCCTGGATGTCCGGGACGCCGATCTGCTGGACCAGCTCGGCGAAGAACCCGCGGACCACCAGGCGGCGGGCCTCGTCGGCCGGGATGCCGCGGGCCATCAGGTAGAAGAGCTGCTCGTCGTCGAAGCGGCCGGTGGCGGAGGCGTGGCCGGCGCCGACGATCTCGCCGGTCTCGATCTCCAGGTTCGGCACCGAGTCGACGCGCGCGCCGTCCGTGAGGACCAGGTTGCGGTTCATCTCGTAGGTGTCGGTGCCCTCGGCCTTGGCCTCGATCAGCACGTCACCGATCCACACGGCGTGCGCGTCGTCGCCCTGCAGGGCGCCCTTGTAGACGACGTTGGACTTGCAGTGCGGGACGTTGTGGTCGACCAGCAGACGGTGCTCCTGGTGCTGGCCGGCGTCGGTGAAGTACAGGCCGAACAGTTCGGCCTCGCCGCCGGTGCCGGCGTACTGGACGCGCGGATGAAGCCGTACGACGTCACCGCCGAAGGTCACGACGACCGACTTGAAGGAGGCGTCCCGGCCGACGAGCGCGTTGTGCTGGGCCACGTGGACGGCCTTGTCGTCCCAGTCCTGGACGGAGACGACGGTCAGCTTGGCGCCGTCCCCGAGGACGTAGTCGACGTTGGCCGCGACAACGGCGTCACCGGTGTGGTCGATGACGACGACGGCCTCGGCGAAGGCTCCCAGCTCGATCACCTGGTGGCCGAAGGACGTGCCGCCGTCGCCGTGCACCGCGATCCGGATGGGCTCGGTGAGAACCGTCTCCTTGGGGACGGTGATCACGCCGGCCTTCTCGAACGCCGAGTAGGCCTGGGCGGCGATCCGGTCCACGGGGGTGCCGGCCCTGCCGAGGCGCGCGTCGCCGCGGTCGACGATCTCGACGGTGACGCCCTCGGGGGCCTCGACCGCGACCCTGACGCCCTCGCCGGTCGCGACGGCGGTGCCGTCGTGCAGACCGCGCAGGCGCTCCAGCGGGGTGAACCGCCACTCCTCCTCGCGGCCGTGCGGGACCGGGAAGTCCGCCACGTCGAAGGACGGGGGCGCGCTCATGCGGGTGGCGACGGTCGACTCGGCGGCGACCGCGATCGCGCCGGCGGTGGTGCTGCCCACCGGGATGTTCTGAGCCTCAGCCATGGCTGTCGGTTTGCTCTCTTCCTACGTCAGAAATTCTGCGTGCTGCCAGGGGGCGGGCGTCAGCCGACCGCGCCTTCCATCTGCAGCTCGATCAGCCGGTTGAGCTCCAGCGCGTACTCCATCGGAAGTTCCTTCGCGATGGGCTCGACGAAGCCGCGCACGATCATCGCCATCGCCTCGAACTCGCTCAGACCCCGGCTCATCAGGTAGAAGAGCTGGTCCTCGGAGACCTTGGAGACGGTCGCCTCGTGGCCCATGGACACGTCGTCCTCGCGGACGTCCACGTAGGGGTACGTGTCGGAGCGGGAGATGGTGTCGACGAGCAGCGCGTCGCACAGCACGTTGGACTTCGAGCCGTGGGCGCCCTCGCCGATCTCGACGAGACCGCGGTAGGAAGTGCGGCCGCCGCCGCGCGCCACGGACTTCGACACGATGTTGGAGGAGGTGTTCGGCGCCATGTGGACCATCTTGGAGCCGGCGTCCTGGTGCTGCCCCTCGCCGGCGAAGGCGATGGAGAGGGTCTCGCCCTTGGCGTGCTCGCCCATGAGGTAGACGGCCGGGTACTTCATCGTCACCTTGGAGCCGATGTTGCCGTCGATCCACTCCATGGTCGCGCCCTCGTAGGCGACGGCGCGCTTGGTGACCAGGTTGTAGACGTTGTTCGACCAGTTCTGGATGGTCGTGTAGCGGCAGCGGGCGTTCTTCTTGACGATGATCTCGACCACGGCGCTGTGCAGCGAGTCCGACTTGTAGATCGGGGCCGTACAACCCTCGACGTAGTGCACGTAGGCGCCCTCGTCGACGATGATCAGGGTCCGCTCGAACTGGCCCATGTTCTCCGTGTTGATGCGGAAGTAGGCCTGGAGCGGGATCTCGACGTGCACGCCCTTCGGCACGTAGATGAAGGAGCCGCCCGACCACACGGCGGTGTTCAGGGCCGCGAACTTGTTGTCACCGGCGGGGATGACGGTCCCGAAGTACTCCTTGAAGAGCTCCGGGTGCTCCTTCAGCGCGGTGTCGGTGTCGAGGAAGATGACGCCCTGCTCCTCCAGGTCCTCGCGGATCTGGTGGTAGACGACCTCCGACTCGTACTGGGCCGCGACACCGGCGACGAGGCGCTGCTTCTCCGCCTCCGGGATGCCCAGCTTGTCGTAGGTGTTCTTGATGTCCTCGGGCAGGTCCTCCCAGGACTCCGCCTGCTTCTCCGTGGAGCGCACGAAGTACTTGATGTTGTCGAAGTCGATGCCCGAGAGGTCCGAGCCCCAGTTGGGCATGGGCTTCTTCTCGAAGAGCTTCAGGCCCTTGAGACGGAGCTTGGTCATCCACTCCGGCTCGGACTTCTTCCCGGAGATGTCCTTGACGACGTCCTCGTTCAGGCCGCGCTTCGCCGCCGCGCCGGCCACGTCGGAGTCGGCCCAGCCGTATTCGTACTTGCCCAGACCCTCGAGTTCGGGGTGGGCAGTCTCCGTGGGGAGAGTCATGCGGGGTTCCTCCCGGCCGTGCTAGCAGATGCGGTGTGGCTCTGATGATGGGTCTGGGAAATCTTGGGGATGAACGTCGTGCAGACGCCGTCGCCGTGCGCGATGGTCGCCAGTCGCTGGACGTGCGTGCCGAGCAGCTGGGAGAAGATCTCGGTCTCCGCCTCGCAGAGCTGCGGGAACTTCTCCGCGACATGGGCGACGGGGCAGTGGTGCTGGCAGAGCTGCTCGCCCTTCTGGGGGAGGGGCGCGCTGCGCGCCGTTGCAGCGTACCCGTCGGCGCTCAGGGCCTTGGCCAGGGCTTCGGTCCGCTCCTCGGGGGCGGCGGCCTCGACGGCCGCACGGTACGCGGCGGCCTGTTCGGCGATCCTGGCACGGGCGAAGGCGACAACCGCCTCGTCCCCGCCGAAGCGCTCCTGGATCCAGCGCAGGGCGTCCGCGGCGAGCTTGTCGTAGGACTGGTCGAAGGCGTCCCGGCCGCAGTCGGTGAGGGCGAAGACCTTCGCGGGGCGCCCGCGGGTCCGCGCTCCGTACACCCGCTGCTCGCGGGCCTGCACGACGTCGTCGGCGACCAGTGCGTCCAGGTGGCGGCGTACGGCGGCGGGGGTGAGGCCGAGCCGTCCGGCCAGTTCGGTCACGGTCGACGGCCCGTGGTCCAGGATGGACCGCGCGACCCGGTTGCGCGTCGAGCGGTCCGAACGCAACCCGGCCGCGAACTCCTCCTGCGGGGTCCCACCGAGGGTCTCCCGAGCCGCGCCGACGTTTTTCACAACGCCATTGTTGCGTAATTCCTCGGAGGCAGGCAAGCCGCGCCCCGGCGACCCGACGGTGCCCTGCGTCACTTAGGCATACCTAAGCTGACCTGCGGAAAGGATCTTCGCTCGATCACGACTGCGACAGGACACTCGCCTCCCCGCCCCTGTCGCGGGATACTGCCCAACCATGCCCACACCCCCTCCGACCGGCCCACTTGTCACCCGCGACAGCCTCGCCGCACAGCTGCGGACCCTGGGTGTCGAACCGGGAGAAATCCTCCTCGTCCACTCCTCCCTCAGCTCACTCGGCTGGGTCTGCGGAGGCGCCGTCGCGGTCGTCCAGGGACTCATGGACGTTCTCGGCCCCGACGGCACGCTCGTGGTGCCGACCCAGTCCGGCGACCTGTCCGATCCGGGGGTGTGGAGCAATCCCCCGGTGCCCGAGGAGTGGTGGGGGACGATCCGGGCCACCATGCCCGCCTACGACCCCCTCGTCACCCCCTCCCGAGGGGTCGGCGTGATCCCGGAGACCGTGCGCACCTGGCCCGGCGCCTTGCGCAGCGCGCACCCCCAGACCTCCTTCGCGGCGCTCGGAGCGCGGGCGGCGGAGGTCGTGGACGGGCACGCCCCGGACTGCAGGCTGGGCGAGCGCAGCCCGCTGGCCCGGCTGGAGAAGCTGGGTGCGCGGGTGCTGCTCCTCGGCGCGGGATACGACACCTGCACCAGCTTTCACCTGGCCGAATACCGGATCCCCGGCGCGCTGGTCGAGGTGGCCAGGCCGGGGCCGGGCGGCTGGGAGGTGGTGACCGAGGTGTCGATCACCTCGGACCGCTTCGACGAGCTGGGCCATGATTTCGAGCGGGACCGTTCCGTCGTACGGGGGAAGGTGGGCGCCGCCGAGGCCCGGCTGTTTCCGGTCGCGGACGCCGTGGCCTACGCCGAGCGGTGGCTGGCCCTGCACCGGCCCGGTGAGGAGTAGGACCCACCGGTGTGGCCGGTTCGCGTACCCGCCGGTCTGAGCCCCCACCGGCGAACCTAGACTCTGGACCCATGCGAACTGAGCCTGTCGTCCGGGTCCAGGCCCTGGTGAAGCGGTACGGGACGAAGACCGCGGTGGAGGGCCTGGACCTGACGGCCCGGCCGGGCGTCACCGCCGTCCTCGGTCCCAACGGCGCCGGCAAGACCACCACGATCGAGACCTGCGAGGGGTACCGCAAACCGGACTCCGGCACCGTGCGCGTCCTCGGCCTCGACCCGGTGGGACAGGCCTCCGAGCTGCGCCCCCGGATCGGTGTGATGCTGCAGTCCGGAGGCGTGTACTCGGGTGCGCGGGCCGACGAGATGCTGCGGCATGTCGCCAGGCTGCACGCGCATCCGCTGGACGTGGACCCGCTGATCGAGCGGCTCGGGCTCGGTTCCTGCGGCCGGACGACGTACCGGCGCCTGTCCGGCGGCCAGCAGCAGCGGCTCGCGCTGGCGATGGCGGTCGTGGGCCGCCCGGAACTGGTGTTCCTCGACGAGCCCACCGCCGGACTCGACCCGCAGGCCCGCCGCGCCACCTGGGACCTGGTCCGGGACCTGCGCGCGGACGGCGTCTCGGTCATCCTGACCACCCACTACATGGACGAGGCCGAGCAGCTCGCCGACGACGTGGCGATCATCGACGCGGGCCGGGTCATCGCCCAGGGCTCCCCGGAGGAACTGTGCCGCGGCGGCGCCGAGAACACCCTGCGCTTCACCGGCCGTCCCGGCCTCGACGTCGGCTCCCTGCTCAAGGCCCTGCCCGCCGACTCCTCCGCCGCCGAGCTGACGCCGGGCTCGTACCGGGTGATGGGCAAGGTCGACCCGCAGCTGCTGGCGACGGTCACCTCGTGGTGCGCGCAGCACGGGGTGATGCCGGACCGGATCTCGGTCGAACGGCACACCCTGGAGGACGTCTTTCTCGAACTGACCGGCAAGGAGCTGCGCTCGTGACCGCCACAGGCACCCACACCCCCCGGCCGGGCGCGGCGCCCCTCCCCCGCATGATCGCGGTCCAGGCGGCGCTGGAGACGAAGATGCTCCTGCGCAACGGTGAGCAGCTGCTGCTCACCGTCGTCATCCCGACGCTGCTGCTGGTCCTGTTCAGCAGTGTGGACATCGTGGACACCGGTGCCGGCGAGGCTGTGGACTTCCTCACCCCCGGCATCCTCGCGCTCGCGGTCATGTCCACGGCCTTCACCGGCCAGGCCATCGCCACGGGCTTCGAGCGGCGGTACGGCGTCCTGAAACGGCTCGCCGCCTCCCCGCTCCCCCGCTGGGGACTGATGACGGCGAAGACGGCGTCGGTGCTGGTCACGGAGGTCCTCCAGGTGATCCTGCTGACGGTGATCGCCTTCGCCCTGGGCTGGGACCCGCGCGGAAACCCGCTCGCCGTCCTGCTCCTGCTGATCCTCGGCACGGCGGCCTTCTCCGGGCTCGGTCTGCTGATGGCGGGCACCCTGAAGGCGGAGGCGACTCTGGCCGCCGCCAACCTGGTCTTCCTGCTGCTGCTCGTGGGCGGCGGGGTCATCGTCCCGCTGGACAAGTTCCCGCCCGCCGCCCAGGACGTCCTCGGGCTGCTGCCCATCTCGGCGCTCTCCGACGGACTGCGGGACGTGCTCCGGCACGGGGCCGGCATGCCGTGGGGCGACCTGGGGATTCTGGCGGTGTGGGCGGTCGTGGGGCTCGCCGCGGCGGGCCGGTTCTTCCGCTGGGAGTGACGGCATCGGCGACCCTCGTGAAAGCGTGCACAAGCGGCGGCCTACGATGGTGCACGTGCCAAACGTGACCCGCGCCGACGCCGTAGCGGCCGTCCGCAACCCGCTCGCCTTCATCGCCGCACGCTGGACCCCCACCCCCCGGACGGTTCGGCGGGCGGCCCTGTCCGCGCTCGTGATGTCGGTGGTCATCGTGGTCACCGGCGGTGCCGTACGGCTCACCGGCTCCGGTCTGGGCTGCCCGACCTGGCCGAAGTGCACCGACGACTCGCTCACCGCGACCAGCGCGATGGGCTTCCACGGCGCCGTCGAGTTCGGCAACCGCATGCTGACGTACGTGCTGTGCGCCGCAGTCGGCTGGGCGATCATCGCCGCGCGCTCCGAGAAGCCGCGGCGCCGGGGGCTGACCCGCCTGGGCTGGGCGCAGTTCTGGCTGGTGATGGGCAACGCCGTGCTCGGCGGGATCGTCGTGCTGGTCGGCCTGAACCCGTACACGGTCGCGGCGCACTTCCTGCTCGCCTCGGCCCTCATCGCCGTGGCCGTGGTGATGTGGCAGCGCAGCCGGGAGGGCGACGGTGAGCCCCGGCCGCTGGTCGGCAAGCCCGTGCAGCAGCTGGTGTGGTTCCTGGTCGCCGCCTCGTCGCTGCTGATCGCCGTCGGCACGGTGGTGACCGGCGCGGGTCCGCACGCGGGCGACTCCAGCGAGGTCGAGCGGATGCCGCTGGACTGGGAGACGGTCGCCAAGCTGCACGCGGTGCTCGCCTGGATCGTGGTGACCCTGACCTTCGCCCTGTGGTTCATCCTCAAGGCCGTCGACGCCCCGAAGGGCCCGCTGGACCGCACCAGGGAGCTGTTCCTGGTCCTGCTCGCGCAGGGCGTCATCGGTTACGTCCAGTACTTCACCAACCTTCCCGAGGTCCTGGTCGGGCTGCACATGCTCGGCTCGGGGCTGGTGTGGATCTGGGTACTGCGGGTCCTGCTGGCACTGCGCGAGCGCCCCCAGCCGGCACTCGGCCTCCCGGGCCCGGCGCCCGAGGCGACGGTCGGCTCCCGGGCGTAGGGCCTGTCCGCCCGGCCTCGCGCACCTGTGTGACCCACGCCGGTCACCCCAGCCCGTACACCCTCCGCGCGTTCCCCGCCGCCACCATCCCCGCCACCCGCTGCGCGTCCGCCAGCGACCACGCGCCCTCCGCGACCCAGGTGCCCAGCACCCGGCCCAGTGCCTCGCGGAACAGCCGGGCGCCGACGACGTGCAGCTCGGGCAGGGCCTGGGCCCCGCTGGAGAAAAGGATCTTGCCGAAGGGGGCCAGTTCCAGGATCTCCGCGAGGACCGTCGCGGCGCGGGCGCCGGTGCGCACGAGGGCTGCGCCGGAGTCGGCGTACACGTGCGGGAAGACGCCGGCGAGGTGGGCGGCGTGGCGGTGGTAGGGGTAGCCGTGGAGCAGGACCAGGTCCGTGCCCAGGCCGGCCGTGGCGCGGACGAAGTCCGTGAGCAGCACGGGATCGGTGCGGTCGATGCGCAGGCCCGGCTCGCCGAGCCCGGCGTGCAGCTGGAGCGGCAGTCCCGAGGCGACCGCGATCCACAGCAGGTGCCGTAGCAGCACGGGGTCGCTCAGCTCGCCGCCGACCCGGCGGGCGGCCAGCCAGCGTCCCGCCGCGCCCCGTACCTCCCCCGGCCCGGGCGGCTCGGGGGCGAGGGCCAGACCGTGGCGGACCCCGGCGACGGAGGTGAAGGCGACGGCGTTCGCGGCGGCCGAGTGGACGGCCTCGGCGAGGTTGGCGAGGAAGGACTCGACGGTGCCGGAGGTGTCGGCGACCTGCTCGGCGAGGAGTTCCAGGCGCACGATCTCGCGGGCCTCGGCGGCTCCGGCGGAGGCCAGTTCGTCCGGGCCGGTGAGGTCCCCGGGCAGGCCGGTGTCGACGAGGTAGGTCGTGATGCCACTGCCGCGCAGCAGCCGGCGGCCCGACTCCAGGACGCCGAGTTCACGGCGCCGGGCCAGGTAGCGGGCGGGCGTGCAGTGCGGTTCCAGGCCCAGCAGCGGGGGGCACCAGCGGCGGACCGCGAACCCGGTCTGGGTGTCGAAGAGGGTGGTGCCGGATGCGGGCGGGCCCTCGGTACGCGCCAGCTGGGCCTCGAAGGTGCCGAGACCCAGCTCCGTTCTCAGGACGCCGTGGCAGTACTGGTCCACCAGGGACGGCGTATCGATCATCGGGACTCCCGCGACTGGACCTCGTACTCCTAAGGTCCTAACGGGTGAACCCGGTGTCAGGTGTTGCGTGAGACGAGTTCGCCCGAGAAAAGCCCGCGCGGCGGAGGCTCAGCCGTTCTTCGGGCCGCCGACCTGGATCCCCGCCATGCGGGTCCACTCGTAGGGCCCGGTCTTCACCTTCGCCGCGAACTCGCCGTCGAAGGACTCGTGGAGCGTGACCCCGGCCTTCTGAACGGCCTGGTGGGCGAGGTCCACCGAGGGGGCGACGAGGTCGCCCCAGCCGCCGTCCTCGCCGACGAGCACGATCCGGGCGCCACGTTCGCCGATGTACGCGACCTGGGCCTCGGCGCCGCCGTGCGTCTTGGAGAATGCGCTGATCTGCTGGGCGAGCCGGGCGACCCTGCGCCCGTCCTTCGCGTCCATCTGCTGCGTGTCTGCCATGGTCAGGATGCTACCGACGGGTAGATCGAACGGCGACGGCCGGGGTGCGTGACGCTCACCTCAGGAAGGGGTCCACCGCGACCGCCACGAACAGCAGCGAGACATAGGTGATGGACCAGTGGAACAGCCGCATCTCCTTCAGCTTGCCGCCCGTGACCTCCGCCTTCGCCCGGTTCTGCAGGGCGTGCGCCTCCCACAGCCACCAGCCGCCCGCCGCGAGGGCGACGGCCGTGTAGAACCAGCCGGTGTAACCGAGCGGCGTGAGCAGCAGCGAGACGACGACCATCACCCAGCTGTAGATCACGATCTGCCTGGCGACCACCTTGTTGGAGGCGATGACCGGCAGCATCGGCACGCCCACGCGCGCGTAGTCCTCCTTGACCTTCATGGACAGCGGCCAGTAGTGCGGCGGCGTCCAGAAGAAGATCACCATGAAGAGGATCAGCGGTGCCCAGGAGAGCGAGTTCGTCACGGCCGACCAGCCGATCAGCACCGGCATGCAGCCGGCGATGCCGCCCCACACGATGTTCTGCGAGGTACGGCGCTTGAGCAGCATCGTGTAGACGACGACGTAGAAGAGGAGCGCTCCGAGCGACAGCCAGGCGGACAGCCAGTTGACGGTGAGACCGAACAGCAGCGTGGAGACGACCGCGAGGGAGATGCCGAAGACGAGGCACTCGCGCGGGCTGACCATCCCGGTGACCAGCGGCCGTTGCGAGGTGCGGTCCATCAGGGCGTCGATGTCGCGGTCGATGTACATGTTCAGCGCGTTGGCGCCGCCCGCCGAGAGGTAGCCGCCGACGCAGGTGAGGAGCACCAGGCCGAGGTCCGGCACGCCCCCCTGGGCGAGGAACATCACCGGCACCGTGGTGATGAGCAGCAGCTCGATGATCCGCGGCTTGGTCAGCGCCACGAACGCCTTGACCCGGGCCCCGAACGGCCGCCGGCTCGGGCTCTGGCTCGTCCCGATCTCCCCCACTGCCCCGAAGGCGTGGGCGGTACCCCCACCTACTGGACGGGATTCAACGGCCGTCACGCACACCCCTGACAGAGACTCCCAGCAAGCCTCCCCATGTGAATGCGGGGTAAAGGCTCGCGCGTACCACGCCACTGTAGACGTTGCCCAGACCCGGGCATTCGCGGGGGTGGGGTCGTGTTGGAAGGGGCCCCCGGAAGAGCCGTGCGGCACTCTGTTGAGCACTCGTACGAGCGCCTCCGTATTCACATGCCGAACAGGAGACTTCCCAGTCGGGAGGCGGATCCCCGGCCGTCCCGAAGTCTGGAACGGCTCGCAAAAATGGACGTTCTTACGGGGGTAGGCTCGACAACGGCCGGTGGGCGCCGCGTGCACCGGCATTCGACATGCGTGACATGTGGAGAGGAGCCCTGACTCAGGGTGAGCACCAAGCCGACCACCACAGACCTCGAGTGGACCGAGTTGGATCAGCGGGCCGTCGACACCGCCCGCGTCCTGGCCGCCGACGCCGTACAGAAGGTCGGCAACGGCCATCCCGGTACGGCGATGAGCCTGGCGCCTGCCGCCTACACCCTCTTCCAGAAGGTGATGCGGCACGACCCGGCGGACGCCGACTGGGTGGGCCGCGACCGTTTCGTGCTGTCCGCGGGCCACTCGTCCCTGACCCTCTACACCCAGCTGTACCTGGCCGGTTTCGGCCTGGAGCTGGACGACCTGAAGTCGTTCCGCACGTGGGGTTCGAAGACCCCGGGCCACCCGGAGTACGGCCACACCGTGGGCGTGGAGACGACGACCGGCCCGCTGGGCCAGGGGGTCGCCAACGCCGTCGGCATGGCGATGGCCGCTCGCTACGAGCGGGGCCTGTTCGACCCCGACGCCCCCGCCGGTGAGTCGCCCTTCGACCACTACGTCTACTGCATCGCCGGTGACGGCTGCCTGCAGGAGGGCATCTCCGCCGAGGCGTCCTCGCTGGCCGGCCACCAGAAGCTGGGCAACCTGGTCCTGCTGTGGGACGACAACCACATCTCGATCGAGGGCGACACCGAGACGGCCGTCTCCGAGGACACCGTCAAGCGCTACGAGGCCTACGGCTGGCATGTGCAGCGCGTCGCCCCGAAGCCGGACGGCGACCTCGACCCGCACGCCCTCTACAACGCGATCGAGGAAGCGAAGAAGGTCACCGACAGGCCGTCCTTCATCGCGATGCGCTCGATCATCGCCTGGCCCGCCCCCAACGCCCAGAACACCGAGGCCGCGCACGGCTCGGCGCTCGGCGACGACGAGGTCGCGGCCACCAAGCGCGTCCTGGGCTTCGACCCCGAGCAGACCTTCGAGGTCGCCGACGAGGTCATCGCCCACACCCGCAAGGCCCTGGAGCGGGGCGCCGACGCCAAGGCCGAGTGGGAGAAGTCCTTCCAGCTCTGGCGCGACAACAACGCCGAGCGCGCCGCCGAGTTCGACCGCGTCGCCGCGGGCGAGCTGCCGGCCGGCTGGGAGGAGAAGCTCCCGGTCTTCGAGCCCGGCAAGGGCGTCGCCACCCGCGCCGCCTCCGGCAAGGTGCTGCAGGCGCTCGGCGCGATCATCCCCGAGCTGTGGGGCGGTTCCGCCGACCTGGCCGGCTCCAACAACACGACGATCGACAAGACCTCGTCGTTCCTCCCCGCCGACAACCCGCTGTCCGAGGCGAACCCCTACGGCCGCACCGTGCACTTCGGCATCCGCGAGCACTCCATGGCCGCGGAGATGAACGGCATCGCCCTGCACGGCAACACCCGTATCTACGGCGGCACGTTCCTCGTCTTCTCCGACTACATGCGCAACGCCGTCCGGCTCTCGGCGCTGATGCACCTGCCGGTGACGTACGTGTGGACGCACGACTCCATCGGCCTCGGCGAGGACGGCCCCACCCACCAGCCGGTCGAGCACCTCGCCTCGCTCCGCGCCATCCCGGGTCTGAACGTGGTCCGCCCGGCCGACGCCAACGAGACCGCGATCGCCTGGCGCGAGATCCTCAAGCGCTACACCAAGGTCTTCGGCAAGGGTGCCCCGCACGGTCTGGCGCTGACCCGCCAGGGCGTGCCGACGTACGAGCCCAACGAGGACGCCGCCAAGGGCGGTTACGTCCTGTTCGAGGCCTCCACCGGGACGCCGGACGTGATCCTGATCGCGACCGGTTCCGAGGTGCACGTGGCGGTCGGGGCGCGCGAGCGGCTCGAGGCCGACGGGGTGCCGACGCGAGTCGTGTCCATGCCGTCCGTGGAATGGTTCGAGGAGCAGGACCAGGGGTACCGGGAGAGCGTCCTGCCGCCGTCCGTGAAGGCGCGTGTCGCGGTCGAGGCCGGTATCGGTCTGACCTGGCACAAGTACGTCGGGGACGCCGGCCGCATCGTTTCCCTGGAGCACTTCGGTGCTTCGGCCGACGGCAAGGTCCTCTTCCAGGAGTACGGCTTCACTGCCGAGAACGTGGCCGACAAGGCACGGGAATCCCTCGCCGACGCCCGACGCTGACGCTGACATACGACACGTAGGAGATGTAATTCCATGACAGACGCACTCAAGCGCCTCTCCGAGGAAGGCGTGGCGATCTGGCTGGACGACCTGTCGCGCAAGCGGATCACGTCCGGCAACCTCGCCGAGCTGATCGACCAGCAGCACGTCGTGGGCGTCACCACCAACCCGTCCATCTTCCAGAAGGCGATCTCGCAGGGCGACGGCTACGACCAGCAGCTGTCGGACCTGGCCTACCGCAAGGTCACCGTCGAAGAGGCCATCCGCATGATCACCACGGCGGACGTCCGGGACGCCGCCGACATCCTGCGCCCGGTCTTCGACGCCACCGGCGGCCAGGACGGCCGGGTGTCGATCGAGGTCGACCCGCGCCTCGCGCACAACACCAAGGCGACGGTCGCCGAGGCCAAGCAGCTGGCCTGGCTGGTCGACCGCCCCAACACGCTGATCAAGATCCCGGCCACCAAGGCGGGCCTGCCGGCGATCACCGAGGTCATCGGCAACGGCATCAGCGTGAACGTCACGCTGATCTTCTCGCTGGAGCGCTACCGCGAGGTCATGGACGCCTACCTGGCGGGCCTGGAGAAGGCCCGTGAGAAGGGCCTCGACCTCTCGCTGATCCACTCCGTGGCGTCCTTCTTCGTGTCCCGCGTGGACACCGAGATCGACAAGCGCCTGGACGCGCTGGGCACCGACGAGGCCAAGGCGGCGCGTGGCAAGGCCGCCCTCGCCAACGCCCGGCTCGCCTACCAGGCGTACGAGGAGGTCTTCGGAACCGAGCGCTGGGCCGCGCTGGAGAGCGCGGGCGCCAACAAGCAGCGTCCGCTGTGGGCCTCCACCGGCGTGAAGGACCCGGCGTACAAGGACACCCTGTACGTCGACGACCTGGTCGCGCCGAACACGGTGAACACCATGCCGGAGGCCACGCTGCAGGCCACCGAGGATCACGGCGCGATCACCGGCAACACCATCGCCGGGACCTACGAGCAGGCGCGCGCCGACCTCGACGCCGTCGAGAAGCTCGGGATCTCGTACGACGACGTGGTGCAGCTGCTGGAGGACGAGGGCGTCGAGAAGTTCGAGGCGTCCTGGAACGACCTGCTCAAGTCGACCGAGGCGGAGCTGGAGCGCCTCGCCCCCTCGGAGGGCTGAATCCTTGTCGCCTCTTTCCGGTTCCGGAGCGAACCCGCTTCGTGACCCCGCCGACCGACGGCTCCCGCGCATCGCGGGGCCGTCGGGGCTGGTCATCTTCGGCGTCACGGGCGATCTGTCGCGCAAGAAGCTCATGCCGGCCGTGTACGACCTGGCCAACCGCGGTCTGCTGCCGCCGGGCTTCTCGCTGGTCGGGTTCGCCCGCCGTGAGTGGGCGAACGAGGACTTCGCGGCCGAGGTCCACGACGCCGTCAAGGAGCACTCCCGCACCCCCTTCCGCGAGGAGGTCTGGCAGCAGCTCATCCAGGGCATGCGCTTCGTGCAGGGCACCTTCGACGACGACGACGCCTTCGAGCGCCTCCGCGCGACGATCGACGAGCTCGACAAGGCGCAGGGCACGGGCGGCAACTTCGCCTTCTACCTGTCCGTGCCGCCGCGCTCCTTCCCGGTGGTCATCCAGCAGCTGAAGAAGCACGGTCTGGCCGACCAGACGAAGGACTCCTGGCGGCGCGCGGTCATCGAGAAGCCCTTCGGCCACGACCTGGAGTCGGCCGAGGAGCTCAACAAGGTCGTCCACGAGGTCTTCGCCCCGGACCAGGTCTTCCGCATCGACCACTACCTGGGCAAGGAGACCGTCCAGAACATCCTGGCGCTGCGTTTCGCCAACACGATGTTCGAGCCGATCTGGAACCGGTCCTTCGTGGACCATGTGCAGATCACCATGGCCGAGGACATCGGCATCGGCGGCCGCGCCGGCTACTACGACGGCATCGGCGCCGCCCGTGACGTCATCCAGAACCACCTCCTGCAGCTGATGGCGCTGACCGCCATGGAGGAGCCGGCCTCCTTCGACGCGGACGCGCTGGCCGCCGAGAAGACCAAGGTGCTCGGGGCCGTACGGCTGCCCGAGGACCTCGGCCGGGACACCGTGCGCGCCCAGTACGCGGCCGGGTGGCAGGGCGGCGAGAAGGCCATCGGCTACCTCGAAGAGGACGGCATCGATCCGCGGTCGAAGACGGACACCTACGCCGCCATCAAGGTCGAGGTCGACAACCGCCGCTGGGCGGGCGTCCCCTTCTACCTGCGCACCGGCAAGCGGCTCGGCCGACGCGTCACCGAGATCGCGGTCGTCTTCCAGCGGGCCCCGCACTCCCCCTTCGACCACACGGCGACGGAGGAGCTCGGCAAGAACGCGATCGTCATCCGCGTCCAGCCCGACGAGGGCGTGACCGTCCGCTTCGGCTCCAAGGTGCCCGGCACCTCGATGGAGATCCGGGACGTGTCCATGGACTTCGCCTACGGCGAGTCGTTCACGGAGTCCTCTCCGGAGGCGTACGAGCGCCTCATCCTGGACGTTCTGCTCGGCGACTCCAACCTCTTCCCCCGCACGGAGGAGGTCGAGCTGTCCTGGAAGATCCTCGACCCGATCGAGCGGTACTGGGACGAGAACGGCAGGCCCGCGCAGTACCCGGCCGGTACCTGGGGGCCCGTCGAGGCGGACCAGATGCTCGAACGAGACGGACGGAGCTGGCGCCGGCCATGAAGATAGACCTCACGGACACCACCGCCAGCAAGATCAACAAGGCGCTGGTCCAGGGCCGCCGGGCGATCGGCACCCCCGCCGTGGGCATGGTGCTCACGCTCGTCATCGTCACCGACGAGGAGAACGCGTACGACGCGCTCAAGGCCGCCAACGACGCCTCCCGCGAGCACCCCTCGCGCACGCTCGTGGTCATCAAGCGCGTCTCCCGCTCCCCCCGCGACCGCACCCAGTCCCGGCTCGACGCCGAGGTACGGGTGGGCGCGGACGCGGGCACCGGCGAGACGGTGATCCTTCGGCTGTACGGCGAGGTCGCCGACCACGCCCAGTCGGTGGTGCTGCCGCTGCTGCTGCCGGACGCGCCGGTCGTCGTCTGGTGGCCGGTGAACGCGCCGCTCGACCCGGCCGCCGACCCGCTCGGCGCGCTCGCCCAGCGCCGCGTCACCGACACCTACGCCTCCGAGCAGCCGGTGCGCGAGCTCGGCGCCCGCTCCGACACCTACGCCCCGGGCGACACGGACCTGTCCTGGACCCGCATCACGCCCTGGCGTTCGATGCTGGCCGCGGCCCTGGACCAGGTCACCTGCAAGGTGGAGTCGGTCGAGGTGGAGGGCGAGGAGTTCAACCCGAGCTGCGAGCTGCTGGCCATGTGGCTCGCGGACCGGCTGGACGTCCCGGTCAAGCGCTCGCTGTCGAACGGCCCCGGGCTCACCGCCGTACGCATGGCGACCTCCTCCGGTCCGATCGTCCTCGACCGGGCCGACGGCTCCCTGGCCACGCTCTCCATCCAGGGCCAGCCCGACCGTGCCGTGGCGCTCAAGCGCCGGGAAACGGCCGAGCTGATCGCGGAGGAGCTGCGCCGGCTGGACCCGGACGACACATACGCCTCCGCCCTGCGGTTCGGGGTCGAGCGGCTGAACGCGTCGACGTCGGCGCCCACGGCGCGGGCCGAGGAGGCGGTTTCCACGGAGGAGCCGGCTGCCTCGGAGGAGTCGGCTGCCGCCAAAGGAGAACCGGACGTCGTCGAGATCGCTGCGGAAGCTCCCGCTGAGGAGGCGGCGGCGCAGGAACCGGTGAAGAAGTCCACGGCCAAGAAGGCGGCGGCGAAGTGAGTGCCCCTCAGCTGGTCGTGCACCACGACAAGGACCTGATGGCGCAGGCCGCCGCGGCCCGGCTCATCACGAAGATCGTGGACGCGCAGGCCTCCCGGGGTTCCGCGTCCGTGGTCCTGACGGGAGGCCGCAACGGCAACGGCCTGCTGGCCGCCCTGGCCGCCGCCCCGGCCCGGGACGCCATCGACTGGGGCCGGATCGACCTGTGGTGGGGTGACGAGCGGTTCCTGCCCGAGGGCGACCCGGACCGCAATGTCAGCCAGGCCCGCGAGGCCCTGCTGGACACGGTGCCGCTGGACCCGAAGCGCGTGCACGCCATGCCCGCGTCCGACGGTCCCTACGGCGCCGACGTGGAGGCCGCCGCGGAGGCGTACGCCGAGGAGCTGGCCCGCGCGGCCGGCCCCGAGAACCACGGTTCCGTGCCCACCTTCGACGTCCTGATGCTGGGCGTCGGCCCGGACACCCATGTGGCCTCGCTCTTCCCCGAGCTGCCGGCCGTGCGGGAGACCGAGCGCACGGTGGTCGGCGTCCGCGGCGCCCCCAAGCCCCCGCCGACCCGGGTCACGCTGACGTTGCCGGCCATCCGGGCTGCCCGTGAGGTGTGGCTGCTCGCGGCCGGCGAGGACAAGGCGCAGGCCGCGGCGATCGCCCTGTCGGGCGCGGGCGAGATCCAGGCCCCGGCGGCAGGCGCCCGTGGCCGGGCCCGCACCCTGTGGCTCCTGGACACGGCGGCGGCCTCCCAGCTGCCCAGGTCGCTGTACCCGCCGGCGTCTCCCTGACGCGACCGCGTCCCGGCATGGAACCCGTACGGTCAACCGCCGTACGGGTTCTGTCCGTTGTGGGCGTCGTACGGAAGGCGGCGCCCATCTGAGGCCCCCGAGCGATCGTTTCCATGACCGCCCGGGAGTCTCCGAGGAGCGGAATCAGCTACGGCCGCGCAGCTCGCGGTACTTGGCCACCAGCGCCTCGGTGGACGCGTCCAGGCCGGACACCACCGCGCCCTCGGTCAGCGCGGGCTCGACGCGCTTGGCGAGGACCTTGCCCAGCTCCACGCCCCACTGGTCGAAGGAGTCGATGTTCCACACCGCGCCCTGCACGAACACCTTGTGCTCGTAGAGGGCGACGAGTTGGCCGAGGACCGACGGGGTCAGCTCACGGGCGAGGATGGTGGTCGTGGGGTGGTCGCCCTTGAACGTCTTGTGGGCCACCAGCTCCTCCGGTACGCCCTCCGCGCGCACCTCCTCCGGCGTCTTGCCGAAGGCCAGCGCCTGGGTCTGGGCGAAGAAGTTGGCCATCAGCAGGTCGTGCTGCGCCTTGAGCGCGTCACTCAGCTCGTCGACCGGCCGGGCGAAGCCGATGAAGTCCGCCGGAATCAGCTTCGTGCCCTGGTGGATGAGCTGGTAGTAGGCGTGCTGCCCGTTGGTGCCGGGCGTGCCCCAGACGATCGGGCCGGTCTGCCAGTCGACCTCCTGCCCGTCCCGGCCGACGTACTTGCCGTTGGACTCCATGTCCAGCTGCTGGAGATAGGCGGCGAACTTGGACAGGTAGTGGCTGTAGGGCAGCACCGCGTGCGACTGGGCGTCGTGGAAGTTGCCGTACCAGATGCCGAGCAGGCCGAGCAGCAGCGGCACGTTGGACTCGGCGGGGGCGGTGCGGAAGTGCTCGTCGACCAGGTGGAAGCCGTCGAGCATCTCGCGGAAGCGGTCCGGCCCGATGGCGATCATCAGGGAGAGGCCGATCGCCGAGTCGTAGGAGTAGCGGCCGCCGACCCAGTCCCAGAACTCGAACATGTTGGCCGTGTCGATACCGAAGCCGGCGACTTTCTCCGCGTTCGTCGACAGGGCCACGAAGTGCTTCGCGACCGCCGACTCGTCGCCCAGCGCGTCCAGCAGCCAGGCGCGGGCCGAGGTGGCGTTGGTGATCGTCTCGATGGTGGTGAACGTCTTGGAGGCGATGATGAACAGCGTCTCGGCCGGGTCCAGGTCGCGGGTGGCCTCGTGCAGGTCGGCGCCGTCCACGTTGGACACGAAGCGGACGGTGAGGTCGCGGTCGGTGTAGCCGCGCAGCACCTCGTAGGCCATGGCGGGGCCGAGGTCGGAGCCGCCGATGCCGATGTTGACCACGTTCCTGATGCGCCGGCCGGTGTGGCCGGTCCAGGCGCCGGAGCGGACGCGCTCGGAGAAGTCGGCCATCCTGTCGAGGACGGCGTGCACGGCGGGGACCACGTTCTCCCCGTCGACCTCGATCACCGCGTCGCGCGGGGCGCGCAGAGCGGTGTGCAGCACCGCTCGGTCCTCGGTCGTGTTGATCTTCTCGCCGCGGAACATGGCGTCCCGCAGCCCGAAGACGTCGGTGGCGGCGGCCAGCTCGCGCAGCAGCCGGAGCGTCTCGTCGGTGACGAGGTGCTTGGAGTAGTCGACGTGCAGGTCGCCGACCTGCAGCGTGTACCCGCTGCCCCGCTCCGGGTCGGCGGCGAACAGTTCTCGCAACCGCACCTCGCCGAGCTCCTCGCGGTGCTTGGCCAGCGCCGTCCACTCGGGCGTCTGGTTGAGCCTCGTACGGCCGTCTGCGTTCATGTCGGACTTCAGCCCTTCCTCACCGTTCCGTGCTGCTGCGCACGCGTTGCCCCGCCCGTTCCAACCTAGTTGATCAGGGCGTCGCATGAGCGGACGCGTCGCTGTCGTGCGGGGCAACAACAGGTACGTCCGTCTTGCCCGCCGGTATCAACGCGGCGACGGCCAGGGTGAAGAGCAGGGCCGCCAGCAGTGCGGGCGCGTTCAGGCCGAAGGCGCGGGCGGTGGCGCCGCCGAGCAGGGCGCCCACGGGGGCGCCGGACGTGGACGCCGTACGGAAGGCGGAGGCGATGCGGCCGATCATGGGCTCGGGGCTGCGCTGCTGCATCAGCGTGACCTGGTTGACGTTCCACACCATGTTCATGGTGCCGAGCAGCAGCATGCCCACGAGGAGCCCGCCGAGGTGGCGGACGGTGCCCATCAGCAGCAGCGCGGCGACCTGGACGCTTCCGCCGAGCAGCAGGGCTCGGGCGCGGCCGGTGCGGCGGGCGATGCGCTGGGCGACGAAGCCGCCGGCGAGGCTGCCGACCGCGTACACCGTCATGGCGGCGGCGTACGCGGTGCTGCCCGCGTGCAGCCAGCGCGTCACATGCAGCACCAGGGTGGCGATGAGGGCACCCATGCCGATGTTGCAGAGCAGGGTGGCCACGCAGATCGGGCGCAGGACGGGGTCGCGCCACAGATGGCGCAGCCCCTCGGCGATCTCGGCCCGCAGGGTGCTGCCCGTGGGCCGCGGCTCTCGCTCGGGCGGCCGTATCCGCAGAGAGGCGACCAGGGCGGCGGCCAGCAGATAGGTGCCCGCGTCGGCGGCGAACGGCATGAAGGCACCGGCGCCGAGCAGCAGCGGTACGCACGGGCCCGCCAGCAGGCCACCGGCGAGTTGCTGGCCGGTCATCAGCCGGGCGTTGGCGCTGCCGAGGGCCGCCCGGGGCACGAGGGAGGGCAGCATGGCCGTGGAGGCGTTGTCGAAGAGCGTCTGAAGGGTGGTCAGCAGGAAGGCGAGGGCGAGCAGCAGCGGGATCGAGGCGTGTCCGAGGCCCACGGCGAGCGCGAAGGCGGCGACGAGCAGGCCTCGTGCCGTGTCGACGGCCCACATGGCACGCCGCTGGTCCACCCGGTCGGCGACGGCCCCGCCGAGCAGCCCGAACAGCAGCCACGGAAGGTAGGAGCAGGCGGTGACCGAGGCGATGACCAGCGGCTCGTCCGTGAGCCGTACGGCGAGCAGCGGCAGGGCGGTGGTCCGCAGCGCGTCCCCGAGACGTGAGATGACGGCGGCGCTCCATAACCGCCCGAACCCTCCGCGCCACGCCGGCGCAGGCGCCTGACCCGCCTCGACCCCCGTCACCACTCGCCCTCCCGGTTCGCGGACTCACCGCGGACGCGGGAAGCCACACGAGAAACCGTAGGGGAGACCACTGACAACGGGCCTCGCGGCGACCACCGCGAGCGCGCGAAACAGGTCCGGCCAGGTGCCCTCCGAGGCACCCGGCCGGTCAACTCCTAGATCTCACCCCGCAGTTTGGCGAGCGCCTCGGCGAGGATCGCCTCGCCGTCCGCGTCGCTGCGCCGCTCCCGCACATAGGCGAGGTGCGTCTTGTAGGGCTCGGTGCGCGGCGGGTCCGGGGGGTTGTCCCGGTCCTGACCGGCAGGGAAGCCGCAGCGCGGGCAGTCCCAGGTGTCGGGAACCTGCGCGTCGCTGGCGAAGCTGGGCTGCGTCTCATGCCCGTTGGAGCACCAGAAGGAGATGCGCAGACGGGGCGCGGACTCGCCCCGCTCGGCCTCGCCCATCGGCCCCGCCCCGACCCGGCTTCCTCGGATCGCGTTGCCACTTGCCACGGTCGTAACTCCCTGCGTGATGGTGCCGCAAAGCGAGTCGGCGTTTCGCTTCGCTGCGAGCGCCTCAGTCTACGTAAGGCCCAACGCGCGTCCAGTGATTGGAGTTACAGCTCCCGCACCTAGACGCAAGCCCCATGATAGGCCGCGCTCAGCTGCGCGTACCGAACATGGGGCCTTACGTACGGATTGTGCGTGCCTGTGAGAGGCTGATCAGCTGTTCGTCTTCATCAGGATGCCGAGAACGATGACGCACGCGAACCACAGCAGACCGATCACGATGGTGATGCGGTCGAGGTTGCGCTCGGCGACCGAGGAGCCGCCGACGGAGGACTGCATGCCGCCACCGAACATGTCGGAGAGGCCGCCGCCCTTCCCCTTGTGCATCAGCACCAGCAGCATCATCAGCAGGCTGAAGACGATCAGGGCGATCGAGAACCCCAGAACCACGGCTGGACCAACTTCCTCGGATTCGGATAACGACGGGGGCACAGCACCTTGGCTGTGCCCCCGCAAGGGTACGACGGATCGGGCCTACCGCATACTCGCAGCCCGGCTCACTGGTCGCGGAATCGCACGATCTTGACGAACTCGTCGGCGTCCAGCGAGGCGCCGCCGACCAGCGCGCCGTCGATGTCGGCCTGCGCCATGATCTCGGCGACGTTGCCGGCCTTGACGGAGCCGCCGTACTGGATGCGGACCTTGTCGGCCAGCTCCTGCGAGTACAGCTCGGCGATCTTGCCGCGGATGGCGGCGCAGACCTCCTGCGCGTCCCCGGCGCCGCAGACCTTGCCGGTGCCGATCGCCCACACGGGCTCGTAGGCGATCACGACGGTCTCGGCCTGCTCGGCCGGGAGGTCCTTCAGACCGCCCTCGACCTGGGCGAGGGTGTGGGAGACGTGGTTGCCCGCCTCGCGGACCTCCAGTTCCTCGCCGACGCACAGGATGGGGGTGATGCCGTGCTTGAAGGCGGCCTTGACCTTGGCGTTGACCAGTTCGTCGGTCTCACCGTGGTACTGGCGGCGCTCGGAGTGGCCGATCGCCACGTACGTGCACTTCAGCTTGGCGAGCATGGGTCCGGAGATCTCGCCGGTGTAGGCGCCGGACTCGTGCGCCGAGATGTCCTGGGCGCCGTACTTGATGGCGAGCTTGTCGCCCTCGACCAGGGTCTGCACGGAGCGCAGGTCGGTGAAGGGCGGCAGGACGGCGACCTCGACGGCCTCGTAGTCCTTGTCGGACAGGGCGAAGGCGAGCTTCTGGGTGTGGGCGATGGCCTCGAGGTGGTTGAGGTTCATCTTCCAGTTGCCCGCCATCAGCGGCGTGCGAGTGGTCACGGGGTCAGTCCTCCAGTGCGGCGAGGCCGGGGAGCGTCTTGCCCTCGAGGTATTCGAGGGAGGCGCCGCCGCCGGTCGAGATGTGGCCGAATGCGTTCTCGTCGAAGCCCAGCAGGCGGACGGCCGCGGCGGAGTCGCCACCGCCGACGACCGTGAAGGCCGGGGAGTCGAGGAGGGCCTGGGCGACCGCCTTGGTGCCCTCGGCGAAATCGGGGTGCTCGAAGACGCCCATCGGGCCGTTCCAGAAGACGGTGGCGGCGTCGGTGATCTTCGATGCGTACAGCTTGCGGGTCTCCGGACCGATGTCCAGGCCCATCCGGTCGGCGGGGACCGCGTCCGCGGCGACGGCGGTGGGGTCCGCCGGAGCCTTGGTCTTCAGGTCCGGGAAGGCGGGGGCGACCAGCACGTCCACGGGCAGGACCAGCTCGACGCCGGTCTTCTCCGCGCGCTCGATGTACTCCTGGACGGTCGGGATCTGGTCCTCCTGGAGGAGGGAGCTGCCGATCTCGTAGCCCTTGGCCTTGAGGAAGGTGTACGCCATGCCGCCGCCGATGAGCAGCCGGTCGGCCTTGCCGAGCAGCTCGTCGATGACGGCGAGCTTGTCGGACACCTTGGCGCCGCCGAGCACGACGACGTAGGGGCGCTTGACGTCCTCGGTGAGCTTCTTCAGGACACCGACCTCGGTGGCGATGAGGAAGCCGGCGGCGTGCGGCAGCCGGGCCGGGAGGTCGTACACCGAGGCGTGCTTGCGGTGGACCGCGCCGAAGCCGTCGCCGACGTAGACGTCCGCGAGTTCGGCGAGCCGGTCGGCGAAGGCGGCGCGCTCGGCGTCGTCCTTGGCGGTCTCGCCCGCGTTGAAGCGCAGGTTCTCGATGACGGCGACCTGGCCGTCGGCGAGGCCGGCGACCGTCGCCAGGGCGGACTCGCCGACGGTGTCGGTCGCGAAGGCGACGGCGGAACCGAGGAGTTCGCCCAGCCGGGAGGCTGCGGGGGCGAGGGAGAACGCCGGGTCCGGGGCACCCTTGGGGCGGCCCAGGTGGGAGGCGACGACCACCTTGGCGCCCGCGTCCGCGAGGGCCTTGACGGTCGGCAGGACGGCGCGGATACGGCCGTCGTCGGTGATGGTGCCGCTGTCCAGCGGCACGTTGAGGTCGGCGCGGACGAAGACCCGCCGGCCGGACACGCCTTCGGAGAGGAGTTCGTCGATCGTCTTCATGAAAGGGGCTCCCGGGAGGGCTGGTGATGCTCCGTGATCGTAGACAGCGGCGCTGCGTACGTGACTCAGGGCCCGGGCGGCGCGTCCCTGCGCCGCCCGAGCCCTGCGTTCACACCGTGGTGCCTGATCCGACGATCAGAGCTGGTTGCCGACGAAGACCGTCAGGTCGACGAGGCGGTTGGAGTAGCCCCACTCGTTGTCGTACCAGCCGAGGATCTTCACCGAGTTGCCCTCCTGGACCATGGTCAGGGAGGAGTCGAAGGTGCAGGACGCCGGGTCGCTGACGATGTCCGAGGAGACGATCGGGTCCTCGGTGTACGCCAGGTAGCCCTTGAGGTCGCCGTCCTCGGAGGCCTTCTTGAACGCGGCGTTGACCTCGTCCTTGGTGACCTCGCGCTGCAGCGTCACGACCAGGTCGGTGGCCGAGCCGGTGGGAACCGGGACACGCATGGCGATGCCGTCGAGCTTGCCCTTGAGCTGCGGGAGGACCAGGGCGGTGGCCTTCGCGGCGCCCGTCGTGGTCGGGATGATGTTCTCGGCGGCGGCGCGGGCGCGGCGCAGGTCCGAGTGCGGGAAGTCCAGGATGCGCTGGTCGTTGGTGTACGCGTGGACCGTCGTCATCAGACCCTTGACGATGCCGAAGTTCTCGTCGAGGACCTTGGCCATCGGCGCCACACAGTTGGTGGTGCAGGAGGCGTTGGAGATGACGTGGTGGTTCGCCGGGTCGTACTTGTCCTGGTTGACGCCCATCACGATGGTGATGTCCTCGTCCTTGGCCGGAGCCGAGATGAGGACCTTCTTGGCGCCGCCGGCGATGTGCTTCTCGGCGTCGGCCTTCTTGGTGAAGATGCCGGTCGACTCGATCACGATGTCGACGCCCAGCTCGCCCCACGGGATGTCGGCGGGGTTGCGCTCCGAGAGAACCTTGATGGTGTGGCCGTCGACGGTGATCGTGTCGGCGGTGTGCGAGACCTCCTGCTTCAGGCGGCCCAGGATGGTGTCGTACTTGAGCAGGTGAGCGGTGGTCGCGGTGTCACCCAGGTCGTTGACAGCCACGATCTCGATGTCAGCACCCTGCTCCAGCAGCGCGCGGAAGTAGTTACGACCGATGCGGCCAAAGCCGTTGATGCCTACGCGGATCGTCACGAACCGATCTCCTCGTTGGTACGCCGGCCATGCGGTGCCGGCGAGCTGTATTTGGGATGTCCCCGACCACCCCCGACCCTACCTCTCCGAGGCGCCGTGGGTGACATCGACTTCGCCCATACACGGCAGGACGGTCCGTACCCGCCAGTAGGGGTACGGACCGCCCGGGCCTGCAGGCCCTGTCACCCGATTTTGTTACATACCGTCAAAGAACGTTGACCGGCGCGTCACTGATCAAGTGATGCGAGGGCCTTTCCGATGAGCGTTTTGCGGTCGGCCGCCGAGGTGACGTGCTCCAGGCCGAAGCCGAGCAGCACGGTGTCGTCGGTGGTGACGGCTCCGTAGGTCTGGAACAGCACTCCGGTGCGCGTCCAGTCCTTCAGGACCGCCGGGCTGCCCGCGGGCGGTCCGCCGACCCTCCAGGCGCCCAGGGACGTCTCGAAGCCCTCGGTCCCGGTGGCCGCGCCGCCGACGACCAGCGAGGCGTCGTCGGCGAGGACGCCGTGGCCTCCGCTGCCGGGGTCGGTGACGTAGGCGATCGAGACCTCGATGTTCTTGCCCGCGTAGGCGCTCAGGTCGAAGCTGACCTGCTGCCAGCCGTTGGAGGCGCCGGTGAGGGCGTTCCAGGAGCCGGTGGTGCCGGTGGCGGTGCAGTCGTTCGAGCCGAGGGTCAGGTAGTGCCTGAGCCACGGGTGCTCGCCGATGTAGAAGCCGCCCCCGCACTCCGCCGGTACGGCCGCGCCGGTGGCTCCGCCCGCCTCGGGAAGGGTGGTCCAGTCGTCGGCGCCGACCGTGTGGACCTCGACGATCGCGTTGTCGTAGCCGGGCTCCGTGTCCCACAGCAGCTGTGTCCGCAGGGCGGGCTTGCTCGCCCCGGCGACACCGGTGAGGTCAATGGTGCGGGTGAGGCGTTTGTAGGCGTCGTCGGTGTGCACGGCGGCGGCCATGAACGAGCCCGAGTACGGCCCGTACGGGTTGATCGTCCCGGCGAACTGCCCGGCACCGGAGCTGGCGAACTGCGGGTAGGCGGCGGCCGGCAGTTCGTCCGAGGTGACGCCGTAGGTGCCGGCCTTGTCCAGCGGGTTGCCGGGGGCGGCGCCGAGGGCTCCGGCGAAGCCGCCCAGCTTGCCCGAGCCGGTGAAGCCGGTGGCGCCGGGCGTCGACGTACGGGAGTAGGCGCCCAGGTAGTACTGGCTGAAGTCGTTCGACGGGGTGCCGTCGCCGAGGTCGACGTTGCCGCCGGCCTGCTCGCCCGCCTCGATCAGCTTGCCGCCCTCGTTGAGGAAGGCGCGCAGTTCGAGCTGGGTCGGGTTGCCGGGGACGCTCGCGCCCGTGTAATGGACGACCGTGTCGAAGTGGCTGAGCACGCCGAGCGCGTCGGGCGCGCCCTGGGTGGCGACGTCCCAGACGACCGCCTTGCGGCCGTTGGCCTTCAGGGCGTCGACGTAGGTCTGCGCCTGTGTGGCGGCCGCGCCCTCCTCGGCGACGACGAGCGTGTCGGCCTTGGGACGCGCGGCGACGGTGTACGTGAAGTGCGGGCTGGAGACCTTCTTGCCGGCCTTGGTCTCACCGGTGAACCACACCTCGACCTTGTCGCCCGGCTCGCCGTCCTGCACCTTGGCCCGGTACTCGTCGTAGAAGAGGTTGTCGTCCCCGCCGAAGGTCTCGCCGCCCTTCCAGCGCTTGAGCGCCTCGTCGTGGGTACGGCCGCCGTTGACGCGGTACTTGAGCTCCTTGTCGCCGATCGCCTTGCGTGCGACGACGGAGACCTCCTGGTCGGCGCCGCGCGAGTACGACGTCGTGAACGGCGCCGTGGTGAAGTCGGCGGCGCTCAGACCGACCGAGGACTTCGGCTGGTCGGGACGCGCGGCGGACTCGGCGACGGAGAGCGCGAACGGGACGTTCTTGGCGAACTCCTGCTGGATGAGCTTCTCGTCGTCCGGGAAGTTGAAGATCGACTGGCAGTCGGAGGCGTTCCACTGGTCGTTCGGGTCGAGGTTCGACGCGGTCTGGCAGGTCGACATCTCCGGGGTGAACA
Organism: Streptomyces sp. NPDC049687; assembly: GCF_044465285.1. Classification (NCBI taxonomy): domain Bacteria; kingdom Bacillati; phylum Actinomycetota; class Actinomycetes; order Kitasatosporales; family Streptomycetaceae; genus Streptomyces; species Streptomyces sp. NPDC049687. The sequence continues at coordinate 200,631 of NZ_JBITLN010000001.1, forward strand.
TCGCCGTGCCGTTGACGTTCGCCGCGTGGCCGTCCGCCTCGCCGTTCGTCGTGTACAGCTCCGAGGACACCTGCGGGTGATAGCCCGGGATCGCGGAGTCGTCGGGGGTGCCGGCCAGCGTCTTGTAGACGACGTCGTCCGGGGTGTCGGTGGCGACCTGCCAGCCGACGCCGTAGAGCAGCAGTTCGGCGGCGGAGTGGTAGTTGATGCCGTACGTGAACCCGATCCGCTTCTCGAACGCGTCGAGCGCCTTGGTCTCGGGCTCGGAGCCGGGGCTCGCGCCGCGGTAGGTCTGGCTGGTGGGGTTCGGGGACGAGCCCTCGTCGTCGTAGCCCCACTTGTAGGGGAAGTTGCGGTTGAGGTCGACGCCGTCGCCGGTGGCGATCGTGCCGTCGCCGTTGACGTCCCTCAGGTTCTTGCGCCACAGGCGCGTCGTGGAGTCCTGGAAGGTGTAGTCGTAGCCGTCGGGGTTGGCCGACAGGACGAACCACAGCTCGCTGGAGTCGACGATCTTCTTCACTCGCCGGTCGGTCTTGTAGTTGTCCAGGTAGTAGTGCATCAGCCGGCGGGTCATCTCCGGGGTGATCCACTCGCGCGCGTGCTGGTTGGACATGTACAGGACCGAGGGCTTGGAGCCGTCCTTGGTCTTCTTCGCGTTCTTGGTCAGTTTGAGCGCGAGGATGTCCTGGCCGTTGATCGTCTTGCCGATGGAGACGACCTTGGTGAGGCCCGGGTTCTGCTGACCGGTGCGGAGGATCTCCTCCTTGAGGCCGCCACTGCCGCTGTAGGGGCGGAACACTCCGTCGGAGGCGGCCTCGACACGGTCCTCGGCCTTGGCCGAGAGTGCGTGCTCGGTGAGGTCGACGCCCTGCTTCTCGAGCTTCTTCGCCTGCTTGTCGGTGAGGTAGACCTCGACGGTGGCGGTGCCCTTCTCGGGCGCCTGCTCACTGAGTTCGTGGCCGTCCTGGCCGGCCGCGAGGAGCAGGGGTACCTGCTTCTTGGTGACCTCGGCCCGGAACACCTTGACCTCGTCGGTATCGGGTCTCGGATCCGAACTTCCGCTCTGTGCTTGGGCGATGGGTGCGAGGCTCGCTCCGCCGATCAGGAGCGCGCCGACAGCGAGGATCGATCTCGCTCTGTGTCTCATGTACCCCCCTAGCCGTGGTCCGCCACAGCAGCGAACCACTGCCAGGCTCATGACTGTTCATGATCCAGTCAAGGGCGCCTCAAGGACAGACAAACACGGATGCGGTGGCCCAATCGGACCACCGCATCCGGGTGATGACGCTTCGTCAGCCGACCAGGTTGTCGGCGAGGTCCTCGGAGAGGTTGGCCTCCGTGCCCGGGATGCCGAGGTCGGAGGCGCGCTTGTCGGCCATCGCCAGCAGACGGCGGATCCGGCCCGCGACGGCGTCCTTCGTCAGCGGCGGGTCGGCGAGCGCGCCCAGTTCCTCGAGGGAGGCCTGCTTGTGCTCCATGCGCAGCCGGCCGGCCGCCGCGAGGTGCTCGGGGACCTCGTCGCCGAGGATCTCCAGGGCACGCTGCACACGGGCGCCCGCCGCGACGGCGGCGCGGGCGGAGCGGCGCAGGTTGGCGTCGTCGAAGTTGGCGAGCCGGTTCGCCGTGGCGCGCACCTCGCGGCGCATCCGGCGCTCCTCCCAGGCGAGCACCGACTCGTGTGCGCCGAGGCGGGTGAGCAGGGCGCCGATCGCGTCGCCGTCGCGGACGACGACCCGGTCGACCCCACGCACCTCGCGGGCCTTCGCCGCGATCGACAGCCGGCGGGCGGCGCCGACCAGCGCCAGTGCGGCCTCGGGGCCCGGGCAGGTCACCTCCAGGGAGGAGGAGCGGCCGGGCTCGGTGAGCGAGCCGTGCGCCAGGAAGGCGCCCCGCCAGGCCGCCTCGGCGTCACAGGTCGCGCCGGAGACCACCTGCGGGGGGAGCCCCCGGATCGGACGCCCGCGGCCGTCGACGAGACCCGTCTGCCGGGCCAGCTGGTCCCCGCCGGCGACCACGCGCACGACATAGCGCGAGCCGCGGCGCAGACCGCCGGGGGCCATCACGATCAGCTCCGAGCTGTGGCCGAAGATCTCCAGGATGTCCCGCTTGAGCCGGCGGGCCGCCATCGCCGTGTCCAGCTCCGCCTCGATCACGATGCGGCCGCTCACCAGGTGGAGGCCGCCGGCGAACCGCAGAATGGCGGAGACCTCCGCCTTTCTGCAGCAGGTCCGGGTGACGGGGAGCCGGGAGATCTCGTCCTTCACCGCTGCCGTCATCGCCATGGGCCGATCCTTCCATGCATCCGAAAAATACGGTCGTACGCGGCGGCGAGGAGCTCCGGGTCGTGCCGGGGCGTTCCGTCGGTCCGGGCCACCGTCGCCAGCTCGACCGCGGCCCCGAACCGTTTGGCGGCGTCGGTCAGGGAGTCGCGGTCGGGCACGGCGGCCTCGTCGGCCAGCACCACGTCCAGGGCGAGTTTAGGGGCGTGTCGTCCCAAAACCTCCAAATGACGCTGCGGGGAGAAGCCCTCGGTTTCTCCGGGCTGCGGCGCGAGGTTCAGCGAGAGTACCCGGCGCGCCTTGGTCTCCATGAGGGCGTCCAGCAGTTCGGGCACCAGCAGGTGCGGGATGACCGAGGAGAACCAGGAACCGGGGCCCAGGACCACCCAGTCCGCGTCCAGGACCGCCGCCACCGCCTCGGGGACGGCGGGCGGGTCGTGCGGAACGAGGTGCACGGACTGCACCTCGCCGGGCGTCAGGGCCACGGTCGCCTGCCCGCGCACCGTGTCGACGTCCTCGGGCCGCCGTGGATCATGCCCCTTGACCAGGGCCTGGAGCTCCAGCGGTACGGCGGACATGGGCAGCACCCGCCCGTGCGCGCCCAGCAGCTTGCCGACCAGGTCCAGGGCCTGGACGTGGTCGCCGAGCTGCTCCCACAGCGCGACGATCAGCAGGTTGCCGACCGCGTGCCCGTTGATCTCGCCCTGCGACTGGAAGCGGTGCTGGATGACCCCGGCCCAGGTCTGGCCCCAGTCGTCGTCGCCGCACAGCGCGGCCAGCGCCTTGCGCAGATCGCCGGGCGGCAGCACGCCCAGCTCGTCCCTGAGCCGCCCGCTGGAGCCGCCGTCGTCGGCGACGGTGACCACGGCGGTGAGGTCGCCGGTGATCCGGCGCAGCGCGGCGAGTGAGGCGGACAGGCCCATGCCGCCGCCGAGCGCGACGACCTTGGGCTGGGCTCCCCGGCGGCGCGGTCTGGCGCCCCGGGCCTCGACCGGCCGGCTCACACCCCTCTCGGGCGTCACCCTGCGCAGCCGGCCCAGCCGCGGAGTACGTCCTGTCATTCCCGTCCCATGTCCCGGTGCACGACCACCGTCTCCACGCCCTCGGCCGCGAGGCGCGCGGCGAGCTTCTCCGACGTCGCGACCGAACGGTGCTTGCCGCCCGTACAGCCGACCGCGATGGTCACATAGCGCTTGCCCTCCCGGCGGTAGCCTGCGGCGATCAGCTGGAGGAGTTCGGCGTACCGGTCGAGGAACTCCTTCGCGCCGGGCTGGTTGAAGACGTAGGCCGCCACCTCCTCGTTGAGGCCGGTGTAGGGGCGCAGCTCCGGGACCCAGTGCGGGTTGGGCAGGAAGCGCATGTCCACCACGAGGTCGGCGTCGACCGGGAGGCCGTACTTGAAGCCGAAGGACATGACGGTGGCCCGCAGCTCGGGCTCCTCCTCGCCGGCGAACTGGGCGTCCATCTTGGCGCGCAGTTCGTGCACGTTGAGGCTGGAGGTGTCGATCACCAGGTCGGCGTCGCCGCGCAGCTCGCGCAGCAGTTCGCGCTCGGCGTCGATGCCGTCGACGATCCGGCCGTCGCCCTGGAGGGGGTGCGGGCGGCGCACCGACTCGAAGCGGCGCACCAGGGCGTCGTCGGAGGACTCGAGGAAGACGATCCGCCGGGTGACGTTCTTCGACTCCAGGTCGGCGAGGGACTCGCGGAGGTTGTCGAAGAAGCGGCGGCCGCGTACGTCGACGACGACCGCGATCCGCGCCACGTTGCCCTGGGAGCGGGCGCCGAGCTCCACCATGGTGGGGATCAGGGCGGGCGGGAGGTTGTCGACCACGAACCAGCCGAGGTCCTCCAGACACTTTGCGGCCGTCGAGCGGCCCGCCCCGGACATGCCGGAGATGATCACCAGCTCGGGGATGGCCGCTTCGGGGATCCCGGGCGGCGTGCTGTCCGTACTCACCTGTGCTCCGTCTTCGTGGCGTGCGTCGTGCTCGGCGTCGTCAGGGGCTGTGGGGGTGGGGGTGGTGCTGTCGGGGGTCGCCGGGTGCCGGCTGGAATCCTCGCCGGACTCCCCGTGTCCCTGCTGGGGCGCTGTGGGCGCCAGATCTCGCTCGTCCGTGGGGTGTGTGTCGTGTTGGTGCTCGGTCATGTCTCCTGCCCCCGTCGTTCTTCCGGGGCGCCCGCTGTCACGGGATCTCCGGGGGAACCCGCCGTCGTTTCGGGTCCCTCGTCATCAATGATCTCTCCGGTCGCCGTGTTCACGGCGGGGGCGGGCGGAGCCGCCTGAGCGAGGGCCGCGGCGATGGTCTCGGCCGTCTTGCGGCCTATGCCCGGGACCTCGCAGATCTGGTCGATGGTCGCGGAGCGCAGCTTCTTCACCGAGCCGAAGTGCTTGATGAGCGCCTGTTTGCGGGTCTCGCCGAGGCCCGGTACGTCGTCCAGGGGGCCGGCGCGGAAACGCTTGGCGCGCTTGGTGCGCTGGTAGGTGATCGCGAAGCGGTGGGCCTCGTCACGGACGCGCTGGAGGAGGTAGAGGCCCTCGCTGGTGCGGGGCAGGACGACGGGGTCGTCGTCGTGGGGCAGCCAGACCTCCTCCAGGCGCTTGGCGAGGCCGCAGACGGCGATGTCGTCGATCCCGAGGTCGTCCAGGGCTCGCTGCGCGGCCGCGACCTGGGGCTGTCCGCCATCGACGACGACGAGCTGCGGAGGGTAGGCGAAACGCTTGGGGCGGCCTTCGTCGTCCTTGAGGCTACTGGCGAGGGGGACTTCCGTGCCGTCGGTGAGGGCGGTGCCGTCGGCGGGGGCGACGGTGCCGCCGACGAGGGGGTTGTCACCTTCCGTGAGAGGGTTGTCACCGTCGGTCCACTCCCCCGTGCGCTCCTTCTCGGCGAGGTAGCGGCGGAAGCGGCGGGTGATCACCTCGTGCATGGAGCGGACGTCGTCCTGGCCCTCGAAGCCCTTGATCTGGAAGCGGCGGTACTCGCTCTTGCGGGCCAGGCCGTCCTCGAAGACGACCATGGAGGCCACGACGTCGTCGCCCTGGAGGTGCGAGATGTCGTAGCACTCGATCCTCAGGGGGGCGCTGTCCAGCTCGAGGGCTTCGGCGATCTCCTCCAGGGCACGCGAGCGCGTGGTCAGGTCGGAGGCGCGCTTGGTCTTGTGCAGGACGAGCGCCTGCTGCGCGTTGCGCTCCACGGTCTCCATCAGGGCCCGCTTGTCGCCGCGCTGCGGGATGCGCAGCGAGACGCCCGAGCCACGGCGCCCGGTGAGCCACTCCTGGACGGGCTCGACCGGGTCGGGCAGGGCGGGGACGAGCACCTCCTTGGGGACCGCGTCGCCGGTCTCCTCGCCGTACAGCTGCTGCAGGGCGTGCTCGACGAGGGCGCCGGTGGTGATCTCCTCGACCTTGTCGGTGACCCAGCCGCGCTGACCGCGCACGCGTCCGCCGCGGACGTGGAAGATCTGGACGGCTGCCTCCAGCTCGTCCTCGGCGACCGCGATCAGGTCGGCGTCGGTGGCGTCCGCGAGCACCACCGCGTTCTTCTCCATGGCCTTCTTCAGGGCCTCGATGTCGTCGCGCAGGCGGGCGGCCCGCTCGTACTCCATCTCCTCGGCCGCCTGAGTCATCTGCTTCTCCAGACGGCGGAGGTGGGTGCCGGTGCGGCCGGCCATGAAGTCGCAGAACTCGTCGGCCAGTTCCCAGTGGTCGTCGGGAGAGATCCGGCCGACGCAGGGGGCGGAGCACTTGCCGATGTAGCCGAGCAGACAGGGCCGGCCGGTGCGGGCGGCGTTCTTGAAGACGCCCGTGGAGCAGGTGCGCACGGGGAACACGCGCAGGAGCAGGTCGACCGTGTCCCGGATCGCCCACGCGTGCGCGTACGGCCCGAAGTACTTGACGCCCTTCTTCTTGTGGCCGCGCATCACCTGCACGCGCGGGAACTCCTCGTTCATCGTCACCGCGAGGTAGGGGTAGCTCTTGTCGTCGCGGTACTTCACGTTGAACCGGGGGTCGTACTCCTTGATCCAGGAGTACTCCAGCTGCAGCGCCTCGACCTCCGTGGACACGACGGTCCACTCCACCGACGCCGCCGTGGTGACCATCGAGCGGGTGCGCGGGTGGAGGCCCGCCAGGTCCTGGAAGTAGTTCGCCAGGCGCTGGCGCAGGCTCTTCGCCTTTCCGACGTAGATCACCCGGCGGTGCTCGTCGCGGAACCTGTACACCCCGGGAGAGTCCGGGATCTGTCCCGGCTTGGGGCGGTAGCTGGAGGGGTCGGCCATGTCTCACACCCTACTGGCGTGGAGTGACACTCCGACGGGCCTGTGGACAACCGCGGGCCCGTCCCGGCGAGCCTGTGGACAACTCCCGATGCCGCCGCTCTCGCCCCCGAGCGGCCTCACGCGCGCCCGGTGTCGCTCACCACACGCGGGGAGCGTCTGCGGAGGTGGTCGGCCAGGTGAGCGTCGGACACCGGCCAGGCGCATGTGCCACTCGGGCATCAGGTGTTGTCGGGACTTGGTCAACACGCTTCAATGCGGGGGAACTCGGGGCCCTGAAGGACGCCTTACGGATGTGAAGGAGCCCCCCGGCGTCACCGGGGAAGCCCCGACCCCTCACCGCACGGTCCGACCAGCCGTCGCGAGCATTCACAGAAAGGCCCCTGCATGCCGCACGCCACACAGCACGCGGACGCCGCCGAGGACGTCGCCGCCGGGGAACTGGACACGGTCCTGCGAGGCGGCCCGTTCCATGCCGCGCTGCGTGCCGCGATCGCCGCCCGTGGACTGCCCCTGCAGCGCGTCCAGCACCATCTGTCACGTCACGGGGTCAAAGTCGGCGTCACCAGCCTGAGTTACTGGCAACAGGGCGCACGCCGCCCGCAGCGCCCCGAGTCGCTGCGCGCGGTCCGTGCGCTGGAGGAGATCCTGCGCCTGCCTGACGAGTCCCTGATCCGGCTGCTGGAGGACACCGACGCACAGGACCGCTCCGCCGCCGCGGACGTGCCGCCCGCGGGCCGGTCCTACCGCTCCCTCCTGAAGGCCTCCGACGTCCTTGAACAGTTGCATGCCGAACTGGAGTGCCCAATCGACGGCGGGCTGCACACGCTCGGCCACCACGAGCGCGTCCGTATCGGTGCGCGCCGCGAGCTCCTGGGACGCGAGTCGCAGCACATCGTGCGCGCCCACCGCGAGGGCGTCGACCGGTTCGTGGCCGTCCACCACGGCGACCCCGGGTGCGCTCCCGAGCGGATGACCGTGCACGCGCTGGAGAACTGCCGCGCCGGACGCGTCCGCCACCACCACGACACCGGCGTCCTGGTGGCCGAGCTCCTCTTCGACACCCGGCTGCGGGCCGGCGACACCTTCCTCTTCCGCTACGCCGTCGAGGACGGCACGGCCGACGTCTCCCGGGAGTACGTGCGCGGCTTCGGGGCGGCGGGCGGCCAGTACGCCCTCCAGATCCACTTCGACGAGCAGGCGCTGCCCGTGCGCTGTCACCGTTTCACCCAGCACTCGGCGGCGGCCCCACGCGGCGGCCGTCAGGAGCTGCCGCTCAGCGGCCGGCACCGCTCGGTGCACCTCGTCGAGCCCCGGGTACGGTCGGGCCTGGTGGGGATCGGGTGGGACTGGGAGTGACCGGATGCTCACGGATCCGTCCGTTCCTCTCCTGAGTCCCCCCGATGCAGGCAGACTCGACAGCCCGAGCTGTCCGAGCCGTCCGAGCAGCGTGAGGAACCCGAAGTGCCCGAGAGAGGAAGCGCCCTGTGATCGTCGTCGCCGGTGAGGCCCTGATCGACCTGGTACCGCAGGGCACCGGTGCCCTCGCGGGTCTGCAGCCGGCCCTCGGCGGCGGGCCTTTCAACACGGCCGTCGCCCTCGGTCGCCTCGGCTCCCCCACCGCCTTCTGCTCCCGGGTCTCCTACGACGCCTTCGGGGAAGCGCTGCTCGGCAGGCTGCGGGAATCGGGCGTTGACGTGTCCGCCGTACAGCGTGGCCCCGAGCCGACCACCCTCGCGGTCGCCACCGTCGACGGGAACGGCTCCGCCGTCTACTCCTTCTACGTCGAGGGCACCGCCGACCGCCTGTTCGCCGCCCCGGCCGCACTTCCCGCAGGGACGCGCGCCGTCTCGTTCGGCACCTGCTCGCTGGTCCTGGAGCCGGGTGCGAGCGCGTACGAGGAGCTGCTGCGGACCGCGGCGGGGCAGGGCGTGTTCACCGCGCTCGATCCGAACATCCGGCCCGGGCTGATCCCCGACGCCGACGCCTACCGGGCCCGCTTCAAGAGCTGGCTGCCCTCGGTGAACCTGCTCAAGCTCTCCGAGGAGGACGCCCACTGGCTGGGCGGCACTCCGCACGAGTGGCTGTCCGCCGGTCCCTCGGCCGTCGTGATCACTCATGGTGGCGCCGGGCTGAGCGTCGTCACCCAGGACCACGCGGTGTATCCCGTTCCGGGTGAGCCGGTCGACGTCGTGGACACCATCGGCGCCGGCGACACCGTGAGCGCGGCGCTGCTGCACGGCCTTTCGGTGCGGGACGCGCTGTCTCCGGCGGCCCTGGCCGAGATGGGTGCGGACGGCTGGGGTGAGTTGCTGGGATTCGCGGCGCGCGCGGCGGCGATCACCTGCTCGCGGTCGGGCGCGGAACCGCCGTACGCCTCGGAGCTGGGCGAGCTGTAGAGGCCGAACGGGATCGTGCGGGAGACGGGCGGCGCCCCGCGGGGAGTTCCCGCGGGGCGCCGTACTGCTGGGGAGGTGCCGACTCTGTCGCTCGTGAGCGTCAGGCCTTGCGGGTCCGCGTCGTCTTCTTCGCGGGCGCGGCCTTCTTCGTCACCTCGGCCGCCTTCTTGGTCGCCGTGTTGTTGGCGGTCGCCGTCCTGGCCGTCGCCGTCTTCCGGGCCGTCGAGCCGGCCGCGACCGTCTTCTTGGCCGCTGCCTTGCGCGGGGCCTTCACCGGTGCCGCGTCGCTGATGCGGTCGGCGCCCAGGACCTCCCGCAGGAACTTGCCGGTGTGACTGGCCGGTACCCCGGCGACCTCCTCCGGCGTGCCCTCGGCGACGACCAGGCCGCCGCCCGCGCCGCCCTCGGGTCCCATGTCGACGATCCAGTCGGCGGTCTTGATCACGTCGAGGTTGTGCTCGATGACGATGACCGTGTTGCCCTTGTCGACGAGGCCGGAGAGCACCTTCAGGAGCTTGCTGATGTCCTCGAAGTGAAGGCCCGTGGTCGGCTCGTCCAGGACGTAGACGGTACGGCCGGTGGAGCGGCGCTGGAGCTCACTGGCGAGCTTGACGCGCTGGGCCTCGCCGCCCGAGAGGGTGGTCGCGGACTGGCCGAGCCGGACGTAACCGAGGCCGACGTCCTTCAGGGTGTTGAGGTGGCGGGCGATCGCCGGGACGGCCTCGAAGAACTCCGTCGCCTCCTCGATCGGCATGTTCAGCACGTCGGCGATGGACTTGCCCTTGTAGTGGACCTCCAGGGTCTCCCGGTTGTACCGGGCGCCGTGGCAGACCTCGCACGGGACGTAGACGTCCGGGAGGAAGTTCATCTCGATCTTGATCGTGCCGTCGCCGGCGCAGTTCTCGCAGCGGCCGCCCTTGACGTTGAAGGAGAAGCGGCCGGGCAGGTAACCGCGGACCTTCGCCTCGGTGGTCTCGGCGAACAGCTTGCGGACGTGGTCGAAGACGCCCGTGTAGGTGGCCGGGTTGGAGCGCGGGGTGCGGCCGATGGGCGACTGGTCGACGTGCACGACCTTGTCGACGAGGTCGTCGCCGTCCACGCGCGTGTGCCGCCCCGGTACGTTCCTCGCGCCGTTGAGCTCGCGGGCCAGGTGGGTGTACAGGATGTCGTTGACCAGCGTGGACTTGCCGGAGCCGGAGACCCCGGTGACCGCGGTGAACACGCCGAGCGGGAAGGACACGTCGATGTCCTGCAGGTTGTTCTCGCGGGCGCCGTGCACCGTGAGCTGCCGCGACGGGTCCAGGGGGCGCCGGATGTCCGGCACCGGGATCGCCTTCTTTCCGGCCAGGTACTGACCGGTCTGGGACTCGGCGTTGGTGAGCAGGTCCTTCAGGGAGCCGCTGTGCACGACCTTGCCGCCGTGTTCACCGGCGCCGGGGCCGATGTCGACGACCCAGTCGGCGACCTTGATGGTGTCCTCGTCGTGCTCGACGACGATGAGCGTGTTGCCCATGTCGCGCAGGCGGACGAGCGTCTCGATCAGCCGGTGGTTGTCGCGCTGGTGCAGGCCGATGGACGGCTCGTCGAGGACGTAGAGGACGCCGACGAGTCCGGATCCGATCTGGGTGGCCAGGCGGATGCGCTGGGCCTCGCCGCCGGAGAGCGTGCCGGCCGCGCGGTTGAGGGAGAGGTAGTCGAGGCCGACGTCGACCAGGAAGCGCAGCCTCTCGTTGACCTCCTTCAGGACGCGCTCGGCGATCTTCTTGTCGCGGGCGTTCAGCTTGAGCTCGCCGAGGAAGTCCGCGCAGTCGCTGATGGACATGCCGGAGACCTCGGCGATGGACTTGTCCATGATCGTGACCGCGAGGACGAGCGGCTTCAGGCGTGTGCCCTGACAGGTCGGGCAGGGCACCTCGCGCATATAGCCCTCGAAGCGCTCACGGCTGGCGTCGCTCTCGGCCTCGCTGTGGCGGCGCTTGACGAAGGGGACGGCGCCTTCGAAGGGCGTGGTGTACACGCGCTCACGGCCGTACCGGTTGCGGTAGCGGACCTCGATCTGCGTCCTGTGGCCGTGGAGCAGGGCCTTCTTGGCGCGCTGCGGCAGGCCCGCGAAGGGGATGTCCGTCCGGAATCCCAGGGCGTCCGCGAGGGCGCCGATCAGACGGCCGAAGTAGTCCTTGGTGTGGCCGTGCGACCAGGGGTGGATGGCGCCCTCGTCGAGGGACTTGTCCTCGTCCGGGACGATCAGTTCGGGGTCGACCTCCATGCGCGTGCCGATGCCGGTGCACTCGGGGCAGGCGCCGAAGGGCGAGTTGAAGGAGAAGGAGCGGGGCTCCAGCTCCTCGAAGGAGAGGTCGTCGTACGGGCAGTACAGGTGCTCCGAGAACATGCGCTCGCGCTCGGGGTCGTCCTCGGGGAGGTCGACGAAGTCGAGCACGACCATGCCGCCGGAGAGACCGAGGGCGGTCTCCACGGAGTCGGTGAGCCGGCGTTTGGCGGTGTCCTTGACCGTGAGGCGGTCGACGACCACCTCGATGGTGTGCTTCTCCTGCTTCTTCAGCGTGGGCGGGCTGGAGAGCTGGATGGTCTCCCCGTCGACCCGCGCGCGGGAGTAGCCCTTGGTCTGGAGATCGGCGAAGAGGTCGACGAACTCGCCCTTGCGCTCGCGCACCAGCGGCGACAGCACCTGGAAGCGGCTCCCCTCCGGCAGCTCCAGGACCCTGTCGACGATGGCCTGCGGCGACTGGCGCGAGATCGGGCGGCGGCACTCGGGACAGTGCGGCTTGCCGATGCGGGCGAAGAGCAGACGCAGGTAGTCGTAGACCTCGGTGATGGTGCCGACCGTCGAGCGCGGGTTGCGCGAGGTCGACTTCTGGTCGATGGAGACGGCCGGCGAGAGACCCTCGATGAAGTCGACGTCCGGCTTGTCCATCTGGCCGAGGAACTGGCGGGCGTACGACGAGAGCGACTCCACGTAGCGCCGCTGCCCCTCGGCGAAGATGGTGTCGAAGGCCAGCGAGGACTTGCCCGACCCCGACAGGCCCGTGAAGACGATGAGCGAGTCGCGTGGCAGGTCGAGCGAGACATTCTTGAGGTTGTGCTCGCGCGCGCCACGGACGATGAGACGGTCGGCCACGCCGGTCCGCACCTTTCTTGAGAGAAGTGACAGGGGCGGGGCCCCCGTCCTTCTCAGACTAGGGGGAGCCACTGACAACGCCGGACGGATTCACCGGTTGACAACAATCCCCGGCCATCCAGCATGCCCGACGCCGCCACCGACCATATAGCACGCGCATTCGATTTTGGGTCCGGCTCCGCCACCTTCACCCGAAGGGGTGGCGCGGCTAGGGTCAGCAGCATGATTGATCACGCTCGTGACCTGGTGTCCGTACGCGACGCGACCGAGCGACTGCTGGGCGCAGTCGCCGAACTGGACAACGTGTCTGTGAGGGAGTCGTCACGCCTCCCCGGCTGGAGCCGCGGCCATGTCCTCGCCCATCTCGCCCGCAACGCGGACGCTCTCGTGAACGTCCTCGAGGGCCGCCCCATGTACGCCGAGGCAGGGCTCCGGGACGCCGACATCGAGCGGGACGCTCCGCGCCCCCTCGAGATCCAGCTCACCGACATCCGGGAGAGCGCGGCCCGCTTCCAGGAGGCGGGGGCCGTGCCCGCCGACTGGTCGCGCACGGTGGAACTGCGCAACGGCGTCACCGACGCGGCGGCCCGGGTGCCGTTCCGGCGGTGGGCGGAGGTCGAGCTGCACCATGTGGACCTCGGGATCGGCTACGAGCTGGAGGATCTTCCGGCGGAGTTCACCGAGCGGGAGATCGCGTTCCTCGCGGAGCGCTTCACCGGCCACCCGGACGTCCCTCCGACCCGTCTGACGGACGGCACGCGCGCGTGGCACACCGGCCGGGAGGCGGACGTCCCCGAGGTGACCGTCACGGGAGCCGGGGCCGACCTGCTGGGCTGGCTGGCCGGGCGCCGCGAGGGAACCGGCCTGACCGTGGACGGCGGGACGCTCCCGGCCCTGCCCCCGCTATAGGCTGCCGCCATGACGTACAGCGGAGAGGTGACGGTCGGCGGCCCGGCGGACGTGCACGAGCTCAAGGACCTGATGATCACCAAGATCGCGGTCGGCCCGATGAACAACAACGCCTATCTGCTGCGCTGCCGGGCCACGGACGAGCAGTTGCTGATCGACGCGGCCAACGACGCCCAGGCGCTGCTCGGGACGATCGGCGGCGACGGCATCGCGTCCGTCGTCACCACCCATCAGCACGGCGACCACTGGCAGGCGCTCGCCGAGGTCGTGGCGGCCACCCGCGCGCGTACGTACGCGGGCCGGGAGGACGCCGAGGGCATCCCCGTGCCGACCGACGTCCTGGTCGACGACGGCGATGTCATCCGGGTGGGGAACGTGGAGCTCACCGCGCGGCATCTGGTCGGGCACACCCCGGGCTCGATCGCGCTCGTCTACGACGACCCGCACGGGCACCCCCACGTCTTCACGGGCGACTGCCTCTTCCCGGGAGGTCCTGGGAGGACAACACGCCCCGAGGACTTCAAGTCGTTGATGTCGGGCCTGGAGGCCAAGGTCTTCGTGCTCCCGGACGAGACCTGGATCTACCCGGGCCACGGCAACGACACCACGCTCGGCACCGAGCGGCCTCACCTCGGCGAGTGGCACGAGCGCGGCTGGTAGGTCGACGGCATCAGCGAGTCAAGATTCCGGGTGCGACCTAACGTCCAGAGCGTGTGCCGTCGTCGTCGAGCGCAGACTGAGATCGGCGACCGTGGCGCGGGCGCCGACGGGTCTTGACGAGCTGGTTGAGTACTGGAAGCTGCTGAAGGACGAGCAGGCGCCGGCTTGGACGCGGGCACCTGCACCTGCCGCGCGAACGGACTCCACGGCCTCGCCCGGCAGCGCGGACCGGCCCCGGACGGCCTGCGCTTCGGTGCGCCCAGCGCACGGTGAGTGACCTTCCCTGCGACCCGTGCCGGGCGAAACAGCCTGCCGGCCCCGGAGCCAGGCGAGCAAGCCCGCTGTGACCTGGAGTCGCTACTGGTCAGCCTTGTTTCGTCGGCACAGGACGGTTGGCGCCTGAGTGGCACGCGCGCGGGTGGTGAGTCCCCCCAGCCGGGGGCGCGCGGCAATGTACGCGCGCCCCGTGTGAATCGTGCGCACGCGCCGGACCCGCACGCGCGCTCCCCGCACACCTGGTTGCGCGGTCAACTGGTAGCAGCCCCGCGCGGGATGACGGCTCCGGCGCGGATGGGCCGCCGGTCTTCGATCCCCGCCCTCGGCCGGCGGCCCAGGCAAGCCGCCACGAACCTGTTCACGAAAACGCAACACCCGTTCCCAGTATGCGGACATCTGATGGCGTGACGTGGACAGACGTGGATTTCGCTGCCAATCTCCCGCCATGCACCTCGCCCCTCGTGTTCTGCGCCGCGCCCTCGCCGGCGCCACCGTCGCCCTCCTCGCGACCGCGGTCGGCTGCGCTCCGCAGCCCGAGGCCGACGCGTCCGCCAAGTCCTCCGGTTCCACCGGATCGACCTGCGCCAAGGGCAAGTTGGCGACCAAGACCTCGGGCAAGCTGACGATCGCCACCGACGAGCCCGCGTACGAGCCGTGGTTCAAGGACGACAAGCCGTCCAACGGCCAGGGCTTCGAGTCGGCCGTGGCGTACGCCGTGGCGAAGCGGCTCGGGTACGACAAGAGCGCCGTCGTCTGGCAGAGCGTGCCGTTCAACAAGGCGTTCGCGCCGGGTGAGAAGACCTTCGACTTCGACATCAACCAGGTCTCCATCAGCGACGAGCGCAAGAAGGCCGTGGACTTCTCGTCCGGCTACTACGACGTGCGCCAGGCCGTCATCGCGCTGAAGGGCACGAAGGCGGCGAAGGCGACGAGCATCGCGGATCTCAAGGGCCTCAAGCTGGGCGCCCAGGTGGGCACGACGAGCCTCGACTACATCGACGACGTCGTGAAGCCCACGCAGGACGCCGCCGTCTACGCCAAGAACGACCAGGCCAAGTCCGCGCTGAAGAACGGCCAGGTCGACGCCGTCGTGGTCGACCTGCCGACCGCGTTCTACATCACCGCCGCGGAGGTGACGGACGCCGAGATCGTCGGCCAGTTCGAGAACCGGGGTGGCACGCCCGAGCAGTTCGGGCTGGTGCTCGACAAGGGCAGCGCGCTCACCTCGTGCGTGACGGACGCCGTCGACGCCCTGCGCGAGGACGGCACCCTGGCGAAGATCGAGCAGCAGTGGCTCTCGGACGCCGTCGACGCCCCGGTGCTCAAGTGACGGTCGCCAAGCAGGAGTCCGGCCAGGAGGGCGCGGACGACAAGGGGGACATGTCCGGGGGCGGCGGGGACGCGTACGTCCCGTCGCAACGGCGCCTGGAGCGCGAGCGCCACAAGCGCACGCGGGCCCGCCGGGCGACGGCGATCGCCGCGCTGTCGACCCTGGTGACGGCCGTCGTCCTCTATCTGGTCGTCGTCAGTGCGCCCGGCTGGCCGCGCACCAAGGAGACCTTCTTCAACGGGCAGTACGCGCGCGAGGCGTTGCCCAAGGTCCTGGAAGGACTCTGGCTGAACGTCCGGCTGCTGCTGATCTGCGGCGCCGCAGTCCTGGTCCTCGGCATGCTCATCGCCGTGGCCCGCACCCTGCGCGGCCCGGTCTTCTTCCCCCTTCGGGTGCTGGCGGCGGCGTACACGGACTTCTTCCGCGGACTGCCGCTGATCATCAACCTGATGATCGTGGTCCTCGGCGTGCCCGCACTGCGTCTGCAGGGCGTGACGGTCGACCCGGTCTGGCTGGGCGGTACGGCGCTGACCCTGACGTACTCGGCGTACGTCGCCGAGGTGTTCCGCGCCGGCATCGAGTCCGTGCACCCCTCGCAGCGCGCCGCGGCCCGCTCGCTGGGCCTGTCCAACCGGCAGGCACTGCGGTACGTGGTGCTGCCGCAGGCGGTGCGCCGTCAGGTGCCGCCACTGCTGAACGACCTGGTGTCCCTGCAGAAGGACACCGGTCTGGTGTCGATCGGCGGCGCCATCGACGCCGTCCGCGCGGCGGACATCATCGTGGGCCGCAGCCTCAACTACACGCCGTACATCGTGGCGGGGCTGGTCTTCGTGGCCCTGACCATTCCGATGACCCGCTTCACGGACTGGGTGACGGCCCGGATGGACCGTCAGCGGGCGCAGGGAGGAACGACATGAGCGATGCCCCGGTACTGCGGATGGAGTCCGTCCGCAAGACCTTCGGCGGCTCGGTCGTCCTGCGGGACGTCGACCTGGCGGTCGCCCCGCACACCGTGACCGCGCTGATCGGCGCCTCCGGCTCCGGCAAGTCCACACTGCTGCGCTGCGCCAACCTCCTGGAGGACATCGACGACGGCGCGATCTGGCTGGACGGCGAGGAGATCACCGACCCTCGGGTCGACCAGGACGCGGTACGGCGCCGTATCGGCGTCGTCTTCCAGTCGTACAACCTGTTCCCGCACATGACGGTGCTGCAGAACATCACGCTCGCCCCGCGCCGCGTGCACGGCGTCACCCGCGCCGAGGCCGAGGAGCGGGCCAGGGAGCTGCTTGAGCGGCTCGGGCTGGGCGGCAGGGCCGACGAGTACCCCGACCGGCTCAGCGGCGGCCAGCAGCAGCGGGTGGCGATCGTGCGGGCCCTCGCCGTGCGTCCCCGGCTGCTGCTGCTCGACGAGATCACCGCGGCCCTCGACCCCGAGCTGGTGGGTGAGGTCCTGAACGTCGTGCGCGACCTGAAGGAAGACGGCATGACCATGGTGCTGGCCACGCACGAGATGGGCTTCGCCCGCGAGGTCGCCGACCAGGTGTGTTTCCTGGACGGAGGCGTCGTGCTGGAGCGGGGCACCGCCGAGCAGGTGTTCGGCGATCCGCGGCAGGAGCGCACGCGGCGCTTCCTGCGGCGGATCGTGGATGCCGGACGTCTGTGACCGGGCGCGGGTAAGGGCCGTTCGCCAGGAGGACGGTGCTTACTTACGCGTCGGCCTTCCCGGCGCCCGCCAGCGCGGCCACCCGCTCCACCCCGAAGACGTATCCCTGCACGCCGCACCCCGCGATGACACCGTCGGCGCGGAGGGAGACGTACGAGTGGTGCCGGAAGGTCTCGCGCTGGTGGATGTTGGAGATGTGGACCTCCAGCACGGGCAGGCCGTCGCAGGTGTTGAGTGCGTCCAGGATCGCGACCGACGTGTGCGAGTAGGCGCCCGGGTTGATCACGATGCCGCAGTGGTTGAGGCGCGCCTCGTGGATCCAGTCGACCAGCCGGCCCTCGTGGTTGGACTGCCGGAAGTCCACCGTGCCGCCGTGCGCGGCTGCCGCCTTCACACACATCGCCTCGACGTCGGCGAGCGTGTCGGACCCGTAGATCTCCGGCTGGCGCTGGCCCAGGAGGTTCAGGTTGGGGCCGTTCAGGATCATGATCGGGGCGTTGGCCAGGGTGCGGGGCACGGTTCCTCCGGTCCGTTCGGGGCGGTCCGTCGGGACCGCTGCTCAGACCCGGTTTATCACCCGGCGCGCTCCGGCCACCTGCTGACCGTGCCGTCACCCCGCGCGCCCCCGTAACCGACTGTCACGGTGGGTAGTTGACGCGGCATGCACGACGTACGCACCGTAAGGGCGCCCTCCATGCCACGGCTCGCCGCCGCCTCGCTCGCGGGGACCGCCGTCGAGTTCTACGACTTCTTCGTCTACGGGACCGCCGCCGCCCTGGTCCTGGGGCCGCTGTTCTTCCCGACCTTCTCTCCGCTGGCGGGGACGCTGGCCGCGTTCGGGACGTTCGGCGTGGGCTTCGTGGCGCGGCCGCTGGGGTCGGTGCTCTTCGGGCATCTCGGGGACCGGCGCGGGCGACGGCCGGTCCTTGTCCTCTCGCTGCTGCTGACCGGGGTGTCCACCGTCGCGGTCGGCTGTGTGCCGGCATACGACACGATCGGGGTCGCCGCTCCCCTGCTGCTGCTCGGCCTGCGCTTCCTGCAGGGGCTGGGGCTCGGCGGGGAGTGGGGCGGCGCGGTGCTGCTCACGGCGGAGCACGCGCCCGCCGAGCGGCGCGGGCTGTGGTCGAGCTTTCCGCAGGTCGGTCCGGCGGTCGGGTTCCTGCTCGCCAACGGGGTGGTGCTGGTGCTGTCGGCGACGCTGACGGAGGCGCAGTTCACTCGGTGGGGGTGGCGGGTGCCGTTCTGGGCGGCCGGGGTGCTGGCGGTGCTCGGCCTGTGGCTCAGGTCGGCGCTCCCAGAGAGCCCCCGTTTCCTGGAGATCGGCGACCACGCGCGCGTGCCGCTCGCGGAGGTCGTACGCGACCACTGGCGGCTGGTCCTGCTGACCGCCGGCGCGCTCGCCGTCGGGTACGCGATCTTCTACGCCGTGACCACCTGGTCACTGGCGTACGCGACCGAGCGGCTCGGGGTGAGCCGGATCGTCATGCTGACCTGCATCATGGGCGCGGTGGTGGTGAAGGGCGCCCTGACGCCCGTGGCGGCGATGCTCGGCGACCGTTTCGGTCGTCGGCCGCTGTGTCTCGTGGGGTGCTCGGCGGCCGCTTTGTGGATGCTCCCGATGGTGGCGCTGCTGGCGACCGGTGCTCCGCTGCCGATGTTCCTGGGCTTCCTGGGGGCGCTGATCGCGTTCGTGACCATGTTCGGTGTGATCGCGGCCTATCTGCCGGAGCTGTACGAGCCGCGTGTGCGCTGTACGGGCGCGGCGGTCGGCTACAACCTCGGCGGTGTGCTCGGAGGCGCGCTCACCCCGATCGCGGCGACGGCGCTGGCCGAACACTCGGGGCGGGTCCCGTGGGGTGTGGGTGCTTATCTCACCGGGATCGCGTTGTTCAGCCTCGGTTGCTTCGCGCTGCTGCCGGAGACACGGCCGGTCCCGGTGGCGGCCGCGCGGCCTGCCCTGGACTGACCCCTGCTGCGGACGGGCCGCGGCCAGGATCTCCAGGGCGGCGCCGGTGCCCTCGGGTGCGAGGAGGGGGAGCCGAAGGGCTCACCGACCCGGTGGGCGACGACCTCGGCGTGGTGCACGGCGGCCAGGACCGGGACGAGGGACGTCCACCGGGTGGTGAGCGACCTGAGAGCGGGCGAGCAGGCAGCGATGGTCGCGGAGCCGTAGCGGCTTCGCATTCCGGCCCCTGCGGCCCGTGCGCGGCCGCCGTTACCCGAACTCGGTGGTGTCCACGACGTCGCAGTCGGTGAAGGCCGGGGGCGTGGTGCACAGCCCGGCCATCCGTTCCGCGAACTTGCTCGTCTCCGGGGAGTCGCTGCTGCGCATGGCTTCCTCGTAGGAGTCGAACTCGACCACGACCAGGTAGCGGTCCGGCCGGCTCCTGTCCTTGAGGACGAGGCGGCGCCTGGGGCCGTCGGTGCCCTCCCCGAGGCCCTGCTCCCGCTCCTCGGCGAGCGCCCGCATCTCGTCGATGCGGTCGGTCTCGAAGCTGATGATCTGTACGAACCTCTGTGGTGTGCTCATGGTGCCTCCACCCCCGGGTCGGCGTCCCGCGACCGAAACGCCATGCTCAAAGGAAGCACCGGGAGCGGCGGTCGGCAATCCGCCGCGCACCGCTCCCGGGGGTGGTTGTTCCTACGTCGTCCGTGGTCAGGCCTGGATGCTGTCCTTCGGAGCGCCTTCGCTCGCCGTCTGCGCCGCCTCGGCCGCCGCCTGCTTCTTCGAGGCGCGCAGGCTGGTGATCGTGGTGACGATCAGGACGGAGCAGATGACGCCGAGCGAGACCGGGATGCTGATCTCGGGGACATGGACCCCGGACTCGTGCAGTGCGTGCAGCAGCAGCTTGACGCCGATGAAGCCCAGGATGATCGACAGGCCGTAGCTGAGGTGGACCAGCTTCTTCAGCAGGCCGCCGATGAGGAAGTACAGCTGCCTCAGGCCCATCAGCGCGAAGGCGTTGGCCGTGAAGACGATGTACGGGTCCTGGGTGAGGCCGAAGATCGCGGGGATGGAGTCGAGGGCGAAGAGCACATCGGTGGTGCCGATCGCGAGCATGACGACCAGCATCGGGGTCATGACCCGCTTGCCGTTCTGCTCGATCCACAGCTTGGTGCCGTGGTAGCGGTCGGCGACACCGAACCTGCGTTCGGCGGCCTTGAGCAGCTTGTTCTCCTCGAACTCCTCGTCCTCGTCGTCGGCGCGGGCCTCCTGGATGAGCTTCCAGGCGGTCCAGATCAGGAAGGCGCCGAAGAGGAAGAACACCCACGAGAAGCTGGCGAGGATCGCGGCGCCCGCGGCGATGAAGATCGCCCGCAGGACCAGGGCTATGAGGACGCCGATGAGCAGGACCCGCTGCTGGTACTGCGACGGGACCGCGAACTTCGCCATGATCAGGACGAAGACGAAGAGGTTGTCGACGCTGAGCGACTTCTCGGTGATGAAGCCGGCGAAGAACTCCCCGGCGGGCTGTCCGCCGGCGAAGGCGAACAGGCCGAGCCCGAAGAGTCCGGCCAGGGCGATCCAGACGACGGTCCAGATGCCGGCTTCCTTGATCGACACGTCGTGCGGCTTGCGGCCGATGAAGAAGTCGACCGCGATGAGGGCCGCTAGGCCCGCGATGGTCAGAACCCACAGGTTCACGGAAACATCCACTGCGCCTCCGGCAGTCGTAACGGCAGGTAATCAGCGTCGTCGCGCTGCCGGAGGTCTCTTCCACCCGGAACGGGCCGGCGTCCCGGGATCAGGCCTGATCCGTATTGACGGGTGCGCCGCAGCAGGGAGTACTCCCCTCCGTGAGGAAAACAGTACCCCAATCACCAAGGAAAGGTAAAGCGAGAGGCAAAAGAAGGGTCAAAGTGCCAGCTCAGAGGCGCTTTACCTGGACTTGGTCCGAGCCTGCGCCACCTTAGTGAGCACCTGCTGGAGCACATCGCTGCCGGGGGGCACGAGCGCCGCCTCGTACGTCCAGGCGTGCCCGACCCAGGGGTCCGCGAGGTGGTCGTCCGGCACTGCGGTCAGCCGCAGCAGCCCACGCCACAGGGGGTCCAGCAACGGACCGTAACCGGCGGCGTCCTCCCGGTCGGCCACCAGCATCAGGTGGACGCCGACGGAGGGCCCCTCGTCCGCGAGATAGCGGAGCTGGTTCACCGCGCGGTCGTCGAAGCCGTGCGGGAAGTCGTTGACGACCAGGAGTTGCTGGGAGGTGTCGAAGCCGGGCGGGAGGGAGTCTGCCGCGCCGCCGCGCACCGCCATCTGCACCAGGTCCACGCGCTCCGTGAGCCGGCCCAGGACGTCCGTCACGCCTGCGGCGCCGACGGCGGGCGGGGCCGCGAGCACCCCCGCCCGGACCAGTGGTGCGAGCGCGTGCGCGCCGGAACCGGCCGGGTCGAGGACGTGCACGCTGAACTCGTCCGCCGGATGCACGGCCAGCAGCCGGGCGGTGTGCGCCACGGCCGAGACCAGCGCCAGGTGCCGCAGTTCGTGGGAGTCGAGGAACAACCCGTCGGACGACTCCCTGTTCCCGCTGTCGATCCACAGTCCGCGTTCGAGCGGGAGGCGGACCAGCATCGGAATGCGCAACGGGTCGCTCTCGGGCAGGTGGAGGTCACCCAGCCGCAGGGCCATGGGCATCTCCATCGGAACGCGGTAGGCGTGCCAGACGGGGTTGTCCCAGCGGGCGTACGCCGGGGGCAGTGCCGGTTCGACGACGTCGGCCTCTGCGGTGAGCTGGACGAGGTCCCGCTCCAGGGCCTCACGGGCCTGGTCCACGAGGTGGCTGTGCCGGGCCTGGGCCGCCTCGCGGGCCGCGTCGCCCTGGCCGCCGATCCTGCTGCGCGGGTCGGACAGGACCTGGTCGAGCTCCTTCTCCATGCGCGTGTCGGCGAAGTCGACGGCACTGCGATAGGCGGCCGTGGTGCGGGCCAGGTCCTCGAACATGCCCCAGACCTGGTTGTAGAGCCGCTCCTCCATGGACCAGCCGGTCGCGTCACCGGCGACGGGCGTGGCGGGCTGCCCGGGCTGGGCCGGGGGCGCGGTGGGCGGGGGCGGCGGCGGAGCCGCGTTCCGCCGGCCGGGGTGGGTGTAGTCGATCGGGCCGCCGGGGGCGGGCGGGGTCGGCGGCGCGGGCTGGGGGGTGGAGGAGGCGTCCGTCGGCGCGGAACCCGTCGGTACGCCCGTCGGCGCGGAACCGGCCGGTGTCGAACCCGCCGACGCATTCACCGGGTGGCCCGCCCCTGACCCGGCCTGGGGGCCCTGCGTGCCGTACGGAGAGCCGCTCTGGTCCGGGCCGAGCGCGGACGCCGCCGTCTGCCGGGAGCGGTCGCCGTCGGCCGTACGGGCGGACGGGGCCGGCACCGAGCGGGCCAGGCCCCTGGCGACTGCCTCGTTGATGCCGGCCGCGAGTTGGTGGGCCTGTGGCAGCCCCTGGTCGGCCAGGAGCGCGGCGAGGCCCTCCGCGTAACCCTGGCCGACGGCGCGGACCTTCCAGGCGCCCTGGCGCCGGTAGAGCTCCAGGGCGACGACAGCCGACTCGGCGCCCAGGCCGGTGAGGGTGTACGTGGCGACCTCGGTGCCGTCGAGGCCGGTGACCGCGACGGACGGGGCGGCGATGGAACCGAAGCTGACCGGCCCTCCCCCGTCGCCCGGGGGCAGGCAGAGCAGGACGTTCACGCGGTGCACGCTCGCCGGCATGGCGTCCAGGTCCACCGCCAGACGGTGGGCGGCGGCCGCCTGACGGGAGACCTCGAGGCCGGGCAGCGTCGGGGAGCCCGGGTGGGCCACCCACTCGACGCCCTGCGCCTTGCCGTTCTCGTCGCTGAGCGTGGCCGCGGCCACGACAGGCGTGCCGGCCGAGACCCTGATCTCGAGGCGGACCTGGGAGAGCGGGTGGTTCTGCCCCCGCACCAGCTCGGCCGTCATCGCCTGTCCCCCTGTGTCGCGTGTGGTGTTGTCGTGTCCGCGGGCCGGGTCCTGCTAGAGAAGCGGCAGAACGGTGGGCATCAGGTCCTGGAAGGTGCGGCCGTTGGCCGGGGTTCCGAGGGCCGTCATCGTCCAGCCGGCGCCCGAGCGGTGCACCTTGGCCATGATCTGGGCCGTGTAGGCGCCGCCGCCCGCGAGCGTGTAGCGCGCCAGCTCCTGACCGTTGGTCTCGTCGACCAGACGGCAGAAGGCGTTCTGCACCTCCTGGAAGGTCTGGCCCGTGAAGGAGTTCACGGTGAAGACGATCTGGTCGATGTGGACCGGCACGCGCGCCAGGTCGACGAGGATCGCCTCGTCGTCGCCTCCCTGGCCGACGCCGCCGACGAGGTTGTCACCGGTGTGCCGGACGGAGCCGTCGTCGCTCACCAGGTGACGGAAGAAGACGACGTCGACGGGCTGCTTGTCCGCGAACAGAACGGCGGAGGCGTCGAGGTCGATCTCCCGGGTGCGGGAGCCGAACAGACCGCGCCGGGGGGCCGCCTGCCAGCCGAGACCCATGCGCACCGCGGTCAGGCTGCCCCCGTCGCTCTTCTGCAGACTGATGGCCTGACCCTTGGTCATGTTGACGGTCACGGCTTATTCCCCTCTCGAACTGTCCCCTGTTGCCGCGGAGTCCGCGGTTGCCGGAAACCCTACGCAAAGGCACTGACAGTGCCGTACCCGGGCACGCACTTTGTGTCGGTCTTGCAACACAGCGCGTGCGCGGCCCGGGCACAGGAACCGCACGGGCCCGTCAGGCCAGACCCGCCTCCTTCATCTGCCGCAGTTCCTTCTTCATCTCGGAGACCTCGTCGCGCAGTCGGGCGGCGACCTCGAACTGCAGGTCCGCGGCGGCGGCCCGCATGCGCTGCGTCATCTCCTCGATCTGCTCGGCGAGTTCGGCCGCGGGGCGGTCGGTGGGGACCGTCTCCTTGGCCTTGCCCTTGGCGGACCTGGTCTTCGCGCCCTTGGCCGCCTTGTCGCCGAGGGCGGGCACCGGGGCCTTGGTGCCCCGCCCGTCCTTCTTCGCGCGATAGCCGGTGCCGAGCAGCTGCTCGGTGTCGACGTCCTCCCGGGCGATCTGCGCGACGATGTCGTTGATCTTCTTGCGGAGCGGCTGGGGGTCGATGTTGTTCGCCTTGTTGTAGGCGACCTGCTTCTCGCGGCGGCGGTTGGTCTCCTCGATGGCCCGCTCCATGCCCGGGGTGATCTTGTCGGCGTACATGTGGACCTGGCCGGAGACGTTGCGCGCGGCGCGGCCGATGGTCTGGATCAGCGAGGTGCCGGAGCGCAGGAAGCCCTCCTTGTCGGCGTCGAGGATCGCCACCAGGGACACCTCGGGCAGGTCGAGGCCCTCCCGCAGGAGGTTGATGCCCACCAGGACGTCGAACTCGCCGGCCCGCAGCTCTCGCAGCAGCTCGATGCGGCGCAGGGTGTCGACGTCACTGTGCAGATAGCGCACCTGGATGCCGAGCTCCAGGAAGTAGTCCGTGAGGTCCTCGGCCATCTTCTTGGTGAGCGTGGTGACCAGGACGCGCTCGTCCTTCTCGGTGCGCTTGCGGATCTCGTGCACGAGATCGTCGATCTGGCCCTCGGTGGGCTTGACGACGACCTCCGGGTCGATGAGGCCGGTGGGGCGGATGATCTGCTCGACGACGCCGTCCCCGCGCGAGAGCTCGTACTTGCCCGGGGTCGCCGACAGGTAGACGGTCTGCCCGATGCGCTCCTGGAACTCCTCCCACTTCAGCGGGCGGTTGTCGAGGGCGGAGGGCAGGCGGAAGCCGTGGTCGACGAGGGTGCGCTTGCGGGAGGCGTCACCCTCGTACATGGCGCCGATCTGGGGGACCGTGACATGGGACTCGTCGATGACGAGCAGGAAGTCGTCCGGGAAGTAGTCGAGCAGCGTGTTGGGCGGGGAGCCGGGCGAGCGGCCGTCGAAGTGCATCGAGTAGTTCTCCACGCCGGAGCAGCTGCCGATCTGGCGGAGCATCTCGATGTCGTACGTGGTGCGCATGCGCAGGCGCTGGGCCTCCAGCAGCTTGCCCTGCTTCTCCAGCTCGGCCAGCCGCTCGCCGAGCTCCTTCTCGATGTCGTTGACGGCCCGCTCCAGGCGCTCGGGGCCGGCGACGTAGTGGGAGGCCGGAAAGACGTACAGCTGCTGGTCGTCGCTGATGATCTCGCCGGTGAGGGGGTGCAGCGTGGAGAGGGCCTCGATCTCGTCGCCGAACATCTCGATGCGGACGGCGAGCTCCTCGTACACCGGGAAGATCTCGATGGTGTCGCCGCGCACCCGGAAGGTGCCGCGGGTGAACGCGAGGTCGTTGCGCGTGTACTGGATGTCCACGAAGCGGCGCAGCAGCTCGTCCCGGTCGATCTCCTCGCCGACCTTCAGGGAAACCATCCGGTCGACGTACTCCTGCGGCGTACCGAGGCCGTAGATGCAGGAGACCGAGGCGACCACGACGACGTCCCGCCGGGTGAGCAGCGAGTTGGTCGCGGAGTGGCGCAGGCGCTCGACCTCCTCGTTGATCGAGGAGTCCTTCTCGATGTAGGTGTCCGACTGCGGGACGTAGGCCTCGGGCTGGTAGTAGTCGTAGTACGAGACGAAGTACTCGACCGCGTTGTTCGGCAGCAGTTCCCGGAACTCGTTCGCCAGCTGGGCGGCCAGGGTCTTGTTCGGGGCCATCACCAGGGTGGGCCGCTGGAGCTTCTCGATCATCCACGCGGTGGTGGCGGACTTGCCGGTGCCGGTCGCGCCGAGGAGGACGACGTCCTTCTCACCGCCTTCGATGCGCTTGGCCAGCTCGGCGATGGCCGCCGGCTGGTCGCCGCTGGGTTGGTAGGGGCTGACGACCTCGAAGGGCGCCACCGTGCGTTCGATGTGGGAAACGGGCCGCATGCCATCAACCGTACGACCACCCGCTGACAACGCGGTCGGATCAGCGGTTTCGTCGGGGCGGAGCACCGGCCCGGGAGGGGGCTCGCGGGTGCCCCGGGGCGGGTGCAGGTCCGGGACCTCAGGCGTGCGCAGGGCGCCGCGAATCAGCGGTTCTGCGGGGTGCGGGAGTCCCGGTGGGGCACTCTGCGGCGGGTGCGCAGGTCGGTGCGGCGGGCGGAGTGCCGCACGGGCGGGTGGGCCGGGACGCCGGGCTTGTGCTCGACGGGGGCCCAGTCCGGCTTGCCCATGACCATCAGCGGGTCGAACATCACGACGACGCCGGCGAGGAGGAGGAAGGCGAGGGGACCGATCAGCATCGGCGCGAGGAGGGTCGCGGGCGAGTCGCCCTCGGTCGGGGTGCCGGTGGCGTGCAGGTGGACGCTCAGGGCGGCCATGCCGGTGTAGTGCATGCCGGTGACGGCCAGTCCCATGACGAGGCTGGCGCCGACGCTCCACAAGAAGCCCCTGACCCGGCCGGCGGCCCACAGGGCGGCGGTGGCGGCGGCCATCGCTATGGCGACGGAGGTGGCGACGGTGACGGTGTTGTACTCCAGCTTGCCGTTGAACCGCATTCCGGCCATGCCGAGGTAGTGCATCGACGCGATGCCCAGGCCGGTGACGGTGCCGCCGGTGAACAGCGCGGTGCCGGTCGCGCCCCTGTAGCCGACTATGAAGATCCCCACGCCCACCATGACGACGGCGACGCCGAGGCTGGCGTAGGTCGTCGGTTTGTCGTAGTGGATCGGGGCCCCGTCGACCGTGAAGCCCATCATGGCGATGAAGTGCATGGTCCAGATGCCGGAGCCGATCGCCGCCGAGCCGAGGGCGAGCCATCCGGGGCGCCAGGATTGGGCGACGAGCAGGGCTCTGGTGGCGCAGCGCAGGCCGAGGGCACCGCCGAGGCAGGCCATGAGGTAGGCCACCAGCGGTGTGACGAGTCCGTAGCTGAATCCGTCGACCGTGCCTTGCATGCGCGGCTGCCCTGCCCTTCCGCCCTGTTGCCGGATTTCCCTGAAACGCGCCCCTCCCAGGACCGCGCGAGGCGGTCAAGGCTGAGAGAGAGTATGACCCCCACCGGAATGGTCGAACGATTTTCCGGCAAACAAACACGTCCTTGCCCCACATGTGCGGCAGCAGTGAGCGGGCTCGGGCGTCTCCTTTCATCGTGTGGTCATCCTGCGCCCGCTCCGTCGTTGACTCTGTGCTGTCACAGTTGAGCTGTACGTGATCACCTCGACGCGAGGAGTACGCATGCACGCGCGCGCAGTTGCCGCCACGACCACCGCGCTTCTGGGCACAGCCGCCCTTCTGACGCCCGTTCACGACGCCCGGGCGGGCATCGCCGCACGGCCAGCGGTCATCGGTCACCGGGGCGCCTCCGCGCTCGCCCCGGAGAACACCCTGAAGGCCGTCGACGAGGCCGCGGCCTTGGGCGTGGCGTGGGTGGAGAACGATGTGCAGCGCACCAGGGACGGCGAGCTCGTGGTGATCCACGACGACACTCTTCGCCGTACGACCGACGTCGAGGAGGTCTTTCCCGACCGTGCGCCCTGGAAGGTGAAGGACTTCACCGCGGCCGAGATCGCCCGGCTGGACGCGGGAAGCTGGTTCGGTGCCGCGCACGCGGGCGCGCGCGTGCCGACGCTCGAGCAGTACGTCGAGCGGGTGGAGCACCACCACCAGAAGCTGCTCCTGGAGATCAAGAACCCCGAGCTGTATCCGGGGATCGAGCAGCAGACCCTCAAGCTCCTGAGCAACGAGGGCTGGCTCGACCGGTGGCATCTCACCGGCCGGCTGATCGTGCAGAGCTTCAGCGCCGAGACTCTGCGCACCGTGCACGAGTTGAAGCCGGGGGTGCGGACCGGCCTGCTGGGCGCGCCGGCCCAGGCGGACCTGGCCCGGTACGCGGGCTTCGCCGACCTGGTCAACCCGTCGCACACCGCCCTGTCCCGGGGCTACGTCGACGCCGTGCACGCGCTCACGGGACCGCACGGCAAACGGATGGGGGTTTTCGCCTGGACCGTCGACGACGTCTCCACCGCGCGGACCGTCGCCGGGTACGGCGTCGACGGTGTCATCACCAACCGGCCCGACGTGGTGCGCAGGGCCCTGTACCGGTACTGACCCCGTTGTCGGTGGCAGGCCGTACGGTGGATCGCATGAACAGCCATGGGCGGGGCGAGCAGCAGGTCGTGTGGGCCGTCGTCGGCACCGACATCGGTCCGCTGCTGCTGGCCGCCACCCACGAGGGCCTGGTCAACGTCGTGTTCCACGCCACCGACGCGGTGCGCGACAAGGCGCTCGGCAGGCTCGCGGAGAGACTGGGCGCGGAGCCTGTCGAGGCGCCGGACTCCCCGCTGCTGGCCGAGGCGGCACGGCAGGTCGCCGCCTACTTCGCGGGTGAGCGGCGTGACTTCGAGCTGCCCCTGGACTGGTCGCTGATCTCGGGCTTCAACCGCCAGGTGCTGCGCGAACTCGCCTCGGGCGTGCCGTTCGGCGCGGTCGTCGGCTACGGCGACCTGGCCAAGCGGGTCGGGCAGCCGGGGGCGGCGCAGGCGGTCGGGACGGCGATGGGCGCCAATCCCCTGCCGGTCGTCGTGCCCTGCCACCGGGTCGTCGAGAGCGACGGTGGTATCGGCGGGTTCGGGGGCGGTCTGGAGACCAAGCGGAAGCTGCTCGCGCTGGAAGGGGTACTGCCCGAGCCGCTGTTCTGAGGTCGGGTCCGGGTGTGCTCCATGCGTCGCGCGCCGGTGGCGTCCACCACAGGCCGCCGGGGTTTGGCCGGGCGCGGTGCCCGCCAGAGATGAGGGAAGACCCGAGGACAGGAGACAGGCGCATGGTGCTGGTGTCGGAAGAGGTGCGGGAGGCGGTCGACGCGCGTCAACCCGTGGTGGCCCTGGAGTCCACGATCATCGCGCACGGGCTGCCGCGTCCGCGCAACCTCCAGGTTGCGCTGGAGCTGGAGGCTGTCGTCCGCGCGGAGGGTGCCGTCCCGGCGACGATCGCCGTGCTGGACGGACGGCCGCATGTCGGTCTGGACAAGGAGCAGTTGGAGCGGGTCGCCAACGAGGACGGGATCCGCAAGCTGGGCCATCGCGACCTGCCGCTCGCGGTGGCCTCCGGGGCGAGCGGAGCGACCACCGTGTCGGCGACGGCGCTGCTGGCGGCACTGGCGGGCGTGCGGGTGTTCGCGACGGGCGGGCTCGGCGGCGTGCACCGGGAGTGGACGGTGACCCAGGACGAGTCCGCCGACCTGGGGTTGCTGGCGCGTACCCGGATCACGGTGGTGTGCGCGGGGGTGAAGTCGATCCTCGACGTCCCGGCGACCCTGCAGCGGCTGGAGACGCTCGGCGTGGCCATCGCCGGGTACGGCACGGACCGCTTCCCCGGGTTCTACCTGTCCGACTCGGGGCATCCGGTGGACTGGACGCTGGAGACGCCCGCGCAGGTGGCCGATGTGATGCGGGCCCAGGACGCGCTGGGCGGGCCGGAGTCGGCCCTGATCGTCGCCAACCCGGTGCCCGAGGCGGAGCAGCTGGATCCCGAACTGCACGCGCGCGTGCTCGCCGACGCACTGCACGCGTGCGAGGAGGAGGGCGTCACCGGCCAGGGAGTCACACCCTTCCTCCTGGACTATCTCGTCCGGCACACCGACGGGGCGTCCTTGAGCGCCAATCTGGCGGCGGTGCGCGGCAATGTACGGCTGGCGGCACGGATCGCGGCGGCGTGGGCCGGAGTGTGACCGATCCTCGGGGCGAGGCGGCACCCGAGGTGACGGGGGTGGGGGTTCCGTCGGGCGGGGCGCTGCTGGTCGTCGGGGACGTGGTGACGGACGTCGTCGCACGGCACCGGGGGCCGCTGGCGTCGGGGACGGACACGGCCGCCGAAATCCGGACCCTGCCGGGTGGCGCGGGCGCCAACGTGGCGTGCTGGGCGGCTCATTGGGGCTGTGCGGACGTACGGCTGCTCGGCCGGGTGGGTGCGGACGCGGCGGCCTGGCACGAACGGGAGCTGACCGCCTGTGGCGTGCGGCCGCGGCTCGTCGTCGATCCGGGGGCCCCGACCGGGACGGTGATCTGTCTGGTCGACGCGGATGCCGCGGCCGAGCGGACGTTCCTCACGGACAGCGGCGCCTCGCTGCGGCTCGAACCCGACGACTGGTCGGACGCGCTCCTGGTCGGGGTCGGCCGCCTGCACCTGTCGG
Source organism: Streptomyces sp. NPDC049687 (assembly GCF_044465285.1). Taxonomy (NCBI): domain Bacteria; kingdom Bacillati; phylum Actinomycetota; class Actinomycetes; order Kitasatosporales; family Streptomycetaceae; genus Streptomyces; species Streptomyces sp. NPDC049687. The sequence goes on from NZ_JBITLN010000001.1 coordinate 230,662, forward strand.
GCTACCTGCTGTTCTCCGAGTCCGGACGCGCCCTGGTGCGTACGGCGGTGACGGCCGCACGCGCGCGTGGGGTGCCGGTGAGCCTCGATCCGGCGTCGGCCGGCTTCCTCGCGGACCTGGGCGCCGACCGTTTCCTGGCCCTCGTCGAGGGGGTGGACGTGCTGCTGCCCAGCCGTGACGAGGCGTGTCTGCTGACCGGGTTGCCCGACGGCGTGGCCGCGGCGGCCGAACTGAGCCGCCGGGTCCCGCTCGTGGTGGCCAAGCAGGGCGCGCTGGGCGCTCTTGTCGCGCGGAACGGCGTCGTCCTGTCCCGCGCGCCCGCCGTCCCGGCGACGCCCCGGGACACCACGGGCGCCGGCGACGCCTTCACGGGCGCCTTCCTCGCCGCCCTGCTCACCGGCGCGGAGCCCGGGGCCGCGGCGTCAGAGGGATGCAGGGCGGGCGCTCGAGCCGTGGAGCGCGTGGGGGGTCGGCCACCCGCGCTCGGCGACGGGTCGACGCCGACGACCGCGGACTCGGTCCGCGCCGGCTGAGGGCGTCGCCCGGGGCAGGCGTCGTCCCCCCCGATCCGGTGTCCACCGGGCCGCCGCCCCCTACCCCTTCCGCCCCCACGCCGAGATCATCGGTGCCGTGGCCAGGTCCATGGTGCCGGAGGCGATGTTGGCCAGGTGGCGGTCGATGTCCTCGTCGGTCGCGAGGCCGGCGGTGACGAGTTCGCCGCGGATCTGGCGGACCGTCGCCGACTCCAGGGTCGCGCAGGCCGGTGAGGTGACCGGGAAGTAGGCGTCGGCCTCGACACGGCGCAGCCCGGCCTCGCGGAGCAGCCGCGGAAGTTTACGGCCGTAGGAGAGGTCGGCCCCCCGGTCGGCGAGCAGCTTGCGGAAGCCGTGCCGCAGTCGGTTCGCCAGCTGCTGCTCGGGGCCGTGCTCGTCGGGGCACAGGAGGGGCTGCAGCGCCGGGTCGGCGTCCTCTACGAGGAGACGTCCGCCGGGGCGAAGTGCCTGGATCATCGAGCGCAACGCCCGCTCCCGGTCCGGGACATGGACGAGGACGAGCCGCGCGTGCACCAGGTCGAAGCCCTCTGCGGGCGGCTCCTCGGCGCCGACGTCGTGGACGCGCACCTGGACCGGCGGACGGGCGGCCGGGGTCAGCCGGGAGGTGTCGATGTCGGTCGCGAGGACCATGCCCGTGGGACCGACCTTCTTGGCCAGCCAGGTGACGACGGAGGTGCCGCCCGCTCCCACCTCCCAGCAGCGCCAGCCGGGGCCGACGCCGAACCCTTCGAGGTGGCGGAAGGTCGTGGGGTCGAAGAGGGCGGCGAAGGCGTCGAAGCGTTCCCCCGCCTCGGCCTGCCGGTTGTCGAGGAGGTACCGGTCGGTTCGCGTCATGTGCTGATCATCCCAGTTGTCCAGCTTGCCGGAGGCGGTCGACACCGCCGTAAATGCGTGTCACCGAGGGCCCGAAGTCACGTTGTCCACAGGCGGGAACAAAGCGGAACCGACCCTTTCCACAGGCTTACCCACGGCATACCCGGGCCTGGCAGACTGGCTCGTCAGGCGCACAGGCGCGGCGCGAGGAGATCCACGCAAGGAGACCCAGATGACCATGGCGGGGAATCTGCGGAAGGTCACCGGCCTCGGAAGGGTCGGCGGCCTGCGGAAGGTGGGGCGGTTGGCCCGGCGGCGTGCCCGGGTCGACCTGAGTCACCCCGCGCGCTCCCCGCTGGGCTCCTCGGTGGTCAACTGCGTGACGTACCGGGACGGACTGCGGGCCCCGGTCGGCGAGGATCTGGTCGACACGGTGGAGCAGGTGCGCAAGAGCGGCCACGGCTTCGTCTGGCTCGGTCTGCACGAGCCGACGAACGACGAGTTCGCGGGGATCGCCGAGCTCTTCGACCTGCATCCGCTGGCGGTGGAGGACGCCGTCGAAGCCCATCAGCGCCCGAAGGTCGAGCGGTACGGCGAGACGCTGTTCGCTGTGTTCAAGACGGTCTGCTACATCGAGCACGAGCAGCTGACGGCGACGAGCGAGGTGGTCGACACCGGCGAGATCATGGTGTTCGTCGGCGAGGACTTCGTGATCACGGTACGGCACGGGCGGCACGGCTCGCTGGGCCCGCTGCGTGAGGAGCTGGAGTCCGATCCCGCCCAGCTCGGCAAGGGGCCGTCCGCGGTGCTGCACGCCGTCGCGGACCACGTGGTCGACGACTATCTCAACGTCATCGACGCCGTCCAGGCGGACATCGACCAGGTCGAGGCGGATGTCTTCGCGGAGAACGGCGCGCGGACCGACCCGGGACGCATCTACCAGCTCAAGCGGGAACTGCTGGAGCTCAAGCGGGCGGTGGTACCGCTGAAGCGCCCGCTCCTGGATCTCGCCGACCGGCCGGTGCGGGTGGTCGAGCCGGAGATACAGGCGTACTTCCGGGATGTCTCGGACCACCTGCTGCGGGCCACGGAGCAGATCGCCGCCTTCGACGAACTGCTGAACTCGATTCTTCAGGCGCATCTGGCGCAGGTCACGGTCGCTCAGAACGAGGACATGCGGAAGATCACCGCCTGGGCCGCGGTGATCGCGGTGCCGACGATGGTCTGCGGGGTGTACGGCATGAACTTCGAGTACATGCCGGAGCTGCACTGGACGTTCGGCTATCCGCTGATCCTCGGCGTGATATCGGTGGCCTGCGGGGTGCTGTACCGCGGCTTCCGGCGCAACGGCTGGCTCTGACGGCGCGCGACCCGGCCCCGAGCGCCGACACGACCGGCGTCGGTGCCGGGCAGGACCGATTCCGGCGTGGACGCTCTCGGCCCGGGAGGCGATCTGCCTCGGTGGTCGCCTTCGGTCCGGTTCAGCCGTGCCACGCTGGATGGCGCGGATCGTCCGCACGGACGAGGACGTCGGCCGTGGCAGCCGGGTCGGTGTCCCGCGCGTAGCTGTCGAAGGCGGGCAGCGTCCACTGGTCGGCCTCCGGGGTACGGCGGCGCAGAGCAGCCGGGGAGAGCTGGACGTGGACGGTGAGGTCGAAGGGGAACCAGTGCCGCAGCAGGAGGGGGCCGTGCAGCAACAGGAAGCCGCCGGGAGGGAGTTGGACGTAGGGGCTGCGGGTGGCGCGGTCGGTGTCCGGGTCCCAGAAGTCGGGCAGGATCCGCCCGTCGCCGTCTGGTTCGAGGGGGCCGAAGACCTCGCGCCAGAGGGCGCCGGTGTCGAACCAGCCGTCGTAGTAGGCCTCGACGTCGTGATGGCCGTATTCCAGACGGAGGGAGGCGGGGCGCAGGAAGCCGTGCGCGTCGACGACACGGGATGCTCGGCCGCGTACGCGCAGCGCTTCGGCGACGCGTTCGGCGAGGTCTCCGGGGCGGGCGGCGGGAGCGCCGTCGAAGGCGATGCGGGGCCAGGGACCGGCGTCGTCCGGCTTCAGGTCGAGCAGCCGATCGGCGAGGAGGTCGCCGAGCCGTTCCCAGGTGATCGCTTCGAGTCGCACACGGCCATCATGCGCCAGGCGCGGGCCCTGCCGCGTGGGGGTCAGGGCACGGCGGAGGGCCGTCGGGCACCGAGGCCGCACGGAGCCGGGACACCGCGAAGGGGCGGCGAACTGTTCCGGGTGACCATGTGCCACCGCGCCCACCAGCGGGAATGAAGCCTCCATGGCAGCTCCCGCACCCTCCCCGCCGCACGCCGGATTCCTCGTGGTGCAGCCGCTCCGACGGAAGCACTGCGCCGGGTGCCGTCGGGGACCGCAGCCGATGCTGGTCATGGAGGACGGCGGGCCCCGCTGTCTGGACTGTGCGGACCTGGGGCACCTGGTGTTCCTGCCGCGCGGCGACACGGCGCTGACCCGCAGGTCTCGGGAGGAGAGCGGGCTGTCGGCGGTGGTGGTGCGGTTCAACCGGCGCAAGGGGCGTTACGAGCGGCAGGGCGTCCTGGTCGAGGAGGCGGGGCTCGCCCGGGCCGAGGAGCGGTGTCTGGCGGACGCCGAGGCGCGCCGGCGCCGCCGGGAGCGGGACGCGCGGCGGCGGGCGGTGCAGGACGCGCGGTTCGCGGAGGCGTTCGCGGCGGAGATCCTGCGTCTGTTCCCCGGCTGCCCGGCGGACCGGGCCCGGGAGATCGCCGCGCACGCCTCGGTGCGGGGCAGCGGGCGGGTGGGCCGCAGCGCCGCCGGACGGGCGTTGTCCGAGGTCGCGGTGGTGTCGGCGGTCGTGGCGTCCGTACGGCATGTGGACACGCCGTACGACGGTCTGCTGATGAGCGGCGTGCCGCGGAGGGAGGCGAGACGGCGGATCGCGGCGGCGGTGGAGGGACGGATGAGGCAGTGGCGGGCGGGGTGGGACCCTCGACCGTCGTCACCGGTCACGTACGGGTTTTCACTTGAGGTGACGGACCGGCACAGGGCAGGATCTTCGCACGACACGGGGAGTTGACGCTGGCATGATCGAGGGACCGTATCTGTTGCTCGCGGTGCTGGGCGCCCTGGCGACGGCGCTGATGGCGGGCGTGTTCTGCGCTTTCTCGGTCCTGGTCGTGCGGGGGCTCGCCGCGCTGCCGCCCGCGCAGGGGATCGCCGCGATGAACGCGATCAACTCCTCGGCGACGACGCCGGCGTTCATGGTCCTGTTCCTCGGTGCGGCGGGCCTGTGCGCGGTGATCGCGGTGGTGACGTTCGTGCTGTGGCCGGGCGCGGGGACGGTCGCGCTGCTGCTGGGCAGCGGGGTCTATCTGGCCGGCGCGTTCGGGGTCACCGTGGTGGCGAACGTGCCGCGCAACGAGGCCCTGATGAAGCTGGAGCCGGGTACGCCGGAGGCGGTGACGTACTGGCCGACGTATGTGCGCGAGTGGACGCGGTGGAACCACGTTCGGGCCGTGGCGTCGGCGGCGGCAGCCGTCATGTACGCCTTGGCCCTTGTCTGACTCTCCGGGCTCTCTGCACGGGTGGCCGACGGGACGTATCGTGGCCGCAAGAGTGCCGCCCGATGACGCTCGGCCTGTACCACGCGTACGCAAGGAAGACGCCCATGGCCGATCCCAAGGGATTCATGACGACACCCCGCCAGGACTGGCCGCGCAGGCCGGTCGAGGAACGGGTCCGGGACTGGGACGAGGTCTACGTCCCCGGGGCGCTGCTGCCCATCATCAGCAAGCAGGCCGACCGCTGCATGGACTGCGGCATTCCCTTCTGCCACGACGCCTGTCCGCTCGGCAATCTGATTCCGGAGTGGAACGACCTGGTGTCGCGGGAGGACTGGCGGGCGGCGAGCGACCGGCTGCACGCGACGAACAACTTTCCCGAGTTCACGGGGCGGTTGTGCCCGGCGCCGTGCGAGGCGGGGTGCGTGCTCGCCATCAACCAGCCCGCCGTCACCATCAAGAACGTCGAGGCGGCGATCGCCGACCGGGCCTGGGCGGACGGGTTCGCGCCGCCGCGGCCGCCGGACCGGCTCTCGGGGAAGACGGTGGCGGTGATCGGTTCCGGACCCACCGGGCTGGCCGCCGCCCAGCAGCTGACCCGGGCCGGGCACACGGTCGCCGTGTACGAGAAGGACGACCGGATCGGCGGTCTGATGCGGTACGGCATCCCCGAGTTCAAGATGGAGAAGCACCATCTGGAGCGGCGGATCGAGCAGATGAGCGCCGAGGGGACCCGTTTCCGTACGGGGACGGCGGTCGGCCGGGACATCGACGCCGCGGAGTTGCGGGCGCGCTACGACGCCGTGGTGATCGCCACCGGGGCGACGGCCTGGCGGGAGCTTCCCGTGCCAGGACGGGAGTTGGCCGGGATTCACCAGGCGATGGAGTACCTGCCGCTCGCCAACCGGGTGTGCGAGGGCGATCTGGAGGTCTCGCCGATGTCCGCCGCCGGCAAGCACGTCGTGATCGTCGGCGGCGGCGACACCGGGGCGGACTGCCTGGGGACGGCGGTCCGGGAGGGTGCGGCCTCCGTGACCCAGCTGGACATCTACGCCCAGCCCGGTGTGGACCGTGACGAGGACAGCGACCCCTGGCCGACGTACCCGAAGATCTACCGGCTGTCGGCCGCGCACGAGGAGGCGCGCGACCTTCGCAGCGCGCCGGCGGCCGACGCGGACGCGCGCCTGTTCGCCGCCTCCACGCTCCGCTTCACCGGCGACGGGGACGGGCACATACGGTCCCTGCACCTCGTCGAGGTCGACGCCCAGCGCCGGCCGGTGGCGGGCAGCGGGCGGGCGCTGCCCGTGGACATGGTGCTGCTGGCACTCGGTTTCTCCGGGCCCGACCGGGAGGACGGGCTCGTGGACCAACTGGGGCTGACGCTGGCCCCGCGCGGCACGATCGCCCGGGACGGCGGCTTCGCGACGAACGTCCCCGGCGTGTTCGCCGCGGGGGACGCGGCACGCGGGCAGTCGCTCATCGTGTGGGCGATCGCGGAGGGGCGTGCGGTGGCGGCGGCCGTCGACCGCCATCTGTCGGGCAGCTCTCGGCTGCCGGCGCCGATATCGCCGTACGACCGCCCCATGAGCGTCTAGCGCCGACGCCGCCGTACGACCGCACCGTGAGCGGTTTCCCCCCATCTGTCCATCTGCCCGAAAAGTGGCTTGTGGGCTACAGGGATCCGGACAGCGGTGGGACCATCGAAGGCAGGAGGTGTGCTGTCGCCCTGTCCGCATCAGGGCAGGACAGCGGTTCGCCCCATCCTTCGTTCCGCCGTCAGGCGCAGGACCAACCCCGAGCGTCCCCCCTGTTGGCGGCCGGTCCTGGAGGGTGCTGGATGACGACGCTCGACGAACGCCACGGAGAAGGTGCCCACGGTGGGTACGGCCCACCGGGCCAGGTCGCCCCCGGCCCGGTGGAGGCCCACGGCCCGGCCACCGTCCTCCTGGAAGAACCCGGCGCCGCAGTTCCCGGACGGGCAGGGTCCAAGGCCGCGAATCTCGCCCGCGCGGCCCGCGCGGGCCTGCCCGTGCTCCCCGGTTTCGTGATCCCGCACGGCGCGGCAGGCCACCCGGTCGCCCTGTGGCGTGCCTGGGACGATCTCTCCGAAGGCGGCACCCGCCCGCTCGTCGTACGGTCCTCGTCGCCGCAGGAGGACACCGGGGAGTCCTCGCTGGCGGGCCGGTTCGCCTCCGTGCTCGACGTACGCGGCTGGCCCGCCTTCCGTACGGCCGTGCGGACGGTGCTCGCCTCGGCGCACCTGCCCGACGGGTCCACTGCGCCCATGTCGGTGCTGGTGCAGCCGATGCTCACGGCGCGTGTCGGAGGGGTGCTGTTCGGTGCCGACCCGGTCGGGGGGCGGGCCGACCGGATGCTGGTGAGCGCGGTGCGCGGCGGGCCGGACAGCCTGGTCGGCGGGGAGCAGGCCGGAACCGACTACTGGCTCGGCGGACGCGGACGGCTGCTGCGGACCGAGCCCGCCCAGGCCGCACCGCTGCTCACGCGCGCGCAACTGGCCCGGCTGGCACGCCTCGCGCGACAGGCCCGGAAGGTCTTCGACGGGCCGCAGGACATCGAGTTCGGGTTCGACGCGGACGGGACGCTGTGGCTGTTCCAGAGCCGCCCCATCACGGCGATGGCCGTGCGGCCGGCACGCGGGGCCCGGCTCCTCGGGCCGGGGCCGGTCGCCGAGACGCTGCCGGGGCAGCTGGCGCCGCTGGAGGAGGACCTGTGGGTGGCCCCCATGGCCCGCGGACTCGCCGCCGCGCTCGACATCGCGGGCAGCGCACCACGCCGGCTGCTGCGGACGGTACCGGTGGTCACGACGGTCGGCGGGCGTGCGGCCGCCGACCTGCGCCTGCTCGGCGCGGTCGCGCCCGCGCACCGGTGGCTCGCGCTGCTCAATCCGGCGCCGGGAGCGCGCCGGCTCGCCGCGGCCTGGCGGGTGGGGCGGCTGGGCTCGGCGCTGCCCGGCCTCGCGACGGACCTGGCGGCCGACGTCGACCGCCGGCTGGCCCGGATCCCGCCGGCCGCCGCACTGCCCGCGCCCGCCCTGACGGCGGAGTTGCGCTGGACCCGCCGGGTGCTGGTGTCGCTGCACGCCCAGGAAACCCTCGCGGGCGCCCTTCTGCGTGAACCCCCGAGGAGCCGCACAGCGGCCGGAACGGCCCTGACCGCCCTGGCCGACGCCCGCGCCCGGGGCCTGTCCGACGACCGCGCGGTCGCCGCGAACCCGGTGATCCTGGCTCTCACGGCACCGAGCCTGCAGGACCGGTCACGGCTCCCCGGGGCACAGCCCCCGAGCCGGGACCACCCCGAACGCGACCGGCAGGCCGACGCCACTGTGCCGGGTCGGCCGGACGCGGCGCGGGACAGAGGCCGGCCCGTTGCCCCCGAACCCGCCGTCCTCCCCTCCCCCACCCCCGTCCTACCGCCCCGCGAGGCCCTCCGCCTCCGGATCCGCTGGGTGCAGGAGCTGCAGGTCCGGCTGGTGCGGGAGGCGGCGTGGCGGGTGGGAGCCGGGGTCGAGGAGGTCGCGCTGCTGCGCTGGCGGGAGCTCGCCGCCGCGCTCGGCGGCAGGCCGCTGCCCGCCGACCTGCACGCGCGCGTGCCGCGTACGGCGTCGCCCCCGCTGCCGGACGCCTTCCGGCTGGCGGAGGGCGAGATCGTGGTCGCCGACCGCCGTGACGGCCACGGCGACGTGGGACGGGGCGTGTCCGGCGGGCGCGCGGTCGGAACCGCCTGGGACGGCACGGGCCCCCGGCCGGAGGATCCGGTGCTCGTCGTGCGCACCCTGGACCCCGCGCTCGCCCCGCTGCTGCCCGACCTCACCGCCCTGGTGGCGCAGACCGGCAGTCCGCTGTCCCACCTGGCGGTCCTGGCCAGGGAGCTCGGGTTGCCCGCGGTCGTCGGCGCCGCGGACGCCGTACGCCGCCTTCCGCCCGGCGCCCGGCTCACCGTCGACGGGACCACGGGTGACGTACGACTGGGGGACGCGCCATGAGGAGAGTCGCGCTCGTTTTCGCCGGCCTGGCCGCCGCCGGGGCGGCCACCTACCTCGTCGTCTACCTGTACTGGTGGCAGTGGCAGCGGGCCCTGATCTGCGGGGTGCTGCTGCTGGTCGTGGAGGTGATGCTGTTCGGCGTGGTGCTGCTGGGGCGGCTGACCCGGATCGAGGCGCGGCTGCGGGACACCGACCGGCGGCAGCGGGAGCTGGACGCACGCCAGGAGGACGTGCTCACCCGGCTCCGGCAGTCTCCCGAGCACGAGGAGGCCCGGTTCCCTTGGCTGGAGGACCCCGCGGACCGTACGTACGTCTTCGTGCCGGTCCTCATGGTCACCGGCGTACTGCTGTCCGGGCTGGCCTGGGTGGTCCAGCGGATCGCCTCGGCCACGGGACGGCCGGCCGAGCGCCGACTGGCCGATCGCCTGGCCGTCCTGGCCGCACCCGCCCCGGACGCCCGCTACGACGCCGAGGACGCCGACGACCTGGAGGATCTGCCACTGCCGGGCGGCGCCCCGCCCTCCCGTGGCCGCATCGCGCGCGTGGCCGTCACTTCCGTGGTCGGCACCGCTCTGATCGCGGCGCTGGTCGGAGGGGTCGCCGACCTCACGCAGACCCGGGAGGAGAAGGAGAACCGGAACGAGGCGACGTCCGTGCTCGTCCGGGTCGACATGCGGGGCTCGGACGTGACGGCCGCACGCCGGTCCCTGGCCGCCCAGCAGGTCTGGGAGCGCTGCCGGGACTCCACGTCCGTGCCGCTGCGCCACGCGGCCCTCGGCGAGCTCGGGGACGGCCTGTTCGCCGGGACCGTACGGCCCGCGCTCACCGAGCACGACCGGCTGCGGCTGATCGGCTGCCTGGAGGACGCGACCCTGGAACGCGCCCACCTCACGGTGGTCGGCATCGGCGACGCGGACACGGAGGACGGCTGATCGAACAGCGTGTGATGCGCATATGCATGCGTACATGGACAAGACACCCAGATGGCACCCGGGCTACCCTTGGGCTCACGTCCCCTAGCCCGTCTGGTCACCCATGGCTGTCCTCACCGCTACCCTGCCCAACCCTGCCCTGCGCAAGCGCCCTCTCCCCCGGCGTACGCTGCGCGTCCTGCTCGCCCTGGTCATCGGTTACCTCGCCCTGTGGGTCGCCGGTGCCGGCGGCATCGCCGCCCTGTCGTACCTGGCGCGGGAGGAGACCCCCGCCCCGGCGGGCACACGCACCGTGCAGGGCCTGCACAACTACCAGCCGGTGGGCACCGAGGGACGGCTGTGGCGCGGCGCCGCGCCTTCCCCGGCCGGGTACCGGGCGCTGGCGGGCATGGGCTTCACCACGGTCGTCGACCTGCGCGCCGAGGACCTGAGCGCGGCCCAGCTCGCGAAACCCCGGGAGGCGGGGCTGAACGTCGTACACCTGCCCATCCGCGACGGACAGACGCCGAAGCCGGAGCAGGTCCGGCGGTTCCTCGAGGCCGTCGCGCAGGCGCCCGGGAAGGTGTTCGTGCACTGCGGCGCCGGAGTCGGCCGTACGGGCACGATGGCGGCGGCATACCTCGTGGAGACCGGGCAGAACTCGGCCTCGGCGGCGGTCCGGCGCAATCTCGCGGTCGGACCGCCGTCGATCGAGCAGATCTACTACGGGCTGCACCTGGAACGCAGCGAGGCCGAGCAGCCGCCGCTGGCGATCGTCGCCGTGAGCCGTCTGGTGGACGCCCCACGGCGCATGCTGACCTGGTTCTGACCCTCTGGGCGGCGGGGGCTACGGCTTGCGGCCCACCGCCCCGTAGCCCGGGATGACCCCGTCGTCCTGCCCGGGCACCGGTTCGCCGAGTTCGGGGTGCCATTCGGATACGACCGCCAGGCCCGGGTCGACCAGGTCGAGGCCGTCGAAGAAGCGGCCGAACTCCGCGCGCGAACGCAGGGCCAGCGTGACGCCCGCCGCCCTGAGTTTCTCCGTGGCCGCCGCGGACTCCTGCGGAGTGAAGTCGGCGGTGGCATGCGTCATCATCAGGTAGCTGCCCGAGGGCAGTTCCGAGAGCAGCCGGTCGACGAGTTCGTGGGCGCCGTCCTCGTCGGGGACGAAGTGCAGCAGCGCGACCAGCGACAGGGCCACCGGCCGGCCGAAGTCCAGGATCTTCCTGGCCCCCTCGACGATGGTGGCCGGGTCGCGGACGTCCGCCTGAAGGTACTCCGTGACGCCCCCGGGCGTGCTGCGCAGCAACGCCGCCGCGTGGGCCAGCACGATCGGATCGTTGTCGCAGTAGACCACCCGGGCGTCCGGCGCGATCTCCTGGGCGACCTGGTGCAGGTTGGGCTCGGTGGGGATGCCCGTGCCGATGTCCAGGAACTGGCGTACGCCGTTCCCGGCCAGCCAGCGGGTGGCCCGGTGCATGAAGGCGCGGTTGACACGTGCCATCACCGGTACCCGCGGGTCGAGCGCGAGCATCTGCCGGCCCATCGCCTCGTCGACGGGGTAGTTGTCCTTGCCGCCGAGATACCAGTCGTACATCCGCGCGGGATGGGGCTTGCCGGTGTCGATCTGGACGAGGGGGGCGGGGTCCTGCCCGGTCATGAGGCACTCCGTAGGACGCAACCAGTAATCAAGTCAGTACCAAGGAAGAAGGAACAAGGAAGAAAAAGGCAGGCGAGCGGCAGAACGACAAATCGACGGACGGTCGGGGGACGTTACGGCCAGTCGGGTCAGGACAGCAGGAAATCGGCCTCCCCCGCCTTGGCGCCCTCGATGAAGGCGGTCATCTCGTCGGTGGTGTATATCAGCGCCGGACCGTCCGGGTCGGTCGACTGGCGGACGGCGATCCGGCCGTCGGCGAGCTTCATCGCCTCCAGGCAGTTTCCTCCGTTGCCGCCGCTCCACGGCTTGTGCCAGCCTTCGCTGCCCAAGTCCCGCGCGGGCATGCCGTTGTAGACCCGTTTGCGCGGCTTGATGCGATCCATTCACAGCTCCTTGCGGAGATCCCTGAGGATCTCCTTCGTGCGATGTGCAGTAGCGGCCTGCGCCGCCATGCGGTCCATGACCTCGAGGTGGGTCGCCACCTCGGTGCGCGCGTCGAGATAGACGGCGCCGGTCAGGTACTCGCTGTAGACCATGTCCGGAAGCTCCGGCATGGCGAATCGGAACAGCACGAAGGGCCCGTAGGTACCGGGGTGCGGCCCGCAGGAGAACGGGGCGACCTGCAGCGTCACATGGGGCAGCTTCGCCACCTCGAGCAGTTTGTCGATCTGCGCGCGCATCACCTCCGGGCCGCCGACCGGGCGGCGCAGCACCGTCTCGTCCATCACGACCCACAACCGGGGCGCGTCCTGACGAGTGAGCAGTTCCTGGCGTTGCATGCGCAGGGCGACGAGACCCTCGATGTCCTCCGGCCGGGTCTGGCCGATGGCGCCCGACCTCAGGACGCCACGCGCGTAGTCCTCCGTCTGCAACAGCCCGGGGACGAAGTGCGGTTCGTACTGGCGGATCAGGGCGGCCGCGCCCTCCAGGCTGACGTGCATCGAGAACCAGCCGGGCAGGACGTCGTGGAACCGCTGCCACCAGCCGGGCTTGTTGGCCTCCTCGGCCAACTGCACGAACCCCTCGGCCTCCTCGTCGGTGACGCCGTACGCCTTCAGCAGCAGTTGGAGGTACGGGATCTTGAGGCTGACTTCGGCCATCTCCATACGGCGGACGGTGGCGGGCGCGACGCGGAGGATGCGGGCGGCCTCCTCGCGCTTGAGCCCTGCGCGCTCCCGCAGATCCAGCAGGCGCCGGCCGAGGACGACCTGTCCGACGGTCGGCGCGGACCGCGGTTCGCTCACGCTCCACCTCCACGAAGAGCCCCGCCCGACGGCCGTCTTGGGCACCTGGGTCCCGACCGCCGGTAACGGAACGAATCCTGACAGCCTTACGGCGCCATTCGAGGACCTATGGGAAGATCTGTACGACTTGTACGGATCTTCGGTGATCCCAACTGGCGCCGTCCATCGTGCTGTTGCGAGCAGTGTGCCACGGCGCTCCACAGCGTCACACAGCACTCTGCATTTTTCAGAGTGACTCTTGCCAAGTGTTCACGGCGGGGCGATAGTGGCAAGCGTGATTCCGTCCGCGCCCTTAGGAACAGACGCCGCCGCAGGCCGCCCCCAGGGTCTCGGTGCCGCCGAGGGAGTTGGCCCCGAAGTGGCCGCTGCCGAGCGCCGGTTCCGATTCGAACTGGCCGCACAGCCGGGCTCCCCCGCCCAGGCCAGACGCATGGCGCGGGCCCGGCTGACCGGTTGGTCGGTGTGCGAGGACACCTGCGACACCGCGGCTCTCGTCATCTCCGAACTGGTCACCAACGCGATCGTGCACACGGCCAGCGACATCGTCGTGTGCGAGCTGTACGACGGCGACGACGTGGTGCGCATAGCCGTGCAGGACGAGGGCTGCGCACCCGGCGAGCCGCATCCGTCCCCACAGCGTCCCGAGGAGGAGCACGGCAGGGGGCTGCTCCTCGTCGAGGCCCTCTGTCGGTCCTGGGGCGCCCAGGAGCAGGGTTCCGGCCTGCTCGTCTGGGCGGACCTGCCCCGGGGGGTCGAGGCTGTCACCGGGCCCGCCGAGCCCCACGACAGCCTCGACCGGGACGACACGGAGCCCCGCGACGACCTCGGCTGGGGGGCTCGTCCCGAGCCCGGACCGGACGACGACTCGGGGGACGAGGAGGAGCCCGCGGAGCAGACACTCCGCGGGCCTCGGTGCGGCACCCCGGCTCCCCCTATACCGCCCGGCGCGGCGGAGGCGTACGCGGCCGAGCTGATACGTCCGAACGCGCGCGTGGCACCCCAGTGGCACCGAGGAGTGGATCCCCAGGGCCCGGAAGACCACCACGGCACGAGCCCGGCGGACCAGCGCGCAGCCGAGGAGCATGCGCCGGACCGGCACAACACGAGCCCCCAGGCCATGAGCCCCCTCGGCCCGGACCACCACACCCTGAGCGCCGCAGGCCCGGACCACCGCTCGTTCAATCCCTTCGGGCCCGAAGCGCGCGGCCCGGCCCGGCACATATCCGAGCTCTGCGTCCTGGAACACCAGGGCCCGAGCCACCACGCCCTGCACCACACCCCCGTCAGCCACACCCCCCTGACCCACCGCGCCCTCGACCACCACACCCCGGGCCACCCGTTCCCGAACCACTCTCCCGCCCCCGTCGGCGAGTCCCCCGCCCCGCGCCCGTACCCCGTGATCGGGGCCGGGACCGGCGGCCCGGGGCTCCCCCCGCTCGAGAGAAGCCGAGAGCGAGGGAGGGCATGACGGGCGCGCCCGGCCGGAGGCCGGTGCGCTCCCTCGACACGCTCGTCCGTCTGCGGCGCGCCCTGGGCCCCGCCCCGGAGCCCCGCCGCAGGCTCACCGTGCCGGACGGCATGACCGCCCCGATGGGCTGTGACGCGGTGGCCGTCCCCGCCGGAATCGGCCCGCTGCTCATGCCCCGGCTGCCGCGCGTCGGCTGCGTCTACGCCGACGACACGCACTGGTGGTGGCTCCTGCCCTCCGACTCCGACTACGCCCTGGAGTGGCCCGCTCCCGCGCGCTACGCACCGGGCGCGATCGTCCCGGACACCCTGTCCGCCCCCGGCCTCATCCACCGACCGGACGGCACGCTTCCGTACACCCCGCCGATCCCCCTCTATCTGGCCCTGTGCCGCCTCACCGGGACGCCCCCCACATGGTCACGGCCGATCAGCGCCTAGCTTGCCGCTCCTGAACGGCCGCCCCTCGGGCTGCTTCCGGAACCACTGAGCCCTCCCCGAAACCGAAGCCGTCCGGCGTACGCCCGCGCGCACTCCTCTTCCCCGGCCCGCGCCCTGTCCTCACCTCTCCTCTCCCGGGATAGTGGCCGTTCGTCCACGATCCCGGGAGGCGGAAAAGGTGGGGAAGGCGCACAAACCGAAGGGTCCCGACGAACGCGAGGTGTCCGAGTCGGAGCGGCTGCTCTTCGGGGGCCCGCTCCGCTACGACATGGGGTGGAACCAGCACCGGGACGCCTTCCTGGAGCTGGGCTTCCTCGCCATGGTGACCCGGCTGCCCTCCCTGCTGGCCGCGAGCCTGCGGCTGGCCCGGCAGGCCGACCCGCGGGCCGCCCGGATCGTGCTGACCGCGGAGATCGCCCGGGGTGCGGCACAGGCGGTGGGGCTGCTCGCGGTGAACTCCGTGCTGGGGCGGCTGATCGGCGACGGCCCGATCGAGGACCGGCTGCGCGGCGCCGTTCCCGCCCTGGCCGTCATGGCCGTCGTACTCCTCGTCGGGGCGCTGCTGCGGGCCGCGTCGACGTATGCCACCGGACGCCTCGAGCCCAAGGTGGAGCGGGTGGCGACCGAGCTGTATCTGGAGCGGGCGGCGGCGGTGGAGCTGGCCGCGATCGAGGACCACGCCTTTCACAAGCTGCTGGACACCGCCCAGTACGGCGCCTCGTCCGCCCGTCGAATGATCATGTACGGCACGCGGGTGGTGAACGCGATGATCTCGCTGGTCGCGGCGGCCGGTGTGCTGACGGTGCTGCACCCGATGCTGCTGCCGCTGCTGGTCACGATGACCCTGCCGAGCGCCTGGAGCGCGTTGACGAACGCCCGGCGCCGCTACGAGTCCTTCCACACCTGGGTGCAGCACGCGCGCGCGGGTCACCTCATCGCCGGGCTCCTCACCGAACCGGCGGCCGCGCCCGAGATCCGGGTGCACGGGGTCGGCCCGTTCCTGCTGCGTCACTTCCGCGCGATGTCGGAGACCGCGGAGGCGGAGCAGGCCCGGCTGGCCCGGCTCGCCGCCCGCACCGGTCTGATCGCGGCCACCTGGACGGGCCTGGCGACGGTGGCGACATACGCCACGCTCGGCGGGCTGCTGCTGACGGGGACGATGGCGCTGGCGGTGGCGGGCACGGCGGTGATCGCGATCCGCAGCGGCTCGGCGAGCCTGAACACCCTCGTCCTGGAGGTCAACCAGCTCCATGAGGAGGCCCTGTTCGTGGGCGATCTGCAGCGGCTGTACGTCGAGGCGGCGCAACGGGCGATCCCGGTGGGCGGCGCGGCCCTGCCGGACGATCCACGGGAGATCCGTTTCGAGAACGTGACGTTCGGCTATCCGGGCGAGTCGACCCGGCCCGCCCTCGACGACGTCACGCTGTCGCTTCCCCTGGGCCGGATCATCGCGCTGGTCGGCGAGAACGGTTCCGGCAAGACGACCCTGGTGAAGCTGCTGGCCGGGCTGTACAAGCCGGACCGCGGGCGGATCCTGTGGGACGGGGTGGACGCGGCGGCCGCGGACCGGCACCAACTGGCCGAGCGCATCGCGATGGTCGCGCAGGACTTCAAGCGCTGGCCGTTCACCGCGCGGGTGAACGTGGCGGTGGGCCGTTCGTCGGCCCCGCTGACGGAGGAGCGGCTCGCCGGCGCGATCGCCGAGGCGGGCGCCGAGGAGGTGGTCGCGGACCTGCCGCGCGGCCTGGACACACTGCTGGCCCGGCACTTCAGCGGCGGGCACGAGCTGTCCGGCGGTCAGTGGCAGCGGCTCGGCATCGCTCGGGCCGCGTACCGGCGCGGTCGCATCCTCATCGTGGACGAGCCGACGGCGGCCCTGGACGCCCGGGCCGAGCTGGAGGTCTTCGAGAAGATCCGCGCGCTGGCCGACAGCGGCCAGACGGTCGTGCTGATCACCCACCGGCTGGCGTCGGTGCGCCACGCCGACCTGGTGCACGTCCTGGACCAGGGCCGGCTCGTGGAGTCCGGGACTCCGGAGGAGCTGCTGGCGTGCGGGGGCGTGTACGCGGAGCTGTACGCGCTCCAGGCGGAGCAGTTCACGGCGCAGGTGCCCGCCCCGTCGAAGGCGGGCTGACGGCTCAGTCGGTCACGTCGCCGCCGCGGACGACCACCAGGAACGTGTCCGATGCGAGGTCCATGACGACCTCGGCGGCCAGTCCCTCCATGCGTCGCGCGTGCGCGAACTCCTCCGCGGGCCACGATCCGCGCGGCCCACCGGCGGGAAAGCGTTCGAGCACTGTTCGCCCGTTCACCATCTCGCACCTCCAGAAAGCGTCGAACTTGTAGGAGTTAACGCTCTCCGGCCCCCTGATGCCTCGCTCAGTTGCGTTACTGAGACGTAGTTGACACAGGTTCGGCGCGGAGTGTGAGGTTCCGGAAACTCTCCGAACACATCGCGCACCGTCCGTGCCGGAAGACGGACAGCGAGTGATACCGGCTGTCAGGTGTCGTACTCCTGGACGCGCCCGCCGTGGCCGCGGTCGAGGAGCGCGGGCAGCCGCCGGCCCAGCTCCCGCACCACCTCCGGGACGTCGATCGTCAGGAGCTCGCGGTCGCGCATGAGGATCCGTCCGTCGACGATCGTGGTGCGCACGTCGGCGGCGCGGGCGCTGTGCACCAGGGTCGCGGCGAGGTCGTGGACGGGCTGGGTGTGCGGGCCGGTGAGGTCGACGAGGACGAGGTCGGCGCGCCGGCCGGGGGCGACGCTGCCCACGCGGTCCTCCAGGCCTACCGCCCGCGCGCTCTGGAGAGTGGCGTGGTGCAGGGCCTGACGGGAGGTCAGCCAGCGGGGGTCGCCGGTGGTCGACTTCTGGAGGAGAGAGGTGAGGGCCATGGACTCCCATACGTCGAGGGAGTTGTTCGAGGCGGCGCCGTCGGTGGCGAGTCCGACGGGGACGCCGATCTCGCACAGGGCGCGGACGGGGGTGGTGGTGGGCCAGGCGAACTTGAGATAGCCGCGCGGCGCGCTCGCCACGGCCGTACGGCCACGGGCGCGCGCGAGGAGGGGCAGGTCGCGCTCCAGGATGCCGGTGCCGTGGGCGATGAGGACGTCGGTGTCGAGGATGCCGGTGCGTTCCAGGACCTCGATGGGGGTGACGCCGTGCCGGGCGAGGCTGGTGTCGGTCTGGTCACGGTTCTCGGAGGCGTGCAGATGCACGGGAAGGTGGTGTGTGCGGGCGAGTTCGGCGGTGGCGGCGAGGTCGGCGTCGGTCACCGTGTAGGGGGCGTGCGGGGCGAGGGCGGTGGTGATGCGTCCGCCGGCGCCGCCCCGGTGTCGTAGCGCGAACTCCAGGGACTCCTCCCGCCCCTGGGGACCCTGGGAGGAGAAGTACGCCTGCCCCAGGTGGGCGCGGATGCCGCACTCGGCGACGACGGCGGCGACGGCGTCCATCGCGAAGTAGTGGTCGGCGAAGCAGGTGACTCCGCCGCGGATCATCTCCGCGCAGGCCAGCCGCGCGCCCAGCTCGACGTCCGTCGCGGTGAGGTTGGACTCGACGGGCCAGACGACGTCGTTGAACCACTCCTCGGTGGGCAGGTCCTCGGCGAGGCCGCGCAGGGCGACCATCGGGGCGTGGGTGTGGCAGTTGACGAGCCCCGGCATCGCGAGCTGTCCGCGCGCGTCGAGCCGTTCGACGGCGGGGATGCCTTCGGCCTCGGCGGCACCGGTGACGGCGTCGACGGTGCCGTCCCGGACGACGATCGCGGCGTCCTCGCGGAAGCCGACGCGTTCCTCCTCGTCGTGGACGAGGACGGTGCAGCCGGTGATGACGAGGTCGGCGGCGCGGGCGGGCTCCGGGGCGGGCGTCGGAGAAGGCGTCATGGCGTCAACGTACGACGGTGTCGTGCCCCCGTGTGAGCCGTGCCCCGCGTCCGAGGGGCCTCACCGGACCGCGAGCGGCAGCACGGACACCGACGTCGTCAGCCCCACTCCCTCCCTCCGTACGTCGAGTTCGCCGAGGAGGTCGGCGAGCTGCGCTCGGTGCGCCGGGTCGAGCCGGCCGGTGTCGTCGAGGTGGACGGCGCAGGCGGTGGTGGTGTCGACGAGCCGTTCGAGGACGGCGGCGACCTCGTCGGTGCCCTCGGTGTGCCGGGCGAGGGCGGGCAGTTCATGGGCGGCGAGGGCGATGGCGGTGCGGGCCTCGGCGAGGGTGCGGTAGGCCTCGCGGCGCAGGGTCCAGCGGGCGGCGCGGTCGTCGGAGCCGTAGAGGACGTGGGTGAGGTAGGCGTGCGCGGCGCTCGTGGCCGCGGCGAGTCGGGCGCGCACCTGCCCGCCGCGCTCCCCCGGCATCGGCAGATGCCCGACGATCAGCACGAGCGCGCAGGCCAGCAGGGTTTCCGCGATCCGGCTGACGGAGGCCTGGGGCTCGCCGCCGACCATCACGAGGGACAGTACGAGCACGGTGACCACGGCGGTCTGCGCGGCGAAGTGCCGGGTGGACACGGGAACCAGCGCCCCGCAGACGGCGACCAGAGCGATGAGCCCCTCCGGCCGGGGCAGTACGGCGGCGAACCCGGCGAAGAGCAGCGCCCCGAGCACGGTCCCGGCGGCCCGGCACAGCACCCTGGACACCAGGGGTCCGAGATCGGGCTTGACCAGGAAGACGGCGGTGGCGGGCAGCCAGTACCAGTGCGTGTGCTGCCCGTACCAGTGGGAGTGGTGCAGGGCCTGGGCGATGGCGGCGCTGGCCCCGAAGCAGAGCGCGACCCGCGGCCCGTACTCGCGCCCGCCGGCTCCGAACGCGGTCCGCAGCAGGTCGCGGGCACTGCGCCGCCGGGTGTGCAGATCGGTTCCGCCGCCCTGGTCGAAGGCGTCGGCGGCGTGCAGCAGCGCGTCGTCGAGGGCGCGCAGCGCGGGCGCGGACCGGGAGGGCGCGGGCAGCGGCCCGGTGGAGGTGTTCTCGCGTACGGCGGCGGCGAGCCGGCGGGGTCCCGCGGCGGCCCGTTCGGAGACGGGTTCCCCGGCCCAGGCGAGGGCGGTCGCGGCCTCGGCGAGGGGCAGGGCGGCGGCGTACTGGGCGTGCAGTCGCCGTTCGGCGGCGGAGCTGGCGTAGCGGCGCAGGCGGGGGCCGGTGAGGGCGTCCTGGGCGTGGTCGAGGGCGGCGGTGAGGGCGGCGCGGCGGGCGGTGGCGTCCTCGGTGCCGGTGGCGTCCAGCAGCGCGGCGACGGCGTCGTACACCCCGGCCACCGCGTGGCGCTCCCCGTCGAAGCGGAAGTCGCCGGTCATCGCGCCGGGCGTGGGCAGCGCGAGCCGCAGCACGAGCAGCCATCCGGCGCCCGCGACGAAGGCGAGCGCGCGGACCCACCCGGCCTCCGGCACGGGCATCCCGGCCCCGATGGCCGCGGCGACGAGCAGCTGTGTCCCCGCCCCGGAGGCGACGGGCCCGATGGCGCTGATCCCGCCCGCGAACAGCCCGAGCCCGGTCAGTACGGCTGTCAGCGCGACGGCGCCCACGTGCTCCCCGACGTACGTCCCGACGAGCATCCCGCCCGCTCCCGCGAGCGCGGGCGCCCCGAGCCGCCTGACGGCGGCCCGCCGGCTGCCGGGCCGGTCGTTGATCCCGGCGAGCATCGCGGCGATGGCGGCGACCACCCCGAGGGAGACCCGGCCGGCGAGAACCGCGACGAGCAGCAGCGGCCCGGCGGCCAACGCCCCGCGCGTGACGGCGCTCCAGGGGACGGGACCGCGCTGGGCCCGCAGGGCGTGGGCGAGCCAGGGCGGCAGTACTGTGCGAACGGCAACGGGGGAACGCGGGGACACGTAGCTCCTGTCGTATCGAGGGCGGGGGTGTGCCTTCGGGCGACGGTGGCCGGGGCGGTCAGCGGTGAGCTGTGTGTCCACGGTACGGGGCGGTCCTGGAGGGAGTGGGACCGTTGCGTTTCGGCGAGGTGACGGCTGGGCCGAATCCCGCTTTCTTTATGAACGCAACGCCCGGAAGAGCACTTCTGGTACCGCGAAGACGGGAAGAGTCATTCGGCGCCATTGTTTTCCGAGGCCGCCCGTACGCATTCCGCGAAGAGCGACTCGGCCCTTTCGACCGCGGTCACGAGATCACCGGACGCGGTGCCGAGAAGGGCGATGAGTTCATCCACGCCCCGCAGTCCCGCCCTTTCCAGCAGCCGCTTCTCGTTCGTCACCCACTCCCCGCGGGCCGCCAGCACCGCGTGCCCCACCTGCGCGGCCGCCACGGCGAGCGCCCCGGCGGCCTCGGTACGCCGTCCGGCGGGCGCGTGGGCGGCCTTGGAGTAGGCGAGAGTGGCGCGGGCGGTCCCGTACCAGCGTCCGGGGGCGGTCCGGCGGAGTTCGGCGGGGTATGCCACGGGCTGGCGCAGTTCGCCGCGCAGTACCTGGTTGACGGCCAGCTCGGCGACGACGAGATAGCTCGGGATCCCCGCGAGATGGAACATCAACGGCTCCACCCGGAACCGCCCTTCCTCCGCCTCGGCCCACTCGTGCTCGACGACGTCGAGATCCCGGTAGTGCACATCGACCCGCCGCCCGCAGACGGTCAGCCAGGCACCGCCGTTGAAGACCCCGCCGCCCCACTCGCCGATCTCCGACACCTGCCCCTCCCAGCCGACGGCCCGCAGGTCGTCGGGGTCGAAGGCGCCCCGGTAGTAGACGGCCAGGTCCCAGTCGCTGCCGGCCCGATGGACCCCCTCGGCCCGGGAACCGCCGAGCGCCACGGCCCGGACTCCGGGGAGCGCGGCGAGACGGTCGGCGGTGGCGTCGAGGAAGGCGCGTTCGTCGGCAGAGGACACCCGATGACCCCGGAGCGTGGAGTGGCGGCGGACAGGGAAGCGCCTGGAGACTACGCGACGGCCGGAATGAGGTGCGAGGCATTTCGCGCTCGCGCGTCCCCTCGGGCATCGGACCCTGCCGGGCATTGCAACGCCAGCAGCTTGCCCGCCCCGCCGCTGACCGCGTGACCGCTCACTCGGGCCGCCACCCCCTCCGCTTCGGCACCGGCTTCGCGAAGCTTCCCGACCGGCTCGTGGTCAGGCCCAGGTCCACCAGCGCCTCGGCCAGTTTCACCGCCGCCCCCACCCCGTCGACGACCGGAAGGCCCAGCTTGTCGCCGACCGCTCGCTGCAGGCCCGTCATGCCGGCGCAGCCGAGGACGAGGACCTCGGCTCCGGCGTCCCGGGCGCGTTCGGCGGCGGCCAGGAAGGCTGTTTCCGTGCGGTCGGTGTCGCCCGAGCCCAGGTCGAGGACGCGCAGGCCGGTGCCGACGACGGCGGCGCAGTTACGGCCCACGCCGGCCAGTTCCAGGCTGTCCTCGATCTGGCCGCAGGACCGCTCCAGGGTGGTGACGACGCCGTAGCGGCGGCCCAGGAGGCAGGCGAGGTGGGCCGCGGCCTCGGTGATGTCGACGACGGGGACGTCCACCAGTTCCCGGACGCCCTCGCGTCCGTGCTCGCCGAAGCCGGCCATGACGACGGCGTCGTAGGGCGGGCCGTCGTAGGTGCGGAGGGTGTCGATGACGGCCGCGGCCGAGAGGTAGCTGTCGAGCCAGCCCTCCGCCGACTCCGGACCCCAGGCGGGGGTCAGTCCGGTCACGGTGGTGCCCGGGCCGGCCGCGGCCCGGGCACCTCGCACGATCTCCTCGGTCATCTCCTGCGTGGTGTTGCAGTTGGTGACGACGATCCGTACGTTCCGCACGCTTCTCAGACCTCCGCGGGCTGCTCGGGGACGGCCGCCCGCTCACCGCGGGTCAGCAGGACGTACAGGCCGGCCGCCAGTGCCGTACCGATGAACCAGGAGTACGGGGCGATGTCGCCGAAGGTCTTCACCAGGGCGAGCACCGCCGCGACCGCGGCCGAGGGGAGGAACGCCCACAGTGCCTTGGGGTTGACGCCCTTGCGGTAGTAGTAGCGGGAGCCGGGGGTGGCGTCGAAGAGTTCGTTCACGTCGACGCGGCCGCGCTTGACCAGGTAGTAGTCGACCATGATCACGCCGAACAGCGGGCCGAGGAAGGCGCCGAGGCCACCGAGGAAGTAGTTGACGACGGTCGGGTTGGAGAAGAGGTTCCAGGGGGTGACGACCAGTGCGGCGACGGTGCTGATCATGCCGCCGACCTTGAAGGTGATCTTCTGCGGCCAGACGTTGGCGAGGTCGTACGCCGGGGAGACGAAGTTGGCGACGATGTTGACGCCCATGGTGGCGACGGCGAAGGTGAAGGCGCCCAGCACCATCACCCAGGTGTTGCCGACCTTGGCCACCAGCTCAGCCGGGTCGGTGATGGCCTCGCCGAACACCTCCAGGGAACCGGCCGTCACGATCACCGAGACGACCACGAAGGCCGTGGAGTTGATGGGCAGACCCCAGAAGTTGCCGCGCCGGACGGTCTTGTAGTCGGGCGCGAAGCGGGAGAAGTCGCAGAAGTTGAGCATCAGGGTGCCGTAGGTGGCGAGGATCAGCCCGATCGCGCCGAACCACTGCCGCCACTGCTCGCCGACGGAGACCGGGTGCGGGGTGGTGGTGAGCGAGATGGTCCAGTGGGCCTTGGCCAGGACCCAGACGGCCAACGCGATCATCACCAGCCAGATCGCCGGTCCGCAGAAGTCCTGGAACTTGCGCACCGACTCCATGCCCTGGCTGATGATCACCGCCTGGATCAGCCAGAGCGAGACGAAGGAGACCCAGCCCAGCGCGTCCAGGCCCAGGAAGGAGTTGTGCGTCCAGGACTCCAGGCCCGGCCACGCCGCCAGCAGCATCACGTTGACGGCGACGGACGCCAGGTAGGTCTGGATGCCGTACCACATGATGGCGATCACGGCCCGGATGAGGGCCGGGATGTTGGCGCCCCACACTCCGAAGCTGATCCGGCTGACGACGGGGAACGGCACGCCGTGCCGCTGGCCGATCCTCCCCATCCAGTTCATGCCGACGTAGATGAGCACGAAGCCGACGAGGAGGGAGGTGAAGACCTGCCAGACGTTCATGCCGAGGACCAGCAGACCGGCGGCGAAGGTGTAGTTGCCGAGGTTGTGGACGTCGGACATCCACATGGCGAAGAGGTCGAAGACCTTCCAGTTCCGCTTCTCGGCGGGTGCGAGGTCTTCGTTGGTGAGCCGGGGGTCGGGGACGAACGCTGGTGCGCCGGTGGCTTCGGCGCTGTCGGCGAGGGACACGGGGCCTCCATGAGCGACGGGACGGGGGGTGGCGGAGGGCTGCTTGCCGAGTCGGTTGGCGATCTGTTTGGTATACCAAACTGCCGTCATGGTCCTCCCTTCAAGCATTCCGACCGATGTCCGCCCCGTTACGGCTCCGTAAAAGCACCCACGCGTCGGCGAAGATGGCACCCATGAGCTCCACGGCGAAGATCGAACCCCTCGGAGCGGTGCGCGAGCGCGTCCTGGCCACCCTGCGGCAGGACATCATCGCGGGCCGCCTGCGTCCCGGCGACCGGCTCGTCGAGCGCGAACTGGCCGAGCGGTTCGGTGTCTCACGGGTACCGGTCCGGGAGGCGATCCGGTCCCTTGTCTCCGAGGGCTTCGTCCTCTTCGAGTCCGCGCGCCGCACCGTCGTTCGCCGCCTCACGCCCGACGACGTCAAGGAACTCTTCGAGCTGCGCGAGGCGTTGGAGGTGTACGCGGCGGGGCTGGCCGCGTCACGGGCCACCCCGGAGGCCCTCGCGCAGCTGCGCGAACTGCTCGACCAGGCGGCGACGGCGACGGCCGCCGGGGACGCCGAGACGATCACCGACATCAACACCCGTTTCCACGACGGCATCCTGGCCATGGCGGGCAACAGCCTGCTGATCTCGGTCATGGAACCCGTCGACGGCCGCATGCGCTGGCTCACCCGGCAGAACACGGAGTGGCCCCAACTCCTCACCGAGCACCGCGAGCTGTACGACGCGATCGCCTCCGGCGACCCCGACCGGGCCCGCGCCCACGCACTCCACCATGTCCAGGCCAACTACCGCTCGAGCGTGCGGCACCTCTTCGGCTGAGCGGAATCGGCCTCGTCGCCTCCCCGGTCGGCCACCCGCCCAGCCGACCCGAACAGTCGTCTGAATAGACTCTCCCGACTGCACACCCAACGGGAGGAGAACAGGAACATGGTCAGCAGACGCGGGTTGTTGAGCGGAGCCGCACTCGTGGGGGCGGGCGCGATGACCGGCGTACTCGGCGGTGCGGGGAGCGCCGCCGCCGACGCCCCGCTGGACACCCCGTTCACCCCGGTCGCCGCGCCCCATCTCCTGGAGGCCGAGCGGATGGTGCAGTACCAACGGCTCCTCGCGGCCGGCCATCTGCCCACCGGCCTCGCCGGGCACTGGCCCCTGGACGGCTCCGGCGCCGACCGCTCCGGCCGCGAGCGGCCCCTCACCCTGGGCAGTGGCGCGAGCTGGACCACCCTGCGGGCCGGCGGCGAGCTGAGTCTCGACGGCACCTCGGGCGCGTACGCAGCCACCACCTCCGTGCTGGACACCACGGCCCCGTTCACGGTCGCGGCCTGGGTGCGTCTGTCCAACGACACCACCAGCCCCGCCGACCTGACGAACATGTACACGGCCGTCAGCCAGGACGGCGCCGGCTGCAGCCGCTTCCTCCTCCAGTACGACGACACCGCGGGCACATGGGCGTTCAAGGTGCGCAGCGAGGACCAGAGCGTCAAGATCTCGACGGAGGCCACCACCCCTGTCACCGAAACCGGCGTCTGGACCCACCTGACCGGAGTCTGGGACGGCACCCGCATCCACCTGTACGTCAACGGCGTGTGGCAGAGCAGCGCCGACGCGGCCCTGTCCTGGGCCGCCACCCAGGGCTTCAACATCGGCCGGGCCCGCTGGGACGGCGCGTACGTCAACCGCTTCAAGGGATCGGTCGACGACGTCCGCGCCTACGGCCGCGTCCTGACCGCCGACGAGATCTCGCTGATCAGCGGGCAGACGGCCCGGGCCAACAACCGCTATCTGATCGACTCCCCCTCCACCGTCACCTGGGGCACGCCCGACGACCTGGCGAGCTGGATCGCCCACGCCCGCTGCTCGTCCTTCCTCACCTGGGTGCTGAAGCACACCTACGGCTGGGCCACGGACGACTACTTCCGCCAGTACTTCCAGGACCGCATCCCCGAGGCCGCCGACTACCGCAAGGCGTTCACCGACGGCACCGGCGGCCCCCGCTTCCAGCGCATCCGCAAGATCACCGACCTGCGGCCGGGCGATCTGATCGCGGTCGACTACATGGGCAAGGTCGTGGACAACACCGGACACATCGTCATGGTCCGCGAGGTGAAGGGCGTCTTCAGCGGGGTGGCGGACTTCAGCGGCGAGACCCAGTACGCCGTCGAGGTCGTCGACTGCACCTCCGAACCGCACGGCGTGTACGGGAAGACCAACTACGCCCTGTATCCGGACACCCGCATGGTCAGCGACGTGGACGGCGCGAACTTCCAGGGCGTCGGCATCGGCCACATGATGTTCTACGCCTCAGACGCCACCGGGGAGTTCTCCCGCTACCGGTGGAGCGTCAACTCCGCCAAGTCGACGAACACCTGGCCGGTGTCGGAGCGGCCGATCGCGGCGGCCCGGATCGTCTGAGCCCGGTCGGGCGTCAGCGCCGGGCGTACGCGTCGGTGGCCGCCACCAGCGCCTCCACCACGCCCGGCGCGCTCGCGTCGTGCCCGGCCTGGTCCACGACCACCAACCGGCTGTCCGGCCAGGCATGGTGAAGCCGCCAGACTGTGCCGAGGAGGTTGCCGAAGTCGAGGCTGCCCTGGACGAGGGTGCCCGGGACGCCCTTGAGGAGGTGCGCGTCGCGCAGCACCACGCCCTCCCCATGGGCCTCCTCGCCCAGGAAGTGGCCCCGGCCCCAGTAGTGCGTGACCGTACGGGCGAACCCCATGCGGAACGCCGGATCCTCGAACCGCTCCACGGAGCGCGGCGGCGCCGGGATGATCGCCGTCTCCCAGTCCGTCCACGCCCGCGCCGCCCGCTCCCGTACCCGCGGATCGGGCGACTCCAGCAGCCGGTTGTACGCGGCCGGCAGATCGCCCTCCCGCGCCTCGCCCTCGGGCAGCTCGGCCAGGAACCGCTCGAAGGCCTCGGGGAAGAAGGTCCCGAGCCCCCTGGTCAGCAGCTCCACCTCGGCGTCCGACCCGGTCGCCACCCCGGTCAGCACCAGCTCGCTCACCACGCCGGGATGCGTCTGCGCGTACCGCAGCGCCAGCACCGACCCCCACGACACGCCCCACACCAGCCACTGCTCGATCCCGAGCCGCGTGCGCAGCAGCTCCAGATCGGCCAGGAGGTGCGCGGTGGTGTTGACACTCATGTCGGTGTCGTACGCGCTCGCGCGCGGGGTGGACCGTCCGCAGCCCCGCTGGTCGAGCACCACGATCCGGTACGCCTGCGGATCGAACAGCCGCCGGACCCACGGGCTCGCCCCGGAGCCCGGCCCTCCGTGCAGCACCAGCGCGGGCTTGCCCTTCGGGTTCCCGCAGGTCTCCCAGTACACGCGGTTGCCGTCCCCGACGTCGAGCATGCCGTGGTCGTACGGTTCGATCTCCGGATAAGCGCCCATCCGGGCACCCTAGTGCCGCCGTCGTCGCGACATTTGACGCCGCCCGCCGGGGGACCGTCGCGCGTGCGCCGCGAACGGTCAGCGGCGCCGAAGTGACGGATCGAGCAGCGCGGGCGGGGTGTCGAACTTCTCGTGCGCGGCCATGTCGGTGCCGGGCGTGACGACGGCGTCGATCGCGTCGAGCACGTCGGCGGAGAGCACGGTGTCGGCTGCGGCGAGTTGGGCCTGCAGGTGGTCCGAGGTGCGGGGGCCGATGAGCGCGCTGGTCACGGCGGGGTGTGCGGTCACGAAACCGAGGGCGAGCTGGATCATCGTCAGGCCCGCCGCGTCGGCGATCTTGGCCAGCTGCTCGACGGCGTCCATCCTGGCCCGGTTGAAGGGCATGGCGGTGTCGAAGCGCTGCGGCATGAACGTCGAGCGGCTGGTGGTGATCTCCCGGCCCTCACGGATCGCGCCTGTCAGCCAGCCCGAGGCCAGCGGGCTCCACACCAGCACGCCCATCCCGTACTCCTCGGTCACGGGCAGCACATGGCTCTCGATGCCGCGCTGAAGGATCGAATAACTGGGCTGCTCGGTGACGTAGCGGCCGAGGTGGTGCTCACGGGCGGTCCACTGGGCCTGCACGATGCGGTACGCGGGAAAGGTCGAGGAGCCGAAGTGGCGGATCTTTCCCGCCCGCTGCAGATCGGTCAACGCCGACAGGGTCTCCTCGTCGCCGGTGCGCGGGTCCCAGCGGTGGATCTGGTAGAGATCGACATGGTCGACACCGAGCCGCCGCAGGCTGTTGTCCAAGGCGGTGACCAGCCAGCGGCGCGAACTGCCCTGATGGTTGCGCTCGTCGCTCATGGGCATGCCCGCCTTGGTGGCGAGCACGATGTCGTCGCGTCGGCCGGCGATGGCCTTGCCGACCATCTCTTCCGACTCGCCGTCGCCGTACATGTCGGCGGTGTCGATGAGGTTGATCCCGGCCTCGAGGGCGGCGTCGACGATGGCGGTGGCCTCGTCCTGGGTGGTGCGTCCGATCCTGCCGAAGTTCATCGCGCCGAGCGCGAGGGAGCTGACCTGCACACCGGTGCGTCCCAAAGTGCGGTACTGCATGACTGTGTCTCCTGGAGGGGTGTGAAGCATGGTGGAATGCATGGCTGGTCACGGGCCCCTTGCTCTGCCAACATGAGCAAACGGAACCGCGTCCCGCTTGACGATACGGAACGGTGTCCCGTTTAGCAACGTCGGGACCGGAGGGAGCACAGCGATGCACGACAGCAGCGGAGGCGCGGGGCGCGCGGCCCGGCCCAAGCGGGCGGACGCCCGGCGCAACGAGGAGACCCTGCTCGACGCGGCCGCCGCGGTCTTCGTCGCGTCAGGCGTGGAGGCGCCGGTACGTGACATCGCGGCCAAGGCCGGCGTCGGGACGGCCACGATCTACCGCCACTTCCCGACCCGGGCGGATCTCATCATCGCGGTCTACCGGCACCAGGTGGAGGCCTGCGCCGAAGCCGGTCCGGCCCTGCTGGCGAGCAGCCCCACCCCCTACGCCGCACTGGGGAAATGGATCGACCTCTTCGTCGACTTCCTCGTCACCAAGCACGGTCTCGCCGGCGTACTTCAGTCCGACGACACCGGCTTCCAGACCCTGCACGCCTACTTCATCGACCGGCTCGTGCCCGTGTGCGGGCAACTGCTCGAAGCCGCGGCCGACGCCGGCGAGATCCGCTCCGACGTAGGCGCCCTCGAACTCATGCGCGGTGTCGGCAACCTCTGCATCGGCGCGGAGAACAACCCCCAGTACGACGCGCGCCGGCTGGTGGGACTCCTCATCGCGGGACTGCGCCGGACGCACTGACCGGGCAGGCGGGCTGATGCGGTCCGGCCACCCCCTACGGCAGGCGCCTACTTCAGCAGTCCCGCCGCGACCGCCGCCGTGCGCAGCACGTCCCTCAGCATCTCGGGGGTCAGCCGGCCGGTGAAGGTGTTGCGCTGGCTGACGTGGAAGCAGCCGAACAACTCCAGCCCGTCGTACGCTTCCTGCCCTGGCAGCGACACCCGTGTCCCGTGCGCGAAGACGGGGCGGGGCCGGGGCACCGTCCAGCCCGCCTCGGCGAACGCGGGCAGCGCGGCATGCCAGCCGAACGCGCCGAGGACGACGACGGCGCGCAGCGTCGGCCGCAGCAGCCGCACCTCCTGGACGAGCCAGGGCCGGCAGGTGTTCCGCTCGTCGGGGGTGGGCTTGTTGGCGGGTGGAGCGCAGTGCACCGGCGCGGTCACCCGCACCCCGTACAGCTCCAGTCCGTCGTCGGCGGCGACGGAGGTGGGCTGCGAGGCGAGCCCCACGTCGTACAGCGCCTGGTACAGCACGTCCCCGGAACGGTCGCCGGTGAACATCCGGCCGGTGCGGTTGCCGCCGTGCGCGGCCGGGGCGAGTCCGACGATCAGCAGCCGGGCGTCCGGTGGACCGAAGCCGGGGACCGGACGGCCCCAGTACGTCCAGTCCGCGAAGGCCGCGCGCTTGGTGTGGGCGACCTCCTCACGCCATGCCACGAGCCGGGGACAGGCCCGACAGCCGGCGACCCGCCGGTCGAGAGCCGTGAGAGCCGTGCTACCGCTGAGGCCGGTGGTGCCGTCGGCCGGGTCCGGGCGGTGCGGGGTGTCCATGCCTCCACCGTACGGCCGGGTTCCTCGGGCACCGCCGCCCTCGGACTCCCTCCGCCACCGGCCTACTCCCCCGCCCGCACCGCCCTCACCCAGGTCCCGTCCTCCGTCAGACACCGGTCCACTCGCAGGCCCGCCTCCGCCAGCGCCTCCTCGAACTGCTCCCCGGTCAGCGGTCTGGCGCGGAAGGTCTGCGTCCATACCGCGTCCGGGAACTCGTACTCCGCGTGCACCGAGTGGACCCCCTCGCCGACGGGTTCCGAGGACAGGATCCGCAGGGTGAAGCCGCTCGGGTCGACACGCTCACGGGGCAGGTCGGTGTGGTGGTCCGCTCCCTCGCGCTGGATCAGCACGCACCCGCCCTCGGCGACGTGCCGGACGCAGGTGCGCAGTAGGCCCCGTCGTACATCGACGTCCCCGCTGTGCACGAGGAACGACGCGAGCATCACGACGTCGAAGGTCTCGCCCAGGTCGAGGTCCTCGATCGAGGCGCATATCGTGCGGGCGCCGCGGACGCGCTCCAGCATGTCGGCGGACTCGTCGACCGCGGTGACCGTGAACCCGCGCTCCAGGAGGGCGTGGGTCACCCGCCCGACGCCGCTGCCCAGCTCCAGGATCTGCGCGCCGGCGGGCACCGCCGCCGAAACGACATCCGGTTCCTTCCCCACGGGCAGGCGGGAGTAGAGCTCGACCGCGCAGCCGTCCGGGGTCATCGCGCCGGGCCCCGTGCCTTTGTGTCCCTCTCGCATGTTCAGCCTCATGCCCGTCCAACGGCCAGTTCTCGGACTGCCGTTCCCGCCCGGACCGGGTTCACCCGTTCGAGTCACAGCGGGAGCCATCCGCGGCCGACGAACCAGTGCCCGCCCTCCCGCAGATGGTCCGCGACGGCGCGCTGGAGAACCGTGTCCCTCGGCCGCCGGTCCAGCGGCACGTCGGTGGTGCCGAAGACGAAGCGGACGGGCACCGTGTCCTCCGGCTCGACCGACAGGTGGCCGAGGTGGAAGCGGTTCTGGAAGCGGTCCTCCTCCGGGATGCCGCGCTCACCGTGGTGAGCCCGTACGGACGGCAGCGCAGCGGCGAACACCTACAGGGGGAAGTACCGCGCCCGCGGCCCCGCCCCGCCCAGGAGCTCGGGGAAGTCGGTCCCGCAGCGGATCCCGCCCATCCCGTCGACGAGTTTCCCGACGGCCTCCTCCAGCGCCCGCAGCGTCTCCGCGTCACCGGCGAACCGTCGCCTCAGCCGTACGGCTTCGTCGATGTCCTGGTGCGGTACTCCGAGGTCGAGGAACGCCTCGGCCGGTTCGTCGGCGTCCGGCGGCACGGCGCCCACCCCCCTCTGGAGCCGCTCGGCTCCCCTGGAGAACGTCCGGGGCGAAGAGTACGTTTCACGTGAGGAGTGGTGATCCGATGCGTACGGGCAGTGAGCCGACGACAGCGCGCAGTGCACTGCGGATGCGCCTCTGGCTGAGTCTGTGGGGGTTCGCCTGGGCGGTCTTCGGGACGGCCGCGTTCGCCCTCGCGGGCCGTACCGGGTGGGCGGTCGCCTGCGGTGTGCTCTGGCTGGTCGTGACCGCGGATCTGACGATGGTCCTCAGGCACCTCCGGCAGGGCCCGCACTACCAGCCGGGCCGCGACATCCCGCCGTACCGGCCGCCGGAGCACCCCCATCCCTGAGACACCGGCTCAGGTCTCGAAGCGGGCCGCTTTCAAGTACTGGGGGTTGGGGTCCAGCGCGGCCGCCAGGCGGAAGTGGCGCTTGGCCTGGTCACCGCGTCCCTGCCGTTCGTAGGTGCGGGCGAGCGCGAAGTGGGCGAACGCGTTGTCCGGCTCCCGCTCCAGTACGACGGCGAACTCGAGCTCCGCGGGCCTGAGTTGCGCGGCGGCGAAGAAGGCACGGGCGCGCAGCAGACGGGCGGCGGTGTTCTCGGGGTGAGCGGCGATGACACGGTCGAGCAGCTTCACCGCGCCCCGCGGGTCCCGTGCGGCGAGCAGTTGCTCCGCGGCACGGAAGTCGATGACGTGCGTCTCCGGAGTACGTCCGGTCGAACCGCTGGTATCGGGCACGGAAAAATCCTTCCCTTGCTGAGAGGGTTCAACGCGCGGAGCGAGGACCCCTATTCCGGGCCCCCTGTCGCGTGCGCCCTGCGCACCAGCTCGGCCCACACGTCCTGCACGCGCCGCTCCAGCTCCGGGAGCGGTACGTCGTTGTCGATCACGATGTCGGCGATCTCCCGGCGTTTCTCGCGGGTGGCCTGGGCGGCCATCCGGGCGCGGGCGTCCTCCTCGGTCATGCCGCGCAGCCGTACCAGCCGGTCGAGCTGGGTCTCGGGGTCGGCGTCGACGACGATCACGACGTCGTACAGCGGGGCGAGTCCGTTCTCGGTGAGGAGCGGGACGTCGTGGACGACGACGGCGTCCTCGGGGGCCGCTGTCTCCAGTTCGCGCGAGCGGGCGCCGACCAGCGGGTGGACGATCGAGTTGAGGACGGCCAGCTTCTCCGGGTCGGCGAAGACGATCGAGCCCAGTTGCGGGCGGTCGAGGCTGCCGTCCGCAGCGAGCACGCCCTCGCCGAAGGCGTCGACCACCGCCCTCAGCCCCGGCGTTCCCGGTGCGACGACCTCGCGCGCGATGCGGTCCGCGTCGATGAGTACGGCCCCGCACGCGACGAGCAGCCGGGACACCTCGCTCTTGCCGGCGCCGATCCCGCCGGTCAGGCCCACCTTCAGCATGAGCGGAAGCTTAGGGCCTGCCGGTGACAACGCACCCGGCAGGCCCGACGCGATGCCCTTGAATCAGTTGTCGCCCTCGCGCTCCGCCAGGAAGCGCTCGAACTCCTGACCGATCTCGTCCGCCGACGGGATCTCCACCGGCTCGGCGAGCATGTTGCCCCGCGTCTCGGCGCCCGCGGCGGCGTCGTACTGGTGCTCCAGGCCCTGGACGAGGGCGGTGAGCTCCTCGTCGCCCTCCTGGATCTGGCGGTCGATCTCCGTCTGCGTACGGTGCGCGTCCGTGCGCAGGCTGTGTGCGATGCCCGGCAGGACCAGGCCGGTCGCCGCGGTGATCGCCTCCAGGACGGTCAGGGCCGCGTCCGGGTACGCGGAACGGGCGATGTAGTGCGGGACGTGCGCGGCGACGCCCAGGACGTCGTGGCCGGCCTCCAGGAGGCGGTACTCGACGAGCGCCTCGGCGCTGCCGGGAACCTGGGCCTCGTCGAAGGGGCTGCGGTGGCCCGGGACCAGGTCCGCGCGGTTGCCGTGCGGGGTCAGGCCCACCGGGCGGGTGTGCGGGACGCCCATGGGGATGCCGTGGAAGTTCACGGACAGGCGAACGCCCAGCCGCTCCACGATCTGCTTCACCGCCAGCGCGAAGCGCTCCCACTCCACGTCCGGTTCCGGGCCGGACAGCAGCAGGAAGGGCGCTCCGGTGGTGTCCTGGACGAGGCGCACCTCGATGGCCGGCTCCTCGTACTCCGTCCAGCGGTCGCGCTTGAAGGTCAGCAGCGGCCGACGCGCGCGGTAGTCCACCAGTCGGTCGTGGTCGAAGCGGGCGACGACCTGGTGGGGCATCGAGTCGAGCAGCCGGTCGACGATCTGGTCACCGGTCTCGCCCGCGTCGATGTATCCGTCGAAGTGGTAGAGCATGACAAGTCCGGCCGACTCCTGAGCCAGCGCCATGTCGACGACGGCCAGCCCCTTCGGCTCCCATGCGTACAAACCCTGCGGATCAAGCACTTGGACCGCTCCTCCTCGTGTTCCTCCATCACAACGCGCGCGGGGGCGTGGGCATTCCCGGCCCACGCCCCTGATCAGGTGACTTCTACGTCCTTCTCAAGGCCGGCCGTCTCAGGAGGCCAGCACGCGCGCGTGGAGCGCGGTCACGGCCCTGCGCGCGGAGGTGAAGGCGCCGTGCTGCCAGGCGTCGGTGTAGCTGAGCCAGTCACCGGCGAAGTGGACGCGTCCGGTGGGCTCGTTGAGCGGCTTGTAGCGGGGGTCGTCGGGGCCGCCCGGGGTGCTGTGCCAGGCCGCCTCCAGGTGCGGGGTCTGGCGCCAGTGGTGGGAGAAGGAGGAGGCGAGTTCGGTGCGGTACTTGGCGCCGTAGATCTTCACTCCGGCGGCCACCGCCCGTTTCTCGCGGGCCTCGGGGGTGAGCCTGGCGTAGGAGTCGGCGTCGGTGCCGTAGTTGTAGTAGCCGATGAGGATGCCGCGTTCGCCGTGGAAGCCGTACGACGGGTGCCAGATGTGGGTGACGTCCTGGTCGGTCTCGGTGATGCCGCCGTAGATGCGGTGGTCCAGTTCCCACCAGCGGGAGCGGTACTCCAGGCCGATCTTGGCCGCCGACGACGGGGTGATCGCCTCCAGTGCGCCCTGCACGCCGGAGCCGAGGTTGTGGGGCACCTTGGCGAGGATGTTGGGCGGGAGGGCTGCGACGCAGTGGTCGGCCTCGACGACTCGCGTACGGCCGCCCTGGGTGTACACCACGGTGACACCGCGCCCGGTGTCGGTGATCTTCGTGACCACGGCCCCCGTACGGATCCTGCCGGTACCGCCGATCGCTCGTGTGAGCGCCTTGGGTATCCGGTCCATGCCGCCGACCGGCTGGAACATCAGCATGGCCTGGTCGAAGCCGAACTCGAAGGAGAAGTACCGTCCGACACCGCTGGCGAAGACCTCGGAGGCGGCCGGAACGTCCCCGAGCAGCACACCCGGCGTCCCGGCCGCGGCGGGAACGGTCGTGTAACCGCGCCGCTCGCCACCCTCGTACGACAGGGTGTCGCCGAGTTCGCCCCAGTCCTTGAGGAAGTCGATGAGCCGTTCTCGGTCCTCGGCCGTCAGCTCGGCGTCGAGGGCGCCCTTGTCGGTCGCCTTGGCGAGCAACTCTGAGACATGACCGTAGACATCGGCCTTGGCGGTGCGGTAGCGCTCCGGCCGGGTCATGCCGGCGGACTCGTTGAAGAGGTAGGCGTCCGCGTTGACGTTGGTGAACACCTCGATCGGAACACCGAGTTCACGGCAGTAGTCGAGGGTGACCATCCACTGGGGGATGCGGGCGGGTCCGGCGTTCATGTAGTGCCCGTCGGCGAAGCGGGCGGTCTGCGTGTGGCCGTAGAGGTCGGTGGTGGTGTCGCCGCCGCGTACGGTGAAGTTGCGCCCGCCGGTGCGGTCCCTGGCCTCCAGGACCGTACAGTCGTAGCCGGCCTTGCCGAGTTCGTACGCGGCCGTGAGACCGGCGATACCACCGCCGATGACGACGACCCTGGCGGCGGCGCGGCCGGTGAGGTGGAAGTCGCTCGCGCTCGGCGCACGGAAGGGTGTCTCGCGCGCGGCGGCCTGCGCGGTGGGGGCGAGGCCGAGGGCTCCCATGGTGGCGAACATGGTGCCGGCGCCGCCGGTGAGACCGACGTTCCGTAAGAACGCCCGCCTGCTCGTTCCCGACCCGGCTTGAGGCTGTGCCATGACTGGGCTCCCCTTTCGATCTTGAACGAAGACCGGGGAAGCGTCCCAGTGGCGGGTTACAGCCCGTCAGTTACTCGTGTATCCCGTACGTTTCCACAACGGCGAGGGCGCCGACCGCAAAAAGACCGAGGGGCCCGCACCTGGAAAGGTACGGGCCCTCGGTCAAGAAGAGCTACTGATCAGTGGGCGTCAGCTCTGCCCACCCGCCAGCTTCTCCCGCAGCGCGGCAAGCGCCTCGTCCGAGGCCAGGGCACCGGAGGTGTCCGCGCCCTCGGAGGAGTACGAGCCGCCACCGGACGCGGCCGGAGCCGCAGCCTCGCCGCCCTCGGCCGCGGCAGCGGCGTCGGCCTCGCGGGACTTGATGACCTGCTGCTGGTGCTGCTCGAAGCGGGTCTGCGCCTCGGCGTACTGGCGCTCCCACTCCTCGCGCTGCTTCTCGTAGCCCTCGAGCCAGTCGTTGGTCTCGGGGTCGAAGCCCTCGGGGTAGATGTAGTTGCCCTGGTCGTCGTAGGACGCGGCCATGCCGTACAGGGTCGGGTCGAACTCGACCGAGGCCGGGTCGGCACCGAAGGACTCGTTGGCCTGCTTCAGCGAGAGGCTGATGCGACGGCGCTCGAGGTCGATGTCGATGACCTTGACGAAGATCTCGTCGTTGACCTGGACGACCTGCTCCGGGATCTCCACGTGGCGCTCGGCCAGCTCGGAGATGTGGACCAGACCCTCGATGCCCTCGTCCACGCGGACGAACGCACCGAACGGAACCAGCTTCGTGACCTTGCCGGGCACGACCTGGCCGATCTGGTGGGTGCGGGCGAACTGCTGCCACGGGTCTTCCTGGGTCGCCTTCAGCGACAGGGAGACGCGCTCGCGGTCCATGTCGACGTCGAGGACCTCGACCGTGACCTCCTGGCCGACCTCGACGACCTCGGAGGGGTGGTCGATGTGCTTCCAGGACAGCTCGGAGACGTGGACCAGACCGTCGACGCCACCCAGGTCCACGAAGGCACCGAAGTTGACGATCGAGGAGACCACACCGGAACGGACCTGACCCTTCTGGAGGGTCGTGAGGAACGTCTGGCGGACCTCGGACTGGGTCTGCTCCAGCCAGGCACGGCGGGAGAGGACCACGTTGTTGCGGTTCTTGTCGAGCTCGATGATCTTGGCCTCGAGCTCCTTGCCCACGTAGGGCTGGAGGTCGCGAACGCGGCGCATCTCGACCAGGGAGGCCGGGAGGAAGCCACGGAGGCCGATGTCGAGGATGAGACCACCCTTGACGACCTCGATGACGGTACCGGTGACGATCCCGTCCTCTTCCTTGATCTTCTCGATGGTGCCCCAGGCACGCTCGTACTGGGCGCGCTTCTTCGAGAGGATCAGGCGGCCTTCCTTGTCCTCCTTCTGGAGAACAAGGGCTTCGATCTCGTCACCGACGGCGACGACCTCATTGGGGTCGACGTCGTGCTTGATCGAGAGCTCACGGCTCGGGATAACGCCTTCGGTCTTGTAACCGATGTCGAGCAGGACCTCGTCCCGGTCGACCTTCACGATGACGCCGTCGACGATGTCGCCGTCGTTGAAGTACTTGATCGTCTCGTCGATCGCGGCGAGGAAGGCTTCCTCGTTACCGATGTCGTTGACCGCAACCTGCGGGGTGGTGGCGGTGGTCTCGGTGCTGCTCGTCATGTGGGAAAGGGCTCCGGTACGGACATTGAAGTCGTAGGTACTGCTACGCCGGGAGCCCGTATCGCTCTGAAGAAGCCGGACAGCCTAGGAAGCGCCCCACCAGCGAACTGGCGACGGCGCCTCGACAACCGAGGGGACATACAACAGATGCGAGCGCAGCCTGCTCCGTCTGAGGTGCGCAGGCCCGCAGCGCAACTTGTAGCATACGGGGGCAGCCGGACAGGGTCAATGCGCGAAGGCGCACACCCGGGGCGGATCGCCTCATACCCGGCACACAATGTGTTTCCTGAGGCCACGCAGGCCGCAGGAAGCCCCTCCGGCGACACCGCGGTGCACCGTCGGGCGGGTTGGACGGAAGAGTACGACGAGGGAGCCGATCATCCAAGAGCCCGCATCGTCCGCGCGGATTCCCGAGCCGGGCTCCGAGCCCGAGGCCACCCGGCGCGACGCCGACGTCACGGAGAGCTCCCGGGCCAACCGGGGCTGGTGGGACCGCAACGCGGACGAGTACCAGATCGAGCACGGCACGTTCCTCGGCGACGACCGCTTCGTGTGGGGCCCCGAGGGTCTCGACGAGCTGGAGGCCGAGCTGCTCGGCCCGCCCGAGGGTCTCAAGGGCAAGGAGGTCCTGGAGATCGGCGCCGGCGCGGCCCAGTGTTCGCGCTGGCTCGCCGCCCAGGGAGCGCGTCCGGTCGCCCTGGACCTCTCCCACCGCCAGCTCCAGCACGCCCTGCGCATCGGCGGGACGTTCCCGCTGGTGTGCGCCGACGCGGGCGCGCTGCCCTTCGCGGACGGCTCCTTCGACCTGGCCTGCTCGGCGTACGGGGCGCTGCCCTTCGTCGCCGATCCGGTGCTGGTCCTGAAGGAGGTCCACCGCGTCCTGCGCCCGGGCGGCCGTTTCGTCTTCTCCGTCACCCATCCGATCCGCTGGGCGTTCCCGGACGAGCCGGGCCCCGAGGGCCTGTCCGTCTCCGCCTCGTACTTCGACCGCACGCCGTACGTCGAGATCGACGAGGAGGGCAACGCGGTGTACGTCGAGCACCACCGCACGCTCGGCGACCGGGTCCGCGACATCGTGGCGGCCGGTTTCCGCCTGGTCGACCTGGCCGAGCCGGAGTGGCCGGTCTGGAACACCGCCGAGTGGGGCGGCTGGTCGCCGCTGCGCGGGAACCTGATCCCGGGCACGGCGATCTTCGTCTGCGAGCGGGACTGACGGAACGCGCCTGCGCGCACGCGCGTGTGGGGCGCGTGCGCGTACGTACGGTTCGCGGGAGGCGTACGACACTGGGGGCGTGATCCTCCGTGACGACGCCCTGGACGCGCTGCCCGTGCGCGCCGCCCTGCCCGCCCTGAACGACGCTCTGGACGGGCACGGCACCGCCGTCCTGGCCGCGCCGCCCGGCACCGGCAAGACGACGCTGGTGCCGCTGGCGCTCGCCGGGCTGCTGGGCGAGGGGCCGGTGCGGCGGGTGGTCGTGGCGGAGCCGCGGCGGATCGCGGCACGGGCGGCCGCCCGGCGGATGGCGTGGCTGCTGGGCGAGCGGACCGGCGAGAGCGTCGGCTTCACGGTGCGCGGGGAGCGGGTCGTCGGGCGGCACACGCGCGTGGAGGTCGTCACGACCGGGGTACTGCTCCAGCGCCTTCAGCGCGATCAGGAGCTGCCGGGCGTCGACGTGGTCGTGCTCGACGAGTGCCACGAGC
Organism: Streptomyces sp. NPDC049687; assembly: GCF_044465285.1. Classification (NCBI taxonomy): domain Bacteria; kingdom Bacillati; phylum Actinomycetota; class Actinomycetes; order Kitasatosporales; family Streptomycetaceae; genus Streptomyces; species Streptomyces sp. NPDC049687. The sequence continues at coordinate 269,364 of NZ_JBITLN010000001.1, forward strand.
GGCATCTGGACGCGGACACGTCGGCCGCCTTCCTGTGGGACGTGAGGCAGACGCTGCGGCCCGAGCTGCGGCTGGTGGCCGCGTCCGCGACGACGGACACGGCGGGGTGGGCGCGGCTGTTGGGCGGGGCGCCGGTGGTGGAGGCCCACGGCCCCGCGTACGACGTGGAGGTGGTCTGGGCGCCTCCGGCGCGTCCGGTACGGCCGCCGCACGGGATGCGGGTCGATCCGGCGCTGCTCGCGCACGTGGCGTCGGTGGTGCGGCGGGCGCTGGCCGAGCGGTCGGGGGACGTGCTGTGCTTCCTGCCGGGCGTCGGCGAGATCGCGCGGGTCGCGGGACGGCTCGGGGCGTTGGACGGCGTGGACGTGCTCCAGGTGCACGGGCGGGCGCCCGCGGCGGTGCAGGACGCGGTGCTGGCGCCGGGTGAGCGGCGCCGGGTGGTGCTGGCCACCTCCGTCGCGGAGTCCTCGCTGACGGTGCCCGGTGTGCGGGTGGTCGTCGACTCGGGTCTGGCACGGGAGCCGCGGGTGGACCACGCGCGCGGGCTGAGCGCGCTGACGACCGTGAGGGCCTCGCAGGCGGCGGCGCGGCAGCGGGCCGGGCGGGCCGGGCGTGAGGCGCCGGGCGCGGTCTACCGGTGCTGGACGGAGGCGGAGGACGCCCGTCTGCCGCGGTTCCCGGCGCCGGAGATCAAAGTCGCCGACCTCGCCGCGTTCGCCCTGCAGACGGCCTGCTGGGGCGATCCGGAGGCGTCCGGGCTGGCGTTGCTGGATCCGCCGCCGGGCGGGGCGATGGCGGCGGCACGGCGTCTGCTGAGGGCTGTCGGAGCGGTCGACTCGGCCGGCCGGGCCACGCGCAGGGGGGTGCGGCTTGCCCGGCTCGGGTTGCACCCGCGGCTGGGGAGGGCGTTGGTGGACGGGGCCTCGCTGGTGGGACCGGAGCGGGTGGCCGAGGTGGTCGCGTTGTTGAGTGAGGAGGCTCCGCGGGAGTACGGGGATGATCTGGCCGCTGCCATGCGGAGTGCCCGGCGTGGGGGTGACGCCTATGCGTCCCGGTGGCGGTCCGAGGTTCGGCGGCTGCGGGCCGTCGTCGCCACGGAGCTGTCCCACCCGCCCGGCCCCCGTTCGACAGAGGTGAACGTCGAAGGCTTCTCCCGCACCGGCGTCACCGACGAAGGCCTCGTCGGCCTCGTCGTCGCCCTCGCCTTCCCGGAGCGGCTCGCCAGAGCCGATGGGGACTCCTACCTCATGGTGTCCGGGACCCGTGCCGAGCTGCGCGAGGGCTCGCCCCTGCGTTCCGCCCCCTGGCTCGCCGTGGCCGTCGCCGACCGGCCCGTCGGGAAGGGGCACGCGCGTGTGCAGCTCGCGGCGGTCGTCGACGAGGAGGTGGCGCGGCTTGCGGCGGGGGCGCTGCTCGACGAGCGGGAGGAGGTCCGCTGGGCCGGCGGGGACGTCGTGGCGCGGCGCGTCGAACGGCTGGGGGCCGTGGAGCTGGCGGTGCGGCCGCTGCGGGAGGCCGACGCCGGTCTCGTGCGCGAGGCGCTTGTCGAGGGGCTTGGGCAGGAAGGTTTCCGGATGCTGCGGTGGTCCGCCGAGGCGGACGTGCTGCGGCGGCGGCTCGCGTTTCTGCGGCTGCACCTGGGCGAGCCGTGGCCCGATGTGTCCGACGCGGCGCTCCACGCGCGCGTGGACGAGTGGCTGGAGCCCGAGCTGGGCCGGGCCCGGCGGCGGAGCGATCTCGCGCGGATCGACGCGAGGGAGGCGCTCGGGCGGTTGCTGCCCTGGGCCTCCGGGGAGGCGGCCCGGCTCGACGAGCTGGCGCCGGAGCGGATCACCGTGCCGAGCGGGTCCGGGATCCGGATCGACTACGCGGATCCGGAGCGGCCGGTCCTCGCGGTGAAGCTGCAGGAGATGTTCGGGCTCCAGGAGTCGCCGCGGGTCGCCGGAGTGCCGTTGCTCGTGCACCTCCTCTCCCCCGCCGGGCGGCCGGCCGCCGTGACCTCCGATCTCGCGTCCTTCTGGAAGGACGGTTACCAGAAGGTGCGGGCGGAACTGCGCGGCCGGTATCCGAAGCATCCGTGGCCGGAGGATCCCACCTCCGCCGAGCCGACGCGGCACACCAACGCGCGGCTCAGGCGGTAAGCGTTTCCCGGTCGGCCGGCCGGGCCGGTGGCGGGCCGCCGGCCGGGCGCCTGCTCCGGGCCTCCAGGTACAGCGCCAGGGCGAGCAGCAGGACGCCCAGCGCGAGAAAGGCCTTGGGCAGGTAGGACGTCATCAGCAGGACCAGGGTGCGGTTGTGCTTGACCAGGGCCACCGTGTGCTCGATGTAGTCCTCGCGCATCTTCACGTGGCCCGCGAACGCCGTGACCTTCGCCCGGCCGCCCAGGAGGCTGCCGCCGCGCAGTTCCTCCTTGTGGATCTCCTCCCCGTAGACGGGTGCCCCGGTCAGGGGCTCCACCCAGAACTTGCGGACGGTGGTGTACCAGCGGGTGGTGCCGGTCTTGGCGACGGTCTCGGGGGTGATGCCGGCGACGGGCATCGTCCTGGGCATGGGGACCTTGGTCCAGGGGATGGTCTGCTCGAAGTAGTAGACCTCCACTCCGCGGAAGTTCTGGGTGCCCTTGTAGTGGATGGGCGCCGTGGTGCGGGCCTGGGCGTCGAAGTACTCGTAGTCCCGCTTCTCGGTCATGAAGGGCCACTTGAACTCGATGCCCTCGCGGCGGACCGGGTCGCCGTCGACCATCTCGCCGGTGGCGTGGACGGGTTCCTGGCTGTGGGCGTCGAAGATGTAGCGCTCGGGGACCTTGGAGACCATCTTGCCGTCGGGGCCCTGGATGTAGGACAGGCCGTCCCAGACGACGACGTCCCGCCCCGCCGTCTTCTCGATCTTCTCCGAGGCCTGCACGTTGCCCTTGAGGGTCTGCACGACGGTGACCTTGGGGACCGTGCGGGCGGTCATGGTGCCGTAGTCGAGGAGGGTGGCGTTCTTCGCCTCCAGGACCATCGTCTGGTACTCGTTGGCCGGGATCTTGGCCAGGCGTGGGAAGGCGTACCAGCGCAGCAGCGGGGACAGCGCCGCGAAGAACACGGCGAGGGCGAGCAGGACCAGGCTTGCCTTGCGGTGCATCTCGGCCTCCCTCCGGGGTGGTTACGGGTGTGCGGGCACCGTCGTCAGCATCGGTTTCGGGGAGGTCTTGCCGGTCGGTGTGCCCAGCGCGGAGACGGTGAGGACCAGGGCGAGCGCGACGGCGAGACCGGTCGCGGCGGCGATCAGGGCGCGCATACGGGCCTCCCGGCGGAATCGGCCTCGAAAGCTGACAGGGCGTCAGGTGCGGCACCGTAGCAACGGGCGGGTGAGATGAGAACACGTCGGACACGACGGCGGCGCCCCTCCGTCGGGAAGGGCGCCGCAATGGTCGGAGAAAACGGTTACGAGCCGGAGGTGGACGACTCGCTCGGCGAGGCGCTCGTGGAGGCGCTCGGCGAGGCGCTCGTGGAGGCGCTCGGCGAGGCGCTCGCGCTCGACGACTCGCTGGGCGTCGGGTCAGGCGTCGTGGTCTCGGGTGCCGTGACGGTCAGTTCGACCGTGAGGGTGGCTCCGCCGGTCGTGGTGATGCGCAGGAGGAACGTGCCGGCGGTGCCGTCCGCGTACAGCTTCGGCAGTTGGAGAAGGCCGTTCGCGTCGGTCTGGAGGTCCGTCAGGGTGCGGACCGGGTTGCCGGAGGCGTCCTTGAAGTAGGGGCCCTTGTCGTTCGCGGTCGGGTCGTCCGCCGACTTGATCAGGGTGGCGGTGGCGGCGACCTTGTCGGCGACGGCGCCCTTGTAGGTGGCCTTCACCTCGACCGGGTCGGCGAACTCCCCGCCGGCGACGCAGGTCAGCGCGGTACCACTGGTGCGGGCGAGGGTGTCGGCGGCCCGCGCGGTGACGGTGGCCGTGTAGGTGAGCGGGGAGATCGTGCGGCCCACGACGGTGGCACGGACGGTGAACGTGCCGGTCTTCTCGCCCGCCTGGAGTGCGGGCGCCACCGCGACGCCCGTGCCGCTGGTGGCGATGGTGGCCACGCTCTCGCCACCGGTGAAGGTGGCGTCGGTGTCACCGACGATGGTGAAGCGGACCCTGACCTTGGCGACGGCCTTGCCCGCCGCGGTCTCCGTCCGCGTGCTGATCCTCGCGGTGAACGCGTCGCCCGCCATGGCGGTGAGCTTCGCGGTGCTCGCGTCCTCGAGGTGGTCGACCGTGTCGGTCGGGGTGGGGGTGGGCGTGCTCGGCGTCGACGGGGTGGGGGGCGCCGGGGGCGTGCTCGGGGGTGACGGCGTGCTGGGGGTGCCCGGCGTGGACGGGGTCGACGGCGTGGAGTTCGTGTCGTCGTCGTCGCTGCGGTTGGTCGGTACGGAGCCGGTGCCGTCGGGGATTTCGTGGGTGCCCTTGCGGTAGTACTCCAGCCACGACATGACGGTGTTGTAGTACTCCGTCGAGTTGTTGTAGCTGAGGATCGCGCTGCGCATGCCGGACGTGGTCGACATGTCCCAGTTGTTGCGGCACAGGTAGTGGCCGGCGGCGAGCGCGGCGTCGTAGATGTTGTTGGGGTCCTTCTTGCCGTCGCTGTTGCCGTCGCGGCCCGCCCACGCCCAGGTGGAGGGGATGAACTGCATGGGGCCGACGGCACGGTCGTAGGTGCTGTCGCCGTCGTAGGCGCCGTTGTCGGTGTCGCTGATGTTCGCGAAGCCGTTGCCGTTGAGGACGGGGCCGAGGATCGGGGTGATGGTGGTGCCGTCGGCGGTGACGTTGCCGCCGCGCGCCTGGCCGGACTCGACCTTGCCGATGGCGGCGAGGAGTTCCCACGGCAGGTTGCAGCCGGGCTTGGAGTCCGCCAGCTCCGACTCGGCCTTCTTGTAGGCGTCCAGGACGGTCGCGGGGATGCCGGCCTCGGAACTGCCGGTGCCGGTCGGGCCGTTGGTGGGGGTCGCGCTCGGCGCGGGGTTCGGGCTGTTCAGCGGCGGCAGGTCCGTGTAGTACGGCGAGTTGCCGGTGGCGCTGTCGTCGGTGCTCGCGTCGGCGGACGGGGCGTCGGCGGCGGTCTGTCTGCCCGCGCCGTCGGCCGTGACGTCCGGCGCCTGGGACGCGGCCAGCGCCGCGACCGCGACCGCGGCCACGGTGGTGTTGAGCGCTCCCTTGCGCAGCCTCTTGCCGAAATGCGCCGACGACATGAAGTGAACCCCTCCCGTGAACGCCCGAGCGCCCATGTCCTTGTCTTGCACCACGCCGGTGGCGTTGGTGACGATCCCTGTGGCTGTTGTGACGATCGACCCGCCCCGAGGGTTGCACCCGGAGAGGCCCGCACTGGCCTGTTCCTCTGTTCGACTGCACCCGACGGCACGGCAACCCCAGCGACCCTACGACAACTTCTTTTGCACCGGCACCCGTTCGAACGCCGATTTCACCGGTTGTCCGGGTTCCGTTCGCCGGGAACCGCTCACGCATACTGGACGTCTTCCGTCACCGTGCCCGACAAGACCTTCGATCTCCGCACCCGGGAGCAGCGTTGCCGTTCACTCTGAGCCATGCGGCGGCCGTGCTGCCCGCGGTGCGCACCGACGGAACCGGCCGGGGACGGCTGGTACCGGCCGTTCTCGTGGCGGGTTCGTTCGCCCCCGACATGACCTACTACGCGGCAAGTGTCCTTTCCGGGGCCATGGAGTTCGGCGATTTCACGCACTCCTTCACCGGCGTCTTCACCGTCGACGTGCTCATCGCCTGGGCCCTGGTGGGGCTCTGGCTGCTGCTGCGCGAACCGCTGGTGGCCCTGTTGCCGGCGACCCGGCGGGCCCGGACCGCGGCGCTGACCCGCTGTGGAGCGCCACGCGCGCGTGTCCGGCCGTCCACGGTGGCCTGGTGGTACGTCTCCGCGGTGCTCGGCGCGCTGACGCATGTGGTGTGGGACGCGTTCACCCACCTCGACCGCTGGGGCATGCGGCTGTTCCCGGTCCTCGGCGAGAACGTCGCGGGTTCACCGCTCTACTGGTATCTGCAGTACGGCGGTTCGGCGGTGTCCGCCGTCGTGATCGCCGCGTTCGTGGTGTGCGCGCTGCGCCGGGTGCCCGCGGGCGAGCCCGTGGGAGTGCCGTCCCTGTCGGCACGGGACCGGTGGTGGGCCGGGGCGGTGATCGGCGGCTGCGCGCTGGCCGGGGCCGGGCAGCGGGCGACGCGGTGGTGGGAGTACTGGGGGCCGCGCGACGCCAAGCCGTGGGAGCTGATCCCGACGGTCTGCTTCGGGGCGGGCGCCGGGCTGGTGCTGGGACTGCTGCTCTACGGCGTCGGCGTGCGCGTGTGGCGGCCGGCCGCCCGGGGTGTCGCAGCCGGTCGGCCGGCCGAGGTCAGTGTCGGGCGGAGCCGTCAGGGCGTTCGCTGAGGGATTTCGCCCTCACGACGAAGACCGTGATACGGCGGCGCGCCGGCCGGGGTCCGCGCAGCCGCCCCAGGGCGCCGAGGGCGAGGGCCAGACAGCTGCGGGCCTGCTCGGCCCACCGGCGCCAGGTGCCGCCCCGGGGGACGAACCGGGCCAGAGCGCGGAGCTTCAGCCGTGCGGCGGCCGCACGCAGGGCGGTGGCGGGGGTGCCGGGGATGCGGAGTGTGGCGGCGTCGGGCGCGAGGGCGGGAAGCGGGCGCGGGGCGGGAGCCGCCTCGGGGGCGCCCTGCGTGTCCGCGGTCGCCGTGACGTGCACGCGTGCGGTGGCCGTCCGGCGGTGGTACATGCGTATACCCATGCCGGCATCCTGGCGGGCGGGGCCGCGAGGGGCGCTTTGTCGGGGGCCACGCGGGTGAGGACCCTTTGGGGGAAGTACCGGGAGTGACGAAGGGATGGGCCACCGCCGCACACGGGGAGACAGGCGGAGGGGGCCCCACCCCTGTCGACAGGGCCCCTCTCGGCTCACCTCGGGAACAGCTTGCACGCCTGTGCCGGAGACCAGTGCCGCGGCACCAGCCTGTCCGGTCGCCACACCTAGTGCGCCGCCGACTCCCAGTCCGGGCCCGCGCCGACCGAGACGTCCAGGGGGGCCCTGAGGTGGACGGCGCCGGCCATCTCGCGGCGGACCAGTTCCTCCACGGCCGCGCGCTCGCCGGGGGCGATCTCCAGGACGATTTCGTCGTGGACCTGGAGCAGCATCCGGGAGGTGAGGTTCGCCGCGCGCAGGGCGCCGTCCACCTTGAGCATGGCGATCTTGACGATGTCGGCGGCCGTGCCCTGGATGGGCGCGTTGAGGGCCATGCGCTCGGCCGCCTCGCGGCGCTGGCGGTTGTCGCTGTTGAGGTCGGGGAGGTAGCGGCGGCGGCCGAAGAGCGTCGCCGTGTAGCCCGTCGCCCGGGCCTCGTCGACCGCCCGGCGCAGATAGTCGCGGACCCCGCCGAAGCGCTCGAAGTACGCGTCCATCAGGGCGCGGGCCTCCGCCGCCTCGATGTTCAGCTGCTGGGACAGGCCGAACGCCGACAGACCGTACGCCAGGCCGTACGACATGGCCTTGATCTTGCGGCGCATCTCCGCGTCCACCGCGGCCTGTTCGACGCCGAACACCTGGGAGGCGGCCGTGGTGTGCAGGTCCTCGCCGGAGGTGAAGGCCTCGATCAGTCCTTCGTCCTCCGACAGGTGGGCCATCACGCGCAGCTCGATCTGGCTGTAGTCGGCCGTCATCAGGGACTCGAAGCCCTCACCGACGACGAACCCGCGGCGGATGGCCCGGCCCTCGTCCGTGCGGACCGGGATGTTCTGCAGGTTCGGGTCCGTGGAGGACAGGCGGCCGGTCGCGGCGACCGTCTGGTTGAAAGTGGTGTGGATACGGCCGTCGGCGGCGATGGTCTTGATCAGGCCTTCGACGGTGACGCGCAGCTTCGCCTGCTCACGGTGGCGGAGCATGATCACCGGCAGTTCGTTGTCCGTCTGGGTGGCGAGCCAGGCCAGGGCGTCGGCGTCGGTGGTGTAGCCGGTCTTGGTCTTCTTGGTCTTCGGCAGGGCCAGTTCACCGAAGAGGACCTCCTGGAGCTGCTTGGGCGAGCCCAGGTTGAACTCGTGTCCCGCCGCCGCGTGGGCCTCCTTCACGGCCTGCTGCACGGCGCCCGCGAACATCTGCTCCATGGCCTCCAGATGGGCGCGGTCAGCCGCGATGCCGTGCCGCTCCATACGGGCCAGGAGCGCGGAGGTGGGCAACTCCATGCCCTGGAGGAGGTCCGCCGCGCCGACCTCCTCGAGCTTGCCCCGGAAGGCCTCGCCGAGGTCGAGGATCGTGCGGGCCTGCACCATGAGTGCCTCGGCCTCGGCGCCGTCGTCCGCGCCGAAGGCGAGCTGGCCGTCGGCCGTGGCGGCCGGGGCCAGTTCCCTGCCCAGGTACTCCAGGGACAGGGCGTCCAGGTCGAAGGAGCGACGGCCCGGCTTGACCAGGTAGGCGGCGAGGGCGGTGTCCATGCGAACGCCGGCCACGGACCAGCCGTGCTCGGTGGCGACGCGCATCGCGCCCTTGGCGTTGTGAAGGACCTTGGGGCGGTCCTCGGCGGCGAGCCAGGCCACCCACGCCCGCTCGTCGGCCTCGTCCAGCTGGGACGGATCGAACCAGGCGGCCGCTCCCCCGGCCGCGGCGAGGGCGACCTCGGCGACCGAGCCGGTGCCCAGCGCCCAGGTGTCGACCGTGGCGACACCGAGCGTCTCACCGCCGTGCTCGGTGAGCCAGCCGGCCAGCTCGCCCGTGCCCAGGACCGTGCCGTCCAGCTCCACACCGCCGGTGACCACCGGGGTCGTCTCGGCCTCCTGGCCGCCCGGGTCGACGGCGAGGAGCCGCTCGCGCAGCGAGGGGTTCCTGATCTCCAGGGTGTCCAGGACCATCGCGACGGTCTTGCGGTCGTACGGTGCCCGCTCGAGGTCGGCGACGCCCTTGGGCAGCTCGACGTTCCGCTCCAGCTCGGTGAGACGGCGGTTGAGCTTGACCGCCTCCAGATGGTCGCGGAGGTTCTGCCCGGCCTTGCCCTTGACCTCCTCGACGCGCTCGACCAGCTCCGCGAAGGAACCGAACTGGTTGATCCACTTCGCGGCCGTCTTCTCGCCGACGCCCGGGATGCCCGGGAGGTTGTCGGACGGGTCGCCGCGCAGCGCCGCGAAGTCGGGGTACTGGGCGGGCGTCAACCCGTACTTCTCGAAGACCTTCTCCGGGGTGAACCGGGTCAGCTCCGAGACGCCCTTCGTCGGATACAGCACCGTCGTGTGCTCGCTCACCAACTGGAAGGAGTCGCGGTCGCCGGTGACGATCAGCACCTCGAAACCCTCGGCCTCGGCCCGGGTGGCGAGGGTGGCGATGACATCGTCGGCCTCGAAGCCGTCGATCGCGAACCGTGAGACGTGCATCGCGTCGAGCAGCTCGCCGATCAGCTCGACCTGCCCCTTGAACTCGTCCGGGGTCTTCGAGCGGTTCGCCTTGTACTCGGTGAACTCCTCGGAGCGCCAGGTCTTGCGGGAGACGTCGAAGGCGACCGCGAAGTGCGTGGGCGCCTCGTCACGCAGGGTGTTGGCCAGCATCGACGCGAAGCCGTAGATCGCGTTCGTCGGCTGGCCCGTCGCGGTGGTGAAGTTCTCCGCGGGCAGCGCGAAGAACGCGCGGTAGGCCAGCGAGTGCCCGTCCATGAGCATCAGGCGCGGCCGGCTTCCGCCGGTGGGGGTGTCGGTCTTCTTCGATGCTGTCTCTGCCACGCCCCCGATCCTGCCACGCCCCACTGACACTCGGCCCCGGCCGCCGCCGCCCGGCCATTGCCGAGGCCGCCACTGGTTGCCCCTTCCGCAACCATTGCTCATTGCGCAACCATAGGTTCCACCCTCCGCGCGCCCGGCCGCCCTCGTCGTCGGCGGTGCGTGCGAGTATCGGGGACGTACCGCGCACGGCGGTACGCGCTGCGCACACGGCAGACGGCAGACGGCAGGTCGAAGGAGAGCGTGCGATGGCAACGAAGCCGCCCAAGGCTGACCCGGTCCAGGACGCGCCGCAGGTCGCCGAGCCGCAGCACGCGGCGGCGGGCCTGCCGGCCATCGGGCACTCCCTGCGCATCGCCCAGCAGCAGATGGGCGTGAGGCGCACCGCGCTGACCCTGCTGCGGGTCAACCAGAAGGACGGCTTCGACTGCCCTGGCTGCGCCTGGCCGGAGCCCGACCACCGGCACGCGGCGGAGTTCTGCGAGAACGGCGCTAAGGCGGTGGCGGAGGAGGCGACCCTGCGCCGGGTCACCCCGGAGTTCTTCGCCGCCCACCCGGTCGCCGACCTCGCGACGAGGAGCGGCTACTGGCTCGGCCAGCAGGGCCGGCTCACCCACCCCATGTACCTCCCCGAGGGCGGCGAGCGCTACGAGCCGGTCACCTGGGAGCGCGCCTTCGACATCATCGCCGAGGAGACCGCCGCCCTCGCCTCCCCCGACGAGGCCGTCTTCTACACCTCGGGCCGCACCAGCAACGAGGCCGCGTTCCTCTACCAGCTCTTCGCCCGCGAGCTCGGCACGAACAACCTGCCGGACTGCTCCAACATGTGCCACGAGTCCTCCGGGTCCGCCCTGTCGGAGACCATCGGCATCGGCAAGGGCAGCGTCCTGCTGGAGGACCTCCACAACGCCGACCTGATCATCGTCGCCGGCCAGAACCCGGGCACGAACCACCCGCGGATGCTCTCCGCCCTGGAGAAGGCCAAGGCGGGCGGCGCGCGGATCATCAGCGTCAACCCGCTGCCCGAGGCCGGCCTGGAGCGTTTCAAGAACCCGCAGACCCCCAAGGGCCTCACCGCGGGCGCCGCGCTCACCGACCTGTTCCTGCAGATCCGCATCGGCGGCGACCAGGCCCTCTTCCGCCTCCTCAACAAGCTGATCCTCCAGACGGCGGGCGCCCTGGACGAGGCGTTCATCGCCGAGCACACCCACGGCTTCGAGGAGTTCACCGAGGCCGCCCGCGCCGCCGACTGGGACGAGACGCTCACCGCGACGGGTCTCACGCGCGCGCGGATCGAGGAGACCCTGCGCATGGTGCTCGCCTCCAAGCGCACGATCGTCTGCTGGGCCATGGGCCTCACCCAGCACAAGCACTCCGTGGCGACCATCCGCGAGGTGGTCAACTTCCTCCTCCTGCGCGGCAACATCGGCCGCCCCGGGGCGGGCGTGTGCCCGGTGCGCGGCCACTCCAACGTGCAAGGCGACCGCACCATGGGCATCTTCGAGCGCCCGGCACCGGCGTTCCTGGACGCCCTGGAGAAGGAGTTCGGCTTCGCGCCCCCGCGCGAGCACGGCTTCGACGTCGTACGGGCCATCCGCGCGCTGCGCGACGGCGAGGCGAAGCTCTTCTTCGCGATGGGCGGCAACTTCGTGGCCGCGTCCCCCGACACCGAGGTCACCGAGGCGGCCATGCGGCGCGCCCGGCTGACGGTGCACGTGTCGACGAAGCTCAACCGCTCGCACGTCGTCACGGGAGCCCGTGCCCTGATCCTGCCGACCCTCGGCCGCACCGAGCGCGACCTGCAGGGCGGCGGAGAGCAGTTCGTGACCGTCGAGGACTCCATGGGCCTGGTGCACGCCTCGCGCGGCCGCCTGGCCCCCGCGAGCGGCCACCTGCTGTCCGAACCGGCCATCGTCTGCCGGCTCGCCCGCCGCGTGCTCGGCGAGGACAGCAAGGTGCCGTGGGAGGAGTTCGAGAAGGACTACGCGACGATCCGCGACCGCATCGCGCGCGTGATCCCCGGCTTCGAGGACTTCAACACGAAGGTGGCCCGCCCCGGCGGCTTCGCCCTCCCGCACGCCCCGCGCGACGAGCGCCGCTTCCCGACGGCCACCGGCAAGGCCAACTTCACCGCCGCGCCGGTCGAGTACCCGAAGCTGCCCGAGGGCCGCCTCCTCCTGCAGACACTGCGCTCCCACGACCAGTACAACACCACGATCTACGGCCTCGACGACCGCTACCGGGGCATCAGGAACGGCCGCCGGGTCGTCCTGGTCAACGCCGACGACGCGCGCGCGTTCGGGCTCGCGGACGGGTCGTACGTGGACCTGGTGAGCGAGTGGGAGGACGGGGTGGAGCGGCGGGCGCCCGGATTCCGGGTCGTGGTGTACCCGACGACGCGGGGCTGCGCGGCCGCGTACTACCCGGAGACCAACGTGCTGGTCCCGCTGGACGCGACGGCCGACACCAGCAACACCCCGGCCAGCAAGTCCGTCGTGGTCCGTCTGGAACAATCGACGACCGACTGAGCGTTTGCTCAGTGATCGCTTGACTTGGATCGACGAACGGAGCCGGGCCCCATGGGCGAGCAGCAGTACGTGAAGTTCCCTCAAGAGGTCGTCGACGAGTACGCCGAGCTGGGCGTCGACCTCGTGGCCCTGTTCTCCGCCGGCCACCTCGGCACACGCATGGGCGTGCAGATCGTCGAGGCCTCGGCGGACCGGGTCGTCGGCACCATGCCGGTGGAGGGCAACACCCAGCCGTACGGACTGCTGCACGGCGGCGCCTCCGCGGTGCTGGCCGAGACCCTGGGCTCGATCGGGTCGATGCTGCACGGCGGCAGCTCCAAGATCGCCGTCGGTGTCGACCTCAACTGCACCCACCACCGCGGCGCCCGCTCCGGCCTGGTCACCGGCGTGGCCACACCGCTGCACCAGGGGCGGTCCACGGCGACGTACGAGATCGTGATCAGCGACGAGGAGGGCCGGCGGGTGTGCACCGCACGGCTGACCTGTCTGCTGCGGGACGCTCGCGCGGCGGGCTGACACCCCTGGCGTCGGAGCATGACAACCGCAGGGACCCCGCGGGCGGGGACGGGGCACGACTGCTCGGAGTGGCCTTGCCTGCGGGGGTGTTGGTGAGCGCCCGCGGCGAGGCCGCTCAAAGCGGGCACCCCGCCCCCTCCCCGTCCACCACTCCCCCCGAGGCGCTGTGCACCCGCATCCTCACCCACTGGGCGGGTGAGGTCCTGGACAGCGACACCTACGGCGACTGCCGGTCGACGGGGCTGTCCAACGGGCGGTACGAGATCCTGCGGAGCGTGGTGGACGCCGCGCGGGCCGAGAAGAAGCACCAAGGGGCCGACGCGGCGGACCGGTTGATCGACCGCGAGGCACGGGCGGGCTGCACGGACCGGTACCGCTCCGGCGGCCCCGGCGAAGGTGCCCGGCGGTGAGCGGCATCGGCCCGGTCGAGCCCGGCGAGGGCACGCACGCGTGGGACACCGCCCCACCCGGCGAAGACACCCGCTCGCGGGGCACGAGCAACCCCGGTGCGGACACACACGTGCGGGACACCACCCATCCCGGTGCACGCACACCCGCGTGGGACGCCCCCGAGGCGGACTCGCCCGCCCCGGCCACCGGCAGACGCGCCCGACTCGCCCGCCGCTACGCCGCCCACCGCAGGACCGCGCTCGCCGCCCTCATCGCCGCCGGCCTCCTCGGGGGCGGCGGCCTGCTGTACGCGACCCGCCCCCACCAGCGCGAACAAGCCACTCCCCGACCGCCGTTCCCCGCCCAGGTCGTCGAGGTCACCTACCTCGGCGGCCGCACCGTCCCGCCCGGCGCCCCGCCCCACACCCTCGCCTTCGAGGTGCTGCTGACCGTGGAATCCGGCCCACCGGTCACCGTGACCCGCGTGTCCCAGCCGTACGCGGGCCTCTCCGTGACCTCGGCCCCACGGACCCCGTTCCGGACCAAGGCGGGTTCCGCCCGAAAGCTTGTGATCACCATGCATGTGACGGAATGCGGGAAAGTGCCGGAGAACGCCCGACTCCCTTTCCTCGGCGTAACTCTACGTAATGCGCGCGCAATACAAGTCCAGAGTTTCATCCTGGGGCCCCGCTATGCCCAGGACCTCTCCCAGGCCCTACAGGTCGCCTGCAGCAACGATTTCAGGTAATCACCAAAACGCTCGAGACACCTGAACCCACCAGGGGCCATCCTGCACGTTCTCAGCATACGGACAGGGCGAATCGGCCTGAATTCCGCTGTTCCACCCACGAAGTACCGCTCTGCATTACCTCGTGTCATAACAAGAGCGTCACAGCATGGTTCAGACCCTCCTCCCCGTTCCCTCCACCGGCCTAGAGTCACGCCCAGTCACCGCGCCGCTTGAATACCCCTTCAGCTCAGCGCTCGACTCGGCCTCTTCCAGGGGGGAGGGCCGCCCAGGGAAAGGACTGGAACGTGCGTCAACGTTCGCTCATCGCCATCACCGCTGCGCTGTCTGCGGGAGCACTCACCCTCACCGCCTGCGGCTCGCGCGACAGTGATGACAAGGGTTCCGACAGCGCCGGCACCACCATCACCATCGGCGTGGACGCCCCGCTCTCCGGTGAGAACTCGACCACGGGCCTCGGCATCCAGTACGGCGCCCAGATCGCCGTGGACGACGCCAACAGCAAGAAGCTCGTGGACGGCGTCACGTTCAAGATCAAGGCCCTGGACGACAAGGCCCAGCCCGCCAACGGTCAGCAGAACGCCACCGCCCTGGTCGGCGACAAGACCGTCGTCGGCACCGTCGGCCCGCTGAACTCCGGTGTCGCCCAGTCGATGCAGCAGGTGTTCGCCTCGGCCAACATGGTCGAGATCTCCCCGTCGAACACCAACCCCGAGCTGACCATGGGCAAGAACTGGCAGACGGACAAGAAGCGTCCCTACAAGACGTACTTCCGCACCGCCACCACCGACGCCCTGCAGGGTGGCTTCGCCGCCGACTACGCGTACAAGGACCTCAAGAAGAAGAAGGCCTTCGTCGTCGACGACAAGCAGACCTACGGTGCCGGTCTGGCGAAGATCTTCAACGAGTCGTTCAAGAAGCTCGGCGGCCAGGTCGTCGCCACCGACCACGTGAACACGGGCGACAAGGACTTCGGCTCCCTCGTCACCAAGATCAAGAACTCTGGCGCCGACATCCTCTACTACGGTGGCCAGTACGACGAGTCCGCGCTGATCACCAAGCAGCTCAAGGACACCGGCGTCAAGATCCCGCTCTTCGGCGGTGACGGCATGTACGCCACCACCTACATGGAGACCGCGGGCGACGCGGCCGAGGGCGACCTCGCCACGGCCGTCGGTGTCCCCGTCGACACCCTGCCCGCCGCCAAGTCCTTCGTCGAGACCTACAAGTCCAAGGGCTACAAGGGCGACTACGGCGCGTACGGTGCCTACTCGTACGACGCGACCATGGCGATCATCAACGCCGTGAAGGCCGCCGTGGACGCCAACGACGGCAAGGTTCCCAGCGACATGAACAAGCTGCGTTCCACGGTCGTCGACGAGGTCCAGAAGAGCGACTTCGAAGGCATCAGCGGCAAGGTCTCCTTCGACGAGTTCGGCGACACGACCAACAAGCAGCTCACCGTCTACCAGGTCGAAAAGGGTGCGTGGAAGGCTGTGAAGACCGGCACGTACGACGCCGGCTGACGGTCCATCCCTCAGTAGCACCTCACGACGGGCCGCGCGGAAGGAGGACCCCGACCGCGCGGCCCGCTCCTTTACCCCTACCTCTCACACGCACCGCACAGGTGCGTGACGACCAGCGACTATGGAGGCCATGCGGTGAACACCCTGCCGCAGCAGCTGGCCAACGGGCTGCTCCTAGGCTCGATGTACGGGCTGATCGCCATCGGCTACACGATGGTGTACGGCATCGTCCAGCTCATCAACTTCGCGCACGGCGAGATCTTCATGACCGGAGGCTTCGGCGCACTCTCCGTCTACCTCATCCTTCCCTCTGACGTTTCCATGGTGGTCGCCGTGCCACTGATGCTGATCGGGGGCGGCATCGTCGCTGTCCTCATCGCCGTCGGAGCGGAACGATTCGCCTACCGACCACTGCGCGGAGCCCCACGACTGGCACCACTCATCACCGCCATCGGCCTCTCCCTGGCCCTCCAAGAAGTCGTCCGCAACTTCTACCCCGAGGCCGACCGCGCCCGCGCCTTCCCAGGCCTCGACAGCAGCCACGAGATCGGCTCCGTCACCATCAAGGACGCCGACATCTTCCTGATCGTCGCCGCCGCCGTCTGTATGGCCTCCCTCGCGCTCTTCGTCCGCCGCAGCCGCACCGGCCGCGCCATGCAGGCCACCGCGCAGGACCCGGACACCGCGCAGCTGATGGGCATCGACACCAACCGGATCATCGTCATCGCCTTCGCCATCGGCGGCTTCTTCGCCGCCGTCGCCTCCGTCGCGTACGGCATGAAGTACGGCAACGTCAAGTACGACATGGGCTTCCTGATGGGGCTCAAGGCGTTCACCGCAGCCGTCCTCGGCGGCATCGGCAACATCTACGGCGCCATGCTCGGTGGCCTCGTCCTCGGCGTCGCCGAGACCCTGGCCTCCGCCTACATCGACGGAGTCCCCGGCATGGGCCAGCTCGGCGGCCAGAGCTGGGCGAACGTCTGGGCCTTCTGCCTCCTCATCCTCGTACTGCTGTTCAGACCACAAGGTCTGCTCGGTGAGCGCGTTGCGGACAGGGCGTGAGCGACATGACAGACACCACCAAGACCCCTCCCACGAACTCCGCGCCCACGCCTGCGCCCACCCAGCGCGGCATCATCCCGCTGCCGTCCGGCGCGGCCCGCGCACTCGCCCTCGTCGGCGGTGTCGCCACGGCGGCCTCCGCGTTCCTCGCCTGGACCTGGACCTCCGCGTTCCCCGGTGACCTGACGGTCTACGGCTACCCGGGCGGCCTGCAGTGGCTCACCTTCACCGCAGGCGTCCTCACCGCCCTGTTCTCGCTGTCCCTGTACGGCGTCAAGGGCCTGGGCTGGCTCGTCCCGGCCCGCAACAACGCCCCCGTCGTCCTCACCGCTCTCGGCGGCTTCGGCGTCACCTGGTTCACGGTGATAGCCATCACCACGAACCTCGGCGGCCTCGTCAACCTGGAGCCCGGCGGCTGGATCGCCGCAGTCGCCTCGATTCTGCCGGTCGTCGGCGCCCTCGCCCTGCCCGAGCCGGGCGCCGGCGAGGAACCCACAGGGGCAGTCCTGCGCGGCTACATCGCCAAGCCGGACAAGATCCCCGCCGCGCAGGCCACAGCCGGCTGGACGCAGCGACTCGTCATCACCGCCGTCACCATCGTCGGTCTGGCCACCTTCACCTACGGCATCGACACCGAGTACGGCGAGCTGTTCATCGGCTACCTCATCGTGGTCGTCTTCTCCGTGTGGGCGATGCACACCGCAGGCCTCCTCGACCGGTTCTCCCACCTGGTCGCGGGCAACCGGAGCTTCACCCTCGCGATGGGCTTCGCCGCCGCCATCGCCTTCCCGTTCACACAGTCCGACGACCACTACGCCAACATCGGCGTCAACATCCTGATCTTCGGAACCGTGGCCCTCGGCCTCAACATCGTGGTCGGCCTGGCGGGCCTCCTCGACCTCGGTTACGTCGCCTTCCTCGGCGTCGGCGCGTACACCGCGGCCCTGGTCTCCGGCTCCGAGTTCTCCCGGTTCGCCGACGTCCAGTTCCCCTTCTGGGCAGCCGCGCTCACCGGTGCCGCCGCGTCCCTCGTCTTCGGTGTCCTCATCGGCGCCCCGACCCTGCGTCTGCGCGGCGACTACCTGGCGATCGTGACGCTCGGCTTCGGTGAGATCTTCCGTATCGCCGTGAACAACATGGACGGCGACTCCGGCCCGGACATCACCAACGGCCCGAACGGCATCCCCTCCATCCCCGACCTCGAGTTCTTCGGGTTCAACTTCGGTGAGGCGCACGACATCGCCGGGTTCACGCTCGGTCGGTTCGCCAACTACTACCTCCTCATGGTCCTGGTCATGGCGATCGTGGTGCTCGTCTACACGCGCGCCGCCGACTCCCGTATCGGCCGCTCCTGGATCGCCATCCGCGAGGACGAGACCGCCGCCACCGCCATGGGCATCAACGGCTTCCGCGTCAAGCTCATCGCGTTCGCGCTGGGCGCCTCGCTCGCCGGCCTCGCCGGCACCGTCAGCGCCCACGTGACGTACAGCGTGGTCCCGAACCCCTACCAGTTCGCGGGCTCGACGCCGCCCAACTCGGCCTTCCTCCTCGCCGCAGTCGTCCTCGGCGGCATGGGCACCGTGGCCGGACCCCTGCTGGGCGCCGCGCTGCTGTACCTGCTCCCCGAAAAGCTGGTCTTCCTCCAGGAGAAGTCACTGCTGGCCTTCGGACTCGCGCTCATCCTGCTGATGCGCTTCCGTCCCGAGGGCATCGTCGCCAACCGCCGTCGTCAACTCGAATTCCATGAGACCGGCCAACTCGACGTACCCGACACAGAAACACTCGCCGACGAACCGGCCGTCACCAAGGCGGGGGCGTGACCTGAGATGACCACACCTGTACTCGAAGCCCGCGACGTCACCATGCGCTTCGGCGGCCTGACCGCCGTCCGCTCGGTCGACTTCACCGTCAACAGCGGCGAGATCGTCGGCCTGATCGGCCCCAACGGCGCCGGCAAGACGACGTTCTTCAACTGCCTCACGGGTCTGTACGTCCCCACCGAGGGCACCGTCTCCTACAAGGGCAAGGTCCTGCCGCCGAAGCCGCACCTGGTGACGCAAGCGGGCATCGCCCGCACGTTCCAGAACATCCGGCTCTTCGCCAACATGACCGTCCTGGAGAACGTCCTCGTCGGCCGCCACACCCGCACCAAGGAAGGCCTCTGGTCGGCCCTGTTGCGCGGCCCCGGCTTCAAGAAGGCCGAGAAGGCGTCCGAAGAACGGGCCATGGAACTCCTGGAGTTCATCGGCCTCGCCCACAAGCGCGACCACCTCGCCCGCAACCTGCCCTACGGCGAGCAGCGCAAGCTGGAGATCGCGCGGGCGCTGGCAAGCGAGCCCGGACTGCTGCTGCTCGACGAGCCGACGGCCGGCATGAACCCACAGGAGACCCGCGCCACGGAGGAACTGGTCTTCGCCATCCGCGAGAAGGGCATCGCCGTCCTCCTCATCGAGCACGACATGCGCTTCGTCTTCAACCTCAGCGACCGCGTCGCCGTCCTCGTCCAGGGCGAGAAGCTGGTCGAGGGAACCTCCGACGTCGTCCAGGCCGACGAGCGCGTGATCGCCGCCTACCTGGGCGAGCCCTTCGAGGGTGCCCCCGGGAACGCCGAGGCGGCGGAGGTCGAGGCCGCCGAGGCCGCCGCCGGCACGGCGCCCGTCGACGCGGAGAGCAGCACCAGCACCACCAAGGGAGAGGCCCAGTGACCGCACTGCTCGAGGTCGAGGACCTCAGGGTCGCCTACGGCAAGATCGAGGCCGTCAAGGGCATCTCGTTCAGCGTCGAGGCGGGACAGGTCGTCACGCTGATCGGTACCAACGGTGCCGGCAAGACGACCACGCTCCGTACGCTGTCGGGCCTGCTGAAGCCCTCCTCGGGCAAGATCATGTTCGACGGCAAGCCGCTCAGCGGCGTCCCGGCTCACAAGATCGTCTCCCTGGGCCTCGCCCACTCCCCCGAGGGGCGGCACATCTTCCCGCGCCTGACGATTTTCGAGAACCTCCAGCTCGGCGCCTTCCTCAGGAAGGACAAGGAAGGCATCGAAAAGGACATCCAGCGGGCGTACGACCTCTTCCCCATCCTCGGGGAACGCCGCAACCAGGCCGCGGGCACCCTCTCGGGCGGCGAGCAGCAGATGCTGGCCATGGGCCGCGCGCTCATGTCCCAGCCCAAGCTGCTCATGCTGGACGAGCCCTCCATGGGCCTCTCCCCCATCATGATGCAGAAGATCATGGCCACCATCGCCGAGCTGAAGTCCCAGGGCATGACCATCCTGCTCATCGAGCAGAACGCCCAGGCGGCGCTGTCCCTGGCCGACCACGGTCACGTCATGGAGATCGGCAAGATCGTCCTGTCCGGCACGGGCCAGGACCTCCTGCACGACGAGTCCGTCCGCAAGGCATACCTCGGCGAGGACTGAGCCCCCGCTCCAGGCCCTCCCAGGCAACGAGGCCCGCGCCCCTTCTCCGGGCGCGGGCCTCGTCGTATGCGCAGTGGGGATCAGCCCTTGTTCGCCTTCTTCTCCTCGGCGTCCTGGATGACCGCCTCGGCGACCTGCTGCATGGACATCCGCCGGTCCATCGACGTCTTCTGAATCCACCGGAAGGCGGCCGGCTCGGTCAGCCCGTACTCCGTCTGGAGGATGGACTTCGCCCGATCGACGAGCTTGCGGGTCTCCAGGCGGAGCGTGAGGTCGGCGACCTCCTTCTCCAGCTCCTTCAGCTCCGTGAACCGGGACACGGCCATCTCAATGGCCGGCACGACATCACTCTTGCTGAACGGCTTCACGAGGTACGCCATGGCACCGGCGTCACGGGCCCGCTCGACCAGGTCCCGCTGCGAGAAGGCGGTGAGCATCAGCACCGGGGCGATCCGCTCCTCGGCGATCTTCTCGGCGGCGGAGATGCCGTCCAGCTTCGGCATCTTCACGTCGAGGATGACGAGGTCGGGCTGGTGCTCGCGGGCGAGCTCGATGGCCTGCTCGCCGTCACCGGCCTCACCGACGACGCTGTAGCCCTCCTCCTCCAGCATCTCTTTGAGGTCGAGCCGGATCAGGGCCTCGTCCTCGGCGATGACGACACGGGTCGTCAGCGGAGGCACGTGCGACTTGTCGTCGTCGGGCGCGTCTTCGGGCTGGGGCGACTCGGGGGCGGTCACGGGGGCTCCTCGTTCAGGGCAGGGGTACTGCTGACAAGAGCCTACCTATCTCCTGTATGTTTGAGGCACCGAGGGGCTACACTGACCTTCGGTTCGAAGAGGCTCCGGTAGTCCAATCGGCAGAGACGATACCCTCAAAAGGTATTCAGTGTGGGTTCGAATCCCACCCGGGGCACTTACCTTGGATTTGAAGTTACCAAAAGCGGATGTTCCGGTTCTCGTGAACATCCGCTTTTCGAGTGTCCTCGCCCGTCTCTTCACCGCGGCCCTCGACTACGTTGGGCGTCGACTGAAAGCAGGCGAACACCGAGAACATCTCGGTCGCCGAGAAAGCCTCCGTCGCCTCGACACCCCCGTAGGCCCAGGCCCTGACCGCTACTTGGGACTGTCGTCCTCCCCGACATGGTGCACCCGGACCAGGTTCGTGGATCCCGACACCCCGGGCGGGGAGCCGGCCGTGATCACGACCACGTCGCCCTTCTCGCACCGCCCGTACTTCAGCAGCAGCTCGTCCACCTGGTCGACCATCGCGTCCGTCGACGCCGCGGCCGGGCCGAGGAACGTCTCCACGCCCCACGTCAGGCTCAACTGCGACCGTGTCGCCGGCTCCGGGGAGAAGGCCAGGAGGGGGATCGGGGAGCGGTAGCGCGAGAGGCGGCGGACCGTGTCGCCGCTCTGGGTGAAGGCGACCAGGAACTTCGCGCCGAGGAAGTCGCCGATCTCGGCCGCCGCGCGGGCGACCGCCCCGGCCTGGGTGCGGGGCTTGTTGTTCTCCGTCAGGGGCGGCAGACCTTTGGCCAGGATGTCCTCCTCCGCCGCCTCGACGATCTTCGCCATCGTGCGGACGGTCTGTACGGCGTACTTGCCGACGCTCGTCTCGCCCGACAGCATCACCGCGTCCGTGCCGTCGATGACGGCGTTGGCGACGTCCGAGGCCTCCGCGCGGGTCGGGCGCGAGTTCTCGATCATCGAGTCGAGCATCTGTGTGGCGACGATGACCGGCTTGGCGTTCCGCTTGGCCAGCTTGATCGCTCGCTTCTGGACGATCGGGACCTGTTCCAGCGGCATCTCGACGCCCAGGTCTCCCCGGGCCACCATGACCCCGTCGAACGCCGCGACGATCTCGTCGATGTTCTCGACCGCCTGCGGCTTCTCCACCTTGGCGATGACGGGCAGCCGTCGCCCCTCCTCGTCCATGATCCGGTGGACGTCGACGATGTCCCGCCCGCTGCGCACGAAGGAGAGGGCGACGACGTCGAAGCCGGTGCGGAGTGCCCAGCGCAGGTCGTCCTCGTCCTTCTTGGACAGGGCGGGGACCGAGACCGCGACGCCGGGGAGGTTGAGTCCCTTGTGGTCGGAGATCACGCCGCCCTCCACCACCCGGGTGTGAACCCGGGGTCCGTCGACCTGCGTGACTTCCAGGCAGACCCTGCCGTCGTCGACGAGGATGCGTTCGCCGGGTGCGACGTCCTCCGCGAGGCCGGCGTGTGTCGTGCCGCAGCGCGTGCCGTCGCCTGCCACGCCCTCCTCGACGGTGATCGTGAAGGTGTCGTCGCGTTCAAGGAGTACCGGGCCTTCGGCGAAGTGGCCGAGGCGGATCTTCGGGCCTTGAAGGTCGGCGAGGATGCCGACGCTGCGGCCGGTCTCGTCGGCGGCCTTGCGGACGCGGTGGTAGCGCTCCTCGTGTTCGGCGTGGCTGCCGTGGCTGAGGTTGAAGCGGGCGACGTCCATTCCTGCGTCGACCAGGGCTTTGAGCTGGTCGTAGGAGTCGGTGGCGGGGCCCAGGGTGCAGACGATTTTTGCTCGGCGCATGTTTCGAGCCTATGTCTTACCGATCGGTAGCGAATTGGGAGGACGTGACTGCTCAACAACCTTTGAGTGAAGGGCAGTTGACAAGTGTTTAATTGTGCGGGGTGCCGCTCTTATGAGCACATTTACATCCGCTCACATTCCCTGAAAGAGTGAATTCACGCATTCACAGGTTCGGGGGAACCATCGTGAATTGCGCGCTCACCTCCGCCCGCACCTGCATCCGCTGTGGTTCCAGGTCGAGGGGTTCGGCTGCCTGTTCGGTTTTCGCCATGGCCGCCGATCGGGTCATACGGCCGCCGAAGGCGCCCTGGGGCCGTACGCCTGCCGACCCCATCCCGGTGTCGGCCAGCTCGACCAGCGCCGCCACCGTCGTCCCCAGCGCCTCCGCGTACTCCTTCGCCCGTTGCACGGCGTCCCGTACGGCCTGCCGGCGGGCCTGGCGGTACACGGGCGAATCCGGGCGCAGGACCCACCAGGGGCCGTCGACTTGGGTGAGGTCGAGGTCGGCGAGGCGGGTGGTGAGTTCGCCGAGGGCGGTGAAGTCCGTCAGTCCGGCGGTGAGGTGGACGCGGCCGTGATAGGTCCGGACACGTTCACCCCGGCCGCGCTGGCCGAGTTCGGGGGTGATGGACACGGCGCCCGTGGACACGTCCTCCACCGCGTCGCCGTACGACTTGACGAGGTCGAGGGCCGTCGCGTTGCGGCGGGTGAGGTCGTCGAGCGTCGTGCGGCGGTCTCGGCCGCGGGCGGTGACGGTGACGCCGATGCGGGCGAGTTCGGGGTCGACCTCCAGTTCGGCCTCGCCGCGTACCGCGAGGAGGGGGGCGTCGGGTGTGCCGTACGGCGGAAGCTGCGGTGCGGTCATACGCCCCACCTTGTCATGCCTTTACCGTTTGCCGGGCCGGAGTCGGCCGCTCTGGTCATCAGATCGAAACCTCCTGGACCTGTTGCCGTCGGTCATGCCCGGGTCAGAATCTACGCGCGTTTGTCTACGCGCGTCGTTGACCTTTCCCCTAGGAGCACGAGACATGCCGTTGAACCGCCGGAAGTTCCTGAAGAAGTCCGCCGTGACCGGGGCGGGGGTGGCGATCGCGGGCGCGGCTGCGGCTCCGGCGGCGCAGGCTGCGGAGGTCGCCGGGGCGAAGAAGCCCGCCAGGCAGCCGAAGCGGTACGCGCTGACCGTGATGGGGACGACGGACCTGCATGGTCATGTCTTCAACTGGGACTACTTCAAGAACGCGGAGTACACGGACAAGGCCGGGAACGCTCAGGGGCTGGCGCGCATTTCCACCCTGGTCAACGGGATCCGCGCCGAGAAGGGGCGGGAGAACACGCTGCTGCTGGACGCGGGTGACACGATCCAGGGCACTCCGCTGACGTACTACTACGCCAAGGTGGACCCGATCACCGCTGAGGGTGGTCCGGTGCATCCGATGGCGCAGGCGATGAACGCGATCGGGTACGACGCGGCGGCGCTGGGCAACCACGAGTTCAACTACGGCATCGAGACGCTGCGGAAGTTCGAGTCGCAGTTGCGGTTCCCGCTGCTGGGTGCGAACGCGGTGGACGCGAAGACGCTGAAGCCGGCGTTTCCTCCCTACGTCATCAAGACGTTCTGTGTGAAGGGCGCGCCGCCGGTCAAGGTGGCGGTTCTGGGTCTGACGAACCCCGGAATCGCGATCTGGGACAAGGCGTATGTGCAGGGCAGGCTGGCGTTCCCGGGTCTGGAGGAGCAGGCCGCGAAGTGGGTGCCGAGGCTGAAGTCGCTGGGTGCGGATGTGGTCGTGGTGTCGGCGCACTCGGGGTCGTCCGGGACGTCGTCGTACGGTGATCAGCTGCCGTACGTCGAGAACTCGGCGGCGCTGGTGGCGCAGCAGGTGCCGGACATCGACGCGGTGCTGGTCGGGCACGCGCATGTGGAGATTCCCGAGCTGAAGGTCGTCAACGCGAAGACCGGGAAGACCGTGGTGTTGTCGGAGCCGCTGGCGTATGCGGAGCGACTGTCGGTGTTTGATGTCGAGCTGGTGTTCGAGAAGGGTCGGTGGGCGGTCGAGTCCGTGTCGTCCAAGGTGCTGAACTCCAACACCGTGGCCGACGATCCGAAGATCACCAAGCTGCTCAGCGACGAGCACGCGAAGGTCGTGGAGTACGTCAACCAGGTGGTCGGTACGGCGACGGAGACGTTGACGACGGTCGAGGCGCGGTACAAGGATGCCCCGATCATCGACCTGATCACGAAGGTCCAGGAGGACGTCGTGAAGGCGGCGCTGGCGGGGACGTCGTACGCGTCGCTGCCGGTGATCGCGCAGGCGTCGCCGTTCTCGCGCACCTCGGAGATCCCGGCGGGGAATGTGACGATCCGGGATCTGTCGAGCCTGTACGTGTACGACAACACGCTGGTGGCGAAGCTGTTGACGGGTGCGCAGATCAAGGCGTACCTGGAGTATTCGGCGGAGTACTTCGTGCAGACGGCGGCGGACGCGGTCGTCGACGTGGAGAAGCTGACGAACGCGAACAGCCGTCCGGACTACAACTACGACTATGTGTCAGGGCTGTCGTACGAGATCGACATCGCGCAGGCGGCGGGTTCGCGGATCAGGAACCTGACGTACGACGGGGCGGCGCTGGACGACGCCCAGCAGTTCGTGTTCGCGGTGAACAACTACCGTGCGAACGGTGGCGGTGCGTTCCCGCACGTGGCCTCCGCCACCGAGGTCTGGTCGGAGTCGACGGAGATCCGGACGCGGATCGCGGAGTGGGTGACCGCGAAGGGTGTGCTGGACCCGAAGGACTTCGCGTCGGTGGACTGGAAGCTCACGCGGGACGGTACGCCGGTGTTCTAGGGGGATTTTCCGGGTGAGGTGGGCAGCCTCAGATTCCGTCCCTGAGGGGCGTCAGCTTTTTCGGCCGGCGTGCGGGCGGGATCTGGGGCTGTCGCTGTTCCAGGCCGAAGGTGGTGAAGGCGGTGCGGGTGGGGAGGGGGTAGTTGTCCTTGCCGGTGAGGGTGTTGAGGACGGTGGCGCTGCGCCAGGCGGCGAGGCCGAGGTCGGGGGCGCCGACGCCGTGGGTGTGGCGTTCGGCGTTTTGTACGTAGACGTTGCAGCCGGCGCCGGTGACGGAGGGGTCGAGGAGGAGGCGGAAGTGTTCGTCGATCCGGGGGCGTTCGCTGTTGTCGCGGCGCATGTAGGGGTCGAGTCCGGCGAGGATGCGGTCGAGGGGGCGTTCGCGGTGGCCGGTGGCGAGGACGACGGCGTCGGTGATGAGGCGTGAGCGGGTGTTCTGCTGGGTGTGTTCGAGGTGGAGTTCGATTCTGGTGGTGGCGATGCGGCCTGCGGTGCGGACGTGGACGCCGGGGGTGAGGACGGCGTCGGGCCAGTCGCCGTGGAGGGTGCGGCGGTAGAGCTCGTCGTGGATGGCGGCGAGGGTGCCGGCGTCGATGCCTTTGTGGAGTTGCCACTGGGCGGCGAGGAGCCGGTCGCGGACGGGTTCGGCGAGGGTGTGGAAGTAGCGGGTGTAGTCGGGGGTGAAGTGTTCGAGGCCGAGCTTGGAGTACTCCATGGGGGCGAAGGCTTCGGTGCGGCCGATCCAGTGGAGTTGTTCGTGGCCCGGGGGGCGGTGGCGGAGGAGGTCGAGGAAGACCTCGGCGCCGGACTGTCCTGAGCCGACGACGGTGACGTGGCCCGCGGTGAGGAGGCTGTCGCGGTGGGCGAGGTAGTCGGTGGCGTGCAGGACGGGGACGCCGGGGGCGTCGACGAGGGGGCGCAGGGGGTCGGGGACGTGGGGCTCGGTGCCGATGCCGAGGACGACGTTCTTGGTGTAGGTGCGGCCGAGGGCTTCGGCTTCTCCGTCGGCGTCGAGTTGGGTGAAGTCGACTTCGAAGAGGTCACGATCGGGGTTCCAGCGGACGGCGTCGACCTGGTGGCGGAAGTGGAGTCCGGGGAGACTGTCGGCGACCCAGCGGCAGTAGGTGTCGTATTCGGCGCGCTGGATGTGGAAGCGCTCGGCGAAGTAGAAGGGGTAGAGGCGGTGGTGGGCCTTGAGGTAGTTGAGGAACGTCCAGGGGCTGGTGGGGTCGGCGAGGGTGACGAGGTCGGCCAGGAAGGGGACCTGGATGCGGGCGCCGTCGATGAGGAGGCCGGGGTGCCAGTCGAAGCGGGGGCGTTGTTCGTAGAAGACGGTGTCGAGTTCGGCGAGGGGGTGGGCGAGGGCGGCGAGGGAGAGGTTGCTGGGGCCGATGCCGATGCCGACCAGGTCGCGGGGGGTGTCGGTGTCGGGGGGCGTGTTCATGCGGGGGTGTTTCCTTCCACCAGGTGCAGGAGGGCGGCCAGGTCGTGGGGGTGGGTGTGGGGGTTGAGGAGGGTCGTCTTGAGCCAGAGCCGGTCGTCGAGGCGGGCGCGGCCGAGGACGGCGTGGCCCTGGGTGAGGAGGCGGCGGCGTATCTCGGCGACGGTGGCGTCGGTGGCGCCGGTGGGGCGGAAGAGGACGGTGCTGATGGTGGGTGGGGCGTGGAGTTCGAGGTGGGGGTGGTCGTGGATGAGGGCGGCGAACTGCTGGGCCTGATCGCAGACTTGGTCGACGAGGGTGCCGAGGCCGTGGCGGCCGAGGGTTTTCAGGGTGACGGCGATCTTGAGGGCGTCGGGGCGTCGGGTGGTGCGCAGGGAGCGGCCGAGGAGGTCGGGGAGGCCGGCTTCGGTGTCGTCGTCGGCGTTGAGGTAGGCGGTGTGCTGGTGGAGGGGGGTGAGGTCGGCGGGGTCGCGGACGGCGAGGAGGCCGGCGGCGACGGGTTGCCAGCCGAGTTTGTGCAGGTCGAGGGTGACGGTGTCGGCGGCGGCGAGCCCGGCCAGTTTGGGGCGGTGGCGGTCGCTGAAGAGCAGTCCGCCTCCGTAGGCGGCGTCGACGTGCAGGCGGGCGCCGTGGGTGTGGCAGAGGGCGGCGATGTCGGGGAGGGGGTCGATGACTCCGGCGTCGGTGGTGCCGGCGGTGGCGGCGACGAGGACGGGGCCGGGGAGGGTGGTGAGGGCGTCGGCGAGGGCGTCGGGGTGGAGGGTGCCGGTGGGGGTGGGCAGGACGAGGGGGTCGGGCAGACCGAGGAGCCAGGCGGCCCTGGGCAGCGAGTGGTGGGCGTTGGCTCCGCAGACGAGGCGGATTGCGGGGCCATGGCTCTCGCGGGCCAGGAGGAGGGCGAGTTGGTTGGATTCGGTGCCGCCGGTGGTGACGAGGGCGTCGCTCTGGCCCGCGAGCCGGGCCACTGCCGTGGTGACCAGCGCCTCCAGTTCGGAGGCGGCGGGGGCCTGGTCCCAGGAGTCCATCGAGGGGTTGAGGGCAGAGACGGCGAGGTCGGCGGCGGTGGCGAGGGCAAGGGGTGGGCAGTGGAGGTGGGCGACGCAGTGGGGGTGTGCAGGGTCGGCGGCGCCTTCGGCGAGGGCGCGGACGAGGGTGGGCAGGGCGTGGGGGTCGCCGTGCCGGGGCAGTACCTCCCCCAGGGCGTCCCTCAGCCGGGTGGCGACCGCTTCCGGGCCGCCCGCGGGCAGCGGGCCGCCCCTCGCGCGTGTGCCGGCGTCGAGGGCATCGAGGACGGTGTCGAGCAACGGTCGTAGGGCGTCCGTGCCTTCGGGGCCTGAGGCGAGCGGCGGGGTGCTCATGGTGTCCTCCGGGCGGGCGCGGATCAGAAGGGGGTTCCAGCTTGTACGCCGATGCGGAGACAGGCCTGAAAAGAGCAACGATCGGTACCCGAAAGGGGGTACCGATCGTCGCGGAGTGGCGGGTCAGTCCGTGAACTCGTCGTCCTCCTCTTCCTCCGGGTCCGCTTCGGTCGCCTGCCTGTGCAGGGTGATCTGGCCGACGAGCTGACGCACCTCGGCGATCATTCGATCCAGTTCCTCCTGCGAGCCGAAGGGGTGCACGGTGGTGGCTCTGGCCTCGGGACCGTCCGCGATTTTCAGCAACCGCTCCACAGCGGACCTGGCATCGGTGACGGCCTGTCGCAGGGCACGCCGTTCGACGGCGAGTTTGTCGGCGACGGTCTGCTCGGAGTCAGCGGCGTCCTCGTTCTGCTGCTGGCGCTCCTGTTCGGCCTGCTGTGCCTTGTCGGGGTTGGAGAGGGCGACGACAGTCCACTGGTCGAGCGGTTGGACAGCTCGGCCACCGGCGTCGCGTGCCACTTTGTCCGGTGCGGTCAGGTCGACGGCCGGGATGGTGTACATGTCGGCCGGGTTGCGCGCCAGAAGCTGGGCGTCCGTGAAGGAGTTCAGGCACTCTCGTTTGGCCTCGAAGGCCCGGGCCGCAAAGGCAAGGCTCCACAGTCCTTCCTCTGATTCGGCGAGGCCGGCGACGATCTGGTCTGTGTTGGCGCGGAACGGAACGGTCTTGCCCACGGCCGACCCGACGTTGCGGGTGATGAGTTTGTCCGCGATGAGCGCGATTCCGCCCGCGACCGCGAGGGTCTGGCGGGCGTGGTTGTTCCCCTTCAGCGCCGGTTCGACGAGGTCGATGAAGTCCTGGCTGGGGGTGGGCTGCCAGTCGCTCAGCACCTTCTTGGTGAGTACGCCGCCGTTGGCCCAGGCGTTGCGGGCCTGCTGGAGTGAGCCCGCCTTGTAGCCGCGCCAGGGCAGGTCGATCACGGGACCGAGGAGTTCGGCGTACCCCGAGGTCTTCATCTGGCTGGTGCCCTTGATGTCCTTGGCGAACTTCTTCACCTGCTCGAGGACCTCGGGCCGGGTGAGGAAGTGGGTCAGGTAGACGGCGCGCCAGAGAGGGGTTCCAGGAATGTCGTTCCTGCCGAAGACGGCGGGCAGGTCCTCCGGCTTGCGGCGTCCCAGGGCGAGGCCGATGATTCCGTCGAGCAGGCTGTTCTGCGGGAGGCCTGGGAGGCGCACTCTGCTGATCGCACGGCTTCCGACCTCCACGTTCTGTGCGGCGGCCTCCCAGTGCCGGAATTCGACGTGGATCGAGGCGAGGATGGAGCGGACGGCGTCGTCGAAGACCTCCTCGGCGGAGAGTCCCGCGGAGCCGTGCCGGTGGATCCCGACGGTGATCTGGGCGGGCACGACGAGCGTCTGACCGAGCCGTACGGAACGGTCCGCGGGCTGCGGCTGATTGACGCCTCGCTGGAATTCCGCCAGGAGCCCGTTGAGTGCTTCCTGCCGCCCCAGCGCCATGCGCTGGCTGAGGGACCTCTCGGCGGAGCCTCGTCGCTGCGTCTTCTCGGCGGTCAGCATGCGCAGCGCGGTGGCGGCGATGTCGTCGGCGTAGGGCGAGGTGCCTTCCGTGAGGAGGGCCCATGCGCTGGTCAGCCGGGTGATGCCGTCGCGTACGGCCAGGACGTCCATGTGTTCGTCGCCGTCGGCGAATTCGAGTCGGCAAGGGTGGGCGATGACGGCCCGGGTGATCCGCCGGGCGAGGATCGAACGGTCGTAGGGGTTGGGGTTGGCGTGCCTGGTCTGTTGTATGGTCTGGGCCAGGTGGTCACGCAGATGCTTCCTGTCGCGGTAGCGGTAGACGACCCGGGCGTAGGGGCGGCCCTGCTCGTCCACATCGCCGTGGACCTCGGGATCCTCGACGGGCAGGGCACCCTGGCTGGTGCGTGGCTGGTGCCCGGGGAACAGTTCGGTCAGCCAGACCCTGGTGTGCAGTGAGCGCAGGGTGGCGCCTTCGACGTGCTCCTCGATCAGGGCCGAGGCCTGTCCCTTGGCGGAACGCAACTGGGCGGCGGCGGCCTCGGGCGAGATGATGGCGCGGGCGACGGCGTGCCAAGCGTCCTCGTCGAGGGCGGCGCCGTCGGCCTGCAGGCCGGCCTTGACGAGTTGGGCGCGGTCGCCGGGGGTGGAGGGATCGGGCAGGGTGCGTTCGAAGCCCGAGACGGTGAATTCCTCGCCTTCGAAGGTGAACGAGATCGTCTCGGGGCCGTCTTCGGAGGCTTCGATATGCTGACTGGAGTCGATCAGATCCTGGGATTCCGTGGATGTACTCACATTCTTCCTTCCTTTGGGCCGCCGAGGTCCCGTAAATCGCTCGCTTGTTCACTGGCCCGGTGCCAACCAGACCGGTAGACTCGAAGGTGCAGTCAGGGCCGCGCGGAAGCGCGTGCCAGGTCTGCTTCCACGAACCCCGGCCATCGGCCGGGGTTCGTCATGTAGTAGGTGGCGGTCAGCACCGCTCGGGTGCGGGTGCCTTGGGCAGGTGCCGGGCGTACCACCCCCACATGAACTGCCTGTTCTCCCGGCGGGCGATCGTCTGGCAGCCGCAGTACGCCACGAGGTCGGCCATCTGCAGCCACGGCGAGGCATGGGCCGGGACCGCCACGGCGGGGAGCGGGATGCGGCTCGGGCGCAGGTTCAGGTGCACCTCGTCGTAGAGGTGCTCGCTGCCGTCTCCGTCGACGACCAGTTCGGCGTTCTCGCCCGTCTCGGCCAGCCGCTGGTCAAGGACGCGCAGAAGCCGGTCGTAGGCGCGTCGCTTGGCCCGTCCCCAGTGGGCGGGATCCTGGGTGTAGACGGTGACGATGTCGAGGTCCGGCTGCGCCGCGATCACGTCGAGGGCTTCCTGGGCCATGCGGTAGCGCTCTATCTTGAGCGGGTTGCGGCCACCGGGACGCCCGCGGCCGGCGAGGAAGCCGTTCGCGTGGAGCTCGTACTCGGGAGGGATTCCATGGTCACGCGACCAACGGTCGCGCAGTTCCTGCCAGGCACGCAGAACACGTGCGGTTTCGGCCTTCGGGACGCCCACAGCGGTATAGAGCGCGAGGCCAGTGCTGGGAATGCCGGAGTCGTCGATGTAGTACACACGATCGACCGGCTGAGATGCGCTGATGGCTGTTCCTGGCCTTTCGCTCGAATCCGAAGGGTCGTCAGAACGACAGGCGGCTGCACCGCATCGAACTGATCACTCCAGCCGGCCTTCGGGCCGGTCAGGCAAACGGATTCGGGCGATACGCGCTGCGTCGTCCATCGCTTCGCTCCTCGTCCTCTCCCTCGGTGGCCCGCTGAGATTCAAGCGATCTCTGGGGTCCGCCAGTTCGAGTGCGAGTGGCATCCGGCCTGGTGCCGTCTGCTTGGTCGCGGAGCAATGAAGGGCTCGTACTCCTTTCAGGCTAGACCCGCATCTTTCACACCGTCAACTTCTCTAAGCCGCGCCCCCAGTGGCGCTCTCCCCCACGCCCGAGCGGGGAGAGCGCCACCGGGTTCACTCACCCCTCGCCCGCAACGCCCTCTTCAGGTCGTCGAGTTGGTCGACGAGTTTGCGGCGCAGGGCCGGGATCGGGTCGGCTTCGCGCAGGCAGGTCTCGCCGTGCTGGAGGGATTCGGGATCGATGGCGTGGGCGGGGAAGGCCCAGTGGCCGGCGGCGTCGGCGATGGCGGGGCCGCGGCGGGCGGCGACGGTGACGGCGTCCTCGTAGAAGCGGGGGACGTACTCCCGTAGCAGGTCGGCCTGTTCGGGCTGCCAGAAGCCCTGTGCGGTGGCGGTGAAGAGGTAGTTGGAGAGGTCGTCGGAGGCGAACATCGCGGCCCAGGCGTTCGCCTTGGCCTCGGCGTCGGGCAGGGCGGCGCGGCAGCGGGCGGCGCCTTCCCGGCCGGTGGCGGAGGGGTCGCGCTCGAGTTCGGCGGCGATGGCGGTCTCGTCGGTGGCGCCGAGGACCGCGAGCCGGGCGAGGACGCGCCAGCGCAGGTCGGGGTCGAGTTCGGGGCCGCCGGGGACGGTGCCGTCGGCGAGCCAGGCGGCGATGGTGTCGGGATGGGCGGCGACGTTGATGTAGTGGCGTACGGCGATCAGGCGCAGGCCGGGGTGGTCGCCGTCCTCGGTGCGGCGGATGAGGTCGCGGCAGAGGGAAGAAAGGGTGGCGAGGGCGGCGGGGCGTTGCTCGGGGGCGAGGTAGCGGTTGGCGACCTGGGTGCCGGCGAAGGCGAGGACGCCCTGGACGAGGGCGAGGTCGGTTTCGTGCGGGAGGTGGGTGCGGGCGGTGTCGAGGTAGGCGGTCGGGTCGAGTTCGCCGTCGCGGACGGCGTCGCGCAGGGCGTTCCAGACGACGGCGCGGGTGAGGGGGTCGGGCAGGCCCGAGAGGGTGGAGTGCACACCCTGGGCGGACCGGGCGTCGAAGCGGATCTTGGCGTAGGTGAGGTCGCCGTCGTTGAGCAGGAGCATGGCGGGGCGCTTGCCGAGGGGCTGGGGTGCCTTCTGCGGGATGTCGAGTTCGAGGCGTTCGCGCAGGGTGAGGCGGCCCTCGTCGTCGGCGAGGTCCTGGTCGTAGAGGCCGACGGCGATGCGGTGGGGGCGGCTGCCGGTGCGTTCGACGGTGAGGAAGTGGTCGCCGTTGGTGCCGGTGACGACGGGGGTGAGGGTGTCGACGCCGGTGGTGCGCAGCCAGGCGTCGGCCCAGGCGTGGACGTCGCGTTCGGTGCTGCTCGCGAGGGAGTCGATGAAGTCGGCGAGGGTGGCGTTGCCGAACTTGTGGCGGGCGAAGTGGGTGTTGATGCCGGCGAGGAAGTCCTTCTCGCCGAGCCAGGTGACCAGTTGGCGCAGGGCCGAGGCGCCCTTGGCGTAGGAGATGCCGTCGAAGTTCAGCAGTGCCGAAGCGGTGTCGGGGACGTTCTCGGGGGCGACGGGGTGGGTGGAGGGGCGCTGGTCGGCGTCGTAGCCCCAGGCCTTGCGGACGACGCCGAAGTCGGTCCAGGTGTCGGTGAAGCGGGTGGCTTCGGTGAGGGTGTGGTAGCCCATGTACTCGGCGAAGGACTCGTTGAGCCAGATGTCGTCCCACCAGCGCAGGGTGACGAGGTCGCCGAACCACATGTGGGCCATCTCGTGGGCGATGACCATGGCGCGGGTCTGGCGTTCGGTGTCGGTGACGGCGGAGCGGTAGACGAACTCGTCGCGGAAGGTGACGAGTCCGGGGTTCTCCATGGCTCCGGCGTTGAATTCGGGGACGAACGCCTGGTCGTAGGAGTCGAAGGGGTAGGGCTCCGCGAACTTCTCGTGGTAGCGGTCGAAGCAGGCGCGGGTGATGTCGAGGAGTTCGTCGGCGTCCGCGTCGAGGTAGGGGGCCAGGGAGCGGCGGCAGTGGATGCCGAAGGGCAGGCCGCGGTGTTCGGTGCGCACGGAGTGCCAGGGGCCGGCGGCGACGGCTACGAGGTACGTGGAGATCAGGGGGGTGGGGGCGGCCTGCCAGCGGCCCTGTCCGAGGTGTTCGGTGACGCCGTTGGCGAGGACGGTCCACTCCTCGGGGGCCTGGACGGTCAGGTCGAAGACGGCTTTGAGGTCGGGCTGGTCGAAGGCGGCGAAGACCCGCTGGACGTCGTCCATGAAGAGCTGGGTGTAGAGGTAGGTTTCGCCGTCGCTGGGGTCGGTGAAGCGGTGCATGCCCTCGCCGGTGCGGGAGTAGCGCATCGTGGCGTCGACGCGCAGTTCGTGTTCTCCCGCGCCGAGGTTCTTCAGGGCGAGCCGGTTGTCGTCCAGGCTGTCGGGGTGGATCGGGTGTCCGTCGAGGGTGACGGAGCGCAGTTCGGCGGGCTTGATCTCGACGAAGGTGTCCCCATCGGCGCGCGCGGTGAACTCGATGACGGTGCGCGAACCGAAGGTCTCGTCGCCGGTGGTCAGGTCGAGCTCGATGGTGTAGCGGTGGACGTCGAGGAGCTGGGCACGGTTCTGCGCTTCGTCGCGCGTCAGTACGGACATGAACGACATGCTGCCTGATACCGCAGTGCGGGCACAGGGGCGGATCGGTACGCGCCTTTTGTTCCCGCTCGCGCCGGAGGCGCCGGGCCCGTCAGCCGGTGGTGGGTGCGGCGGCGGCCTCGGCGATGCGCTCGTGGTGGCGGATCACCTCGGCGATGATGAAGTTGAGGAATTTCTCGGCGAACGCGGGGTCGAGTTTGGCGTTCTCGGCGAGGGTGCGCAGCCGTTCGATCTGGCGGGCCTCGCGGGCCGGGTCGGCGGCCGGCAGCTGGTGGCGGGCCTTGAGGTGGCCGACCTGCTGGGTGGCCTTGAAGCGTTCGGCGAGCATGTGGACGACGGCGGCGTCGATGTTGTCGATGCTGTCGCGCAGCCGGGCGAGCTCCTCGCGGACGGCCGGGTCGACGTCGCCGGTGGCGGGCCGGGGGGTGTTGCTGGTGGTCATGGGCGATCACCCTAGGGCATGCCCGCGCGGGCGTCCGTGCTGCCCGTAGAGTGGAATCGGGTGCACGACGTCTTGGGGGTGCGGGCGTGGCCAACGGCGGACCGGTCGAGCACGGTTATCCGCATCTGGAGACGGTGCGGACCGCTGTCACGGCGTTGTACCGGCGGTTGTCGTACGACACCATCCACCAGTTCGCCACCAGTGTGCCCCCGGCGGACGTGGCGTTCTGTGACACCGACGACCTGCATCTGGGGGCGCAGCGGGTGGCGCGTGAGCTGGTGCGGCACTTCCGGCTGCCGGACGCCCGGGTGATCGTCGCGTTCCGGGAGATGGAGCAGGCGGCGAACATCGAACTGACGGCGGGCCCGGAGTACTTCGTCGAGCTGAACGACCGCTTCCGAAGGCACCGGCGGGACATCGGCGCGGCGCTGGCCCACGAGATCATGCACGTCTATCTGCACCGTCTTGATCTGTCGTTCCCGGCGACGCGGGACAACGAGATCCTCACGGACACGGCGACGACGTATCTGGGGGCGGGCTGGTTGTTGCTGGACGCCTACCGGGAGGACGGGGTGTCCTCGCAGAAGCTGGGGTATCTGACGCCGGAGGAGTTCGGGTACGTGCTGGCGAAGCGGTCGCTGGTGTTCGGAGAGGATCCGTCGACGTGGTTCACGAGTGCGCAGGCGTACACGGCGTACGGACGGGGTCTGGAGCGGGCTCGTCATGACGGGCGGCAGCCTCCGTTGACGGCGGCGGGCTGGGCGGGGCGGCGGCGGTACGCGCGTGACCGGCGGCATGCCGAGGACCATCGGCCGGTCGCGGTGGTCCCGGGCTCGCCGTATTCCTTCGCTCCGGATCCGCGGGGTCCGCTGCGGGTGACGTTTCCCTGTCCGACCTGCCACCAGCGGATCCGGGTGCCGGTGAAGGGGCGGGTGCGGGCGCGGTGCGGGTTGTGCCGGACGGTCCTGGAGTGCGACACCTGAGTCGGTCGTGGGTCGGTCGTGGGTGGTCGCCGTGGGCGGCAGCAACGCGCACAGGGCCGCGCAGAGCACGAACCCGCCGGTCACCCGTGGCATGGCCGTGCCCGGCGCCTGGGTGAGGCCCATGTCGGTGTGGCCGAGGAACACGGTGCCGATCGCTGCCGCGCCGAGGGCACCGCCGAACCGCTGGGCGGTGGAGAAGACGCCGGAGGCGCCGCCGGCCGGGTCGGCGGGTACGGCGGACAGGACGAGGCTGCCGAGGGCGTCGGGGCGGCCGCCCGAGCGTTCCTCGATGGCGGTTCCTCGCCGTGACGACCGAGGCCCAGCGCAAGGCCACGGCCCGTTCAATGGAAGGAACCTAGGAGGTTCCGTAGACCGCCCCCGGCGGCTCGGCCTCGGACAGCAGCTTCTGTACGGCCTCCCCTGCCTCCGCCGGGCTCCAGCGCGCGCCCTTGTCGGCGGTGGGGCCGGGGCGCCAGCCCTCCATGACGGTGATGCGTCCCGCCTCCGCCTCGAAGACGCGGCCGGTGACGCCGGCGCTCGCGGCGGAGCCCAGCCAGACGACGAGGGGCGAGACGTTCTCCGGGGCCATGGCGTCGAACCCGGACTCCGGGGCCGCCATGGTCTCGGCGAACGTCTGTTCCGTCATCCGGGTGCGGGCGGCGGGCGCGATCGCGTTGGCCTGGACGCCGTAGCGGGCGAGTTCGGCCGCCGCGACCAGCGTCAGGGCGACGATCCCGGCCTTCGCCGCGCTGTAGCCGCCCTGGCCGACCGAGCCCAGCAGGCCCGCCCCGCTGCTGGTGTTGACGACCCGGGCGGTGGGCGTGCGGCCGGCCTTGGCCTCGGTCCGCCAGTGGGCGGCGGCCTGCTTCAGCGGCAGGAAGTGGCCCCTGAGGTGGACGCGTATGACGGCGTCCCAGTCGTCCTCGTCCAGGTTGACCAGCATGCGGTCGCGCAGGAAGCCGGCGTTGTTGACGAGGGTGTCGAGCCGGCCGTACGCCTGGAGGGCGGTGGTGACCAGGGACGCGGCGCCCTCGGGCGTGGCGATGTCGCCGCCGTGGGCGACCGCCTCGCCGCCCGCCGCGCGGATCTCGTCCACGACCCGCTCGGCCGGGCCGTCGGCGTCGGGCCTGCCGTCCAGGCCGACGCCGAGGTCGTTGACGACGACCCGTGCCCCCTCCGCCGCGAAGGCGAGCGCGTGCGCCCGGCCCAGCCCGCGTCCGGCGCCGGTGACGACGACGACCCGTCCGTGGCAGATTCCGCTCATCTCACGTCTCCTTGTTGGCGGTCGCCGCGTCGAGGAAGGCGGGCCGCTCCCCTCCCCCGTGCAGGGTGAGGCTGGCCCCGGTGATGTACGCGGCCGCGTCGGAGGCGAGGAAGACGGCCGCCGCGCCCACCTCGTCGGGGACGGCGAGCCGGCCCAGCGGGACCGTGCGGGCGACGGCCTCGACGCCGTCCTCGTCGCCGTAGTGGAGGTGGGCCAGTTCGGTGCGGACCATGCCGACGACCAGGGTGTTCACCCGCACCTCCGGCGCCCACTCCACGGCCATGGACCGTGCGAGGTTCTCCAGGCCCGCCTTGGCCGCGCCGTACGCCGCCGAGCCGGGCGAAGGTCGGGTGCCGCTGACGCTGCCGATCATCACCACGCAGCCCCGGGCGCGCCTGAGGTGGTCGTGGGCGGCGAGGGACACGGTCAGGGGCGCGAGGAGGTTGAGCTCGATCACGCGCGCGTGCCGCTCGGCGCCGGTGTCCGTGAGCAGGCGGTAGGGGGCGCCGCCCGCGTTGTTGACGAGGACGTCGAGCCGGGGCAGCGCGGCGAAGAACCGCCGTACGGCGTCGGCGTCCCGCACGTCCAACGGCATGAACCCGGTCCCGGGGACCGGGACCTCCGGCGGCCGGCGGGCGCAGACGAGCACCTCGGCGCCGGCCTCGGCGAAGGCCCGGGCGATGCCGGCGCCGACGCCCCGGGTGCCGCCGGTGACCATCACGGTCCTGCCGTGCAGCGAGTTGTCCACAGGCTCTCCCGCTTGTCCGGGTCGGCTGCTAGCTTCGAAGCATCGAACCTAACAAACGTTTGGTGGAAAGGTAGCTGATGCGCCGATGAGTGTCTCCACCTCGTCCCCGGAAAAAGGGATTTCCGTCGTCACGGTCGACTACCCGCCGGTGAACGCGCTGCCGGTGGGGGGCTGGTTCGCGCTGGCCGACGCCGTGCGCGCGGCGGGCCGCGAACCGGAGACCCGGTGCGTGGTGCTCACCGCCGAGGGCCGGGGGTTCAACGCCGGCGTGGACATCAAGGAGATACAGGCGCAGGGACCGAGCGCTCTGGTCGGCGCCAACCGCGGCTGCTTCGAGGCGTTCGCCGCGGTGTACGAGTGCGAGGTCCCGGTGCTGGCGGCGGTGCACGGCTTCTGCCTGGGCGGCGGCATCGGCCTGGTGGGGAACGCGGACGTGGTGGTGGCGAGCGAGGACGCCACCTTCGGCCTGCCCGAGCTGGACCGGGGCGCGCTGGGCGCGGCCACGCATCTGGCCCGGCTGGTCCCCCGCCCTCTGATGCGCGCCCTGTACTACACCTCGCGCACGGTCACGGCGGCCGAGCTGCACGCGCACGGCTCGGTGTGGCGGGTCGTGCCGCGCGAGGAACTGCGCGCGGCGGCACTGGAGCTGGCGCGGGAGATCGCCGCCAAGGACGGCGAGCTGCTGCGGCTGGCCAAGGAGGCCATCAACGGCATCGACCCGGTCGACGTGCGCCGCAGCTACCGCTTCGAGCAGGGCTTCACGTTCGAGGCGAGCGTCAGCGGGGTGGCCGACCGGGTCCGGGACGCCTTCGGCACGGCAGGGAAGGAGGGTGCGTAGATGAGTGACAAGACGATGACCGCCGACGAGGTCGTCTCCCGGCTGGAGAGCGGCATGACCCTCGGCATCGGCGGCTGGGGCTCGCGCCGCAAACCGATGGCGCTGGTCAGGACGTTGCTCCGGTCGGAGATCACCGATCTCACCGTCGTCTCGTACGGCGGGCCGGACGTGGGCATGCTGGCCGCCGCCGGACGGATCCGGAAGCTGGTCGCCGCCTTCGCCACCCTCGACTCCATCCCCCTCGAACCGCACTACCGCGCGGCCCGCGAGCAGGGGTCCTTCGAGCTCATGGAGGTCGACGAGGCGATGTTCATGTGGGGGCTGCACGCGGCCGCCAACCGGCTGCCCTTCCTGCCCGTGCGGGCCGGGATCGGCTCGGACGTGATGCGGGTCAACCCCGGTCTGCGGACGGTGACCTCTCCCTACGAGGACCAGGAGACGTTCGTGGCCATGCCCGCCCTGCGGCTGGACGCGGCCCTGGTGCACGTCAACCGGGCCGACCGGCAGGGCAACGGGCAGTATCTGGGCCCTGACCCGTACTTCGACGACCTGTTCTGCGAGGCGGCGGACACGGCGTACGTCTCGTGCGAACGGATCGTCGACACCGCCGAGCTGACGAAGGAGGCCGCGCCGCAGTCGCTGCTGATCAAGCGGCACACGGTGACGGGGGTCGTCGAGGCCCCGAACGGCGCGCACTTCACGTCCTGCGCCCCCGACTACGGCCGGGACGAGGCGTTCCAGAAGCGGTACGCGACCACGCCCTGGGCGGAGTTCGCGGCGCGCTTCCTCGACGGGGACGAACAGGCGTACCAGACGGCGGTCGGGGAGGAGACATGAGCGAGGTCACCCGGGCCGAGTACTGCGTGGTCGCCTGTGCCGAGGCATGGCGCGGCGGGGGCGAGATCCTCGCCAGTCCGATGGGCGTGATCCCGTCCGTGGGCGCCCGCCTCGCCCGGCGCAGCTTCGCGCCGGACCTGCTGCTGACCGACGGTGAGGCACTCCTCGTCGGCGTGGACGGCACGGTCGAGGGCTGGCTGCCCTACCGGCAGCACCTGACCCTGGTCACCGGGGGCCGGCGGCACGTGATGATGGGCGCGAGCCAGATCGACCGGTACGGCAACCAGAACATCTCCTGCATAGGTGACTGGGCGAAACCCAGGCGGCAGTTGCTCGGGGTACGGGGAGCGCCGGTCAACACCCTGAACAATCCGACGAGTTACTGGATACCGAAGCACTCCCGGCGGGTCTTCGTGGAGAAGGTCGACATGGTGTGCGGCGTCGGGTACGACCGTGCGGCCGGCGCACGCCACCACCGCATCCCGCGGGTCGTCTCCGACCTCGGTGTCTTCGACTTCGCCACGCCCGACCACGCCATGCGGCTGGCCTCGCTGCATCCCGGGGTGAGTGTCGAGCAGGTACGGGAGGCGACGGGGTTCGACCTCGTGGTGCCGGACGAGGTGCCGTACACCCGGGAACCGACCGCCACCGAACTGCGCCTGATCCGCGAGGTGATCGATCCGGGCACCACCCGGGCCGGGGAGGTCGGGAGCTGATGGAGACCGCGCTCACCCGGCTGACCGGGGTCCGGCATCCGGTCGTGCAGACCGGGATGGGATGGGTGGCGGGCCCGCGGCTGGTGTCGGCGGCGGCGAACGCGGGGGCGCTGGGCATCCTGGGCTCCGCCACGATGACCGTCGACGGGCTGCGGGAGGCGATACGTGAGGTCGGGTCCCGTACGGACGCGCCGTTCGGGGTCAATCTCCGGGCGGACGCGGGGGACGCCGGGGACCGGGTGCGGATCATCGTCGAGGAGGGGGTGCGGGTCGCGTCCTTCGCGCTGGCGCCCTCCCGGGAGCTGATCGCCGAGCTGAAGGAGGCCGGGGTCGTCGTGATCCCCTCCGTCGGCGCCCGCCGGCACGCCGAGAAGGTCGCCGCGTGGGGTGCGGACGCGGTGGTCGTGCAGGGCGGGGAGGGCGGCGGGCACACCGGTGAGGTGGCGTCGACGGTGCTGCTGCCGCAGGTGGTGGACGCCGTGGACATCCCGGTCGTGGCGGCAGGGGGCTTCTTCGACGGGCGCGGCCTGGTCGCTGCGCTGGCCTACGGCGCGGCGGGCGTCGCGATGGGGACGCGGTTCCTGCTGACCTCGGACTCGACGGTGCCGGACGCGGTGAAGGCGAAATATCTGGCGGCGACGGTACGGGACGTCACCGTGACCCGGGCGGTGGACGGGCTGCCGCATCGCATGCTGCGGACGGAGCTGGTGGCCGCGCTGGAGGACTCCGGCCGGGCGAGGGCCCTGTGGCAGGCGGTGCGCAGGGCGGCAGGCTTCCGGCGGCTGTCCGGGCTCACCCGGCGGCAGCTGGTCCGTGACGGGCTCGCCATGCGACACGGCAAGGAGCTGTCCTGGAGCCAGGTGCTGCTCGCCGCCAACACGCCGATGCTGCTGAAGTCGGCGATGGTGGACGGCCGTACGGATCTGGGGGTGATGGCCTCGGGGCAGGTCGCCGGGGTGATCGACGACCTGCCGTCGTGCGCGGAGCTGCTGGAGCGGATCATGAAGGAGGCCGACCAGGTCCGCGACCGGCTCACGGCCTCCTGACGACCGTCCCTCCTCAGAGCCGTTCGATGATCGTCACGTTGGCCTGGCCGCCGCCCTCGCACATGGTCTGGAGGCCGAAGCGGCCGCCGGTGCGCTCCAGTTCGTGCAGGAGCGTCGTCATCAGCTTGGCGCCGGTGGCGCCGAGCGGGTGGCCGAGGGCGATCGCGCCGCCGTTGACGTTGACCCTCTCGGGGTCGGCACCGGTCTCCTTCAGCCAGGCCAGGACGACGGGGGCGAAGGCCTCGTTGATCTCGACGAGGTCCATGTCGTCGATGGTGAGACCGGTCTTCTTCAGGGCGTGGGCGGTGGCGGGGATCGGTGCCGTCAGCATGCGGATGGGGTCCTCGCCGCGTACGGAGAGGTGGTGCACGCGGGCGCGGGGGGTCAGCCCGTGCTCGCGCACCGCCCGCTCGGAGGCGAGCAGCAGGGCGGCCGCTCCGTCGGAGACCTGGGAGGAGCAGGCGGCGGTGACGGTCCCGCCGGGCATGACGGCCTTGAGGCCGGCCATCTTCTCCAGGGAGGTGTCCCGGCGGGGCCCCTCGTCCACCGCGACCTCGCCGTGGGCGACGGTCTCCCGCGCGAAGCGCCCCTCGTCGATCGCCCGCACGGCCCGCTGGTGGGAGCGCAGCGCGAACTCCTCCTGGTCCTGCCGGCTGATGCCCCACTTGGCGGCGATCATCTCGGCTCCGGCGAACTGGTTCACGGGCCGGTCGCCGTAGCGGGCGCGCCAGCCCTCGCTGCCGGCGAAGGGGCCCTGGGTGAAGCCGAGCGGCTCGGCGGCCTGCCGGGTGGCGAAGGCGATGGGGATCTGCGACATGTTCTGCACCCCGCCGGCGACGACCAGGTCCTGCGTGCCGGACAGCACGGCCTGCGCGGCGAAGTGCACGGCCTGCTGCGAGGACCCGCACTGCCGGTCCACGGTGACGCCCGGCACCTCCTCGGGCAGTCCGGCGGCCAGCCAGCAGGTGCGTGCGATGTCTCCGGCCTGCGGCCCGACCGCGTCCAGGCAGCCGAAGACGACGTCCTCCACGGCCGCCGGGTCGAAGTCCTGGCGTGCGACCAGTTCCTTCAGGACATGCGCTCCGAGGTCCGCCGGATGCACCCCGGCGAGCCCTCCCCCGCGCCGCCCCACGGGCGTGCGGACCGCTTCGACGATGTAGGCCTCGGCCATGGCGACTCCCCTGACGTCAACGGTTATACGCGTACGGCGATCCCGTCCAGCACCATCGAGAGGTACTGCCGGGCGATCTCCTCCGGGCTGTGCTGTCCGCCGGGCCGGTACCAGGACGCGGCGACCCAGACGGTGTCGCGGACGAACCGGTAGGTGAGGCGGACGTCGAGGTCGGCCCGGAAGACCCGGTCGGCGACCCCGCGTTCCAGCGTGGCCAGCCACGCCTTCTCGAACCTGCGCTGCGACTCGGCGAGGAACGCGAACCGGTCCTGCGCGACGAGCTGTTTGCTCTCCTTCTGGTAGATCGCGACGGCGGCGCGGTGCCGGTCGATCTCCCGGAACGACTCGGTGACGAGGGCTTTCAGGGTCTCGCGGGGGTCCAGCCCGGCGGCCAGGACGGTGTCGTACCCGTCCCACAGCTCGTCGAGGAAGGTGCGCAGGATCTCTTCGAGCATCGACTCCTTGGAGTCGAAGTGGTAGTAGAGGCTGCCCGCGAGCATGCCCGCGTGATCCGCGATCTTGCGTACGGTGGTGGCGTTGTAGCCCTGTTCGGCGAAGACCTCGGCGGCGGTGTCGAGGAGTTCGCGGCGCCTGGCGGGTGCGGCGGTCACCTGGGGCTTCTTCTTGGTCGGCACGGGTCCATTGTGGGCTGCTCCGGTCGTCAGGCGTGCTGGCTGCTGACGGAGACGACCTCTCCGGTCATGTACGAGGAGTAGGCCGACGCCAGGAACACGATCACGTTGGCCACCTCCCAGGGCTGCGCGTACCGCCCGAAGGCCTCGCGCGCGGTCAGTTCCCCGAGCAGTTCGGGCGTGGTGACCTTCACCAGGTGGGGATGCATGGCGAGGCTCGGCGAGACGGCGTTGACCCGCACCCCGTACGCGGCCGCCTCCACCGCCGCGCACCGCGTCAGCGCCATCACCCCGGCCTTCGCCGCGGCGTAGTGGGCCTGTCCGGCCTGGGCGCGCCAGCCGACGACGGAGGCGTTGTTGACGATCACTCCCTCGCCCGTCTCCCGCATCAGGCGCAGCGCCGCGCGTGTGCACCGGAAGGTGCCGTTCAGCGTCACGTCCAGGACGCGCGACCACTGGTCGTCCGTCATGTCGACGAGCGGTGAGGTGCCGCCGAGACCGGCGTTGTTGACGACGACGTCGAGCCGTCCGTGGGCCTCCACGGCCGTCTCGAACAGGGCCCGGACCTGGTCCTCGTCGGTGACGTCGCAGGGCGCCGCGGTGACCGACGCGGCGCCGAACTCCCCGGCCAGCTGCGCCTCGTACTCCTTCAGCCGCCGCAGGTGCGCGTCACTGATCAGGATCCGCGCGCCCTCCTCCAGGAAGCGGCGCGCGGTCGCCCCGCCGATCCCCGCGCCGGCCGCCGCCGTGATGACGGCGGTGCGTCCCGCCAGCAGCCCGTGTCCGGGCACGTACGCCGGACTCTCGACGTCTGTCATAGGGCCAAGCTAACCTACCAAACACTTGTTAGGGAAGGACGGCTGTCCATGGATCTCGACCTCACGCAGGAAGAGGAGGCCTTCCGTGCCGAGGCGCGCGCCTGGCTCGACGCGCACGTGCCCGCCGTCGCGCTGCCCTCCCTGGAGACCGAGGAGGGTTTCGCGGCGCACCGCGCGTGGGAGGCCGAACTGGCCGCGGACGGCTGGTCGGTGGTCGACTGGCCGACGGCCTACGGCGGGCGGGACTGCGGACTGGTCCGCTGGCTGCTGTTCGAGGAGGAGTACTACGCGGCGGGCGCCCCCGGGCGCGTCAACCAGAACGGGATCAGCCTGCTCGCCCCCACCCTCCTGGAGCACGGCACGCGGGAGCAGCGGGCCCGCGTCCTGCCGCCCATGGCCACCGGCGAGACCGTCTGGGCGCAGGCCTGGTCCGAGCCCGAGGCCGGTTCGGACCTGGCCTCGCTGCGCTCCAGGGCGGTCCGCGCGGACGGCGGCTGGCTGCTGAGCGGCCAGAAGACCTGGTCGTCCCGCGCCGCCTTCGCCGACCGCGCCTTCGGCCTGTTCCGCAGCGACCCCGGCACCCCCAAGCCCCACCAGGGGCTCACGTAC
The DNA here is from genome assembly GCF_044465285.1 of Streptomyces sp. NPDC049687. NCBI lineage: Bacteria > Bacillati > Actinomycetota > Actinomycetes > Kitasatosporales > Streptomycetaceae > Streptomyces > Streptomyces sp. NPDC049687. The sequence goes on from NZ_JBITLN010000001.1 coordinate 313,593, forward strand.
GTCATGTTCGGCCTGCGCGCCCCGGGGGTCACCGTCCGCCCGATCGGCCGCCTCGACGGGAAGCCGGCGTTCGCCGAGCTGTTCCTGGACGAGGTGTTCGTGCCGGACGAGGACGTGATCGGCGCGCCCGGGGAGGGCTGGCGGATCGCGATGTCGACGGCCGCCAACGAACGCGGTCTCACCCTCCGCTCCCCCGGCCGCTTCCTCGCGGCCGCCGACCGCCTCCACGCCCTGTGGCGGGCACGGGGCGGCCCCCCGGAGCAGGCCGCACGCGTCGCCGACGCCCTCATCGGCGCCCGCGCCCACCAGCTCTTCACCTACGCGGCCGCCTCCCGTTTCCTGGCGGGCGAGCGGCTCGGCCCGGAGTCCAGCCTGAACAAGGTCTTCTGGTCCGAGTACGACATCGCGCTGCACGAGACGGCACTCGATCTCCTCGGCGAGGAGGGCGAGCGGGCGGACACCGACTGGGCGGAGCGGTATGTGTTCTCGCTCGCCGGGCCGATCTACGCGGGGACCAACGAGATCCAGCGCGACATCGTCGCCGAGCGTCTGCTCGGCCTGCCGAAGGGACGCCGCTGATGCGCTTCCTCCTGGACACCGAACAGCGGGCGTTCGCCGACTCCCTGGGCGCCCTGCTGAAGGCCGCCGACACACCGGGGGTGATCAGGGAGTGGAGCCGTGGCGATCACCGGAGCGGGCGTGCTCTGTGGGGCCGTGTCGCGGAGGCCGGGGTGTTCGCCCTGGCGGTGCCGGAGGCGTACGAGGGGCTGGGCCCCCGGCCGGTCGACCTGGCCGTGGCGTTCGTGGAGCTGGGACGGCACGCGGTGCCGGGGCCACTGGTGGAGACGGTCGCGGCGGCGGCGCTCCTCGTCGACCCGGGGCCCGCCAAGCGGTTCCTCCCCGCGCTGGCCTCGGGCGAGTCCATGGCGACGGTGGCGTACCAGGGGGCGTACGCGCTGGACGGCGACGCGGCGGCCGTACGGCTGTCGCTCGCGCCCGACGGTCTGCGCCTCGCACCCGGCGCGGACCCCGCTCCGGTCCGCCCCTCCCTCGACCCCGCCCGCCGGCTCATCCGCCTCCGGCCGGGCGGCGAACTCCTCACGGCGACCCCGCCCACGGACCGCGCCCTGCTGTGGGCCCGGCTCGCGACCGCCGCGCAGGCGCTCGGCGTGGGCCTGGCGCTGCTCGACCGGACCGTGGCGTACGTCGGGCAGCGCACGCAGTTCGGTGTCCCCGTCGGCTCGTTCCAGGCGGTCAAGCACCGGCTGGCGGACGCGAGGATCGCGTTGGAGTTCGCCCGCCCGCTGGTCCTGGGCGCCGCGGTGACGATGGCGCCGGCGGATGTGGCGGCGGCGAAGGTGAGCGCCTGCGAGGCGGCGTACGCGACCGCCCGGACGGCACTGCAGTCGCACGGCGCCCTCGGCTACACGGCGGAGTACGACCTGTCGCTGTGGCTGACCAAGGCCCGCGCCCTGCGCACTGCGTGGGGTACCCCGCAGGAGTGCAGGGCCGATGTCCTCACGGCCCGCGCCTAACAGATTTGCCTAAAGCCCTTAGGGAGATGCATACTTCTATCAGGAGAAGCGACCAGCGATTAAGGCGAAGGCGGGGATGGCAGTGGTGCGCGTGGGGCTGACCACCGATCGCCTGGTCCGGGCGGGCGCGGAGCTCGCCGACGAGGTGGGCTTCGCCGAGGTGACCGTCTCGGCGCTGGCCAGACGGTTCGACGTCAAGGTCGCGAGCCTGTACTCGCATGTGCGGAACTCCCAGGACCTCAGAACCCGCATCGCCCTGCTCGCCCTCGAGGAGCTCGCCGACCGGGCCTCCGACGCCATGGCCGGACGGGCCGGCAAGGACGCGCTGACCGCCCTGGCGAACGTCTACCGCGACTACGCCCGCGAACACCCCGGCCGTTACGCCGCCACGCAGCTCCGGCTCGATCCGCAGACGGCAGCCGCCAGTGCGGGCGTCCGGCACGCGCAGATGACCCGCGCGATCCTGCGCGGCTACGACCTGACCGAGCCCGACCAGACACACGCGGTCCGGCTGCTGGGCAGCGTCTTCCACGGCTTCGTCGCCCTGGAACTGGGCGGCGGTTTCAGCCACAGCGCCCCCGACAGCCAGGCGTCCTGGACCCGCGTCCTGGACGCCCTCGACGCGCTCCTGCGCGACTGGCCCGCCCCATCCCCCACAGGAACCTGAGGCAGTGAACACCTCGCCGAACTGGATCACCACGCCCCTCACCGCGGGCCTGCTGCGCGGCGCCCTCGACCTGGAACGCACCGAGCACGGGGTGCTGCCGCACCGGCTGCCCGCCCGGGCCCGCGCCCAGTGCTCCGACGGACAGCTCGCGATGGCCGAGTCCCAGCCCTCGGGCGTTCGGCTGGTCTTCCGCAGCCGCGCCACCGCCGTCGAGCTGGACACCCTGCCCACCAAGCGGGCCTACGTGGGCGCCCCGCCCCGCCCGGACGGGGTGTACGAACTGCTCGTCGACGGCCGCCCCGCCGGACAGGGCAGCGTGAGAAGCGGCGGCCGCACCCTGACCATCGACCTGGCCGCCGGTACCACCACCGCGGAGTCCGGCCCGGCCGGCACCGTCCGCTTCACCGGTCTGCCCGACCGGCCGAAGGACATCGAGATCTGGCTGCCCCACAACGAGACCACCGAACTCGTCGCCCTGCGCACCGACGCCCCCGTCGAGCCCGCCCCGCCCAGCGGGCGCAGGGTGTGGCTGCACCACGGCAGTTCGATCAGCCACGGCTCGGACGCCGCGACCCCCACGGGCATCTGGCCGGCGCTCGCCGCCTCCCTCGGCGGAGTGGAGCTGATCAACCTGGGCCTGGGCGGTAGCGCGCTGCTCGACCCGTTCACCGCCCGCGCCCTGCGTGACACGCCGGCCGACCTGATCAGCGTCAAGATCGGCATCAACCTGGTCAACACCGATCTGATGCGGCTGCGCGCCTTCGGCCCCGCCGTCCACGGCTTCCTCGACACCATCCGCGAGGGCCACCCGACCGCACCCCTGCTGGTCGTCTCACCGATCCTGTGCCCCATGCACGAGGACACTCCCGGCCCGACCGCTCTCGACTTCGCCAAGGTCGCCGACGGGCGGGTGTGGTTCCACCCGATGGGCGACCCGGCCGAGGTCGCGGGCGGCAAGCTGACCCTGCGCGTCATCCGCGACGAACTGGCCAGGATCGTGGCGGCGCGCGCGGCCGACGACCCGAACCTCCACTACGTGGACGGGCGCGAGCTGTACGGCGAGGCCGACGCCGCCGAACTCCCCCTCCCCGACGGCCTCCACCCGGACGCCGCGACCCACCGCCGGATCGGGGAACGCTTCGCCGAACGGCTCCTCGCCGTGTAGCGGCCCGGCCTACGGCCGGACGATCCCCGCCGCCCGGGCCGCCACCAGCCACTTCGGGAACTCGCCCACCAACCGGTCGTAGAGCTCCGCGTCGGACACCCGGCGCGGGTCGGAACCGGCGTGGAAGAAACCGGCGTTGTCCACCACCCGCTTGCCCGGTACGGCCAGTTCGTCGAGCTTGCGCAGGAAGTCGAACTGCCTGCTGCCCCGGTCGCCGAAACCGATGAACTGCCAGAACAGCGGCAGCCTCGCCGCCTTGCAGAGGTAACGCTCGGCGGCGAGCTTGTTGATCGGGCCGCCGTCGGTCTGGAAGACGACCAGCGCGGGTTCGCGCGAGCCGCTGTCGAGGTAGTGGTCGATGACCGCGTCCATCGCCAGGTGGTAACTGGTCTTGCCCATGTGCCCGAGCCCGGCCACGATCCGCTCCACACGCCCCTGGTGGTCGGCGAGCGCGATGTCGGTGACGGCGTCGACGTCGGTGGAGAAGAAGACGACCGGGACCCGGCCGTCGTCGTCGAGGTGCGCGGACAGGCCCAGCACCCGGTCGGCCAGCGCCTGCACGCTGCCGTCCTGGTAGTACGGCTTCATCGACCCCGAGTAGTCGACCACGAGATAGACGGCCGCTCGCAGCCCGTCGAGGCCGTGCTTCGTGAGGGACATCCCGGCGCTCTTGTAGAGGTTCACCAGCGTGGGAGCGGTCTCCTGGACCTTGCTCAGACTGATCGCGACCATGGCCCCCACCCTCCCACACTCACCGGCGTTCGCTATTTTGTGCGTTCGCCGTCCCCACCGGCTCATTCCTGTCCCAGCCCTGCCGAGAAATCCCCGAGGAGCCGGCCGTGGAGCCCGAGTCCGCCACGCCTTCCCACCCTGCCGTCACCACCTGCTACCGCCATGCCAAGGTGGAGTCCCACGTCGGCTGCACCCGCTGCGAGCGGTTCATCTGCCCCGACTGCATGCGCGAGGCGGCCGTCGGCCACCAGTGCCCGGAATGCGTGAGGGAAGGCGCGCGGTCCATACGCCGGGCCCGTACCGTCGTCGGCGGACGGGTGTCGGCGGTGCCGCTGGTGACGTACGTCCTGATCGGGCTCAACGTCCTGGCCTATCTCGCCGAGTCGGTGCGTCCGGAGGTCGTGGACCGGTTCGAGATGCTGGGCCGGGGGCTGGTGGGCCCCGACGGCGGGCACTACCTCTGGGTGGCCGGCCACTCACCGGAGTACCACCTCGAAGGCGTCGCCGACGGCGAGTGGTACCGCCTCCTGACCGGCGCGTTCCTGCACCTGCCGCCCACCGGGGGCACCTTCGGGATCCTGCACATCGTGATGAACATGGTGTGCCTGTGGAACCTGGGCCGGGTGGTCGAGGCCCAGCTCGGCCGGGTCCGCTATCTCGCCCTCTATCTGCTGGCGGCGCTGGGCGGTTCGGTGCTGGTGCTGCTGATCGCCCCCGACGACGCCACGGTCGGCGCGTCCGGCGCGATCTTCGGCGTGGGCGCCGCCTACTACGTCCTGGCCCGCCGGCTGGGCGCCGACATGAGTCAGGTCAACCGTTTCATGGCCGGCCTGCTGCTGTGGCTGGTGATCTCCGCGGGCGTCACCTCCTGGCAGGGGCACCTCGGCGGACTGCTGGCGGGCGGCGCGGTGACACTGGCGTACGCCTACGCACCCCGGGACCACCGCCGGCCGTGGATCCAGGCGGGCGCCGGCGTGGCCCTGCTGGCGCTGCTGGTGGTGTGCGCCTTGGCCAAGGCCGCTCAGCTCACCTGATCAGCGGCGCTCGACGCCCTCCCGAGGGCATGCGGCGGCGCCTGCCAGGTCGTCCGGTCGGGGACTGTGAGGCAGGCGCCGTCTGTGTTCCGTACGCCGTTGTACGGGACGTATGGGGGCCCTCCTGGGCTCGGGGCCCTGGCGGGTGGACGTCAGACCATCAGCGAACGGTCCGTCGGGCGGATCGGAGCCGGCAGGTCGCTCGCGCCGGTCAGGAAGCGGTCGCAGCCGCGGGCGGCCGAGCGGCCCTCCGCGATCGCCCACACGATGAGCGACTGGCCGCGGCCCGCGTCACCGGCGACGAAGACGCCCGGCACGTTGGTCTGGAAGTCGGCGTCGCGGGCGATGTTGCCTCGCTCGTCGAGTTCCAGGCCGAACTGCTCGACCAGGCCGTTGTCACGGTCGGTGCCGGTGAAGCCCATCGCCAGGGTGACCAGCTGGGCGGGAATCTTGCGCTCCGTGCCCGGCTTCGGGGTCGGCCTGCCGTCGACGAACTCGACCTCGGTGAGGTGCAGCCACTGGACGTTGCCGTCCTCGTCGCCCTCGAAGTGGGTGGTGGAGACGGAGTAGACCCGCTCGCCGCCCTCCTCGTGCGCGGACGTGACCTTGTACAGCATCGGGAAGGTCGGCCACGGCTGGGAGACCGGGTTCCGCTCGTCGCCCGGGCGGGGCATGATCTCCAGCTGGGTGACGGAGGCCGCGCCCTGGCGGTGGGCGGTGCCCACGCAGTCGGCGCCGGTGTCGCCGCCGCCGATGACCACGACGTGCTTGCCCTCGGCCGAGATCGGGGAGGTGACGTAGTCGCCCTCCTGGACCTTGTTGGCCAGCGGCAGGTACTCCATGGCCTGGTGGACGCCCTTGAGCTCGCGGCCGGGGACCGGGAGGTCGCGGGCGGTCGTGGCGCCGGCGGCGATGACGATCGCGTCGTACCGCTTCTTCAGATCGCTCGCCTTGAGGTCGCGGCCGATCTCGATGCCGGTCCGGAAGCGGGTGCCCTCCGCGCGCATCTGCTCGATACGGCGGTTGATGTGCCGCTTCTCCATCTTGAACTCGGGGATGCCGTACCGGAGGAGGCCTCCGATGCGGTCCGCGCGCTCGTAGACGGCGACGGTGTGGCCCGCCCGGGTGAGCTGCTGGGCAGCGGCGAGGCCGGCCGGGCCCGAGCCGATGACGGCGACGGTCTTGCCGGACAGGCGCTCGGGCGCCTGCGGGGCGACGGAGCCGCTGTCCCACGCCTTGTCGATGATCGAGACCTCGACGTTCTTGATGGTCACGGCCGGCTGGTTGATGCCCAGCACACACGCCGACTCGCACGGGGCCGGGCACAGACGGCCCGTGAACTCCGGGAAGTTGTTCGTGGCGTGCAGGCGCTCGGAGGCCGCCGTCCAGTCCTCGCGGTAGGCGTAGTCGTTCCACTCGGGGATGAGGTTCCCGAGCGGACAGCCGTTGTGGCAGAACGGGATGCCGCAGTCCATGCACCGGCTGGCCTGCTTGCTGATGATCGGCAGCAGCGAGCCGGGGACGTAGACCTCGTTCCAGTCCTTCAGGCGCACGTCGACGGGACGGGACTTGGCGACCTCACGGCCGTGGTTCAGGAAGCCCTTCGGGTCAGCCATTGATCGCCGCCTCCATCATCTTCTCGGTGATCTCGGACTCGGAGAGTCCCGCCTGCTCGGCGGCGTCCTTGGCGGCGAGCACTGCCTTGTACGTGCTGGGGATGATCTTGCTGAAGCGGTCCGCCGACACGTCCCAGTCGGCGAGCAGCTTCTCGGCGACCGTCGAACCGGTCTCCTCGGCGTGGCGGCGCACCACGTCGTGCAGCCACTGCTTGTCGTCGTCGGTCAGCGCCTCGATCGCGTCGAGGTTGCCGACGTTGACGTTGTCGCGCTCGAGGTCGATCACGTAGGCGATACCGCCGGACATACCGGCCGCGAAGTTGCGGCCCGTCGTGCCGAGGACCACCGCGTGACCGCCGGTCATGTACTCGCAGCCGTGGTCGCCCACGCCCTCGGAGACGACCAGCGCGCCGGAGTTGCGGACGCAGAACCGCTCACCGGTGCGGCCGCGCAGGAACAGCTCACCGCCGGTCGCGCCGTACGCGATGGTGTTGCCCGCGATCGTGGAGAACTCGGCGAGATGGTCGGCGCCCCGGTCCGGGCGGACGACGATGCGACCGCCGGAGAGGCCCTTGCCCACGTAGTCGTTGGCGTCGCCCTCCAGGCGCAGCGTGACGCCGCGCGGGAGGAAGGCGCCGAAGGACTGGCCGGCGGAACCGGTGAAGGTGATGTCGATGGTGTCCTCGGGCAGGCCCGCGCCACCGAACTTCTTCGTCACCTCGTGGCCGAGCATGGTGCCGACCGTGCGGTTGATGTTGCGGATGGAGACCTGGGCGCGTACCGGCTGGGCGTCGGTCGCCGAGTCGGCGGCCAGCGCGTCGGCGGCGAGCTTGATCAGCTCGTTGTCGAGCGCCTTCTCCAGGCCGTGGTCCTGGGCGATGACCTGGTGCAGGGCCGCGCCCTCGGGCAGCTCGGGGACGTAGAACAGCGGGGCCAGGTCCAGGCCCTGCGCCTTCCAGTGGTCCACGGCACGCTCGACGTCGAGGACCTCGGCGTGGCCGACGGCCTCCTCGATCGAGCGGAAGCCCAGCTCGGCCAGCAGTTCGCGGACCTCCTGCGCGATGAACCGGAAGAAGTTCACCACGTACTCGGCCTTGCCGGTGAACCGGTCGCGCAGGGTCGGGTTCTGGGTGGCGATGCCGACCGGGCAGGTGTCCAGGTGGCAGACGCGCATCATGACGCAGCCGGAGACGACGAGCGGCGCGGTGGCGAAACCGAACTCCTCGGCGCCGAGCAGCGCGGCGATGATCACGTCGCGGCCGGTCTTCAGCTGGCCGTCCGTCTGGACCACGATCCGGTCGCGCAGGCCGTTGAGCAGCAGGGTCTGCTGGGTCTCGGCGAGACCGAGCTCCCAGGGACCGCCCGCGTGCTTCAGCGACGTCAGCGGCGAGGCACCCGTACCGCCGTCGTGGCCGGAGATGAGCACGACGTCCGCGTGCGCCTTCGACACACCCGCCGCGACCGTGCCGACGCCGACCTCGGAGACCAGCTTCACGTGAATCCGCGCCTGCGGGTTCGCGTTCTTCAGGTCGTGGATCAGCTGGGCCAGGTCCTCGATGGAGTAGATGTCGTGGTGCGGCGGCGGGGAGATCAGACCGACACCCGGGGTCGAGTGACGGGTCTTGGCGACCCAGGGGTACACCTTGTGGCCGGGCAGCTGGCCGCCCTCGCCGGGCTTGGCGCCCTGGGCCATCTTGATCTGGATGTCGTCCGCGTTGACCAGGTACTCGCTCGTCACGCCGAAGCGGCCGGAGGCGACCTGCTTGATCGCGGAGCGGCGCGCCGGGTCGTACAGGCGCTCCGGGTCCTCGCCGCCCTCACCGGTGTTGGACTTGCCGCCCAGCTGGTTCATGGCGATGGCGAGGGTCTCGTGCGCCTCCTTGGAGATGGAGCCGTACGACATGGCGCCGGTGGAGAAGCGCTTGACGATCTCGGAGACCGGCTCGACCTCGTCGACCGAGATCGAGGGGCGGTCCGACTTGAAGCCGAACAGGCCGCGCAGGGTCATCAGCCGCTCGGACTGCTCGTTCACGCGGTCCGTGTACTTCTTGAAGATGTCGAAGCGGTTGGCACGCGTCGAGTGCTGGAGGCGGAAGACCGTCTCCGGGTCGAACAGGTGCGGCTCGCCCTCGCGGCGCCACTGGTACTCGCCGCCTATCTCCAGGGCACGGTGGGCCGGCGCGATGCCGCTGGCCGGGTAGGCCTTGGCGTGGCGGGCGGCGACCTCCTTGGCGACGACGTCGATGCCGACGCCCCCGATCTTGGTGGCCGTGCCGCTGAAGTACTTCTCGACGAAGGCGTCGTCGAGACCGACGGCCTCGAAGACCTGGGCGCCGCGGTAGGAGGCGACGGTCGAGATGCCCATCTTGGACATGACCTTCAGGACGCCCTTGCCGAGCGCGTAGATCAGGTTGCGGATGGCCTGCTCGGGCTCGAGGCCGTTCAGGAAGGTGCCCGCGCGCAGCAGGTCCTCGACGGACTCCATCGCCAGGTAGGGGTTGACGGCGGCGGCGCCGTAGCCGATGAGCAGGGCGACGTGGTGGACCTCGCGGACGTCACCGGCCTCGACCAGCAGGCCCACCTGGGTGCGCTGCTTGGTGCGGATGAGGTGGTGGTGGACGGCCGCGGTGAGCAGCAGCGAGGGGATCGGCGCGTGCTCGGCGTCGGAGTGGCGGTCCGACAGGACGATGAGACGGGCGCCGTTGTCGATCGCGGCGTCGGCCTCGGCGCAGATCTCGTCGATCCGCGCGGCCAGCGCGTCACCGCCGCCGTGCACCCGGTACAGGCCGGAGAGGGTCGCGGCCTTGAAGCCGGGCATGTCGCCGTCGGCGTTGATGTGGATGAGCTTGGCCAGCTCGTCGTTGTCGATCACCGGGAAGGGCAGGGTGACGCTGCGGCAGGACGCGGCGGTCGGGTCCAGCAGGTTGCCCTCGGGGCCCAGCGACGAGCGCAGGGAGGTGACCAGCTCCTCGCGGATCGCGTCCAGCGGCGGGTTGGTGACCTGCGCGAACAGCTGGGTGAAGTAGTCGAAGAGCAGGCGCGGGCGCGAGGAGAGCGCGGCGATCGGCGAGTCGGTGCCCATCGAACCGATCGGCTCGGCGCCCGCCTTGGCCATCGGCGCCAGGATGACGCGCAGCTCCTCCTCGGTGTAGCCGAAGGTCTGCTGGCGGCGGGTGACCGAGGCGTGGGTGTGCACGATGTGCTCACGCTCGGGCAGGTCGCCCAGCTCGATCTCGCCGGCCTCCAGCCACTCGGCGTACGGGGCCGCGGCGGCGAGCTGCGCCTTGATCTCGTCGTCCTCGATGATGCGGTGTTCGGCGGTGTCGACGAGGAACATCCTGCCGGGCTGCAGCCGGCCCTTGCGGACGACCTTGGCGGGGTCGATGTCCAGGACGCCGACCTCGGAGCCGAGGACGACGAGACCCTCGTCGGTGACCCAGTAGCGGCCGGGGCGCAGGCCGTTGCGGTCGAGGACCGCGCCGACCTGGGTGCCGTCGGTGAAGGTGACACAGGCCGGGCCGTCCCAGGGCTCCATCATCGTGGAGTGGAACTGGTAGAAGGCGCGGCGGGCCGGCTCCATGGAGTCGTGGTTCTCCCACGCCTCCGGGATCATCATCAGCACGGAGTGCGGCAGCGAGCGGCCACCGAGGTGGAGCAGCTCGAGCACCTCGTCGAAGGACGCCGAGTCGGAGGCGTCCGGGGTACACACCGGGAAGACGCGGTCCAGCGTCTCCTGCGGGCCGAACAGGTCGGAGACCAGCTGGGACTCGCGGGCCTGCATCCAGTTGCGGTTGCCCTTGACGGTGTTGATCTCACCGTTGTGGGCGACGAAGCGGTACGGGTGGGCGAGCGGCCACGACGGGAAGGTGTTCGTGGAGAAGCGCGAGTGGACGAGCGACACGGCCGAGGCGAAGCGGCGGTCGGACAGGTCCGGGAAGAAGGGCTCCAGCTGGCCGGTGGTCAGCATGCCCTTGTAGACGATCGTCCGCGCGGACAGCGACGGGAAGTACACGCCGGCCTCGCGCTCGGCGCGCTTGCGCAGCACGAACGCCTTGCGGTCGAGGGCGATGCCCTGGCTGGAATGGTCCGTCACGAAGATCTGGCGGAAGGCCGGCATCGTCGAGCGGGCGGTGGCACCGAGCAGCTCGGGGGCGACCGGAACCTCGCGCCAGCCGAGGACGGTGAGGCCCTCGTCGGCGGCGATCGTCTCGATGCGCGAGATGACGTCCTGCATGCCGTCCTCGGGGAGGAAGGCGATACCGACGGCGTAGGAACCGGCCTCGGGGAGCTCGAAACCGGCGACCTGGCGGAAGAACGCGTCGGGGACCTGGGTGAGGATGCCCGCGCCGTCGCCGGAGTCCGGCTCGGAGCCGGTGGCGCCGCGGTGTTCGAGGTTGCGCAGAACGGTCAGCGCCTGCTCGACCAGCGTGTGGCTCGCCTCGCCGGTGAGGGTGGCCACGAAGCCGACGCCACAGGCGTCGCGCTCGTTGCGGGGGTCGTACATACCCTGCGCAGCAGGGCGAGCATCCATGAAGGACCGGTTCTGGCCATTCGCGGAATGCTGGGACGGCTGGCGCGGCGTACGCATCGGCTCTCCCGTCGTCGTCTCAAGTGGCATGTGTGGCGTGCCGAGGGACGACGTTGGCCCTCTGCGTGTGCGCAAAATTTCGTGCAGGTTACATGATGGAACGGTTCTCGGGAACCGGATACTCCGTTCCAGCATGCGGACGCCACGCGGTTGCGGCGGGGGTACCGCGCGCGTGGCTGAAAGTATGTGGGGACCGAACGGGACGAGATCGATCAGATCGGCGTCCGACGGCCCGGGAGGGCGGGAGGAGCGGCGTCACTCACCCCGCGAGTGCGCCGGAGGCGTCATTGCCCACAGCGCTTACGGCTCATGCCCACTGGTTAAGCACTCGAAACCAGTCAGTAACGGCTACTTATGCGGCCCAACGCATAAGTAGCAGCCGAGCTATCCTACGGCCGTCCCGAACAAACTGCCCAGGGCGTACGTCACACCGGCGGCCGCACCGCCGAGCGCGAGCTGCCGCAGTCCGCTGTACCACCAGGTCCGCGCGGTCACCCGGGCCACCACGGCCCCACAGGCGAACAGTCCGACCAGCGCCAGCAGGACGGCCGGCCACAGCGCGCTCGCGCCCAGGAGATACGGCAGGACGGGCAGCAGCGCGCCGAGCGCGAACGACCCGAAGCTCGACACGGCGGCGACCAGCGGCGACGGCAGGTCGGACGGATCGATGCCCAGCTCCTCGCGGGCGTGGATCTCCAGGGCCTGCTCGGGATCGCGGGAGAGCTGCTCGGCGACCCGCAGGGCGAGGTCGGCCTCGACGCCGCGCGCCACGTACAGGGCGGCGAGCTCGGCCTCCTCGTCCTGCGGATGCTTTCTCAGCTCGCGCCGCTCGACGTCCAGCTCGGCCTCGACCAGTTCCCGCTGCGAGGCGACCGAGGTGTACTCACCGGCGGCCATGGAGAAGGCGCCGGCGGCGAGCCCCGCGAGCCCGGTGAGCACCATGGTGTGCTGGCTCACGGACCCGCCGGCGACACCAGTCATCAGGGCGAGATTGGAGACCAGGCCGTCCATCGCGCCGAACACGGCGGGCCGCAGCCAGCCCCCGTTGACGTCCCGGTGCGTGTGGTTGTCACGGTGCGCCTCGTGCAGCGGCGCCTCGATGTCGATGATGGCCATGAAATCCCCCAGGGCAGGCGAGCCAGGAAAGCTAAGGCAAAGCTAACTTTGGACAAGTTCTAATATCCGACAACGACAAATTACGCCTCACCATTCCCCGTTCGCCAGCAAGGAAAGGCTGGGCTAACCTGCGACTTTACGATCGAGCGCTCATTCGATCGGGAGTGCGCACAAATGTCGACCGGGTGATATGGGCGGTGGGAAGGCTCGGGTCAACCGCCGATGGTGGGACACATCCGCAAAGGGTTCCGCGCCCGTGCGGGGCCCTCTGGAGGAGAGGCCGCGAATGGCATCGATCCGTGAACGGGCCCGCGGCGCCCTGCTGGGCCTCGCCGTCGGAGACGCCCTGGGCGCACCGGCCGAGAACATGAGACCGTCCGAGATCCGTGCCCGCTGGGGCCGTATCACGGGCTACGTGACGGACAACCCGGCCGGTACGGACGACACGGAGTACGCCATCTTCTCCGGCCTCCTCCTCGCCCGGCACGGCTCGGCCCTCACCCAGGCGCACGTCGAGGCGGCCTGGCACGAGTGGATCGCCGACCGCGACGAGGGCCCCTTCCGAGGCGCCGGCTTCAGCGAACGCGGCACGCTGGAGAACCTCCGCCGGGGTCTGGCGGCCCCGATCTCGGCCCAGCACCGCCATGCCTGGAGCGACGGCCTGGCGATGCGGGCGGCCCCGTTCGGCGTCTTCGCGGCCGGCCGCCCGGCCGAGGCGGCCCGACTGGTGGCCGTCGACGGCTCGGTGAGCCACGACGGCGAGGGCATCTTCGGCGGCCAGGCGGTCGCGGCGGGCGTGGCGGCGGCCATGGCGGGCGCGTCGACGATCGCGGTGGTCGCGTCCGCCCTGGCCGTGGTCCCCGAGGACTCCTGGACGGCACGTTCCCTCCGCCGTGCGGTCGCCGTCGCCCACCGCGGCGAACGCGCGGTCCGCTCCGCCGTAGTCATCGGCGGCTACCCCTGGACAGACCTCGCCCCCGAGGCGGTGGCCCTGGCCTTCGGGGCCTACGCGGCGGCGGACGGCGACTTCCCGGAGGCGGTCCTCACGGCCGTCAACATGGGCCGCGACGCCGACACCACAGCGGCGGTGGCGGGCGCCCTGGCCGGCGCGACCAGGGGCGTCGCGGCCATCCCCACAGCCTGGGCGGCGGCGATCGGCCCGGCCCGGGGCAGCTGCCTGCCGTCGATGGCGGGCCATCACGTACTGGACGTGGCGGAGTTGCTGGTGCCGGGCGAGGGCGGGAAGTGGGGCGAGGGCCTGGTCGTACCGGACTTCGTACCGAACCTGCTGAACCCGGGGACCCCGGCACCGGCGGCGAACGACGAGGCGGAGGTGAACTCGTGAAGCCGCCTGTGCCGTGGGACGAGGGGACGGGAGCGGGGGCGCCGGCCGTGGACACGCCCGCGGCCGCCGAACCGGCGGTCACGGCGAAGCCGCACGCGCCCGCGGCCGCCGACGGCATGGGCGCCCCACCGGGGCCACCCGCACGCGACGACGGAAGGTGTACGGCCAGTGCGGCTGGGAGGCCCCGGGCCCCAGGCGAAGCCGAGGCCGTCGACCAGGCCGGCCCCCCGCAGGGAGCCCGCATCGAGGGCCTCCTCCTCGGCCTCGCCGCGGGCGACGCCGCCGGCTGGCCCGCCGCCCGGCACCGCGCCGCCCGCATGCCCGAGTGGACCCGTCGCCTCACCCGCGAGCTGGACACCTTCGCCGAACAGAACGCCACCACCACCCTCCCCGTCCCCATCGCCCTCAACCAACCGCCCGAGCCCCTCCGTCTCGGCCCCTCCGACGACGCCGAATGGGCCGCCTTCGCCGCGGAAGCGGTCCTGAGGGCCGGTGACGACAGGACCCTCGGCGACCTCAGCCGAGAACGCCGTACGCGCGCCGCCATCGACCTCACCTGGAACGCCGTCGCCGGCGAGGTGGCCGCGGCAGCCGACCGCGCCCCCGAGATCGAGTCCGCGGTCCTCCCCCTGCGGGCCCGCATCTCCGTCCGCGCCGGGCTGGGCAACCTCGCCACCGGCCTACGGCCCCCCGCCACCGGCCACGACAACCCCCACTACTTCGACGACGCGGCCTGCGTACGGGCCTGTGTGCTCGCCGTGGCCCACCCCGGCAGCCCCCGACTCGCCGCCGACCTGGCCGAGTTCGACGCCCGCTACACGCAGGACGGCGACGGAGTGCACGGCGCCCGCGCAATGGCGGCGGCCCTCGCGCTGGCCCTCGTCGGCGCGACCCCCGAGGCCTGCGTGACAGCCGCCCTCGCGGAACTCCCCGAGCACACGGAGATCGGCCGAAACGCGCGTCAGGCCCTCCGGCTCGCCCACGGCGCGGAGAGCGCCTTCGCCCTCATCCCCCTCCTGGAACACCAGATCGTCGACCACGTCTACAGCTACGGCATCGCGGCCGCGGAAACGGTCCCGGTGGCGCTGGCCCTGGTCAGGGCCTCCCACGGCCGTATCTGCGAAGCGGTACCGGCGGCGGCCTGCCTGTCCCGCGTCGCGGACTCGGCCCCGGCCCTGGCAGGCGCGCTGACGGGCGCGCTGGGCGGCAAGGACGCGATCCCCGCCTCCTGGCGCGACTCCTGCCGCACCCTCTCCGGCTGCGTACTCCCCCGCCTCACCGGCACCGATCTGGTGGAACTCGCCGGACTTCTGGAAGCCACACAACCGGCCCCACCAGGAGGATGATTCTGGGCATGACGCCCAAAGAGCCAGAAACCACCCTCGAAGACCGGATCACCGGAGCCCTCGTCGGCGCGGCGGTCGGCGACGCCCTCGGCGGCCCGGTCGAGGGCTACTCCCCCGACCAGATCCTGGAACGCCACGGCGGCCGGGTCCACGGCGTGGTCGGCCCCTGGAACGGCGACGCCTGGCGCACCGCCCGCCCCATCGCCCCGTACCACAAGGGCGACGGCCACGTCACCGACGACACCTTGATGACACACGCCCTGGTCAGGGTGTACGCCGAGGTCCGCGGCCACCTGGACGCCTACGCGATCACCGACCACCTGGTCCCGGACCTGATGACCACCCCCCGCTGGATCCCGGAGCTGGAACAGGAGGCCCTCCCCCTGCACCGCCTCTTCCTGGCGGAGAAGTGGCTGGTCACAAGGCTCCACTACGGCCATGTCGACCCCCGGGAAGCCGGCGTCGGCAACATCGTCAACTGCGGGGCGGCGATGTACATGGCCCCGGTGGGCCTGGTCAACGCGGCCAACCCGGCGGGAGCGTACGCCGAGGCCCTGGACATCGCGGGCGCCCACCAGTCCTCGTACGGCCGTGAGGCGGCCGGCGTCTTCGCGGCGGCGGTGGCGGCGGCCTGCGCACCGGGAGCGACGGCGGAGTCGGTCGTCTCGTCCTGCCTCGCCCTGGCGAAGGACGGCACCCGCACGGCGATCGAGAAGGTCTCCGAAGAGGCCTCCCGCCACAAGGACTTCGAGTCGGCGCTGCTCCCCCTGCGGGAGGCGGTGGCCCCGTACGACACGGTGGGCCCCGACTACCGGCGCCCCTCCCTCGCCGCCCGCCGGCCCTCCCGCCTGCACGCGATCGAGGAACTCCCCGTCGCGCTGGGCATGTTGCTGGTGGCGGACGGCGACTACCGCCAAGCGGTCCTCGGCTGCGTGAACTACGGCCGGGACTGCGACTCGATCGCGACGATGGCGGGCGCGATCGCCGGCGCCCTGGGCTCTCCGGTCCCCGACGACTGGTCGAAACAGGTGGCGGAGGCCAGCCGCCTGGACCTCTGGGAACCGCCCCGCACCCTCACCGAGGTCACCCGGGAGATCTTCGCGAAGGACGTCCACGGACGCCGGACCCACGAGGAGGCCTTCACCACCCTCGGAGGCCCAGGATGCTCCGCCTGACCTGGGTCCAGCCGGAGGACCTCCTGGGCCACGAACTCCGCCAGGCGGCGGAGGACGGCCGCGAACCCTGGGCCATCGCGGCCCGCTGGAGATCAGCAGGGGGCCTGGAGGCCCCGGACCGAGCAGGAGCCTCCCCCACCCGCGCCTCCCGCTACCTGCGCCAACTGGCAGAGGACTTGCTGGACGAACTGGCGGATCTGCCCAGCAGATTCGCGGAGGACGAGCCGACGGACTGGGAGAGGATCGTCCTGAGCTGCGGGCCGCCGGGCCGCCGGGGCGACGGGGGTCCCCCCGGCGGCCCGGCGGTGGGAGGCGGGGTACCGCCGCGCCGGGCAAGCGACCCACCTTCCGCAGCAGCCCCCACCCGGGCCCGGCTGGAAGCGGCCTGGCTGGGCCGGGCAGTCGGATGCCTGCTGGGCAAACCCGTGGAAAAACTCCCCCTCGACGTCATCCGCACCCTGGCCAGGTCCACCGGCAACTGGCCCCTGAACGCCTACTTCACCACCCTGGGAGTCCCTCCCGAACTCCTGGACGCACACCCCTGGAACCGCCGCTCAGCCACAAGCTCCCTCGCCGAGAACATCGACGGCATGCCCGAGGACGACGACCTCAACTACCCCCTCCTCAACCTCCTCCTGCTCCAACGCCACGGCCGCGCCTTCACCACCACCGACGTGGCCAGGGTCTGGCTTGACGAACTCCCGGCCGGCCGCACCTTCACGGCCGAACGCGTCGCCTACCGCAACCTCCTCTCCGGCATCGAGCCCCCGCACACCGCCCGCCACCGCAACCCCTTCCGTGAGTGGATCGGCGCTCTCATCCGCGCCGACGTCCACGGCTGGACGAACCCCGGCGACCCGGCCGCCGCGGCGGAACAGGCCCACCGGGACGCCACCCTCACCCACACCGCCAACGGTGTCTACGCGGCGATGTTCACGGCCGCCACCATCGCGACGGCCGCCACCGGCAGGCACGACGTCCACACCTGCCTCCGCACCGGCCTGACAGTGGTCCCACCCCGCTCCCGTCTCGCGAAAGCCCTCACCCACGCCATCCGACTGGCTCATTCCCACGAGGACTTCGACACGGTCGTGGACGAACTCCACCTCACCCACAAGAAGGCCCACTGGGTCCACGCCGTCCCCAACACCGCGCTGATCGCCGCCGCCCTCACCCATGCGGACGGCGACTTCACCGGCTCCATCTGCCGTGCGGTGTCGGGCGGTTGGGACACCGACTCCAACGGCGCCACGACCGGCGGCATCGCCGCCCTCCTCACCGGCGACCCCGCCGCGCTCCCCGACCGCTGGACGGCCCCCCTCAAGAACCGCCTCGCCACCTCCGTCGCCGGCTTCGACGGCACCGGCTTCGACGCCCTCGCCCACCTCACCTGGTCCCTCACCCACCGGGAGGCATCCCGCCCATGACCGACATCGTCGTGCTCGGCAGCACGAACATGGACCTGGTCGCCTACGTCGAGAAGGCCCCGCAGCGCGGGGAGACCGTGACGGGACGGCAGTTCCGTACGATCCCCGGCGGCAAGGGCGCCAACCAGGCGATCGCCGCCGCCCACGCGGGCGCCACCGTCTCGATGATCGGCGCGGTCGGCAACGACTCCTTCGGCGCCCGCCTGCGCTCCACCCTGGAACACTCCGGCGTGAACACCGACCATCTGCGCACCGTCGAGTCCCCGTCCGGCACCGCGCACATCGTCGTGGACGACGAGGGCGGCAACGCGATCGTCGTCGTCCCCGGCGCGAACGGCACCGTCGACCACCTCGTCCCCGGCGACGAGGCACTCATCGCCTCCGCCGACGCGCTGCTCCTCCAACTGGAGATCCCGCTGCCGGCCGTCGTCGCGGGCGCCCGCGCGGCCCGCGCGCACGGCGTCCGTACGGTCCTCACCCCGGCCCCCGCCCAGCCCCTGCCGCCCGAACTCCTCAGCGCGACCGACCTGTTGGTGCCCAACGAGCACGAGGCCACCACCCTCACCGGCCGCACCGACCCCCACGAGGCGGCCACCGCGCTCCTGGACAGCGTCCCGGAGGTCGTCATCACCCTCGGCGCGGCCGGCAGCCTCTACGCGGCCCGCGGCGCCGAACCCCTCACCGTCCCCGCCCCGCGGGTCACGGCCGTCGACTCCACCGGCGCGGGCGACACCTTCGTCGGGGCCCTCGCGGTGGCCATCGGTGAGGAACGGCCCGTACGGGAGGCCCTGGCCTGGGCGGCAGCGGCGGCCGCTCTCTCGGTCCAACGGCCCGGTGCCTCCGCCTCGATGCCGTACCGCTCCGAGATCGACAAGCAGTACACGTCATGACCGGGACCACCACCCCGCTCCACGGTCTGCGCGTCCTCGACCTGGCCACCCTCTTCGCCGGCCCCCTCGCCGCCACCCTGCTCGGCGACTTCGGCGCCGAGGTCATCAAGGTCGAGCACCCCACGAAACCGGATGCCTCCCGGGGCCACGGCCCCGCCAAGGACGGCATCGGCCTGTGGTGGAAACTCCTCGGCCGCAACAAGCGCACGATCACGCTGAACCTCTCCACCCGCGGCGGGCGCAGCACCCTCCTGCGCCTCGCCGCCACGGCCGACGTGATCATCGAGAACTTCCGCCCGGGCACCCTGGAGAAATGGGATCTGGGCTGGGAGGAACTCTCCACCGCCAACCCGCGGCTGGTTCTCACCCGGGTCACGGCCTTCGGTCAGTTCGGCCCGTACGCCCATCGCCCCGGCTTCGGCACCCTCGCCGAGGCGATGAGCGGCTTCGCCGCGATCACCGGCGAACCGGACGCGCCCCCGACGCTCCCCCCGTTCGGCCTCGCCGACTCCATCACGGCCCTGGCCACGGCCTACGCCGTCATGACCGCTCTCGCCGCCCGTGAGCGCACCGGCGAGGGCCAGGTCGTCGACATGGCGATCATCGAGCCGATGCTGGCGGTCCTCGGCCCGCAGCCCCTCTGGTACGACCAACTGGGATACGTCCAGCAGCGCACCGGCAACCGCTCCGCCAACAACGCCCCGCGCAACACCTATCGCACGGCCGACGGCACCTGGGTCGCCGTCTCCACCTCGGCCCAGTCGATCGCGGAACGCGTGATGCGCATGGTCGGACGCCCCGACCTGGTCGACGAACCGTGGTTCGCCACCGGCGCCGAGCGGGCCGCCCACGCCGACGTCCTGGACGCGGCCGTCGGCACCTGGATCGCCGCCCGCACCCGCACCGAGGTTCTCGCCGCCTTCGAGAAGGCGGAGGCCGCCGTCGCCCCGATCCAGGACGTCCGGGACGTGCTGGCCGACCCCCAGTACCAGGCCCTCGGCACGGTCACCGCCGTCGACGATCCCGAACTGGGCCGGATCCGCATGCAGAACGTCCTCTTCCGCCTCTCCTCCACCCCCGGCGCGATCCGCTGGACCGGCCGCCCGCACGGCGCCGACACGGACGAGGTGCTGACGGAACTGGGCCTGACCCCGGCCGAGCTGGCGGCCCTGCGTGCGGAGGGCGCCCTGTGACGCCGTTCCCCCTCACCTGGCTGTACGCCCCCGGCGACCGCCCGCACACCGTCAGCAAGGCCCTCGCCTCCGGCGCCGACGTCGTCGTCGTCGACCTGGAGGACGCGGTCGCCCCGGAGCGCAAGGCGTACGCCCGCAAAGCCACCGCCGAGCGCCTCTCCGAATCCCAGCCCGTCCCGGTCCACGTACGGGTGAACGCCCTCGACGGGCCGCTGGCCTCCGCCGACCTCCAGGCGGTGGCCTCCCTCCCCGGCGTCCGTGGCCTGCGGCTGCCGAAGGTCAGCTCCCCGCGGCAGATCGTCCGTATCGCCGAGGCAACCGCCCCGGCCGACGGCGGCGCACCCCCGCTGTACGCCCTCCTGGAGAGTGCCCTCGGCGTCGAACACGCCTACGCCATCGCCTCCGCGCACCCCGCCCTGCGGGGCATCGCCCTCGGTGAGGCCGACCTCCGCGCCGATCTGGGCATCCGCGAGGACGCGGGCCTCGACTGGTCCCGCTCCCGGGTGATCGTCGCCGCCCGGGCCGCGGGACTCGCCCCGCCGCCGCAGTCCGTCCATCCCGACATCCGGGACCTGAACGGCCTCGCGGCCTCCTGCGCCCACGGCCGCGCCCTCGGCTTCCTGGGCCGCGCGGCCATCCACCCCCGCCAGCTCCCGATCATCGAACGCGCCTACCTCCCCACCGAGCAGGAACTGGACGAGGCCGAGACGATCGTCAAGGCGGCGGTGGCGGACCCGGGCGCCCAGGCCCTCCCGGACGGCAGATTCATCGACGCGGCAGTGGTGGCAGCGGCCCACCGCACCCTGGCCCTGGCCCGTCGGACCTAGTGCCGTGGCACCAGGGGTGTTTCGAACGCCCCGCCCACACACGACGAGGGCGCCCGGTGAACCCCGGGCGCCCTCGTCGTCGTGGACCAGCCGTCAGCTCTTCTTGCCCGCCGACTCCGCCTCGTCCTTGACCTTGTCCTTGTCCGAGTCCTCCGCGTCGAGGGCGGTCTCGGCTTCGGCCTCGGCCTTCGCCTCAGGCTCGGTCTTGGGCTCGGCCTTGGGCTCGTTCTCCTCGTCCTTCGCCTCGGTCCTGGGCTCGTCCTCCGGCTTGCTCCCGCCGTCGGCTCCGGCCTCACCGGCGGAGGTGTCCGCGCCCGGCTCCACGACCTCTTCCCGGCCCGGACGCTTCTTCGCCGACACCACGATGTACGTCACCGCGAGCACGAACACGATCAGCGCGGTCCAGACGTTCAGCCGGAGGCCCAGGATGTGGTGGGCGTCGTCGATGCGCATGTACTCGATCCAGGCGCGGCCCGAGCAGTAGGCGGCGACGTACAGCGCGAACGCCCGGCCGTGGCCCAGCTTGAAGCGGCGGTCCGCCCAGATGACGAGCAGGGCGACGCCGATGTCCCACAGCGACTCGTACAGGAACGTCGGGTGGTAGTAGCCGGGCACCCGGCCGTCCGCGGAGGAGGTGATGTGCAGGGCCCACGGGAGGTCGGTCGCCTTGCCGTACAGCTCCTGGTTGAACCAGTTGCCCCAGCGGCCGATGGCCTGCGCCAGGGCGATGCCGGGCGCGATGGCGTCGGCGTAGGCGGGCAGCGGGATGCCCCGGCGACGACAGCCGATCCACGCGCCGACCGCGCCGAGCGAGATCGCGCCCCAGATACCGAGGCCGCCCTCCCAGACCTTGAAGGCGTCCACCCAGTCACGGCCCTCGCTGAAGTACAGCTCGTAGTCCGTGATCACGTGGTAAAGCCGGCCGCCGAGGAGGCCGAAGGGCACCGCCCAGACCGCGATGTCGGCCACTGTGCCGGCCCGCCCGCCCCGGGCGAGCCAGCGCTTGTTGCCGAGCCAGACCGCGGCGAAGACGCCGATGATGATGCAGAACGCGTAGCCGCGAAGCGGAACGGGGCCGAGGTACAGCACCCCGCGCGACGGGCTGGGAATGTAGGCAAGTTCCATGGCAAGGTCGACGCTACCCTGCCGCACCGCGCCCACGGCAGGCAGCCCGGCTACGGCTCCATAACGGGCCGGGGAGAAACACTCACTCTTGGTTCGCCTCCTCCACCATCTGCTTGAGCTTCGCCGGAGTCATCGTCCGGTCCTGGTAGATGTTCTTCCCGTTGAACAGCACGGTCGGCGTGCCGCCGAAACCACCGGCCTGGAAGGCCTGGTTGGACTTCACGACCCAGCTGTTGTGGGTGCCCTTCTCGACACAGGCGCGAAAGGCCGGCGTGTCGAGGCCGTCGACCTTGGCCGCCAGCTCGATCAGCTTGCTGTTCTTGCTGTAGGCGTCGTCCGTTTCCTCCGGCTGGTTCTCGTACAGCACGTCGTGGTACGCGGTGAACTTTCCGGCGTCCTGGGCGCAGGCCGCCGCGTTGGCCGCGTTGCGGGAGCCGCTGCCGCCCATGTTGCCGTCGATGAGGGTGGCCAGGTGGTACTCGGCCTTGAGCTTCCCGGCGTCCGTCAGCTCGTGGATCGTCGGTCTGTACGCCGTCTCGAAGGCCTTGCAGGCCGGGCAGCGGAAGTCCTCCCACACCGTCAGGGTGGACTTGGCGCCGTCCTTGCCGACCGGGATCGCCAGGGCGTCCTTGCCCTGTGCCCCCGAGGGCGCCACGACCGGGCCGGACTTGGCGCTGTCCTCGTCCTTGCCGGAGTTCGCGGCGAGGACGCCGATCACCGCGGCCAGGCCCAGCACACAGACGACGCTCGCGCCGACGATCAGTGTGCGCCGCCGCCGCTCGGCGGCCTTCTGCTTCTCGCGCTCCACAGCCAGCCGCTCCCGGGCGGTGCGCTTTCCCTCACGGTTCTTCTCGCTCACACCCCCAGAACGAACCGGGGAGGCGCATTGCGCCTCCCCGGTCCCAGGTCCACCCGTTCGGGTGAGACCGGATGTTCCGTCACGCCTGTCGGCGTACGCCCTTCGCCAGTTCTCCCGCCAGTTCACGGACCGCCTGGACGCCGGCCGCGTCGTCCGGGGCGTCCAGCATCCGCTTGACGAAGGCCGAGCCGACGATCACGCCGTCGGCGAAGCCGGCCACCTCGGCGGCCTGCTCGGCGTTGGAGACGCCGAGGCCGACGCAGACGGGCAGGTCGGTGCCGGTGGCCCGGGTGCGCTCGACCAGGTCCTGGGCCTGCGCGCCCACCGACTCACGGGTGCCGGTGACACCCATCAGCGAGGCGGCGTAGACGAACCCGCTGCCCGCCGCGGTGATCTGCGCGAGCCGCTCGTCCTTGCTGCTCGGCGCCACGACGAAGACCGTCGCGAGGGCGTGCTTCTCGGCGTGATCCCTCCACAGCTCGGACTCCTGCACCGGCAGGTCGGGCAGGATGCAGCCCGCGCCGCCCGCCTCCGCGAGTTCGGCGGTGAAACGCTCGACGCCGTAGCGGTCGATGGGGTTCCAGTACGTCATGACGAGCACCGGCTTCCCGGTGGCCCGGAACGTCTCGCGGACCGTGCGCATGACGTCCGCGATCCGCACCCCGCCGCGCAGGGCGATGTCGTCGGCGGTCTGGATGACCGGACCGTCGAGGACGGGGTCGCTGTGCGGCAGACCCACCTCGACGACGTCCGCACCGCCGTCGAAGACGGCCTTGATCGCCTCGATGCCGCCGTCCACGGTCGGGAACCCGGCCGGGAGGTAGGCGATGAGCGCGGAGCGGCCCTCGGCCCTGGCGGCGGCGAGGGTGTCCGACAGCAGCTGAATGTTCCCGCTCACTTGGCGTCCCCCTCGATCTCGGCGGTGTCGGCCGCGTTGGCGGCGACCTCGGCGTCGGTGTCGTACAGCCCGAAGTAGCGGGCGGCGGTGTCCATGTCCTTGTCGCCGCGACCGGACAGGTTGACGACGATCAGGCCGTCCTCGCCCAGTTCCCTGCCGACCTCCAGGGCACCGGCGAGGGCGTGCGCCGACTCGATGGCCGGGATGATGCCCTCCGTGCGCGACAGCAGGCGCAGGGCCTGCATGGCCGCGTCGTCGGTGACCGCGCGGTACTCGCCGCGGCCGCTGTCCTTGAGGTAGGAGTGCTCGGGGCCGATGCCCGGGTAGTCCAGGCCCGCCGAGATGGAGTACGGCTCGGTGATCTGGCCCTCGTCGTCCTGGAGGACGTAGGACCGCGAACCGTGCAGGATGCCGGGCTCACCGGCGGTGAGGGTGGCCGCGTGCTCGCCGGTCTCCACGCCGTGTCCGGCCGGCTCGCAGCCGATCAGACGGACGGAGGTGTCCGGGATGAAGGCGTGGAAGAGGCCGATGGCGTTCGAACCGCCGCCGACGCAGGCGACGGCCGCGTCGGGCAGGCGTCCGGCGCGCTCCAGGAGCTGACGACGGGCCTCGACGCCGATCACGCGGTGGAAGTCGCGGACCATGGCCGGGAAGGGGTGCGGTCCCGCGACCGTACCGAAGAGGTAGTGGGTGTGGTCGACATTGGCGACCCAGTCGCGGAAGGCCTCGTTGATGGCGTCCTTGAGCGTACGGCTGCCGGACTTCACCGCGACGACCTCGGCGCCCAGCATGCGCATCCGGGCCACGTTGAGGGCCTGGCGCCGGGTGTCGATCTCGCCCATGTAGATCGTGCACTCGAGCCCGAACAGGGCACAGGCGGTGGCCGTGGCCACGCCGTGCTGGCCCGCGCCGGTCTCGGCGATGACGCGGGTCTTGCCCATGCGCTTGGTGAGCAGCGCCTGGCCGAGCACATTGTTGATCTTGTGGGAACCGGTGTGGTTGAGGTCCTCGCGCTTGAGGAACACCCGGGCGCCACCGGCGTGTTCGGCGAACCTCGGCACCTCGGTGAGGGAGCTGGGGCGGCCGGTGTAGTGGACGAGCAGGTCGTCGAGTTCGCGGGCGAACTCGGGGTCGTGCTTCGCCTTGTCGTACTCGACGGCCACCTCGTCCACGGCGGCGACGAGGGCCTCCGGGATGAACTTGCCGCCGAACGCGCCGAAGTAGCCCTCGGCGGTGGGGACTTGACCCTCCGGGTCGGGGATGAAGAACTCGCTGGGCATGCGGAAACCTCACGGTGAGTTTGTGAAGAACACTGATCGCCGTGGGGGGCGGGGCCTTGCCGGCGGCGTCAGGCCGTCGCTGGCTGGTCGCGCTCGCGCGGCGGTGGCCGCACGTCGAAAAGAGCCCCGCGCCCCTCATGGGTCGGCCATCGCATGCCGTTGACCTGTCCGGGTTCGTCTCCGATGACGTATCGGACCCTGCGGCCGTGCACCCGGCGTGCGGGCGCGCGGCAGCCACGGGGGCGGCAGCCGCGTGCGAGGCGGGCGTACCGGTCCGTGGTGGTCGCGGGGGTCGTCGGAGTCATCGGGGCAAGCCTAGCGAAAGATCAGCTGCGCCCGTGCCGCAGTGCGGGGTGTTCGCCCGCCGCTACCAGGTCCGCCACCGCCGTCTTGGGGTCACGGCCGGTCACCAGGGACTCTCCGACCAGGACCGCGTCGGCGCCGGCGTTGGCGTAGGCGATGAGGTCGTGGGGGCCGCGGACGCCGGACTCGGCGACCTTGACGATGTGGTCGGGGATCTCGGGGGCGACCCGCTCGAAGGTGGAGCGGTCGACCTCCAGGGTCTTCAGGTTGCGCGCGTTGACGCCGATGACCTTGGCGCCCGCGTCCACCGCGCGGTCGACCTCGTCCTCGTCGTGCACCTCGACGATCGGGGTGAGGCCGATGGAGACGGCGCGCTCGATCAGCGACTCCAGGGCCGACTGGTCGAGGGCGGCCACGATCAGCAGCGCGAGGTCGGCGCCGTACGCGCGGGCCTCCCACAGCTGGTACGAGGTGACGATGAAGTCCTTGCGCAGCACGGGGATGTCCACCCGCGCGCGGACCGCCTCGAGGTCGGCGAGGGAGCCGCCGAAGCGGCGCTGTTCGGTGAGGACGGAGATGACGGCGGCGCCGCCCGCCTCGTAGTCGGCGGCCAGGCCCGCCGGGTCGGCGATCGCGGCCAGCGCGCCCTTGGAGGGGCTGGAGCGCTTGACCTCGCAGATCACCTTGACGCCGTCGCCCCGGAGTGCGGCGACCCCGTCCTTGGCGGCGGGGGCCTTCGCCGCGCGCTCCTTGAGCTCGTCGAGGCTGACGCGCGCCTGCCGCTCCGCGAGGTCGGCACGGACTCCGTCGATGATCTCGTCGAGCACACTCACGCGAGCGGCCCCCTTCCGACAACCAGTGGAAAACGATGGTCACTGCGATGGTATCCGCAGGAGGGCGAAGGCCTCACATCCGGCCGACCGCGGTCCCACTACCTGGACATTCGCCCATTGATCAAGGATGCAGCCAGCCACCGAACGGCAGGTTCCGGACAACCGTGAACGCCAGCATCAGCGCACCCGCCGACCACATCAGTACCGGCCCGGGGTCGATGCGCAGACGCCGTCCGCGAGCCGCGCGGACTGCCCAGACGGTCCATACGACGGCGAAGCCCAGGTAGGCGGCGACGGCCAGGGCGTTGTCGTGCAGGGCGGTCGCGAGGTCCCCGTGCGCGAAGGCGTGCGCGCTGCGCAGACCGCCGCAGCCGGGGCAGTACACGCCCGTCAGGCGCAGCAGGGGGCAGACCGGGTAGTGGCCGGGCTCGTTGGGGTCGACGGCCGCCACGTACGCGAAGGCCCCGGCGACGGCGGCGAGGATCCCGGCGGGCACGGCCAGCCGGCTCAGGGCCGTCGAGTTCACCTGTCGGCTGTCGGCGTTCACGCCTCGCATTGTGCCCTGCGCGGACCGCACGCGCGCGTGAGGGGCGCCCGGTGCGGACGCCGGGCGCCCCTCACGCGACGTTCTCCCGGGCTCAGCCCTCGACGCTCGCGGGCTCGCGCGTCGCGGCGACCTTGTGCACGGGGTGCGCGCCCTTCGGCTGGCCCAGGCCCGCGGCGCGCATCGCGGCGCCGACGACACCCCCGAGGACCACGATCACCATGCCGGCCCAGAAGCCCAGCGGCTCGGCCATCACCATGAACGCGCCCGCGACGCAGAAACCGATGAAGGCGATGGTGACGCCGGTCCAGGCGGCCGGGGTGTGTCCGTGGCTGCTGCCCGCCATGACTTGCTCCTCATTGCTGTCCAAGTGTCTGTCCGAGCCGGACGCTCGTCGTCCATTGTCCCGTACGCGTGCGCGTGCGGGACGCGGGGGTGGGTTCCGATCGCGTCTGATTCACCACATCGGGAACCGGACCCCGCTCCCTGGTCAGGCGGGGTCGGGGCCCGTCGGGTCCTCGCCGCGGTCCAGGGCCTTCCAGATCTCCTCGGGCCGGTCGGGGTCGACGGGCTCGGCGGTGCGCTGCCGGCGGGGGGCGTCGCCGCGCTCGTAGCGGCCGGACATCGCGGGCCACTGGCGGCCGTAGCGCAGGGCGAGCAGGCCCGCCAGGAGGATCAGGGCACCGCCGGCGACGGCGACGTAGGGCCAGGCGGTGTGCGTGAAGGAGGCGACGGTGGCGGAGGTGTCGCCGGAGGCCTTCGCGGCCTGCTCGTCGAGCGCGGAGTCGTCGGAGGCGCCGACCAGGGCCGCGGCGACGATACCGGCGCCGGAGAGCGTGAGCAGGGCGGAGACCGCGAGGCGGCCGGCCCTGCGGACGGCGAAGACGGCGACGAGCGCGGCGAGGCCCACTATGGCGAGCGCCGCGGGCACGCCCGTGACGTCGCTGCCCCTGGCGGTGAGGGGGAAGGCGCCGCCGGCCACCGTCGCCGTGCCCTGCGACCAGCGCTGCCGGGTGGCGAGCAGGGCCACGGCCGCGCCCAGCGCGCCGAACAGCAGGGCGAGGGCGAGGCTCAGCCGGCTCGACCGGGCGGAGTCGGCGGGTACGGAACGGGGATGAGGTACAGCAGTCACGGAGTCCACTATCGCCTGAACCCCGGGCCCACCGTCACCCGGGGCTCACGTGATACTCGCCCCACCTGTCCCGAAAGCGCCCCTGAAGCGCCCCGACGCCCCGGGCAAGTCGCCGACGGCCCCGGAAGGCCCTACGCGCCGAGCCGGTTGGCCGTGTGGACCGCGCGGAGCACCGCCGCCGCCTTGTTGCGGCACTCCTGGTCCTCGGCGACGGGGTCGGAGTCGGCGACGACACCGGCGCCGGCCTGGACGTAGGCGGTGCCGTCGCGCAGCAGGGCGGTGCGGATGGCGATGGCGGTGTCGGAGTCGCCGGCGAAGTCCAGGTAGCCCACACAGCCGCCGTAGAGGCCGCGCCGGGAGGGCTCCAGTTCGTCGATGATCTGCATGGCGCGGGGCTTGGGGGCGCCGGAGAGGGTGCCCGCGGGGAAGCAGGCGGTGAGGACGTCGAAGGCGGTGCGGCCCCGGGCGACCCTGCCGGTGACCGTCGAGACGATGTGCATGACGTGGGAGTACCGCTCGATGGACATGAAGTCGACGACCTCGACGGAGCCGGGTTCGCAGACCCGTCCCAGGTCGTTGCGGCCCAGGTCGACGAGCATGAGGTGCTCGGCGCGCTCCTTGGGGTCGGCGAGCAGTTCGTCGGCGAGGGCCTGGTCCTCCTGCGGGGTGGCGCCGCGGTGCCGGGTGCCGGCGATGGGGTGGACCATGGCCTGTCCGTCCTCGACCTTGACCAGGGCCTCGGGGGACGAGCCCACGACGTCGAACCCGTCGAAGCGGAACAGGTACATGTACGGGGAGGGGTTCGTCGCCCTCAGGACCCGGTAGACGTCCAGCGCGCTCGCCGTGCACGGCGTTTCGAAGCGCTGCGAGGGGACGACCTGGAAGGCCTCGCCCGCTCGGATGCGCTCCTTGATGTCCTCGACGGCCTCCTGGAAGTCGGGGCCGCCCCACAGGGCGGTGTACTCGGGGAGTTCGGAGGGCGGGAGGACGGCCGGGGGCTGGGCGACCGGGCGGGAGAGGTCGGCCTCCATGGCGTCGAGGCGGGCCACCGCGTCGGCGTGGGCCTCGTCGACGCCGGTGTCGAGGTCGTTGTGGTT
Organism: Streptomyces sp. NPDC049687; assembly: GCF_044465285.1. NCBI lineage: Bacteria > Bacillati > Actinomycetota > Actinomycetes > Kitasatosporales > Streptomycetaceae > Streptomyces > Streptomyces sp. NPDC049687. The sequence goes on from NZ_JBITLN010000001.1 coordinate 342,320, forward strand.
GATCGCGTTGGCGATCAGCAGGACGGAGCCCTCCCAGTGGTCCATGACGGCGAGGTCGCTGGTCAGGAGCATGGTCAGCTCGGGCAGTCCCAGGTCGTCGCGCTCGCCGGGGCCGATCTTCTCCAGGCGGCGCACGATGTCGTAGCCGAGGTAGCCGACCATGCCGCCGGTGAAGGGCGGCAGATCCTCCTGGTGGGGGGTGTGCAGGGCCTCGATGGTGGCGCGCAGGGCGGCGAGGGGGTCGCCGTCGACGGGGACACCGACGGGCGGGGTGCCGAGCCAGTGCGCCTGGCCGTCGCGCGCGGTGAGGGTGGCCGCGCTGCGGACGCCCACGAACGAGTAACGGGACCACGACCGGCCGTTCTCCGCGGACTCCAGGAGGAAGGTGCCGGGGCGCTCGGCCGCGAGCTTGCGGTAGAGCGCGACCGGGGTGTCTCCGTCGGCGAGGAGCTTACGGGTGACCGGGATGACACGGCGGTCTGTGGCCAGCTTGCGGAACGTCTCGAGGTCCATGGCGGCTGACCTTACTGATCCGGGGCGGCGGCGCCGGAATCGGCGCCGTCCTTGAGGAGGACGTCGGCGTCGAAGCAGGTGCGCGCGCCGGTGTGGCAGGCGGCGCCGACCTGGTCGACCTTGACCAGCAGGGTGTCGGCGTCGCAGTCGAGGGCGACGGACTTCACCCACTGGAAGTGACCGGAGGTGTCGCCCTTGACCCAGTACTCCCGGCGGCTGCGCGACCAGTAGGTGCAGCGGCCGGTGGTGAGCGTGCGGTGCAGCGCCTCGTCGTCCATCCAGCCGAGCATGAGCACCTCACCGGTGTCGTACTGCTGGGCGATGGCGGGGACGAGCCCGTCGGCGCCGCGCTTGAGGCGCGCGGCGATCTCGGGGTCCAGGCTGCTGGGCTGGGGCGTGCTGGTCATGGGTGCCATTGTGCCGCGCGCCACTGACCGTGGCGGACGTGCGTCCACTGTGCGGACCCGCTACGTGGTCGTAGGCTGACCGCATGTCGACTTTCGCCAAGCGTGAACGGCTCCTTCTCGCCGACCTCTTGGAAACGGCTGGTCCGGGCGCCCCGACCCTCTGCGAGGGCTGGGAGACACAGGACCTGGCCGCGCACGTGGTGGTGCGCGAGCGTCGCCCGGACGCCGCCGGGGGCATCCTGATCAAGCAGCTGGCGTCCCGCCTCGACAAGGTGATGGCGGAGTTCGCCGCGAAGCCGTACGAGGAGCTGATCCAGCTGATCCGTACCGGCCCGCCGCGGTTCTCGCCCTTCCAGCTGAAGCAGATAGACGAGGCGTCGAACACGATCGAGTTCTACGTCCACTCCGAGGACGTCCGGCGTGCGCAGTCCGACTGGACGCCCCGCGAGCTGGACCCGGTCTTCCAGGACGCCCTCTGGTCCCGTCTGGAGCGCACCGCCCGCCTGATGGGCCGCGGTTCCCCGACCGGCCTGGTGCTGCGCCGCCCGGACGGCCGTACGGCGGTCGCCCAGCGCGGCACCCCGGTGGTGACGGTCACCGGGGAGCCGTCGGAGCTGCTGCTGTTCCTGTACGGACGGCAGAGCGCCGCGAAGGTGGAGCTGGACGGGGAGAAGGAAGCGATCGAGAAGCTGCACAGCGGCAAGCAGCTGGGGATCTGAGGGCGAGGCGGCTCGCACGGCCGAAGGTGGGCGTCAGCGGGGCAGTTCCGCGCGGCGCAGGTCCTTCACGCACAGGGCCACGCCCCCGCCGAGCCCGCAGAGCACGGCGCTGACGACGAACACCGGGCGGGTGCCCCAGGCCCCGACGGCCGCGGCGAACAGCGGCATCGTCAGCGGCGCCAGGCCCAGACTGACCAGGCTGGAGACGGCCGTGACACGGCCCAGGTACGCGGGGTCGGCCTGGGTCTGCAGCAGGGCGCCGCACACCGCGCCGCTGAGGCCCGCGGACAGCCCGACGAACAGGGCGATGCCCACGGCCGCGACCACGCCGGGGACCTGTGCGAGAGCAGCGATCGCCACGGACCCCGCGAGGATCGCGTGCGCGGCCACGCGCCCCGCGTGGGGCAGCCGGCCCCGCACCGCCAGCAGCAGTGAGGCGAGCGCCGCCCCGGTCCCGAAGCCGGCCAGTACCCAGCCCATGCCGGAGGCACCCCAGCCGCGCTCGTCGGCCAGCAGGGTCAGGCCCACGTTGAACGGCCCGACGAAGCCGAGGTCGCCCAGGGCGATGACCAGCATCAGCGGGGCGAGCACGCGGTGACGGCGGATGCGGCGCAGTCCGGTCACGAGGTGGCGCCAGGCGGTGGTGCCACGGGAGCCCGGGCTGCTGTCGGCCGGGCCGTCGTCGGAGGGCAGTTCCCTTATGCGCACGGAGATGAGCAGCGGCAGGGACAGGGCGATCAGCAGCCCGGCGAGCCCGAACGCGGCCGCGGCGCCGCCGGCCGCCACGCCGATACCGCCGAGCGGGGCGCCGACGATGACGGCGAACCGGTACGCCAGGCCCCTCATCCCCTGCACCCGGGCGAGTTGCGCCGTGCCGGTGATCCGGGCGGGCAGCGCGCCCACGGCGGGGACGAACACGGCGTCGACGGCGCCGAAGACCAGGGCGAGCACCGCCAGCGGCCACAGCCCCGGGCTGGTGAGGAACAGCAGTCCCGCCACCGCGAGCACGGCCGCGCAGCGCACGGCGTCACTGCCGATGACGACGCGGCGCGGCCCCCACCGGTCGGCGATCACTCCCCCGCCCAGCATCAGTACCGCTCGCGGCAGCGCGCTGGCCGACATCACCATTCCGGCCTGGGCCGGGGAGCCCGTCTGTACGGCGGCCCAGGACAGGGCGACGTAGTAGACACCGTCACCGGCCATCGAGGACGCGTACGCGCCGAGCCAGCGCAGGACGTTGCCGTCGCGGTGGGCGGGGCCGGTCGTCGCGGGCGCCGGTGCCGTGCCGGTCGCGGTCATGGGGAGCGTCCTCTCAGGCGCGGAACGGGAAGCCGTACAGGTGGATGCGACGTTCTCGCGGCCCTGGGTTTCGCCCGCCTCCTCGGCGGCTCGCCCCTTGGCCTGGTACTTGCGGAGAAGCTCCCCCATGTCGCCCCGGAGTTCGGTGAGTTCGGCGGCGGTGAGGCGCTGGAGCCACTCGCCGTCGAACCCGGCCGAACGCCAGGCGTCGCTCCAGGACCCGGACTCGTCCAAGTGGCGCCGGTACCGCTCGACACGCTGTTCCCGCAGGGTGCGGGGCAGCGCGCCCTGGGCGGCGAGCTTGCAGCGTTCCCGGCCGTCGCCGCTGTGCAGGTTCCGTATCCGGGCGGCGGAAAGCCCCGGCCACCCGGTGACCGGGGCTCGGGCGGGGTGCGGTGTCAGCGCACCGGGTGACCCGCTTCCCGCAGCGCCTGCTTCACTTCCCCGATCCGCAGGTCGCCGAAGTGGAACACCGACGCGGCCAGCACCGCGTCCGCGCCCGCGTCGATGGCCGGCGGGAAGTCGGCGAGCTTGCCGGCGCCGCCGGAGGCGATGACGGGGATGGTCACGTGCTTGCGGACGGCGGCGATCATCTCCAGGTCGTAGCCGTCCTTGGTGCCGTCCGCGTCCATGGAGTTCAGCAGGATCTCGCCGGCGCCCAGCTCGGCCGCCCGGTGCGCCCACTCGACCGCGTCGATGCCGGTGCCCTTGCGGCCTCCGTGCGTGGTCACCTCGAAGGACCCCGACGCGGTACGGCGCGCGTCGACCGACAGCACCAGCACCTGGCTGCCGAACCGCTCGGCGATCTCCTGGATCAGCTCCGGGCGGGCGATGGCCGCCGTGTTGACGCCCACCTTGTCGGCGCCCGCCCGCAGCAGCTTGTCCACGTCCTCGGAGGCGCGCACCCCGCCACCGACGGTCAGCGGGATGAACACCTGCTCGGCGGTGCGGCGCACCACGTCGTAGGTGGTCTCGCGGTTGCCCGACGAGGCGGTGATGTCCAGGAACGTCAGCTCGTCGGCGCCCTCGGCGTCGTACACCTTGGCCATCTCGACCGGGTCGCCGGCGTCACGCAGGTTCTGGAAGTTGACACCCTTGACGACCCGGCCGTTGTCCACGTCCAGGCAGGGGATGACTCGGACCGCCAGGGTCATGAGTTCACGGCTCCTCTGAATGCCTCTAGCTCTACTTCGACCAGGATGCGCGGGTCGACGAAACCCTCCACCACCAGCAGGGTGGACACCGGACGCACCGCGTCGAAGATCTCCTTGTGGGCCCGGCCCACCTCGTCGACGTCCCGCGAATGCGTCAGGTACATCCGGGTACGGATCACGGACTCGACGCCGAGCCCGAACTCGCCGATCGCCTCGACCGCGCCGGTGAAGGCCACCTTGGCCTGCTCGTAGGGGTCGCCCTCCCCGTAGAGCACATCGCCCTTGAAGGACGTGGTGCCCGCCACCAGCACACGGTCGCCCGCCGCGACGGCACGTGCGAAACCGAAACTCTCTTCCCAGGGACTTCCGCTCTGCACGCGCCGCACGGCTTCGGACGTCATGACGACACAGCCTCCAGGGCCTCTTCCAGGGTGAACGCCTTCGCGTAGAGCGCCTTCCCGACAATCGACCCCTCGACACCGAGGGGTACCAGCTCGGCGATGGCGCGCAGGTCGTCCAGGGACGACACGCCACCGGAGGCCACGACCGGCCGGTCCGTCGCCGCGCACACGTTCTTCAGCAGCTCCAGGTTGGGGCCCTGCAGCGTGCCGTCCTTGGCGATGTCGGTGACGACGTACCGGGCGCAGCCCTCCTTGTTCAGCCGCTCCAGCGTCTCGTAGAGGTCGCCTCCGTCGCGGGTCCAGCCACGGCCGCGCAGGGTGGTGCCGCGTACGTCGAGACCGACCGCGATCCTGTCGCCGTGCTCGGCGATGACCTTGGCGACCCACTCCGGGGACTCCAGGGCGGCGGTGCCGAGGTTGACGCGGGTGCAGCCGGTGGCCAGGGCGGCGGCGAGGGTGGCGTCGTCGCGGATGCCGCCGGAGAGCTCCACCTTGATGTCCATCGCCTCGGTGACCTCGCGGACCAGGTCCCGGTTGTCGCCGGTGCCGAACGCCGCGTCCAGGTCCACCAGATGCAGCCACTCGGCGCCCGCCCGCTGCCAGGCGAGGGCGGCCTCGAGCGGGGAGCCGTACGAGGTCTCGGTGCCGGACTCGCCGTGCACGAGACGGACGGCCTGGCCGTCGCGGACATCGACGGCGGGAAGGAGTTCGAGCTTGCTCACAGGCTTCCGATCCAGTTGGTGAGGAGCTGGGCGCCGGCGTCGCCGGACTTCTCGGGGTGGAACTGCGTGGCCCACAGGGCGCCGTTCTCCACGGCGGCCACGAAGGGCTTGCCGTGCGTCGACCAGGTCACCCTGGGCGCGTGCATGGTCGGGTTGTGCGTCTCCAGGGACCAGTCCTGGACGGCGTAGGAGTGCACGAAGTAGAAGCGGGCGTCCGCGTCGAGACCGGCGAACAGCTGGGAGTCGGCCGGGGCGTCCACGGTGTTCCAGCCCATGTGCGGCACGATCTCGGCCTGGAGCGGCTCGACCGCGCCGGGCCACTCGTCGAGGCCCTCGGTCTCGACGCCGTGCTCGATGCCGCGCGCGAACAGGATCTGCATGCCGACGCAGATGCCCATCACCGGGCGACCGCCGGACAGCCGGCGGTCGATGATCCAGTCGCCGCGCGCCTCCTTCAGCCCCCGCATGCAGGCGGCGAAGGCCCCGACGCCCGGCACCAGCAGCCCGTCCGCGTTCATGGCCCTGTCGAAGTCACGCGTGATCTCGACGTCGGCCCCGGTGCGGGCGAGGGCCCGCTCGGCGGAACGGACGTTGCCGAAGCCGTAGTCGAAGACCACGACCTTCTTGCTCACCGCGCTCAACTCCACACCTCCAGCCTCATGACACCGGCGACGAGACACATGCCGGCGCCGATCGACAGCAGCACGATCAGGCTCCTGGGCATGTCCTGCTTGACGAAGGAGTAGATGCCGCCGGCCAGGAAGAGACCGACGACGATCAGAAGGGTCGACAGACCGTTCATGGCTTTACAGCGCGCCCTTCGTCGAGGGGAGGATGCCGGCCGCGCGCGGGTCGCGCTCGGAGGCGTAGCGCAGGGCCCGGGCCAGCGCCTTGAACTGGCACTCCACGATGTGGTGCGCGTTGCGCCCGTAGGGCACGTGCACGTGCAGCGCGATCTGCGCCTGGGCGACGAAGGACTCCAGGATGTGCCGGGTCATCGTGGTGTCGTACTCGCCGATCATCGGCGCCATCTTCTCGGGCTCGGTGTGCACGAGGTACGGGCGGCCGGACAGGTCGACGGTGACCTGGGCGAGGGACTCGTCCAGCGGGACCGTGCAGTTGCCGAAGCGGTAGATGCCCACCTTGTCGCCGAGGGCCTGCTTGAAGGCGGCGCCGAGGGCGAGGGCGGTGTCCTCGATGGTGTGGTGCGAGTCGATGTGCAGATCGCCGTCGGTCTTCACGGTCAGGTCGAAGAGACCGTGCCGGCCGAGCTGGTCGAGCATGTGGTCGTAGAAGCCGACGCCGGTCGACACGTCGACCTTGCCGGTGCCGTCGAGGTTGATCTCGACGAGGACCGAGGTCTCCTTCGTCGTCCGCTCTACACGTCCTACGCGGCTCATGCGTCCGTCTCCTTCGGGGGTGTGGGGGTGCCCCCCACAAAACACTGCAACTCACGTACCGCGTCGAGGAACGCGTCGTTCTCTTCGGGGGTTCCGGCGGTGACCCGCAGCCAGCCCGGCACGCCGTTGTCCCGGACCAGGACGCCCCGGTCGAGGATCTGCTGCCAGACCTCGTGGGCGTCGGCGAAGCGGCCGAACTGCACGAAGTTGGCGTCGGACGCCGTGACCTCGTAGCCGATCGCGAGGAGCTCGGTCACCAGCCGGTCGCGCTCCGACTTCAGCTGCTCGACGTACTTCAGCAGCGTGTCGGTGTGCTCCAGGGCGGCCAGCGCGGTCGCCTGGGTGACGGCCGACAGGTGGTACGGCAGCCGCACCAGCTGTACGGCGTCCACGACCGCCGGGTGCGCGGCGAGGTAACCGAGCCGCAGCCCGGCCGCGCCGAAGGCCTTCGACATGGTCCGGGACACGACGAGATTCGGCCGACCTTCGAGCAGCGGCAGCAGCGAGTCCCCGTGGCTGAACTCGATGTACGCCTCGTCGACGACGACCATCGACGGCTTGGCGGCCTGCGCGGCCTCGTACAGCGCGAGGACCGTCTCGGCTGGTACGGCGGTGCCGGTGGGGTTGTTGGGAGTGGTGATGAAGACGACGTCCGGGCGGTGCTCTGCGAGGGCCTTCTCGGCGGCCGCGAGGTCGATGGTGAAGTCCTCGTTGCGAGGACCGGAGATCCACCCCGTGCCCGTGCCGCGCGCGATGAGCCCGTGCATCGAGTACGACGGCTCGAAGCCGATCGCCGTACGGCCGGGTCCGCCGAAGGTCTGCAGCAGCTGCTGGATGACCTCGTTGGAGCCGTTGGCGGCCCACACGCCGGCCAGGCCGACCTCGTACCCGGACGTGTCCGTCAGGTACTTGGCGAGCCGGGTGCGCAGTTCGACGGCGTCCCGGTCGGGGTAGCGGTTGAGGTCGCGGGCCGCCTCGCGCACCCGCTCCGTGATCCGCTCGACCAGCGGCTCGGGCAGCGGGTAGGGGTTCTCGTTGGTGTTCAGCCGTACGGGGACTTCCAGTTGAGGCGCGCCGTAGGGCGACTTGCCCCGCAGCTCGTCCCGTACGGGCAGATCGTCGATTCCGAAGTTCACTTGCTCGCCGGTACCTTCCACCCACGCGACATTTGTTCGTCTCCGACAAACCTCGCCTTGATCGCCGCGCCGTGCGCGGGCAGGTCCTCCGCCTCCGCCAGCGTCACCACGTGGTGCGCGACCTCGGCCAGCGCGTCCTTCGTGTAGTCGACGATGTGGATGCCGCGCAGGAAGGACTGGACCGACAGGCCCGAGGAGTGGCAGGCGCAGCCGCCGGTGGGCAGCACGTGGTTGGACCCGGCGGCGTAGTCACCGAGCGAGACCGGCGCCCAGGGGCCGATGAAGATCGCGCCCGCGTTCGTCACCCGCTCGGCGACAGCGGCGGCGTCGGCCGTCTGGATCTCCAGGTGCTCCGCGCCGTACGCGTTCACGACCCGCAGCCCCTCGTCGACGCCGTCGACGAGGACGATCGCGGACTGCCTGCCCTTGAGGGCGGGGACGATCCGGTCGTCGATGTGCTTGGTGGCCGCGACCTGCGGTTCCAGCTCCTTCTCGACCGCGTCCGCCAGCTCGACGGAATCGGTGACCAGTACGGCGGCGGCCAGCGGATCGTGCTCGGCCTGGCTGATCAGGTCGGCGGCGACGTGCACCGGGTCGGCCGTCGCGTCGGCCAGGACGGCGATCTCGGTGGGGCCGGCCTCGGCGTCGATGCCGATCTTGCCGGTGAAGTAGCGCTTGGCGGCGGCCACCCAGATGTTGCCGGGGCCGGTGACCATGTTGGCGGGCGCGCAGGACTCGGTGCCGTACGCGAACATCGCGACGGCGGTGGCGCCACCGGCCGCGTACACCTCGTCGACGCCCAGCAGGGCGCAGGCGGCGAGGATCGTCGGGTGCGGCAGGCCGCCGGCTGGATCATTTGCAAAAGCGGGCGCCTGGGCGGGCGAGGCGAGCGCGATGGACTCCACGCCGGCCTCCTGCGCGGGCACCACGTTCATGACCACGGAGGACGGGTAGACCGAGCGGCCGCCGGGCGCGTACAGCCCGACCCGCTCGACCGGCACCCACTTCTCGGTCACCGAGCCGCCCGGCACCACCTGGGTCGTGTGGGTCGTACGGCGCTGCTCGCGGTGGACGAGGCGGGCGCGGCGGATGGACTCCTCCAGGGCCGCGCGCACGGCCGGATCGAGCTGCTCCAGCGCGTCGGTGAGGGCCTGTGCGGGAACCCGGACGGATTCCAGTCGTACCCCGTCGAACTTCTCGGCGAAGTCGATCAGCGCCGCGTCGCCCCGATGATGCACGGCCTCGCAGATAGGGCGCACCTTCTCGAGGGCGGCCTGAACGTCGAAGTCGGCTCGGGGCAGCAGGTCACGCAGGGCGGGGCCCTCGGGAAGGGCGTCGCCGCGCAGATCGATTCGAGAGATCACGGTCCAATTCTCTCAGACCGGGATCCGGCACCGTCCGCGCGTATCAGTGGCTGATACAGAACGTGGCCGGAACCGGAAGATCACCCTCACGTCTAGCGTTCGTCCGGTCACGCAGCGGGCATCAACCGCTGTGCGAAGGCTGTGCGTGTGCGAAAGGGGGGGTGGGACGTGACGTCGGAGGAGGCCGGAGACCCGCCGGACGACCTGACCGCCGCCGAGGCCGGCATGTGGCAGGCCTTCCGCAACGGCAGCGTGTACGACCTGAGCAGCGGGGACACGGTCGTCGACGACCCGCACGGCGGGCATCCCTGGGGCGGGACACGGACCGTGCGGGCCCGGATCGTCGCCTGGCTGCTGCTGGACGGGCCGCCCGCGCTGGCGGGCCGGGTGTCCTCGCTCAAGCTGGTCGGCGTGCAGGTCAGCGGCAGCCTGGACCTGGCGGGTGGCACGGTGGTGCCGTACGTCGAGATGAAGCGCTGCCGGTTCGAGCGGGAGGTGCTGCTGCCGGAGGCGCGGTTCACGACCCTGCGGATGGTGGACTGCTCGGTGCCGCGTCTGGAGGCCGCGCGGCTGCAGACCGAGGGCGATCTGCATCTCCCCCGCTGCCGCTTCCACAACGGAGTCCGGCTCACCGACGCGCACATCGGCACGGACCTGCTGCTCAACCAGTCGATCGTCTACCGCGACCGCAGCGGCCGCTCGATCGCCGCCGACGGCATGACGGTCGGGCAGGACCTGCAGGCCGAGCTCCTCGAGTCGCACGGCGAGCTGAGTCTGCGCAGCGCCCAGATCGGCGTGTCGCTGAGCCTGCGCGGGGCCCGGCTGGCCAACCCGTACGGCCGGCTCGCGCTGAACGCGCCCCAGCTGACGGTGGAGCGGTCCCTGTACCTGACCCCGGCCGGTGTCGGCAGGCAGGCGCTGAGCGGGGCGACGCCCGCGCGCGGGACACGCATCCAGCGGTTCGAGTGCCGGGGCGGGCTGCGCCTGGACGACGGGCGGTTCGGGGACGCCGTGGACCTGGAGCGGGCGCGGTTCTCCTTCACGGAGGAGCAGGAGCTGTCGCTGCGCCGGGTCCAGACGCCCGAGCTGCGCTTCCTCGGCGAGAAGCCGCTGCAGGGCAAGGTGGTGCTGTCCGGCGCCCGGGTGATCAACCTGGTGGACCGGGCGAGCGCCTGGCCGGGCCCCGGCAGTCTGCACATGGGCGGCTTCGCGTACGAGAACCTGGTGCCGCAGGGCCCTTTCCCGCTGGCCGAGCGACTGGAGTGGGTGGCCGCCGCGACCGCCGAGTACAACCCGGAGCCGTACGAGCGGCTGGCGACCGTGCTGCGGGCCGGCGGCGAGGACGAGGACGCCCGCGAGGTGCTGCTCGCCAAGCAGCGCCGCCGCCGGGAGACGCTGCCGCCCGCCGCGAAGCTCTGGGGCTATGTCCAGGACTTGACGGTGGCCTACGGCTACCGTCCGGGCCGGGCGGCGGTGTGGATGGCCGTGCTGTGGGCGACGAGTTCCCTGGCCTTCGCGAGCGCCCCGCATCCTCCCGTCGACCGCGACGGGCACCCGCCCTGGAACCCGACCCTGCTCGCCCTCGATCTGCTGCTGCCCGTGATCGACCTGGGCCAGGTGGGCCAGTGGCAGCTCACCGGTGGCTGGCAGTGGCTGTCGACGGCGCTGATCCTGCTCGGCTGGATCCTGGCGACGACGGTGGCGGCGGGGGCGTCGCGGCTGCTGCAGCGAGGGTGACGCCCCAACCTGGTTGTCGGTGCACGGACAGTCGCCGCACAGTCACCTTTTACGGTTCCTTGACCTCGCGCCGTACAACTTTCGTGAGGTTGCCCGCACCCTCTGGCGCAAGCCGAACTGCGGCTTTTCAATGGTCGGCACCATGGCTCTGCTCCCCCCCTTCATCCGCGCCTCCCGGTTCTCCCGGATGGCACGGACCGCAGCCCCCCACCCTGGCGCCTGGCTCCCCGCCGACGACGAGGTGCTCCTCGACGTACCCGACGACCGGCTCGGCCCCGCGTTGGTCGCGGCCGGGCGGGGCGGGTACGAGACCGCCGCCGAACTGCTGCGCCGGACGCGTGAGCGGGCGGAGTGGGAGTACCGCGACCGCTATGTGACCCGTCTCGCCTCCTTCGCCCTCTCCAGGGGTGAGTGGTTCGAGGAATGGCGGGCCGCGGCTCCGCGCGACCCCGACCTGGTGCTGCTCTCCGCCCAGCTGGCGGTGGAGCGCGCCTGGCCGTCCCCGGCACGGGCCGAGCTGCTGCGCGAGGTGAGCCCGCTGATCACGGCGGCCGCGCAGAGCGACCACCGCGACCCGGTGCCCTGGCGGATCGCCCTGGACCACGCGCGCGGCGCCCGGGCCGGGCACAAGTACTTCGGCGAGCTGTGGGAGGCCGCCGTGCGCCGCGCCCCCCACCACTACGGCTGCCATGTGGCCGCCAAGCGCTATCTCGCCGAGTCCTGGCACGGCTCGCACCGCGAGTGCTTCGACTTCGCCGACCGGGCCGCACAGGACGCCCCGGCCGACTCGCTGGTCCAGGCGCTGCCGGTACGAGCGGCCTTCGCCTACCTCACCGACGGCTGCGGCCCCGAGGTGCCGCGCGAACGCCTGGACGCGGCAGCCGACCGCGCGATCGCCCTCTCCGCCCGTTTCCCCTCCATGGACCCGTGGCCGGCCGAGATCCGCAACCTGCTGGCCTACGTCCTCGCCCGCCTCGACCGCCGCGACGACGCCCTCGTACAGCTGCGTCTGATCGGCCCGTACGCCACGTCCTTCCCCTGGGGCCGGCTGTCGGACGACCCGCTGGGCCACTTCCTCGCCGTCCGCGAGGCCGTGTGCTCGGGAGGCCCCGTACAGCGGGCCGGGCATCCAGGAAATGGTCACGACGACCGAGCGCACCCGGACGACCACTAGGCTTCTGCGCCGTGACCACCGTCCGTCTGCCGCTCTTCCCCCTGAACTCGGTGCTGTTCCCGGGGCTGGTGCTTCCGTTGAACGTTTTCGAGGAGCGTTATCGCGCCATGATGCGCGATCTGCTCAAGACCCCCGAGGACGAACCGCGCCGGTTCGCCGTCGTCGCGATCCGCGACGGCCACGAGGTCGCGCCCAGCGCCCAGGGTCTGCCCGACCAGACGGCTCTGCCCGAGCGCGGCCCGGCGGCCGGCTTCGGCGAGGAGCCCCTCAAGGCGTTCCACGGCACCGGCTGCGTCGCCGACGCGGCCACGATCCGTGAGCGCGCCGACGGGACCTTCGAGGTCCTGGCGACGGGCACGACGCGCGTGCGCCTCGTGTCGGTCGACGCGTCGGGTCCGTTCCTCACCGCCGAGCTCGAGGAGCTCCCGGAGCAGCCGGGCGAGGAGGCGGGCGCGCTGGCCGAGGGCGTACTGCGGGCCTTCCGCCAGTACCAGAAGCGCCTGGCGGGCGCCCGAGAGCGCTCGCTGACCACGGGTGCGGACCTCCCCGACGACCCCTCGGTGGTGTCGTACCTGGTGGCCGCGGCGATGATGCTGGACATCCCGGCCAAGCAGCACCTCCTCCAGGCCCCCGACACCGCCTCCCGCCTCCGTGACGAGCTGAAACTCCTTCGCGCGGAGACGGCGATCATCCGTAGCCTGCCCTCGTTGCCCGCGGCGGACCTGACACGCGGTCCGACCAGTCTCAACTGAGGGGCGCACGAAATTGATCGAGTCGGCGACGAAGAAGTCGGGTTAATGGCGAAGAAGTCGAAGAAGCAACAGCAGTCCGGGGGCACCCCCGCGACGGTGGCCCTCACCGCGGCGGGCGTGGACTTCACGGTCCACGCCTACGACCACGACCCGAACCACTCCTCCTACGGCGAGGAGGCCGCCGAGGCGATGGGCGTCTCGCCCGACCGCGTCTTCAAGACCCTGGTGGCGGACGTGGACGGCAGTCTGACGGTGGCCGTGGTCCCGGTGGCAGGCACCCTCGACCTCAAGGCCCTGGCCTCGGCGGTGGGCGGCAAACGCGCCGCCATGGCCGACCCCACCCTGGCGGAACGCACCACGGGCTATGTCCGCGGCGGCATCTCCCCGCTGGGCCAGCGCAAGAAACTCCCCACGGTCCTCGACGACTCGGCGACGACCCACGCCACGATCTGCGTCTCGGCGGGCCGCAGAGGCCTGGAGGTGGAACTCTCCCCCTCGGACCTGGCCACCCTGACGCAGGCGGTGCTGGCCCCCATCGGCCGAGGCTGAACCGTGCCGGGGGGCGGGGAACCGTCTACTCGAGCGGCGCGCCGTAGGAGTCCTTCGGTACCGGCCCCTGGCCGTACGGCTCAGCGTCCCGGGGTCCGAACAACGCCGTGAGCCCCAGGTGGACCAGCAGCGCGGCCAGGGACCACGCCAGCAGCGCCCCCTTCGCCCCCAGCTTCAACGGCGCCGAGAACGTCACGCCCTTGCCCGCCGCCTTGGCCTGTGCGATCACATCCGAGCCGGGCCCGAGCCAGACCCCCAGTCGCCACGCCAGCAACGACCCCAGCAGGCCCCCGACCATCAGCGCCACCACCAGCGGCACACCCCCACGTCGCCGCCAGAGGAACACCGCCCCGGCGCTCACGGCCCCGAAGACCAGCGCCAGCAGCGAGAACGTCCCGTCCACCCCGATCGCCTGCTCGCCCTCGCTGTCCTTGAGGTAGACGACCCAGCCGCCGTTCACCACATCACCGACCAGCGGCACCGAAGGCGCGAGCCACTTCCACAGCAGCCCGAGCAGCACCCCGGCCACCGCGGTCACCACCGTGATCAAGGCTGCTTCCCGCAACTCGGTCTTCATGCCGGGCCCGTCCTGTCCGTACGCGACGTCGTGCGGCGCGGCGGCCACCCCCGCATGCCCACCCGGCGGCGGCCAGGCGTCGTGCGGGGACGGTTCGTGCGGCGGCGGAGGCGGAGTCAGTGGTGCGGTCACCCTGACATCGTGCCAGGCCCGCCCGTGCGGCGCGTCACCGGACGGCGGCCCGACGGTAGGCCCAGGTGGCGACGGCCAGGGACACACACCCCACACCGGCACACACCGCGAGGTCACCCAGCACGAACGCCCAGTCGGGATGCGGTCCGAACGTCCGCGCGAACGCCTCGACCCCGTACGTGGACGGCAGCAGATCGCGGGCGAACCGCACCGCCTCCGGCATCCGGTCCGGCGGCAGCACCCCCAGCAGCAGCGCCGCCGACATGCCGAGCTGCCCGAGGACCGTGGCCAGCTCCGGGCGCGGCGCGAGCAGCCCGAAGGCCGCGCCGAGCCCGGACAGCGCGGCGCCCGCGAGCGGGATGACGGCCGCGAGCACCCACAGATGCGTCAGCGGCAGCCCGAACAGCACACACCCGAACACCGCCGTCACGAGCGTCCCCGGCACGGTGAAGGACGCGTACGCCCCCGCCGCCCCCAGCACCACGGCCGCCGGCGGCACCGGAAGCGTGGCGTAGTGGTCCAGCCCTCCGCTCGCCCGCAGCTGCCCGAAGTACTGGGCGAGCAGATTGAGCGCGACGAACGCGACGACGAGCACCGCCGACCCGGCGACGACCGCCTCCGCCTCACTGCCCCCGTCCACGACACCCCGCATCATGATCAGGATGCCGACCGACTGGAAGGTCGCCACGAACAGCAGCGGAATCCGTGCCACCCGCGCCCGGGACAGCTGCGCCCGGTACACGGCCATGAGCGACGGCCACAGCCGCGCGCGCGGCCCCAGCTCGGCGGCCGCGCGGACCGTCTCCGGGACGGCCCGGGCGCTGCCCGGCAGAACCTCGGCGGGTACGACACTCACGTGGCGCTGCTCCTCTTCCCTACGGCTCTCACACCGTCCCCTACGGGCACGAAGGCACCGTCGCACACAGAGACGAAGACACCGTCCCATACGGCCCCGAAGCCCCTCGTGCTCATGTCCGCACCAGTCCCTGCCGTGCGGCCCCGCCCAGCGCCAGGTAGACGTCCTCAAGACTGGGCGTGGCCAGGGTGAAGTCGTCCAGGGCAGCGAAGGCGGCACCGCCGGTGACGGTGGCGACGATCGCACGGGCCTCTTCGGGGACCAGCCGCAGCGTCCAGCGGCGCCCGGACTCCACGGCCCGCTCGCGCAGCGCGGCGACCTCGGGCACGTCCAGCGGCGCCCGCTCCCGCCACACCAGCTCGACCCGCACCTCGCCGGCGACCTGTTCCTTGAGCCCGGCGGGCGTGTCGCAGGCGATGACCCGTCCCTTGTCGAGGACGGCGACCCGGTCGAGCACGGTCTCCGCCTCGATGACGTTGTGGGTGACCAGCAGAACCGTTGTGCCGCGCTCGGCCCGCCGCCGGTCCACGGCCGACCACACGGCCCGCCGCGCGACCGGGTCCATGCCGGTGGTCGGCTCGTCCAGCACCAGCAGCGGCCGCTCCCCCACCAGTGCGGTCGCGAAGCAGGCCAGCCGCCGCTGTCCGCCGGACAGCTTGCGCAGCGGCCGCCCGGCGATCGGGGTGAGCCCCAGCTCGTCGAGGACGGCGTCCCGCTCCCGGCGGGCCCGCCGCGCGTCGAGGCCGCGCAGCCGCCCGGTCGTCTCGGCGGCCAGCGACACGGTCAGATCGTCGAGAGCGGTGGACTCCTGCCCGAGGTAGGCGAGGATGCGCGCGGCCCGCTCGGGATGGCGCACGATGTCGTGCCCGAGGATCTCCACGGTGCCCGTGTCGGGCCGCATCAGCCCGGTCAGCTGCCGTACGAGGGTGGACTTGCCGGCGCCGTTCGGCCCGAGCAGCCCGAAGATCTCACCGCGCCGGATGTCCAGCTCCACCTCGTCGGTGGCCCGTACCTCGGGGGTCGCCGGGGTGCCTCGACGGCCCCGTACCGCCCGATAGGTCTTGGTCAGTCCGCGCACGGCACACACGACCTCGTCGTTGTGCCGGATGGCCGATGCCGTGCGCGTACTCACAAGGGACGAGACTACGGGGTCGGGGAGATTTGCTCGCCGCTGGGGGCGCCGCGACTGCCCGGTCCGGTCCCTGTCAGTCCCCCGCGGGCGGCTGCTCGGCGGCCGTACGGACGTCGATCTCGCGCCAGAAACCCGCCCGGATGGCGTAGCGGTCGTGCTCGTCGATCTGGTCGTCCTTGTGCGCGAGCAGTCCGAAGCGGGCCGCGTACCTGAGCAGCTCGCCGTCGATGCGGTGCGGGATGCGCGGGTACATGCCGGAGAGCTTCTGCAGATGACCCTGGTCGCCGAGGCGCTCCATCCACCGGCGGGCGAAGACCTGTCCCACCTCGTACGCGTCGCCGCCGACGGTGGTGATGTCCTCCTCGCGGTCGGCCCACCGCTGCTCGGCCGTGGTCAGCTGGGCCAGCGTCGGCATCGAGGAGGCCTCGGAGGGCTCGGCGGCGACTCCGGGCCGGTCGATCCAGCCCTTGTCGGAGGACCAGCGCAGGGTCGCGGTGGCGGGGTGCTGCGCGGGGTGGGCGCCGGGGGCGCGCAGGGCGGCCAGGTCCTTGGGGGTGGGGACGCCCTTGGGCGCGGCTGCGCGCTCCTGTGTGCCGTTGCGGTCGGCGGCGGCCACGGAGGTGTGCTGGGGTTCCTCGGCGGGGCGCTCGGCGGCGGGGGCGAGGCCGGAGTCGGGCAGCGGCGCGGAGAGGATCGCGGCGATCTCCGGCCGGGGCACGGGCGGCGGCGCGCACACCCCGCCGAACTCCTTCGCGCGGACGGCCTTGGTGATCCACGTACGGTCCAGGACGCGCCGCTCGTCGGCCTCCGCGACCAGGTCCTCGGACTGGTTGTAGTCGCCGTCGGCGGCCTGGACGGCCCACAGGTGGACGGCGACGCCGTGTTCCTTGGCGGCCATCATGCCGGGCAGCAGGTCGCCGTCGCCGGTGACGAGGACGACGTCGGAGCAGGCGCGGTTGCGGGCCAGCTCGGTCAGTTCGGCGTGCATGGCGGCGTCGACGCCCTTCTGGGCCCAGCGTCCGTCGCTGCGGGTCAGGGCGCCGAGGCGGACGGTCATCCGGGGCATCACGCGCAGCCGGCGGTGCTCGGGCTGGGGGACCCGGTCGGGGGCGCCGTCGAACCAGTAGATGCGCAGCAGCGGGCGTTCGGTGTCGGACTCGGCCTGTTCGCGCAGTCCCTGGACGAGGGCGGAGTGGTCGACGGTGATCCGGGATCGCGAGGGTTCTCCGGCGAGGAGGCTCGCCGCCGCCCCCAGCAGATACCCGGCGTCCACCAGGACGATGCAGCGGTCCACACGACTCACCCTCTTCCCTGGAGGTTTGCTTCGGGCTTCCTTCGAGTCTGCCCGACTGCGCGGGCGTTAACGGCCCGAACTGGATCTTCGGCGTGGCGTTTCGAGCCGATGCGCTCCGAGAACCCCTGTCACGGACGGTAATTATCCGAAATGCGCCTTAAGTCAGCCTATGTGAATCTGGTCGCGGCCCTGGCCCCTACATCCCCCACGGAGGCAGATCACCATGGCCAAGAACCGGAAGCAGGACCGTAAGCAGCCGCAGTCCGAACGTGGTCAGCAGCCGGCCCAGCAGTCCTCGATGCAGGACCATGCCGAGCAGCAGATCGCTCAGGTGACCCCGGCGGACATCGCCCGCAAGGGCCGGCAGAAGCGCTTCGGCCACAACTGATCTCCGCACGCCGGGCTGTTGCAGCCCGGGCACACCGAGGGGCGCGTCCGGTTCCGGACGCGCCCCTCGCGCTTCGTGACCGTCAGCCCGCCAGGCAGGACGGGCCGAGCAGTACCTTCAGATCGCCGAACAGCGCCGGATCGGGCTTGACCCGGTGCCGGTCCAGGCGCAGGACGGTCGTCTTGGTCGGACCCTGGAGCTTGATCCGGACCTCGCTGTCACCCTTGTGGTGGGTGAGGATCTCGTTGAGCCGGCTGACCATCGGCGGGGTGACACGGGTGGCCGGAATGGTGAGGATCACCGGCGCGTTGGTGCCCGCGTTGGACAGGTCCGGGACCATGAGCTCCATCGCGACGAGGCGGGGCACGTCCTCGCGCTTGTCGAGGCGGCCCTTGACGAAGACGACGGCGTCCTCGACGAGTTGGGTCGACACGAGCTGGTAGGTCGCGGGGAAGAACATGCACTCGATGGAGCCCGCGAGGTCCTCCACGGTGGCGATCGCCCAGGCGTTGCCCTGCTTGGTCATCTTGCGCTGGAGGCCGGAGATGATGCCGCCGATGGTCACCACCGCGCCGTCCGCGTGCTCACCCCCGGTGAGCTGGGCGATGCCCGCGTCCGCCTTGTCGGTCAGCACGTGCTCCAGACCGAAGAGCGGGTGATCGGAGACGTACAGACCGAGCATCTCCCGCTCCTGGGCGAGCAGATAGGTCTTGTCCCACTCCTCGTCGGTGAAGACGACGTCGAGCCCGAAGCCCGGTTCGCTGCTCTGCTCCTCGCCCATGCCGCCGAAGAGGTCGAACTGGCCCTCGGCCTCCTTGCGCTTGACCGCCACCACGTTGTCGATCATCGGCTCGAACTGGGCGGTGAGTCCCTTGCGGGTGTGCCCGAGGGTGTCGAACGCGCCTGCCTTGATCAGCGATTCCGTGGTCCGCTTGTTGCAGGCGATGGCCTCGACCTTGTCGAGGTAGTCGGGGAAGGAGGCGTACTTCCCCTTGGCCTTGCGGCTCTTGATGATCGAGTCGACCACGTTGGTGCCGACGTTGCGGACGGCCTCCAGCCCGAAGAGGATCACGTCGTCGCCCTGGGCGGCGAAGTTGTGCACCGACTCGTTGACGTTCGGCGGGAGCACCTTGATGCCCATGCGCCGGCACTCGTTCAGGTAGATCGCGGACTTGTCCTTGTCGTCCTTGACCGAGGTGAGCAGCGCCGCCATGTACTCGGCGGGGTAGTTCGCCTTGAGGTACGCCGTCCAGTACGAGACCAGTCCGTACGCGGCCGAGTGGGCCTTGTTGAACGCGTAGCCGGCGAACGGCACCAGCACGTCCCACAGCGCCTGGATCGCCTCGTCGCTGTAGCCGTTCTTCTTCGCGCCGGCCTGGAAGATGGTGAAGTTCTTCGCCAGCTCGTCGGGCTTCTTCTTGCCCATCACGCGGCGCAGGATGTCGGCCTCGCCGAGCGAGTAACCGGCGATGATCTGGGCGGCCTTCTGCACCTGCTCCTGGTAGACGATCAGGCCGTAGGTGACGGCCAGGACCTCTTCGAGGGGCTCCTCCAGCTCCTTGTGGATCGGGGTGATCTCCTGGAGCTTGTTCTTGCGCAGAGCGTAGTTGGTGTGGGAGTCCATGCCCATCGGGCCGGGCCGGTACAGCGCCGAGACGGCGGAGATGTCTTCGAAGTTGTCGGGCTTCATCAGGCGCAGCAGTGAGCGCATGGGGCCGCCGTCGAACTGGAAGACGCCCAGGGTGTCGCCGCGCTGGAGGAGTTCGAAGGTCGTCGGATCGTCGAGCGGGAGGCTCAGCAGATCGATGTCCACGCCCTTGTTGGACTTCACCATCTTGACGGCGTCGTCCATGATCGTCAGGTTGCGCAGGCCCAGGAAGTCCATCTTCAGCAGGCCGAGCGACTCACAGCTCGGGTAGTCCCACTGCGTGATGGTCACGCCGTCGGTGTGCCGCACCCAGACCGGGACGTGCTCGGTGATGGTCTCGCTGGACATGATCACGCCGGCGGCGTGCACACCCATCTGCCGGACCAGGCCCTCGACGCCCTTGGCGGTGTCGATGACCTTCTTGACGTCCGGCTCGTTCTCGTACATCGCGCGGACCTCGCCCGCCTCCGAGTACCGGGGGTGCGAGGGGTCGGTGATGCCGTTGAGGTCGATGCCCTTGCCGAGGACGTCGGCGGGCATGGCCTTGGTGATGCGGTCGCCCATCGCGTACGGATAGCCCAGCACGCGCGCGGAGTCCTTGATCGCGTTCTTGGCCTTGATCTTGCCGTAGGTGCCGATCATGGCGACCTTGTCGGCGCCGTACTTCTCGGTCACGTACCGGATCACCTCGACGCGCCGACGCTCGTCGAAGTCGATGTCGACATCGGGCATGGAGACGCGCTCGGGGTTGAGGAACCGCTCGAAGATCAGCCCGTGCGGGATCGGGTCGAGGTCGGTGATGCCCATGGCGTACGCGACGATCGAGCCGGCCGCGGAGCCTCGGCCGGGGCCGACCGCGATGCCGTTGTTCTTGGCCCACATGATGAAGTCGGCGACGACGAGGAAGTAGCCCGGGAACCCCATCTGGATGATGACGTCCATCTCGTACTCGACCTGCTTCTGCCGGTCCTCGGGGACGCCGCCGGGGAAGCGGCGGTCCATGCCCCGGCGGACCTCCTCCTTGAACCAGGTGACCTCGGTGTAGCCCTCGGGGATGTCGAACTTCGGCATGAGGTTCTTGGCCTCGAACATGCCGGTGGTGTCGATCTGCTCGGCCACCAGGAGGGTGTTGGCGCAGCCCTCCTGCCAGGCGTCCGAGGAGTCGATGGCGTACATCTCGTCCGTGGACTTCAGGTAGTAGCCGGTGCCGTCGAACTTGAAGCGGTCGGGGTCGGAGAGGTTCTTGCCGGTCTGGATGCACAGCAGCGCGTCGTGCGCGGTCGCCTCGTGCGCGTACGTGTAGTGCGAGTCGTTCGTCACCAGCGGCGGGATGCCGAGCTTCTTGCCGATGGTCAGGAGACCCTCACGGACCCGGTGCTCGATGTCGATGCCGTGGTCCATCAGCTCCAGGAAGTAGCGGTCCTTGCCGAAGATGTCCTGGTAGTCGGCGGCGGCCTTCAGCGCCTCTTCCTCCTGGCCGAGACGCAGCCGCGTCTGCACCTCGCCCGAGGGACAGCCGGTGGACGCGATGAGCCCCTCGGACCACTGGGAGATGGTCTCCTTGTCCATCCGCGGCCACTTCTGCAGCCAGCCCTCGGCGTACGCGTCGGAGGAGAGGCGGAAGAGGTTGTGCAGACCCGTCGCGTTCGCCGCCCAGATCGTCTTGTGGGTGTAACCGCCGGAGCCGGAGACGTCGTCACGCTTCTGGTGCGGCTGACCCCACTGGATCTTGCGCTTGTTGCGCCGCGACTCGGGGGCGACATACGCCTCGATGCCGATGATGGGGGTGATTCCGGCCTTCTTCGCGGAGTGGAAGAAGTCGTACGCCCCGTGGAGGTTGCCGTGGTCGGACATGGCGATGTGCGTCATGCCCATCTCGTTGCACGCGTTGAACATGTCCTTCAGCCGCGCGGCACCGTCCAGCAGTGAGTACTGGGTGTGGACGTGCAGGTGCGTGAACGGCGGCTTTGACACGGCGTGGCCTCCAAGGGAAACAGTCGACGGCAGGCTGGCGGACAGTCTGGGGGTCAGCGTCGAAGTCTATGCCTCGGCACTGACATGTGAGGTGAACACTGCGCCGCGAAACGCCTCGATGAGAGACGGTGGCCGGGTGACGGGCGGCCGGGCACTCCCGCGTACCTTCGTGCGTTGGAAGTGGACGGGCGATCCGTCCCCAGGCCACGTATCACCCGTACCAGGAGGCACCCAGCGATGTCGGTCCCCCAGCTCAACGAAGAGCAGCGCGGCGAGGAGATCCTCAGCGTCTTCGACACCGCGTTCGGCGAGCTCCTGGCCGCCGACCCGGCCGCGTTCCGCGTGAAGTTCCGCAAGATGGCGGCCTCGGCGTTCGCTTTCTACCGGGGCACGGCGGCGCTCTTCTACCACGACCTGGAGACCGAGAACGCCGGGCGGGGTGGTGGGAAAGCACTCAGTGGCCCGTTCCTGGACGAGCGCACCTCGCGCGTGTGGATCCACGGCGACCTGCACGCGGAGAACTTCGGCACGTACATGGACGCCAACGGCCGGCTGATCTTCAACGTCAACGACTTCGACGAGGCGTACGTCGGCCCCTTCACCTGGGACCTCAAGCGCCTCGCCGCCTCTCTCGCCCTCATCGGGTACGCGAAGGCGCTCAGTGACGACCAGATCACCGAGCTGGTGCAGGTGTACGCGGGCGCGTACCGCGAGCGCGTGCGCGCCCTGGCCTCCGGAGCCAAGAGCGACGAGGTGCCGCCGTTCACCCTGGACACCGCCCAGGGTCCGCTGCTGGACGCGCTGCGCGACGCCCGCTCGCTGACCCGCTTCGGTCTGCTGGACTCCATGACGGAGATCCGGGACTTCGAGCGCCGCTTCGCGCCCGGCGGCGGCTCCATCGAGCTGGACGCGGCCACCCGCTACAAGGTCCTCGCGGCCTTCGACGGCTATCTGGAGACGCTGCCGGAGACCTCCCTGGCCCGCCCCGACTCCTACCGTGTGAAGGACGTGGTCGGCCGCCGGGGCATCGGCATCGGATCGGCCGGCCTGCCGTCGTACAACATCCTGCTGGAGGGGCACAGCGACGCCCTGGAGAACGACGTCGTGATCTACATCAAGCAGGCCCAGACCCCGGCCGTCTCCCGGCACATCACCGACCCGGCGATCCGCGACTACTTCCAGCACGAGGGCCACCGCACGGTCATCTCCCAGCGCGCCCTGCAGGCGCACGCCGACCCGTGGCTGGGCTGGACCGAGCTGGGCGGCGCGGGCCAGCTCGTCGCCGAGGTCTCGCCGTACGCCGTCGACCTGGACTGGGGCGACATCGACGACCCGGAGGAGATCGCGGGCGTCGTCGCCGACCTGGGCCGCGCCACGGCCACGATGCACGCGGCGGCGGACGACACCTCCGGCGAGTCCCTGGTGCCGTTCTCCACCGAGCGGGCCATCGACGCGGCCATCGCCGCCGACGAGGAGGGTTTCGCGCCGCTCCTGGTGGACTTCGCGCACAGCTACGGCGCACGCGCGCGTGCCGACCACCAGATCTTCGTCGACCTGTTCCGCAACGGCCGGATTCCAGGTCTCTAACAGTCCGCGCTCTCACAGGGACCCTTTAGGGGTCTCTTACAGGAGCGCGTGACACACTCTCCTCCGCTATGGACATATCCGGGACCCGACTCAGAGCGCTCCGCGCGGCGCTGTTCACGGCACTCGTCGTGACGCTCAGCACCGCGTCGCACGTGCTGCTGTCCAGGGCCCCGCTGCCGTTCAACACGGTGGCCGCCGTCGCGGCCGCCGTGTTCGTCCTCGCGTACGCCCTGGCGGGCCGCGAGTGCGGCTTCGGCCGGATCGCCGCCCTGCTGATCCCGCTGGAGCTGGCGGCCGACACGATCTTCACCACCGGCCAGCACCTCTGCTACGGCCGCGCCGGCGGCCCCGTCGCCGGGCCGCTGGCCTCGGTCGGCTGGGACGTGCTGTGCGGCAACGGCACCCGGGTGGGCACCCCGCTCGCCCAGGTCACCGGTACCGACCCCGACCGGCTCGGCGGCCTCCTCGCCCACTCCGACCCGGTCACCGCCTGGCTGCTGCTCGCGGCGCACCTCACCGTGGGCCTGATCGCGGCCGCCTGGCTGCGCCGGGGGGAGCGGGCGCTGGCCCAGCTGCTGGGAGCGGCCGCAGCGACCACGTTCCGGCCCCTGCTGCTGGCGGTCGCCGCCGTGACCGTACGACGCGCCCCGGCGGCCCGCCGCCTGCCGCGGCCCACGCACCGTACGGACACCGCCCGGGACCGGATCCTCGTGCACTCCCTGGGCCGGCGCGGACCTCCGCGCCCGGCCGCCGCGGTCTGACACGGACGCCCGCGTCTGCGCCGGACCATCCGCACGAGCACCCCATCAGTCCCCCTGTGTATTCCGCGTACGACGTGTGCGCGTCCCCTTTTGGAGAACACCACCATGAGCAAGCGAAACAGCGCGGCGGCGAAGACGGCGGCCCGGGAGCGGCTGCGCATCGAGCGCGAGAAGCAGGCCAAGCGGGCCAAGGCCAAGCGGCAGATCATCGTCGCCGCCTCGGCGGTCGGCGTGCTGGCCGCGGCCGGCGGCATAGGTTACGCCGTCGTGCAGGCCAACAAGCCGACCTACTGGGAGGAGGCCAAGACCGCCAAGCTGGTCGAGCCGGCCAACACCAGCGGCACGAACGGCACGACGGTCGTCCTCGGCAAGGCGAGCGCCAAGAAGACCCTCGTGATGTACGAGGACCCGCGCTGCCCGATCTGCGCCCAGTTCGAGCAGACCGTCGGCTCGACGGTGAAGAAGGACTACGACGACGGCAAGTTCAAGCTCCAGTACGTCGGCGCCACCTTCCTCGACCGCAGCCTGACCGGCGAGGGCTCCAAGAACGCGCTGAGCGCCCTGGGCGCGGCGCTCAACGTCAGCCCCGAGGCGTTCCTCGAGTACAAGACCGCGCTGTACTCGGCGAAGTACCACCCCGAGGAGACCCAGGACAAGTTCAAGGACGACTCCTACCTGATCAAGGTGGCGGACACCGTCCCGGAGCTCAAGGGCAACACCAAGTTCCAGAACGCCGTGAAGAACGGCACCTACGACCGGTGGGCGCTGGAGATGTCCAAGACCTTCGACAAGAGCGGCGTCACGGGCACCCCGACCCTGAAGATGGACGGCAAGACGCTGACCGGCTCGGACGGCCAGAACGCCCCGATGACGGTCGCCGACTTCAACACGGCGATCGAGGCGGCGCTCAAGGCGTAGTCCGACGCACGGTCAAAGAGCGGGCGAACATTTCCCGTTCGCCCGCTCTTTTGTCGTACTGGTCAGTAATCTCATCGCCCGTGACCAGTCGATACAGATCCTCCGAGAGCGCCGGCATCCCGTCAGAGCGCCCCAACTCGCTGTCGCCGCGCCGCCGTACGGTCGTCAAGGCCGCGGCGGCCACCGCTGTGCTGGCCGGCCCCGTCGTCGCCGCGCTGCCCGCCCGCGCGGCCGAGGCCCCGGCCTTCCTGCACGGCCTCGCCTCCGGCGACCCGCTGCCCGACGGCGTCCTGCTGTGGACCCGGGTGACGCCGACCGCCGAGGCGGTACCCGGGTCGGGGCTCGGCCCGGACACCGAGGTCAGCTGGGTCGTCGCCCGGGACAAGGCGCTGACGACCGTCGTCGCCCAGGGCTCCACCACCGCCACCGCCGCCTCCGACCACACCGTGAAGGCCGACATCCGCGGCCTCGAACCGGCCACCGACTACTACTTCCGCTTCTCCGCAGGCGGCACCGACTCCCCGGTGGCGCGCACCCGCACCGCGCCGGCGGCGGACGCGGCCGTCACGGGCCTGCGCTTCGGCGTGGTCTCCTGCGCCAACTGGGAGGCCGGCTACTTCTCCTCGTACCGCCATCTCGCGGCCCGCGGCGACCTGGACGCCTGGCTGCACCTCGGCGACTACATCTACGAGTACGGCACCGGCGAGTACGGCGCCCGGGGGACCGTCGTCCGGCAGACCTCGCCCGCGCACGAGATCCTGACGCTCGCCGACTACCGCACCCGGCACGGCAAGTACAAGACGGACCCGGATCTGCGGGCCCTGCACGCCAAGGCGCCGGTCATCGCGATCTGGGACGACCACGAGTTCGCCAACGACACCTGGTCGGGCGGCGCGGAGAACCACACCGAGGGCACCGAGGGCACCTGGTCGGCCCGTCAGGCGGCCGCCAAGCAGGCCTACTTCGAGTGGATGCCGGTCCGCCCGGCGATCGCCGGCACCACCTACCGGCGGCTGCGCTTCGGCAAGCTCGCCGACCTGTCCCTGCTCGATCTGCGCTCCTTCCGCTCGCAGCAGGTCGCGGTCGGCAACGGCTCGGTCGACGACCCGGACCGCACGATCACCGGCCGTGCTCAGCTCGACTGGCTGAAGGCCGGGCTGAAGGCGTCCGACACCACCTGGCGGCTGGTCGGCAACTCGGTGATGATCTCGCCGTTCGCCATCGGCTCCCTCTCCGCGGACCTGCTCAAGCCGCTCGCCAAGCTGCTCGGCCTGCCCCAGGACGGCCTGGGCCTCATCACCGACCAGTGGGACGGCTACACCGACGACCGCCGCGAACTCCTCGCCCATCTGCGGTCGAACGCGATCGGCAACACCGTCTTCCTGACCGGTGACATTCACATGGCGTGGGCCAACGACGTGCCGGTGGACGCCGGGACGTACCCGCTGTCGGCGTCGGCCGCCACGGAGTTCGTGGTCACCTCGGTGACCTCCGACAACCTCGACGACATCGTCAAGGTCCCCGAGGGCACCCTCACCGCGATCGCCGCGCCGATCATCAAGGCCGCCAACCGGCACGTCCACTTCGTCGACACCGACCGCCACGGCTACGGCGTCCTGGACATCACCGCCGACCGCGCGCAGATGGACTACTACGTCCTGTCCGACCGCACGAGCGCCACCGCGACCTCCTCCTGGTCCCGCTCGTACCGCACGCGCAGCGGTACGCAGAAGGTGGAGCGGACGTACGACCCGGTGTAAACGCCGGTTACAGCGTCTCGAGGAAGCCGAGCGCCACCCGCCAGGTGGCCTCGGCGGCCTCCCCGTCGTAGTCCGGCAGGTCGGGATCGGTGTAGAGGTGCCCGGCGCCCGCGTACCGGTAGATCTCCACGTCGGCGCCCGCGCGGCCCATCTGCAGGTACCAGGCGCTCAGCCAGTCGTCGGTCTCGAACGGATCCGGCTCCGCCACGTGCAGTTGCACCGGCAGCTCGTCCACCGACACGTTGGGCGCGAGGTCCGAGGTGCCGTGCAGGAGGAGCAGGCCGCGCGCCTTCTCGTCGCCGAGGGCGAGGGTCTGCGCGATCGACGCGCCCAGCGAGAACCCGGAGTACACCAGCCCTCTCTCCGAGTAGGGCGCGGCGGCCAGGACGGCTCTCTTCAGCAGCTCGTCCTTGCCGATCTCCTCCTTGTGGGCCATGCCCTCCTCGGCCGTCTCGAACGTACGCCCCTCGAAGAGGTCCGGCGTCCACACCTCGTGCCCGGCGGCACGCAGCCGGTCCGCCGCGGCGCGCACGGCGGGACGCAGTCCGTAGGTCGAGTGAAAGAGCATGATGTTCATGCGCCCAATGGTGCCAGCCTGCACTGACAACCCTGTGAGTGCGCCTCCTCACAGAAACCGCATGTTCAAGGTCGCTCCGACCCGGTTACGTTCGAAGGCATGGAGAACCTGCTCCGCCCCGTGATCGTGGTCGGCGGTTCGGTCGTACTGACAGTGCTCATCGGCTGGGCCACCGACCGTCTGCTGTGCAAGGCCGATGGACGGCACCCCGAGACCCCGCTGTGGGGTCTGCTGCGCCGTGGCCGGATTCCGTACCAGCTCGTGCTGTGCGCGGCGATGCTGAGAGGGTCGTACGACGAGGCGAAGCTGCTGGAGGCGCACCGGGTCGGCATCGGCCGGACCCTCACGCTCGTGCTGATCGGTTCGGCGGCCTGGCTGGTGATCCGCATCGCTGCGGCGATCGTCGAGACCTCGTACTCCCGCTACGCCCGTATGCACCGCGATCCGGCCCGGGTGCGGCGAGTGCGGACCCAGGTGTCGCTGATCATGCGGGTGGTGGCGGCCGTCGTCGGGGTGGTGGCGGTGGCGGCGATGCTGCTGACGTTCCCGGCGATGCGGGCGGCGGGCGCCTCGCTGCTGGCCTCGGCCGGCATCCTCGGCATCGTCGCCGGTGTGGCCGCCCAGTCGACGCTCAGCAACATGTTCGCCGGGCTGCAGATCGCCTTCGGCGACATGGTGCGCATCGGCGACACGGTCGTGGTGGACGGCGAGTGGGGCACGGTCGAGGAGATCACGCTGACCTTCCTGACGGTGCGGACCTGGGACGAGCGGCGGATCACCATGCCGGTGTCGTACTTCACCTCGAAGCCGTTCGAGAACTGGTCGCGCGGCACCCCGCAGATGACCGGCATCGTCTACTGGCATGTCGACCACACGGCGCCGGTGGACGCGATGCGCGAGAAGCTGCGCGACATCCTGCGCGAGTGCCCGGCCTGGGACGGCCGCGCCTGCGGCCTGGACGTCACGGACACCACCCCGAACACCATGCAGGTGCGGGCCCTGGTCACGGCGAAGGACGCCGACGACATCTGGACGGTACGGGTCACGGTCCGCGAGCAGATGGTCCGCTGGCTGGCCAAGGAGCATCCGTACGCGCTGCCGCGCGTCAACACGGCCGACGCGACCCCGCCGCCGGGCCGCCTCCCCGGCCAGGCCTCCTCCCCGGACGGGGCGGCGGTGCAGCGCCTGTGACTCCGGCTCGGCTCAGTTGCCCCGCTCGGCGCCGCCGTTGACCTGGACGACCTGCGAGGTGATGTGCGCGGCGCCCGGCGAGGCGAGGAAGTGCAGGGTGGCGGCCACGTCCCCGGGCGTCCCGGCCCGCCCGTCGAAGGTCTCGCCGACCAGCCGCTCGCGCCGGGCGGGATCGATCGCCTCCCCGAAGAACCCGGTGTCCTCGATGTACCCGGGCGCCACGACGTTCGCGGTGATCCCGCGCGGCCCCAACTCCCGCGCGAGATCGCGGGCGTACGGATGCAGCGCGGCCTTGGCACCGCCGTAGGCCCCGCTCCCGGACCCGCGGTAGGCGGCGATCGAGCTGATGAACAGCACCCTCCCGCCCGGGGAGGCGAGCCGGTACTTCAGCGCCTCGGTGAGGAGGGCGGCGGAGAGGGTGTTGATCCGGAAGTTCACAGTCCAGTCGTGCGCGACCCGGTCGAGCGGATCGTCGCTCTCGGCGGAGGGTTCCAGATGCCCTGCCCCGCCGGCGCCGTGGACGAGCACGTCGACGGTCCCGAACTCGGCCGCGACGAACCGGGCGATCCCGCGCACCACCTCGGGCTCGCTGAGATCACCGGCGTAGGTGAGCGCCCCGTCGACTCCGGCCTTCTCCAACACCTCCGCCCGCCGCCCGAGCAGCAGCACCCGATCCCCGTCCGCAGCGAAGGCCCGCGCCGTAGCGAGCCCAATTCCCGTGCCACCACCGCTGATTACAACATTACGAACCATAGGGCGAGCGTAACCAAGGGACAGCCGCCGACGGCGAAAGCCACGGAAGGCCGTCCCACCCTTCACGGAAACGGGCGGTGCGCGGGGTGGGAGATCACCGAAGGCTGCGGACGTCCAGATGCCGCAGCACCCGGTCCACGATCTCCGGATCCGCGCCCGGCTCACTGCGCGCCGCCACCACCTCGTGCCGTGCCGCGCTCAGCATCTCGCCCTGGATCCGCCGTACCCGCTTCAGCCGCCGGACCCGCTGCTCGTGCGCCTCCCGCCGCTCGTCCTCCCCTACGTCCGGGCTGATCCGCACCCCGATGTCGAAGGCCCGCCGCAGCATCTGCTCGGACAGCTCCTCCGGCAGATCCTCCTCCGCCTCGATCTCCCGCAGCCGCCGCTTCGCCGCCTTCGCCGCCCGCACCGCCAGTTCCTTCTCGAACTCCTTCTCGCGGTCGGTGTCGGACCGCACGTCCAGCCGCTTCACCAGCCACGGCAGCGTCAGACCCTGCAGGATCAGCGTCGCCATGATCACGCCGAACGCGATGAAGACGATCTCGTCCCGGTCGGGAAAGGGCGCCCCCTCGTCGGTCTGCAGCGGAACGGCCAGCGCCAACGCGACCGACGCCACCCCGCGCATCCCCGACCACCACATGACGACGGTCTCCCGCCAGCTCATCGGGATGTCCTCGTCGTGGTCCCGCCTGGCGTGCAGCCGCTTCGTCAGCCAGGTCGCCGGCATCAGCCACAGCAGCCGTACGCCCACCACCACGGCCACGATCACCGCCGCCCACCCGAGCATCTCCCCCCAGCGCCCGGACGCCGTGCGGATGGCGTTGTGCAGCTCCAGGCCGATCAGCCCGAAGGCGACGCCCGTGACGAGCGTGTCGATGATGTCCCAGAAGGTGTGACCGGCCAGCCGGGTCAGCACGTCGTCGGGGTCGGTGGCGTACTCGGCGAGGAACAGCGCCGTGGTCAGGACGGCCAGCACCCCCGAGCCGTGGAACTCCTCCGCCAGCACGTACGAGGCGTACGGCACCAGGAGCGTCAGCCCGATCTGCAACGTGGTGTCACCGAGGACGTCCAGCAGCCGGTTCGCGCCCCATCCGAGCGCGACGCCCACCGCCACCGCCACCACGGCGGACAGCACCAGGTCGAGGCCGGCCCGCCACGGCGAGAACGACCCGCTCACGGCGGCGGCGATCGCGACGTGGTACAGCACGATGGCCGTCACATCGTTGAACAGCCCCTCGCCCTCCAGGATGGACACCAGCCGACGCGGCAGCCCGAGCTGTCCGGCCACGGCGGTGGCGGCCACCGGGTCGGGCGGCGCGACCAGCGCCCCCAGCGCGACGGCCGCGGCGATCGGCAACCCCGGCACGATCGCGTGGGCCACGGCGGCCACGCACACCGTCGTGACGAAGACCAGCGCCACGGCGAGCAGCAGGATGGGCCGCACGTTCGCCGCGAACTGCCGCCACGAGGTGCGCCGTACCGCCGCGTACAGCAGAGGCGGCAGCAGCAGGGGCAGGATCAGGTCCGGCGGGATGTCCACATTGGGCACGGAGTCGAGCACCGCGAGGACGATCCCGAGCAAGGTCATGAGCACCGGCGCGGGCAGCCCGAACCGGTCCCCCACCGGGACGCTCACCACGGCCCCGACCAACAGGACGAACAACAGGGCCAACTGATCCACGGTCAGAGCTCCGGGTCTAGACGATCAAGTACATCCAGACCTCCAGCCTCGCACGGCCACCGTCCCTACAGACAACGCCGCATGGACCGGTGCGGAATGCCCGCCTCCATGTCCTCCGGCCCGTAGGCCTCGTACCCCAGCCGCTCGTAGAACCCGAGCGCCCGTGTCTGCGCGTGCAGGTCCACGGCCGTGAGCCCCCGTGCGTGTGCCGCCTCCTCGATGGCCCGTACGAGCGCGACGCCGACGCCGAGCCCGCGCGCCTCCCGCGTCACCGCGAGCCGCCCCAGCGAACCCACCGAGGGATCGCCGCCGGTCCGCGCGGCGGCCGCCTCGCCGTGCAGCAGCCGCCCGGTCCCGAGCGGTACGCCGTCCTCACGCACCGCCAGCACATGCACCGCGCCGGCGTCGTACGCGTCGTACTCCAGGTCCTCCGGTACGCCCTGCTCGCCGACGAAGACCTCCTTGCGCACCGCGAAGCACGCCTCCAGATCGGCGGGGTCCTCGGCCACACGGACCACGTACGCGCGCGTGCCGCTCATCCGTAGGTCTCCTCGCGGACCTGGTCGAGGGCCTTCTGCAGGTCGGCGGGGTAGTCGCTGGCGAACTCCGCCCACTGTCCGTCGCCGGGGTGCTCGAAGCCCAGCCGTACCGCGTGCAGCCACTGGCGGGTCAGCCGCAGTCGCTTGGCGAGCGTCGGGTCGGCTCCGTAGGTGAGGTCGCCGACGCAGGGGTGGCGGTGGGCCGCCATGTGGACGCGGATCTGGTGGGTGCGGCCGGTCTCCAGCTTCACGTCCAGCAGGGAAGCGGCGCGGAACGCCTCGATCAGGTCGTAGTGCGTCACGGACGGCTTGCCGTCGGCGGTGACCGCCCACTTGTAGTCGTGGTGCGGATGCCGGCCGATGGGCGCGTCGATGGTGCCGCTCGTCGGGTCCGGGTGGCCCTGGACGAGCGTGTGGTAGCGCTTGTCGACCGTGCGCTCCTTGAACTGGCGCTTGAGCGAGGTGTACGCGCGCTCCGACTTGGCGACCACCATCAGGCCCGACGTGCCGACGTCGAGGCGGTGCACGATGCCCTGGCGCTCGGCGGCACCGGAGGTGGAGATCCGGTAGCCGGCGGCGGCCAGGCCGCCGATGACGGTCGGGCCGCTCCAGCCGGGCGACGGGTGCGCGGCCACGCCCACCGGCTTGACGATCACGACCACGTCGTCGTCGTCGTACACGATCTCCATGCCCTCGACCGGCTCGGCGACGATCTGCACCGGCGCGGGCGCCTGCGGCATCTCGACCTCGAGCCAGGCGCCGCCGTGCACCCGCTCGGACTTGCCGACCACCGAGCCGTCGACCGAGACCTTCCCCGCCGCGGCGAGCTCCGCGGCCTTCGTACGGGAGAAACCGAACATACGGGAGATGGCGGCGTCGACGCGCTCGCCCTCCAGGCCGTCCGGCACGGGCAGGGTACGGATCTCGGGAATCGTGCTCACCCGTCGAGTATGCCGGACACCTCCGACAGCCCCGTCAACAAGGCCCTCGGTCCCTGTTGATCAGTCCTGTCGATCGCTCCCTGTGGATCAGTCCTTGTGGACGGTGCCGTCCGGGTCCAGCCCCTTGAAGGACAGCAGCACGATCAGGATGCCGCCGCACACGATCGCCGAGTCGGCGAGGTTGAAGACCGCGAAGTGCTTCGGCGCGATGAAGTCCACGACCGCGCCCTCGAAGACACCCGGCGAACGGAAGATCCGGTCGGTGAGGTTGCCCAGCGCACCGCCGAGCAGCAGGCCCAGCGCGACCGCCCAGGGCAGGCTGTAGAGCTTGCGGGCGAGACGGGCGATCACCACGATCACCGCCGCCGCGATCACCGTGAAGATGACCGTGAAGGCCTCGCCGAAGCCGAAGGCCGCGCCCGCGTTGCGGATGGCCTCGAACTTCAGCCAGTCCCCGACGATCTCGATCGGCGCGTGGTGCTCCAGCTTGGCGACCACGATCA
This sequence comes from Streptomyces sp. NPDC049687, assembly GCF_044465285.1. Lineage (NCBI taxonomy): Bacteria > Bacillati > Actinomycetota > Actinomycetes > Kitasatosporales > Streptomycetaceae > Streptomyces > Streptomyces sp. NPDC049687. The sequence goes on from NZ_JBITLN010000001.1 coordinate 374,859, forward strand.
TCTTGCTGACCAGGTCGACGGCGTACGCGAAAGCGGCGACGGCGAAGAGCACGGCGATACGGCGCTTGCCCCTGGGCCGCGCCTCGGTGCTCTCCTGCCCGTCCGGGAGGTCCAGACCGGACGACTGCTCCGGCCCGGCTCCTGCCGCCTCTGGGGTATCCGGCGTACCGATGATGCGCTCCGCCTCTGCCACGTGAGTCCCTCAACCTAGGTACCTGACTGAGGACGAGGGTACGACACACCCCCGCACACGCACGCGATCAGTACCGGCGCTCCTGTTTCTGCTTGCACTCGACGCACAGCGTGGCCCTGGGGAAGGCCTGCATCCTGGCCTTGCCGATGGGTTCGCCGCAGTTCTCGCACAGGCCGTAGGTACCGGCGTCCAGCCGTTCCAGGGCGTGCTCGGTCTGGATCAGCATCTCGCGCGCGTTGGCGGCCAGCGCCAGTTCGTGCTCGCGCGTGATGTTCTTCGTGCCGGTGTCCGCCTGGTCGTCGCCGGCCCCGTCCCCGGAGTCCCGCATGAGGCCCACCAGGGCCGCCTCGGACGAGGCGAGCTCCGCCCGCAGCCGCTCCTGCTCGGACTGCAGCTCGGCGCGGGCCTCCTCGACCTCCTCCGGTGTCCATGGCTCCTCCCCGGGGCGGACCGCGAGGTCGCCCGGTTCCGCTGCGGCGAGGCGTGCCTTGGGAACGGCGGTCTGCGCCGCCGTGGCCGTGCCAGGAGTCTTCTTCGCAACCACTGTCGTGGCTCCCGTCTGCTCCGCGGCCGAGGCCGCGCCCACCTTCTTGGCCGTGCTCTTCTTTCCCGCACCCGCCGCAACCACGCCCTCGGCGTCGGCGGCCTTCCCGACGACAACGGCCTTTTGGGCCGCGGCCTTCTTGCCGACCGCCTTTCCGGCGGCTGTTCCGGGGGCGGCCGTCTTCTTGGCGGCTGTGCGGGGGGCGGCCGTCTTCTTGGCAGCCGTCTTCTTGGCAGCCGCCTTCTTCGCGGCCGCCGTCGGAGCGACCGTCTCCTCGACGGCGATCTCCTGCACCGCCGCCTTCTTGGCAGCGGTCTTCTTCCCCAAGGGTTTCCTGCCGCCCGCCCGCTCGGCCCCTGCCTTCTTGGCAGCAGCCTTCCCGGCGGTGCTCTTCTCAGCGGCGCTCTCCTTGGCGGCCCTCCTGGCGGTCGCTTCCTTCCCAGCCACCTTCTTGGCCACGGACTTCGTGGTCGCGGCCTCCTTGGTCGCGGACTTCTTGGTCGCGGCCTCCTTGGTGGCCCTCTTCCTGGCGGTCGCTTCCCTCCCAGCCACCTTCTTGGCCACGGACTTCGTGGTCGCGGCCTCCTTGGTGGCCGTTTCCTTGGCCACCGCCTTCTTGGTCACCGCCTTCTTGGCCGCAGACTCCTTGGTCGCGGCCTCCTCGGCCACCGCTTTCGTGGCCACCGCCTTCTTGGTCGCGGCTTCCTTGGCCACCGCCTTCTTGGTCACCGTTTTCCTGGTCGTCGCGGCGCCCCCGCCGACCGCCGCCCGCACGGTCTTCACCGCCGTGGCGGCACGCCCCGTGCCCTCTCCCCGCGTGCTCTTCTTCCCGCCGACGTCCTTGGCCGCACCGCCGGAGGCTCTCGTGGACCTGCCGGACGCCGACTGCTGTACGGCGGTCTTCTTCGCCACCATGGCCGCGGCCCCTTCACATATTGTGATCTTGCGCGCGAATCGTGCTGGGACGATAAATCGACTTGAGGCGCTCGGCAACGGGGCACACCGCCCGAATCGCCCGCCTCGCACACGCCACGCGGCCGGCCTGCCTGCGTTGTGCCCAGCTCCCCGCCGGGTAATCCGCCGAGCCGCCCGGCCCGGGAATCCGAACACGCGTACCCCGTCGAGAGGCCCGCCATTCGGGGTATCCCACCCTCCGTGGCGCCCCGCGGCCCGGGACACCGAAAAGCGGTCGGCCGCTGTCGGTGCGGAGCCGTACACTGGGCGGAGCGAAAAGCGTGGATGGGGACGAGTAGCGGCGTACGCAGCCCAGAGCGACCCGGGGACGGTGGAAGCCCGGGGGCGAGCGCGACGTGAAGATCACCCCGGAGCCGCCGGAAGAAGGCCCAAGGGCTGGTAGAACCGGCATCGCGACCCCAATGAGGGGGCTCACCGGAGCGTACGGCGCATCGGAGGGCCAAGGAGGGTGGTACCGCGGGAGCGCGCCGCACACGGCGTAGACAGGCACGATGGCTCTCGTCCCTCCGACGGAAGGCAGTACGTCCGCCGGAGGAAGATCGATGACGCAGTACCGTCAGGTGCCCGCCCAGGTCGACCTGCCCGCCCTCGAGCACGCGGTGCTCGACTTCTGGCGCGAGCAGAAGATCTTTGCCAAGAGCCTGGAGCAGTCCGAGGGCCGCCCCGAGTGGGTGTTCTACGAGGGCCCGCCCACCGCCAACGGCATGCCGGGCGCCCACCACATCGAGGCACGCGTCTTCAAAGACGTCTTCCCCCGATTCCGCACCATGCGCGGCTACCACGTGGCCCGCAAGGCCGGCTGGGACTGCCACGGCCTCCCGGTGGAGCTGGCGGTCGAGAAGGAACTCGGCTTCAGCGGCAAGCAGGACATCGAGACGTACGGCATCGCCGAGTTCAACGCCAAGTGCCGCGAGTCCGTGACCCGGCACACCGACGCCTTCACCGAGCTGACGACCCGCATGGGCTACTGGGTCGATCTGGACGACGCCTACCGGACCATGGACCCGGAGTACGTCGAGTCGGTCTGGTGGTCGCTCAAGGAGATCTTCAACAAGGGCCTGCTGGTCCAGGACCACCGTGTCGCCCCGTGGTGCCCCCGCTGCGGCACCGGCCTCTCCGACCACGAGCTGGCCCAGGGCTACGAGACGGTCGTCGACCCGTCCGTGTACGTCCGTTTCCCGCTCACCTCCGGTCCGCTCGCCGGCCAGGCCGCGCTCCTGGTGTGGACGACGACCCCGTGGACCCTGGTCTCCAACACGGCCGTGGCCGCGCACCCCGAGGTCACCTACGTCGTCGCCGCCAACGGCGAGGAGAAGCTCGTCGTCGCCGAGCCCCTCGTCGCCAAGGCACTCGGCGAGGGCTGGGAGACCACCGGCCAGAGCTTCACCGGCGCCGAAATGGAGCGCTGGACCTACCAACGTCCGTTCGAGCTGGTTGAGTTCCCGGAACCGGCCCACTACGTGGTCAACGCCGAGTACGTGACGACCGAGGACGGTACGGGTCTGGTCCACCAGTCCCCCGCCTTCGGTGAGGACGACCTCAGGGTCTGCCGCTCCTACGGCCTGCCGGTGGTGAACCCGGTCCGCCCGGACGGCACCTTCGAGGAGTCCGTCCCGATGGTCGGCGGCGTCTTCTTCAAGAAGGCGGACGAACAGCTCACCGAGGACCTCCAGCAGCGCGGCCTCCTCTTCAGGCACATCCCGTACGAGCACAGCTACCCGCACTGCTGGCGCTGCCACACCGCGCTCCTCTACTACGCGCAGCCGTCCTGGTACATCCGCACCACGGCCATCAAGGACCGCCTCCTCCAGGAGAACGAGAAGACGAACTGGTTCCCGGACACGGTCAAGCACGGCCGCTTCGGCGACTGGCTGAACAACAACATCGACTGGGCGCTCTCCCGCAGCCGCTACTGGGGCACCCCGCTGCCGATCTGGCGCTGCGAGGACGATCACCTCACGGTCGTCGGCTCGCGCGCGGAGCTCACCGAACGGACCGGCACCGACCAGTCCGAGCTGGACCCGCACCGCCCGTACATCGACGCGGTCACCTTCGCCTGCCCCCAGGGAGGCTGCGGAAAGACGGCCACGCGTGTGCCGGAGGTCATCGACGCCTGGTACGACTCGGGTTCGATGCCGTTCGCGCAGTGGGGCTATCCGTACAAGAACAAGGACCTGTTCGAATCCCGCTACCCGGCGCAGTTCATCTCCGAGGCCATCGACCAGACCCGCGGCTGGTTCTACACGCTGATGGCGGTCGGCACCCTGGTCTTCGACAAGTCGTCGTACGAGAACGTCGTCTGCCTGGGCCACATCCTCGCCGAGGACGGCCGCAAGATGTCCAAGCACCTGGGCAACACCCTGGAGCCGATCCCACTGATGGACCAGCACGGCGCGGACGCGGTGCGCTGGTTCATGGCGGCCGGCGGCTCCCCGTGGGCGGCCCGCAGGGTGGGCCACGGCACCATCCAGGAGGTCGTGCGCAAGACGCTCCTCACGTACTGGAACACGGTCGCCTTCCAGGCGCTGTACGCCCGTACCTCCGAGTGGGCGCCGAGCGAGGCCGACCCGGCCCCGGCCGACCGCCCGCTCCTGGACCGCTGGCTGCTCTCCGAGCTCCACGCGCTCACCGACCAGGTGACGCAGGCCCTGGAGGCCTACGACACCCAGCGCGCCGGCAAGCTGCTCTCGGCGTTCGTCGACGACCTGTCCAACTGGTACGTCCGCCGCTCCCGCCGCCGCTTCTGGCAGGGCGACAAGGCCGCGCTGCGCACCCTGCACGAGGTCGTGGAGACGGTCACCAAGCTGATGGCGCCACTGACCCCGTTCATCACCGAGCGGGTCTGGCAGGACCTGGTCGTGCCGGTCACCCCCGGCGCACCGGAGTCCGTCCATCTCTCCCCCTGGCCGGAGGCGGACCTCTCCGCGATCGACCCGGAGCTGTCGAAGCAGATGGTCCTGGTCCGCCGACTGGTGGAGCTGGGCCGTGCCACACGCGCGGAGTCGGGCGTGAAGACCCGCCAGCCGCTGAGCCGCGCCCTCATCGCGGCCACCGGCTTCGACGCGCTCTCCCCCGAGCTGCACACGCAGATCACGGAGGAACTGAACGTCGAGTCCCTCGCTTCCCTCTCCGAGGTCGGCGGGTCGCTGGTCGACACCACCGCCAAGGCCAACTTCCGCGCCCTGGGCAAGCGGTTCGGCAAGCGGGTCCAGGACGTGGCGAAGGCCGTGGCGAATGCCGACGCGGCCGCGCTCTCCCTCGCCCTGCGGGAGGGCACCGCGTCGGTGGAGGTCGACGGTGAGACGATCACCCTCGCCCCCGACGAGGTGATCATCACGGAGACCCCGCGCGAGGGCTGGTCGGTCGCCTCCGACTCCGGTGCGACGGTCGCCCTCGACCTGGAGATCACCGAGGAGCTGCGCCGCGCGGGCCTGGCCCGTGACGCGATCCGCCTGATCCAGGAGGCCCGCAAGAACAGCGGCCTCGACGTCGCCGACCGTATCGCGCTCCGCTGGACCGCGACCGACCCGGCCACCGTCGACGCCCTGACCGGCAACTCCGCCCTGATCGCCGACGAGGTGCTGTCGACCGACTTCGCCCAGGGCGACGGCGACGACACCTACGGCCGGCCGTTCACCGACGAGGGCCTCACCCTGACGTTCCGCCTGCGCAAGGCGTAACGGCGTACAGGAAGGGCCCGGTTCCCGAGGGAACCGGGCCCTTCGACATCTCAGGCAACTCCGTCAACATCGTCAACACGCGTGAAAAAGGGCGGGGCCCCGGATCGGAATCCGGGGCCCGCCCTTTGAACGCTGCCGACGCCTAAGGCGTACTACTGGCCGTCAGTTGTCGTCCTCGTCGATGAGGAAGCCACGCATCGGCGAGGGAGCCTGGCCCATCGGGGAGGGACCCTGCGGACGTACCGGCGCCATCGGCTGAGTCATGGCCGGGGACATCTGCTGCTGCCCGCCGTAGGACGGCGCGGCGGGGCCGGGCGCACCCATGCCACCGGGCGCACCGGAGCCGTAGGACGGGGCGCTCGCGCCGGCCGGAGCCATGGAAGGCGCCGGGGACGGCGGCAGGGAGGCTGCGGCCGGGGTGCGCGGCGGAGCGAGGGAGTCGTCGGCCTGGGTCTCCAGCTGACGCAGCTGCGACTCGAGGTACGACTTCAGGCGCGTACGGTACTCGCGCTCGAAGCCGCGCAGGTCCTCGACCTTGCGCTCCAGCGTCGCGCGGGCGGACTCCAGGGAGCCCATGGCGACACGGTGCTTCTCCTGCGCGTCCCGCTCCAGGGCGTCGGCCTTGGCACGGGCGTCACGCTCGAGACCCTCGGCGCGGCTGCGGGCCTCGCCGACGATCTTGTTCGCCTCGGAGCGGGCCTCGGCGATCGCCTGGTCGGCGGTCTGCTGGGCCAGCGAGAGGACACGGGCGGCGCTGTCGCCACCGGGGCCCTGACCGGGGCCGCCCATCGGACCGCCCATGGGGCCGCCCATCGGGCCACCCATCTGCTGCTGCATGGGGGGCTGACCGCCCATCGGGCCACCCATGGGGCCCTGGCCCATCGGACCCTGACCCATCGGGCCGGGACCCTGCGGACCACCCTGACCGCCGGGGCCGGCGGGCAGCTGCGGGGCACCGCTCGGCAGCTGGGGCGGACCACCCATGGGGCCACCCATCTGCTGCTGCGGCGGGCCCGATATGCCGGCGGGCACCGGGGCGCCGGGACCTCGCATGCCCTGCTGCGGCATCCCCTGCTGGGGCATGCCGCCCTGCTGCATACCGCCCTGCTGCATGCCGCCTTGCTGCATGCCACCCGGCATGCCGCCCTGCTGCATACCGCCCTGCTGCATGCCACCCTGCTGAGGCATACCGCCCTGCTGGTCCTGCGGCTCCGGCGGCTTGCGCATGTTCTGCTGATTCTGGGCAGCAGCACGCGTGGCCGCGGCCAGTTTGGCCCGCAGGTCCTCGTTCTCGCGTAGCAGGCGGGTCAGTTCGGCTTCGACCTCATCGAGGAAGGCATCGACCTCGTCCTCGTCATAGCCTTCTCGGAGGCGGACGGTCGTGAACTGCTTGTTCCGCACGTCCTCGGGGGTCAACGGCATCTCTTCACCTCAACGTAGTCGTCGGCATCGGCAAGACGGTAGTTCACATCGCTCACAGCCCACTCACGATCGTGATCAGGATGTAGACGATGATCATCAGTACGAAGAAGGACAGGTCGAGCGCCACGCCCCCGAGACGCAGCGGCGGGATGACCCGCCGCAGAAGCTTGAGCGGTGGATCGGTGACAGTGTAGGTGGCCTCCAGAACGACCACCATCGCCTTGCCGGGCTGCCATGAGCGGGCGAACTGAAAGACGTAGTCCATGACCAACCGGAAGATGAGCACGATGAGGAACACCATCAAGGCGATGTAGACGACATCCAGGACCACGCCCATGTTCGGTGCTTCCCTCTCCCCTGTTTCCGTGCCGTTCGGTACTGCTCTGTACTGCTTTTCCGGTCATACGTCTCAGCTCTGGTTGAAGAACCCGCCCTCTGCGATGCGGGCCTTGTCCTCCGCCGTGACATCGACGTTAGCAGGAGACAACAGGAACACCTTCTGGGTCACCCGCTCGATGCTGCCGTGAAGACCAAACACCAAACCGGCCGCAAAGTCGACAAGTCGCTTCGCGTCCGTGTCATCCATCTCAGTCAGATTCATGATCACCGGGGTGCCTTCACGGAAGTGTTCCCCGATGGTACGGGCCTCGTTGTAGGTCCGGGGGTGGAGTGTGGTGATCCGGTACGGCTCTCGTTCCGACACGACCTTGGGCATGATCACCGGTGCGTTCTTCTCCAGGGACTGACGTTCTTGTGTGATGGATGCCACGGGCGCGATGCGCGCCGGGCGCCCGGATTCCGCGACCGCCGCGGAGGACCGGGCCACCGGCTCACGCGGCGCGGGCGGCTGCACGATTCGCACCTCTTCATCCCTTTGGGACTGGTGTGCTCCGTGTGACTGGTGGGACGGCTCGTGTCGCCGGTGATCCCGTTCGGGTTCCGGGTCGAGCTCGGGTTCGAAGTCGTCATCGGGGTCGAATCCCCGGCCGTCGTACCCATCGTCCTCCACGAGGCCGAGGTAGACCGCCATCTTGCGCATCGCGCCGGCCATGCTCTGAGTCCTCCGCTCTGTGGTGGATCGGCTTTCGACTGCCAAGTCCCGCGATCCACGTGGCCCTTGTGCCCGCCTTTCGACGGAAATGACCATATTTTCTGCTGTGGTCCGACTTCCTGGCGACGTTACCCGAGCCTGGGGCGGACTCCGAGTACCGCAGTGCCGACGCGCACATGTGTCGCCCCGGCCGCCACGGCCTCCTCGAGGTCCGCACTCATCCCTGCAGAGACCATGTTCGCAGCCGGATGGGCTCGGCGCAGGTCAGTCGACAAATCCATCAACCGCTCGAAGGCGGCTCGTTGGCGTCCCGCGTATTCCCCGGTCAGGGGTGCGACGGTCATCAGTCCGGCCAGCCGCAGCCCCGGCGAGCCGGCGACGAGGTCGGCCAACTCCCCGACTCCGCCCGGTGCCACGCCACCCCGGTCCCCCCGCGCGCTCTCACCCGCGTCAAGGGCGACCTGGATCAGACATCCGACCTCGCGGTCCGCCCGCACCGCCTCCTTCGACAGCGCGGTCACCAACCGGGACCGGTCGACGGACTGCACGAAGTCCGCGTACCCGACCACGGATCGCACCTTGTTGGTCTGCAACTGGCCGACGAAGTGCCAGGAAAGAGACAGGTCCGAGCAAGTCGCGGCCTTGGGCGCGGCGTCCTGGTCCTTGTTCTCGGCGACATGGCGCACTCCGAGCTCCGCCAGCATCCGCACATCGCTCGCGGGGTAGGTCTTGGTGACCACGATCAGGGTCACGTCCTCCCGTCCCCGTCCGGCGGCCGCGCACGCGCGGGCGATGCGCTCCTCCACCTTCGCCAGATTTCCGGCTAGTTCGTCCTTGCGGTCCGCCATGCCCATCAGTCCAGCCAGACATATCCCGCGAGTCGCCCCGTGGCGCGGTCGCGGCGGTACGAGAAGTGATCCTCCGACTCCCGGGTGCACACCGGCGACTGCTCCCGGTCGCGCACCCCGAGCCGGTCGAGCTGGGCGTGCACCCCGGCGGTCACGTCGACCGCGGGCGTGCCCCAGTTCGTCTCGGCGTGCGCCGCCGGCTCGACGGCGGCGACCTCGGCCCGCATCGCCTCCGGCACCTCGTAGCACCGCCCGCAGACGGCGGGTCCGGTGCGGGCGACGATCCGGGACGGCTCGGCACCGAGCTCCACCATGGCCCGTACGGCGGCGGGGACGACCCCGGCGACCATGCCGGGCCGGCCGGCGTGCGCCGCGGCGGCGACCCCGGCGACCGGGTCGGCGAGCAGGACGGGGGCGCAGTCGGCGGTGAGGACGGCGAGGGCGAGCCCGCGCCGCACGGTGACGATCGCGTCGACCCGCGGCACCGGCTCGTCCCCCCAGGGCCCGTCGACGACGGCCACGTCGGCGCCGTGCACCTGGTTCATCCAGACCACGTCTCCAGGATCCAGCCCCAGCGACTTGGCGGCCAGCTCCCGGTTGGTGCGCACGGCCGCGGGGTCGTCGCCGACCGCGCCGCCGAGGTTGAGCTCCTCATACGGAGCGGCGCTCACCCCGCCCCACCGGTCGGTGAAGGCGAAGTGCGCGCCGCTCGCGTCTCCGCGCAGACCTATCACTTCAGGAAGTCCGGCACGTCCAGCTCCTCGGCCGCGCTGTCCGAGTAGGTCCGCGACGGCGGCACCGGAGGGGAGACCGGGAGGTCGGCCACCGGCTCGGGCGCCGGCTCCGGCTCCTCCTTCGGCGTGACGCTGCCGAGCGAGCCGAAGGACGGGCGGCTCTCCGGCTGCCGTACCGGAGTGGGCTCCTCACGGCGGGTGGAGGCCGAGGACGAGCCGAGGACGTTGTCCCGGCGGGCCGGGGGCTGTCCGCCGTCGAAGCCGGCCGCGATGACCGTGACCCGGACCTCGTCGCCGAGCGCGTCGTCGATGACCGCGCCGAAGATGATGTTGGCCTCGGGGTGGGCGGCCTCGCTGACCAGCTGAGCGGCCTCGTTGATCTCGAACAGGCCGAGGTCGGAGCCGCCGGAGATGGAGAGCAGGACGCCCCGGGCGCCGTCGATGGAGGCCTCCAGGAGCGGCGAGGAGATCGCCATCTCGGCGGCGGCCACCGCGCGGTCGTCGCCGCGGGCCGAGCCGATGCCCATGAGGGCCGAACCGGCCTCGGACATGACCGACTTGACGTCGGCGAAGTCGAGGTTGATCAGACCGGGGGTGGTGATCAGGTCGGTGATGCCCTGGACACCGGAGAGCAGGACCTGGTCGGCCGACTTGAAGGCGTCCAGGACCGAGACCTGGCGGTCCGAGATGGACAGCAGTCGGTCGTTGGGGATGACGATGAGGGTGTCGACCTCTTCGCGGAGTTCGGCGATGCCGTCCTCGGCCTGGTTGGCCCGGCGCCGCCCCTCGAAGGTGAACGGTCGGGTGACCACGCCGATGGTGAGGGCGCCCAGGGAGCGGGCGATGTTGGCCACGACGGGCGCGCCGCCGGTGCCGGTGCCGCCGCCTTCACCGGCCGTCACGAAGACCATGTCGGCCCCCTTGAGGACCTCCTCGATCTCCTCGCGGTGGTCCTCGGCCGCCTTGCGGCCGACGGCCGGGTTGGCGCCGGCGCCGAGTCCGCGGGTGAGTTCGCGGCCGACGTCTAGCTTGACGTCGGCGTCGCTCATCAACAGCGCCTGAGCGTCGGTGTTGATGGCGATGAACTCGACGCCCTTGAGACCGACCTCGATCATCCGGTTGATGGCATTGACACCACCGCCGCCGACACCGATGACTTTGATGACTGCGAGGTAGTTCTGCGGTGCTGCCACGTCGAAGGCCTCTCGCCTCGAGTTACGTGTCGCCGCCTCGCAGGTGGTGCGATCCGACGACTGATGCCGAATGGGACGGTCCGTTTCGCCGACCCGAACCCTAACGCTGAAGTTTAGGGTTACCAGTGTGTCTGTTCCTTGGAGTCTTCTGAACAGGACACTAAGTCGACAAGTGGCGCCCGTTCAACGAACACGCCGAACCTCCCGTTTTTCTTTTCACCCTATGTGATCAGCCGTGTCGCTGCCCAACCAGGGTGCTGGCCTGCGCGGATGTGCGTCAACTCCCCGCTGACGCGGGGGCCGTGGGAGCGCTGACATCGAAGTGCCGCGCGGCCGGGGAGGCTTTCATGAGAGCGGTGAGCGTACGGGCCTTCAAGGCGCCCTTCTCGGCGCTTCCCCAGGCGACCGTGCGGCCGTCGGTCAACTCCAGGGAGATGTCGTCGTAGGAACGGACCTTGAGGGCGCGGGTCCGCCTCGCGACCGCGGCCGGAATGTCACCCGCGGCCTTCACCGCCTCGCGCACGAGCCGGTCCTCGCCGAAGCGGCGCAGGCTCGCGGCACCCGACCCGCCTGAATCCGGCGCGGAAGCGGCCATTTCGAGGAGCGGTACGTTCTTCAGCGCTTCGGAAATCGTGGCGAAACGGACGCCTTCCTCGTCCACTTCCACGAAGTTCGACCCTTTTCGGACGAGGAGAACGGGCTGCCGTTCAGTCACTTTCAGGCCGATTCCATGGGGCCAGGAACGAACCACGTCAACCTCGTCGATTCGGGGCAGGTTCACGCGCAGGCGTGTCTCGATCGCCCCGGTGTCGACGGAAATCAGCGGCGATCCGACCGGTACGGCGGCGGCCTCGCGCACCTGGTCGGGCGTCAGAACGTCCGTGCCGGACACCGAGACCCGCTCGACCCTCGTCCACGGGGACCCGTACAACACCCAGACGACGCCCGCGCCGAGGACGACAACGGCGAGTACAAGGATGATGATCATACGGAGCCGGCGCGGACCCAACCTCCGGACGAGGGGCGGGCCGGACGACTCCTCCTGGCGTGCACCGCGCTCGGCGGTGGTGGATCCGGCCACGCTCCCTGCCTTCCTCGAACGTCAGCGAGGCGCGCGGCTTGCCGCGATCGCCTCGTACACCATGCCGACGAGCAGGTCGTCGGCGTCCCGGCGGCCGAACTCCCCGGCGGCGCGGGACATCTCGTACAGCCGGTGCGGGTCGGCGAGCACCGGCAGGACGTTCTCCCGGACCCACTCGGGGGTGAGTTCCGCGTCGTCGACGAGGAGTCCGCCGCCGGCCTTGACCACCGGCTGGGCGTTCAGCCGCTGTTCGCCGTTGCCGATGGGCAGCGGGACGTAGGCGGCCGGCAGGCCGACGGCGGAGAGCTCGGCGACGGTCATCGCGCCCGCGCGGCAGAGCATCATGTCGGCGGCGGCGTACGCGAGGTCCATCCGGTCCACGTACGGTACCGGGATGTAGGGGGGCATTCCCGGCATCTGCTGGACGTGCGGCAGTTCGTTCTTCGGGCCGACCGCGTGCAGGATCTGGATGCCGGCCTGCTGCAGCCAGGGCGCGACCTGCTGGACGACCTCGTTGAGGCGGCGGGCGCCCTGCGAGCCGCCGGAGACCAGCAGCGTCGGCAGGTTGGGGTCGAGGCCGAACATGTGCCGGGCCTCGGGGCGGGCCGCGGCGCGGTCCAGGGTGGCGATGGAGCGGCGCAGCGGGATGCCGATGTAGCGGGCGTCCCGCAGCTTGCTGTCGGGCGTGGAGACGGCGACCCGGGCGGCGTACCGGGAGCCGATCTTGTTGGCCAGGCCGGGGCGGGCGTTGGCCTCGTGGACCACGATCGGCACCCCGAGACGCTTGGCGGCGAGGTAGCCGGGCAGCGCCACATAGCCGCCGAAGCCGACGACGGCGTCGGCCTTCGTGCGCTCCAGGATCTGCTCGGCGGCCTTGATCGTGCCGCGCAGCCGGCCCGGGACGGTGATCAGTTCGGGGGTGGGCTTGCGCGGCAGCGGTACGGCCGGGATCAGCGCGAGCTCGTAGCCCCGCTGCGGAACGAGCGTGGTCTCCAGACCGCGCTCGGTGCCCAGAGCCGTGATCCCCACGGTGGGGTCCTGCCTGCGCAGGGCATCCGCGAGGGCGAGCGCCGGCTCGATGTGGCCGGCGGTCCCCCCACCAGCGAGTACGACATGCACCGAAATTCACCGCTCTCCGGACGAACGCGCCGCCGAGGCACGCCGTCGCATCGTGTTCCATCTCCGGGGTTCCCGTTTCAGCGCGGAACCCCCAGCCCCCCGCTTTCTACCAAAGCGGGGTTGCCGCATCGCAAGCGCCGCCCGCGCGGCGGGATCGTCGCGTGCGAAGGCGATCAGCAGCCCGATCGCGAACATGGTCGGCAGCAGGGCGGACCCTCCGTAGGAGAACAGCGGGAGGGGGACACCGGCGATCGGCAGCAGACCGAGCACCGCACCGATGTTGATCACCGCTTGCGCGGTGATCCAGGTGGTCACGCCTCCCGCGGCATACCTCACGAAGGGGTCCTCCGTGCGTCCGGCCACGCGGATACCCGCATAGCCTAGAGCCGCGAAGAGGGCGAGGACCGACAGCGTCCCCGCGAGACCCAGTTCCTCACCTGTGACGGCGAAGATGAAGTCGGTGTGGGCTTCGGGGAGTTGACCCCATTTCTCCACACTTGCCCCGAGTCCGGAACCGAAGATCCCGCCGGAGGCCAGAGCGTAGATCCCGTGGACGGCCTGCCAGCAGTCGGCGGCCCCGGACCTGGGCTCGGTGGCACCGATGCAGGCCAGCCGGGCCATCCGGTTCGGGCTGGTCTTGATCAGGAGGATCCCGATGGCGGCGGCGATCGACAGCACGCCGACGAACAGCCGGGTGGGCGCCCCCGCCAGCCACAGCAGCCCGAACAGGATCGCCGTGAGGATGATCGCCGTGCCCATGTCGCCGCCGAGCATGATCAGCCCGAGCAGCATGAAGGCCACCGGTACGAGGGGGACCAGCATGTGCTTCCACTGCGCGAGCAGCTTCTTGTCCTGTTTGCGGGCGAGCAGGTCGGCGCCCCACAGCACCAGGGCGAGCTTGCCGAACTCGCTGGGCTGGATCTGGAAGGAGCCGCCGAGCGAGATCCAGTTCTGGTTGCCGTTGACGGCCATTCCTATCCCGGGCACCTGCACCAGGGCCATCATGAAGACGGCTCCGGCGAGGATCGGGTAGGCCAGCGCCCGGTGCAGCTTGACCGGCATCCGGGAGGCGACCAGCAGCAGCACGGCTCCGATGGAGGCGGCCAGGAACTGCTTGCGGAAGAAGAACGATCCCGGCAGGGACATCTGCAGCGCGGTGATCTGCGAGGCGGAGTACACCATCACCAGCCCGAGCACGGTGATCAGCAGACTGCCGCCGAGGATCACGTAGTACGCGGTCAGCGGCCGGTCCCAGGCTTTACGCGCACGCGTGTAGAGCCGTAGAACCGGGTTGTCACGGGCCGGCCGCGGGGCGGGGGGCCTACGGACGGCCCGCTGAACGGGCGGCCGCCCGGTACGACTACCAGGCACGTGACCGCCACCCCCTGGGGGCGCGGGGCGATGACATTTGCGGCTCCGCCGCGCGGGCGCGACCAGCCCCCACCCGCCCCCACCCGAACCACACAGTCACGCGTCCTCCAAAAGACCCGCCGTCAGGCGAGTTCGCGCACTGCCTCAGCGAACGCGTCCCCGCGCTGTTTGTAGTTGACGAACATGTCCATGGAGGCGCAGGCCGGGGCGAGCAGCACCGTGTCTCCTGCGACGGCGAGCCGCCGGGCCTCCTGGACAGCCGCGAGCATCGCCCCAGTGTCGGTCCGGTCGAGGTCGACGACGGGTACTTCGGGGGCGTGTCGCGCGAGGGCTTCCCGGATCAGGGCGCGGTCGGCGCCGATGAGGACGACTCCGCGAAGGCGCTGTGCCGACCTGGCGACCAGTTCGTCGAAGGTCGCGCCCTTGGCGAGCCCGCCGGCGATCCACACGATCGACTCGTACGCCGCCAACGAGGCTTCCGCGGCGTGGGTGTTGGTGGCCTTGGAGTCGTCGATGTACGCGACGCCGTCCACGTCGGCCACAAGGGCGATGCGGTGGGCGTCCGGCGTGAAGGCCCGCAGGCCGTCCCGTACGGCCGTGGGAGGCACGCCGAAGGCCCGGGCGAGGGCCGCCGCGGCAAGGGCGTTGGCGATGTTGTGCGGGACCGGCGGGTTGACGTCGGAGATCTCGGCGAGCTCCTGGGCGTTCTTCTGCCGGTTCTCGACGAAGGCGCGGTCGACCAGGATGCCGTCCACGACGCCGAGTTGGGAGGGGCCCGGGGTGCCGAGGGTGAAGCCGACGGCCCGGCAGCCCTCCTCGACGTCCGCCTCGCGCACCAGGTCCTCGGTGGCCTTGTCGGCGACGTTGTAGACGCAGGCGACCCGATTGCCCTCGTAGATACGGCCCTTGTCCCTGGCGTACGCCTCCATGGAGCCGTGCCAGTCGAGGTGGTCCGGGGCGAGGTTGAGGACGACGGCCGAGTGGGCGCGCAGGGAGGGCGCCCAGTGCAGCTGATAGCTGGAGAGCTCGACGGCCAGGACGTCGTACTCCTCCTCGCCGAGGACCGCGTCGAGCAGCGAGACGCCGATGTTGCCGACGGCGGCCGTGCGCAGGCCGGCCGCCTTCAGGATGGAGGCGAGCATCTGGGTGGTGGTCGTCTTGCCGTTGGTGCCGGTGACGCAGAGCCAGGGGGCCGCGTCGGGGCGCCGCAGGCGCCAGGCGAGTTCGACGTCGCCCCAGACCGGCACCCCCGCCTCGGCCGCCGCCGCGAAGAGCGGCTTGTCGGGCTGCCAGCCCGGTGCGGTCACGATGAGTTCGGTGCCTTCGGGCAGGGTCGCCCCGTCGCCGAGGCGCACGGCGACACCGAGCGCCTGAAGTTCGGCGGCCTGCTCACGCGCGCGTGCGTCGTCGCCGTCGTTGACGACGGTGACCTTCGCGCCGAGCCCGTGCAGCACCTTGGCCGCCGGGACGCCGGAGACGCCGAGCCCGGCGACGGTGACGTGCTTGCCCTCCCAGGAGAGCCCCTGCCAGTCGGTCACTTGTCTGCTGCCCATCCCGCGTAGAAGAGACCCAGTCCGACGATCACACAGATGCCCTGGATGATCCAGAAACGGACCACGACCAGGACTTCGGACCATCCCTTGAGTTCGAAGTGGTGCTGGAGCGGCGCCATCCGGAAGACCCGCTTCCCGGTCAGCCGGAACGAACCGACCTGGATGACCACCGACATCGTGATGAGGACGAACAGACCACCCATGATGGCCACGAGCAGCTCGGTGCGCGAGCAGATGGCCAGGCCGGTCAGGACACCGCCGAGCGCGAGCGAACCGGTGTCACCCATGAAGATCTTGGCCGGCGACGTGTTCCACCACAGGAAGCCCAGGCAGGCGCCCATCAGCGCGGCGGAGACGACCGCGAGGTCGAGCGGATCGCGCACCTCGTAGCAGGCGTTGGGGTTGGTCAGGGTCTCGCCGTTGGCGCAGGACTCCTGGTACTGCCAGACACCGATGAACGTGTACGCGCCGAAGACGAGGACCGAGGCACCGGTGGCGAGGCCGTCCAGACCGTCGGTCAGGTTCACGCCGTTGGACATCGCGAGGATCATGAACAGCGCCCAGACGACGAACAGCACCGGGCCGATCGTCCAGCCGAAGTCCGTGATGAACGACAGCTTCGTGGAGGCCGGGGTGTTGCCGCGGGCATCCGCGAACTGCAGCGAGAGCACCGCGAAGGCGATGCCGACGATCAGCTGGCCGGCCATCTTCGCCTTGGCCCGCAGACCCAGCGAACGCCGCTTGACGATCTTGATGTAGTCGTCCAGGAAGCCGACGAGGCCCATGCCGCACATGAGACCCAGCACCAGCAGACCGGAGAAGGTCGGCGGCTTGCCGGTGATCACCTTGGACAGGAAGTACGCGACGACCGTCGCGAGGATGAAGGCGATGCCTCCCATGGTCGGCGTTCCGCGCTTGCTGGCGTGCTCGCGCGGGCCGTCGTCGCGGATGTACTGGCCGTAGCCCTTGCGTGCGAGCAGCTTGATCAGCAGCGGGGTGCCGATCAGCGTCAGGAAGAGACCGATGACGCCCGCGAACAGGATCTGCTTCATCATCGGGCGGAAACCTCACCCTCGGCACCGGTCGCGAGCAGCGCCTGCGCGACGCTCTCGAGGCCGACCGAACGGGACGCCTTCACGAGTACGACGTCCCCCGGGCGCAACTCGCTGCGCAACAGGTCGACAGCCGCCTGTGCGTCGGACACGTGCACCGACTCCTCACCCCACGAACCCTCGTTATATGCGCCCAGTTGCAGCCAGGCGGCTTCCCTGCCCCCGACCGCGACGAGCTTGCTGACGTTGAGCCGGACGGCGAGCCGTCCGACCGCGTCGTGCTCGGCGAGCGCCTCGTCCCCGAGCTCGGCCATCTTGCCGAGCACCGCCCAGGTCCGGCCCCCCTTTGCCCGTGAGGCTCCGCCCATGGCTGCCAGCGCACGCAGAGCAGCTCGCATGGACTCAGGGTTCGCGTTGTAGGCGTCGTTGACGATCGTCACGCCGTCCGGGCGCTCGGTGACCTCCATCCGCCAGCGGGAGAGGGAGCCCGCCTCGGAGAGCGCGGTGGCGATCTCAGTGACGGACATGCCCAGCTCATGGGCGACGGCGGCCGCGGCGAGCGCGTTCGACACGTGGTGCTCACCGTACAGGCGCATGGTCACGTCACTGCACCCGGAGGGTGTGTGAAGTCTGAAGGAGGGCTGTCCGCTGTCCGTGAGTCGTACGTTCTCGGCCCGTACGTCCGCTTCGCCGGACTCTCCGAAAAGGACCACCTTCGCCTTCGTACGGGAGGCCATGGCCCGGACCAACGGGTCGTCGACGTTGAGAATCGCGGCCCCGCCGTCGCCGGCCGGGGGCAGGGACTCGACCAACTCGCCCTTTGCCTGTGCGATCTGTTCGCGGCCGCCGAACTCGCCGATGTGGGCGGTGCCGACGTTGAGGACGAGGCCGATCTTCGGGGGCGTCAGATCGGTGAGGTAGCGGATGTGTCCGATGCCCCGGGCGCCCATCTCGAGGACCAGGAACCGGGTTTCCTCGGTGGCCGACAGGGCGGTCAGCGGCAGCCCGATCTCGTTGTTGAGGGAGCCCGGCGTGAAGACGGTCGGCGCCTTGCGCTGCAACACCTGCGCGATGAGGTCCTTGGTGCTCGTCTTGCCGGCCGAGCCGGTGAGCGCGACGAGGGTCGCGCCGAGCTTGCGTACGACGTGCCGGGCGAGGGCGCCGAGGGCGGCCTGGACGTCGTCCACGACGATCGCGGGGACGCCCACGGGCCGCGAGGCCAGTACGGCCGCCGCACCCGCCTCGACGACCGCGGCGGCGAAGTCGTGGCCGTCCACGCGTTCGCCGACGAAGGCGACGAAGAGGCTGCCGGGTGCCACCTCGCGGGAGTCCCGGACGACCGGTCCGGTGACCTGCGCGGACGGATCCGGTATGTCGTGCGTCTGCCCGCCGACGACTGCTGCGATCTCGGCGAGGGAGAGGGCGATCACAAGTTCATCCCTGGGTCTGCTGGATAGCTTCGCGAAGCACCTGGCGGTCGTCGAACGGACGGACCACCCCGGCGATGTCCTGGCCCTGCTCATGACCCTTGCCCGCGACCAGCACGGTGTCCCCGGCGTGCGCGCGGGTGACGGCGGCGGCGATCGCGGCGGCCCGGTCCTCGAACAGGAGCACCTCGCCGCGCTCGTGCGCGGGCACGGACGCGGCGCCTTCGAGCATGGTCGCGAGGATCGCGAGGGGGTCCTCGGAGCGAGGGTTGTCGGAGGTCAGTACGGCGGTGTCGGCGAGCCGGGCCACGGCGGCGCCCATCGGGGCGCGCTTGGTGCGGTCCCGGTCGCCGCCGCAGCCGAGGACGACGTGCAACCGGCCCTTGGTGACCTTGCGCAGCGCCTTGAGCACCGATTCGACGGCATCCGTCTTGTGGGCGTAGTCGACGACCGCGAGGTAGGCCTGGCCGGCGTCCACGCGCTCCAGGCGGCCCGGCACCCCCGGGACGGCGGCGACACCGTCGGCGGCGGTCTGCGGGTCGATTCCGGCGGCGGCGAGGGCGACGATCGCGGCGAGGGTGTTGGCCACGTTGAACGGGCCGGGCAGCGGCGACCTGGCGGCGACGCGCACCCCGTCCGGGCCGAGGACGGTGAACGTCGAGTCCATCGGGCCGATGTGGACGTCGGCCGCGCGCCAGTCGGCGTCGGGATGGCCCTCGGCGGAGAAGGTGACGACCGGGACCTCGGCCTCGTGAACCAGCCGGCGGCCGTACTCGTCGTCGAAGTTGACCACGCCGAGTTTGCTGCGTTTCCGGGTGAACAGCTGCGCCTTGGCCCGGAAGTAATCCTCCATGCCGGAGTGGAACTCCATGTGCTCCGGGCTGAGGTTGTTGAAGACGGCGATGTCGAAGACGCAGCCGTCGACCCGTCCGAGGACCAGGGCGTGGCTGGAGACCTCCATCGCTACCGCCTCGACGCCGCGTTCGCGCATGACGGCGAACAGGGCCTGAAGGTCGGTGGCTTCGGGGGTGGTCCGCTCGGACTTGATGCGCTCGTCGCCGATGCGCATCTCGACGGTTCCGATGAGACCGGTGGCGCGGGTGGTCTTCAGACCGCCCTCGACGAGGTAGGCCGTGGTGGTCTTGCCGGAGGTGCCGGTGATGCCGATCTGGAGCAGATCCCGGCCCGGACGGCCGTAGATCGTCGCCGCCAGCTCGCCCATCCGCGCCCGCGGGTCGTCGGCCACCAGGACCGGAAGACCGGTCGCGGCGGCGCGGTCGGCGCCGGTCGGGTCGGTCAGCACGGCGACCGCGCCGAGACCGGCGGCCTGGGTGACGAAGTCGGCGCCGTGCAGACGGGCGCCCGGGAGGGCGGCGTACAGGTCGCCGGGGCGGACGGCACGCGAGTCGTGGGTGATGCCCGTGACGGTCGTGGCGCTCTCCGCGACGGCGGCCCCCAGCCGGCCGGCGAGCTCCGCGAGGGGTGTCGCGGAGACCTGGACCGGCCTGGGCGGTCCCGGATACGTCACGGAAGCGCCCTTCTGGGTGGTTGGGGACTGATCAGCGTGTGGCACGGCGGTGAGCGTACCGGGCGCACCCGCCTCCGGGCGAAGCGAGGAGTCGGGCGGGGCCTGGTTCCCGGGGTCGGGAGTGATCATGGTCACGGGCTGGTTCCTGGCTGGTTCGGCGCTGAACAGCGGTGGACAGGGACAGGGCGGGCGGGGACGAGCTGGCTTCAGGGGGTGAAGGTGACGGGGAGGCTGGCGGCCTTCGCGCCGGTCGGCGGGACCTGCAGGGTCTTCAGGGCGAACTCCATGACCTGTTTGAAGACGGGGCCGCAGATCTGGCCACCGAAGTAGCTGCCCTGGGTGGCGTTCTGGATGGCGCAGTAGACGGTGACCCGGGGCTTGTCCGCGGGCGCGAAACCGGCGAACGACGAGGTGTAGCCCTTGTACTTGCCGGTGGCCGGATCCACGCGGTTGGCGGTACCGGTCTTGCCCGCGACGCGGTAGCCGGGGATGCGCGCCTTGGTGCCGGTTCCCTCCTGGTCGTCCACGACCGACTCCAGCATCTGGGCGAGCGTCTTCGCCGTCTTCGCGCTGACGACCCTGGTCTTCTCGGGCGCGGGGGCGGGAGCGAAGCGGCCGTCGGGGCCCTGGGTGCCGCGCACCAGGGTGGGCTCGACGCGTACGCCGCCGTTGGCGATGGTCGAGTAGACGGAGGCCGCCTGGAGCGCGTTGAGGGACACGCCCTGACCGAAAGGAATCGTGTACTGCTGCGAGGTCGACCACTTGTCCGGCGCGGCGAGGATGCCCTTCGTCTCACCGGGGAAGTCGACGCCGGTGTAGCTGCCGATGCCGAACTTGCGCAGGTACGAGTAGAGGACCCGGTTGGCCTCGGCCTGGGTCTTGCCGAGCTGGCCGGTGGCCAGGATGGTGCCGATGTTGCTGGACTTGGCGAGCACGCCGTTGAGCGTGAGGTTCCAGGTCGGGTGGTCGATGTCGTCCTTGAAGAGCCGGTCGCCGCGGTGCAGCCGGTTCGGTACGACGACGTGGGTGAGCGGGGTGGCGACGTTCTCCTCGAGGACGGCGGCCATCGACATGATCTTGGCGGTGGAGCCGGGCTCGTAGGCGTCCTGGAGGGCCGCGTTGCCCAGGGCGTTCGGGTTGGCGGTCGTGAGGTCGTTGGGGTCGAAGCCGGGCGCGTTGGCCATGGCGAGGATCTCGCCGGTGCGGGTGTCCTGGACGACGACGTAGCCGCGGTCCGCCTTGGACGCCTCGACCTGCTCGGTGATGGCGTTCTGGGCGGCCCACTGGATGTCCCGGTCGATCGTCAGCTCGACGTCGGAGCCCGGCACGGCGGGGGTCTCGGTGGAGCCGCCCGCGGTGGGCACCTGTCGGCCGCCGGACTGGGCGTAGCGGATCTTGCCGTCCTTGCCGGCCAGGGTCGTGTTCAGCTCCTGCTCGATACCGCCGCCGCCCTTGCCCTCGGCGTTGACCCAGCCCAGTACGGAGGCGGCGAGGTCGCCGTTGGGGTAGACGCGCTTGCTGCTGGGAACGGAGAAGACCCCGGCGAGGACGTTGACCGTGGTGCCGTCCGCGCCCTCCTTGGCGCCGAGCGCGGCCTTCAGGTCCTTGATCTGCTTCCAGACCTGCGGGGTCTGCCGGCTGGCGAGCTTGGCGTAGCGCGCCTTCTCGTCCTTCGGCCGCAACTTCTTGACCAGCGTCGACTGCTCCTGGCCGAGGATCGGCGCGAGGAGGGCCGCGGCCTGCTCGGGACCGTCGTCGATCTTGAGGTTCGCGCGGTTGAACATCGTGGGGTCGGCGGTGATGTCGTAGGCGTCCTCGCTGCTCGCGAGGGCGATCCCGCCGCGGTCGGTGATCTCGCCGCGCTCGGCGGCCAGCACCTGGCCGACGTAGCGGTTCCTGTCCGCCTTGGCGGCGTAGGTGCCGGCGTCCACGGCCTGGACCTGGAGGAGGCGGATGACGAAGGCGGCCATCACCAGGGTCAGCGCGAGGCCGACCATGCGCAGCCGGGGGCGGGGGCTGCCGAGCCGGATGATGCGCGGGGCAGGGGGGCGCGGCGGAGCCGGACGGCGGGCCGGGCGGGCGCCGGGGCCCGGCCGCCGCTGGGCGGAGGCGGGGCGGGAGGAGCGGGCGGGGCCGGGCACGCGACGGCGGGGCGGTTCCCTGTCGGACACTTCCGTCACCTGCCGGGGGTCGTGGGAAGGGCTGCGGTCGGAGCGGGGGCCGCGCCCTGCACGGGAGCGCCGCTCGGCAGCGGAGTCGTGTTCGGCGCGGGAGAGCCGCTCGACAGGACGGGAGCGGGCGACTGCGCCGACGGCGACGTGATCGTCTGGGAGAGCGTGAGAGCCTCGGGCGGCCGTACCACCCCGGCGGTCTGGGAGGTCTGCTGGGCGGCGGCCGAGGGGACGCCCTTCACGGTGCCGTCGGGGTCCAGGAAGGCGGGGTCGCCGCCGGGGACCATGCCGAGCTCCTGGGCGCGGCGCTGGAGGGCGTCCGGGGCGGAGTAGGAGTCGATGTCCCGCTGGAGCGCCTGTTCCTCGTCGGTGAGGTTCTTGGTGTCCTTCTGGAGGTCGTCCATCCGGAACGCGCCCTCGCTGAGCGCGGAGTTCAGCACGAGCAGCCCGATGAGGCCGCCGCCGAGCAGGAGGACGACGAGAAGGACGAAGGGTGTGCGGGCCGCCTGACGCGGCCCGGCGGGGAACAGACGTGCGAGCCGGGCGGCCCTGCCCTTCAGTTCGGGTTTCCTACTCACTCGCCCTCCCCGGAGTCCGGTTTTCCAACCCTCGCCCGCCTCGCGCCCCTCATTCGATGGACTCCCTGATGCGCTCGGCGCCGCGCAGCCGTGCCGGGGCGGCGCGCCGGTTCTCGGCGATCTCTTCCTCGGTGGGAAGTTCGGCACCGCGCGTGAGCAGCTTGAGCCGGGGCTGGTAGCGCTCGGGGACGACGGGCAGCCCGGGCGGCGCGGTGTTCGCCGCCCCGGCCGCGAAGACCTGCTTGACCAGCCGGTCCTCCAGTGAGTGGTACGACAGCACGGCGATCCGCCCGCCCACGTCGATCGCCCCGACGGCGGCCGGGATCGCCCGCTCCAGGACGGACAGCTCGCCGTTGACCTCGATGCGCAGCGCCTGGAAGGTCCGCTTGGCCGGGTTGCCGCCGGTCCGCTTGGCGGCCTGCGGAAGCGCGTCGCGGATCAGCTCGACGAGCCGCGCGCTGTTGGTGAACGGCTCCTTCTCACGCTCGCGCACGATCGCGGAGACGATCCGCTTGGCCTGCTTCTCCTCGCCGTACGCCCGCAGGATCCGGACGAGCTCGCCGGGCGGGTAGGTGTTGAGGACCTCGGCGGCACTGATGCCGGTCGTCTGGTCCATGCGCATGTCGAGCGGGGCGTCCTGGGCGTAGGCGAAGCCCCGCTCGGCCTCGTCGAGCTGCATGGAGGAGACCCCGAGGTCGAACAGGACGCCCTGCACACGCGGGATGCCGAGCCGGTCCAGTACGTCCGGGAGTTCGTCGTAGACGGCGTGCACGAGGGTGGCGCGCTCGCCGAAGGGGGCGAGACGCTCGCCGGAGAGCCTGAGGGCCTCCTTGTCGCGGTCGAGGGCGACGAGCCGCGCCTCGGGGAACCGCGTCAGCAGCGCCTCGCTGTGGCCGCCGAGGCCGAGCGTGCAGTCGACGACGACCGCTCCGGGCCGCTGCAGCGCGGGGGCCAACAGGTCCAGGCACCGCTGGAGCATCACCGGGACGTGTCGACTCTGGCTCAAGGGGCCCTCTCAGATCCGGCGGGAAGACGCACCGCCGGGTCCCCGCCCTCTCGTATGGGGAAGGCCTGCCGCGGCACGCGGGGAAGTCAGTCCAGCAGGGAGATCACCGTCTCCCGCTTCGCGTCACTTTAGTCCACGGTGACTCGCGGTCAATCAACCGGCCTGCGCGTCGCGGGCGGGCACCGAGGTGAAGCGGCGAACCGGAGGAAATCACCCGGCCGGACGCCCCTTCCTCACTCCTGTGGCTTACCTCACAAACACGACGTGATGACGCTCTTTTTCCCTTCTCACAGCAGGACCAGAACGCCCGTGACCAGTACCGTCATGGTTATGACGACCTCCGCATCCGTACCCACAGAGCCCGAAGGCGCCATATACGGCGGCACGGTGACCGACCGCCTCGTCGACGCCAACGAGCGGTACGCCGCCGCCTTCACCGATCCGGGCATGGACGCCCGCCCCGTGCTGCACGTGGCGATCGTGGCCTGCATGGACGCCCGTCTCGACCTGCACGCGGCGCTGGGCCTCGAGCTCGGCGACTGCCACACGATCCGCAACGCGGGCGGCGTGGTCACCGACGACGTGATCCGCTCGCTCACCATCAGCCAGCGAAAGCTGGGTACACGCAGCATCGTGCTGATCCATCACACAGGCTGCGGTCTGGAGGCGATCACCGAGGATTTCCGTACCGAACTGGAGATGGAGGTCGGCCAGCGTCCGGCCTGGGCGGTGGAGGCCTTCCGGGACGTCGACCAGGACGTCCGGCAGTCCATGCAGCGGGTGCGCACCTCACCGTTCCTGCTGCACACCGACGACGTGCGCGGCTTCGTGTTCGACGTGAAGTCGGGCCTGCTGCGCGAGATCGACCCGGCGTAACCCTCCTCCGCTGCCGTCGTTCGCTGTCATTTCGCTGTTGATTTCCGGCTCCTGGAAGCCCAAAAGGCCATAGAGCCGACATATCGCGGGCAGTTGTCCACAGGCGAGTGACACGAATCGGTAACGGCAGCAAGAATGCGGTTGTGACGCGACGCCGAACATTTCTCGGGTGGCGCACGTGATTCGGGGTGGGCCGGTCCGCGGCAGAGAGCGTCGGCCCGGAAAAGATGTACGGGCCGAGGAGGGCCGGGTGACGACCTATGACGAGCGAGCGAGCCTCACAGATCTGACCGCCACTGTGGAGCGTGTCCGCAGTTCGGTGGAGGGAGTGATCGAGGGCAAGCCCGAGGTCGTACGGCTTTCGCTGACCGTGCTGCTCGCCGAGGGACATCTTCTGATCGAGGATGTCCCCGGCGTCGGCAAGACGATGCTCGCCAAGGCACTGGCGAAGTCCATCGACTGCTCCGTGCGCCGGATCCAGTTCACGCCCGACCTGCTGCCCTCGGACATCACGGGCGTGTCCATCTGGGACCAGCAGCGCCGTGACTTCGAGTTCAAGCCGGGCGCGATCTTCTCGCAGATCGTGATCGGCGACGAGATCAACCGGGCCTCGCCCAAGACGCAGTCGGCGCTGCTGGAGTCCCTGGAGGAGCGCCAGGTCACCATCGACGGGCAGACGTACGAGCTGCCCAGTCCCTTCATGGTGGTGGCCACGCAGAACCCGGTCGAGATGGAGGGCACCTATCCGCTGCCCGAGGCCCAGCGCGACCGTTTCATGGCCCGGGTCTCCATCGGCTACCCGAGCCCCGAGGCCGAGCTGCAGATGCTGGACGTGCACGGCGGGGTCAGCCCGCTGGACGACCTCCAGCCGGTGGCCCACGCGCACGAGATCCTGAAGCTGATCGACGCGGTCCGCGGAGTCCACGTCGCTGAATCGGTTCGCCGCTACGCGGTCGACCTGGTCGCCGCCACGCGCACCCATCCCGACCTCAGACTCGGCGCCTCCCCGCGCGCGACGCTGCACCTGCTGCGCGCGGCGAAGGCCTCCGCCGCCCTCTCCGGCCGGGACTACGCGCTGCCCGACGACGTGCAGAACCTCGCGGTGGCCGTCCTGGCCCACCGTCTGCTGCCGACCGCGCAGGCGCAGCTCAACCGCCGCACGGCGGAGCAGGTCGTCGAGGAGATCCTGCAGCGCACCCCGGTGCCCTCCGGTCCCCAGCAGCACGCCTACGGCGGCTTCGGCCACGACGCGCCCGCGTACCCCCAGCAGCCGCCGCGGAGGCTCTGATGACCATCGGGGGGACCGGGCAGACCGGACAACCGGGAGGCCGCGAGAAGGGCGGCGCCCGGACCGCCCTGGCCGGTCTGACCACCCGCGGCCGCTCCTTCCTGGCCGCCGGCATAGCCGCCGCCATCTGCGCCTACGTCCTCGGACAGCCCGACCTGCTGCGGGTCGGGCTGCTGCTGGCCGCGCTGCCGCTGATCTGCGCGGCCGTCGTCTACCGCACCCGCTACCGGGTCGCCGGCAGCCGCCGGCTCTCCCCCGCGCGCGTGTCGGCCGGCAGCGAGGCCCGTGTCCATCTGCGGATGGACAACGTCTCGCGGCTGCCCACCGGCCTGCTGATGCTCCAGGACAAGGTGCCCTACGTCCTCGGCCCGCGCCCCCGTTTCGTCCTGGACCGGGTGGAGGCCGGCGGACGCCGCGAGGTGTCCTACCGGGTCCGCTCCGACCTGCGCGGCCGCTACCCGCTCGGCCCGCTCCAGCTGCGGCTGAGCGACCCGTTCGGCATGTGCGAACTGACCAGGGCCTTCTCGACGTACGACACCCTGACGGTGATCCCGCGCGTGGAGCCGCTACCGCCGGTGCGGCTGAGCGGCGAGGCCAAGGGCTACGGCGAGGGACGGCAACGCTCGCTGGCGCTGGCCGGCGAGGACGACATGATCCCGCGCGGCTACCGCTACGGCGACGACCTGCGCCGGGTGCACTGGCGCTCCACCGCCCGCTACGGCGAGCTGATGGTGCGCCGCGAGGAACAGCCCCAGCGGGCGCGCTGCACGGTGCTCCTGGACACCCGCGGCATCGCCTACGCGGGCGTCGGCCCGGACTCGGCCTTCGAGTGGGCGGTCTCGGGCGCCGCGTCCGTACTGGTGCACATGCTGGAGCGGGGCTTCTCGGTACGGCTGCTGACGGACACCGGCAACTCGGTGCCCGGCGAGGGCGCCGACGGGTTCGCCGGGCCCAGCCAGGAGTCGGCGGACGCGGCCGGGCTGATGATGGACACCCTCGCGGTGGTCGACCACTCCGACGGGGCGGGCCTGTCGCGGGCGTACGACGTGCTGCGCGGCGGGAACGAGGGACTGCTGGTGGCGTTCCTCGGCGACATCGACGAGGAGCAGGCGGCGGTCGCCGCGAAGATGCGCCAGCGCAGCGGGGGCGCGCTCGCCTTCCTGCTGGACAGTGACGCGTGGGGGCGTGAACCGAACGGCATGGCCCATCCGATGAACAGGCAGGAGGAGCGGCTGCGGATGCTGCGCGAGGCGGGCTGGACCGTCCTTAGCGTGCCCCGGGGCGCCTCGCTGGACGAACTGTGGCGTCAGGCCGACCGCGAGCGGGCGGGTGTCGTGACGGCGGGCGGGACGAGCGCGCGGAAGGCGGGATCATGAGCGGACGGGCTCGGCTGACGCTGTGCTCGGCGGCGGCCACGCTGATGGCGTCGTGCGCCCTGCTGCCCCTCGTCGACCCGGCGACGTGGTTCGTCCAGGCGGCGTTCCTGCTGGCGATCCAGTCCGGGGTGGGCGCTGCCGCGCGCCGCGCGCCGCTGGCCCGGCCGCTGACCGTGGCCGTCCAGGCGCTGGTCACGCTGGTGCTGCTGACCCTGATCTTCGCCCGGGAGCAGGCCCTGCTCGGGCTGATCCCCGGCCCGGAGGCCTTCCAGCACTTCGCCGACCTGTTCCAGGCGGGCGCCGACGACGTCGGGCGGTACGCGATCCCGGCTCCGCTGTCCGACGGCATCCGGCTGATGACGGTCGGCGGTGTGCTGGTGATCGGGCTGGCGGTGGACACCCTCGCTGTGACCTTCCGCAACGCCGCCCCGGCCGGCCTGCCGCTGCTCGCGCTGTACTCGGTCGCCGCGGGCCTGTCCGAAGGCTCGTACGACTGGATGTGGTTCCTGGTCGCCGCGGCCGGCTATCTGATGCTGCTCCTGGCCGAGGGCCGCGAGCGGCTCTCCCAGTGGGGCCGAGTCTTCGCGGGCGCCCCGCGCACCCCGGGCGGGCAGCCCGGCCCGGTCGCCCCGGTGCGCACCGGCCGGCGCATCGGCATGGCCGCCCTGGGCGTGGCCCTCGTGATACCGCTGCTGCCCCTGCCGGCCATCCAGGGCGGCCTGCTGGCCGGCGCCGGGGCGGGCGTGGGCCCGGGCAACGGCGGCGGGGGCACGATCTCCGCGATCAACCCGCTGGTCTCGCTGCGCGACAGCCTGAACGTCGACGAGGACCGCACGGTCCTGACGCTGAGCACCAACGCCACCGACCTCTCGGACATGTATCTGCGGATCGTGTCCCTGGACGACTTCGACGGCACCACGTGGAAGCCGTCGAAGCGTCACATCGTCGCCGTCCCCGACGAGTTCCCCGCGCCCACGGGCCTGAGCCCCGACGTCAAGCGCACGGAGATCACCACGCGGGTCTCGGCCGCCGGCGGCTACGCCCAGAACTGGCTGCCGATGCCGTACCCGCCGAGCAGCGTGAAGATCAAGGGCAACTGGCGGTACGAACCGGTCGGCATGACCCTGGTCGGCGACCACGGACAGGACACCAGCGGCAGGACGTACGAGGTGAAGAGCCTCGACGTGCAGCCGACGGCTGAGCAGCTGGCGGCGGCGCCCAAGGCCCCGAGATCGATCAGGAACGACTACACCGAGGTGCCGAAGTCGCTGCCGAAGGTGGTGTCGCGGCAGGCCCGCGAGATCACCGAGGGCGCGACGAGCGACTACGACAAGGCGGTCGCGCTCCAGGACTACTTCGCGGTGGCGGGCGGCTTCGAGTACGACACCGACGTGGAGGTCGGCACCGGTCCCGACGCGATCGCCCGGTTCCTGAAGGACAAGCAGGGCTTCTGCGTGCACTTCTCGTTCGCGATGGCGGCGATGGCCCGCACGCTGGGCATACCGGCCCGGGTCGCGGTGGGCTTCGCGCCCGGTTCCCCGCAGGCGGACGGTTCGGTTGCGGTGAGCCTGAAGGACGCGCACGCCTGGCCCGAGCTGTACT
Source organism: Streptomyces sp. NPDC049687 (assembly GCF_044465285.1). Classification (NCBI taxonomy): domain Bacteria; kingdom Bacillati; phylum Actinomycetota; class Actinomycetes; order Kitasatosporales; family Streptomycetaceae; genus Streptomyces; species Streptomyces sp. NPDC049687. The sequence goes on from NZ_JBITLN010000001.1 coordinate 403,527, forward strand.
TCGAGGGTGTGGGCTGGACCCGCTTCGAGCCGACCCCGACGCGGGGCACGACGCCCTCGTACACGGTGCCGGACAGCCCCGGTGCCACCACCCCGGACCAGCCGCAGTCCTCCGAGTCCGCGGACGCGGCGCCCTCGGCGGCGCCCTCGGCGAGCACGAGCTGCTCGGCGCAGGTCAAGAAGCTGGAGGGCTGTGGGGCCGCGCTGCCGCTGGACCAGTCGGAGAAGGGCGACCAGGGTCCCCCGTGGTACGCGATCGCGGGCTGGGTGCTGCTGGGGGGCGCGGCGCTCGCCCTTCCGCTGCTGCCGATGCTGTGGCGGCTGAGGCGACGGTCGGCCCGGCTGGCGTCGGCCCAGCACTCCGCGGCCGGCGCGGCTCCCGTCCGGCGGCCGGGCGGCGGTACGGACGGCCCGGAGGCGGAGGGCGTCGGTCCGGCGATCCTGCTGGACGCGCCGTCCCAGGAGGCCGCCGAGGCTGCCGTGGCACATGTGCTGGCGGTCTGGCGCGAGCTCATCGACACGGCCTGGGACTACGGCATCGAGCCGGACGAGGCGCTGACCCCCCGGCGGGCGGCGGCGCGGATCGTCCGGATGGGGGAGCTGGACGAGACGGCGGGCCGGTCGGTGCACCGGGTGGCGGGAGCCGTGGAGCAGGCGCTGTTCGCCCCGCGGCCACGGGCCGAGGCCGGGTTGTCCGAGGACGTCCACCAGGTGCGGGGGGCGCTGCGGGCCAGGGTCGGCTGGTCCACGCGCGTGCGGGCGGTCGTCGCGCCGCGCTCGGCCATTCGTGCGGTCTGGGAGCTCTCCGACCGCTGGACGGCCGTCAAGGCGTCCTGGGCGGCCCGAGCGGCCCACCTGGTGACACTGGTGCGGCGGCCGTCCGGCCAGCAGAGCGGCTAGTGCCGCGGCACTAGAGGGGCGGGAACAGTGAGGGGGTGACCACCCGGTGGGTGGTCACCCCCTCAACGATGTTCCGGGGCGGAGGGCCGTGTCAGTGGCCGCCCTGTTCGTCTCGGCGGCGCTGCCAGCGCTGCTCGATACGGTCCATCATCGAGCGCTTCTGCCGTCCCTGACCGCGCGCGTGCGGGCCGCCTGCGGCCTGCTCGCCGGGTTTGGGGGCCTTGCGCCAGCCGGTCACGGCGAGAACCGCACAGCCCAGCATGACGAGGAAGCCCACCACGCTGAGCCAGACCTGCTTGGCGACCATTCCTGCCATGAGGAGCGCGATACCCACGAGAAAGCCCGCGACCGCCTGGTAGACCCGCCGACGGGTGTACGTACGCAGCCCGCTTCCCTCGAGCGCCGACGCGAACTTGGGATCTTCGGCGTACAGCGCTCGCTCCATTTGCTCGAGCATGCGCTGCTCGTGCTCCGAGAGCGGCACGGAGTCCTCCTCATCGTGCAGTCGCCGGGGCGACTCGGGGGGTCCCTTCAGGATAGGCAGGGAATCGCCCCCGTGAAACCCGCCCCTCTACGCCAATTGGCCAACCGGAGCCCGCCATGGGCGTCCCGGTCGCTGAGGCTTCCATTCCCCAGCGGCCGACCCGTCATGCCGGGCGGTCTCCCTCGATCATACGGCGCACAGCGCCCGAACGGGGGGCCTGTGGCGTACTCCATGTGCCGCCAAGCCCCTGATCAGCGGGCGCGCCCCGGGAGCGGCTCAGGCCCCGCCGGTCCCCCGCGTCTCACCCAGCACATGAAGCTGGGTGGCCACGGAGTGGAAGGCGGGGAGTTCGGCGGCCGCCTCCTCGAGCTTCAGCAGGGCGTCCAGGGCGCCGGGCTCGGTGTCCACGAGGACGCCCGGGACGAGGTCGGCGAAGACCCGCACGCCGTGCACGGCGCCGACTACGAGGCCAGCGGCCTCGACGAGCCCGGTGAGCTGCTCGGCGGTGAAGCGGCGCGGCACGGGGTCTCCGGCGCCCCAGCGGCCGTCGGGGTCGGTGAGAGCCTGCCGGGCCTCCTTGAAGTGTCCGGCGAGGGCCCGTGCGAGGACGGCACCGCCGAGGCCGGCGGCGAGCAGGCTGAGGACGCCCTCGGAGCGCAGGGCGGCCACGGCGTTGCGGACGCCTTCGGCGGGGTCGTCGACGTACTCCAGGACGCCGTGGCACAGGACGGCGTCGTAGCGGCCGCGCTCGACCACGTCGAAGAGGCCGTGGGCGTCGCCCTGGACGCCCTGGACACGGTCGGGGACACCGGCCTCGGCGGCGCGCCGCTCCAGGGCGAACAGCGCGTTGGGGCTGGGGTCGACGACGGTGACGCGGTGGCCCAGGCGGGCCACCGGCACCGCGAACTTGCCGCTGCCGCCGCCGGTGTCGAGGACGTCCAGCACGTCGCGACCGGTGGCCTTGACCCGGCGTTCGAGGGCGTCCTGGAGGACCTCCCAGACCACGGCGGTACGGAGAGAGGCGCGGGGTCGCATGGGGTCCGACACGGCAGTTGACTCCTCGGCGCGGCACCGCCTCTTGCGCGGCGGAGCGAACGGGGGCCCTCCCCGGGCCCCGCCCGGAACACCGGCGGGCGGAGGGAAGGCTTTAGGCGCCTTCCACCCTATTGCCTCCGGCAGCCCGCCTGGTCACCGCTGCCGCGCGGATCGGCGCGCGTCGGGCGGACCGCCCGGCTGCGATCGGGCCGCCGCCGGGTCAGCCCGCGTCCGGCATGGCCCGTCCCGCTCCCCTGCCGTCCGGATCGTCCTCGTCCTGCCGGGGCTGGGGCAGGACCGGCTGGAGGACCAGCATGCGCTCGACGAGGCGGATGAACATCGCCACGTCGCGTATCAGATCGTCGGCGTCCCGGCGGCCGGCCGCCCCCTGGATGCCCGCCTCGGCCCGGGCTCGGCGCCGGGCCCCGGAGGCGAACAGGGCGCTCCACTCGGTCAGTTCGGGAGCGATCTCGGGGAGCACTTCCCAGGCGCTCCGGATGCGCGCCCGCTTGCGGGGCGAGGGTTCGGGCCGGCCCCGCGCGGCGAGCACGGCGGCGGCGGTGCGCAGGGCCGCGAGGTGGGCCGTGGCATAGCGCTCGTTGGGGGTCTCGAGGGCGGCCGCCTCCTCGAGTCCGGCGCGGGCCTGGGCGAGCAGGTCGAGGGCGGCGGGCGGGGCGGTCGTGCGGCGCAGCACGGGGTGCACGTCGCCGGCCGGGCCGGTCAGTGAGGGGGCAGGGCCGGTGGCGCGGCGCCGGTGTGCGGCGGCTGCGTGGTAGCTGGCCATGACGAACCTCCTGTCGTCTGTGTGACGGCACGCCCTGTCAGGTGGTGCCGTATGTGCCCATCGTGAGGTATGCCACTGACAATCCGTTCTGACCTGGGCTTTTGCTTCGATCGAAGGTTCGGGTTAGTTTTTGCACTGACCAGTCAGTTCAAAAAGTCACCAGAAAGCAGGGGGGACTGTGAGCGGCGTTCGCATCACAGCCGAGGGCTTCGGCCTCAGGGGCCCTCGCGGATGGGCCTTCCAGGGCGTCGGCATCGACGCCGAACCCGGTTCACTGATCGCGATCGAGGGACCGTCCGGCTCCGGCCGCACGAGCCTGCTGCTCGCGCTCACCGGGCGGATGAAGGCCACCGAGGGGACGGCGACCGTGGGCACGGCACGGCTGCCGAAGCAGCTGGCGGCCGTGCGCCGGATCAGCGCGCTCGCGCACGTCACCGGCGTCACCGACCTCGACCCGGCGCTGACCGTCGGCGAGCACCTGCGTGAACGGGCCCTGCTGCAGCGGCGGTTCGGCGACTCCGTACGGGAACTGCTGCGTCCGCGCGCGCAGCGGGCCGCGGAGGCCGAGTTGCGGATCGACGCCGCGCTGGCCGCGGCCGGCCTCGACCGTGCGGCCCTGCCCAAGGGCTCGCGTACCGCCGTACGCGATCTGGAGCGGATCGAGGCGCTGCGGCTGTCGGTGGCGCTGGCCCTCGTCGGACGGCCCCGACTGCTCGGGGTGGACGACACCGACCTGAAGCTGTCCGAGGCCGAACGCGCCGAGGTGTGGGCCCTCCTGGCGGCGATCGCCGAGGACGGGACCACCGTCGTGGCCGTGTGCGCGCAGGCCCCCGAAGGCGTCCGGACGGTGTCCACCCGGACCGCCCCGCAGGACACCCGGGAAGAGCGGACCGACCCGGCGGACGCCGGGCACGAGACGGAAGACGACGAGCAGGGAGAGGGAGAGGAGAAGGCCGATGCGCTCACCGAAACTGGCCGCGCTTGAGCTGCGCCGCTTCGGCAGGGGGAAGCTTCCGCGGGCCGCGCTGGTCGCGCTCCTGCTGCTGCCGCTGCTGTACGGCGCGCTGTACCTGTGGTCGTTCTGGGACCCCTACGGCCGGCTCGACCGCATCCCCGTGGCGCTGGTGAACGACGACAAGGGGGCGACCGCCGACGGCAAGAGGATCACCGCCGGCGACGACATCACCGAGGGGCTGCTGGACAGCGAGGTCTTCGACTGGCGCCGGGTGAGCGCCGAACAGGCCCGCGCGGGTGTGGAGGACGGGACGTACTACCTGTCGCTGACCATGCCGGCCGACCTCAGCAAGCGGATCGCCTCCAGCTCGGGCGACTCGCCGGAGACCGGCGCGCTCCAGGTGCGGACGAACGACGCGAACAACTACATCGTCGGGCAGATCTCTCGGACGGTCTTCAGCGAGGTGCGCACGGCCGCGTCCACGAAGGCCTCGCGGTCCTTCCTGGACAAGATCTTCGTCTCGTTCTCCGACATCCACGGCGCGACCGCGAAGGCCGCCGACGGCGCCGACGACCTCAAGGGCGGGATCGGCAAGGCCGAGAAGGGCTCCAAGGCTCTCGCCGACGGCCTGAAGGACGCCGAGAACGGCAGCGGCGAACTCTCCGAGGGCCTCCAGAAGCTCGACACCGGCTCCGGTGACCTCCAGACCGGCTCCCGGAAGGTCGCGGACGGCACCCAGGCACTCGCCGACAAGGTCAACGCGCTCGCCGGCAGGGCGGGGCCCTTCCTCAAGGACAACGAGAAGGCCATCGGGGACACCGCCCAGCTGGTCGCCGACTCCGCCGAGGTGGTCCGCGGCAACCTCGACACCCTGGTGAAGGCCGCGCCGACCGCCGCCAAGGGCGCGCACACGGCCTCGGACGCCCTCGCCGCCGTCTACCGGGCCCGCTGCGAGAACCCGGTGCTGCCCGACCCCGCCTGCGCGGACCTGAAGAAGGCCAAGGAGAACGCCGCCGACGTCGCCACCGTCGCGGACGACCTCAACACGCTGATCGCCGACCAGGACGGCGACCTGAAGACGATGCGCACCCGTCTCGCCACGCTCCAGCAGCAGGCGCAGGCCCTCGCTGACCGCGCACCGCACCTGTCCGAGGACCTCGACGACGCCGTCACCCGGGTCAACGCCCTCAACACGGGCGCCAGGAAGGTCGCCGCGGGAGCGAAGGAACTGCACAGCGGCCTCGGGACCGCCAACACCGGTGCCGGGGACCTGAACGAGGGCGTCGGCCGGCTCAAGACGGGCGCCGAGGACCTCAACGGCGGCATGTTCAAGCTCTCCGACGGCTCCGGGAGGCTCGCCGACGGACTGCACGACGGCGCCGAGCAGATCCCCGACTACGACGAGCAGGAGCGTGACGCGCGCACCGCGGTCATGGCCGACCCCGTGCAGCTGGCCTCCAAGGACCTGCACCGGGCGGCGAACTACGGCACCGGTTTCGCCCCGTACTTCATCCCGCTGTCGCTGTGGGTGGGCGCGATGGTGGCGTACATGCTGATCCCGCCGATGAACCGGCGTGCACTCGCCGCGGGCGCCTCGGCCTGGCGGATCGCGCTGGCGGGCTGGCTGCCGGTGGTCGCGGTCGGGGTACTGCAGACGACTGCGCTGATGGCCGTGCTGCACTGGGCGATCGGCCTGGAGATGGCCCACGCGGCCGGGACGGTGGGCTTCCTGTTCCTGGTGGCGGCCTGCTTCGCGGCGCTCGTGCAGTGGCTCAACGCACGCTTCGGCGCGGCGGGCCGGATCCTCGTCCTGGCCCTGCTGATGCTCCAGCTGACGTCGGCGGGCGGCACCTACCCGGTGCAGACCAGCCCCGGCTTCTTCAACGCCATCCACCCCTACCTGCCGATGAGTTACGTCGTGGAGGCCCTGCGCAGGCTCATCACCGGCGGCGGTCTCGAACCGGTGTGGCACGCGTGCGTGGTGCTCGTCGCCTTCACCGCGGGCGCCCTCGCGCTCACCGCCCTGTCGGCCCGCCGCCGCCAGGTGTGGACCCTGGACCGGCTGCACCCGGAACTGAGCCTGTGAAGATCCGGCGTACGGGAGGCCGGGTTCCTGTGACAATCGGGACCATGGAAAGCAGCACCACGCCGGGCGGCCGCACCCGCCGCGAGGCCACCCGGCAGAAGCTCTACGAGGCCGCCGTCACGCTCATCGCCGAGCAGGGCTTCTCCGCCACCACGGTGGACGAGATCGCCGAGCGGGCGGGCGTCGCGAAGGGCACGGTCTACTACAACTTCGCGAGCAAGTCGGTCCTCTTCGAGGAACTGCTGAGGCACGGCGTGGGTCTCCTCTCCGCCTCCCTGAGGGAGGCCGCCGAGCGCACCGCGCGCGAGGGCGGCGGCAAGGTCGACGCCCTGGACGCGATGGTCCGCGCGGGCCTCGTCTTCATCGAGCGCTACCCGTCCTTCACCCAGCTGTACGTGGCCGAGCTGTGGCGCACCAACCGGGCCTGGCAGTCCACCCTGATGGTGGTGCGGCAGGAGGCGGTCGCCGTCGTCGAGGGCGTGCTGCGCGAGGGCGTGGAGAGCGGCGAGTTCAGCGACGAGATCGACGTCCAGCTGACCGCGGCCGCGCTGGTCGGCATGGTCCTGGTGGCCGCCCTGGACTGGCAGGCGTTCCAGCCGGAGCGCTCTCTGGACGACGTGCACTCGGCGCTGTCGCGGCTGTTGCAGGGGCGGGTGAGCGGCGGCCGCTGAGGCCGCGGCCACGGCGGGCCGGGCACACGGAAGCGCCGGCCCGCCGTGGCCGCGTCCCCCGCGGGCCACCTCGAACCGGCGCCTCCTTGTGCTCCCCCGTTTCCCCCCGATCCCCCGTTTCCCCCGTGCGGTCGTTCCCCCGGGTTCCCCCCGTGCCTCGCTCCCGCCGAACCGGCCGGCGGAAGGAGCGGATCGAGGGCCGCTCCGTTCCGGCGCCCCGTGTCGCCGGTGCCGGAGCCGCGCCCCTTTCCGTGCCTCCACTCTCCCGTCCGGGCGGGCCCGCCCCCATCCGCCCGCGTACTCATCTCCCTCCCTAGGTACGGGTACTCAGAGCTGGGCGCTCAACCTCAGGACGCTGTGCGGTCGTCTGGTCACGAAAGCGTCCGCCTCCGTACTCCCCCGGGCCCGCCGGGCTGGCGACGTGACTGTCGGTGGCGGCCGATAAAGTCGCAGCCATGGCACGGATTGCGGTGATCGGCGCCGGGATGGGCGCGCTGGCGGCCGCCGCCCGGCTGGCCGTCGCGGGCCACCGGGTGGCGGTGTACGAGCGTACGGAGACGTACGGCGGTGCGGTGCGCCGCTTCGAGCGGGACGGGTTCGGCTTCGACACCGGGCCCGGTCTGCTCCCCCTGCCCGCGGTCTACCGGGATCTGTTCGTCAAGACCGGCAAGGAGCCGCTGGAGGCCCGCGTCGAGCTGGTCCAGGTAGACCCGTCGGCACGGCATGTGTTCGCGGACGGCACGGGGGTGTCCCTGCCGAACGCCTCGCGAGCGGGCGTCGTCTCCGCCCTGGACGAGGCACTCGGAGCGGGCGCCGGGCAGCGCTGGGGCGACTTCCTGGTCCGCGCCCGCGAGGCCTGGGACCGCACCCGCCGCCCGCTGCTGGAGGAGCCCCTGTGGCCGAACTGGTCGGTGCTGGCGGACCGTGAACCCTATCCGGCGGTCCCGCACAAGCGTCTGCTGCGCACCCGCCGGGCCGGCACGCTCGCCGAGGTCGGTGCCTGGGAGCTGCGCGACCCCCGGCTCGCCGCGCTCCTGGAGGGCCACGCGCTCGCGTACGGCCTGGATCCCCGCGCCACTCCGGCGAGTTGCGCCGTGCTGCCGTACATGGAGCACGCCTTCGGCACCTGGTACGTGCGCGGGGGCCTGCGGGAGCTCGCCCGCGCGGTGTACGAGCGGTGTGTGGCCCGCCGGGTCGAGTTCGTCTTCGGCGCCGAGGTCACCCGGGTCCTGGAGAAGGACGGCCGGGCGACGGGCGTGGAACTGGCCGACGGCCACGTGGCGGACGCCGACTTCGTGGTCGCGCCCGGCAGTGCCGCGGGGCTTCCCGTCCGGGGCGAGGGCGAGGTGGCGCCCCAGCAGGGCCTGCCCAGCCGGCTGACCGTCCTGCTGGCACTGCGCGGCGGACGCCCGGAGGGGACCGCGCACCGGACGGTGGTGCACACCCGGGACCGCGACGGCGAGCTGGAAAGCCTCTTCGGCACGGCACCGGGCGTACCCGCGGAGCCGACGGTCACGGTGCTGCGGCCCGACGACCCGGCGCTGGTGCCGGACGGCGACCACGAGGCGGTCACGGTCGGTGCCGTGGTCCCGGCCGGGGCGGCGATACGCGAGGAGCACGTGGAGGCCCTGGTCACCGCCGCCGAGCGGGCCGTACCCGGTGTCCGCGACCGTGTCCTGTGGCGCGTGGTCCGCACCCCCGCCGACATCGCGCGGGAGACCGGCGCGGCGGGCGGGGCCGTACCGGCGCCGGCGCTGGCCGCGGCCGGGGGCAGGCTGCTGCACCCGGCGAACTCCACCGGCCTGCAAGGGCTGTTCACCGCCGGCGGCTGGTCGCACCCGGGCGGCGGACTCCCCCACTCGGGCATGTCGGGCGCGCTGGTGGCCGGACTGATCGTGGAGGGACTGGAGTTCCGCGGCTCACAGTGAGCGGGACGGCGAACGGCCCGTGAGAACCGACACCGCGGGTCGGAAACCGGTCCTGGTCGTCAGAACCGGTACTGGTCGTCGTACCCGTTGCCCTGCCCGTGCTGCTGCCCCTGCCCGTCACCCTGGTAGGGGTACTGCTGCTCGGGCGGGAGGTCACCGCCCAACGGGTCGTCGGTGCTGCGCTGCTGGGGGACCCAGACACCGCCGGCCGGGGTCTCGCCGTAGCCGCCGGTGCCGTACTGGTCCTGGCCGTAACCCTGCTGCCCGTACTGCTGCTGGCCGTAACCGGCGTCGTAGGAGCCGCCGCCGTAGGTCTGGGTGCCGATGTACGGGTCGGAGTAGGCGGCGTACTGCTGCTCGCCGGTGGTGTCGTAGCCGTACTGCTGCTGGTTGTACCCGGAGTAGCCGTCGTAGCCGTAGGTCTGGTCGGCGCCCTGAGCGGCCGTCGCGTACTGGTCCTGGGGCTGGCCGGTGGCGGCCGCGTACGCGGCGTCGCTGTATATGCCGTAGGCGTTGGTGTCGTCGGGCATGGGCTGCGGCGAGTACACGGTGCTCTCGGCGGCGGACGGCTGAGCGCCGCGGGCGGCCGGGGTGAACACGTCGTCGCGGTCGTAGTCGTCGTCGGCCGGGGAGGCGTTGTCGGCGAAGGGGTCCCTGTCCTGGCCGTATCCCATGCCGTCGCCGCCGAAGGAGGGGTCGGCGCCGCCGCCGTAACCGGCGGCGTCTCCGGACTCCAGGTCGGTGACCTCCAGGCTCGGGTCGTGGTGCTCGGCCTTGCCGCGGCGGCGCTTGGTCAGGCTCATGGGGAGCGCCCCCTCGCCCTCCCCGCGCCGCACGGCCCAGCCCTCGGCGAAGCCGCGGCGGAACGACAGGGTGACGTAGGTCTGGCCGACGGCGAAGGCGGCCGCGCCCAGCCCGATCACGATCACCGACGGAATCAGCACACCCAGCACGACACCGAGGAACCCGACGAACGCCAGCAGCCGCCAGCGCAGACGCGCCTTGTACTGCAGCAGCACCTCGCCCAGCAGCCACAGCGCGACGATGCCGAACGCGATGTAGAGGACCGTCCAGCCCATGTACGCCCCTCTCCCAGTGGCCGCTACGCAGTGTGTCGTATGTGGGTGCGACCGGTCTAGGCCTGCGGCGGGTGGTGCAGACCCAGGTTCTCGTAGATTTCCAGCGTCGCCGTGGAGTTGTTGAGCGTGATGAAGTGCAGTCCGGGCACTCCCTCGGCCAGCAGCCGTGCGCAGAACTCCGTGGCGAAGTCGATGCCAATGGAGCGTACAGCGGACGGATCGTCTTTGGCTGTGAGCATCCGCTCTTTCAGGGCGTCAGGGAAGTGGGCGTTGCTGAGCTTCGGCAGCCTCTCCAGCATCTTCACACTCGTCACCGGCAGGACTTCGGGGATGACCGGGGTCTCGCAGCCGGCCGCCGCCACCCGGTCGCGCAGACGCAGATACGACTCGGGCTGGAAGAACATCTGCGTGATGGCGTAGTCGGCGCCGGCCCGGCACTTGTCGACGAAGTGCGCGACGTCCGTGTCCCAGTCGCCGGAGCGCGGGTGCATCTCGGGGAAGGCGGCGACGCCCACGCAGAAGTCGCCCGACTCCTTGATGAGCCGGACGAGTTCGGCGGCATAGGTGAGGCCCCGCGGATGCGGGACCCAGTCGCCCATCGGGTCGCCCGGCGGGTCGCCGCGCACGGCGAGCATGTTGCGGATCCCGGCGTCGGCGTACTGGCCGATGATGTTGCGCAGCTCGGCGATGGAATGGTCCACGGCGGTGAGGTGCGCGACCGGGGTGAGGGTGGTGTCGGCGACGATCTGCTGGGTCTCCTTGACCGTGGTCGCCCTGGTGGAGCCGCCGGCGCCGTACGTCACGGAGACGAAGTCCGGGGCCACCGCCTCGACCCTGCGGAGCGCGTCCCACAGGCTCCGCTCGCCCTTGGGCGTCTTCGGCGCGTAGAACTCGAACGAGTACGTCGTCTTGCCGGTCGCCAGGATGTCGCGCACGGTGCGTGCGCGGTCCGTCCTGGTGGATGCGGTTCCAAGGGCCATACCCGCAGGTTAACCAGCGGCCGACGGTCACCCAACCGAATGCCGGATATTTGCCCGAATTGTCGGCTTGTTGTCCACCCTTCGGACAGGCCTTCGGCTGAAACCCGACCGGCCCCTCAGAGCTCGCGCAGGCGCTTCGCGAATTCCGCCGCCGCGGCACCCGGGTCGTCCGCCTCGGTGATCGCCCGGACGACCACGACCCGGCGGGCGCCCGCCTCCAGCACCTCGTCGAGGGTGCCGAGGTCGATGCCGCCGATGGCGAACCAGGGGCGGTCGGTGCCGAGGGCGGCGGTGTGGCGGACCAGGCCGAGACCGGGTGCGTGGCGGCCCGGCTTGGTGGGGGTGGGCCAGCAGGGGCCGGTGCAGAAGTAGTCCACGCCCTCCTGGACGGCGGCGGCCTCGGCCTCCGCCTCGGCGTGCGTGGAGCGGCCGATGAGGACCTCGTCGCCGAGAATGGCGCGGGCCGCGGGGACCGGCAGGTCGCCCTGGCCGAGGTGGAGGACGTCGGCGCCGGCGGCGTGGGCGACGTCCGCGCGGTCGTTGACCGCCAGCAGCTTTCCGTGCCGGGCACAGGCGTCGGCGAACACCTTCAGGTGCTCCAGCTCCTGGGCCGCCTCCATGCCCTTGTCCCGCAGCTGCACGATGTCGACTCCGCCGGCCAGGACCGCGTCCAGGAACTCAGGGAGGTCGCCCTGTCGGGTGCGGGCGTCCGTGCAGAGGTAGAGGCGGGCGTCGGCGAAACGGGCGCGGGCGGTGTCGGGCATGCGTGAGTTCCCCCCAGGGCGGCGGCGTACGAGGGCGGCGGACCGGCCCTCGTACGCCCCGGGTGTGTCGGTTGTCTTCCTCTGGTCAGACGGCGAGCGCCTGGGCGCGGCGCTTCACCTCCGTGCCACGATTCTCGCTCAGGGCCTGCGCGGGGGTGCCGGGCAGGCTCGCGTCGGGGGTGAAGAGCCACTCGAGCATCTCTTCGTCCGTGAAGCCGTCGTCCCGCAGGAGCGTCAGGGTCCCGGACAGGCCCTTGACCACCTTGTCCCCGTCGATGAAGGCGGCGGGGACGTGCAGCGCGCGGTTCTCACCGCGGCGCACGGCGATGAGCTGGCCCTCCTTGACCAGCTGCCGGACGCGCGTCACGTCGACATCGAGCATTTCCGCGATGTCGGGCAGGGTGAGCCAGGCGGGGACGAGAGCATCGATCTTTGCGTCAATCTCGGTCACGAGAACAAGCCTGCCATCTGCCACTGACAGTCGGAAGTCGGGCCGCGACGAGTCGCCGGCCGTCCGCGGCGCCGTCGTGGCCGGGCGCGCCCCCGCGACGGAGCCGAACCTCGGCGGAGCCCGGCCCCCTAGGGCCCCGCAGTCGCGTCCTTCAGGGGGCGGGCCGGGTCCGCGAGCGCCTCCGGGTCCATGCGCCGGGCGGCCTCGATCAGGCGGCGGCCCTGGGCCAGGTCACGCGGCCGGCCGACGGCCAGGAGGGCCACCAGGCGGTCCTCGCGCAGCCAGCACACCGTCCACGCCGGGCCGGACCGGTCACCGCGCCACACCATGCGGTCGGCCACGGCGTGGTGACCGGCGTACTGGACGAAGCGGCCGAACTGCTCGGACCAGAAGTACGGCACCGGGTCGTAGACGGCCGGGGGCTCGCCGGTGGCCGCGCCGACGATGTTCGCGGCGACCGTGCGCGGGCCCTGGAGGGCGTTGTCCCAGTGGTGGACGAGGAGCCGTTCGCCGTACCGTCCCGAGGGGAAGGACGCGCAGTCGCCGACCGCGTACACGTCCGGCACGGACGTGCTCAGGTGGGCGTCGGCCACGACCTCGTGGTGCGCGCCGAGTTCGACGCCGGAGCCGGCCAGCCAGGCGGTGGCGGGCCGGGCGCCGATACCGACGACCACGGCGCCGGCGGGCAGCCGGGAGCCGTCGTCGAGGACGACCGCGCCCGGTTCGACACGCTCCACGCGCGCGTGGGTGCGCAGATCGGTGCCGCTGTCGGCGTACCAGGAGGTCATCGGGGCGGCGACCTCGGCCGGCAGGGCACCGGCGAGGGGGCGGTCGGCGGCCTCCACGACGGTGACCGCGCAGCCGGCCTCGCGCGCGGCGGTGGCGAACTCCGCGCCGATCCAGCCGGCGCCGACGACCACGATGTCGTGCTGCCGGGCGAGCACCGGCCGCAGCCGTTCGGCGTCGTCCAGGGTGCGCAGCAGATGGACGCCGGGGACGCCCTCGGCGCCGGGCAGCCGGATCGGTTCGGCACCGGTGGCGAGGACGAGGACGTCGTAGGGGACCGGCCCGGCCTCGGTGTCCACCTCGTGGTCGGCGGGGCGCAGGCCGAGCACCTCGCGGCCGAGCAGCAACTCGATGCCGAGGCTCTCGAAGTCGACGTCGAAGGCGGAGCCCTCGGCCTTGCCGAGCAGGACGGCCTTGGACAGCGGAGGCCGGTCGTAGGGCTGGTGCGGCTCCGCGCCGATCAGCGTGACCGTGCCGTCGAAGCCCTGTTCGCGCAGCGCGACCGCGGTCTGCACACCGGCCATGCCCGCGCCGACGACGACCACCCGCCGCCCCGCCGGCCTGTCTTCTTCCCGCGTCTGCTCGCTCACCTGATCACCATAGACACCTGACGAATAGTCAGTCAGCGGTCGTGTGCCGTGACCTGCTCCACAACGCTCGTACCGCTGCCCTCCTGCGACTCCCAGGCCCAGGTCTCCTCCAGGCGCACCCGGCCGTCGGGCAGTGCGACGACTGTCGACACACAGCGCCCCGAGGACGTCGTCCCGTCGTGCTTGAGCTGGACGTACCGGAAGTCGAGCCGGTCGCCCTCACGGGTACCCACGAGATGCCCGCGTACGACGTCGCCGCCCCCGTAGTCCGCCCAGATCACGCCGTCCCGCTCGTGGTACGTGAAGCGGGTGCGGGTGCCGACCTGGCCCGGGGCCTGGTCGGCGACGGGGGCGAGGACGAGGCCGTCCAGCGAGCCGGGCATGACGAAGGCTCCCTTTACACAGGCGTGGAACCACGGGCTAGGGTGACCCAACGTAGAGCACTCGCGGGAGCCCGGACGCACCGGGCTGAGAGGGAGGCTGGCGGCCTCCGACCGTACGAACCTGATCCGGGTCATGCCGGCGAAGGGAGGGGCTGGACGCCCATGTCGCGTACACGTACATCCGATGTCCTGGTCGTCGGGGGCGGGATCATCGGCCTGGTCACGGCCTGGCGGGCCGCGCAGCGCGGGTTCGCCACGACGGTGGTGGACCCCGAGCCGGGCGGTGGGGCCGCACGGGTGGCGGCCGGGATGCTGGCCGCCGTCACCGAGCTCCACTACGGCGAGCAGACCCTGCTGGGCCTGAACCTGGCCTCGGCCCGCCGCTATCCGGACTTCGCGGCCGAACTGACGGAGGTCACCGGGCAGGATCTCGGCTACCGCCGGTGCGGCACGCTCGCGGTGGCGCTGGACGCCGACGACCGCGCCCACCTGCGGGAACTGCACATGCTGCAGGCGCAGTCGGGGCTGGAGTCGGAGTGGCTCACGGGGCGGGAGTGCCGGCGCCTGGAGCCGATGCTCGCGCCCGGGGTGCGGGGCGGGCTGCGGGTGGACGGCGATCACCAGGTCGATCCCCGGCGGCTGGCCGACGCGCTCGTCACCGCGTGCGAGCGGGCGGGCGTGGTCTTCCGCCGCGCGTGGGCCGAACGGCTGTCCGTGACGGGCGGGCGGGCGTCGGGGGTCGTGACGGGGGACGGCACGGCGTTGGAGGCGGGGCAGGTGGTACTCGCGGCCGGAAGCCTCAGCGGGCGCCTCGCGGGCGTCCCGGAGGACGTACTGCCCCCGGTCCGGCCGGTGAAGGGGCAGGTGCTGCGGCTGACGGTGCCGCCTCGGTTCGCGCCGTTCCTGAGCCGTACCGTGCGGGCCGTCGTCCGAGGGAGTCAGGTGTATCTGGTGCCGCGGGAGAACGGCGAGCTGGTCGTGGGCGCCACGAGCGAGGAGCTGGGCTGGGACACGACGGTGACGGCGGGGGGCGTGTACGAACTTCTGCGCGACGCCCACGAACTGGTGCCGGGGATCACGGAACTGCCGTTGACGGAAACCCGCGCGGGACTGCGCCCCGGTTCCCCGGACAACGCGCCGCTGCTCGGGCCGACGGACCTGGACGGGCTGCTGCTGGCCACCGGGCACTACCGCAACGGGGTGCTGCTGACACCGGTGACCGGTGACGCGATGGCGCACGCCCTTGCCACCGGTGAACTCCCCGACGAGGTCCGTCCCTTCACACCCCGGCGCTTCGGTGCCGCCGCCCTCACGGAGCAGCCCGCGTGAACATCTCGGTGAACGGCGAGCGGCAGGTGGTCGCTCCCGGTACGGCCCTCGACAGCGTCGTACGGTCCCTGACTCCGGCGCCCTCCGGGGTGGCCGCCGCGCTCAACGAAACCGTCGTCCCGCGCGCGCAGTGGTCCGCCACGGCGCTCCGCGAGGGTGACCGCGTGGAAGTCCTGACCGCCGTGCAGGGGGGCTGAGCGCCATGGCCGACGATCTCTTCGTCCTCGGGGGTACGTCCTTCTCGTCCCGTCTGATCATGGGTACGGGGGGTGCGCCCAGCCTGGAGGTGCTGGAGCGGGCGCTGGTGGCGTCCGGGACCGAGCTGACGACGGTCGCGATGCGGCGGGTGAACCCAGAGGTGCGGGGCTCCGTGCTGTCGGTGCTCGAGCGGCTGGGCATCCGGGTGCTGCCGAACACGGCGGGGTGCTTCACGGCCGGGGAGGCCGTGCTGACGGCCCGGCTGGCGCGGGAGGCGCTGGGCACCTCGCTGATCAAGCTGGAGGTCATCGCCGACGAGCGGACCCTGCTGCCGGATCCGGTGGAGTTGCTGGAGGCGGCGGAGACGCTGGTGGACGACGGGTTCACGGTGTTGCCCTACACGAACGACGATCCTGTGCTGGCGCGGAAGCTGGAGGATGCCGGCTGTGCCGCCGTCATGCCGCTGGGGTCCCCGATCGGATCGGGACTCGGCATCCGCAACCCCCACAACTTCCAGCTGATCGTCGAGCACGCGCGCGTGCCGGTGATTCTGGATGCGGGGGCCGGTACGGCGTCGGACGTGGCGCTGGCGATGGAGTTGGGGTGCGCGGGGGTGATGCTGGCGTCGGCGGTGACGCGGGCGGCGGACCCCGAGCGGATGGCGTCGGCCATGCGGGCCGGGGTCGAGGCGGGAAGGCTGGCCCGGCTCGCGGGCCGGATCCCCCGCCGTTACTTCGCGGAGGCGTCCTCGCCCACGGAGGGCCTGGCCGCCCTGGACCCCGAGCGCCCCGCCTTCTGATCTCCCGCCGAAAGCGCTCCCTCCGTCTCTCGGCCCGTGGTTCGCGTCACAGGTCGGCTGCAGTCCTGCTCCGAAGGGGTGGAAGGGGGGGACGTGTCAGTGGTGGCTCGTAGACTCGCCTGCGTGGACACGACCCTTCAGGACCCTCTGGTCGGGCAGGTGCTCGACGGTCGGTATCGCGTCGACGCGCGTATCGCGGTGGGCGGGATGGCCACGGTCTATCGGGCCGTGGACACCCGTCTCGACCGTGTGCTCGCTCTCAAGGTGATGCATCCGGCGCTCGCGGCCGACGGGTCGTTCGTCGAGCGGTTCATCCGTGAGGCCAAGTCCGTGGCGCGGCTCGCGCACCCCAATGTCGTCCAGGTGTTCGACCAGGGGACCGACGGGTCGTATGTGTATCTCGCCATGGAGTACATCGCCGGGTGCACGCTGCGTGATGTGCTGCGCGAGCGCGGGGCGCTGCAGCCGAGGGCCGCCTTCGACATCCTGGAGCCCGTGCTCGCCGCGCTCGGCGCCGCGCACCGGGCCGGCTTCGTCCACCGGGACATGAAGCCGGAGAATGTGCTGATAGGGGACGACGGCCGGGTCAAGGTCGCGGACTTCGGCCTGGTGCGGTCCGTGGACACCGTCACCAGTACGACGGGTGCCGTGCTCGGGACCGTCTCGTATCTCGCCCCCGAGCAGATAGAGCAGCCCGGTGCCGCCGCCCCCGGGGTGGACGTCTACGCGTGCGGTGTCGTCCTCTACGAGATGCTCACCGGTGAGAAGCCGCACGACGGCGACTCCCCCGCGATCGTGCTCTACAAGCATCTCCACGAAAACGTTCCGCCGCCTTCCGCCGCCGTGCCCGGGCTGCCGTTCGAGCTGGACGAACTCGTGGCGTCGGCCACCGCCCGCACCCCGGACGTCCGGCCGTACGACGCCGTCGCGCTGCTCGGGCAGGTCCGGGACGCACGCGCCGCCCTGAGCGAGGAGCAGCTGGACGCCCTGCCCCCGCAGGCCGTGTCCGCCGGGCACGACAACGCGGAGGACCGTACGAGCGTCATTCCGCGCTCGCTGACCGTGCCGCGGCTGCTGCCGGTCGACGAGGACGATGTGCCCGGCGCCGAGGGTGGCCCCCTCGGCCTCGACCACACCTCGCGGTTGCAGAGTCCGCCGCCGCTGCCGCCCCGGGGCCGTTCCGCGCGGGCCCCGCGTGGGATGCTCGCGCTCATCACCGTCGTCCTGCTGGTGATCGGCGTCGGAGCCGGCGTCTGGTACATCAACTCGGGCCAGTTCACCAAGGTCCCCGCGGTGCTGACGCAGACCCGGGCGAAGGCCGAGAAGCGGCTGGAGGCGGCCGGGCTGGAAGTCGGCAAGGTCGAGCACGCCTACAGCGACACCGTAAAGCGCGGGACGGTCATCAGTACGGACCCGGGGCCGGGCGAGCGGATCCGCAAACACGACTCGGTCACGCTCACCGTCTCCGACGGCCCGCAGACCGTGAAGGTGCCGGACGTGACGGGTTCCCGGCTGGACAAGGCCAAGGAACTGCTGGAGTCCGACGGCCTTGAGCCGGGGCTGGTCACCAAGGAGTTCAGCGACGACGTCGTCAAGGGCTTCGTGATCGGCACCACCCCGGCGGCAGGCACCGAGCGGCGTGCGGGGTCCGCCGTCTCGATCGTCGTCAGCCAGGGCAGCCCGATCGACGTCCCGGACGTCACCGGCGAGGACCTGGACGACGCCAAGGCCGAGCTGGAGGAGGCCGGCCTGAAGGTGGAGGTCGCCGCCGAGCAGGTCAACTCCGAGTTCGACAAGGGCCAGGTCGCGGCGCAGACCCCGGAGGCGGACAGCCGGGCCGCCGACGGCGACACGGTGACGCTGACCCTGTCCAAGGGCCCGGAGATGGTCGAGGTCCCGGACGTGGTCGGCGACAGCGTCGACGACGCGAAGGAGTCGCTGGAGGCCGCCGGCTTCGAGGTCAAGGAGGACCGCGGGCTGCTCGGACTGTTCGGCGACACCGTGAAGAAGCAGTCCGTGGAAGGCGGCGAGAGCGCGCCCAAGGGGTCGACGATCACGATCACCATCCGGTGACCATCCAGTGAGCGGGCGGTGCCGGGGCGGTGCTCGGGGCATGACACCCTGAACGGGTGAGTCAGAACCACCCTGTCCCCCCGAACACCGCCGTCCCGAGCGACTCCGTCCTGAACGACCCCGTTCCGAACCGCGCCTTCCCGTCCCGCAACCCCGTCGGCGGCCATGTTCCGGTGGCCGGCGGACTGCACTCCGTGGGGCTGTCGTACGCCCATGACCTCAAGGCAGAGACGGTCCAGGTCTTCGTCGCCAACCCGCGCGGCTGGGCCACACCGGCCGGCAACCCGGCGCAGGACGAGGCGTTCCGGGAGACCTGTACGGCGGAGTCGATCCCGGCGTATGTCCACGCGCCGTACCTGATCAACTTCGGGTCGCACACCGAGGCGACGGTGGAGAGGTCGGTGGAGTCGCTGCGGCACTCACTGCGCCGGGGGCGGGCGATCGGTGCGCTGGGTGTGGTGGTGCACACGGGCAGCGCGACGGGCGGGCGGGAGCGGTCCGTGGCGCTGAAGCAGGTGCGGGACCATCTGCTGCCGCTGCTGGACGAGCTGACCCATGACGACGACCCGTTCCTGCTCCTGGAGTCCACCGCCGGGCAGGGCGCCTCCCTCTGCTCCCGGGCCTGGGACTTCGGGCCGTATTTCGAGGCGCTGGACGCCCACCCGAAGCTCGGCGTCTGCCTCGACACCTGCCACATGTTCGCCGCCGGGCACGACCTGACCGGCCCGTCCGGCATGCACCGGACCCTCGACCTGCTGGTGGACACCGTCGGTGAGGGCCGGCTGAAGCTGATCCACGCCAACGACTCCAAGGACGTCGTCGGTGCCCACAAGGACCGGCACGAGAACATCGGTGCGGGTCATATCGGCGAGGACCCGTTCCGCGCCCTGATGACCCACCCGGCGACGGCGAACGTGCCCCTGGTCATCGAGACACCCGGTGGCAAGGAGGGTCACGCGGCGGACGTGGAACGCCTGAAGAAACTCCGGGACGGCTGAGCCGGGCCGGGGCTCAGAGGTCGGGACCCTCCCCGGGCCCCTCCTGGTAGGAGTAGCGCTGTTCCTTCCAGGGGTCGCCGATGTTGTGGTAGCCGCGTTCCTCCCAGAAGCCCCGGCGATCGGCGGTCATGTACTCGACGCCGCGGACCCACTTGGGCCCCTTCCAGGCGTAGAGGTGAGGGACGACCAGGCGGACCGGGAAGCCGTGCTCGGCGGTGAGGAGCTCGCCGTCCTTGTGGGTGGCGAAGATCGTGCGCTCGGAGGCGAAGTCCGTGAGGCGCAGGTTGGAGCTGAAGCCGTACTCCGCCCAGACCATCACATGGGTGACACCGTCGGCGGGCGGGGCGAGCTCCAGGATCGTCCGGGCCGGGATCCCGCCCCACTCGGCGCCGAGCATGCTGAACTTCGTCACACAGTGCAGATCGGCCACGACGGTCGTGTACGGGAGGGCGGTGAACTCCTCGTGGTTCCAGCAGCGCTTCTCCCCGTCGGCGGTCGCGCCGAAGACCCGGAACTCCCAGCGCTCGGGCCGGAACTTGGGGACCGGGCCGTAGTGGGTGACCGGCCAGCCCCGCTGCAGTCGCTGTCCCGGCGGAAGCTCGGACGGTGCTGCTGCTCCAGATTCGCGCTCCACCGGCTGACCCATGTCTCCATCCTGACAGACCCGACACAGTGCACATGACCAGGCATGTGCCACCTTCTCCGGAATCGGGCAACTCACACTAAGCATGCACTAACTTACTAAGTACGCACTTACTGGACGATCTTCTGTACCGGTGCAATCATGCGGCGGCAGCCTCCCCGACTCCCCATGTGGAAGGAGCCTCTGCGATGCAGGGCGACCCCGAGGTCATCGAGTTTCTCAACGAGCAGCTCACCGGCGAGCTCACCGCGATCAACCAGTACTTCCTCCACGCCAAGATGCAGGAGAACTTCGGCTGGACGAAGCTCGCCAAGTACACCCGGCACGAGTCCTTCGACGAGATGAAGCACGCGGAGGTGCTCACCGACCGGATCCTGTTCCTGGAGGGGCTGCCGAACTACCAGCGGCTGTTCCATGTCCGCGTGGGCCAGACCGTCAGGGAGATGTTCGAGGCGGACCGGCAGGTCGAGGTCGAGGCGATCGACCGCCTGAGGCGGGGCATCAAGGTGATGCGGGAGAAGGGCGACATCACGTCCGCGAACATCTTCGAGTCGATCCTCGCGGACGAGGAGCACCACATCGACTACCTGGACACCCAGCTGGAGCTGCTGGAGAAGCTCGGCGAGGCCCTCTACATCGCGCAGCTGATCGAGCAGCCGGAGAGCTAGTGCCGCGGCACTAGGCGGCTTCGTCCAGTTCTTCCAGTCCGTCCACCGAGGTCAGCAAGGGCCGGCCCTGGTCGACCAGCTCACGGCGCGGGCACGTGCCCCGGCCGAGGATCGCCTGGATCCGGCGTACGCAGGAGCCGCAGTCCGTCCCGGCCTTGCAGGCGGAGGCTATCTGGCGGGGGGTACAGGCTCCGTTGTCCGCATGCTGCTGGACCTGCGCTTCGGTCACACCGAAGCAACTGCAGACGTACACGCGGACTCACCTCCCGCCGGGATCGATAAGGCTAACCTAACCTTACCCGGCACTCAGTGAGGGCGAAAGTGGAGTGGGGCGCGGATCGTATGTGATCCGCGCCCCACCGCCATGCTCTCCACGATCACTGGTCGCGGTACATCTCCGCCACGAGGAACGCCAGGTCGAGGGACTGGCTGCGGTTCAGACGCGGGTCGCAGGCCGTCTCGTAGCGCTGGTGGAGGTCGTCGACGAAGATCTCGTCGCCGCCGCCCACGCACTCGGTGACATCGTCACCGGTGAGTTCGACATGGATGCCGCCCGGGTGGGTGCCGAGGCCCTTGTGGACCTCGAAGAAGCCCTTGACCTCGTCGAGCACGTCGTCGAAGCGGCGGGTCTTGTGCCCGGAGGCCGCCTCGAAGGTGTTGCCGTGCATCGGGTCGGTCACCCAGGCCACCACGGCGCCGGACGCCGTGACCTTCTCGACCAGCTCGGGCAGCTTGTCGCGGACCTTGTCGGCGCCCATGCGGACGATGAAGGTCAGCCGGCCGGGCTCACGGTCGGGGTCGAGGCGCTCGATGTACTGCAGCGCGTCCTCGGCCGTCGTCGTCGGGCCGAGCTTGATGCCGATCGGGTTACGGATCTTCGAGGCGAACTCGACGTGCGCGTGGTCCAGCTGCCGGGTGCGCTCACCGATCCACACCATGTGTCCGGAGACGTCGTACAGCCGGCCGGTGCGGGAGTCGACGCGGGTGAGCGCCGACTCGTAGTCGAGCAGCAGCGCCTCGTGCGAGGAGTAGAACTCGACCGTCTTGAACTCCTCCGGGTCGGTCCCGCAGGCCCGCATGAAGTTCAGCGCGTTGTCGATCTCGCGGGCGAGCTGCTCGTAGCGCTGGCCGGAGGGGGACGACTTCACGAAGTCCTGGTTCCAGGCGTGGACCTGACGCAGGTCGGCGTAGCCGCCGGTGGTGAAGGCGCGCACCAGGTTCAGCGTGGACGCCGAGGCGTGGTACATGCGCTTCAGGCGCTCGGGGTCCGGGATGCGGGCGGCCTCGGTGAAGTCGAAGCCGTTGACGGAGTCGCCGCGGTAGGTCGGCAGCGTCACGCCGTCGCGGGTCTCGGTCGGCTTGGAGCGCGGCTTGGAGTACTGGCCGGCGATCCGGCCGACCTTCACGACCGGCACCGAGGCGGCGTACGTCAGCACGGCGCCCATCTGGAGCAGCGTCTTCAGCTTGTTGCGGATGTGGTCGGCCGACACCGCGTCGAAGGCCTCGGCGCAGTCGCCGCCCTGGAGGAGGAACGCCTCTCCCTTGGCGACGGCCGCCATCCGGGCGCGCAGCTGGTCGCACTCGCCCGCGAAGACGAGCGGCGGATACGACTCCAGCTCCGCAACGACTGCGCGCAGAGCCTCGGGGTCGGGGTACTCGGGCTGCTGCGCCGCGGGCAGGTCTCGCCAGGTGTTGCCAGCGCTGGAGCTGGTCTTAGCGTTCACGGTCACGGACTCAACATTACGGGGTCGTGTCGCGTCGTTTTCCCCCCGGCTCGACAGGTGAGACGGAGTACCGCTCACCTGTGAAACGCGACACTCACGCGACGCCCATGGGATAAGGTGCGCTCCATGTTCGCGCTTTCGACCCAGACCAACCGGAACTGGTGGTGGACCGCTCATCCGGCGGCCCACTGACTGCGCGTACGCACGACTTCGCGAAGGCCGCCCGAGGGGCGGCCTTCGGCGTTTCCGGAGTCCGTTCCTCCTCTCTCCTCCCAGCGAGAAGGACACGGACCCATGCAGCTGCTCGACCTGCTCCACGACCCCCGCCCGTTCGCCCTGCTGCGCCGCCGCACACCGGGCCACGACCACACCGCGGTGGAACTCCTCCTCGGCCCGGTCTCCACGTACGACCGCCTCGCCGACCTCCCCGACGACGGCCTCGCGCTCGTCCCGTTCCGCCAGATCCGCGAGCGGGGCTTCGACGTCCGCGACGACGGCACACCGCTCGCCGTCCTCACCCCCGAGGAGCGCCACGACATCCCGCTCGCCGACGCGCTGGCCCAGCTCCCCGCGCACGACGTGCGCGTCGAGGGCGGAGGCTTCGACGTCGGCGACGAGGAGTACGGCGAGATCGTCGGGCGGGTGCTGAGGGACGAGATCGGGCGGGGCGAGGGCGCCAACTTCGTGATTCGGCGGACGTACGAGGGGGCGATCCCGGGGTTCTCGCGCCGGGACGCCCTCGCGCTGTTCCGGCGGCTCCTCGAAGGCGAGCGGGGCGCCTACTGGACGTTCGTCGTGCACACCGGGGAGCGCACGCTGGTCGGTGCGAGCCCCGAGGTGCATGTGCGGATGTCCGGCGGGACCGTCGTGATGAACCCGATCAGCGGGACGTACCGCTATCCGGCCGAAGGGCCCACCCCGGAGCACCTGCTGGGCTTCCTCGCGGACGGCAAGGAGATCGAGGAGCTGTCGATGGTGGTCGACGAGGAGCTCAAGATGATGTGCACCGTCGGCGACATGGGCGGAGTGGTGGTGGGCCCCCGGCTGAAGGAGATGGCGCACCTCGCGCACACCGAGTACGAGCTGCGCGGAAAGTCCTCGCTGGATGTGCGGGAGGTCCTGAAGGAGACCATGTTCGCGGCGACCGTGACCGGCTCGCCGGTGCAGAACGCCTGCCGGGTCATCGAGCGGCACGAGGTCGGGGGGCGCGGGTACTACTCCGGTGCGCTGGCGCTCCTGGGGAGGGACTCGGGCGGAGCGCAGACCCTCGACTCCCCCATTCTCATCCGGACCGCCGACATCGACGCGGCCGGGCGGCTGCGGGTGCCGGTCGGTGCCACGCTCGTGCGGGGTTCGGACCCGGCGGGCGAGGTCGCGGAGACGCACGCGAAGGCGGCGGGGGTACTGGCGGCGCTCGGTGTACGGCCGGGCAGGCCCCGGGAGGAGCACACCCGCCCCCGGCTCGCCGACGACCCCCGGGTGCGGGCCGCGCTGGACGGGCGGCGGGGTTCGCTGGCGCCGTTCTGGCTGCGGATGCAGGAGCGGACCGAGGATCTCACCGGTCACGCCCTCGTCGTCGACGGTGAGGACACGTTCACGGCGATGCTCGCGCACGTGCTGCGCTCCGGCGGCCTGGAGGTGACCGTCCGGCGCTACGACGAGCCCGGGCTGCGGGAGGCGGTCCTCGCGCACGAGGGGCCGGTGGTGCTGGGCCCCGGCCCCGGCGACCCCTCCGACCTGGACGATCCCAAGATGCGCGTGCTGCGGGACCTGACCGCACGGGTGATCCGGGACCACCGGCACGGCGTCCTCGGCGTCTGCCTCGGGCACGAGCTGATCGCCGCCGAGCTGGGGCTGGACATCGTACGGAAGGAGGTGCCGTACCAAGGGGCGCAGACGGAGATCGACCTGTTCGGGCGGACCGAGACGGTGGGCTTCTACAACAGCTTCGTGGCCCGCTGCGACGACGAGGCCCTGGCCGAGCTGGCCGCGCACGGGGTCGGGGTGAGCCGGGCCGCGAACGGGGAGGTGCACGCCGTACGGGGCTCGGGGTTCGCGGGGGTGCAGTTCCACCCGGAGTCCGTGCTGACGCTGAACGGGGCCTCGGTGGTGCGGGAGCTGGTGGCTCAGGTGCGCGGGACGAGCACGTTCTCCGAGCGGCGGCCCTCGGTGTAGTCCAGGATGTTCCGGACCGTGGCGTCGACGATCTGGCCGACGGCCTCCTCGGTGTAGTACGCCTGGTGGGAGGTGACCAGGACGTTCGGGAAGGTGACGAGGCGGGCCAGGGTGTCGTCGTCGACGGCCTCCAGGGACCGGTCCTGGAAGAACAGGCCCGCCTCCGCCTCGTAGACGTCCAGGCCGACGCCGTTGAAGCGGCCCTCGCGCAGTTCGGCGACGAGGGCCGCGGTGTCGATCAGTCCCCCGCGGCTGGAGTTGACCAGGATCGCGTCGTCCTTCATGGCCCTCAGGGCGTCGGCGTCGATGAGGTGCACGGTCTCCGGCATGAGGGGGACGTGCAGGGTGACCAGGTCGGCCTCGGCGAGGAGCCGGTCCTTGGGGACGTACTTCATGCCGAGCTCCATACAGGCGGGGTTCTCGGCGACGTCCCAGCCGAGCAGGCGCATGCCGAAGCCGTGGGCGATCCGGGTGAACGCCTCGCCGATCTTCCCGGTGCCCAGGACGCCCACGGTGCGGCCGTACATGTCCCGGCCCATCAGCCCGTCCAGGCGGAAGTCGAAGTCACGGGTGCGGGTGGAGGCCCGCACGACCCGGCGGTTGACGGCCAGGGCGAGGGTCCAGGCGAACTCGGCCACGGCGTACGGCGAGTAGTACGACACCCTCGCGACCGTCATGCCGAGACGTTCGGCGACGGCGAGGTCGATGTTGTTGAAGCCGGTGGAGCGCTGGGCGATCATCCGGGTCCCGCCGGCCGCGAGGATGTTCAGGACATGGCGGTCGAGGACGGCGTTGACGCTGGTGGAGACGGCCTCGTAGCCGGCCGCGATCGGGGCGGTGTCCTCGTTCAGGAAGACGTCCAGGCAGCGGACCTCGTGGTGACCGGCGAAGGCCCGCTCGATCAGGGGTTTCTCGTCGGCCTGGACGCCGAACGCGAGGATTTCCACAGCCGCTCCCTTTTCGCCGGGTTACAGGCGAATATACGACCCGCGCCCCCTGGGTTCAGCCGGGCACACCCCGTCTCACTCGTCGTCGAGACCCCGCTCAATCGCGTAGCGCACCAGCTCCACCCTGTTGTGCAGCTGGAGCTTGCCGAGGGTGTTCTGGACGTGGTTCTGGACCGTGCGGTGGGAGATGACCAGACGCTCGGCGATCTGCTTGTAGCTCAGGCCCTTGGCCACCAGCCGCAGCACCTCGGTCTCCCGGTCGGTGAGGCGGGGCGCGTCGAGCTCGTCGGGGCCGGAGGCCGGGCCGGGGTCGGAGGCCAGACGGCGGTACTCGCCGAGGACCAGTCCGGCCAGGCCGGGGGTGAACACCGGGTCGCCGACGGCCGTACGGCGCACCGCGTCCAGCAGTTCCTCCGTGGACGCCGACTTCAGCAGGTAGCCCGTCGCGCCGGACTTGACCGCCTCCAGTACGTCGGCGTGCTCTCCGCTCGCGGAGAGGACGAGGACGCGCAGCGCCGGGTTGGCGGCGACGACCTCCTTGCACACCTGGACACCGGGCTTGGCCGGCAGATTGAGATCCAGCACGAGCACGTCCGGGGTGGTCGCCCTGGCGCGGCGCACGGCCTGTTCGCCGTCGCCCGCGGTGGCGACCACGTCCAAGCCGGACGCCGCCAGGTCCCGGGCGACCGCGTCGCGCCACATGGGGTGGTCGTCGACCACCATGACCTTGATCGGGCCCTGCCCCTGCTCCTGGCTCATCGCTGTTCTGCCTTCCCCCGCCACACGCTCTTCTCCTTCGGTACCGTCAGTTCGACCTCCGTGCCCTGCCCCGGAGTCGAGATCAACTCGGCGCGGCCGCCGAGATCACGCAGCCGTCCCCGGATCGACTGTGCGACCCCGAGCCGCCCCTCGCCCTCGGCCTGCGCGAGCCGCCCCTCCGCGATGCCGGGCCCGTCGTCCCGCACGGTGACGATCACCTCGTCGGGCTCGTCCTCGACCAGGATCCAGGCCCGGGCCTCGTCCCCGGCGTGCCTGCGTACGTTGTCCAGGGCGGCGCCGACGGCCGCGGCCAGCTCCCTCGCGGCGGCGGGCGCCAGCAGCACCGGCGCGCCCGGCTCGGCGAGGCTGACCCGGGCGGCGGCGTACGGCGCGAGCAGGGTGCGCAGATCGAACGGCCCGTGGCTGTCCTCGGGCTCTTCCACGAGGCGTACGACGGCCCCCTCGGCCACGTCCTCCGACACCCGGGAGACCGGGACGAGCCCGCCCGAGACCAGGGTGCGCAACGCCACCTCCTGCTCACCGGCCAGCCGGCCCAGCTCGGCCGCCTCGCCGCCGATGACCGCGCCGCGCCGCTGCACCATGGCCAGCACCTGCAGCACGCCGTCGTGGATGTCCCGGGCGAGCCGCTCCCGCTCCCTCGTCGCGGCCTCGATCTCGAGGGCGCGGGCGAGAGTGCGCTCGGAGGCGCGGGCGACCTCGACGACGTAGCCGATGGCGATGGACGCGACCCAGACGAGGATCACGTTGTGGACGGTGTCGCGGGCCGGGTGGCCGCGCTCGATCAGGTTGGCGACGGCGACGGGAGTGGAGGCGAACGCGGCCCAGCGCCAGCCGCCCTTGATGGCGAACGCGAGGACCGAGCCGGCCGTCCATATCGAGGGCAGCGTGGGCCCGCCGTCCTGGATGTGCTGGTCGTTGACGACCAGCGGGGTCAGGACGATGCCGGTGAGCGCGACGGCGAGGTCCACCGCGAGGAAGCGCTTGGTGCAGGCCGCCGCGTTCTGCACCCGGGGCAGGGTGGCGAGCGTCCAGACGAGCAGGACGGCGTAGTAGGTGACGGCGATGCCGGGACGGTCGTAGTCGTCGTAGGCGGAGGCGAACAGGCCGACCGCGTACAGCATCGTCAGGACCCGGTAGCCGGTCAGCGCACGCCACAGCGGCAGCTCGACCGACATCCTCATGACTCTCTCGCGCCTGGCCATCCGCCAAGTCCCCCCGCCCCCGGAGCGCCGACTACTGCTCTTTTTCCTTCTTGGCCTGGTCCTTCTCGGCCTGCGCGAGCGCCGCCTTCGCGGCCTTCTCCGCTTCCTTCCCGGCCTTCGCCGCCTCCGCCAGCTGCCGCTTGGCGGCGGTCGCGTAGATGTCGACGTACTCCTGGCCGGAGAGCTTCATGATCTCGTACATGACCTCGTCGGTCAGCGCGCGGAGCACGAAACGGTCGTGGTCCATGCCCTCGTAGCGGCTGAAGTCCAGCGGTTTGCCGATGCGGATGCCGGGCCGCATCAGCTTCGGCATCACCTTGCCGGGCGGCTGGATCTTCTCCGTGTCGATCATGGCGACCGGGATGACGGGCGCTCCGGTGGCGAGTGCCACCCGCGCGAGACCGCCCGGTTTGCCGCGGTACAGCCGCCCGTCGGGCGAGCGCGTGCCCTCCGGGTAGATCCCGAACAGCTCGCCGCGCTCCAGGACTTCTATGCCGCTCTTGATCGCGGCCTCGCCCGCGCCGCGCGCTCCGGAGCGGTCCACCGGAAGCTGGCCGACGCCCCTGAAGAAGGCCGCCGTCAGCCGTCCCTTCACACCGGGCGTGGTGAAGTACTCGGCCTTCGCGATGAACGTGACCTTGCGGTCCAGGACCGCCGGCAGGAAGAACGAGTCGGAGAACGACAGGTGATTGCTCGCCAGGATCGCGGGGCCCTCGGCGGGAACGTTGTCGAGGCCTTCCACCCAGGGCCTGAAGGTGACCTTCAGCGGTCCCCCGACAGCAACCTTCATCGCGCCGTACAACACCCGAGTGCCTCCTGTATGTGTCATCAGACCTTAACCCGGAGCGGCGGCAAAGGCTCCGACGGCCCTGGTCGGTGTCAGTGGGGTCGCGTACCGTGAACCACACGTCCCTCCCATGAAGAACAGACGAAGACAGGAGACCGAAGGTGCCGGTCCTTCCTGGAGCCCAGCCGTACCGCCACGAGGGCGGGGAGGTCGGGGTCCTCCTCTGCCACGGCTTCACCGGTTCCCCGCAGTCGCTGCGCCCCTGGGCCCGGTATCTGGCCGGCCGGGGCCTGACCGTCTCGTTGCCGCTGCTGCCGGGGCACGGCACCCGCTGGGAGGACATGACGCCCACCGGCTGGCCCGACTGGTACGCGGAAGTCGACCGCGAGCTGCGCGCCCTGCGCGAGCGGTGCTCGAAGGTGTTCGTGGCCGGGCTGTCCATGGGCGGCGCCCTGGCCCTGCGGCTGGCCGCGAAGCACGGCGCGGGCGTGGAGGGCGTGGTCGTGGTCAATCCGGCGAACAGGGTGCACGGACTGTCCGCGTACGCCCTTCCGGTGGCCCACCACTTCGTGCGGTCGACGAAGGGCATCGTGAGCGACATCGCGAAGGAGGGCGTCCTGGAGACGGGGTACGACCGGGTGCCGCTCAGGTCGGCGCACTCCCTGCGGACCTTCCTGCGGCAGGTCGACGGAGAGCTGCCCCAGGTCACGCAGCCACTGCTGCTTCTGCACAGCGTCCAGGACCATGTCGTCCCGGCCGCCGACTCGGCCCGGATCCTGAGCCGGGTGTCGTCCACGGACGTGACCGAGATCCTCCTGGAACAGAGCTACCACGTGGCAACGTTGGACCACGATGCGGACCGGATCTTCGAGGAGAGCTACACGTTCATCGCCCGGATCGCGCCCAGTGTCGGCAAGGAAGGGACGGCCGTAGGTGGCTGAGCACGACTCCGACCGCGAGGACCGGGAGAACCGGGAGGAGCGGGACGGC
Organism: Streptomyces sp. NPDC049687; assembly: GCF_044465285.1. Classification (NCBI taxonomy): domain Bacteria; kingdom Bacillati; phylum Actinomycetota; class Actinomycetes; order Kitasatosporales; family Streptomycetaceae; genus Streptomyces; species Streptomyces sp. NPDC049687. The sequence goes on from NZ_JBITLN010000001.1 coordinate 432,715, forward strand.
CTGGATGCCCCCCGGGGCCGCGAGCCGGAGGAGCAGAGCGTGCCCTTCGACGAGGAGGCCGCGTGGGCCGCCATCGTCGCGGGGTACGGCAAGGAGCCCCCGGACCCGCCGGGGAGCAGGCCGTTCAAGTCGATCGAGGACCTGGCGCTCCCGGAGCCCGTGACGAACGACGACGAGCCCCGTGATTCCGGTGAGTCCGGTGAATCCCGTGATTCCCGCGATGTGGAGGAGGACCAGGCGCCGAAACCGGCCAAGCCGCTGGGCAGCTCGGTGTCCTTCGCGCCCGGCGTCGGACCGCGCGACTACACGACGCCGGAGCCGGCCGAGGACGACTTCGACGAGGACGACGAGGGCCACTTCGTCCCGCCGGAGCCACCGCCGCTGCCGGCCGCCGACACCACGGCCAAGTTCGCCTGGCTCGGGGTGATCGGCGGGCCGTTGCTGCTGTTGCTGGCGGTCCTGCTCGGCTGGGACATGACGTGGTGGCTGACGACGGTCTGCATCGGCGGCTTCCTCGGCGGCTTCGCCACGCTGGTGGTGCGGATGCGGCCGGACGACGAGGACGAAGGGGATCCCGGCCGAGGGGCCGTCGTCTAAGGAGCGGGGATTCTGAGGGCGGCGAGGACCGGGAGGTGGTCCGTGGCCGCCCTCAGGTCGTCGTCGGTGACGCCGGGCAGGCCGCGGGGTACGCCGCAGCCCAGGACCTCCACCCCTTTCGTCACGAAGATGCCGTCGATGCGGCGGTCGGGGGCGGCGGCGGGGAAGGTCCGGTCGTCGCCCCACGGGGCGGTCGTGCGGCAGTCCCGCAGGACGGTGGCGAGGCGGGTGAACGTGGCGCCACCCGGCCGTTCGTTGACGTCGCCGCCCGCGATCGCGTGCTCCACTCCCATTCCGGCGAGGCGGTCGAGAAGCATGCCGCCCTGCTCGTGGCGCTCCTGCCGGTCCAGACTCAGATGGCAGCTCAGCACACCGAGGCGGGCGCCCCCGATCCGGACGACGGCGGTGGCGAACCCGCGGCGGTGCCGGCCGCGGGTGAGGGGCAGGAGGACGTCCTCGGTGCGTTCTACCGTGACGCGCAGGTCGCACAGGATCGCGGGGCCCGCGGCTGTGCCGCCGCCGGTCAGGATCACCAGGTCGGCGGCCGCGGCCAGACGGGCCAGTTTCTTGCGCCAGCGGAAGAAGATCGGGGCTTCCTGGATCAGGACCAGGTCGGGGGCGCAGGCGGAGATCACTCGGGCGAGGGCGTCCGTGTCGTCCCGCATGGAGCGGATGTTGTAGGTGAGAACCCGGATGACGGCTGAACCGTCCGGTTCGGTAACCGAGTTGGGAAGCACCAAGGTGGTCGCCATAGCGATCAACATACGACGGTGCCCGCCGTCCCGGGACCGGACACGGCGGGCACCGCCCTGCTGGAACGCCCTTACATGATCGGGTCGGGTTCTCTTGCCAGGTCCGCCGCGCCGACCAGGCCCGCCTTGTTGCCGAGCTGGGCCGCGATGACATCGGCGACCGGGCGCCAGTTGCCGCCGACCAGCCAGCGTTTGTAGGACTTGCGGATCGGGTCGAGGACCAGTTCGCCCTCGTCGGAGAGACCGCCGCCGACGATGAAGGCGGAGGGGTCGAAGAGGGAGGCGAGGTCGGCGAGGCCGGCGCCGGCCCAACGGGCCAGCTCGCGGTAGGAGTCGACCGCGACCGGGTCGCCCTGGCGGGCGGCCATGGAGATGTGCTTGCCCTCGATGCCGTCGGGGGTGCCGTCGCCCAGGCCGAGGAGGACCTCCGCGTTCTCCGGGGTGGCGTTGGCGCGCTGCTTGGCGTACCGGACGAGGGCGCGGCCGGAGGCGTACTGCTCCCAGCAGCCCTGCGAGCCGCAGCCGCACAGCAGACCGTCCGGGACCATGCGGATGTGCCCGAACTCGGCGGCGACGCCGAAGTGGCCGCGGCGCAGCTTGTTGCCGATGATGATGCCGCCGCCGAGGCCGGTGCCGAGCGTGATGCAGATGACGTTGCGGTGACCCTTGCCGGCGCCGAACTTGTACTCGCCCCACGCGGCGGCGTTGGCGTCGTTCTCCACGACGACCGGGAGCCCGACGCGGGCCTCGACCTTGTCCTTCAGCGGTTCCTGGCGCCAGTCGATGTTGGGCGCGAAGTAGACGGTGGAGCGCTGGCGGTTGACGTAACCGGCCGCTCCGATGCCCACGCCGACGATCTCGTGGCCCGCGCGGGCGCCCTCCACCGCCGAGGCGATGGCGTCCACGATGGCCTCGGGCGTGGTGGGCGTCGGCACCTTGAAGGTCGAGAGGATGTTGCCTTCCTCGTCGACCACGCCGGCCGCGATCTTCGTGCCGCCGATGTCGACGCCGATGGTGAGTCCCATGAATCCCTCAGTTTCGGTCGAGCCCCGCTACGGCCAACGGTACCCGAGGCCCTGCCGTCGCCGGTCCCGTCGTCCGTCCGGCGGACAGGGCCGGCGGAGAGGCCCGGCGGACAGGGCCGGCGACATCCTGAGGGAACCCCTCGGCGGGTGCTCGCGCCCAGCCCTCAGTCCAGGTCGATGCGCTGGCCGGGACCGGTGCCCTCGTCGCCGTCGCGTGGGTCGTCGCGCAGGTCCTGGGTGCGGCTGGTCCAGCGCTGTTCCTGGTGCTGGACCGCGGAGCGGTAGGCGGCGAGCAGTTCGCTGCCGGCCACCGCGAGGTGGTCGAAGACGTCGGGGTTGCGCTCGATGACGGGCTCGACGGCGGCCTTGGCCTGCTCGACGACCTGCCGGACCACCTGCTGGGCGGCGGGACCCGCGACCGCGCCGAGCAGCGGCGACTGGAAGCCGGAGAGCTTGTCGGCGACGGCGTCGACGAGTTTGCGCAGCTCCTCGGCGGCCGAGCCCTCCGGCCGGCCCTGCTCGGCACGCCGGCGGGCCTTCTCCCGGTCCAGGTCCTCGGCACAGGCGGTGGCCCAGGCGTCGGCGTCGGTCGCGCGGGGCTCCTCGGCGACGGCCTCGTCCCCGGTGGCGTCGGGCGTGGGGCGCTCTTCGCTCATGACGGACTCCTGATGGCTCCTGGCTCCTGAAAGCTCCTTGAGGGACGACGCCTGGTTACGGATCGTCTCCTTCGACGTTACCCGAACGGCGGTACGTCGCTCACCGTCCCTGCGGCCACAGGCCGGGATCCGGCGCGAAACGGATGCGCAGTTCGCCGTCGCGCAGGGCGGCGCCTTCGACGGTGCAGCGGCGCAGGGCGGAGGGCAGCGGGACGATCCGGCGGAAGGGCCCGGCGGCGAGGACGAGTTCGTCGCCGCGCCGGATGAGGTCGAGCTCGTCGCGTATGGCGCCGGGCAGCGGGAGGTGCCAGACGAGCACGCCGTCCTCGGCGAGCCGGTCGGCGACGAGCCACTCGACCGGGGAGGTGGCCGTGTTGACGCCGGGGACGCCCAGCGCGGTCAGGTCGTCGGCGCCCCGGGGGTCGTGGCCCAGGTGGGCGACGGTACGCGCGGTCCCTCCCCACTCCCCCAGGACCTTGCGCTGCTGGGTGACGAGCCGGCCGAGCCACCCGTCGTCGGCGGCCGCCTCCGGCAGGACGCGGTTGGCGACGAGGGACTCGACGGGCAGCGCGCGCAGCGCGAGACCGAGACGGGCGTCCCGGACGGCGTCGGCGCCGGCCGGCCCCGGTTCGGCGACCAGCCGCACGACGGTGTCGCGGTCGGCGAGGACCGCCTCCACGGCGGCCAGCTCCACGTCCCAGCGGGCGGTCGTCTCGTACAGCCACTCGGCGGGCATCGGCACCCCGGCGAGGCGGCCGAGTACGGGGCGCAGGGCGCGGGCGGCCTGGCGTTCCGGCGGGAGCAGGCGGCGCAGATAGCGGCGCAGTTCCTCGGGGAGGGCGAGGAGCGCGAGAGCCTGCGCGGTGGGGGGCAGGTCCACGACGAGCAGGTCGTGCGCCTCGGCGAGGGCGGCGTCCCGCAGCGCGCGCAGCAGGGTCAGCTCCTCGGCGCCGGGCAGGGGGGTGACCTCCTCGGGGTCGAGGCGGGAGGCGCCCAGGAGGTCGAGGACGGTGGAGGCGCGCTCCTGGAAGCCGGCGAGGTCGTCCCGGAAGCCGGCGGTGGCGTCGGGCCGCCAGGCGGTCAGGTGCGGCCCCGCCTGCACCGGCTTCGACCCGGTCCGCAGACCCAGCGCGGCGCCGAGGGTGTCGGTGCGGTCGGCACTGAGGACGAGGGTGCGGGTGCCGTTGCCGGCGGCGCGCAGGGCGGTGGCGGCGGCGACTGTGGTACGGCCGCTGCCACCGGGGCCGGTGATCAGGATGGTGCGCATGAGGCTGAACGGTAACCGAGACCTGTCCGGGGCGCGGGGCCGTCACCTCCGGGGGCTCCGCCGCGCGGGCCCGGCCGGCCGCGAGGCCCCGGCAGCCGAACGGGAGCCGCGCCCCCTACCGCCCAGACTCCACCCGCTTCTTCAAGCCCGCCAGTGCCCGGTCGATGATGACCTTCTCCGCCTTGCGCTTGATCATGCCCAGCATCGGGATCTTGACGTCGACCGTCAGCTGGTAGGTGACCTCGGTGGCGCCCGCCCCGGCCGGCTTCAGGAGATAGGAGCCGTCGAGCTGGCGGAGCATCTGGGACTTGACCAGGGTCCAGGAGACCTCGTGCTCGCCGGTCCAGGTGTAGCCGAGGACCTGGTCGTCCTTGATCGCGCCGGCGTCCATGACGAGCCGGACCTGCTCGGCGCGGCCCTGCTCGTCCTCCTTGAGGACCTCCGCCTGCTTCACCTCGCCGGTCCAGTCCGGGTAGCGGGCGAAGTCCGCGATCACGGCCATGACGTCGGCCGGTGCCGCCTCGATCATGATGCTCGAGCTGGTGTGTTCCGCCATCGCCGTGACTCCTCCGGATGCGGGCCCGTAAAGGTACGTGTGTGCAGCGTGAAGGCTACCGCGCGCCCGACCAGCCGAGTTCACCCGGCGTCAGGTCACCGAAACGCGTCTTCGCCGGCTCACCACTGAAGTGCCCACGGCCTGCCGGTCCCGGCGAAGTGCCCGACGTTCACGCATTCGGTCGCGCCGATCCGCATCCGCCGGGCCAGCGGCTGGTGGACGTGTCCGAAGAGGGAGTAACGCGGGCGAGTCCGGCGAATCGCGTCCAGCAGCGCGCGGCTGCCGCGTTCGAAGCGGCGTGCGACGGTGTCGTAGACGAGTTCCGGCACCTCGGGCGGGATGTGGGTGCACAGCACGTCGACCTCGCCGACGGCCTCGATCTTGGCCGCGTACTCCTCGTCGCTGATCTCGTACGGGGTGCGCATCGGCGTCCGCAGGCCTCCTCCGACGAAGCCGAAGACGCGGCCGCCGATCTCCACCCGCTGGCCGTCCAGGACCGTCGTGCCCTCTCCCGCGTACTCTGGCCACAGGTGCGGCATGTCGACATTGCCGTACGTGGCGTAGGTCGGGGTCGGGAACGCCGGGAACAGCTCGGCGTACTGCCTGCGCACGGCCTGTTCGATCAGCGCGGCGCGGTCGCCGTCGATGCCGCCCCACAGGCGGGCGCCGAGTTCGCGGGCCTCCTCGAAGCGGCGGGCGGTGCGCAGTTCGACGATTCTGTCGGCGTTCTCCACGCCGAAGAGGTCGGGGAAGATTCCGCGGGAGTGATCGGCGTAGTCCAGGAAGAGGACGAGGTCGCCCAGACAGATCAAGGCGTCCGCACCCTCTCCGGCACGGGCCAGGTCACGGGCGTTGCCGTGCACGTCACTGACTACGTGAATGCGGGTCCTGCGGCTGTCGGAGGGTGTGGATGCCATGTCGATCAAGAGTAAGGGTGTGCGGCATACGTGAACAGTGACGGCGGAAATAGCGGTTACTGGCCAGTCAGTAAAGGGGTGGACTACTGTGCGCGAGGAAACACCAATCTGTGTGACGCAGCGAACATCTCGTCGGACCCCCCTGTCGAAGAAGCCATACCGGCGGGTAACGTCCGGGCCGTCCAGTCGTGCTCAGGATTTCAACGACCGAGTTCCTGAGCGCAGCCCGAGCCTTGGACCGCACCGTCGCATCGCACAACGTCGTGGCGCCGGCGCCCTATGAGGAGCAGCAGTCTTGCGCGAGTTCAGCCTTCCGGCTTTGTACGAGGTCCCTGCGGACGGCAATCTGACCGACATCGTCCGCAGAAACGCCGCGCAGCATCCAGACGTCGCCGTCATGGCCCGAAAGGTGGGCGGTGCCTGGCAGGACGTGACCGCCACGGTCTTCCTGGCCGAGGTGCACGCCGCCGCCAAGGGCCTCATCGCCTCGGGTGTCCAGCCGGGCGACCGGGTCGGCCTGATGTCGCGCACCCGTTACGAGTGGACGCTGCTCGACTTCGCGATCTGGTGCGCGGGCGCGGTCACCGTGCCGGTGTACGAGACCAGTTCTGCGGAGCAGGTGCAGTGGATCCTCTCCGACTCGGGCGCGACCGCGATCGTCGTGGAGCTGGACAACCACGCCGCCGCCGTCGAGTCGGTGCGTGACGCGCTGCCCGCGCTGAAGCACGTCTGGCAGATCGAGTCGGGGGGTGTCGAGGAGCTCGGGCGGCTCGGCCAGGACGTCTCCGACCAGACGGTCGAGGAGCGCGGCTCGCTCGCCAAGGCCGACGACCCGGCGACCATCGTCTACACGTCCGGCACGACCGGCCGGCCCAAGGGCTGTGTGCTCACCCACCGCAGCTTCTTCGCCGAGTGCGGGAACGTCGTGGAGCGGCTGCGTCCCCTCTTCCGTACCGGCGAGTGCAGCGTCCTGCTGTTCCTGCCGCTCGCGCACGTCTTCGGCCGGCTGGTGCAGATCGCCCCGATGATGGCGCCGATCAAGCTCGGCACGGTCCCGGACATCAAGAACCTCACCGACGAACTGGCGTCCTTCCGGCCGACGCTGATCCTGGGCGTGCCGCGCGTCTTCGAGAAGGTCTACAACTCGGCGCGCGCCAAGGCGCAGGCCGACGGCAAGGGCGCGATCTTCGACAAGGCGGCGGACACCGCGATCGCGTACAGCAAGGCGCTGGACCTGCCGTCGGGCCCGCCCCTCGGCCTGAAGATCAAGCACAAGGTCTTCGACAAGCTGGTCTACAGCAAGCTGCGCGCGGTGCTCGGCGGCAAGGGCGAGTACGCGATCTCCGGCGGCGCCCCGCTCGGGGAGCGTCTGGGGCACTTCTTCCGCGGCATCGGCTTCACCGTGCTGGAGGGCTACGGCCTGACCGAGTCCTGTGCCGCGACCGCGTTCAACCCCTGGGACCGGCAGAAGATCGGCACGGTCGGCCAGCCGCTGCCGGGCTCGGTGGTGCGGATCGCGGACGACGGCGAGGTGCTGCTGCACGGCGAGCACCTGTTCAAGGAGTACTGGAACAACCCGGCCGCGACCGCCGAGGCGCTGGCCGACGGCTGGTTCCACACCGGTGACATCGGCACCCTGGACGAGGACGGTTACCTCCGGATCACCGGCCGCAAGAAGGAGATCATCGTCACCGCGGGCGGCAAGAACGTCGCCCCGGCCGTGATCGAGGACCGTATCCGCGCGCACGCGCTGGTCGCGGAGTGCATGGTGGTGGGCGACGGGCGGCCGTTCGTGGGCGCGCTGGTCACCATCGACGAGGAGTTCCTGGGCCGTTGGGCCGCCGAGCACGGCAAGCCGGCGGGCTCCACCGCGGCGTCGCTGAGCCAGGACGCGGACCTGCTGGCCGCGATCCAGTCGGCGATCGACGACGGCAACGCCGCGGTGTCGAAGGCGGAATCGGTGCGGAAGTTCCGCATTCTCTCCTCCCAGTTCACGGAGGACTCGGGCCATCTCACGCCGTCGCTGAAGCTCAAGCGCAACGTCGTGGCGAAGGACTACGCGACGGAGATCGAGGCGATCTACGCGAAGTAGTCCCCGAGTCGGCTCATGGCGCGGTGTCCTCGGCGAGGACCCGCGCCATCGTGCGTTCGGCGAGCGCGGTGATGGTGACGAACGGGTTCACCCCGATGTTGCCGGGCACCAGGGAGCCGTCGGTGACGTACAGCTTCGAATACCCCTTCACCCGGCCGTAGTTGTCGGTCGACTTCCCCAGCACACAGCCACCGAGCGGGTGGTACGTGAAGTCGTCGGCGAAGACCTTGTTGGAGGAGCCGAAGAGGTCGTACCGGTAGATCGTCGAGTTCGCCGAGTTGATCCGGTCGAACAGTTTCTTCGCCATGCTCACGGAGACCGCGCTCTGGGCCGCAGTCCAGCCCAGCTTCACTCCCCCTGACGAGGCGTCGTACGTGAAGGCCGCCCGCTGCGGGTTCTTGGTGATCGCCAGATAGAGGCTGACCCAGTGCTCGAGTCCCGTCGGCAGCGGGGCGATCTCGGCGAAGACGGGGTTGTCGGTGTTGGCCCAGTCGTCGATGCCCATCACCGGCATGGTCGACTGGTTGGCTCCGACGGTGTCCCAGAGGTGGTTGGCCCGCCCGAGCATCACGTTGCCGTTCGTGCCCCAGCCGGTGCCGACGCTCGCGTCGAGCGCCGGGAGCGTGCCCGTCTCCCGGGCCCGCACCAGCAGTTCGCTCGTCCCCAGGCTGCCGCCGCCGAGGAACAGGTACGTGCAGCCGTACTGCTTGGTCTCGACGACCGCGCCGGTGCCGTCGATGCGGTCGGCGGTCAGCAGCCAGGTGCCGTCGCTCGCCCGGCTGATCGACCTCACCTTCTCCATGGTGTGGAGGGTGACGTTCCCGGTGCCGAGGGCGGCGGCCAGATACGTCTTGTCGAGGCTCTTCTTGCCGTAGTTGTTGCCGTAGATGACCTCCTGCCCGAGGGCCGACTTGGTGGCCGTCCCGGCGGCCTCGCGCTGCATGTAGCCGAAGTCGTAGACGCTGGGCACGAAGGTGGTCTTCAGACCGGTGTTCGCCGCGTGCTTCCGGGAGACCCGGCTGAACTGGTACCACTCGGTCGCCTCGAACCAGGCGGGGTCGACGGTGTTGACGCCGAGCATGGCGCGGGCGCGTGGGAAGTACGTGGAGTACATCTCCGTGACGTCGACGGTCGGGAACTGCTCGGCGAAGTAGGACCGGAGCGGGGTGACCGCCATCGAGCCGTTGACGAGGGAGCCGCCGCCCACGCCGCGGCCCACGAAGACGGACATGTTGGCGAAGTGCACCCGGTCCAGGACGCCCGGGTAGGGACTGATGTCCTTGTTGACGACGTCCAGCCAGAGGAAGGTGGCCAGGGGCGCCTCGGTGCGGGTGCGGAACCACATGGACCGCTGGTCGGGGTTGGCGGTGTTGCAGAAGACCTTGCCGTCGGCGCCGGCGGTGTTCCACAGCCGGCCCATCTCGAGGACGAGGGTGCGGATGCCGGCCTGGCCCAGGCGGAGGGCGGCGACGGAGGCGCCGTAGCCGGAGCCGACGACGATCGCGGGGGCGGACTCGACCGCGGCGGGCTCGGCCGCGCGGGCCGACTGGAGACCGACGCGGGTGAAGCCGAGGGTGGCCGCCGTCTGGAGGGCGGCCATACCAAGTATGTGACGTCTCGTCAGCTGACGCTGCATCAGTTTTGCTGTCATGTGCGCAGCATCGGCGGATTGCCGCCGTCCGGCTAGAGCAAAAGGGGAAAAGTCTAGAGCAATGTTTTCAACCGCTCCGCGAGCAGGTCCCACCGCCACTTCTCCTCCACCCACTGCCGCCCCCGCTCCCCCATCCGGCGGCGCAGCTCGGCGTCCCCGAGGAGGGCGGTGATCCGCTCGGCGGCGTCGGCCGGGGAGCCGCCGCGCACGACCCAGCCCGTCTCCCCGTCGAGCACGGCGTCGGGTGCCCCGCCCGAGTCCCCGGCGACGACGGGCAGCCCGGTGGCGGACGCCTCCAGGTAGACGATCCCGAGCCCCTCGACGTCCAGCCCGCCCCGCCGGGTCCGGCACGGCATCGCGAAGACGTCGCCGGCGCCGTAGTGCGCGGGCAGCTCGGCCCAGGGCACCGCCCCGGTGAACCGCACGGACGCGGCGACCCCGGTCTCGTGCGCGAGCCTGCGCAGATCCTTCTCGTACGGCCCGCCCCCCACGATCAGCAGGACGGCGCCCGGCTCGGCGGCCAGGATCCGGGGCATGGCCAGGATCAGCGTGTCCTGGCCCTTGCGCGGCACCAGCCGCGAGACGCACACGACCACCGGCCGGTCGGTCAGCCCGAGCCGCGCCCGCACCGCGTCGCCGCCCGACCCGGGGTGGAAGGTCTTCTCGTCGACGCCCGGCGGCAGCTGCACCATCCGCCCGGCCGCCCCGGCGCTCAGCGCGGTCGCTATCCGCGAGCGCGTGTACTCGCCCAGGTAGGTGATCGTGTCCGTGGTCTCCCCGATCCGCCCCAGAAGCTGCCGGGCGGCGGGCAGCTGCGCCCATCCGGCCTCGTGCCCGTGGGTCGTCGCGACGAGCCGCTCGGCGCCGGCCCTGCGCAGCGCCGGCGCCATCAGCCCGAGCGGCGCGGCCGCCCCGAACCACACCGACGTGCACCCGTGCTCCCGCAGCAGCCCGACCGCCCGCCGGGTCGCCCCGGGCGTCGGCAGCAGCATCGTCGTGGAGTCCCGTACGACGGTGAAGGGCTGCTCGGCGTCGAAGGCGGCCGTCGCCTCGACCCCCTCCCGGCTCCGCTTCCAGGTCGAGGCGTAGACGACGAGGCGGTCGGGGTCGAGCCGGAGCGCCATGTTGTGCAGGAACGCCTGGATACCGCCGGGTCGGGGCGGAAAGTCGTTCGTCACGATCAGGGTCTTGTGCATCGAGGCCGACTGTATCCAAACGCCACGCACAGCCGCTCGGGGCGGCGGCTCACAGCAGGGCGGGGAATCATGGGCCTCATGACGACGAAGGACGCGAGGCCACCCCTGGCCTCGCTGCTGACGACCTGGGGCGTGACCCGGCTCGCTCTGCTGCTCTTCGTCTTCCAGGTGCTCGTCTTCCCCGGCCCGGACGTCACGACCGACGTGTCGTCCATCTACCAGGGCTGGTACGACGTCCTGCGCACCGGCACGTTCCCGCAGTCCGACGTCACCTGGCAGTACCCGCCCGCCGCCGCCCTCGCCATCCTCTCGCCCGGCCTCCTCCCCTTCCTCGACTACGCCTCCGCCTTCTTCGTCCTGGCCTTCCTCGCCGACCTGGCCGTCCTCATGCTGCTGCTCAACGCCGGCCTGCGGCCCGGCCGCTCGCCGCGCGGCGCCTGGATGTGGGTGGCGGGCGTCCCGCTGCTCGGCCCGACGGTCTACTCCCGCTACGACGTGATGGTCACCGCCGTGGCGGTGGCCGCGCTGCTCGCGGGCGCCCGGCGCCCGCGGGTGATGGGGGCGCTGACGGGGTTCGCCGCGCTGCTGAAGGTGTGGCCGGTGCTGCTGCTGGCGGGCGCGGTGCGGCGCCGGGCGTGGGGCGCCGCGGCGGTGACGGCCGCCGCGCTCTCGGGTCTGTTCGCCCTGCTGATGCCCGGCGCCTTCGCCTTCCTCACCTTCCAGCGGGACCGGGGCACCGAGGTGGAGTCGCTGGGCGCCCTCGTCTTCCACGTGGCCCGGCAGTTCGGCTGGCGGGGCAGGGTGCTGCTGAACTACGGCTCGGTGGAGTTCCTCGGTCCCTACGTCCAGGTGGTGAGCGATCTCGCGCTGGGTCTGACCGCGCTCGCCCTCGGCTGGCTGCTGCTGTGGCGGCTGAGGGCGAAACGGTTCGCACCGCACACGCTCGCGGACGCGGCGTTCACGGCGGTGCTGCTGTTCACCGTCACCAGCCGGGTGATCAGCCCCCAGTACCTGGTCTGGCTGGTCGGTCTCGCGGCCGTCTGCCTCTGCTTCCGCGCCGGCCCGATGACCCGCCCGGCGGTGCTGGTCCTGGCCGCGTCGTCCGTGACGGTGCTGGAGTTCCCCGTCCGGTTCGCGGACGTCGTCGACAGCACGCCCTTCGGCGTGGCCCTCCTGTCGCTGCGCAACGGCCTCCTGCTCACCGCCGCGCTCTGCGCCGCCGTACGGCTGTGGCGCTCGACGGTCCCCGAGCCGGAGGAGGCCCCCGTCCTCGATCAGTCCGCGCGTCCCAGCGAGACCGCCGCCGCGTCCTCCTGACGCAGGAGGCCCCCACCGCCGGCAACGCCGCCAGGCACACGCCCGGCAGCCCGAGCCCCGACAGCGCGTGGACGAGCGGCAGCCGAACGGCCGTACCGGGCGGGGTCATCCGCAGCAGCACCGGCGCCGAAGGCGGCCATGATCCAGGGGCCCCGACGAACAGCGGGACCGCCGCGACGAGCCCGACGGCCCCGACAGGACCACGGCCTGCCGTCCGATGGCCCGCCGCTGGTCCTCGATCAGCCCAGTTGATCCCGCACATACGTCCGCCAGTTCGCGGTGAACTCCGTCAGGGACACGCCGAGCACGTTCCGCAGGGCGCCCTCGACGGCTCCCGCCCGCTCCTGGTGCGCGCCGACCGCCCGGTAGAAGGCGTCCAGCTTCACCTCGCCCCACCGCTCGGCGATCATCCGGCAGGCCAGCCAGCCGCCCTCGTACGCCCGGGCCAGCCTGGCCGGGTCGCCGGAGAACCCGAAGTCGGCGTCGGTGGGCAGCCCGGCCGGTAGGCCGCCCTCGGCCACGGCGCTCCGGAGCTCGGGCGCGACCTGCGGCGGGGTGCGCCCGGTGCCCCGGTAGCCGACCCAGTCGGCGTATCCCTCGGACAGCCACAGCGGGGTGGCGGCGTTGGTGTGGGCGCGGGTGGCGACATGGGTGGTCTCGTGGGTGAGGACGACCTGCCTTCCGACCGAGCCGAGCAGGGCGTAGGCGTCGGGGTTGACGACCACCCGGTCGGCCGGTGCCTTCGTCCGGCCGCCGGTCTCCCCGGTGGTGACCGCGGCGATGCCCCGGTAGGAGGAGGCGGGCGAGCCGAGCAGCCCCGCCATGCCCTCCAGCGACCGCGGTACGAGGACGACGACGTGCCCCGCCCAGTCCGTACCCCAGGCCGCCGACACCGCGGGGACCGCGTCGTCGGCGAGGTCCGCGAAGGAGCGCAGCCGCGCCACGGGCTGTCCGACCCCCAGCACCAGGCTGTGCTCGCCGTGCACGACGGCCACCGTGCCCTCGTCCCACAGCTGCTCTCCCGCCTTCCGCGCGGGCTTCTCGGAGGTCACGGACCACGACCCGCCGGCGTCCCGGGTCAGGCGCAGGACGCGGCCCGCGGTCACCGGGGCCCTGTCGTAGCCCTCGACGCGATAGCTCAGCTCGGCGTCGGCGGTCAGGGAGTCCCCGTCCCGGCGCACCGCGGTCACCTTGTACGACCAGGCCGCCAGCGGCAGGGCCTTCAGGTCGGTGTAGCCCTCGGGGGTGCCGGTGGCGGCGTACGCCGGCGCGTCGTGGTGCAGGACGGCCGCCGCCCGCCGGTCCAGCACCCGCTGCACCTCGGCCTTCGCGGTGTCGGCCGCGGGATTTCCGCCGCAGGAGACCAGCGAGACGAGCAGCAGACAGAGCCCCGGCACCCCGGATCCGCGCACCCGCCCACGACCAGCCATCCTCCTGATCGTACGGCGGCCCGCACGAACGGGTCGCGGTCAGGGCCTGGTCACCGAGGAGACCGGCATCATCCCGACCGGGTCGTAGCGCACCGGCGCGCCCGGGTAGGGAGCGTGGATGACCTGGCCGTTGCCGGCGTACATGCCGACATGGCTGGCGTCCGAGCGGTAGGTGACGATGTCGCCGGGCTGGGCCTGGGAGAGCGGCACCGGACGGCCGGCGTGCGCCTGGGCCTGCGAAGTGCGGGGCAGGGACACCCCGGCCTGCGCGTACGACCACTGCACCAGGCCCGAACAGTCGAAGCCGGAGGGGCCGTTGGCGCCCCAGATGTACGGCTTGCCGAGCGCGGAGCGGGCGGCGGCGAGGGCGGCGGCCGCGCGGCCCGAGGCGGGGACGGCGCCCGCGAGGTCGGGCATGTCGAAGCGGCCGGAGCGGGAGGCCCGGTCGTAGGCGGCGCGTTCGGCGGTCGGCAGGGCGTTCAGCAACTGCCGGGCTCTGGCGAGCTTCCGCTCGACGGTCCGCTTGTGGCCGGCGACGGCCTTGCGGCTCCTCTCCAGCTCGGCGAGCTTCCGGGCGGCCTCGGTGCGCTCCTGTGCGAGCTCGCGCATCGCGTCCTGGAGTTCCCTGAGTTCACCGGCCTGGTGGGTGGTGATCCGGTCGAGGACGGAGGCCTTGGCGAGGTAGTCGTCCGGGTCGTCGGAGAAGAGCAGCGCCAGGGACGGGTCGAGGCCGCCCGAGCGGTACTGGGCACCGGCCAGCGAACCGAGCGTCTCGCGCAGGTCATTGATGCGCCCTTGCTGCCGCGCGATATGGTCCTGCGCGTCGCCCACCTCCCGGCGCAGGGCGCCGGCGCGCTCACCGGCCTTGTTGAAGGCCTCGGTGGCTTGCTCGGCCTCCTCGTAGAGCCGGTCGACCTCGGCGCGGGTGTCGTCGTGCGGCGCGGCCGAGGCCGGTACGGCGGTCAGGGCGCCGAGTGCGGCGGCCGCGGCGGACAGCACGCCCAGGGCGCTGGTGGCGCCCCGGTCGAACCCGGACGGTGCAAGGCGGCGATGGGACCCCACGGGAAGCCGCGCTCCTTCCACTGGCGGACAGGGACCGTCCCCCCGTGGCGGGGGCCCGGGAGGAAACGCGGCAGACAGTAGCCCCGTGTCGAGGGGCGGGCCAAAGACCTCGGCGGGCACACACAGTGACGCCCCGCCGCTGACGCAGGTCACCGGCGGGGCGTGGGGTCACATCGTGTTGTCGCAATTCGCCCGTTCGGGCGGTGTCGTGTCCTGATCTTGGAACGGAGCCGTGGGAGTGACGAACCCCCGGGGCTCGAGCGTCAGACGCGGACGCCGAACATGAACGGGCCGCCGATCGTGCTCATCGACTCGTACCGGACGACGGTGCCGGTGCGCGGGGCGTGCAGGATCTGGCCGTTGCCCGCGTAGAGGCCGACGTGGTGCAGGTCGTTGAAGAAGAACACCAGGTCGCCGACCTTGAGGTCGCTGACGGAGTAGATGCGCGTGCCGAAGTTGGCCTGCGCCTGCGAGGTCCGGGGTATGGAGACGCCGGCCTGGGCGTAGGCCCAGGAGGTGAGACCCGAGCAGTCGAAGGAGTTCGGGCCGGACGCGCTGTAGACGTACGGCGAGCCGAGCTTGGACTGGGCGGCGGCGAACGCGGCTGCGGCGCGGCTGGAGGCGGAACCCGTGTCGCCGAGGTCGACACGCTCGGCGGAGGAGCGGCTGGCGCGGTCCTGCTCGGCGGCCAGCGCGGCCTTCTCCTTGGCGGTCAGCGAGTTGAGGAGCTTCTGCGCCTCGGCGAGCTTGCCCTGCGCGATCTTCTTCTGCTTGGCCAGCTCGGTCCGGGTGGAGGCGAGGTCCTTGAGCTTCTCGGAGGCCTCGGAGCGCTCCTGCGCGAGCTCTCGCTGCTTCTCCTGGATCTTCTTCAGCGCCTCGACCTGCTGGGCGCTGAGCTGGTCGGCGGCGGACGCCTTGTCCAGGTAGTCGTCGGGGTTCGACGACAGGAAGAGCTGGAGGGAGGAGTCGATGCTGCCGGTGCGGTACTGGGCGGCGGCCGCCAGGCCGATGGAGTCACGCAGCTCGTTGAGCTCCTCCTGGCCGCGGGCGACGTTGTCCTGGATGGTGGAGATCTCCTTCTGGAGCTTCTCCTGCTTCTCCTCGGCCCCGTTGAGCTTCTCGGTGGCCTGCTCCTGCTCCTCGTAGAGCTTGTCGACCTTGGCCTTTACCTCGTCCTTGCTGAGCTTCTCGCTCGGCGCCGCGTTGGCGGCCTGGGAGCTCAGAGCGACGGCAGCGGCGGCTGCGGTGGTCAGCACGGTCACGCGTGCGCGACTCGGCTGCTTGGGTCGACGGTGGGACGCCACGGAGACGGGCTCCTTCTTTTGAGTGATCACCCGTGTGGAGGTTCGAGCACCAGACCTTAGTGACCTCGCCGTGATCAGATCAAATCCCCCGGCGCAAAAATCACGTTACGCAACGCAGTTTTTCCCGGGAACTCACGTGCGGTGATACGTGATTGACGCTACGTTGCGTGACGATCCCGCTCAATTCAGGCATTAAACCTGCAACTTCTCCCTTTCAGGACAGTCTCTTCAGAAGTACCGCGGAAGCCACCGGCCGGGCCCCCGCCTTCGCGATCCCGTCGGCGACCTCGCGGTCGGTCGAGGCGACGATGACGGGCCGGCCCGGCGGCTCGGCGCGCACCAGCTGGCGGATCAGCTCGTCGGCGGTCACGCCCGCCTTGGAGAACAGCACCCGCACCCCGCGCGGCGGCGCGAGCAGCACCGGAGCGGCCAGTTCGGCCCCGTCGAAGACACAGGTGACCTCGGCTCCGGTCTGCGCGGCGAGCGCCGAGAGCTGCCCCAGCAGCCGCAGCCGCTGCTTCTCCAACGGCATCTGCGGATAGCCGGTCTTGGTGACGTTGTAGCCGTCGACGACCAGATGCGCCTGGGGCAGTGCGAGCAACTGGTCGAGAATGGCCGGATCGTTCTCCGAAAGGGCGCGCGCGGCGATGTCCTTCGGGGTCATGCGCCCCGGTTCGACCGCGTCGACGGTCTCCGCCGGCCGCACCGACACCGGCGGCAGGGCCAGTTCGCGGCGCAGCCCCTGGGCCGCGTCGAGTACGGTGTCCAGCAGCAGCCGCAGCCGCATGTCCTCGACGCTGCGCCCCTCACGGGCCGCCCGCCGGGTGGCCTCCAGGGCGGCCTCCGCCTCCCCCAGGCGCGCCTTCAGCCGCCGGGACTCGCTCTCGGCGGCGGACACCTGTGCCTGCCCCTCGGCGCGTACGGCCTCGATCTCGCCCTGCACCTTGCGCAGCGCGGCCTCGCCGCGCTTGACGTCA
Source organism: Streptomyces sp. NPDC049687 (assembly GCF_044465285.1). Lineage (NCBI taxonomy): Bacteria > Bacillati > Actinomycetota > Actinomycetes > Kitasatosporales > Streptomycetaceae > Streptomyces > Streptomyces sp. NPDC049687. Next base: position 449,514 of record NZ_JBITLN010000001.1, read on the forward strand.
CTGAGGGCCGAACGCAGCTTGCGGTGAAGTGATTCCGCTTCCTTCTTCGCCGCGTCCAGCTCGGTCCGCAGCCGCTCGGTGTCCAGCCGGGTCTGCTCGCGGGCCTGCGCGAGCTCCTCGCGCAGCCGCTCCAGTTCGGCCCGGCTCTCCTCGTCGGCGCGCTCGGCGTCCGCCCGCTGCGCCTCCTCGCCGGCCGCGGTCACCAGCTTCACCCAGCCGACGGGCCGCAGCACATAGGCCGCGGCCGCCACGTCGAGCGGGTCCGCGGCCGGGGTCGGCGAGCCGGAGTCGAGAGCGCCGGAGAGCTCCGGCTGGGCTTCTCTGTACTTCTCGGCGATGCGCTGCCGGAACAGCGGATCGGTCTCCAGGGCGGCCGCCATCGCGTTGCCCGCGAACTTCGCCCGCCGATTGGGGGCGAACCGGGCGTACTGCCTCAATTGAGCGGGAAGTTCGCCGACGGTCAGACCACCGAAGCCGTCGGAGACGATCTGCACGACCCGGCGGCGCACTCCGTCGGGCAGCGGACGGTCGAGCACCTCAGCGGCGCCGTCGCCCGGCCCCCCGCCTGCGCTCTCCACCATCCGTCTCCACCCCAATACTGTGCGGGCCCCTCGCCCACTCTCGACTTCGCTCGAGCGGGGGGACCCCCACCGTCAGGAACCGGCGCCCGGCCGATCCACGAGTTCCACCTGGTCCACGGCGTTGCACCAGCGGCACCGCACCGACTCGATGGTCTCACTGACCACCTCGCGCTCCTCCACCTTCGGCTCACCGGCGAGATCGAGGTGGACGTACTCGACGACCTTCGACGAACGCGTCACGTCGAACCGGGTGAGGTTGCCGCAGAGGGTGCAGCGCCACCGCGTGGTGGCGGTCGGCAGGGGAACCGTCATCGTGACTGTCCGCTTCCTTCTAGTGTCGGTCTTCCATGCGGGTCGCGCCGGAGGCTCCCCGCTGTGCATGGCTCGTAACCCTACGGCCTGCCACGTCCTCGCCGCCCATCCGTCCACGGCGGCGAGGCGATATGGGCTGGTGCGTCCCCTTACGCCATGCTCTGTGTCCATGATCGGCAACTGGAGCGGGACCGTCCGCAGAGCACTCCGCAGCCCCTCGGCGCCGGTGACGTACGGACTGATCGCCCTGTGCTGTCTGGTCTTCGTGATCGGCCCGGCCTCGGGACTCAATCCGGCGTACGGCTCCGGCGACGAGCTGTTCGCCGCACGGCGGGCCTACTTCCGCCGCTGGGGCGTGGTCCCGGCGGAACTCTTCGCCGGCTCCGCGCGAGCCACCCTGACGCCCGCCACGGCTCTCTTCGTCCACGGCAGCTGGGTGCACCTCCTGGGCAACATGCTCTTCCTCTACGTGTTCGGGGCGATGACGGAGGACCGGATGGGCCGCGTCCGGTTCATCCTCTTCTACTCCGGCTGCGGCTACCTGGCCCTGCTGGGGTACGCGGCCGCGCACGCCGCGTCATCGCAGTCGCTGGTGGGCGCCTCCGGGGCGATCTCCGCGGTCCTCGGCGCCTTCCTGTACCTGTTCCCCCGGGCCCGCGTCACCAGTCTCCTGCCGTTCCTGTTCTTCCTGCCGCTGCGGTTCCCGGCGTGGGTCGTGCTGCCGTTCTGGGCGGCGCTGCAGTGGGTGGCGGTGGGGCAGGCCACCCAGGGGCCCGGGGTGGCCTATCTGGCGCACGTGGTGGGCTTCGGGCTGGGCTTCGCGTGCGCGTGGGCCCGTTTTCGTCCTGCGACTAGAGTGAGGGCCGCCCCAGCTCCGGCTCCCGAGGGAGAGAACCAGCCGTGATCACCGCGATCGTCCTCATCAAGACCAGCGTGGACCGGATCCCCGAGATCGCTGAGCGGATCGCCGCGCTGGATTCGGTGAGCGAGGTGTTTTCCGTGACCGGCACGTACGACCTGATCGCCATGGTCCGGGTGAAGCAGCACGAGGACCTCGCGGAGGTCATTCCGGGGAGCATCAGCAAGATCCCCGGGGTGGAGGCGACGGACACGCACGTGGCGTTCCGCACGTACTCCCAGCACGACCTGGAGGCGGCGTTCGCGATCGGTCTCGACTCCTGACCGTCCGAACCCCGCCTCCGGCGGACAAGCCCGACTAGACCGCGGGGACGCAGCGGCCGTCCTGCGTCCTGTACGTCCACCGCGCGCCGTCCGTCACCAGCTCCCGCACGGCCTCGACGAAGCGGTCCACGTGTTCGTCGGGGGTTCCGGCGCCGAAGCTGACACGGATGGCGTTGAGGGACTTCTCGCCCGGGGCCGCCTCGGGGGCGCCGCACTCGCCCTGGGTCTGCGGGTCGCCCCCCAGCAGCGCGCGGACCAGGGGGTGGGCGCAGAAGAGGCCGTCGCGGACGCCGATGCCGTACTCGGCGGAGAGGGCCGCCGCGAAGTGGGAGCTGTTCCAGCCCTCGACGACGAAGGAGATCACTCCGACCCGCGGGGCGTCGTCGCCGAACAAGGACAGCACCTTGACCTGCGGGACCTCGGCCAGGCCCGACCGCACCTTCTCGATCAGGTACCGCTCGCGGGCGACCAGGGTGTCGAAGCCGGCCTCGGTGAGGGCCTTGCAGGCCGAGGCGATGGAGTACGCGCCGATGACGTTCGGGGAGCCGGCCTCGTGGCGGGCCGCGTTCTCGTGCCACTCGACGTCCACTCCCCCGTCCTCGCGCCGGGTGACCTTGCGGCTGGCACCGCCGCCCGCGAGATACGGATCGGCCGCGCGCAGCCAGTCGGCCCGGCCGGCCAGGACGCCGGAGCCGAAGGGGGCGTAGAGCTTGTGGCCGGAGAAGGCGACCCAGTCGACGTCCAGGTCACGGACGGACACGGGGTGGTGGGGGGCCAGCTGGGCCGCGTCCAGGACGATCCGGGCGCCGTGGGCGTGCGCGGCGGCCGCGAGCTCGCGTACGGGCCACAGCTCGCCGGTGACGTTCGAGGCGCCGGTCACGCAGACCAGGGCCGGGCCGTGCGGGTCCCGGCCGGCGAGCGCGCGCTCCAGGGTGGCCACCGCCTGCCCCGGGGTGCGCGGGGCGTCGAGGTAGGTGACGCGGGCGTCCGTCCAGGGCAGCAGCGAGGCGTGGTGCTCGGTCTCGAAGACGAAGACCTGGCAGCCGGCGGGGAGGGCCCTGGCGAGGAGGTTGAGGGAGTCCGTCGTCGAGCGGGTGAAGACCAGCTGGTCGTCGGGGCGGCAGTCGAGGAACTCGGCGACCGTGGCGCGGGCGTTCTCGAACAGGTCCGTCGACAGCTGGGAGAGGTAGCCGGCGCCGCGGTGGACGCTGCCGTAGTAAGGGGCGTAGGCCGCGACGTCGTCCCAGACGCGCTGCAGGGCGGGGGCGCTGGCCGCGTAGTCGAGGGCCGCGTAGGTGACCTCGCCGCCCGTGACGAGCGGAACGGTGACATCCCTGCCCAGAACGGGCAACGGGGAGCAAATGGTCTGGGCGACGGCAGCGGTGGAGACGGACATGGGGGAACTCCCGTGAGAGGCAGGGGGAACCGCCGTGCGAGCGGGTGTGGCTCCAGCACGGAGGAAGGGGAAAGGGGATGCGGAGGCGGGGCTCTACGCCCTATCGCATTCGCTTGCTCACGAGAGACTCCCTCGAACGACCCAGGACCCCTGGTCTCGCGAGGGGTCCGCGCTTGCCGTGGACCTTGCTGTCCACGGCCTGGTCTTCACCCGGGGCACCCCGCCACGGACGGAGGGTTGCCGGACAGTCGGCCGGGGCCTCATGACTGTCACTCATGACCTGGTACAGGAACGTACGTGAAGTGATCGCGGTCCCGCAACTCGTGTCCGGATGACGGGACCGCACCACCGACGGCTACGCGTTGCTGGCGGCCACCCAGCGGTCCAGCGTCCGCTTGGCGGCGCCCGAGTCGAGGGACTCGGCCGCCCGGTCCATGCCGGACCGGATCTGCTCGGCGAGCGTGCCCGTGCCCGGCTCCAGGGCGACCAGCGCGGCCGCCGAGTTCAGCAGGACGGCGTCCCGGACCGGGCCCTTCTCGCCGTCCAGCAGGCGGCGGGCGACCTCCGCGTTGTACGACGGGTCCCCGCCCCGCAGGGCCTCCACCGGAACCAGCTCGATGCCGACGTCACGCGGGTCGAAGGCCTCCTCGGTGACCTTGCCGTCACGGACCACCCACACCCGGGAGGTGGCCGTGGTGGTCAGCTCGTCGAGGCCGTCGTCACCCCGGAACACCAGGGAGGAGTTCCCGCGCTCGGCGAAGACGCCCGCGACGACCGGCGCCATCCGCGGGTCCGCGACCCCGACCGCCTGCGCCCGCACCCGGGCGGGGTTGGTCAGCGGGCCGAGGATGTTGAACACCGTGCGGATGCCCAACTGCCCGCGTGCGGCGCCCGCGTGGCGCAGCGCCGGGTGGAACTTGATCGCGAAGCAGAAGGTGATCCCGGCCTCCTGGGCCACCTCGGCCACCCGCCGCGGGGTCAGCTCCAGATTGACGCCGAGCTTCTCCAGGACGTCCGAGGCGCCGGACGCGGAGGAGGCGGCCCGGTTGCCGTGCTTGACGACCGTGGCGCCCGCCCCGGCGACGACGATCGCCGACATGGTGGAGATGTTGACGGTCTTGGCGCCGTCGCCGCCGGTGCCGACGATGTCCACGGTCCGCCCGGGCACCTCGATCACGTTGGCGTGCTCGTACATGGCCCGGACGAGCCCGTTGATCTCCTCGACGGTCTCGCCCTTGGCCCGCATGGCCACCACGAACCCGGCGATCTGCGCGTCCGTCGCCTCGCCCTGCATGATGCGGTCCATCGCCCACGCCGTGGCGTCGGCGCTCTGGTCACGGCCGTACAGCAGGGCGTTCAGCACCTCGGGCCAGGAACGGCCCGCCGCGGTGTCGCCTCCAGCGGGGGTCACAGCGCTCATCAGCCGCTCCTGGGTGTCGTACCGGTCGAAAGGTCTCTCGTCGGAGAGTGCGATCCCACCCTATCCAGCCGCAGGGCACGGCGAAGGGCCCCGTCCGAACACCGGACGGGGCCCTCTGCGTGGCGTGGCGACGCCGGACGATCAGTGGTGGCCGTGGCCGCTCGTGATCTCCTTGTACTCCTCGACGGTCGGCTTCGGGATCTGCTGGTCCTCGCCGAAGTACGCGTCGCTGATCTTGGCGCGCAGCTTCTCGGACCGCTTGATCTTGCGCTCGACGCCGTTCTCGTCGACGGCCGGGCCGATCGCGGCCGGCTCGTACTGCTCGTGCGCCGTGAGGGTGTGGAGCTGTTCCTGGCTGAGCGGCTCGTGGACCTCGATGAACTCACCGTGCGGCAGGCGCTTGATGGTGCCGGTCTCGCGACCGTGCAGCACCTTGTCCCGGTCGCGGCGCTGCAGGCCGAGGCAGATCCGCTTGGTGAGGATGTACGCGATGACCGGTCCGACGAAGAAGAAGATCCGGACGAACCAGGTGATCGAGTTGATCGACAGGTGGAAGTGCGTGGCCCACAGGTCGTTGCCACCACCGACCAGCGTGATCATGTACATCGTGACCCAGGCGGAACCCAGCGCGGTGCGCGTCGGGGCGTTGCGCGGGCGGTCCAGGATGTGGTGCTCGCGCTTGTCGCCCGTGATCCACGACTCGATGAAGGGGTAGAGCGCGAGCGCCGCGAGGACGACACCGAACAGGACCAGCGGGATGAACACGCCCAGGACCAGGGTGTGGCCCCAGATGTTGATCTCCCAGCCCGGCATGAAGCGGATCAGACCCTCGGCGAAGCCCATGTACCAGTCGGGCTGGGCGCCGGTCGACACCTGGTCCGGACGGTAGGGACCCATGGCCCAGATCGGGTTGATCTGCGCGATGCCCGCGATGAGCGCGATGGCGCCGAAGACCAGGAAGAAGAAGCCTCCGGCCTTGGCCATGTACACCGGCAGCAGCGGCATGCCGACGACGTTCTTGTTGCTCTTGCCGGGCCCCGCGAACTGCGTGTGCTTGTGGTAGAAGACCAGGATCAGGTGGCCCACCACCAGGCCGAGCATGATGCCCGGCAGCAGCAGGATGTGGATCGAGTAGAACCGCGCCACGAAGTCGTGGCCCGGGAACTCCCCGCCGAACAGGAACATCGAGATGTACGTGCCGACGATCGGCATCGACAGGATGGCGCCCTGGGTGAAGCGGACACCGGTGCCGGAGAGCAGGTCGTCCGGGAGCGAGTAACCGGTGAAGCCGGTGAACATGCCCAGGACGAACAGCAGGAAGCCGAACAGCCAGTTGATCTCACGCGGCTTGCGGAACGCGCCGGTGAAGAACACGCGCATCATGTGCACGAACATGCCGGCGAGGAAGATCAGCGCCGCCCAGTGGTGGATCTGCCGGATGAGCAGACCGCCGCGCACGTCGAAGGAGATGTGCAGGGTCGAGCTGAACGCCTCGGACATCAGCTGTCCCTGGAGCGGGACGTAACTGCCGTGGTACTCCACCTCGTTCATCGACGGGTGGAAGAACAGCGTCAGGTACACACCCGTCAGGATGATGATGATGAAGCTGTACAGGCACACTTCGCCCAACATGAACGACCAGTGGTCGGGGAAGATCTTGCGCATGTTGGCCTTGGCGAGGGAGTAGATCCCCAGCCGGCCGTCGGCCCAGTCGGCGATCCGCTCGCCGGCCGGCGCCTTCCCGCGCTCGCGGGCCTCGTTGTTCTCTGTGGTGCTCATCCGCGCTCCCAGAAAGCAGGACCGACGGGCTCTTCGAAGTCGCCGAGCGCCTCGAGGTAGCCCTCGTCGTTCACACCGATGCGCAGCTGCGGCAGGGCGTGACCGGCGGGGCCGAAGATCACTCGGGCACCGTCGGAGAGGTCGAAGGTGGACTGGTGGCAGGGGCACAGCACGTGGTGCGTCTGCTGCTCGTACAGGGAGATCGGGCAACCGACGTGGGTGCAGATCTTCGAATACGCCACGATGCCCTCGTGCGACCACTCGAGCTCGCGCTTGTCCTTGATGTTGTCCGGCTGCAGCCGGACGATCATCAGGGCCGACTTGGCGATCTCGTTCTGGAAGTCCTCGTCGTGCTCCTCCAGGCCCTCGGGCTTGCAGAAGGTGAGCGAACCGACGGCGACGTCCGAGGGACGCAGCGGCTCGTTCGTGTTCATGTTGACGAGGAGCTTGCCCTTGGCCCACAGCGTGTGGCGCAGCTTGTCCTCGGGCAGCGGGCCGAGGTCGCGCAGCAGCACGACACCGGAGAGCGGCACCAGGGTGAGCGCGCCCAGCATGGTGTTGCGGATCAGCTTGCGACGGCCGATCGCCGACTCCTTGGCGCCCTGCTTGAAGTCCGCGTGGACCTTCGCACGGACCTCGGGGTCGGCCGCGATCGCGTGACGCTCGTCGGCGACCTCGACGTCCGACATCAGGGTGCGGGCCCAGTGGACCGCGCCGGCGCCGATGGTGAACAGCGCCGTGCCCAGCGTCAGACCCAGCGCGAAGTTCAGCGCGCTGAGGTGGCCGATCGGGAACACGAAGATCGACTTGTCGGCGGGGATCGCCACATAGGAGGCGATGAAGCCGACCGTGGCGAGCATCGAGAGCGTGAACAGGAAGGCGACGGCACGCTCGGACCGCTTGGCGGCCCGCTCGTCGATGTCCTGGACACGGTGCTCGTGGGGCGGCAGCCCGGGGTCGGCGAACGGGTTCTTCTCGTCCGCGACGCCTACCGCCGTACCGTGGGCGTGGCCCTGCTCAGCGGGCAGGTTCTCTTCTGGAATGTCTTGGCTACTCATGACTTCTTGGCCTTTGCGGTCCGAGCGGCGACCCAGACGGCGACAGCGATCAGGAGACCGAGACCGAAGATCCAGGCGAACAGGCCCTCACTGACCGGCCCGAGGCCGCCCAGCTTCAGACCACCGGGGTTGGTCGTCTCGTCACCGTTGACCGCGTGCAGGTACGCGATGATGTCCTTCTTGTTCTGCTCCGACAGCGTCGTGTCGGGGAAGGAGGGCATGTTCTGCGGGCCGGTCTGCATGGCCTCGTAGATGTGCTTCGGGTCCACGCCCTCGAGCGGAGGAGCGAACTTGCCCTTGGTGAGGGCACCACCCTCGCCGGTGAAGTTGTGGCACTGCGCGCAGTTGGTGCGGAACAGCTCACCGCCCTTGGCGATGTCGGCGCCCTCGGGGCCGTACTCGGCCTCGGTCGGGATGTTGGGCCCGGCGCCCAGGGAGGAGATGTACGCGGCCAGCTGGTCGATCTCGGCCTGCGTGTAGATGACCTTCTTCTTCGGCACCTGAGCGCCCTGGGAGGTCGCCGCCGGCATGCGCCCGGTGCCGACCTGGAAGTCGACGGACGCGGCGCCCACGCCGACCAGGCTCGGACCGTCGGAGCTGCCCTGACCTGCGGTGCCGTGGCAACTGGCGCAGCCTACGGCGAAGAGCTTCTTGCCCTCGTCGATGGCCAGGGACTGGGCGGTTTCATCTGCCTGCGCCTTGCTCGCGGGCGCGAACGCGGCGTACAGCCCCCCCGTGCACGCCAGCGCGAGGAGTAGGACGACGAGCGCCGCCAGCGGATGGCGTCGTCGTACGGAGAGCTTTTTCACGGATTACCCCGGTGTCAGGATCTTCTGCGTCGATGCTTCTGGGTGGTGCGCTTCTGCGGCGCTCGGAACGGGCCCGGCTACTTGATCATGTAGATCGTGGCGAAGAGGCCGATCCAGACGACATCGACGAAGTGCCAGTAGTAGGACACGACGATCGCGGCGGTCGCCTGCTCATGGGTGAACCTCTTGGCCGCGTAGGTCCGTCCGAGGACGAACAGGAAGGCGATGAGCCCGCCCGTCACGTGCATGCCGTGGAAGCCGGTGGTCAGGTAGAAGACCGAGCCGTACGGGTCGGAGGAGAGCGAGAGCCCGTCCTTCTTCACCAGCTCGGTGTACTCGTAGATCTGACCGCCGATGAAGATCGCACCCATGATGAAGGTGATGATGAACCAGCCCCGGAGCTTCTTCACGTCACCGCGCTCGGCCGCGAAGACGCCGAGCTGACAGGTGAGGGAGGAGAGCACCAGGATCGTGGTGTTCGTGGCCGAGAACGGGAAGTTCAGGGCCTCGGCCATTTCCTTCCAGTGCTCGGTACCCGTCACCGAACGCAGGGTGAAGTACATCGCGAAGAGGGCCGCGAAGAACATCAGCTCGGAACTCAGCCAGATGATCGTTCCGACGCTGGTGAGGTTCGGCCGATTGACCGACGGGTGCGCGTGCCCGGTATCTACTGTCGTTGCTGTCGCCACGACCGACATTATGTCGGTCGCTTATCTCGCGCTCACTCCGGGGGGTGCCGTTCGGAGTGTCTCTCCCCTCGGTACCGGTGTTGACGTGGTGTTGAACGGAGTAACATCCGGCTCAACTGGCCTGTCCGTACGACGCTGACGTCTTCGGAGGAACAATGCAGCCGACCGCCACGGTGCTGGTCTACAGCGACGACTCCAACACCCGAGAGCAGGTGCGGCTCGCCTCCGGGAGGCGGCCGGCTCCTGATGTGCCCGTGGTCGAGTTCCTGGAGTGTGCGACTCCCGACGCGGTCGTCAGGGAGCTGGACAAGGGCGGGATCGATGTCTGCGTCTTCGACGGCGAGGCCGTGCCCATGGGGGGTATGGGCATGTGCCGGCAGATCAAGGACGAGGTGTTCCAGGCGCCGCCGGTGCTGTTGCTGATCGCTCGTCCTCAGGACGCGTGGCTGGCGACGTGGAGCCGGGCCGACGCGGCGGTGACGTTGCCGGTGGAGCCGGTGGAGTTCGCGGCGGCGCTGGCCGCCCTGTTGCGGCAGAAGAGGCTGCTGAGCGCCTGAGGGGGCGCAGGCGGGTCACAGCGCCGCCGGCCGGAGGGTCGACGTGTCCGGCCGGGTCTTGTGCTTGCCGGTGGTCAATGCGCTGCCTTCCCTCCACTTCGGCCAGTCCAGGTTCCAGTCGCCGAAGCCGTTGCCGAACGGTTCCATCGTGTGGCCGTGGCTGTTGATCACCTTGACCACGTCTCCGGCGCGGACGTGGTCGAAGAACCAGGCCGCGTTGGATGTGCTCATGCCGGTGCAGCCGTGGCTGACGTTCTCGTAGCCCTGGGAACCCACCGACCAGGGGGCGGCGTGCACGTACTCGCCGCTCCAGGTGACCCGGGTGGCGTAGTAGACCGGGAGGTCGTACGAGTCCGCGGAGCCCTCGGCGATGCCGACCGTGGTGCCCCGCATACGGACGTAGTACTCCTTGCCCAGGACGACCTTGACCCCGTTGCGGGTGTCGAAGCCGGGCTTGCCGGTGGTGACGGGGATGGTCTTGATCACCTCGTCGTTCTTGTAGAACGTCAGGGCGTGGGACGAGGCGTCCGTGACCGCGATGACGCGGTCGCCGATGCCGAGTTCGACGTCCTTGGAGCCGGAGCCCCACAGGCGGTCGCTGATCCTGATGCCGTCCAGGTTGCTGTGGGCGCGGACGGTGGCGTGGGCGGGCCAGTAGTCCTTGGGGCGGTAGTGGAGTTCCTTGTCGTCCACCCAGTGCCAGGCGCCCTGCACGGAGGGCGTGGCGTCGACCTTGAGGCCCCGCTCGACTATCGCCCGTTGGACCGGGTCCTTGACCGGCTCGCTCAGCTTGGCGGTGACGGGCTGGCCGACGCCGTACGTGCCCGAGTCCGGGCCGAACTCGACCGCCAGGCGCTTCTTGCCGTTGGGCTTGCCGGTGTCGAAGGTGAGGACCTTGCGGCCGGGGGCTCCGTCGGCGTCCTCGGTGCTCACCCGGACCGTGTAGTGGGCGTCTGCGGCCAGCGGCTCGGTGCTGTGCCAGCGGCTGCCGTCGGCGGAGAGTTCGCCCGCCACATAGCGGCCTGAGGCGTCCACGGCGGTGACGTCCGTGATGGGCTCGTCGGAGTCCTCCGCGACGATCTCCAGGGGCTGGTCCGGGTCGGCCTTCTTCCTGCCGTCGCCGTCGGGGCCGTTGAAGGAGATCTGGTCGCTCGCGTCGTAGGGGCGTGAGGCGAGGGGATCGCCGTCCGAGGCGCAGGCGGTGACGACGCCCGCTCCGAGGGCGATCACCAGCGCCGTGCGGCTGACGACTGTGCGGGGGCGGGGTGTGTGGCTCATGGCTTCACGCTAGGGAGCCACGTCAACCGCGGCGCGCTGGACGCCACGTATGGAGGACGGTGATTACGGCATAAGGAGGAGCCCGGACTCTCCTGGCGGAGTGTCCGGGCTCCCGTGCGCTCAGCGCGTGTTACTGGGTGCGGTTCTCACCGCGGTAGTACTCGAAGACCCAGCCCCACAGGCCGATCATGATCAGCGGGACGGAGAAGTACAGCAGCCACCAGCCGACCGCGACACCCAGGAAGGCGAGGGCGCCGCCGATGCCGAGCGACAGCGGCTGCCAGCTGTGCGGGCTGAAGAACCCGAGCTCGCCGGCGTCGTCCGCGACGTCCGCTTCCTTGTTGTCCTGGGCACCCGCGTCCACCCGCCGGGCGGTGAAGCCCAGGTAGAAGCCGATCATGATGGCCAGACCGAAGGCCAGGAAGAGGGCCGTCGTACCGGCCGGCTCCTTCGACCACACGCCATAGACGATCGCCATGACGAGCAGGAAGACGCTCAGCCAGATGAACATCTTGCCCTGGATCTTCACTTGCCGGCCTCCTTGCTGCCCGCGATGGCGCTCGCGCCGTGACCGCTGTGCTCCAGCTGCTCGAGCGCGGCGATCTCCGGGTGGTGCAGGTCGAACGCCGGGGATTCGCTGCGGATCCGCGGCAGGGTGAGGAAGTTGTGGCGCGGCGGCGGGCAGGAGGTCGCCCACTCCAGGGAGCGGCCGTAGCCCCACGGGTCGTCGACACCGACCGGCTTGCCGTACTTGGCCGTCTTCCACACGTTGTAGAGGAACGGCAGGATCGACAGACCGAGGACGAACGAGCTGATCGTCGAGATCGTGTTCAGGGCGGTGAAGCCGTCGGCCGCCAGGTAGTCGGCGTAACGGCGCGGCATGCCCTCGGCACCCAGCCAGTGCTGCACCAGGAAGGTGCCGTGGAAGCCGATGAACAGCGTCCAGAAGGTGATCTTGCCGAGGCGCTCGTCGAGCAGCTTGCCGGTGAACTTCGGCCACCAGAAGTGGAAGCCGGCGAACATGGCGAAGACGACGGTGCCGAAGACGACGTAGTGGAAGTGCGCCACCACGAAGTAGGAGTCGGAGACGTGGAAGTCCATCGGCGGCGAGGCCAGGATGACGCCGGTCAGGCCGCCGAAGGTGAAGGTGATGAGGAAGCCCGTCGCCCAGAGCATCGGTGTCTCGAAGGACAGCGAGCCCTTCCACATCGTTCCGATCCAGTTGAAGAACTTCACGCCCGTCGGGACGGCGATGAGGAACGTCATGAAGGAGAAGAACGGCAGGAGTACGCCACCGGTGACGTACATGTGGTGCGCCCACACCGTCACGGAGAGACCCGCGATGGCGATCGTCGCGGCGATCAGGCCCATGTAGCCGAACATCGGCTTGCGGGAGAAGACCGGGATGATCTCGCTGATGATGCCGAAGAACGGTAGCGCGATGATGTACACCTCTGGATGGCCGAAGAACCAGAAGAGGTGTTGCCACAGCAACGCGCCGCCGTTGGCCGCGTCGAAGACATGGGCACCGAACTTGCGGTCCGCCTCCAGGGCGAACAGCGCGGCCGCCAGGACCGGGAAGGCCAGCAGGACCAGGACACCGGTCAGCAGCACGTTCCACACGAAGATCGGCATGCGGAACATGGTCATGCCCGGTGCGCGCATGCAGATGATCGTGGTGATGAAGTTGACCGAGCCGAGGATGGTGCCGAAGCCGGAGAAGGCCAGACCCATGATCCACATGTCGGCGCCGATGCCCGGGCTGCGGACCGCGTCCGACAGCGGGGAGTAGGCGAACCAGCCGAAGTCGGCCGCACCCTGGGGGGTGAGGAAGCCGCCGACGGCGATCAGCGAGCCGAACAGGTACAGCCAGTAGGCGAACATGTTCAGCCGCGGGAAGGCGACGTCGGGCGCGCCGATCTGCAGCGGCATGATCCAGTTCGTGAAGCCCGCGAACAGCGGGGTCGCGAACATCAGCAGCATGATCGTGCCGTGCATCGTGAACGCCTGGTTGAACTGCTCGTTCGACATGAACTGCAGACCAGGACGGGCCAGCTCGGCGCGCATGAACAGCGCCATCACGCCGCCGATCATGAAGAACGCGAAAGACGTGACCAGGTACAACGTACCGATGGTCTTGTGGTCGGTGGTGGTGAGCCACTTGACCACGACATTGCCGGGCTGCTTGCGCCGGACCGGCAGCTCGTTCTCGTAGGAGCCTTCAGCTGCCGCGGCACCCTGGGGTTCGTTGAGGATGCTCACAGGTTGTTCGTCTCCCGGTTCTTCTCATGGGCGGTCTGCTCGATGCCCGCGGGAACGTAACCGGTCTGCCCCTTCTTGGCGAGGTCCTTGAGGTGCTGCTCGTAGCGCTCGGGGGAGACGACCTTCACGTTGAACAGCATCCGGGAGTGGTCGACGCCGCAGAGCTCGGCGCACTTGCCCAGGAAGGTGCCCTCCTTGTTGGGGGTCACCTGGAAGGCATTGGTGTGGCCCGGGATGACGTCCTGCTTCATCAGGAACGGCACCACCCAGAAGGAGTGGATGACGTCACGCGAGGTGAGGACGAAGCGGACCGTCTTGCCCTCGGGGAGCCAGAGGGTCGGGCCCGGGTTGTTGGTCTGCGGGTTCCGCTCACCGGGGACACCGCAGGTGTAGACGCCGCCCGCGTCGGCCGGGAAGTCCTTCTTGTACCGGTCCGGGATCGCGGCCAGGTTCTCGTCGGTCTTCGCGTCGCCGGTGGAACCTTCGACGTTCTCGATGTAGTTGAAGCACCAGCTCCACTGGAAGCCCACCACGTTGACCGTGACGTCGGGCTTCTTGTCGAGGCTCAGCAGCTTCGACTCGTCGCGTGCCGTGAAGTAGAACAGCACCGAGACGATGATGATCGGCACCACCGTGTACAGCGCCTCGATGGGCATGTTGTACCGGGTCTGCGGAGGAACTTCGACCTTTGTGCGGCTGCGCCGGTGGAAGAAAGCACTCCACAGGATCAGGCCCCACACCAGCACGCCGGTGGCCAGCGCGGCAGCCCAGGAGCCCTGCCACAGGGAGAGGATCCGCGGAGCCTCTTCCGTGGTCGGGGTGGGCATACCAAGGCGGGGGAAGTCCTTGTATGTGCAACCGGTGGCGGTCGCCAGGACCAGGCCCGCGGTCATTGCCTGCAGCAGCTTCCGCCGCATCGGGCGCCGCGGCGAGCGGTCGGAGCCGTTGGGACTCACGTAGCGCCTTCCCGAGAGTCTCGCCCGCGCGGATTGGCTGCGGCCTTCTCGCTGGTCGGTCGCCGCCCTGCGTCGGGCAGGGGTTTGGATGTTTATGCGGACCAAACCCTAGCCGACGCCTTCCGGGGGCTCGCGGGGAGGGTGGGGTACGCGCCGCGGGCTCAGCCGAAAGCGCCTCATGGCTCGGTGACTGCGGCTTGTTTGGCGAGTACGGGTGATTCGTGGCTGGTCGCGCGGTTCCCCGCACCCCTTCGTGACGCGCCCTACGTTTTAACGTTGCTCTGTGTCCTACTTTGATGCCGCCTCAGCTGCTCCCCTGCATCCAGTCGCCCGTCAGGCGTTGTCGGCCTCCCTCGAGGAGGGGTGGGCGGATCCCGGACGCCTTTACCGCGAGGGGCGTCGGGCGCGGATGCTGCTTGACGCGGCTCGGGAAGCGGCCGCGGAGGCCGTCGGCTGCCGGGCCGACGAGCTGGTGTTCACCTCGTCCGGAACGCGGGCGGTGCAGACGGGCGTCGCGGGGGTGTTGGCGGGGCGGCGGCGGGTCGGGCGTCACCTGATCGTGTCATCCGTCGAACACTCCTCGGTGCTCCATTCGGCCGAAAGACATGAGGACGACGGCGGGACGGTGACGCGGGTGGGTGTCGACCGGACCGGGGTCGTGGATGTCGACGCGTACCGCGAGGCGCTGCGGGCGGATACCGCTCTCGCGGTGCTGCAGTCGGCCAATCACGAGGTGGGGACCGAGCAGCCCGTCGCGGAGGTTGCCGAGGTGTGCCGGGCTGCCGGGGTGCCGTTGCTGGTGGACGCGGCGCAGTCGCTGGGGTGGGGGCGGGTGGACGGAGACTGGTCGGTGTTGACCGCCAGTGCGCACAAATGGGGTGGGCCGTCGGGGGTCGGACTGCTCGTGGTGCGCAAGGGGGTGCGGTTCGCGGCGCGGGAGGCGGAGGAGTTCCAGAGCCTTCCGGCGATCGTGGCCGCCGCCGCGTCCCTTCGGGCCGTGCGGGCGGAGGCGGCCCGGGAGTCCGTACGTCTGCGGGAGCTGACCGGGCGGATCCGGGTGCGGGTGCCCGAACTGGTTCCGGACGTGGAGGTCGTGGGGGATCCGGAACGGCGACTGCCGGGGATCGTGACCTTCTCCTGTCTGTACGTCGACGGGGAGGCGCTGCTGCACGAGCTGGACCGGGAGGGTTTCTCGGTGTCGTCGGGGTCGTCCTGCACCAGCAGCACGCTGACGCCGAGCCATGTGCTCAAGGCGATGGGGGTGCTGAGTGAGGGAAATGTGCGGGTTTCGCTGCCGACGGGGGCGGCCGAGGACGAGGTCGAGCGGTTCCTGGCGGTGCTGCCGGGGGCCGTGGCGGGGGTGCGGGAGAGACTGGGGGCACCGACGCCGGCCACGGCCGTACGGGAGGACGCCCTTGTCGTGGACGCCCTCGGCAAGCGGTGCCCGATCCCCGTCATCGAGCTGGCCAAGGTCATCGGGGACGTGCCGGTGGGGGGCACGGTGCGGGTGCTGTCCGACGACGAGGCGGCCCGGCTGGACATCCCGGCGTGGTGCGAGATGCGGGGGCAGGAGTACGTGGGCGAGGAGCCGGCGGACAAGGGGACGGCATACCTTGTCCGCCGGACCGGCTGATCTACCCGCGCGCGACGACGCTCACTCAGGCAAGGTGAGCGCGCACCTCTTCGGCCGCCTCATCGCCGTACGCCTTGGTGAACCGGTCCATGAAGTGCCCCCGCCGCAGCTGGTACTCCTGGGTGCCCACGGTCTCGATGACGAGAGTCGCCAGCATGCAGCCGATCTGGGCGGCACGCTCCAGGGAGACGCCCCAGGCCAGGCCGGAGAGGAAGCCGGCGCGGAAGGCGTCGCCGACGCCGGTGGGCTCGACCTTGCGCTCCTCCTCCGGGCAGCCCACCTCGATCGGGTCCTCGCCGGCGCACTCGATGCGGACGCCGCGCGAGCCGAGGGTGGTGACGCGGTGGCCGACCTTCGAGAGGATCTCGGCGTCCGTCCAGCCCGTCTTGGACTCGATGAGGCCCTTCTCGTACTCGTTCGAGAACAGGTACGTGGCGCCCTCCAGCAGTATCCGGATCTCCTCGCCCTCCATACGGGCGATCTGCTGGGAGAAGTCGGCGGCGAAGGGGATCGAGCGGGAGCGGGACTCCTCCGTGTGGCGGAGCATCGCCTCCGGGTCGTCGGCGCCGATCAGGACCAGGTCCAGGCCGCCGACGCGGTCGGCGACGGTCTTCAGCTCGATCAGGCGGGCCTCGCTCATCGCGCCCGTGTAGAAGGAGCCGATCTGGTTGTGGTCGGCGTCGGTGGTGCACACGAAACGGGCCGTGTGCAGGGTCTCCGAGATGCGGACGGACTCGGTGTCCACGCCGTGCCGGTCCAGCCAGGCCCGGTACTCGTCGAAGTCCGCGCCCGCGGCGCCGACCAGGATCGGCCGAGTGCCCAGTTGTCCCATTCCGAAGGCGATGTTGGCGCCCACTCCGCCCCGGCGTACGTCCAGGTTGTCGACCAGGAAGGAGAGCGAGACCGTGTGGAGCCGGTCCGCGACGAGCTGGTCGGCGAAACGTCCGGGGAACGTCATGAGGTGGTCGGTCGCGATGGAGCCGGTGACTGCGATGCGCACGGCGTGGACTCTCCTGAGGGGAGGGGGATTGACAGTTCACGCTACCCGGTCCGGGGGGCGCCATTGAAGCAGCCGAAACTACCCGATAGTAGATCTTTCTTCGCGGCCTCGAGCGTGCGTACGGTGCCGCTATGACGAACCTCAAGGTCCACGCCCCCGCTCCGGCCGACCTCGACGGCGGTCTCGCGTCGCTGCGCGGGGACTGCGCCCGGATGGCTCCGCACTGGGCGGCCCCGGAGAAGATCGCTTCCCGCCCGGTCTCCCCGTCACTCATCCACGGCGTGACCGTCCCGGCGACATCGGCGCGACTGCTGGAGGCGATGCCCGAGTACGGCAACTAGTGCCGCGGGTTTTCCTCCGTACGGCGCCCGGAAGGGAACCGTGCGCTCCCCCGCCGCGTCCCATCGCTGTCCCCCGTAAAGGGGATGTGAGGTACGACAGCAGGGCAGCCGAAGGAGCGATGCGGTGAACACCGAGCGACCCGAGAACGACGACGCCGCGCGCGAGCCGGAGGAGACGCGCTCCGCCGAGCGGGCCGACACGGCTGAGGACGCCGAGGACGCCGGGCAGGCCGCGAGCGCCGAGAAGGCTGAGAAGGCTGAGAAGGCTGAGAAGGCCGACACCGCCGAGGACGCCGGCACCACCGCCGAAGAGGGTGCGCAGGTCGCCGGTGAGGTCCGGGACGCGGAGCCCGAGGCCGGGAAGGCCGAGGCCAAGGAGGTCGGCGGTCTCTCCGCCGCCGACGACGAGCGGCCCTCCGGGCGGCCTCACCGCTCCCCCCTCCTCGTCGCCTCCGTCGCCGCCGCAGTGCTGCTGGTCGGGGGCGGTGGGGTCTACCTGAGCGCGCAGACCACGGGCGGATCCGGTGCCGGGGCGCCCTCAGGTGACGGCACCCCCGCGCCGCTGGTCCTGGACGACTACGCGGGGAGCGGCTCCGGCGGCGGTTCGAACGGCATCGCGCCCGGTGAGCCGAACCCGTACGGCGTGACGTACAAGGCCGACGGCCCGCTCCCCGACGGTCCCGGTTCCGCGCCCGTGTACTGGGCGAAGGGCGAGGTCGGCAAGGACGAGGTGGCCCGGCTGGCCAAGGCGCTGGGGGTCGAGGGGACACCCGTGGTCGACGGGCAGGCCTGGAAGGTCGGCTCCGGGAACGACGGGTCGGGCCCCGTGCTCCGGGTGAACCGGCAGGCGCCGGGCATGTGGACGTACAGCCGGTACGCGCCCGGCACCGACAACTGCACCGGCGGGATCGCCAAGTGCGCCAAGGACCCCGCGAGCCCGACCGCCGCCCCGGTGAGCGAGGCGGTCGCGAAGAAGGCGGCGGCGCCGATCCTCAAGGCCGTGGGGCAGGACGACGCCAAGGTGGACGCGAGCCGGACCATGGGCGCCCAGCGGGTGGTGAACGCCGACCCCGGGATCGGCGGTCTGCCCACCTACGGCTGGACGACCGGCATCAGCGTCGGCACCGACGGCGTGGTCATCGGGGGGAACGGACAGGTGAAGGCGCCGGTCGAGGGTGACTCGTACCCCCTGCTGAGCGCGGCGGAGGCACTGGACGCGTTGAACGCGGCGCCCGGAACCCGGCACCGGATGGGCATCGGCGGGTGTGCCAGCCCGATGCCGCTGAAGGACCGGTTGGAGAGCCCCTGCGGGTCGTCCACGGGCACCCCGAAGTCCACGGGCACCCCGTCGGGCGAGACGGTGACGGTCGGGGACGCGGTGCTCGGGCTCGCCCCGCACGCCTCGGGCGGCCGGCAGGTGCTCGTACCGTCCTGGCTGTTCGAGGTGAAGGGGACGGGAGCCGCGGATGGCTACCGGGTGACCCAGCCGGCGGTCGACCCGGCGTATCTGAAGTCCGCGACGGCGCCCACCCCCACGCCGAGCGCCACGTCCGGTCCCAGGAAGGTCCAGGTGGACGGCTACACCGCCGAGGGCAGTGAGCTGGTCGTGAGCTTCACCGGCGGGGTCTGCGCCGACTACAAGGCGACGGCGAAGGAGAGCGCGGACCAGGTGACGGTCACCGTGACCGAGACGCCCTGGCCGGGCAAGGTCTGCATCATGATCGCCAAGGAGTACCACCAGACCGTTCGGCTCGACGAGCCACTGGGCGGCCGGAAGGTGGTCGGGGCGGACGGCAAGGCGATTCCACTGGAGAAGGATGGCGCGCGGCTGCCCGTCCGGTAGGCGTCGCGGACGAGACGAAGGCGGCGGCCCCTCCGACGAGGGGCCGCCGCCTTCGTGCGCGGTCATCGCATGGCTTAGCTGAAGGAGTCACCGCAGGCGCAGGAGCCCGTCGCGTTCGGGTTGTCGATCGTGAAGCCCTGCTTCTCGATGGTGTCGACGAAGTCGATGGAGGCACCGCCCAGGTAGGGGGCGCTCATGCGGTCGGTGACGACCTTGACGCCGCCGAAGTCCTTGACGACGTCGCCGTCGAGGGAACGCTCGTCGAAGAAGAGCTGGTAGCGCAGGCCGGAGCAGCCGCCGGGCTGCACGGCGACACGCAGGGCCAGGTCGTCACGGCCTTCCTGGTCGAGCAGGGCCTTGACCTTCGCCGCGGCGGCGTCGGACAGGATGATGCCGTCGGTGACGGTGCTGGTCTCGTCCGATACGGACATCTACATCTCTCCCGGGTTGTACGGAGACTGCTTGCCGACGGTTGCAACCGACGGGGCCCCGGATTCATTCCGGGCCCAGCTCTTGTCTTTTTCGTTCCCTTCTCATGCTCGCACATGCCGTTGCGAGCGGAAAACGCCTCACCGGGATTCATGTCACATCGACGCGATGACCATCGTCAAAGTGACACGAAGCAAGCTATGATAGATAGCGTCAGTTCGACGAAAAGTAGAAAGGGTGCGTGTCGTGACCACCGCCCAGACCACGGAGCTCGACGTACAGCCGACTCCGCTCGCCCTGTTGCTGCTCGGCCGTGAGGCCGACCCGAGGAGCGAGCGGGGCGTCGAGTGCCCCGGCGATCTGCCCTCACCCTCGGACCCGGACCTGGTCGAGCGCGCCCGCGCGGCCAAGGAGAAGCTCGGTGACAAGGTCTTCGTGCTCGGCCACCACTACCAGCGCGACGAGGTCATCCAGTTCGCCGACGTCACGGGCGACTCCTTCAAGCTGGCCCGGGACGCGGCCGCCCGCCCGGAGGCCGAGTACATCGTGTTCTGCGGCGTGCACTTCATGGCCGAGTCCGCCGACATCCTGACGTCGGACGACCAGAAGGTGGTCCTGCCCGACCTCGCCGCCGGCTGCTCCATGGCCGACATGGCGACGGCCGAGCAGGTCGCCGAGTGCTGGGACGTGCTGACCGAGGCCGGCATAGCCGAGCAGGTCGTGCCCGTCTCGTACATGAACTCGTCCGCGGACATCAAGGCGTTCACCGGCAAGCACGGCGGCACGATCTGCACCTCCTCCAACGCCCAGCGGGCCTTGGAGTGGGCCTTCCAGCAGGGGGAGCCCGCCACGACGAAGGTGCTGTTCCTGCCCGACCAGCACCTGGGCCGGAACACAGCGGTGCGGGACATGGGCATGTCCCTGGAGGACTGCGTCGTCTACAACCCGCACAAGCCGAACGGCGGGCTGACCGCCGAGCAGCTGCGCGACGCGAAGATGATCCTGTGGCGGGGCCACTGCTCGGTGCACGGCCGCTTCAGCCTGGAGTCGGTCGAGGACGTGCGCGCCCGGATCCCCGGGGTGAACGTGCTCGTCCACCCGGAGTGCAGGCACGAGGTGGTGGCCGCGGCGGACTACGTCGGCTCGACCGAGTACATCATCAAGGCGCTGGAGGCGGCCCCGGCCGGCTCCAAGTGGGCCATCGGCACCGAGCTCAATCTCGTGCGCCGGCTGGCGAACCGTTTCGCACCGGAGGGCAAGGAGATCGTCTTCCTCGACAAGACGGTCTGCTTCTGCTCGACCATGAACCGTATCGACCTCCCCCACCTCGTCTGGACCCTGGAGTCCCTCGCCGAGGGCAAGCTGGTCAACCGCATCGAGGTCGACAAGGAGACCGAGGCGTTCGCGAAGCTGGCACTGGAGCGGATGCTGGCGCTGCCGTAGCCGATGCGCGTCGGCCCGGACTCACCCCGCCGAGACCGGTGTCCGGTCGGGGTGGGCCGGGTCGAGGGTGAAGACCGTGCCGTCGGCGGTCACCACGACCAGGGCGCCCTCGTTGAGCAGCACGGTGGACGGGATCGCGCTGCCCAGGACCTCGGCGCGGGCGGAGGACTCCCACAGCACGGTGCCCTTCGCCGCGTCCAGGGCCGCCACCCGCCCGCTGCCGCTGGCCAGGTACACGGTGCGCCCGGAGTCGTCCACCGTGACGTCGCCCGGTGTTTCCAGGGTGGTGCGGGCCTCCCACTTCCGGACGCCCGTACGGGGCGAGACGGCGGTCACCTTGCCGCTGGAGGTGGTGAAGTAGAGGGTGCCGTGTGTCAGTACGACGCTCCCCTGGTAGTTCTCGGACAAGTCCGTCACCTGGCGTTTCCCGTCGGCGGGATCGACCCGCACGATACGGCTGTACGACAGGTCGCCGCTGAGGGCCGACTCCTTCGACTCGACGAACACCAGCCGGCCGTTGAGGACGCCGGCGAAGCTGCCGCTGGCCGCCGGTGACTTCAGGGGTCGCAGGGACCCCCCGGCGGGATCGACGACGAAGAACCGGGTGGCGTCGGAGTCCTCCTTGTCGATGACGCACTCCACGAACGGCCGGTCGTCCTTGGCGAAGAGCGAGCAGATGTACCCGGCGGGAAGAGACCTCTTCCAGCGCTGTCTGCCGTCGACGGCCGAGCGGCCGGTCAGCGTCCGTCCGTCGCCCTCCTGCATCAGGGCGACACCGGCGGCGTAGACCGACCCGGGGCTGTCGACGCTCACCTTCCGGGACCAGATCCTCTCGCCGCTCCCGCTGTCGAGGGCGACGACGAACTGCTCCTTCGTCCAGCCCTCCTTGTCGTTGACGAGCATCTGCGCGAGGACCACGCCGTCATGGACACCGACGATGGACGACAGATACAGGTCGGCCGGCGTCCCGGAGGGCGCGACGTCGGCGCGCCAGAGCGTCCTGCCGGTGCTGCCGTCGATCCGCTCCGGGAGGATCGCGTTGCCGGCGCAGTAGACGGCGCCCTGGTCGGTCCCGCAGAGCGGCGACTGATCGCCGTCCGCGCCCGGCGCCTTCTTCACCCCCTTCTCGGCCTGCTCGGACACCGTCGACTGCCAGGGCTTCCAGCCCGCCGGGAGGGCGGCCCAGCGGGAGGAGGCGGACGCCGTGGACGGGGCGGGGCTCACCCGCGAGGTGTCGTCCGCGAACCCCGGCCCGAACCGCATGTAGCCCGCCAGCCCCAGGGCGAGCGCGCAGACCGTGCCGACCACGGCCCACAGCGGACGCGTACGGCCGCGACGGCCGGAGCCGGTGCCGGAGCCGGTGCCGGTGCCGGTGCCGGTCGTGCGGCCGACGGCGATCCCCGGATCGGTCTCCGCACCGGACCGCAGTGCGCCCACACGCAGGGTCATCGTGGGCAACTCGTCCTCCGCGGGCTCGGGCAGGACGACCGCGAACTCGTGGGCCAGTTCGTCGAGTCCGGGCCGGTCCTTCGCCTCCTTGACGAGGCAGCGCTCCAGGACGTCGCGCAGGGGGCGTGCCACCCCGTCCAGCTCGGGCTGGTTGTGGACCACCCGATAGGCGGTCAGATACGGGCTGTCGGCGTCGAAGGGGCCCCGGCCGGTGATGGAGTACGCAAGCAGCGCCCCGAGCGAGAAGACGTCGGAGGCGGGGCCGACCGAGCGGGCGTCGGTGAACTGCTCCGGCGACATGAAGGGCGGAGTGCCGATCATCTGGCCGGTCTCGGTGAGGGTGTTGTGGTTCTCGGCCGCCCTGGATATCCCGAAGTCGATGACGCGGGGGCCGTCCTCGGCGATCAGGACGTTCGCCGGCTTCAGATCGCGGTGTACGACGCCCGCCCGGTGGATGTCCCGCAGCGCCTCCACCAACCCCAGCGCCACCCGCCGCACTTCGACGCCCCGGATCGGGCCGCCCTCGCGGATCCGGTCGGCGAGCGAGCGTCCGGGCACGTACTGGGTCGCCATCCAGGGCCGCGCCACATCCGGGTCGGCGTCCACGACCGGCGCGGTGAAGGCGCCGCTCACCTTGCGGACGGCCTCGATCTCCTGTCGGAACCGGGCGCGGAAGACGGCGTCCTCGGCGTACTGCGCGTGCACCACCTTGAGGGCGACCTCGCGCCCCGACCGTGAGCGGGCGCGGTAGACGACCCCCATGCC
Organism: Streptomyces sp. NPDC049687; assembly: GCF_044465285.1. NCBI lineage: Bacteria > Bacillati > Actinomycetota > Actinomycetes > Kitasatosporales > Streptomycetaceae > Streptomyces > Streptomyces sp. NPDC049687. The sequence goes on from NZ_JBITLN010000001.1 coordinate 472,696, forward strand.
TCCGGCCCCGAGCCGGTCGAGGATCTTGTATCCGCCGAGCGTCCTCGGGTCGTCCTTGTGCAGCGGCACCGTCCCGATTCCCTTCCGCCGCAGAGCAGTTCGGGGCACAGCATAAGGAACCGACGCGCGGGGAAGAGCGTCGGCGCGACGGACACGGAGTCCGTCGCGCCGATCTGCCCTCAGACGCCGGCCGGTTCGGGCGTCTTCTCGGGCTGCGCGGCCCTTCTCTTCATGGCCCGCTTCCTGGCCCGGCGTTCCTTGCGCAGTTCGAGCATCGCGTAGAGCGTCGGGACGAGGAGCAGGGTGAGCAGCGTCGAGGTGATCAGACCGCCGATCACGACCACCGCCAGCGGCTGGGCGATGAAGCCGCCCTCGCCGGTGACGCCCAGGGCCATCGGGAGCAGGGCGAAAATCGTCGCGAGCGCGGTCATGAGGATGGGGCGCAGCCGGTGTCGGCCGCCCTCGACCACGGCCTCGACGACGCCGTAACCCTGCTTGCGGTACTGGTTGATGAGGTCGATCAGGACGATCGCGTTGGTCACCACGATGCCGATGAGCATCAGCATGCCGATCATCGCCGGAACACCCATCGGGGTACCGGTGACCAGGAGCAGGCCGATCGCGCCGGTCGCCGCGAACGGGACGGAGACCAGCAGGATCAGCGGCTGGGCGAGCGAACGGAAGGTCGCGACGAGCAGCATGAAGACGATGGCGATCGCCGCGAGCATCGCCAGGCCCAGGTTGGCGAAGGCGTCGTCCTGGTCCTGGCTGACACCGCCGATCTCGGCCGTGGCGCCCGCCGGGAGCTTCAGGGCGTTGATCTTCGACTGGAGCTGGGTACCCACCGCGCCCGTGTTGTCGCCGGTCGGGCGGGCGGTGACGGTGGCCGCGCGCTGACCGTCGATGCGGGTCGTCGACACCGGGCTGTCGACCAGCCGGACGGTGGCGATGTCACCGAGCTTCACCGGGCCCAGCCGGAGGTTCTTCAGCTGGGCCAGGGTCCGCGCCGGCTTCGCGGACCGGATGACGACGTCCCGTTCGGTGTCGTCGAGGATCGCCTTCGCCGCCGTCGTCCCCCGCACGGCCTGCGCGACCGCCGCGCCCAGGCTCTGGTCGTCGAAACCGGCCGCGGCGGCCTTGGTGTTCGCCTTGACCGAGATGCGCGGCACGCTCCGCGAGAGGTCGCTGGTGACGTCGGTGACGTCGTCGAGACCGGCCACCGTCCTGCGGACCTGCTCGGACGCCGTACGCAGCACTCCCGCGTCGGCCGCCTTCACCACGACGCTCAGGTCCTGGCTGCCGAAGCCGTCACCGGCGGCGACGGTGGTCGTGCCGATGCCCTCGAGCTGCTTCAGTCCGTCCTCGATCCGGTCCTGGACATCCTCGTGCGAGGCGGAGTCCTCCAGCATCACCTGGTACGAGGCCTGGTTGGTGTCCGTGCCGCCGCCGAAGGCCGCCATGAAGCCGGAGGAGCCCACGGTGACCTGGTAGTCCTTCACGCCCTTGATTCCGGCGAGCAGTCGCTCGACCTTCTCGGCCTGGGCGTCGGTCGCCGCGAGGCTGGTGCCGGGCTTCAGCTCCTGCTTGACCGTCAGGACCTGCTGCTCGCCCTGGTCGAAGAAGTTCGTCTTCAGGAGCGGCGCCATGCCGAAGGTGCCGAGCAGGACGACGACGGCGATGGCCACGCTCGTCAGCCGTCGCCGGGTCGCGAACCGCAGGACGGGGACGTAGAAGCGCTGCAGACGGCTCTTCGCCTCCTTCTCCTCCGCCGCGCGGCGGGCTTCCTCGGCGTCCTCGGGGGTGCCCTTCGGGGCACGCAGGAACCAGTACGACAGGACCGGGACGACCGTCAGCGACACCAGCAGGGAGGCCAGCAGGGCCGCCGTGACGGTGAGGCTGAAGGCGCCGAACAGGGCACCGACCATGCCGCCGACCAGACCGACCGGCAGGAACACGGCGACCGTGGTGAGGGTGGAGGAGGTGACCGCGCCGGCCACCTCCCGGACGGCGGTGATGATCGCCGTCCGGCGTTCCTCGCCGTAGCCGAGGTGGCGCTTGATGTTCTCCAGGACGACGATCGAGTCGTCGACGACCCGGCCGATGGCGATGGTCAGCGCGCCGAGCGTGAGCATGTTGAGGGAGAGGTCCCGCGTCCACAGCACGATCAGGGCCAGGACCACCGAGAGCGGGATGCTCACCGCGGTGACGAGCGTCGAGCGGACGGACGCCAGGAAGACCAGGATCACGAGGACCGCGAAGAGCAGGCCGAGCGCGCCCTCCGTCGTCAGGCCCTCGATGGCCTTCGACACGGCCGGGCCCTGGTCGCTGACGACGGTGATCGTCGCGCCGGAGCCGAGGTCCTCACGGAGGTCGGGCAGCTTGTCCTCGACGGCGTTGGAGATGGCGACCGCGCTGCCGTCGTGGTCCATGGTGACCATGACGGCGAGGCTGGGGTTGCCGTCGGTGCGGGTGATGGAGTCGGCCGGGGCCTCCTCCTGCTTCACCGCGGCCACGTCACCGAGACGGACCGGCTTCTTGCCGCCCACGCCGGGGATCCGCAGATCCTCGATCTGCTGTACGGACGTGTAGCCGCCGCCGACCTGGACGGTGCGGTTGCTGCCCGCCTCGTCGAAGGCACCGGCCGCGACGGTCGCGCCGCCCGCCTGCAGGGCCTGGGCGAGGGACTGCGTGGTCAGACCGGCCTTCGTGAGCTTCGTGTCGTCCGGGGTGACGGTGACCTGGAGGTCGCGGACACCGGTGACGGTGACCTGGCCGACGCCGTCGATGTCCCGCAGGGCAGGCACCACGGTCGTGTCGAGCTGGTCGGCGAGGGCCTGCTGGTCCTTGGCGGAGGTGACCGCGAGGACCACGGTCGGCATGTCGTCCGTGGAACCGGCGACGACCTGAGGGTCCACGGCGTCCGGGAGCTGGACGCGGGCCCGGTTCACGGCCTGCTGGACGTCGGCGACCAGCTGCTTGGTGTCGTTGCCGTAGTCGAAGGACGCCACGATGACGGCGTTGCCCTCGCTCGCGGTGGAGGTGACGCCGGTGATGCCGTCGACGCCCTCGAGGTTGTCCTCGATCGGCTCGATGACCTGCTTCTCGACGACGTCCGGGGAGGCGCCCTGGTAGGGCGCGAGCACGGACACCATCGGCAGTTCGATGGTGGGCAGCAGCTGTTGTTTGAGCTGCGGGACGGCGATCGCGCCGAAGACGAGCGCGACGAGGGACATCAGGCCTATGAGGGCCCGTTGCGCGAGGCTGAATCGGGACAGCCAGGACATGAGTGAAAGGTCTCTCTTCTGTGAGCGGCAGAAGCGGGTGCCAGATGTGGCCCCTTCACCCTGTGGCACGCCGGGATGGCAATCCGTAATCCCCAGGTCGATTTCCTTATGCCGCTCCTACTCCGGCCGCAGTACGGCCGGTGGAGCTCAGTCCACCCTTGGACGTACCAGTCCGGACTCGTAGGCGATCACCACGAGCTGCGCCCGGTCGCGCGCGCCCAGCTTCGCCATGGCCCGGTTGACGTGCGTCTTCACGGTCAGCGGGCTGACGTCCAGGCGTTCGGCGATCTCGTCGTTGGAGTGCCCGCCGGCGACCTGCACCAGGACCTCGCGCTCGCGCACGGTGAGCGCGTCGAGGCGCTGCGCCCGTTCGGGGTCGCGGTCGTCGCCCAGTGCGTCGCCCTGGGCCAGGAAGCGGGCGATCAGGCCCTTGGTCGCGGCCGGGGAGAGCAGGGCCTCGCCGCCGGCCGCTATCCGGATCGCGCTCAGCAGCTCCTCCGGCTCGCTGCCCTTGCCGAGGAAGCCGGAGGCGCCCGCGCGCAGCGACTGCACCACGTAGTCGTCGACCTCGAAGGTCGTCAGGATGACCACCCGGACCCGCGCGAGGTCCGGGTCGGCGCTGATCATCCGGGTCGCGGCGAGACCGTCCGTGCCGGGCATCCGGATGTCCATCAGCACGACGTCGGCGCGCTCCTCCTTCGCCAGCCGGACCGCCTCCGCTCCGTCGGAGGCCTCCCCCACCACCTCCATGTCGGCCTCGGAGTCGACGAGCACCCGGAACGCGCTGCGCAGCAGCGCCTGGTCGTCGGCGAGCAGGACACGGATGGTCATGCGGGGTCCTCAGCTGTACGGGTTCGGGTCTTGACCGGCAGGATCGCATGCACGCGGAAGCCGCCGCCGTAGCGGGGACCGGTGGTGAGGGTGCCGCGCAGGGCGGTGACGCGTTCGCGCATGCCGAGGAGGCCGTGGCCGCCGCCCGTCACCGGGGTCTCCTCGGGTTCGGGGCGCCCGTCGTCGAGGACCGTTATCTCGATGTTGGGTCCCACGCGTACGACGCTGACCTCGGCCTTCGCGTCCGGTCCGGCGTGCTTTTGGACATTGGTGAGCGCCTCCTGGATGACCCGGTAGGCGGCCAGGTCGACGGCGGCGGGGAGTGTGGTGTCCTGGTCGCAGTGAGCGACCTCGATCTGGATTCCCGCGTTGCGGAAGGCGCCGGCCAGCTCGTCGAGACGGTCCAGGCCGGGGGCGGGTTCGGTGGGGGCCTCCGGGTCGCCGGACTGGCGCAGCAGGCCGACGGTGGCGCGGAGTTCGTTGAGCGCGGAGCGGCTGGCCTCGCGGACATGGGCGAGGGCCTCCTTGGCCTGGTCGGGGCGCTTGTCCATGACGTGCGCGGCGACCCCGGCCTGGACGTTGACCAGGGCGATGTGGTGCGCGACCACGTCGTGCAGGTCACGGGCGATACGCAGGCGCTCCTCGGCGACCCGGCGGCGGGCCTCCTCCTCCCGGGTGCGCTCGGCCCGCTCGGCACGGTCGCGGATGGCCTGGACGACGGCTCTGCGGCTGCGCACGGCGTCCCCGGCGGTGGCCCCTATGCCGGTCCAGGCGAGGATGCCGAGGTTCTCCTGGGCGTACCAGGGCAGCGGGCCCGCCAGCATCGCCGCGCCGGTCAGGACCGTCATGGTGAGCAGGCCGGCGCGCAGGGTGGTGGGGCGGTCGGTGGCGGCGGCGACGGTGAAGAGGGCGACCACGGCGGACATCGCGACGGGGGCGCGGGGGTCGCCGGTGACGCACTCGACGACCGAGAGGGTGCTGGTGACGGTGAGGACCGCCATGGGGGCGCTGCGGCGGAAGATCAGGGCGATGGCGCCGAGGGTCATCAGGAGCAGGCTGAGGTGGTCGGGGGTGCGGATGCTCCAGCTGACGGTGTGGCCGCTGTGGGGGTCCACGAAGGAGCCGGCGAGCATGCACAGGAGGACGCCTGCGGCGAGGGCCGAGTCGAGGGCGAGGGGATGTGCTTTCAGCCGGCGCCGGGTCTGGGCGAGGGGGGTCACTGTTGTCGTTACCGTCGCTTTCCCTGCCGTAAGCGGGCCTGCCGCCCCCAGACCCCGCTTCGGCCCTTAAGGGGCCTCGTCCTCGAACGCCGGACGGGCCGGCTGGTCTCCCCCCGGGATCAGCCCGTCGCCGCTCAGCATCTCCCGGACCTCCTCCAGCGTCGCGTCCGGGGACGGGAGGATCAGTTCCGACGGTTCGAGGGAGTCGTCGGGGAGGGGGGTGCCCAGGCGGCGGACGGCGTCCAGAAGGGCACCGAGGGTCCGTCGGAACCCGTCCGCGTCGTCGCCCTCCAGTTCCGCGAGGAGTTCGTCGTCCAGTTTGTTCAGTTCGGTGAGGTGGCCGTCGTCCAGCCTCACCTGCCCCTCCCCCATGATCCGTACGATCATGTCGCCTCCCTCGGCGTGGGCCCTACTGCTTGTCGAAGCGCGGGGTGTCCTGCGGCTGCTGCTGGGACTGCGACTGGTTCGCGCCGCCTTCGATGGCCTGCTGCCCGGAGGACGTGCCACCGGCCAGCTCGGCCTTCATGCGCTGCAGTTCCAGCTCTACATCCGTACCACCGGAGAGCCGGTCCAGCTCGCTCTGGATGTCGTCCTTCGCCAGTCCGGTCGGGTCGTCGAGGGCTCCGGAGGCGAGCAGCTCGTCGAGGGCGCCGGCCCGTGCCTGGAGCTGGGCGGTCTTGTCCTCGGCACGCTGGATGGCCAGGCCGACGTCGCCCATCTCCTCCGAGATTCCGGAGAAGGCCTCGCCGATGCGGGTCTGGGCCTGGGCGGCGGTGTAGGTGGCCTTGATGGTCTCCTTCTTCGTACGGAAGGCGTCGACCTTGGCCTGGAGGCGCTGGGCGGCGAGGGTGAGCTTCTCCTCCTCGCCCTGGAGCGTCGCGTGCTGCGTCTCGAGGTCGGTGACCTGCTGCTGGAGGGCGGCGCGGCGGGAGAGCGCCTCGCGGGCGAGGTCCTCCCGGCCGAGCGCGAGCGCCTTGCGACCCTGGTCCTCCAGCTTCGAGGACTGCGACTGCAACTGGTTGAGCTGCAGCTCCAGACGCTTGCGGGAGGTGGCCACGTCGGCGACGCCGCGGCGGACCTTCTGCAGGAGCTCCAGCTGCTTCTGGTACGAGTAATCGAGGGTCTCGCGCGGGTCCTCGGCCCGGTCAAGGGCTTTGTTCGCCTTCGCGCGGAAGATCATCCCCATACGCTTCATGACACCGCTCATGGGCTTCGCGCGCCCCCTTCTGACGTCCAGCTCCAGCTCTGCGACAGAACCCACAGTACGGGCCCTGCATCCATTGACGCACTGTTCGGGGACGGATGCGCTCCTCCCCAAGAACGACTGACCGAGACCTTGCTCCGGCGTAAGGAGTAGGTGACCTTCAGGGTGAGCGGTGGCTCACCCCTACGTCCTCTCTTCCTGAGGTTTTCCCCGATCCGTCCCGGTCCGTCTTCACTACAGACGACTGGTGTTGCCGGATCGTTCCCCGCCGGGCTGGGGTCCATGCCCCTGAGCGCTTACCCTTGGGTTTTGTGTTCCGTAGCCGTGCCAAGGAAGAGAAGGCCCCCGCCGACAAGGCCGTGGTGACCGACTCCAAGCAGCCCCGTGACCCGCAGGCCCCCAAGGGCCGGCCGACTCCCAAGCGCAATGAGGCCCAGTCCCAGCGCCGCAGCGTCGCCAACACGCCGACGAACCGCAAGGAGGCGGCCAAGCGACAGCGCGACGAGCGCCGCAGCCAGCTGGAGCGTCAGCGCCAGGCGCTGGCGGGGGGTGACGAGCGGTACCTGCCGGCCCGCGACAAGGGTCCGGTCCGCAAGTACGCGCGCGACTTCATCGACTCGCGGTTCAACGTGGCGGAGTTCTTCCTGCCGATGGCCGTGGTCATCCTGGCCCTGAGCATCGTGCGGGTCGCCTCGCTGCAGACCATCGCGCTGCTGCTGTGGCTGGTCGTGATCGTGCTGATCGTGCTCGACTCGGTCCTGACAGCTTTCCGGCTGCGCAAGCGGCTCACGGAGCGCTTCCCCGACCAGAGCCGCCGTGGCGCGGTCGCCTACGCGCTCATGCGCTCCCTGCAGATGCGTCGGCTCCGGCTGCCCAAGCCGCAGGTCAAGCGCGGAGAGCGGCCCTGAGCACGACGTCTTTCTCCGGGGGGGCGGCCCAGGCCTGGCTGAGCGGGCTGGGTGGGCTGCGTGATGTCGTACGGCAGGAGCTGGTGGCCCGGCAGCTCGACGAGCAGATCGCGGGGCGGTATCCGATCGGGCAGCGGCTGCGGGTGCTCGACGTCGGGATGGGCCAGGGCACACAGGCGCTGCGGCTCGCCCGGCTCGGCCACCAGGTGACCGGGCTCGAGCAGGACGCGACCATGTGCGCCGCGGCCCGCGAGGCGCTGTCCCGGGAGCCGGAGGGCATCCGGGAGCGGATGCGGATCATCGAGGGCGACGGCCGGGACACGGGCGTGCACTTCCTGCCCGGCAGCTTCGACGTGGTGCTGTGCCACGGCGTGCTGATGTACGTCGAGGAGCCGGACGCCCTGCTGGCCGGGCTCGCGCGGATGCTGGCCCCGGGCGGGCTGCTGTCGCTGCTCGTGCGGAACGCGGACGCGTTGGCCATGCGGCCGGGGCTGAGCGGTGACTGGGCGGGCGCGCTGGCCGCGTTCGACACCGTCGCGTACCGGAACCGGCTGGGCCTGGACGTGCGCGCGGACCGGCTGGCCACCCTGACCGACACGCTGGCCGGGATCGGGGCGCCGCTGCAGACCTGGTACGGGGTGCGGGTCTTCACCGACACGGCGGCGGACGGGACGGCTGCGCCCGAGGATCCCGAGAGGACCGAGGCGCTGCTGGCCGTCGAGGAGCGGGCGGGGCGGACCGATCCGTATCGGAGTGTGGCGGCACTGCTGCATCTGTGCGGGGTCCGCGGATAGCCGCGGTATCCGCTCGTTCGGGTGAGCCGGGCAGGCCGGATCTTCACCCCGAGGAGAGACTCGGGGGCATGGACGCTTCCCGTACCCGGGTCCTGGGACTCGCCGCGCTTGCGGGCTCCGTCGCGCCGCTCGCCGGGTGTTCCGGGACCGGTTCGTCCCCGACGACGAGGGCCACGACCACCCGGGCCGTGCCACGGGCGACGACGGCCCCCCGGGACGGCGGATCTGCAGACGCCGGCCGAGGAGAAGCCGGGACGCGCACGACGGTCACCTTCACGCGCGTCGGGGACGGGAAGAAGGCGGAGGTGACATGGGGTGAGCAGTGAGACGGGGGTCGCCCCGGCGCGGCGGCGACCCCCTCGTACGGCTACGCGGCTACGCCTCGTTCGCGTGCAGGCTCATGGGGCCGTAGATCTCGGTGGAGTCCTCGAAGAGCCGCACCTGGTCCGCGCCGCCTTCGAGCAGGTCCTTCCACACTTCCCCGATCCAGGACTCGGCGTCGCCCTGGGTGGTGAACTCCTCCGGCTCCACCGCGGGCTGGACCTCCGTCCCGTCGGCCTTCTCGAACCGCCACGTCCATGCCGCCATGTACGCCTCCCTGATATGAACACGTGCAGAGCAGAAGCCGGATCTTGGTCCGGCTCCTGCCGAGCAGCCTAGCCGGATGCGCAAGAGCAGGTCAGACACGCGAAAATCAGCTTTGTGGAAGTGACTCTGCTCGGTACCGGTGCCCCCGCGGGACTGCCCCGCCCCGACTGCCCCTGCGCGGTGTGCGCGATCTCGCTGGGCGCGCACGCGCGTGCGGCGACCGCGTTGCTCGTGGACGGGGCGCTGCTGCTCGATCTGACACCGGGTGCGGCGTTCGCGGCGGCGCGGGTGGGGCACTCACTGGGCGGCGTACGGCAGGTGCTGCTGTCGCATCCGCACGACGGGCCGCCGGTGGAGGTGCCGGCCGGGGTGCCGCAGCCCGGGCGGGTGCCGGACGGGCGGGAGCTGGCGCTGCTGACGGGGCATCGGGTGCGGGCGGTGGCGATGGACGCGCCGGGCACCGGGTACGCGGTGACCGGTCCGGCGGGGCAGCGGCTGCTGTATCTGCCGCCGGGGGGTGCGCCGGCCGGTCTGGAGGAGGGGTCGGCGTACGCCGAGCGCTACGACTTGGTCTTCACGGATGTCGTGGGGCGGCCGGACGCGCTGGCGAAGCTGCGGGCGGTGGGGTCGGTGGGGCCGACGACGGATGTCGTCGCCGTTCATCTGGACCATGACGTACCGCCTGGCGCAGAGTTGACGCGGCGGCTGGCGGCGGCGGGGGCGCGGGCGGTGCCGGACGGGTCGACGCTGGTGGTGGGGGTGTACGAGGACGTGCCGGACGTACCGCGCAGAACGCTGGTGCTGGGCGGGGCGCGGTCGGGGAAGTCGGTGGAGGCGGAGCGGCGGCTGGAGTCGTTCCCGGACGTGCTGTACGTCGCCACCGGGGGATCGCGGGGCGGGGACACCGAGTGGGCGGCGCGGGTGGCGGCGCACCGGGAGCGGCGGCCTGGGTCGTGGCGTACGGCGGAGACGTGCGACCTCGTGCCCTTGCTGGCGGAGGAGGGGGCGCCGCCGCTGCTGATCGACTGTCTGTCGTTGTGGCTGACGGATGCGATGGACTCCGTGGGGGCGTGGGACGACGCGGAGTGGGCGGACGGGGGAGAGCGGGCGTTGCGGGGGCGGGTGGCCGAGTTGGCGGGGGCGGTGCGGGGGGCTCGGCGGACCGTGGTGCTGGTGTCGAACGAGGTGGGGTCGGGGATTGTGCCGGCGACGGCGTCGGGGCGGCGGTACCGGGATGAGCTGGGGCGGTTGAACGCTGCTGTGGCGGGTGAGTGTGAGGAGGTTGTGCTGGTGGTGGCGGGGCAGGCGGTGGTGCTGCGGGGGTGAGGCGGGGACTGTGAACTGGCGGCGGGCGGGCGGGCCTGGGCCCCAGTCCCTCAGGGCACTGGGGAAGGCACGACCGCCCGCGGCTACGGCACTTTGCGTGCGATGACCCGGTACGCGTTGGAGAAGCGGGTGCGGCGCAGGACCGGAGCCAAGGCGTGGTCCAGGGTTGTCGCCAGGGCCGACAGGGGTCCCGCCGCTCTGTGCAGGCGGGTTCTGTTCACGTAGAGGGAGACGGCCCTCCCGAGGTCGTGAGGTGTGTGGGGCGTCCTGCGGTCCGTCACGACGATGTGGCAGCCCCTCGACTCCAGTTCCGTGCGGAGGTTGGTCAGGGGGATCAGGTGGAGGTGGCGGGGCTGGTCGTGGGAGGGCCACCACTTGCCCAGGAGGGTGGCGGACGCGCTGGTGGGGTCGGCGAGTTCGAGGAGGAGGTGGCCACCGGGGCGCAGGGCCGTCAGGGCCGCCGCGAGTTCCTCCTTCGGGTCGGGGGTGTGTTCGAGGTGGTGGAGCATGCTGACGACGTCGTAGCGGCCGCGGAGGCGGGAGAGGACGTCCGGGGTCGTCAGGTGGCCCACATGGGCTTCGTCCAGTCGGCCGGCCGCTCTTGCCCGCCGCACCCTGGGGGTCGGGTCCACACCGTCGAAGGCCGTGTAGGTGAACAGGCCCTTCGCCGTGGCCGGGAAGGCCGCGTGCCCCGTGCCGACGTCCAGCCAGCTCTCCGGCTCCGGGAAGGGCAGCATCGCGCGGGCCGTCGCCCTCAGGTGTCTGCGGCTGAACCGTTCGTCGCCGCGGCCGTCGTACAGCGCGAGTCCCTCGGGGGTCAGCCGCGGGTTCTGGAAGGCGTGGGCGCAGTCCCGGCACTCCTCGACCACGAACGTGCCCGGTCTGCGGTGCCGCAGATCGGGTGCGCGCAGTCGGGTGCGCAGGCGTTTCGAGCCGCACCAGGGGCAGTCGTCACGGCGCGGATCGTGGACCGGCCTGGGCCCGGTCCTGGGCCTGGAGGACATGAGCGGCTCCGGTGGGCAGACGGACAGGAGCTACGACATTCCGCAGCAAAGCGGAACGTATGGGATGCCGATCTTGGGTGCAAAGACGTCGTGCGGGTGTGGTGACGATGTGGCGCCGAACCGCCCGGCCGGTGCCGGTACTGTTCGGCGAATGAGCTCGCTTAATCTCGACGACTTCACCGATCTGATCGAGCGCCCCGACGGCGGCGTGCGCCGCGACGCGGAGGCCCGCCGGGAACGTCAGATCGTGCCCCCCGGATCGCTGGGGCGCCTGGACGACCTGGGTGAGTGGCTGGCGGCGGCGCAGGGTTCGGTGCCCGTGCGGCCGGTCGTACGGCCGCGGGTGGTGCTGTTCGCCGGCGATCACGGCGTCGCCGAGCTCGATGTCTCGGTCCGGCCGGCGGGCGGTGCCGCGGAGTTGGTGCGGGAGATCCTGGAGGGCGCCCGCCCGGTCTCCGTGCTCGCCCGTCGGCTCGAGGTCCCCGTACGGGTGGTCGACATGGCGCTGGACTGCGAGCCCGACGTGTTCCCGGAGGACGTCGTACGGCACCGGGTGCGGCGCGGCAGCGGCCGTATCGACATCGAGGACGCGCTGACCGTGGAGGAGGCCGAGGCCGCCTTCCGGGCCGGGGTCGCGGTGGCCGACGAGGAGGCCGACTCCGGAACGGATCTGGTCGTCCTCGGCGATGTGAGCGTCGGCGGGACGACGGCCGCCGGGGTGCTGGTGGCCGCGCTGTGCGGGACCGACGCCTCGGTGGTGACCGGACGGGGCGGCGAGGGCATCGACGACCTGGCGTGGATGCGCAAGTGCGCCGCCATCCGCGACGCGCTGCGGCGGGCCCGGCCGGTGCTCGGGGAGCAGCTGCAGCTGCTGGCGACCGTGGGCGGCGCCGATCTCGCCGCGATGACGGGCTTTCTGCTGCAGTGCGCCGTACGGAAGGTGCCGGTCGTCCTCGACGGTGTCGTGACGGCGGCCTGCGCGCTCGTCGCGCAGCGGATCGCGTTCCGGGCGCCGGACTGGTGGCTGGCCGGGCACAAGAGCGGCGAGCCGGGTCAGGCGAAGGCGCTGGACCGGATGGCGCTGGAGCCGCTGCTCGACCAGGGCGTGAAGGTCGGCGAGGGCGCGGGGGCACTGCTCGCGCTGCCGCTGGTGCAGGCCGCGGCGGCACTGGCGGCGGAGCTTCCCGAGAAGCCGGAGACCGCGCCCGAGAAGCCGGAGCAGGACACGGAGAACGCCGACGAGACCGGGAACACCGAGGACATCACCTAGGGGCACTGACAAAAAGGGACAGGCGACCCAAAAGAGCGGTTTCCGTGAAGTGCACCCATATGATCACCGATCATGGGACGTTCCCGGGTCGCCGCCGCCTTCGCCGTCTGGTATCTGCGTGCTGTCGCCTTCGTCAACTTCCTCAGCGCGGTGTGGGTTTCCCTGGGGCAGGACGTGCGGCGGCACAACCAGGAGGACTTCTTCACGCCGTATCTGCTGACGGCCGGGTTCGCGTCCGGGGTGTTCACCGCGTTCCTGGCCGTCACCATGCGGCGCCGCAAACGGGCCGCGTGGATCCTCAACCTCGCCCTCAGCGGCGCCTTCCTGGGGCTGTTCGTGCCGGCCATGGCGTTCCCGGAGATCCGCCGGTACCCGCAGAACTGGGTCTCGCTCGCCCTCACCGCCGCCTTCGTCACCGCGCTGCTCGCGGGGCGGCGGGAGTTCTACGCCAAGGGCGACCGCGCCAATCCGAGACTCGCCGCCCTCGTCGGCCTCGGCGGGCTGCTCGGCACCTCGCTGCTGGCCGCGCTGCTGGTGACGCTCACCAACCGGGCCTCGGCCCCCTCCACCTTCCTCGAACGCTGGCGCTACGGCACCCTGCGGCTGGTCTCCGTCGCCGCGGACGACCACCGCGTCCCCGGCATCGCCACCCCCACCTGGGTGGACGTCGCCGTCAACGCGCTGAGCACGGTCCTCGTCCTCGCCGTCCTGTACGCGGCCTTCCGCTCCCGGCGCGCGGTGGACCCGCTCACCGCGGAGGACGAGAAGCGGCTGCGGGAGCTCCTCGACCGGCACGGGGAGCGGGACTCGCTCGGGTACTTCGCGCTGCGCCGGGAGAAGAGCGTGTGCTGGTCGCCGACCGGCAAGGCGGCGGTCGCCTACCGGGTGGTGGGCGGGGTGTCGCTGGCCTCCGGGGATCCGCTCGGGGACCCGGAGGCCTGGCCGGGGGCGATCGAGCCCTGGCTCGCCGAGGCGCGGGCGCACGGCTGGATCCCGGCGGTGATGGGCGCGAGCGAGGAGGCCGGCACGGTCTACGCACGCCACGGGCTGGACGCCCTCGAACTCGGCGACGAGGCGATCGTGGAGGTCGCCGAGTTCACCCTGGAGGGGCGGGCCATGCGGACCGTCCGGCAGGCGTGCAACCGGGTCCGCCGGGCCGGTTACCGGGTCCGCGTACGGCGCCACGAGGACATCCCGGCCGACGAGATGGCCCGCCTGGTCCGCCGTGCCGACGACTGGCGCGACGGCGCCACCGAGCGCGGGTTCAGCATGGCGCTGGGGCGGCTCGGGGACCCGGAGGACGGGCGCTGCGTGATGCTGGAGTGCACCGACGCCCGCGGTGAGCTGCGGGCCCTGCTCTCCTTCGTGCCCTGGGGCCCGCACGGTCTCTCCCTCGACCTGATGCGCCGCGACCGGGACTCCGACAACGGGCTGATGGAGTTCATGGTGATCGAACTCCTCCGGCGCGCCCAGGAGATCCGGATCAGCCAGGTCTCGCTCAACTTCGCCGTGTTCCGGTCGGTCTTCGAACGTGGCGCACGTCTGGGCGCCGGGCCGGTGCTGCGGCTGTGGCGGTCACTGCTCAGCTTCTTCTCCCGCTGGTGGCAGATCGAGTCGCTGTACCGCGCCAACGCCAAGTACCGGCCCATCTGGGAGCCGAGGTTCCTGCTCTTCGAGAAGAGCGCGGACCTGCCGCGCATCGGCCTGGCGTCGGCGCGGGCCGAGGGCTTCCTGGAGCTGCCGCAGTGGCTGCACCGCACACCTCTGGAGACCCACCGATGAACCGCACCGCACACTGGGCCCGCACCGAAGGGGGGCCGCTGTTCGAGGCCGTACGCGGGCCGGTGGTGGAGCGTCGGTGGCGGGCGGCCCCGATGACCCTCGCGGCGGTGTGTCTGACGTCCGTCACACACCTCGTCCAGAACCAGTCCTGGGGCTACCGGCCGGTCCAGGACCTCGGGGCGGTACGGGCGGCCGACCCTCTCTGGCCCGCCCTCCTGCGCACCCCTCTGTCCCTGTTCGTTCCCGCCCTGGACCTGCCGGTGTGGGGCGCGCTCGCGCAGATCCTGTTCGTGTTCGGGATCGCGGAGATCTGCCTGGGCCGGTGGCGCACCCTGGTGATCGCCTACGCCGCCACCCTCGCCGGCACCCTCTGCGCACGGGTCGGCATCACCCGCGGCTGGCTCCCCGCCTCCGACGCCGTGGTGGTCGACACCGGCCCGTCGGCGGCGGTGGTGGGCCTGGCGGTGTACCTGGGGTGGCGGTATCGGGCGTATGCGACGGTGGCCGTCGTGATCCTCGCGATGATCGTGGAGGTCCTGCTGAAGAACAACCTGGCCGGCAAGGAGCACCTCGCGGCGATCGCGGCGGTGGGTCTGCTGTGCGCGGCGAGGCGGCTCAGGCACCCCGCTCGAGTTCCGCCGTCGTCTTGCCCCCCAGCCAGTCCCCGAGCACCCTCCGGGGCCGGGCCCACCGACGGTCGTGCCGGTAAGCCCGCAGCAGAGCCCTCGCCCGGGCCCGCGGCCGCCGCCGGTAGAAGCGGCGGGCCCACAGCGAATCGGGCCGGGCCAGCCGGACCAGGCCGATCAGCCCGACGAACGGGATGAACACACTGAAGACGGCCGTCTTGACCTTGCCCTTGAACAGGACGGCCAGCGAGAAGAGGAAGTTGACCGCGACGGTCGAGACGACGGTCCCCCGGTCCTGGAGCTCGTCGTCGCTCATGTCGTTGACCCCGAACGGCGTGGCCCCCACCAGCAGCAGCCCGACGAGAGCGGCCGTCAGCACGACGGCCTCCACGCTCTTGCGCCCCGCCTCGGTCCAGTACACGTCGTCGAGGTGCAGGATCAGCGCGAACTCGTCGAGGACGAGTCCCGTACCGATGCCGAAGATCACCGCGAAGGCGGCCGCGCCGAAGCCGTGCGCGCCGCTCGCCACCGCGCCGAAGCCGCCCGCCACGGTCAGGACGACCCCGGGGACCACGTGGTGGATGTGCACCCCGCCGGAACTGATGTTGCCGAAGGGCCCCTTGCCGGCCCGGATGAGACGTGTGACGACCCGGGTGATCACGAAGGTGAGCACGAACGCGGTCAGGGCGAGGAGCAGGGGGAGTTTCCCCGGTTCGACGATGTTGCGCTGCAGCCAGTGGCCCATGTCCCCAGTCTCGGGGGGACCGGGACGGGCTGCCCGGCGGGAGCGGCGTCCGGGCTAGTCTGCCGACGTGTCCACAACATCGGCGCTTTCACCGCTGGACGGTCTCCGCTTCGCCTTCGGCACCCTCACCGTGCTCCCCGTCAGGGTGCACCGCTGGGACCGGGAGGCCGCCCGGGGCGGGATGCTGAACGCCCCGGTCGTCGGGCTGGCCGTGGGCGGCTGTGCGGCAGGGCTGGGTCTGCTGCTGCTCTTCCTGGGCGCGGGCCCGCTGCTCGCCGCCGTCGCCTCCGCCGCCGTACCCGCCGTCCTCACGCGTGGTCTGCACCTCGACGGGCTGGCCGACACCGCGGACGGCCTGGGCAGCGGCAAGCCGGCCGAGGACGCGCTGCGGATCATGAAGCAGTCGGACATCGGACCGTTCGGTGTGCTCACGCTCGTGTTCGCGCTGCTGGCCCAGGTGGCGGCGCTGGCGCAGCTCTACGGCGCCTCCTGGGCGCGGGGCGCGGCGGCCGCCGTCATCTCGGCCGTCGCGGCCCGGCTGGCGCTCACGCTGGCCGCGCGCGCCGGGGTTCCGGCCGCGCGGCCGGAGGGGCTGGGGGCGGCGGTGGCCGGGGTGGTGCCGGTGCCGGGCGCGCTGGCCGTGGCCGTCTCCTTCACCATCGCCTCGGCCGCCGGGGGCGGACTCTTCGGCGCGTACGGGTCGGTCCGTACGGCCGCCGCGATCGTCCTCGCGCTCGCCGCCGCCGAACTCCTCCTGCGCCACTGCACACGGCGCTTCGGCGGGGTCACCGGGGACGTGTTCGGCGGACTGGCGGAGACGGCGGCGACGACCGCGCTGGTGGCGCTGACGCTCGGCGGCTAACAGGCCTTGCGCCAGGCGCCCAGTTCGTACTTCTTCAGCAGGGAACTCAGCTTCAGACGCCTGGACTCGGCGCAGAAGCGGCTGGTGGGCAGTTCGTACTCGACGTGGAAGACGGCCTTGCCGGCCTCGATGAAGGGGGTCGTGTCCGCGCACTCGTCGTACTGGGCGCACTGCTCGTTGACCGCGAAGTCGAAGTCGTCGACGAGTTCGGGGATCTGGTCGAGGTCGTTCTTCAGGCCGACCGACATGCCCCGGTCGTGGGCGAGGCGGGCGATCAGACGGTTGTAGCGGAGCTGGTCGGCGGCCTTGAGCGGGAAGCCCGTCCTGTTCTTGTAGCCGTCCATGTTGTCCGGCTCGACCGCGTCGAAGCCCTTCTTCCTGCACATGTCGATGCGTGCCGCCATCAGGGGTTCGAGTACGTCGGTCCGGCGGATGTCGAGCCACTGCTCGCCCTCCCAGCCGTTGCCCTCGCCGATCACCGACTCGGGGAAATCGTCGGCGTCCGGGCGCCAGTCCTCCCAGGCGCCGGTGGAGAGGTAGCAGATGACCTTGCGACCGTCCCGGTGCAGGCCGGCGACCGTCTCGGCGGTCTGGTCGAAGCCGTCGACGTCGTACACCGGGACGTCCACCGAGGTGTCCAGTCTGCCGCTGAGCTGCCACTGCCAGTCGGTGCCGGGGCGGGGCCGCCAGCGCTCGCCGGTCTCGGTCCCGCCGGACTCCGGTGTGTCGTCCGTGGCCGTCGTGCAGCCGGTGAGCAGCAGGAGCAGGGACGCGGCCGCGAGGAGGGATCGCGTGTTCATCGGTGGGCTGTCGCCCTTCCCAGGAGTGTGCGGACCAGCAGCGCCTGGACGGCGGCCGCCGTTGCGTACACCGTAAGGGCCACCGTGTGCGGGTCTCCCACGTGGGTGAGCAGCGCGAGGGTCTGGGCGAGGGCGGCCGCGCAGCAGACGGCGGCCGTGCCGAGGACCGCGCCGAACGACTGCAGCAGCAGCCCGGTCCACAGGACCGCGCCCAGCAGGAGCAGGTCCGCGAGGCGTACGGCGGTCAGGGCGGGGGCGTCCGGCCACAGGGCGGTGACGGCCAGGCCCAGGGCCAGCAGGACCAGCAGATAGGCGGCCAGGCACTCCACGCCGGTACGGGTCGTCGCCCGCTGGAAGGCGCCCGGGGTGCCGGTGGAGCGCAGGCCCGTCAGGCTGCCGCTGCGGAAGCGGTACAGCAGCCGTTCGGCCGGCCCCATGCTGAGGGTGAGCGCCACGGCGGCGGGCGCGGCCAACGCGCTGTGCTCCTCCCCCGCCAGGACGTCGCCGAGAGCCGCGTACAGGACGAGGGCGCCGGTGCCGAGGCCGAACAGGGCGTACGGGAGGGAGGCGGCCGGCGAGGGTCCGCCGGGGCCGGAGGGTGTGCCCGACTTCCTTGCCGCGGGCGCCACTTCCCACAGCCCGAGCAGCATCACCGCGGCCAGTGAGCCCAGCAGCAGGATCAGGCCCGCCGTCTCCGGGAGCGGGCGGACCATCGCCACCAGCGCGCCCGCCGTCATCGGCGCCAGGGCGGCCGGCAGGGCGCGTTCGCGGCCCAGGACCAGCAGGGTGGTGGAGGCGCCGAGGTAGCAGGCCTGGCCCGCGGCGAAGGCCACGGCGGTGCCGTCGGCGGGGCCGGCCACGGCCAGGGCCGTGAGCGCGCCGAGCAGGGCGCCCACCGGTGCTCCCACGAGGAGACAGCGGCGGGCGGCCTGGCGGTCGCCCGAACCGAGCCAGGCGTACGCCCGATGCGACAGCCCCTGGTTCCAGGTCCAGCCGAACAGCGCGCCGGCCAGCAGCGGGACCGTGCCCGCGGGGAGCCCCAGGGCGCCCGGCGAGCCGGTCAGCAGGGGTGCGCCGAGCACATAGGCGAAGCCGGGCAGGGCGAAGACCAGGCCGCGCAGCAGACAGGCCCGCAGGCCCACCTGCCAGGGGTCGTCGAGGGGGCCGTCGGGTTCCGGGTGGCGGCGCGGTACGCGGGCGTAGAGCTCCTCGGCGAGCACGAAGGAGTTCCGTACGCCGTAGCGTTCGCGGATCTGGTCGTCGGAGAGGCCGTCGGACTCCAGCAGGGCGGCTATCTCGTCCGGATGGACGGCGGCGGCCACGAACTCCTCGAACCGGTCCGCGAGTCGGTCGACGGGGTCGGGGCCGGCCCAGGAGGGCGTCGTCGTGCGCCGGCGGGGAACGGCGGGCAGCTCGGTCGTGTCGTTGCTCACCAGTCGGTCCCGTCCGTCGCCACGGCCCGGTACCACGGGTCGCGCAGCTCCTTCGTCCAGTCGGCGACCGTCTCCAGGGTGGGCTCGTAGACCTCGGGCAGGCCGGCGAGTTCCTGGTAGATGGTGCGGAAGTTGTCGACCGAGCGGCGGAGCGTGAAGCGGTCGATGACCCGTTGACGGGCCAACTCCCCGAGTCTCAGGCGTCGTTCGTCGTCGGTGAGGAGGGCCAGGGCGGCCGCGGCCATCTTCTCCGGCTCGCGGGGCGGGACGAGGAGACCGGTGTCGCCGACCGCCTCGCGCACTCCCCCGACGTCGGTCGACACGGTCGTACGGCCGCAGGACATGGCCTCGATGACGGAGAACGGGAAGCCCTCGGAGATCGACGACAGCACCACGACGTGGCCTGCGGCGTAGGCGCGCCAGACCTCGGTGACGCGGCCCTCGAAGGTGAGTCCGTCGGTGACGCCCAGTTCGGCGGCGAGCTTCTCCAGGCGGGTGAGGTAGTCCTCGCAGCCGGGGGGCACCGGACCGAACAACCGCAGCCGGGTGTCGGGGAGTTCGGCGCGGACCAGGGCGTAGGCGCGCAGGAGGGTCTCGAGGTCCTTGATGGGGTCGACGCGGCCGCACCAGGTCAGGGTCGGGACCTCGGGCTCGGGGCCTGCGTGCGGGAAGGCGTGCGGGTCGACGCCGTTGTAGACCGTGCGGATCCTCTCCGGGTCGGCGCCGCCGCGCTCCTCCCAGCGGCGGTTGTAGCGGTTGCAGGGGGTGATCAGGTCCGCGGTGCGGTAGGCGAGGGTGTTGAGGGCGCGGTGGAAGCCGAGCATGAAGGCCTTCACCGGCCAGCGCCGTGCCTCCCGGCGGCTGCCGAGATAGCGCTCGCGCAGATAGATGCCGTGTTCGGTGAGGAGGAACGGCACGCCGTCGAAGTGGTGGGCGGTGAGCGCGGGGAGGGTGGCGAGGCCGTTGCTGACGGCGTGCGCGACGGTGCCCTCCGCGCGGTCCGCGGGCTCGGCGATCCGGACGCCGAGCGGGCGAAGGGCGTGTTCCAGCAGGTCGGTGGCGGTGAGCGCGTCGTGCACGGTCGGCGCGGCGGCCGCGGTGGGGAGGTGCGGCATCGTCCATATCCACATCAGGGAGCGCAGCGCGGTCTCGGTGCGCAGGGCCGCCGACAGCCGTCCGGCGCGGGCGAGTCCGGCGAGCTCGTAGAGGTTCTCACCGAAGCCGCAGGGCGCCTCGGGGTCGAGGAAGGAGAGCAGGAAGCGTTCGTAGGCGTCCACGAAACGGCGCAGGTCCCTGCCGTACGGGGGCCGGTCGCGGCCGGGGCGCGGGCCCCAGGTCGGTACGGAGGTGTGGCGGCGGACGTTGGGCGGCAGCTCCCAGGTCACGGGTTCGCGGCCGCTGCCGGAGAGCGAGACGATGTGGAAGTCGACCTCGGGCATGCCCTTGACGAGCTGGTCGCACCAGGTGCTGACCCCGCCGTGGACGAGTGGATAGGTGCCTTCGGTGAGCATGGTGACATGACGGCCTGTGCGCATGGCTGCGCGGCTCCCCCTGCTTTTTCGCGGTCGATGTGGGGAACTGCGGCCCGGAGCCCGGCCCGCAGTTCCGTTGTGGCTGGTCGCGGCCACGCGGCGGTAGCCGCATGTCGCATGCGGCTCCGCGCCCCTTGGGGGGCGTTGTCGTTCGGAGCTCTTACGGCAGCTTGAGCGTGACCGAGGTCTGCAGGCCGTTCGGCGTGGTCCAGTCCGAGCGGCGGCCGGCGTACGGCGTGCCGAACGCGGAGCTGCCGATGAGCTGCTGCTTCTTCGTCCCCTCGGGCGCGGTGACCGGGATCTGCGTCCCGTTCGGCGCGGTGAGGGTGACGGTGGCGCCGATGCGGTAGGCGGTCACCCTGTTGTTCGCGACGGCGGCCTGCCAGGCGGCGCGGCGCTGGAGCTCGGTGCCGATGGCGCTCTGGCGGAGGTTCTCCAGCGGGGTGTTGTCGGCGAACAGCGCCTTGTAGTCGGCCAGCACGTTCTCCATGACCGGGTAGAGCAGGCGGTCCTCGGCGAGGTTGGACTGGTGGGCGTAGTGCGGACGCGGGTCGTTGCTGATGGCGTGACCCAGGTCGGTGCGGGCCTCCTGCGGGACGATGTGGTCGCTGAAGCCCGTGTCCGGGTCCAGCGGCCGGGACAGACAGGTCGAGGACGCGTTGCCCTCGCAGATGCCGCTGCCGCCGTCCGCCCTGGAGGTGTAGATCCAGTTGTACTCGTCGGCCATCTCGGCCTTGGTGCCTGTGTTGTAGTACACGTTCATCGGGTAGCGCGGAACGGTCAGCGCCTTGCCCACCGCGCGCTGCTCGGGCTCGCGCGAGTTGTCCGAGGCGATCCACTTGACGCCGTTGTCGGAGAGGGCTCCGGCCAGGTTGGGGTTGTCGTTGGGCTGCTGCGGCAGCGTCCTCAGCCCCGAGTGCTCACCGGTGACCAGCTCGGTGCGGTCGATCGGCAGACCCTTGCCGGCCGCCCAGTTGTTGTTGTCGCGGATCTGCGCGGAGATGTCGGCGCGGCTCATGTACTGCGTGGAGCCGTCGGCGTTCTTCGCGCAGCTCCACGGCACGGTGGAGGTGTCCTGGACGCAGCCGAGGAACGGGTGCGTGTAGGTGTGGTTGATCCAGCGGTACCTGGCCTTGTCGGCGAGGAGCCGGTCGGCCATGGCGTCGGTGCCGCCGTTCTCGGTCTTCCACTCCTCCCCGGCACCGGCGTTGTACACCATGTCCATGGTGAAGCCGTGCTCCTGCTGCCACTGCGCGGCGTAGGCCGCGTCGGCCTCGGTCATCCGGATCGGGGTGCCGTCGTCGTCACCGCCGCCGACGCAGTCGATGTCGCCGGGCGTGCAGTTGCGCTCGGCGTCCCAGCGGGCGTCGGGCGCGAACACGTCGTCGACGTGCACCGCGAAGTAGTTTCGGGCCTGGCCCAGGTGGATGCCCTGGGTGAGCCACTCGACGATGCCGCGGGCCAGCAGCCGGAACTGCTGCTGGTACTGGTTGTAGGCGAACGTCACGACCAGCTCGCGGCGTCCGTCGTGGGTGTACTCGCCGACCAGGCTGCCGGTGCCGCCGCCGCCCGGCAGCGGTGCGTCGACATAGCTGGTGTAGCCGGCGCGGGGCGCCGCGAGATAGCCGTAACTCTCGCCGACCGTCGGTGAGTTGTCCTCGAAGGTGAGGCCGCCGTCGAGGTAGCCGAACCAGCCCCCCTTGCCGGCGGTGGTGACCGTCGCCGACTGCCCGTCGAGGGAGCCGGAGTACGAGGCGTACTCCAGGCCGACCTCCGGATGCGCCCAGGTGTAGGCGTCGACCTGCGGGATGCCGTACGTCCTCTCGTAGGCCTCCAGGGCAGTCTGCTCCGCCGAACCGGCCCCGAACGGTGCCTCGTTGGGCAGCACCACGCCCTGGAACTTCGCCCTCGGTGTCCCGTTCACGGTGTCGGCCAGGAAGGCCGCGGTGATCGTCGGACGGCTCGCGGAGTTGAGGTCGACGATCGTGTACGGGATGCCGGTGCTCTTGAGCTGGGCGGTGATCGCCTGCACGGGGCTGTCCCCGTTGTCGACGACCAGGACCCTCAGGTCGATCCGCGGCTCGCCCGCAGCGGTGGCGCCGGGTGCCGCCCCCAGACTCAGCGCCGTCAGCCCTGCGGCCGCCAGGAAAGCGGCGGCGTTTTTGGTGGTTCTCCACATGCGCGCACGCTGCGCCATGGTGTGTCCTCCCCCAGAAATGGATGTCCGCGCGCGGGCATGGCTGTGCCAATACGGCGAAGAATCCGTGGAAATCATGCGAAACGGCGAAGTGATCTGCTCGCCGGAACTCGACGAGTGTGACCCAGCTCATGGAGTGCGAGGATCCAGAAGTGGCTACGACGCCACCGACAGGTGAACGCTCGCGTGCATGAGCGAATGCGCAGGCACGCGTACGCTCGTTGCGGGGTTCGTCACACCGGTTCGCCGCGCCGGTGGGACCGACCCCGGACGCGACCGCTCCTTCGGCCGAGATCAGACCGTGCGTGTCGGAGTCCCGTCGTCCGCCCGAAGGGCGAGACAGGCGGGAGTCCGGCGGCTCGGTCTAGGGTCTGCTGCCGGGCCCGGTCGACCCACACATTCCGGCCACAGCAACTTCACATCGGAAGCGAGATTTCACCACCGTGACTGCTCTCACTCTCAGCACCGCCGCGGCGCCCGGCCTCCGGGCCGACGCGATCGTGATCGGTGTCGCCAAGGGCGCTGCGTCCAGGTCCGGGGCCCTGCTCGTCGCCCCGGGCGCCGAGCCCGTCGACAAGGCCTACGACGGCCGCCTCGCCGGCGTCCTGGAAACCCTCGGTGCCACCGGCGCCGAGGGCGAGGTGACGAAGCTGCCCGCCCCGGCCGGCTTCAAGGCACCGCTCGTGCTCGCGGTGGGGCTGGGCGCGGAGCCCGAGAAGGACCTCTCCTTCGACTCCGAGGCGCTCCGCAGGGCGGCCGGCGTGGCCGCCCGCACCCTCACCGGCTCCAAGAAGGCCGCCTTCGCCCTGCCGCTCACGGACGCCGGCGACGTCGGCGCGGTCGCCGAGGGCGTGGTGCTGGGCGCGTACTCGTTCGACGCCTACAAGCAGAACGGCGCCGACGCCAAGGCCAAGAACACCAAGGCGCCGCTCGCCGAGGCCGTCCTGCTCGGCGGGAAGCCGCGCGACGCCGCCCACAAGGCCGCGCTCGCCCGTGCCGCCGCCGTGGGCGAGGAGCTCAACCGGGCCCGCGACCTGATCAACATGCCGCCCAACGACCTCAACCCCGAGGCGTTCGCCGCCCTGGCGCAGAGCGCGGCCAAGGAGCACGGCATCAAGGTGCAGGTCCTCGACGAGAAGGCGCTCGCCAAGGGCGGCTACGGCGGCATCCTGGGCGTCGGCGGCGGCTCCGCCTCGGCCCCGCGCCTGGTCAAGCTCTCGTACACCTCCTCGAAGGCGGACAAGCACCTCGCCTTCGTCGGCAAGGGCATCACCTACGACTCGGGCGGCATCTCGCTGAAGCCGGCCGGCCACAACGAGACCATGAAGTGCGACATGAGCGGTGCGGCGGCGGTCTTCGCCGCCGTGGTCGCCGCCGCGCGCCTGGGCCTCGAGGTCAACGTCACCGGCTGGCTGGCGCTCGCCGAGAACATGCCGTCGGGCACCGCCACCCGCCCCGGTGACGTGCTGCGCATGTACAGCGGCAAGACGGTGGAGGTGCTCAACACCGACGCCGAGGGCCGGCTGGTCCTCGCCGACGCGCTGTGGGCCGCCTCGCAGGAGAAGCCCGACGCGATCGTCGACGTGGCGACCCTCACCGGCGCGATGATGCTGGCGCTGGGCAGCCGCACGTTCGGGATCATGGCCAACGACGACGCGTTCCGCACGGCGGTGTACGAGGCCGCCGAGGAGGTCGGCGAGCCGGCGTGGCCGATGCCGCTGCCGGAGCACCTGAGGAAGGGCATGGACTCCTCCACGGCCGACATCGCGAACATGGGTGAGCGGATGGGCGGCGGGCTCGTCGCCGGGCTGTTCCTCCGGGAGTTCGTGGGTGAGGGGATCACCTGGGCCCACCTCGACATCGCCGGGCCGGCGTTCAACGAGGGAGGTCCCTTCGGGTACACGCCGAAGGGTGGTACCGGGACGGCCGTGCGGACGCTGGTGCGGCTGGCCGAGCTGACCGCCGCGGGGGATCTCGGCTAATTCGCCGCGGGGAGCGGGACTGTGTGTCTGATCACGTGGCTGGTCGCGCCCGCGCGGCGGAGCCGCAGATCGACACAGTCCCGCGCCTCCGGGGAGGACCGCTCCCCTTGGTCACAAGTGAGCGTGGGGTGTCTCACACCCCGGCCCGGCGTCTCGTTCGTCTCCTTCAAGTGCAAAGATGGGGCTCGGCAGGACAGGGCCCCCACCACAGGGCCGAAGAAAGAGCGGCCGGACACCAGCCGCCGGCGGTCAGCGACGACCGGCGCACGGCGCACATGCATGGAGGACGTGACGTGGCGAACGACGCCAGCACCGTTTTCGACCTAGTGATTCTCGGCGGTGGTAGTGGCGGTTACGCCGCGGCCCTGCGCGGGGCGCAGCTGGGTCTGGACGTCGCCCTGATCGAGAAGGACAAGGTCGGCGGCACCTGCCTGCACCGGGGTTGCATCCCCACCAAGGCCCTGCTGCACGCGGGCGAGATCGCCGACCAGGCGCGCGAGAGCGCGCAGTTCGGCGTCAAGGCCACCTTCGAGGGCATCGACATCGCCGGGGTCCACAAGTACAAGGACGGTGTCATCTCGGGCCTGTACAAGGGCCTGCAGGGTCTCGTCGCCTCCCGCAAGGTGACGTACATCGAGGGTGAGGGACGTCTGTCCTCCCCCACTTCCGTGGATGTCGGCGGGAAGCGCATCCAGGGCCGCCACGTGCTGCTCGCGACCGGCTCCGTGCCGAAGTCGCTGCCGGGTCTGGAGATCGACGGCAACCGGATCATCTCCTCCGACCACGCCCTCGTCCTGGACCGCGTGCCGAAGTCCGCGATCATCCTCGGCGGCGGTGTCATCGGCGTCGAGTTCGCCTCCGCGTGGAAGTCCTTCGGCGCGGACGTCACCGTCATCGAGGGTCTGAAGCACCTCGTCCCGGTCGAGGACGAGAACAGCTCGAAGCTTCTTGAGCGCGCGTTCCGCAAGCGCGGCATCAAGTTCAACCTGGGCACCTTCTTCTCGAAGGCCGAGTACACCGCCGACGGCGTCAAGGTCACCCTGGCCGACGGCAAGGAGTTCGAGGCCGAGATCCTGCTCGTCGCGGTGGGCCGCGGGCCCGTCTCCGCCGGCCTCGGCTACGAGGAGCAGGGCGTGGCGATGGACCGCGGCTATGTCCTGGTCGACGAGTACATGCGGACGAACGTCCCCACCATCTCCGCCGTCGGCGACCTCGTCCCGACCCTCCAGCTCGCGCACGTCGGCTTCGCCGAGGGCATCCTGGTGGCGGAGCGCCTGGCCGGTCTGAAGACCGTCCCGATCGACTACGACGGTGTTCCGCGGGTGACGTACTGCCACCCCGAGGTCGCCTCCGTGGGCATCACCGAGGCCAAGGCCAAGGAGATCTACGGCGCGGACAAGGTCGTCGCTCTGAAGTACAACCTTGCGGGCAACGGCAAGAGCAAGATCCTTAACACCTCGGGCGAGATCAAGCTCGTCCAGGTCAAGGACGGTGCCGTGGTCGGCGTCCACATGGTCGGCGACCGCATGGGCGAGCAGGTCGGCGAGGCCCAGCTGATCTACAACTGGGAAGCCCTGCCGGCCGAGGTCGCCCAGCTCGTGCACGCCCACCCGACGCAGAACGAGGCGCTGGGCGAGGCCCACCTGGCCCTGGCGGGCAAGCCGCTGCACTCGCACGACTGACCCTCGGTCGACGAAGCGACGACACAGACTTCCGCAACTCGTAAGGAGCAACCGAAACCATGGCGGTTTCCGTAACCCTTCCGGCGCTCGGCGAGAGCGTCACCGAGGGCACTGTCACCCGCTGGCTGAAGGCCGAGGGTGAGCGCGTCGAGGCCGACGAGCCGCTGCTCGAGGTCTCGACCGACAAGGTCGACACCGAGATCCCCTCCCCCGCCGCCGGCATCCTGGCCTCCATCAAGGTCGCCGAGGACGAGACGGTCGAGGTCGGCGCCGAGCTGGCCGTCATCGACGACGGCACCGGCGCTCCCGCCGCCGTTCCGGCCCCGGCCGCCGAGGAGGTCGCGCCGCCGGCCCCCGAGCCGGCCCCGGCCGCCCAGCCGTCCACCGAGCAGGCGGCTCCGGCCCCGGCTCCCACCGCCGAGGCCGCGTCCGGCGGCGGCTCCGCCGAGGGCACGGACGTCGTCCTGCCCGCGCTCGGCGAGTCCGTCACCGAGGGCACCGTGACCCGCTGGCTGAAGTCGGTCGGCGACTCCGTCGAGGCCGACGAGCCGCTGCTCGAGGTCTCCACCGACAAGGTCGACACCGAGATCCCTGCGCCCACCTCCGGTGTGCTGCTCGAGATCACCGTCGGGGAGGACGAGACCGCCGAGGTCGGCGCCAAGCTCGCCGTCATCGGCGCCCCGGGCGCGGCTCCGGCCGCCGCTCCGGCCCCGGCCGCCCCGGCTCCGGCGCCCGCCGCCGAGGCCCCGGCCGCCCCCGCGGCTCCGGCCGCCCCGGCTCCCGCGCCGGCCGCTCCCGCCCCGGCTCCCGCGCCCGCTCCGGTCGCCGCCGCTCCGGCCGCCCCGGCTCCCGCGCCGGCCGCTCCGGCTCCGGTCACCCCGGCTCCGGCCGCGCCCGCCGCAGCCCAGCCCACCGACGAGGGCGCCTACGTCACCCCGCTGGTGCGCAAGCTCGCCGCGGAGAACGCTGTCGACCTGGGCTCCGTCAAGGGCACCGGCGTCGGCGGCCGGATCCGCAAGCAGGACGTGCTCGCCGCCGCCGAGGCCGCGAAGGCCGCGGCCGCCGCTCCGGCTCCGGCCGCTGCCGCACCGGCTGCCGCCGGCGCGAAGAAGGCTCCGGCGCTGGAGGTCTCCCCCCTCCGTGGCCAGACCGTCAAGATGCCGCGCATCCGCAAGGTCATCGGCGACAACATGGTCAAGGCGCTGCGCGAGCAGGCCCAGCTGTCGTCGGTCGTCGAGGTCGACGTCACGCGGCTGATGAAGCTGCGCGCCAGGGCGAAGGACTCCTTCGCGGCCCGTGAGGGCGTCAAGCTCTCCCCGATGCCGTTCTTCGTGAAGGCGGCGGCCCAGGCGCTGAAGGCCCACCCGGTCATCAACGCCAAGATCAACGAGGCCGAGGGCACGATCACCTACTTCGACACCGAGCACGTCGGTATCGCGGTGGACTCGGAGAAGGGCCTGATGACCCCGGTCATCAAGGGCGCCGGCGACCTCAACATCGCCGGTATCGCCAAGGCCACGGCCGACCTGGCCGGCAAGGTCCGCGCCAACAAGATCACCCCGGACGAGCTGTCCGGCGCGACCTTCACCATCTCCAACACCGGTTCGCGCGGTGCGCTCTTCGACACGATCATCGTGCCGCCGGGCCAGGTCGCGATCCTCGGTATCGGCGCCACGGTCAAGCGCCCGGCCGTCATCGAGACGGAGGAGGGCACGGTCATCGGCGTCCGCGACATGACGTACCTGACCCTGTCCTACGACCACCGCCTGGTCGACGGCGCCGACGCGGCCCGTTACCTGACCGCGGTCAAGGCGATCCTGGAGGCGGGCGAGTTCGAGGTCGAGCTCGGCCTCTGAGTCGCCTCATCAGGCAGTACGACGCCCCGTCCGGGCTTTTCCGGGCGGGGCGCCGCCTTTTCCGGCGGGCGCTCCCACGCCCCGGGGGCGCGGGGAACCGCGCGACCAGCCACACTGGGCCTGCGACCGCCCACCGGCGGGTCGGACCGACCCCGTGTGCGCCTCGTCTCACCTGGGACAAAGCACCCCCGCGCGCCCTGTCGGCGAAGCGAACCAGCCGTATTGTCTAAACGTCAAACGCCCGGGGGCCCATGGGCGGCCCCTCCTTAAGGAGCACTCATGACCGCGCCCGTCGTCCACTCGCTGCGCGAACAGATCCGCGAGCACATCGTGGAGGGGATCGTCAGCGGTCGCTGGAAGCCGGGTGAGCGGATCGTGGAGCGGCGGATCGCCACCGAGCTGGAGGTCAGCCAGACCCCGGTGCGGGAGGCGCTGCGCGAGCTGGAGTCGCTGCGGTTGATCGAGTCCGCGCCGAACAAGGGCGTACGGGTGCGGAACCTGACCGCGGCCGACCTGGAGGAGAGTTACCCGGTGCGGGCCGGTCTGGAGGCGATCGCCGCCGAGCTGGCGGCCCAGCGGCTGGCGGAGGACTGCTCGGCCCTCGAGCCGCATGTCGCCGCGCTCCACGAGGCCGACCGCAACGCCGACGGCACCGCCCAGGTGCGGCACACCGTCGGCTTCCACCGGGAGCTGGTGCGGGCGGCGGGCAACTCCGTGCTGCTGCACACCTGGGAGGGCCTCGGCATCGAGGTGTTCACCGCCCTGTCGATACGCTGGCTGGGGACGCGGCAGCAGTCCTACGCCGAGGAGCACGAGGAGCTGGTCGAGGCGTTCCGCCGGCGGGACCCGAGGATCGCCGAGCTGGTGAAGGCGCACGTCCTCGGCTGTGCCCCGCGGGCCGCCCAGCCGCACGACTGACGGGCCGCGGGCTCCCTCCCCGGGCGTATCCCGGCGTGGCTGCGCAGGACGATGCCACCGGGATGTGCACATACTGGTGGAAACCGTGTGTCCTCCGGGGCGCCGACCACGACAAACCGTTGGCCGATGGAGGCCGCGTGATCTGGCCCGTGCTCTCCCCGTCCACCCTTTCGCGTTCCGTTTTGTCAGCGTCTGCCGCAGTTGGTTCAGTACTGTCGGGAACCATCAGATCGGCTACGGAATGGATGACTTCCGGGTCCGAGCCGGGTGCGCCCCGGCACTGGCCGGTCGACGGCGGCGTACAGATCGAGGTGCGGCGCCTGGGCCGGCCCGGCACGGTCGACGCCGCCCGCGCGATGGAGGCCGCGCTGCGCGAGGTGCCGGGCGTCCGCCGCGCCGAGGTGAACGGCGTGCTGGGCTGTGTCTACGTCGCGTGCGGGCCCGAGACCGAGCTGGAGAGCGTGCTGGCGCTGGTCGCCGCAGCGGACGCGGACACGCCGGAGCCGGCGGCCGAGGCCGGGGGTGAGGGTGACGAGGAGGGGCGGGGTGCCGGTGTGCGGCGGGCTTCGGGACCGGTCGGGTTCCCCGGTGCGGCGGGGTCGGCGCTCGGGGCGGCCGTACAACTCGGCGCGGGTGTGGTGGCGGTCGGGGTGGCGTCGGTCGGCAACGCACTGCGCCTGCGCGGTCTGCCGCCGATCGTGCTCTCGGCGCTCCAACTCCTGGAGGCCACGCCACGGCTGCGCGAGGCTGTCGCGGCCCGGCTCGGCGAGACGACCGCCGAACAGGGCTGGGCCGCGGCGAACCTGCTGGTGACGACGCTGACGTTCCGGCCGCTCGGCGCGGCGGTGAGCACCGTGCTGGCCGGGGCCCGGTACACGGAGGCGCAGGCCCGCCGCAGGGCGTGGCAGGACTGGGCGCCCAGGCTGGCCGCGCACGAGGGGACGTACCGGCACGACGCGGCACCGGCCTACCTGCGGCCCGCCCCGCTGCCGCCGGGGCCCGGCGAGCGGTACGCCAACCTCGCGGTGCCGGTGTCGCTGGCGGCGTACGGGCTCACCGCGACAGGCACGCTCGGCCATGACCGGGGGCTGGCGCTGCTGACCGCCGGGACGCCGCGGGGACCCCGCTTCGGCCGCGAGTCGTTCGCCTCCTCGGTGGCCCGGACCCTCTCCGACCGGGGAGCACTTGTCCTGCGCCCGGAGGCCCTGCGCCGCCTCGACCGCATCGACACCGTGGTCCTCGACGCCCGTGTCCTGACGGGCGGTGGCTGGACGGTCGGGCACATGGCCCGCCTGACCCCGGCCGGCGAGCCATGGGGGCCGGACGGCGACGGCGACGTGCCGGACGGGCCGGGCGACGACGAAATCCATGCGCGGGTCCATGAGTTGATCGGGGCCGGCGAGTGGAGCGAGCGGCGTGGGCGGGAGGCCGCGCGGCAGCCGTCGGGGTGGGTGTTGCGGCCCGTCGCGGACGGGGGCGCCGGTCCGGCCGGGGAGACGGCCGCGCTGGCGGCGCGGTGGGAGGAGGAGGGGGCGCAGGTCGTGATCGTACTGCGGGAGGGGACGCCGGTCGCCGTGGCCGGACTGGTGCCTCAACTGCATCCGCTGGCCCATCACTTGGTGCGCGCGGCGGGTGAGTGCGGGCAGGTGCGCCTGGTGGGCGGCCCGCCGGGGCTGCACCGCCGGTTCGGGCTGGAGGAGGCGGTTCCCACGGGACATCGCCGTACGGCCGCGCTGGTGCGTTCGCTTCAGGCCGAGGGTCATGGCGTCGCGGTGGTGACGGCCCGGGCCGGGCGTGCCTTCGCCCGTGCGGACCTGGGCGTCGGGGTGCTCACCGGTACCCGGCGGGTGCCGTGGGAGGCCCATGTGGCCGCTCCGCCCGATGTCGTCCATCTGCTGCTGTCCGCCCTGCCGGAGGCCCGGCGGGTCAGTGTGCTGTGCACCCGCCTGGAGGGCGCCGGCGCCCTCGCGGCCTCGGCACTCACCTTCCTCGTCCCCCGTCCCGGCGCCTGGGCCCGGGCGCGGCTGGTGAACGACGGAGTGACCGTCGCCGGGATCACGGCGGGGTTCTGGGCGGGCCGGCGGCTGCACGCCCGCCCGGCCCCGGCGGCCATCGAGCGCACCCCCTGGCACGCCATGACGGTACGTCAGGTGATGACGCGGCTCGGCACCTCCTCCCGTGGCCTGGACGAGGCCGAGGCGGCCCGGCGGCGGCAGTCGGAGGGCCGGGACCGGCACGACGGTCCCATGACGCTGGCCGGCCGGATCGTGGAGGAACTGGCCAATCCGCTCACGCCCGTCCTGGCGATCGGCGGCGGCATCTCGGCGGCGCTGGGCTCGGTGCTGGACGCCGTGCTGATCGGCGGGGTCCTGGGGGTGGACGCGCTGGTCGGCGGGGTGCAGCGGCAGCGGGCGGACGCGGCGGCGGAGCGGCTCGTCGAGGCGACCTCGGTGCAGGCGCGGGTGCGCCGGGCCGACGGGGGCGAGCCGGTCGAGGTGCCGGCGGAGCAACTGGTGCGCGGGGATGTGATCGAGCTGCGGGCCGGTGACGCGGTCCCGGCCGACTGCCGGGTGGTGCGGGCGACCGGCCTGGAGGCCGACGAGTCCAGCCTCACCGGTGAGTCGCTGCCTGTCGCCAAGAGCTCCGCGCCGAACGCGGCCCGGGCGGTGGCGGACCGGACCTCCATGCTCTACCAGGGGACGACGGTGGCGGCGGGTCACGCGCTCGCCGTGGTCGTCGCCACCGGGACCGCCACCGAGGCGGGCGGCGCCGCCGAGGCCGCTCCCGAGGAAGGGCCGCCGGAGAGCGGTGTGGAGCGGCGGCTGAAGGCGCTGGGCCGGTGGTTCCTGCCGATGTCCGTGGCCGCGGGAGCCGTGCTCTTCGCCGTCGACCTGCTGCGCAGGCGGCCGCTGGGCGCCGCCCTGGGCTCCGCGGTGAGCCTGTGCGTGGCCGCCGTACCGGAGGGGCTGCCCTTCGTCGCGACGGTGGCGGAACTGGCCGCGGCCCGTCGGCTGTCCGCCCGCGACACCCTCGTCCGCAGTGCCTCCACCATCGAGGCACTGGGGCGTACGGATGTGCTGTGCTTCGACAAGACCGGCACCCTGACCGAGGGCAGGATCAGCCTTCAGCAGGTGTCCGACGGGCTGGAGCGGCGTCCCCC
Source organism: Streptomyces sp. NPDC049687 (assembly GCF_044465285.1). Classification (NCBI taxonomy): domain Bacteria; kingdom Bacillati; phylum Actinomycetota; class Actinomycetes; order Kitasatosporales; family Streptomycetaceae; genus Streptomyces; species Streptomyces sp. NPDC049687. Next base: position 504,700 of record NZ_JBITLN010000001.1, read on the forward strand.
GGACCGGCTGACGCCTGCGCTGCGCCGGGTCGTGGCCACGGCGGCGCTGGCGGGTCCGCCGGGTCCGGCCTCGGGGCTCGCCCATCCCACCGACCGGGCCATCGCGGCCGGGGTCGAGCTGCTGGGGGCGTCTCCGGCCCGGGCCGCCGGGCTCGCCTCGGACGACTGGGAACGGGTCACGGAGCTGCCGTTCGAGCCGGGGCGCGGCTTCCACGCCGTGCTGGGGCGGTCCGGGGGCCGGGCGCGGATCGTCGTCAAGGGCGCGCCGGAGGTCGTCCTGGCCCGCTGCGACCGGGTGCGCCGCGACGGCGACACCGAGCCGTTCGACGACGGGGTGCGGCAGGCGATCGAGGCGGAGGTCGACCGGCTGGCCCGGCAGGGTCTGCGGGTGCTCGCGGTCGCCGACCACGTCATGGCGCCGGACGCGCCGCAGGACGACGGGGCGCTCGCCCGGCTCGCGGACGTCAGCGACGAGAACCTGGACGGTCTGTGTCTGCTGGGCCTGCTCGGGCTCGCGGACCCGGTGCGGGCCACCGCCGCCGAGAGTGTGAACCGGCTGGCCCGGGCCGGGGTGCGGATCGTCATGGTCACCGGCGACCATCCCAGCACCGCCGCCGCGATCGCCCGGGAGCTGCAGCCCGACCGGGAACCGCGGCTGATGACGGGCGCGGAGCTGGACGCCCTGGACGACGACGCGCTTACCGGGGCGCTGCCGGACGTCACGGTGTTCGCCCGGGTCACCCCGGCGCACAAGGTCCGTATCGTCGGCGCGCTGCGCTCGGCCGGCCGGATCGTCGCCGTCACCGGGGACGGCGCCAACGACGCGCCCGCGATCCGGATCGCCGACGTCGGCATCGCCCTGGGCTCCCGGGCGACGCCGGCGGCCCGCTCCGCCGCCGACGTGGTGGTCACCGACGACCGTATCGAGACCATCGTCGACGCGATCGTCGAGGGCCGGGCCATGTGGGCCTCGGTGCGCAAGGCGCTGGGCATCCTGCTCGGCGGCAACGTCGGGGAGATCGTCTTCACCCTGGCCACCGGTCTGCTCACCGGCGGCAGCGCGCTCAACGCCCGCCAGTTGCTCCTGGTCAACCTGCTCACGGACATGCTGCCCGCCCTGGCGATCGCCGCCCGGCCGCCGGCCGACGACCCGGACCGGCTGCTCGCGGAGGGGCCGGAGGCATCGCTCGGGGCTGCGCTCACCCGCCATATGCGGCTGCGGGCCGTCGTCACCACGGCGGCCGCCGCCGGCGCCTGGGTGGTCGCCCGCGCGACCGGCACGAGGGGGCGCGCCGACACCGTGGCCCTGGTCGCGCTGGTCTCCTCCCAACTCCTGCAGACGCTGCAGGACGCGGGCCGCGATCCCCTGGTCGCGGCGGCCGTGGTGGGGTCTCTGGCGACGCTGGCCGTGGTGGTGAGCGTGCCGGGGCTCAGCCACTTCTTCGGCAGCCGCCCGCTGGGGCCCGCGGCCTGGACGATCGCCCTGGTGTCGGCGGTGGCGTCGGTCCTCGTGCCCGCCGTGGTGCGGCGCGCCCGTCCGGCAAGGGAGAGTTCACCTGAAGGACACCTGGTCGCCGCCTGACGGACGGGATGAGACCGGACAAAGGAGCGGTCCCCGCACGTTTGCACACGAAAGGCGGCCGCACCATGCCGCACATCCTGACCACGGCCCTGACCCACGTGGCGATCGCCCTGCTCGAGGCCGCGCTGCTCCGCCTGTCCGTCATGCTCTGGAAGTCGTTCGTCACCGGCGGGCGCCCTGCGGTGAACTACGCCTGATTCGTGCGTATCAGGCCGTTTATCCGACTCGGGGGATGGAAGGCGGCATAGGGAGAGATCCGTTCCCACCAAGGGAGGGCGGAGATGACTTCTCCACAGACTCAGCCCAGACCCCAGCAGGAACCGCCGCCGACGCAGGCGGAACAGAACGCTCCCGAGACCGGTCCCGCCCAGCGGGGGGCCGAAACGGAGGGCGGGGAGAAGCACGCGGGCGGCAAGGTGGTGCACATGCACACCGCGCATCCGCAGCTCTCCATCCCGTACGTGACCCCCGGCGACATGTTCACCGGCGCCCGCACGGCGGCCTCGCGACTGCCCTCGATGCGCAAGATGGTCTTCTACGGCGCTCTCGGCGGCATGGCCGCCCTGGAGGCCCTGGAGTGGCCGGTCGCGCTCGCCATCGGCGCCGCGACCGAAGTGATCACCCGCGAGCAGCGGCAGCGCGCCGCGGGCGCGCAGGGTGAGCAGCGCGAGCGGCCCGCCACCGAGCCCGCCCGGACGGAGGCGCCCGGCCGGACGGAGGCGCCGCGCCCCGCACAGGCGGCCACGGGGTAAGGCCCGCGTCGGGAAACGGGTGTACGACCCTCACTCACACTGGCTCCGGACGCCGTCCGGAGCCACCCTCCCCGGCCGCACACGTAAGACCCTCCGAGCTCATCCGAGCAGGGAAGATGCGGCACGGCGTGCCCACATCACTGGCACGGAATGCCAACTTTGTTGTCGAGCGTGAGTTTTTGCCTGTCCCCCTTTGATCGATCATCGATCAGGGAGTTACAGTCGCCGACGGGCCAAGCGGCGCGAGCCGCACGGTGTCACAGCACCAGGGCCCCGCTGCCCTGTCCTGCCAAAGACCAAGGGCACCCCCCGAACCCCTTGCCGATGAGGGAACCCCCTTCGACTGAGGAAGGCGGCGACATGACCGACCCCAACGCCATCCAGCCGAGCGAGCTCGACCAGCTCCCGGACCGCGACCCCGAGGAGACCGCCGAATGGCAGGCCTCGCTGGACGCGGTCGCCAAGGCGGCCGGCCCGCACCGTGCCGCGTACCTGATGCGCCGCACGCTGGAGCGCGCGGAGGCGGGCGGCATCGCGCTGCCGAAGCTCCTCGAGACCGACTACGTCAACACCATCCCCACCGCCGCCGAGCCGGGCGTGCCCGGTGACGAGGCGTTGGAGCGCCGGATCACCGCGTGGAACCGCTGGAACGCGGCCGCGATGGTGACCCGCGGCTCCAAATACGGCGTCGGCGGCCACATCGCCACCTTCGCCTCCGCGGCCTGGCTCTACGAGACCGGCTTCAACCACTTCTTCAAGGGCAAGGAGGCCGACGGCTCGGGCGACCAGCTCTACATCCAGGGCCACGCCTCCCCCGGCATCTACGCCCGCGCCTTCCTCGACGGCCGGCTGGACGAGTCCCAGTTGGACAACTTCCGCCGCGAGTCCGGCGGCAACGGCCTCCCCTCCTATCCGCACCCCCGCCGCCTCCCCTGGCTGTGGGAGTTCCCGACGGTGTCGATGGGCCTCGGCCCGCTCTCCGCGATCTACCAGGCGCGCTTCAACCGCTACCTGACCAACCGCGGCATCAAGGACGTCTCCGCCTCCCACGTCTGGGCCTTCCTCGGCGACGGCGAGATGGACGAGCCCGAGTCCACGGCGGCGCTCGCGCTCGCCTCCCGCGAGGGTCTCGACAACCTGACCTTCGTCATCAACTGCAACCTGCAGCGTCTGGACGGCCCGGTCCGCGCCAACTTCAAGATCGTGCAGGAGCTGGAGGCCCAGTTCCGCGGCGCCGGCTGGAACGTCGTCAAGACGCTGTGGGGTTCGGCCTGGGACGAGCTGTTCCGGCTCGACACCACCGGCGCGCTCGTACGCCGTCTGCGCGAGGTACCGGACGCCCAGGTGCAGACGTACCAGACCCGCGACGCCGCCTACATCCGCCAGGACTTCTTCGGCAAGGACCCCGCGCTCGTCGAGATGGCGAAGCTGCTGTCCGACGACAAGATCCTCGAGTGCTTCCACCTCTCCCGCGGTGGTCACGAGGCCCGCAAGGTGTACGCCGCCTACAAGGCCGCCGTCGAGTTCAAGGGCGCGCCGACCGTGATCCTGGCGCAGACCGTCAAGGGCCACACCCTCGGCGAGGGCTTCGCGTCGAAGAACGCCAACCACCAGATGAAGAAGCTGACGGTGGACGAGTTCAAGACGATGCGTGACCTGCTCGAACTGCCCATCAAGGACAGCGACTTCGTCGACGGTGTGGTGCCCTACGGCCACCCCGGCGCCGACTCCCCCGAGGTCCGCTACCTCCAGGAGCGCCGCGCTGCCCTGGGCGGCCCCGCCCCGGCCCGTCGCGTTCACCCGGTGGCCCCGCTGCCGGCCCCGGCCGACAAGGCGTTCGCCTCCTTCGACAAGGGCTCCGGCTCCCAGAACGTGGCCACCACCATGGCCTTCGTCCGGCTCGTCAAGGACCTGGTCCGGGACAAGGAGACGGGCAGGCGCTGGGTGCCGATCGTGCCGGACGAGGCGCGCACCTTCGGCATGGAGTCGCTGTTCCCCTCCCTCGGGATCTACTCCCCCAAGGGCCAGACGTACGAGCCGGTCGACCGCGACCAGCTGATGTACTACAAGGAGGCCAAGAACGGCCAGATCCTCAACGAGGGGATCACCGAGGCCGGTTCGATGGCCGACTTCATCGCCGCGTCCACCGCGTACGCCACGCACGGCGAGGCGATGATCCCGTTCTACATCTTCTACTCGATGTTCGGCTGGCAGCGCACGGCCGACCAGATGTGGCAGCTCGGCGACCAGCTCGGCCGCGGCTTCCTCGTCGGCGCGACGGCGGGCCGGACCACGCTCACCGGCGAGGGCCTGCAGCACGCCGACGGCCACTCCCCGGTCATCGCGGCGACCAACCCGGCCGCCCTCGCCTACGACCCGGCGTTCGCGTACGAGATCGCCACGATCGTCAAGGACGGTCTGCGCCGGATGTACGGCGAGGCCGCCCCGGGTGAGGACCCGAACGTCTTCTACTACCTGACGGTCTACAACGAGCCGCTGCCGCAGCCCGCCAAGCCGGCCGGCCCCGGCGTCGACGAGGGCATCGTCAAGGGCCTGTACCGCTTCAACACGGCGGAGTCGGCGGGACTTTCCCCGGTCGCCAACGCGCCCCGGATCCAGCTCCTGGGCTCCGGCACGGCGATCCACTGGGTCCTGCAGGCGCAGAAACTGCTCGCCGAGGAGTGGGGCGTGGCCGCCGACGTGTGGTCCGCGACCTCCTGGACCGAGCTGCGCCGGGACGCGCTGGACGCCGACGCGGCCCTGCTGCGCGGCGAGGAGCGGGTGCCGTACGTCCGGCTGGCGCTGCAGGGCGCCGAGGGTCCGGTCCTGGCGGTCTCCGACTACATGCGCCAGGTCCCCGACCAGATCGCGCAGTGGGTCGAGCAGGACTGGTCCTCCCTGGGTGCGGACGGCTTCGGCCTCTCCGACACCCGTGAGGCGGCCCGCCGTCACTTCGGTGTCGACGCGCAGTCGGTCGTCGTCGCGGCGCTGGCCCAGCTGGCCCGGCGCGGTGAGGTCAAGGCGGCCGCGGTGAAGGAGGCGCGCGAGCGCTACGGCCTGTAGGTCACGGTTCGGGGAAGGGGGGTGCGGCGGCTGCCGTACCCCCCTTCTCTGTCGGTGCAGCCCGGCATCATGACCGTATGCGCGCTGCCCGCCTGATCAAGATGGTGCTGCTTCTGCAGTCCCGCCCCGCCATGACCGGCGCCGAGTTGGCGCGGGAGCTGGAGGTGTCCGAGCGGACCGTCACCCGGGACGCGCAGGCGCTCTCGGAGGCGGGCGTGCCGGTGTACGCGGAGCGGGGGCGGGCCGGGGGGTACCGGCTGGTCGGGGGGTACCGGACGGGGCTGACCGGGCTGGCCCGGGGGGAGGCCGAGGCGCTGTTCCTGAGCGGGGTGCCGGGGGCGCTGCGGGAGATGGGCCTGGAGGATGCCGCCTCCGCCGCCCGGCTGAAGGTGGCCGCCGCGCTGCTGCCCTCGATGCGGGACGCGCCGCGGGCGGCGGCGCAGCGGTTCCATCTGGACGCGCCCGCGTGGTTCCGGGAGCCGGAGACGCCGGAGCTCCTGGCGGTGATCGCGGAGGCGGTGTGGGACGACCGGTGCGTGCGGGCGCGCTACCGGCGGGGGGAGGGTGAGGTCGAGCGGGAGCTGGAGCCGTACGGGCTCGTGCTGAAGGCGGGGGTCTGGTATCTGTGCGCCCGGGTGCGCGAGGGCGGGGCCTTCCGGACGTACCGGATCGACCGGTTCGTCGGCGCGGAGCACCTGAAGGATCGTTTCAGCAGAGATCAGGACTTCGACCTGCCCGGGTTCTGGGACGGACAGGCCGAGCGGTTCGCGCGCTCGATCCTGCGCGCCGAGGTCGTCGTACGGCTGTCGGAGGCCGGGGTGCGCGGACTGCCGCACGCCGTGGATCCGGTGGCCGCGCGGGACGCGCTGGCGGCGGCCGGGGAGCCTGACGGGCAGGGGTGGGTGACGGTCACACTGCGGGTGGAGTCGGAGGACGTGGCGCACACTCAGCTCACCGCGCTGGGGGCCGAGGCCGAGGTGGTCTCCCCCGAGTCGCTGCGCAAGCGGCTCGCCGAGAACGCCGTACGGCTGGCGGAGTTGTACCGTCCGGAGTGAAACACCCCGGTACTCCGGGGTGCGTCCAGCCCTGTGAGGCACGATGCTTGGACGCGTGATGGAAGAGTCGGAGTTCTGGGAGCTGGTGGACGCCGCCCGCGAGGCCGCCGAGGGCGACCCGGAGGAGCAGGCGGACCTGATCGTGGAGCGGCTGGTCCGGATGGATCCGGAGTCCGTGCTCGACTTCGCCCGGCACTTCGAGTCCCGCTACAACCGCGCCTACACCTGGGACCTGTGGGGCGCCGCGTGGGTGCTGCTCGACGGGGCCAGCGACGACGCCTTCGACTTCTTCCGGTGCTGGCTGATCGGGCAGGGCCGGGAGGTGTTCGAGGGGGCGGTGCACGATCCGGACGCGCTCGCCGATCTGCTGGACGAGTTCGACGAGGAGATCGACGGCGACGGCGAGGAACTCGGCTACGCGGCCGACGAGGCCTACGAGCAGCTCACCGGGACCGTCGCCCCGGACCTGGGCATCGCGCCCGGACCGTCGGAACCCGAGGGCACGCCCGTCGACTTCGAGAACGAGGGGGCGCTGGCGGAGCGGTATCCCCGGCTGTGGGGGCGCTTCAAGGAGTGAGCCGCCGCGCCGGGCCTCACGCCGCGGCCCTGCGACGGATGGTGTCCGCCGGGATGTACGCCTGTGCCTGGTCGGCGCGGACCGCGTGGTGCAGGGGGGCCTTGTTGGCCTGTTCGAGGGCGGACGCGGTGACGGCGGCCGGACCCAGGACGACCGCGGCGACGGCGCAGAGGACCATCCAGGGGCTGCGGGCGGCCCTGGTCCATCCGGCGGCCGTGTGCTCCGTGGTGTGAGTGCTGTTCATCTTCCGCACCTCCAGTCGGTTTGTGTTGTGCATGACCGTAGGACGCGGGGATGGGAGAACTCTGAATCCTGCCTAAGGCGTTCCTGTGAGCCTTCCTGAGGATGCTGTGGCGGGTGCGCGGCCCTGGAGGCGGGCGGCCGTCGCGCGGATCTCCGGGAGGCGGGCGGTGAGGGCGGCGCCGGGGCAGCTCGTCATGTAGCCGTCGTTGTGGCCGGCGAGGGCGGGCAGGCTGGCGACGGCTCCGGCGGCGTACCGGCTGAGGCTGTTGCTGGAGGTGAGGCGCGCCATGCCGCGCGGGTCGACGTCGGAGAGGCCGAGCTTCCAGGCGGTCAGGGCGGCGATCGCGTCGAGCATCGCCTGCGGGACGGGCACACCGGCGGTGAAGGTGCCGAGGGCGGCGATGCCTGCAGTGCGGTGGTTGAAACCCTGGGTGTGGGCGCCGGTGACGGGACGGTCGACGCCGCCCGCGCGGCCCTCGTAGATGGTGCCGCAGCGGTCGACGAGGAAGTTGTAGCCGATGTCGTCCCAGTCCCGGGCACCTGTCTGGCCCGCGTACAGGTAGCGGATGATGCGGGGCGCGTCGGCGCAGGCGTAGCCGTTGGGCGAGTCGGTGTGGTGGAGGAAGACGGCGACGACCCTGTCGTCGTAGCGCGGCGGTGGCTGGGCGTGCCGGCTGCGTTCGTCGAGCCAGGCGGAGCGGGGCACGATGTGCGGCCGGGGCGCGGTGTGCGCGCTCGTCACCGGGCGCGCCGGGGTGGGGTGGTCGGCGCGGGCGGTGAGCCGGGCCGTGGCGGTCCGGTCGACGCCGCTCGCGCACAGCGCCAGGGCGAGGACGGCGGTGAGGCCGGGCAGGCAGCCCAGGAACACGAGGAGGGGGCCCGGTATCCGCGCCGGGCGGCTTCGTCTTCGCGCTCCCCGGGCCCTGCGGGGGGCCGGTCGAAGGGCACACATGAACCCACTGTCGGCCGGTTTTGCTCCGCCCGCGACGTGTGTTGTGCCACCCGGTGGAACCATCGTCACGGTCCGGGGCGTTTTTCGAACTGCACGCACGCGTTTCCGACCTCGTTCAGGCACGCGCGCGTGCGGCTGATCACTGGGCCCGTCCCCCACGTACTCAAGGGTCCTAGAGAAAGGCGGCTCTGTGGACCTGCTCGACATCCTGCTGGTGCTGGTGATCCTGGCCTACGCCGGCTCCGGCTACCGGCGCGGACTGGTGGCCGGCTGTGTCTCGCTGGCCGGGTTCGTGGGCGGCGCTGTGGTCGGCGTGTGGGCGCTGCCGTGGATGATGAACCTGGTGACCCCGGGGACCACGACGGCGACGGTGACGGCCGTGTTCACGGTGCTCGTCCCGGCGGCGGTCGGGCACGAACTGGCGGGACGCCTCGCGCTGCGGCTGCGGCGCGAGCTGGACCGGGGGCCGCTGCGGGTGGCCGACGGGGTCGGCGGGGCGGCGGCGAACGCGGTGGCGGTGCTGATCGTGGCCTGGGTGGCCGCGAGCGTGCTGGGCGCGTCCTCGTCGCCGACGGTGACCTCGTCGATCCGGGACTCCAAGCTGCTCGGCGCGGTCCAGGACGCCATGCCGGACACGACCCCGGCGTGGTTCTCCAACGCCACCTCCGCGCTCACCCAGGCGGGCTTCCCCCAGGTCTTCAACCCGTTCGAGAACGAGTCGACGGCCCGGGTCGCCAAGCCCAGCGGCGACAGCGTCACGGTGCGGGCGAGCAACGCCGCGAAGCTGAGCACGGTGAAGATCGAGGGCTCCTCGGGCGACCAGGGCCGCGAGGGCAGCGGGTTCGTGTACGCGCGCGAGCATGTGATGACCAACGCGCACGTGGTGGCGGGCATCGACCACCCGAGCGTGCGGGTCGGCGGCGTGGGGTCGTCGTACGACGCCACGGTGGTGCTCTTCGACCCCGACAAGGACGTGGCGGTGCTGTACGTGCCCCGGCTGCGCGCCCCGGTGCTGGGCTTCGACGACTCCGCGAAGCGGGGCGACGAGGCGGTCGTGGCGGGCTATCCGCAGGACGGCGACCTCGACCTCCAGGCGGCGACCGTCGCGAACCGGGTGAAGGCCACCGGCCGGAACATCTACAACGACGCGACCGTCACCCGTGAGATCTACTCGATCCGCTCCACGGTCCGTCCCGGCAACTCCGGCGGCCCGCTGCTGACCACCGACGGCGATGTGTTCGGCGTGGTCTTCGCCCGCTCCACCTCCGACGGGGAGACCGGCTATGTGCTGACGGCGGCCGAGGTGGCGGGCGACGCCGAGCGGGCGGCCACGGCGACGGCGCCGGTGGACACGGGCCGGCTGATCAGTTCCTGAGCGTCGGCGTCGTCCAGGCGCTCACAGCGGGCGCCCCATGAGGACGTCGTCCACGTACGCGCCGTCCAGGAAGAACTCCTCCGGGAGCACGCCCTCGACGGCGAACCCCTCGGACTCGTAGAGCGCGCGGGCCGGTTTGTTGTGCCCCAGGACGTGCAGGGTGAGTCGGCGGGCCCCTCTTCGGCGGCTCTCCTCCACGGCCGCGCGCAGCAGGCTTCGCGCGACGCCCCTGCCCCGGGCCTCCTCGGCGACGGCGAGACCGCGGATCTGGCGCACATGTGCGTTCGAGGCCAGCGAGGTGGGGAAGCCCAGGCGCACATAGCCGACGAGGCGGCCGTCGAGCTCGGCGACCAGATGGTCCTCCGGGCCCGCGTGCACCGGGAAGAAGCTCTCGTACGGCGGCTCCGGCGCGGGGGCGACCGCGTGCAGGTAGGACCAGACGGCGCGGTCGAGCCGGCCGAGGTCCTCCTCGTCGGTCGCGCGGGCGGGACGTATGGACGGCTGCGGGTGGTCGGACATGGGCGCCACCTTAAGGCGGGCCGACGCGACCCGACGGGGTTTTATCCGGCCACCGGGCAGGATGAGGCCATGGAACAGAAGAGTGCGCGCATCGCGGTGGCCGGCGCCTCCGGTCTCATCGGCAGCGCCCTGGTGCGGTCCCTGACCGCCGACGGGCACGAGGTGGTCCGGCTGGTGCGCCGGGCGCCCGGGGGCGCGGACGAGGTGCGCTGGGATCCGGAGGGGGGACAGGTGGACGCGGCGGCGCTCGCGGGGTGCGACGCCGTGGTCAACCTGGCGGGGGCCGGGGTCGGGGACCAGCGCTGGACGGAGGCGTACAAGCGGCGGATCCATGACAGCCGGGTGCATGCCACGGCCGGTCTGGCGAGGGCGATCGCCTCGCTCGACGAGCCGCCGAGGGTGTTCGTGAACGGCAGCGCCATGGGTATCTACGGCGAGACCGGCGAGCGGGTCGTGGACGAGAGCGCGCCCGCCGGCACCGGCTTCCTGCCGGAGCTGTGCGTGGAATGGGAGGCGGCCGCGTCGCCCGCCCGGGAGGCCGGGGTGCGCACGGTGTTCACCCGGACCGGTCTGGTGGTGGCGCGCGGGGGCGGGGCCTGGGGCCGGCTGTTCCCGCTCTTCAAGGCGGGCCTCGGGGGGCGGATGGGCGACGGCCGGCAGTACTGGTCGTACATCGCGCTGCACGACGAGGTCGCGGCGATCCGGCATCTGATGGACCATGACGACCTGTCGGGGCCGTTCAACCTGACCGCGCCCGAGCCGCTGACGAACCGTGAGATCACGGCGGCGATGGGGCGGGTGCTGCACCGGCCGACCCTGTTCGCGGTGCCGGCGCCGGTGCTGCGGACGGCGCTGGGCGAGATGGCCGGGGATGTGCTGGGCAGCGCGCGGGTGGTGCCGAAGCGGCTGCTGGAGTCCGGGTTCACCTTCGCGTTCCCCGGGATCGAGGACGCGATCCGGGCGGCGTGAGACGCCGTGCGAGGGGCGTGAGCGGCCTGGTACGGGATGTGCGACCGCCTCGTACGGAGTGTGCGACCGGGCGTGGGACCCCTTCCGACCGCATGCGACCGCCGTGCGACCGTGCCCTGCCCATGCGCGACTGTCCCTGACCGGGCGCGGCCCTAACCTCGATCCGAACTCGGGCATCCCGAACGGAAGTTGGGGGCATGACGTCTCCACCGGCCGCGCAAACCTCGAGGAGGGGCACGTGCTTGAGCCCGCGTACCAGGCAGACGTCGTCGTCGTGGGAGCCGGAGTCGCCGGACTCTCCGCCGCACATCGGCTGACCAGCGCAGGAATAACGACCGCGGTCCTGGAGGCCGCCCATGGCGTCGGCGGCCGTATGTCGACCGAGAAGGTCGACGGCTTCCGGCTCGACCGCATCGGGCAGCTGCTCTCCACAGCCTATCCCGAACTGGGCCTGACACCGGGGCTCGACGCGCTGGTGCTGCGCCCCTTCGCCCCCGGGGTCCTGCTGCACAGCGACGGCCGCCATCACCGCGCCGGAGCGCAGGCAGGCGCGGGGAGCGCGAGGGGCGCACTCCATGCCGTACGCGCCCTGGCAAGCGCCCCTCGGCCGGGTGTGCTGCCGGGGGGACGGGCCGGGGCCCTGAGCCGGACCGGCTCGCCGTGGCAGCCCGCGCAGCCTCCCCGGATCCGCCCCGGCGCTCCGCTGGGGACGGCCGTGGACCAGGCCCGGCTGGGCGCCGCGCTCACCCGGATCGCGGCCACCCCCGCCGAACGGCTGCTGCGCCGCCCGGAGTCGGCGGCCGCCCAGGCCCTCGCGGCGCGGGGGCTGCCCGCCCGCACGATCGACGGGTTCCTGCGTCCGCTGCTCGCCGCGCTGCTCTGCGACCCGGACCTCACCACCTCCAGCCGGTGCGCGGACCTCGCGCTGCGCGCCTTCGCGGCGGGCCGGCTGTGCGTGCCGGAGGGCGGCGCCGAGGTGCTGCCGGAGCTGCTCGCCCGGACCCTGCCGCCGGGCACCGTGCACACCGGGGTGCGGGTCACCTCGGTCTCCACGACCTCGGTGACCACCGCCGAGCACGGTGAGTTCCGCTGCCGCGCGGTACTGCTGGCCACCGACGCCCGCGCCGCCGCCGAGCTGCTGCCCGGCCTGCGGGTGCCCGACTTCCACCCCGTGACGGTCGTCCACCACACCACGGACGAGCCCCCGGCGACCGGCGCGTCCCTCCTGCTGGACGCCGACCGGAGCGGCCCGGTCGCGCACACGACCGTGGTCAGCGCCGTCGACCCGGCCCGGGCGCCCGAGGGCCGCGCCCTGATCTCCTCCACGGTCCTGGGCACCCCGCCCGACGGCGTCGACACCGCCGTACGGATGCACCTGTCCCGCCTCTACGGCACCTCGACCGCGCGCTGGGAGACCCTCGCCGTCCACCACACCGCCGAGGCCGTCCCCGCGATGCGCCCGCCGCACGATCTGCGACGGTCGGTACGGCTCCTCGCGGGCCTGTACGTGTGCGGCGACCACCGGGACACCAGCACCGTCCAGGGCGCCCTGCACTCGGCACACAGGGCGGCCGCGGCGATCGTGGCGGACCTGGGGACGGCGGGACCGATGCACAGGGCGGACCCGACACCGACCACCGCCCGGGCCGCCTGAGACCCGTCCGGCCGATCACGTGCCGCCTGCGGCACGACCGGCCGGACACCCCTGGCTAGCCGAGCGCGGCCGCCACCTTGTCGCGGTAGGTCCGTACCGGGGCCGCGTCCTTGTACGGCTCCAGCCTGCGCTCGAAGTCCCTGACGTACTCCACCGCCCGGACCGACCGCATCTCCGCCGCCTGCCCGGCCGCCTCCGCGGCCAGCTGGCAGGCCTGGTCGAGTTCGCCGAGGCCCAGGCGGGCGGAGGCGAGGACGACGCGGCAGAACAGGCGGCTGCGGGCGTAGGCGGCGGGGCGCAGCTGAAGGGAGCGTTCGGCGTGCTGGGCGGCGGCCCGGAACTGCTGGAGATCGCGGTGGCAGTGCCCGAACTCGTCGGCCAGCTGTCCCTCGTCGAAGTACCGCGCCCAGTACGGCACCTCGTCCCCGGGCCGGTTCGCCTCCAGGGCACGCTCGGCCCGCACCAGGGCGGCGGTGCAGGCCCGCACCTCGCCGAGGATGCCGTGCCCGCGCGCCTCGGCCGCGTGCAGCAGCGCCTGCATGACCGGCGGGGCACCGGTGCCCACGCCCTGCTGGGCCACCCGCGCCAGCTGTACCGCCTCCCGCCCGTGGCCGAGGTAGACCGCCTGGCGGCTCATGGTGACGAGGACGAAGGAGCCGTACGCCCGGTCCCCGGCCGCCTGTGCGAGGCGCAGGGCCTGGACGAAGTAGCGCTGGGCGAGGCCGTGCGCGGCGATGTCGAAGGAGGTCCAGCCGGCCAGCCGGGTGAGGTCGGCGGCGGCGCCGAAGAGGCGGCGGCCGGTCTGCTCGCCGTAGGTGCCGCGCAGCATCGGCTCGCACTCGTGCTCCAGATAGCGCACGAGGGCCTGGCGGGCGTGACCGCCGCCGTACATGTCGTCGAGGGTGCGGAAGAGCTCGCCGACCGAGCGGAGCGCGGAGATGTCGCCGCCGGTGACCCGCTGGCCGGGGCCGCGTTCGCTGCCCTGGCCGCGCTGGCGGGGGACGGCGAGCGGCATCCCGGGGGTCGGCCTGGCGGGCGCGCCCGGGGACTTGGGGGCCTGGCGGCCCTGGACCGGGACCCGGGGCACCGGTTCGCCGCGGGCCACCTTCTCGTCGGCCCGCCCGATCAGCCAGTCCCGGCTCGGGACGACGAGCCCTGCCGGAGTGAAGGCGATCTTGCGCAGCTCGGCATGACTGCCGGAGTCCTTGCGCCACAGCCCGCCGACGATGTCGATGGCCTCCTCGGGGGTGCCGGCGAACTCCAGGCCCGCGTAGACCGGCGCGCAGGCGTCCAGGCCGAGATCCTGGGCGGTCAGCCGGCGGCCCAGGCGGCGGGTGAAGACCTCGGCGATGAGGGCGGGGGTGGTGCCCCGCGGCTGCTGCCCGCGCAGCCACCGGGTGACGGAGGTCTTGTCGTATCTGAGGTCCAGCCCGTGTTCGAGGCCCAGCTGATCGACACGACGGGCCAGACCCGCGTTGGAGAAGCCCGCTTCTGCGATGAGCGCGGCGAGTTGGCGGTTGGGAGTGCGCTGCGCGGGTCGTTCCGTCATCTGCGGTGCGGTCTCCTGCCTCCCGGGCCTCTGACGTGCCCGGATGAAGTGCCCTGAAGCTGTGATCAGGCCTGATGCCTCGTGAACGGCGCGAATGTAGCGGAGCGTAAGCAGCCGATCGCACATCTCGACGTTCATTCATCCGATCGTGTGAGGATTGCCCGTGCGGCTGACGCGGAGTGCGCGGACGTACAGTGGCTTGGGCGCGTTTCGTGCCTTACGACCTTCAGGGAGGCGCTTGCCGTGAGTGAGCTGCGGTTCGTCCGTATGGGTTTCGGTGCCGAGGCCGTGGAATACCAGGAGGCCTGGGACGAGCAGCGCCGGGTGCACGCGGCCCGGTTCGCCGACGAGATCCCCGACACCGTGCTGCTCCTGGAACACCCGCCGGTCTACACGGCCGGCCGGCGCACGGCCGACAACGAGCGCCCGCTCGACGGCACGCCGGTCGTCGACGTGGACCGCGGCGGCAAGATCACCTGGCACGGTCCGGGCCAGTTGGTGGGCTACCCGATCCAGAAGCTCCCCCGCCCGGTGGACGTCGTCGCGCACGTCCGCCGCCTGGAGGAGGCCCTGATCCGCACCTGTACGGACTTCGGCGTGGCGACCACCCGGGTCGAGGGCCGCAGCGGGGTGTGGGTGCTGGGCGACCCCGTGGAGCAGCGGCCGCTGGTCGGCGGGCTGTCCCTGGACTTCGACCCGCGCCTCACCGACGAGGAGTTCGACCCGCGGCTGAACGGCCCCGAGTACGCCCCCTCCAACGCCGGCCAGCGCCGCGAGGACCGCAAGCTGGCCCAGATCGGCATCCGGGTGGCCAAGGGCGTCACCATGCACGGCTTCTCGCTGAACGTGAACCCGGACACCAAGTGGTTCGACCGGATCATCCCGTGCGGCATCCGGGACGCGGGCGTGGCGTCCCTGGCGGGCGAGCTGGGCCGGGACGTCACGATCGCCGAGGTGCTGCCGGTGGTGGAGGGGCACCTGCGGGACGTGATGGAGAACGCGGAGCTCAGGCCGAGGGTGATCGAGAAGACACCGGCGGCCTGAGGCACGCCGACAGGCTTTCGAATCCACGGGCGTACGCTTGAGCACGCCGAAGAATCAAACGCTAGGGAGCCGGTCGTGTCCGCAGTCGCACCCGACGGACGCAAGATGCTGCGCCTGGAGGTCCGCAACAGCCAGACCCCCATCGAGCGCAAGCCCGAGTGGATCAAGACGCGGGCGAAAATGGGTCCCGAGTACACGAAGATGCAGAACCTCGTGAAGAGCGAGGGGCTGCACACCGTGTGCCAGGAAGCCGGCTGCCCCAACATCTACGAGTGCTGGGAGGACCGGGAGGCGACCTTCCTGATCGGTGGCGACCAGTGCACGCGGCGCTGCGACTTCTGCCAGATCGACACCGGCAAGCCCGAGGCGCTGGACCGCGACGAGCCCCGCCGGGTCGGCGAGTCCGTGGTCACCATGGACCTGAACTACGCCACCATCACCGGCGTCGCCCGCGACGACCTGGAGGACGGTGGCGCCTGGCTGTACGCGGAGACGGTCCGCCAGATCCATGAGCAGACGGCGTCCCGCGAGGCCGGCCGTACCAAGGTCGAGCTGCTCGCCCCCGACTTCAACGCGATCCCCGAGCTGCTGGCGGAGGTCTTCTCCTCCCGGCCCGAGGTCTTCGCGCACAACGTCGAGACGGTCCCCCGGATCTTCAAGCGGATCCGCCCCGGCTTCCGCTACGACCGGTCGCTGAAGGTCATCACCGACGCCCGCGACTACGGCCTGGTCACCAAGTCCAATCTGATCCTCGGCATGGGCGAGACCCGTGAGGAGGTCAGCGAGGCGCTGAAGCAGCTGCACGAGGCCGGCTGCGAGCTGATCACCATCACCCAGTACCTGCGCCCCTCCGTGCGCCACCACCCCGTCGAGCGCTGGGTGAAGCCGCAGGAGTTCGTGGAGCTGAAGGAGGAAGCCGAGCAGATCGGTTTCTCCGGGGTGATGTCGGGTCCGCTGGTGCGGTCCTCCTACCGTGCCGGGCGGCTGTACCAGATGGCCGTCGAGAAGCGGGGGACCTACGTCGCCTCGCAGGCCGTGTGACCTGGGAGACATCGGCCGGTCCCCGTGCCCCGTACGGGCGCCGGGCAAGCGTGTGAATTCGCGCACAAGGTACTACTGGCCAGTAACGGCCGATTCGACGCGGTCCCGACCGTCCTCGCAGATGAGGGCCCCGGTCGGGACCGCGTCGGCGTTCCGCGCCCCCCGAATGCCCCACATCAAGGCTTCATGGGCGTTTGACCGGTCGGTCACGCCCTGGTAACACCAAACAGTGACGCTGGTATCACAGCACGTAGAGAACACCGACACCCACCCGAAGCCGCCCGAGGGGGACCTTCACATGCAGGCCGCGCCCGTTCGCGCCACCGCGATCCCGTCCTTCACCACCGCACTGCGCGCCGTCGAGTCGCTGCTCATGAGCAGCGGACAGCGCACCGCCCGCCGCAACGCCTGGACCTCCGTGCTGGAGGACCGCCGTCGCGCCAAGGACCGGGTCGAGGCGCAGCGCGTCCTCGAAGCGGTCACCGCCGCCCGGACCTCCTGACTACTGCTGCCCCACCCCGCTCCACCCATGCCCCCGTCTCCCGGACACTGCCGTCGTCGGCGCTTCCGGGGCCACGTAGACTTCCTGGCATGGCGAGAAGTGACAGCGCGGCGGACGCCGCTAACCCCGGGCGACTGAAGCAGATCGCCCTGACGTACAAGATGACCCGTAAGGCCGACAAGACGATCGGCCTGGTGCTCGCGGGTGTCTTCCTCCTCATCTTCGGTGTCTTTCTCGCGATCGGTTTCCTGATCGGCCACCCGGTCTACCTCGGCATCCTGGGCTTCCTGCTCGCCTTCCTCGGGACGGCGATCGTCTTCGGACGACGGGCCGAGCGGGCCGCCTTCGGTCAGATGGAGGGCCAGCCGGGCGCCGCCGCGGCCGTCCTCGACAACATCGGCCGGGGCTGGACGACGACCCCCGCGGTGGCGATGAACCGCAGCCAGGACGTGGTGCACCGCGCCGTCGGCAAGGCGGGCATCGTGCTGGTCGCCGAGGGCAACCCGAACCGGGTGAAGAGCCTCCTGGCCGCCGAGAAGAAGAAGATGAACCGCATCGTCGCGGACGTCCCGGTGCACGACGTGATCGTCGGCACGGGCGAGGGCCAGACCGAGCTGAAGAAGCTGCGGACCACCCTGCTGAAGTACCCCCGCGTCCTCACCGGCCCGCAGGTCACGGCGACCAACGACCGACTGCGCGCGTTGGGGGACCTCATGAGCAACATGCCGCTCCCGAAGGGGCCCATGCCCAAGGGGATGCGCCTCCCGAAGGGCGGGCCGAAGACCCGCTGACCTCGCTCGCAGGCATACGGCGATGGGGGCGCCCGGTGATCACCGGGCGCCCCCATCGCCGTATGCGCACCGCAAGGGCGTGCCAGGCGCCGCCGGGCAGGCGGGACTTTCCCAACACGCCCTAGATCCGCACCTCGACCGTGCGGGCCAGCCGGTCGTGGAGGCCGCGCCCGTCGCGGTCCCAGATCAGGGCGGGGATCGCGAGGCAGAGCAGCACGGTGCGGATCACCGAGCGCAGGGGGTTCACCGTGCCGGTCTCCACCGACACCACCCGCAGGCCGAAGAGGCGCTTGCCGGGGGTGAAGCCGAGCGTCCCCACTGTGAGGACGCTCACCACGAGGAAGATCAGCAGGGTCCAGTTGCTGGTGGCGGGGGTGTAGCCCTCAGTGATCAAGCTGTATGCGATCAAGAGGCACAGACCCCAGTCCACCGCCAGCGCGCCGAGCCGGCGGCCGGGGCGGGCGATCGAGCCGGGTCCCTCCTCCGGGAGGCCCAGCTGCTGTCCCCGGTATCCGAAGTCGGCACCGGCGTCCTCCATGGCCGCGCGGGGTCCGGAGAGCCACGATCCGAGTGCTTGCCTGTTGTCCACGGCTCCACCGTACTGCGGGCGTTTCGCGATGCGGACAGGTGGGGTGGACCGGGCGAGGTCCGGTTAACTTGTGCGAAACAAATGGGTCACGCATGAGAAATCACCCGTCCCTAGGGTCGAGGTCAGCGTGTGCCACCGCACTGGCCGCACGAACGAACTACCACCCCGGCACGGGAACGGCCGGGAGTAGGAGGAGCTGGATGTTCCAGAACGCCGACGAGGCCAAGAAGTTCATCGCGGACGAGGACGTCAAGTTCGTCGATGTCCGGTTCTGCGACCTGCCGGGCGTCATGCAGCACTTCACGGTGCCCGTCGAGGCGTTCGACCCTGACGAGGAACTCGCGTTCGACGGATCGTCGATCCGGGGCTTCCAGGCCATCCACGAGTCCGACATGGCCCTGCGCGCGGACCTCTCGACCGCGCGGGTGGACCCGTTCCGCCGTGACAAGACGCTGAACATCAACTTCTTCATCCACGACCCGATCACGGGCGAGCAGTACTCCCGCGACCCGCGCAACGTGGCGAAGAAGGCCGAGGCCTACCTCGCGTCGACCGGTATCGCGGACACCGCGTACTTCGGTCCCGAGGCCGAGTTCTACGTCTTCGACTCCGTGCGCTTCGCGACCAGCGCGAACGAGTCCTTCTACCACATCGACTCCGAGGCCGGCGCCTGGAACACCGGTGCCCTCGAGGACAACCGTGGTTACAAGGTCCGCTACAAGGGCGGCTACTTCCCGGTCCCACCGGTCGACCACTTCGCCGACCTGCGCGCCGAGATCTCCCTGGAGCTGGGCAAGGCCGGCCTCCAGGTCGAGCGCCAGCACCACGAGGTGGGCACCGCCGGCCAGGCGGAGATCAACTACAAGTTCAACACGCTGCTCGCCGCCGCGGACGACCTGCAGCTCTTCAAGTACATCGTGAAGAACGTGGCCTGGCGCAACGGCAAGACCGCGACCTTCATGCCGAAGCCGATCTTCGGCGACAACGGCTCGGGCATGCACGTCCACCAGTCGCTGTGGGCGGGCGGCTCCCCGCTCTTCTACGACGAGGCCGGTTACGCGGGCCTGTCGGACACCGCCCGCTACTACATCGGCGGCATCCTCAAGCACGCCCCGTCGCTGCTGGCCTTCACCAACCCGACGGTGAACTCCTACCACCGCCTGGTCCCGGGCTTCGAGGCCCCGGTGAACCTGGTGTACTCGCAGCGCAACCGCTCCGCGGCGATGCGTATCCCGATCACGGGCTCCAACCCGAAGGCCAAGCGCGTCGAGTTCCGCGCGCCCGACTCCTCCGGCAACCCGTACCTCGCCTTCTCCGCCCTGCTGCTCGCGGGCCTGGACGGCATCAAGAACAAGATCGAGCCGGCCGAGCCGATCGACAAGGACCTCTACGAACTGGCTCCCGAGGAGCACGCGGGCGTCCCGCAGGTCCCGACCTCGCTCCCGGCCGTCCTCAACTCCCTCGAGGCCGACCACGAGTTCCTGCTCGCCGGTGACGTCTTCACGTCCGACCTGATCGAGACGTGGATCGACTTCAAGCGCGCCAACGAGATCGCCCCGCTGCAGCTGCGTCCGCACCCGCACGAGTTCGAGCTGTACTTCGACGTGTGATCGGACCGTGGCCGTACGGCTTCCGGCGGCGCCCCCGTTCCTGTTTCTCAGGGCGGGGGCGCCGTCGTATGGTTTCTGGCACTGCTGTTCGAGAATGGTGACGGGGAGATACGGCGATGCCCGAACAGGACGACGTGGAGCGGGAGTTCGACCTCAGGTGGGCGGACCAGGCCGAACACAAGGAGCCCTCGGCCCGGGCCCGGATGCTGGCCGCCCGCTGGAAGGAGAACCCACCGGAGCCGGTGCCCTTCCGCGGCGACCCGGAGCACGCGGGTCCGCGCCGGTCGTCCTGGGTGTCGACGACGATCGTCCTGGGCTGCGTGGCGGCGGTGATCCTGCTCCTGGGGTGGGCACGGTTCCAGGCCCCGTACTAGGACAGGCCCCGGACAGGGGGGCCCGGGTCGTCCGGGAGTGGGGCGCAGCCTTTGCTGGTCCTAGGGCCGATCGCGACCGCTTCATGGGCGTGCCCGGGTGCACACTGGCAGTGGGGCGAGTGCCTGACTGCCTGCGGGGTGATGCAGATGCGGAGCCGTTTCCGGAGCGACCGGGGGCTGACCGTGCGGATGACGGTCACCTTGTTTCTGCTCGGGCTGCTGTACGTGGCCTTCGTCGTCGCGTTGATCGTGTTGTTGAAGTCGTGGGTGCTGGTCGTGGTGCTCGTGGCGGCGATGTTCGTCGCGCAGTTCTGGTTCTCCGACCGCATCGCGATGTTCGCCATGCACGGGCGGGTCGTGGAGCGGGAGGAGTATCCCGAGCTGCACGCCGTCGTGGACCGGCTGTGCGCCCTCTCGGACATGCCCAAGCCGGTCGTCGCCGTGTCCGACATGGACATGCCGAACGCGTTCGCCACCGGGCGCAATCCCGACAACGCGGTGGTGTGCGTGACGACGGGCCTGCTGCGGCGGCTGGAGCCGGCGGAGCTGGAGGGTGTGCTCGCGCACGAGCTGTCGCACGTGGCGCACAAGGACGTCGCCGTGATCACCGTGGCGTCCTTCCTCGGTGTGATCGCGGGGCTGATCGTGCGGTTCGCCTTCTACTCCCAGCTGTTCGGCGGCGGGCGCAGGGACCAGAACACCGCCGCCGTCTTCGCGGTGGTGATGGGGGTGTCGGCCGCCGTGTACGCGATCAGCTTCCTGCTGATCAGGGCTCTGTCCCGGTATCGGGAACTCGCCGCCGACCGTGCCGCCGCGCTGCTCACCGGGCGGCCCTCGGCGCTGGCCTCCGCGCTGACGAAGGTCTCCGGTGACATCGCCCGGATCCCCACCAAGGACCTGCGCACCGCCCAGGCCTTCAACGCCTTCTACTTCACCCCGGCGACCGGGAGGGAGCCCGGCGTCGAACGGTACTTCTCCACCCACCCGAGCCTGGAGCAGCGGCTCGACCAGCTGGGACGGATCTCCACCGAGCTGGGCGAGGCGGCCACACCCGGGAAGGCAGACTGACACATGGGGTTGCTGGACATCCTGCTCGGCCGGACGAAGCCGGTCACACCCGACCTCGACCAGCTGTTCGCGCTGCCGTCGGCGGCGGTGACGCTGGAGGCGGCGGCCGGGTTCACCCCGACCGGGCAGGGCGCCGTGTGCTTCGCGACCGTGGAGGGCGGGGCCTTCGAGCAGACGCACCGCGAGGTCCAGGCCCTCCTCGACGCGGACACCGAGCGCACCGGTCCCCCGGTCCAGCTGCTGCGGGACGACTACGGCTACTCCTGGCTGCTCTCGCGCCGCGCCCCCGACGAGCTGTCCGCCCTGGTCAACGATCTGCACGCGGTGAACAGCGCGATGGAGATCAACGGCTTCGGGCCGCAGCTGCTGTGCTCCCTGGCCGGTTTCGAGAACCCCGCCGGGCGTTCCCTCGCGCTCGTGTACCTCTACAAGCGCGGCACCTTCTACCCGTTCGCGCCGCTGCCCGAGCGGGGGCAGCGGCGCGACAACGCGCTGGAACTCCAGGTGAAGGCGACCCTGGCCGACGATCTGCGGATCGAGCAGGACCTGAGCCGATGGTTCCCGCTGTGGGGAGCCCCGGCCCTCTGAGAGCTCCGGACAAGAGTGGAGCTCTCGGCGGACCGTCCGCTACTTGCCGCGCTCGCGCTCGTAACGGCGCTCCCACTTGGTCTGCAGGTCGCGGCGGGCACGGTAGGCCTTGTACGTCGTCGGAGCCGAGCCCGTGCCCGGGGTGGAGGACGAGGAAGACGAGGCGGACGAGGAGGACGAGGAGGACGCGCCGCCGTACTGCACGTAGAGGTAGAGCGTGGCGACCGCGGCGAGCCAGTACAGGTGGTTTCCGAATCCCAGGACGACCAGGACGAAGGTCCCGGAGATGACGATGGTGCCCATGACATCGAGGGTAGGGATCCGGTCACTCAACGTCATCCGCTTTTCCCCGCGCTCGGTGCCGAAGCCGTCCGCTTCGACAGGACCCGGCCGGAGGACGTCACCGCCTGTCGATGGTCGGCGACTCCGTCGGTGCGAGCGGGTTCACGGGGGCGGCGGCTGATTCGGGAAGCCCTCACACGTCCGGTGCGGCCGTCACCACCCCCGCCGCCACCGCCGCGCCCAGAGCGGCGTGGTCGGCGGTGGTCTGGTCGGCGTAGGCCAGGGCGAAGTCGGCGACGGCGTGGTCGAAGGTGTCGGCGCCGCCGAGGTAGCCGGCGATGGCGATCCGGTCGCCGGAGCGGGCGTGGGCGCGGGCCAGGGCGGTGCCGCACAGCCGAGCGTACGCCGTGAGGTCGCGCGGGGTCATGCCGGCGATGTCGGCGGAGCCCTTCACATCACGCAGCTGCCGCCAGTAGTAGGCGCGCCCCTGGGGCCCGGTCATCCACCCCAGGAAGACATCACCGGCCGCCTGGAGGAGTCGCTGCCCGGCGACCACCCGATGGCCGGGATGCAGATACGGTCCGCTCGGCAGGTGGGCCTCCAGGACGGAGGTGCGGGCCTCCTTGATCTGCAGGAACAGCGGATCGTCGGCGTCCCGCCCGGCCAGCAGCACGAGGAAGCAGCGCAGGCCGATGCTGCCGACGCCGACGACCTTGCGGGCGGCGTCGACGAAGCGGAAGCGGTCGAGGAGCAGCCGGCGCTCCTCGGGAAGCGTGGAGCGGTAGTCGCTGAAGAGCTTGCGCAGGGCGGCGGAGTCCGAGACGCCCGCGGGTTCGAGCAACGGCGGGTCGTGGATGATGCGGTGGCGCCCGTCGACGAGTTCGGTGAGTGTGCCGAGGGCCTGGAGGCTGGTGCGCCGGCGGGCGCGAGTGAGGCTGGCCTCCGCGCGCCGGCGGTGGCGGGCGGAGCGCAGCAGCGGCAGCAGCCGGTCGGCGTCGATGCGCTCGTACCAGACGGCGAGCTCGCCGAGCCCGGCCAGCCGCCGCATCGCGGTGCGGTACGCGGCGACGCTCTCCACGGTGGCGGCGCGCACCCCCGGCTCGGGGTGGCCGTTCTCGCGGGCGGCGACGGCGACGGAGGCGGCGAGCCGTTTGACGTCCCACTCGAAGGGGCCGGGGAACGTCTCGTCGAAGTCGTTCAGATCGAACAGCAGCGCCCGCTCCGGGGAGGCGTACAGCCCGAAGTTCAGCAGATGGGCGTCGCCGCACAGCTGCACGGTCAGCCCGCTGTGCGGCCGGGCGGCCAGGTCGGCGGCCATCACGGCGGCGGCACCGCGCAGGAAGGCGAACGGCGAGGCGGCCATCCGCCCGTGGCGGACCGGCAGCAGCTCGGGCAGCCGGTCCCGCCCCTGCCGCTCCAGTACGGCGACGGGGTCGGCCCGGTCGACGGGCGGCAGCCAGCCGGCGTGCGCGGACCGGGAGAGCCGCTTGCGGACCTCCTTGCCACGCCGGGCCCGCTCGGCGGGGGTGCCGGAGGTCCTGGGAGCGCCGAGAGCCCCGAAGGCACCTGGAGCCGGCGGAGCGCCCGCACCCCGGGAGGCGCGTGCAGCCCGCCGAGCGTCTGGAGCCCCGGGTGCTCCCGGGATCCTGGTTGCACCGGGCACACCGGGGACGCCTGGGTCGCCGGACACGCGGGGCCCCCTGGAACCACTGGAACCCCTGGAACCCCTGGAACCGTGGGGCCCGCCGGAACCGCTCAGGGCGCTCATCGACGTCGTCTCCGCACCATGTGGGCCTCCCGACTCGTACGCACCCCCGCCAACCCCCTGTTCGCAGTGAAGGACGGGTGGGGGGACGTGCGCATGCCGGATACGGCGAACGGGTGACACGAGGGGACGGGCCCCGATTGTCAGTGGCGTCGGGGAGGATGCGATCGGGACGGGTGACGACGGCGGCGGACGACGGTGGAGGCCGGGATGAGTGACGGGACGCGGTACATCGACGGGGCGGAGCGGCGGGCCCGGCTGGCCCTGCGGCACCGGCTGGCCCCGGCGGCGCGGGCCGCCACGCCCGAGGCGGTGGCCGACGCCCTGGTGGCCCTGCACGGCACGGATCCTGCGACGGTGTACCTGGCGATCGGCGCCCGCCTCGGGGACTCGGCGCGGACGGTGCCGGAGACGGAACGGGCACTGTACGAGGACCGGACGCTCGTGCGGATGCACGGCATGCGGAACACCGTCTTCGTGTTCCCCACGGAGCTGACGGCCGTCGTGCACGCCTCGACCGGCCTGGCGGTCGCCGCGCGGACGCGGGCCGCCCTGGTGAACGACATGGCGAAGGCCGGTGCCCCGGACGCGGCCTGGCTGAAGGAGGTCGAGGAGTCGGCGCTGGCCGCGCTGGGCAGACTGGGCCAGGCGACGGCGGCGGAACTGGCGCGGGAGGAACCGCGGCTGCGGGAGCAGTTCGTGTACGCGGCCGGGAAGAGCTACGAGGGCGTCCACACCGTCTCCAACCGGCTGCTGCGGCTGCTGGGCGTGGAGGGCAAGGTGGTCCGGGGACGCCCTCTGGGCTCCTGGACGTCCACGCAGTTCCGCTGGGCCCTCGCCCCCGCCCATCCCGAACTGGACCCGGCGCACGCCCAGGCCGAGCTGCTGCGCCGCTGGCTGACGGTGTGCGGGCCGGCGACCGAGGCGGACCTGAAGTGGTGGACGGGGTGGAAGGTGACCGACGTCCGGCGGGCCCTGACGGCGATCGGCGCGCGGGCGGTGCGGCTGGACGAGGGCACGGCGTACGTCGCGGAAGAGGACGTCGACCCGGTCATCGCTCCGGACGAGCCCTGGGCCGCCCTGCTGCCGGCCCTCGATCCGACGGCGATGGGCTGGCAGGCCCGGGACTGGTATCTGGCCCCCGAGCTGAACTCCGCCCTCTTCGACCGCAGTGGGAACATCGGGCCGACGGTGTGGTGGAACGGCCGGGTGGTGGGGGGCTGGGCCCAGCGGGCCGACGGCGAGATCGTCTGGCGGCTGCTGGCCGAGGAGGGCGTCGGCCGGGAGGCCGAGGCGGCGACAGCGGCGGAGGCGGAGAGACTCGCGGCGTGCATGGGAGGCACCCGGGTCACGCCCCGCTTCCGGACGCCGCTGGAGAAGGAGTTGGCAGCCTGACGGGGCCGGTGGGCCGCGGGGAACGCCGGGCACCGTCGCGGGAGACGGGACCCGGCGTCACGGCTCACCGCGAGTAACGCATGAACGCCCTGACCATGTGGCACGTCGTGTCCGACGGCGGGTGAACGCCGATCAGCTCCGCCGTGCTGCGGATCTTCTCGTTGCGGGCCTGGTTCGGCATGAAGACGCCCAGGTCCAGCAGCGCTATGGCGAGGCGCATCGCCTTGAGCCGGCGGTTGTGCGCGACGTACCACTCCCGGGGCCGCCCGGCCGGCAACGGCCGCTTCGCCACGGGCACATAGGGCAGATCGAGCTGAACGGAACGCTTCGCGGTGGACTGGGTCGGCACCGTCTTCGGCTTCAGTGCGGCAGCGGGCACAGGCATCCTCCTGTCGCGGTCAGAACCCCGCCGGGACATCCGGCGGAACTCTCGAACACTGCATCCAGTTTACCGCCCCCCACTGACAATCAGGGAGCCCGAAGCCCCATCAAAGCTCCAGGTGAGCAGGGTAATTGGCGCCATGTCACACAAGGTTCGAGAGTTGCGCGCGGGGCACCGAATATTCGAACAGAGCCATCGCTCCGGTCCTGGCTCCGGTCGCGGTTCGACCGGGGCCACTACCGTGGGCGTCATGGAGATCTGGATCAATCCGGCCTGCTCGAAGTGCCGCAGCGCCCTCACGCTCCTCGATGCCGAGGGGGCCGACTACACCGTCCGCCGCTATCTGGAGGACGTGCCGAGCGAGGACGAGATCAGGGACGTACTCGACCGGCTCGGGCTGGAGCCATGGGACATCACCCGGACACAGGAGGCCGTGGCCAAGGAACTCGGCCTGAAGGAGTGGGCGCGGGACGCCGGCTCGCGGGGGCGCTGGATCGCCGCGCTCGCCGAGCACCCCAAGCTCATCCAGCGGCCGATCATCACCGCCGACGACGGCAGCGCGGTGGTGGCGCGCACCGATGAGGCCGTACGGGACGCTCTGTCCCGTTAGTCGGGTGGGAAAGGGTTCGTCCGGCGGCGGGAGCCGAGCCGGTTCCCGCTGTTACCCTCCGCCGCCATGACCTTCGGTGATCAAGGATTCACATACGGGCCGCCCGATCCGTACGCCCAGTTCATGGCCGATCGGGAGCGCATACGGCGGCGCCGGCAGGCACGGCGGGCGGTGGGCGCCGGGGTCGCTGTCGTGCTCGTCGCCACGATCGCCGCCGGTGCGGCGATGCTCGGGGACGGAGGTGACGAGCGGCCACCGGCGACAGCCTCGGACACCGCGAGCGCGCCCTCCGTCGAGGTCACCCTCCCGTCCGGCGCCCCCAGCGCCCTCCCCTCCCTGCTCTCCCGGCCGGTGATCCGGCCCGAGCAGGCCTTCCCGGCCACGAACGTCCGTCTCCACGACGGCTCCCGGTACACCCGTGTGGACCTCGCCACCACCACCGACTGCGCCCGGGGCATGTCGCCGGAGCTCGCCGCGCTCGTCGAACAGGGCGAGAAGTGCTCCCGGCTGACGGCCGCGCTGTTCACCGACGCCGACCGGGCCTCACAGATCACGGTCACCGTGCTGAGCTTCGCCCGGATCGAGGACGCCTCGCGGGTGTTCATGATGGCCTCCACGGACCCGGTGACGTACCAGGTCGTCTCGCTCGACCCGCCCCCGGAGGCCGGTCTGCCGACCGTGCCGCCCGGCTCGGCCGGGGTGTACCGGCGGGTGATGACGGTCCGCTCGGTGGTGTTCGCCAACGGGCAGTGGGGGGACGGCAGGGAGACCCGGGAGGCCGAACTCACCCGCCAGACCGAGGGGTTGCTGCAGTCCGTCGACGACACGGTCGTGGCGTACGAGGAGGGGAGGACCTCGTGATCCACCGAAGCATTCGTGACGCGCGTCACATTCACTGACTCCTGTAACCGCTGAGTAACCTCGTTCGGGATCTCGTACATAGCGGCGTACGCTCCCCTACCTCTGCAGGAGGCGCGCATGCCGCGCAGGAGAACACTCGGCACGAAGAAGAAGGTCGCGTTGCTCGTCAGCGCGGCGGCGGTGGCGGGCGGTGGTGCCTTCGCCATGGCGAGCAGCTCGAACGCCGCCCAGACGCCCCAGAAGGCGCAGACGCTGTCCGCCGCGAACTCGACCGTCTGCCAGGGGCTCGCCACCGCCCTGGGCAACAACCAGAAGTTCATCGACGGCCAACGGGCCGCTCCGGACGCGCAGTCGGCGGCCCGGATCGCCAACCGCGAGGCGGTCATCGCACAGATCAAGGTCCAGCAGAAGGCGTCGGGGTGCGTCGTTGGGGAGTCGGCTCAGGACTCCCAGTCGACGCAGCCCACCCAGCCTTCGCAGACCGCCTCCGCCCCGGCGGCCTCCGCCCCGGCGGCCTCCGCCCCGGCCGGAAACACCGGCAACACGGGAAACGGCGGTGCCGCCGCCTCCGGTCAGCAGGTCTGCAACGGCTCGACCGTCACCCTCTCCGGCGAGGCGGGGGCACCCGCCGCGTCCAGCAACCAGTTCCCGGCGGGGACGAAGCTGAAGGTCACCAACCTGGACAACAACAAGTCCATCACCGTCGAGGTGACCTCGGTCTCCGGCAGCTGCGCGCTGCTCAACAACGCGGCCTTCGAGCAGGTCCGTGAGCCCGGCAAGTTCCTGATCCGCCGGGCCCTGATCGAGAAGGTGGGGTGAGGCTCAACCGCCGAGGAAGGCGATGAGGCGGCGGCCCAGGTCCGAGGGCGCTGCGTGCGGAAGCGAGTGAGGGGACACGTCCGGCAGGACGACCGTCTCGACCGCGTCCCCAGCACCCTCTCCGCCCCGGCCGCCACCGTGCACGTGACGGGAGTCCCCCCACCCGGGCGAAGCCGAGCGGAGGGGGAGGGTCCTGCTGTTCGCGGCCACGAGCAGCAGGGCCCGCACGTGCGAGGACCGCAGCGCCGCCGACGCGGGCCTCGGACCGGTCACCGGCCGCCCCGAGGGGAAGCCCGCGGCGGCCTCCTGGAGCCGGAGCCGGTCGGGGTCCACGACCGCTCCCCCGGTCTCTCCCTCCAGAAGGCCCGCACCCGGCGCGGGGTGGGCCGCAGCAGCATCGGCAGGGCGTGGCAGGGCGATCCAGGCGTCGTAGGAGTGCCCGCCCACGTCCGCCCGCTAGACGCCGAGCCCCGCGAGCAGCGCATCCAGCCAGTCCGCGACGACCGTCGAAGCCGGCCTGTACAGCGCCCGGTTCGCGAACCGCAACGGCACGCCCCCGACGGACGTGCGCGCCCCGATCGCCCTCATGGACGCGCGGCGGGCGGCCGAGGAGATGACGGCGGGACGGCTGGGCGCCACGCTCGGGCCGGACTCGGCGGGGACGACCGCCCTCGTCGACCGTCTGGAGCGGGCCGGTCACGTCCGGCGGGGGCGGGGCGCGACGGACCGGCGCAGAATCGTCATCGAGGTGGACGAGCGGGCGGTCGAGCTCGGCCAGGCCTTCTTCGGGCCGCTCATCGGGCGGGTCGTGGAGCTGTTCCAGGGCTGCGACGACGGCGAGCGGGCCGCGATCCGGGGGTTCCTGGAGGGGGTACGGGAGGCGGCGGCCGACGCCGGCCGATGACACCCGTACCCCTTTCCCCGCCCCGCATTCCCATCGCATACGAGTCACTCCCCGCCGGCGTGTCTGCTCTCGCGAACGGCAACTCGGGGCCCGGCCGATGCCCTCACACAGTGAGCCGCACCACAGAACCACCAGGTAACACGGGGTTCACATTCGAGCAATGATCGGGAAATCGCCTGTTGACAAGCTGCCGGGCAAACAACCGCGGCGCCCCAGTGCCGCAGCGCCGCAGCACCCGCAAGTGCGTCAGACACACCCCGAAGGAAGTGGCCCGTGACCTTCAAGGCTGAGTACATCTGGATCGACGGCACCCAGCCGACGGCGAAGCTCCGTTCCAAGACGAAGATCATGACGGGCGAGCCCGCCGGTCTCGACGCGCTGCCGATCTGGGGTTTCGACGGGTCCTCCACGAACCAGGCCGAGGGCCACTCCTCGGACCGTGTCCTCAAGCCGGTCTTCACCTGCCCCGACCCGATCCGCGGCGGCGACGACGTCCTCGTCCTGTGCGAGGTCCTCAACATCGACATGACGCCGCACGAGTCCAACACCCGTGCCGCGCTGGTCGAGGTCGCCGCGAAGTTCGGCTCCCAGGAGCCGATCTTCGGCATCGAGCAGGAGTACACCTTCTTCCAGGACGGCTACCCGCTGGGCTTCCCCAAGGGCGGCTTCCCGGCCCCCCAGGGCGGTTACTACTGCGGTGTCGGCGCCGACGAGATCTTCGGCCGTGAGGTCGTCGAGGCCCACCTGGAGAACTGCCTCGCCGCCGGTCTCGGCATCTCCGGCATCAACGCCGAGGTCATGCCCGGCCAGTGGGAGTTCCAGGTCGGCCCGCTCTCCCCGCTCGAGGTCTCGGACCAGCTGTGGGTGGCCCGCTGGCTGCTCTACCGCACCGCCGAGGACTTCGGTGTCTCCGCCACCCTCGACCCCAAGCCGGTCAAGGGCGACTGGAACGGCGCCGGCGCGCACACCAACTTCTCCACCAAGGCGATGCGCGAGGGCTACGACGCGATCATCACCGCGTGCGAGTCGCTCGGTGAGGGCTCCAAGCCGCTCGACCACGTCAAGAACTACGGCGCCGGCATCGACGACCGTCTGACGGGTCTGCACGAGACCGCCCCGTGGAACGAGTACTCCTACGGTGTCTCCAACCGTGGCGCCTCGGTCCGTATCCCGTGGCAGGTCGAGCAGGACGGCAAGGGCTACATCGAGGACCGCCGTCCGAACGCCAACGTCGACCCGTACCTGGTGACCCGCCTGATCACGGACACCTGCTGCTCCGCGCTGGAGAAGGCCGGCCAGATCTGATCCCGGTTCTGCCCGTCAGGGGCGCCCGCCGACTCGGCGGGCGCCCCTGACGCATGTCGTGCCCCCTCGCTCGCGGACCGACGTCGACTTCACGCCAAGGAAGCGTCCAAGCGGTGAGAGACACCTCCTGTCGCGGGCAGGTGTCTGCTTCAATGGGGCCATGGCCAGCTTCCAGAAGTACACCGCGACGGGTCGCCATGACCTCGAGCCCTTCTGGCCTTCCCGTCAGCACCACGACTTCGACCGGGTGTGTTGCCGCGCGACGAACGCGCCGGCCCTCTAAAGCCGTATCCCCGGTCTTCGGCCGGCGCGAGACGACGTACGTCCCCTCCGACGAACTCCTCGCGCGAAAGAGCTGACCTCTCATGGCGATCACTCGTTCTCTCTCCACCGCCGTTCCCACCAGCCCCGTCCAGAACGGCTCCCGCCACCGGCTGCGGGCCGTCGCCCCGGACGAGGTGGTCGACGTGGCGGATCTCCTGCCGCCCGGCGCCACCTGGCTGCCCGCGCCACCGCACGCCCTGCCCACCCTGCCCGGCCGGCCGGCGATGGTCGGCTACCTGGTACTGATCCCGGCGGACCAGCAGCAGCCGTTCCCGCCGGTCCCGGTGCCGGACACCGACGCGGGCGACCCGCTCGTGCGCATCGACCCCGTGCGGCGCACCGCCGAGGTGGACGGACGGGAACTGGACCTCACCTACCTGGAGTTCGAGCTCCTCGCGCACCTCGTGGCGCACCCCGACCGGGTGCACACGCGCGATCAGCTCGTCACCACGGTGTGGGGGTACGGCCATGTCGGCGACGGCCGCACGGTCGACGTCCATGTCGCCCGGCTGCGCCGCAAACTGGGCGCGGAACACCGCCACACCATCCGGACCGTGCGCCGGGTCGGCTACAAGTACACCCCGCCGACCGGCCGTTGATCCTCCGCTGATCGTCTGCTGTCGGCAGAGCGCGGTTCCGTCCCGCGTCCCGGCCGGGCAGAGTCACCGGCATGAGACTTCTGGTGCTGGGTGGTACGGAGTTCGCGGGACGGGCGGTCGTCGAGGCGGCCGTCGGGCGCGGCTGGGAGGTGACGGTCCTGAACCGGGGACGGCACACACCCGTCCCCGGCGTGCGGTCGCTGACGGGCGACCGCACCGCGCCCGGGGGGACGGCCGCCCTGACCGAGGGCGAAGGGGCCGAAGGGGACTGGGACGCCGTCGTCGACACCTGGTCGGCGGCGCCCCGCCCGGTGCTCGATGCGGCGCGGCTGCTGCGGGGCCGCGCCCGCCGGTACGTGTACGTGTCCAGCTGCTCGGTGTACACCTGGGCCCCGCCCGCCGGGTACACCGAGGACGCGCCCGTGGTCGAGGGCGCCGAGCCGGACGCGGGGCAGACCGACTACGCCCGTGACAAGCGGGGCGGCGAGCTGGCCGCGCTGGACGCCTTCGGCGCGGAGGACTCCGTCCTCGTCCGGGCCGGGCTGATCCTCGGCCCGCACGAGAACGTCGGCCGGCTCCCCTGGTGGCTGGGCCGGATCGCGCGCGGCGGCCCGGTCCTCGCACCCGGGCCCCGGGATCTGCCCCTGCAGTACGTCGACGTCCGCGACCTCGCCGCATGGATCCTCGGGGCCGTCGAGCGGGAGCTGAGCGGGCCGTACAACCTGATGAGTCCCCAAGGACACGCCACCATGGGCGAGTTGCTCGACGCGTGTGTGCGGGCCGTCGGGTCGGACGCCGAACTGCGCTGGACCGACCCGGAGTCCGTCCTCGGCGCGGGCATCGAGCCGTGGACGCAGCTGCCGGTATGGGTGCCGCCGGGCACCGACATGCACGACGCGCTGCACTCCGCCGACGTCTCACGGGCGGTGGCGACGGGGCTGTCCTGCCGGCCCGTCGAGGAGACCGTCGCCGACACCTGGAGCTGGCTGCGGTCGATCGGCGGGACCGCGCCGCAGCGCCCGGACCGGACGGTCAAGGGGCTCGACCCGGAGGTGGAGGCCAAGGTGCTGGCAGGGTGAGCGGCACCGAGGGTGTATCTGACACCACCCCCTGAGACGGGTGTTCGGGCCAGTGCCTGCCCGGCCGCCGCTCGTCCAGACTGGCGGCATGAACACCGACACGAAGAGGCGCGAGGGCGGTTCGAGGGCGCGGGAGATGGTGCTCGCCGCCGTACAGGGGCTGGCGCTGGCCATCGCGGTCTGGCCCTGGACGGTGGCGGCCTACGTCCTCGCCCTCGTCTCCCTCGCGCTGATTCCGCTCGGCATCGGCGCCGTCACGACCCCCTGGGTCATGACCGCGGTGCGGGCCCTCGCGGACAACCGCCGTGATCTCGCGGAGAGATGGTGCGGGATACGCATCCCCTCGGCGTACCGGCCGCCGCCCGGGACCGCCAACCCGTTCAAGCGCACCAACGCGCTGCTGCGGGACCCGGCGACCTGGCGGGACCTGCGGTGGCTGTTGGTGGACACGGT
Organism: Streptomyces sp. NPDC049687; assembly: GCF_044465285.1. Taxonomy (NCBI): domain Bacteria; kingdom Bacillati; phylum Actinomycetota; class Actinomycetes; order Kitasatosporales; family Streptomycetaceae; genus Streptomyces; species Streptomyces sp. NPDC049687. Next base: position 537,375 of record NZ_JBITLN010000001.1, read on the forward strand.
GGCGGGGCTGGTGACGGCGCTGCTGCCGGTCGTCCTGGTCCTCTATCCCGTGGAGGGGCTGGCGCTGGCGGCGGGGCTGTGGCGGGTCGTGACGGACGGAGCGGGCGGCGCGTACTGGTACGCCTTCGTGCCCGTCGACGACCAGGCGACCGCGATCGGCGCGGGCGCGCTCGGCGTTCTCCTCCTGGTGGTCGCCGACCGGTACGCCGTGAGCGCGCTCGGGGTCCACTTCCGGCTCACCCGTGCCCTCCTCGCCCCCAGTCAGGCCGAACTGGCCGAGCGTGTGAAGGTGTTGACCGAGACCCGGCGGGACGCCGTGGACACCTCCGCCGCCGAACTGCGCCGGATCGAGCGGGACCTGCACGACGGCGCGCAGGCCCGGCTGGTGGCGATGGGCATGGACCTGGGCACCGTCGAGATGCTCGTCGACAAGGACCCCGAGAAGGCCAAGCAGCTCCTCGCGCGGACCCGGCAGTCCTCCGCCGAGGCCCTCGCCGAACTGCGCGACCTGGTGCGCGGCATCCATCCGCCGGTGCTGGCCGAACGCGGGCTGGGTGACGCCGTACGGGCGTTGGCGCTGCGGTTGCCGGTCGCGACGGACGTCACCGTGGACCTGCCCGGACGCGCCGAGGCCCCGGTCGAGTCGGCCGCGTACTTCGCCGTCAGCGAGGTCCTCACCAACGCGGTCAAGCACTCCGGCGCGGAACGGATCTGGGTCGACCTGCACCACGCGGACGGCCATCTGCGGATCTCCGTCACCGACAACGGCCGGGGCGGCGCGGTGACCGGGGCCGGCTCGGGCCTGGCCGGGATCGAGCGGCGACTGGGTACATTCGACGGCGTCCTGGCCGTCAGCTCCCCGGCGGGCGGTCCCACGATGGTGACCATGGAGATTCCTTGCGCGTTGTCCTAGCCGAAGACCTGTTCCTGCTGCGGGACGGGCTGGTCCGGCTGCTGGAGGCCTACGACTTCGAGATCGCCGCGGCCGTGGAGACCGGTCCCGAGCTGGAGCGGGCCCTCGCGGAACTGGAGCCGGACGTCGCGGTCGTCGACGTCCGGCTTCCGCCCACGCACACGGACGAGGGCCTGCAGTGCGCCCTGGAGGCCCGCCGCAGAAAGCCCGGACTGCCGGTGCTCGTCCTCTCCCAGCACGTCGAGCAGCTGTACGCGCGCGAGCTGCTCGCCGACGGCAGCGGCGGGATCGGCTATCTGCTGAAGGACCGGGTGTTCGACGCGGAGCAGTTCGTGGACGCCGTACGGCGGGTCGCGGCGGGCGGTACGGCGATGGATCCGCAGGTGATCCAGCAGCTCCTCGCCCGGCGCGCGGGCGACGGGCGAGGCCCCGTGGACCGGCTCACTCCGCGCGAACGGGAGGTCCTGGAGCTGATGGCGCAGGGCCGGTCGAACGCGGCGATCGCCGGCAAACTGGTCGTCACCGAGCGGGCCGTCGCCAAGCACACCGCGAATATTTTCGTGAAGCTCGGTTTGGAGGTCTCCGACGACGACAACCGCAGGGTACTGGCGGTGCTGGCGTATCTGGACCGGGACCGGTAGGGCTGCAACTGCTGTGACGTGTGCGGCCGTTGGGGCCGATTTGTCTTAAGGACCTCTCATCAATTTCTGAGACCGCTGAACACCACCGGTACGACGCGCGTAAGAGAGGGAGCAGCTTCACTCCTGTCGGGCGCCTCGATGCTGCCCCGCCAAGGAAGTCAGAGGAGTTCCATGGGACGCAACATACGTAAACGCCGTTCGTCGATGGCCACGAAGGCCGTGGCAGCATCGGCGGCCCTAGCGCTCGGTGGGGGCGGGCTGATCTGGGCGAACTTCTACGCTTCGGCGCACGAGTCGAACACCTCGGGTCAGAACACGACCAAGGCCGCCACCGCGGCAGCGCAGGTCGCCACCATCTCCTGCCCTGATGTGGGGCAGAAGCTGACGAACGTGCCGGAGAAGGCCAAGCAGGGCGTCGCCACCGAGCTGGCGAACCTGGACAAGCAGATCACCGAGGCCTATGCGCGGCTCGCCTCCACGCGTCAGGCACAGGCGAACGACTCCGGGTTCGTGCAGAACGCGATCGTCGGCCCTCTCAAGGAGAAGCGCGCCGCCACGATCGACCGGATCCGGATCGACATCCAGCGCGTCGGCGGCCAGTTCAACAGCTCGCTGAGCCAGCTCGCGGCCTGCACCACGCAGGCGGCCCAGACCAACGCCGGTCAGGCGGGCGGCGGCCAGCAGCAGAACGGTGGCCAGCAGCAGCAGAACGGTGGCCAGCAGCAGAACGGCGGCCAGCAGCAGAACGGTGGCCAGCAGCAGGCGGGCGCCAACGGCCAGGGCGGCAACGGCCCGACGGCCGCGGACTTCGTGGACATCACGAAGGTCCAGGGCAACGCGCAGCTCGGCGTGGGCGCCAACGGTCTGCCCGCCAACGGCAACTCCGGTTCGCGCGGCACCTTCACCACCAAGTGCGGCACCAACGGGAACAAGAACCACAACACGGACAACGTGATCGTGGCCCCGGGTACCGCCAACGGTGCTCACCACCTGCACGACTACGTGGGCAACCAGAGCAACGACGCGTTCGCGAGCGACCAGGAGCTGGCGGCGGCCCAGACCAGCTGCCAGAACCAGGGCGACAAGTCCTCGTACTTCTGGCCGGTGCTGCGAGTCCAGGACGGCTCGCAGGACTTCGACCAGAACAACGACGGCGGCGGCAAGGAGGGCAACGTCGGCAAGATCCTTCAGCCCGCCCAGGCGCAGCTGAAGTTCGTCGGCAACAAGAAGGGCAACGTCGTCGCGATGCCGACGGCCCTGCGCATCATCACCGGTGACGCGAAGGCCTTCGTCAACGGCAACGCCAACGCCAACGTGAGCTGGTCCTGCACCGGCTTCGAGAACAAGGTGCAGCTGGAGACCCAGTACCCGATCTGCCCGCAGGGCAGCCAGGTCGTCCGTACGACCGCCTTCCAGAGCTGCTGGGACGGCAAGAACATCGACTCCGCCAACCACCGGACGCACGTGGCGTTCGTCCAGGCGGACGGTACCTGCGCCAACGGCTTCAAGGCGATCCCGCAGCTCCAGGTCCGGCTGGTCTACAACGTTCCGCGGCCGACCGTCCAGAACGGTGTCGTGAAGAACGCCTACGCGGTGGACACCTTCCCGGAGAACCTGCACAAGCCGATCACCGACCACAACGACTTCATCAACTTCTTCTCGGCGAACACGATGAACAAGATGGTCAACTGCATCAACACCGGCAAGAACTGCCAGTGACGTCCTGACACACAACGCCGAAGGCCGGCGGTGAGGATTCCTCACCGCCGGCCTTCGGCGTCGTCCGGTGTCAGTGACCGGAGTGCGTGGCGCCGTCCGAGGCACCGTGCGTCATCGCCGAGTGGTCGGTGCCCTCCTCGATGTCGCCGCCGAGCGTCTTGCGCAGCGTCGTCACGGTGCTGGTCTCCTCGCCCACCGCCACCCACTTGCGGCCGACCAGGTAGTGACCGCCGTAGTCCTTGGCCCCGTTGAGCCACTCACGCTGCCCGCGGTCGGTGGCGAAGGTCAGCAAGAGGAACTTGCCGGCGGCGGTCTTGCAGATCGCCTGACGCAGTTCGTCGGCGTCGGTCTGCATGTTCGGTGTGCAGTCCACCTCGGCGGCCAGGTGTTCCAGGCTGCCGGTCGCCGCCGTGGGGACGGACACCTCCGCCTTCCCGGAGCCTGAGGAGCCGCAGCCCGCCATCGTCAGCGCCGCCACGGCGGCCGCCGCCACGAGCATGGGTCGGGTCACCTTCATATGTCCTCCCTGCGAGAGCCTCGTGCTGGATACGGCTCCCGCGTCCGGTCCGCTCAAAATACCGGCGCAACCGGGGCACCGGCGTGCGAGAGTGGGCCGGTGACACAGGACGTGAACCAGGACTGGGAAGATCGCGTGACCGCCGCCTGGGCGGCCTTCGACGAGTACCCGCAGGAGCGGGCCGCCGACTTCCGGGCCGTGATCGACGCGCTCGTCGCCGAACTGCCCGGCGGCAGCCCCCTCGGCCCCTTCGAGCAGGCCTGTGCGTGGGATTCGACCGGCCACTCCGACAAGGCCGTCCCGCTCTACCGGGAGGCCCTCGCCCTGGGACTGAGCGACGTGAGTGCCTACAAGGCCCGCCGCGCCAAGATCCAGCTCTCCAGCTCCCTGCGGAACATCGGCCGGGCCGAGGAGGGCGTCAAGCTCCTCACCCCCGAACTGGACGCCGCCTCCGACGAGTTGGACGACGCCGTACGCGCGTGTCTGGCCCTGTGCCTGTCGAGTCTGGGCCGCGACCGCGAGGGCCTGTCCCTGGTCCTCGGCGCGCTGGCCCCCCATCTGCCCCGCTACCAGCGCTCGACGGCGAACTACGCCCGCGCGCTCGTCGAGCCGTAGAGCCGGCCGACCCGGGTGACCATCCACCGCCCCGCTCGTTCTGCTGGACGTGCAGTCACAGGATGTCGCCCCGCGCCCCGCACCCGGTTCCCTCACCGACCGGGTCGTCGACGTCGAGCAGGCCGAGGCCGCGCTCGTCGAGCACTATCCGCGTCTCGTCCGGCTCGCCTACCTGGTGCTGCCGCCGGGCCTCGGCCGGGGCCGCCGTGTCCTGACCGCCCACGGCCTCGTCCAGCGCGCCCTGCCCCGCGGCCGCGCCTCGTCGCCCGTCATCCCGGCCCAGTCCACGGGGCGTGACGGCGACCCGGGATACGCCTACGTCCGCCTCCAGGTGGTGCGTACGGCGCTGGAGGCGGGCCTGCCGCTCGGGCTCCGGGCGTGGCCCAAGCGCGCCCAGCTCCCGCCGCTGCTGCCCCAGGTCCGGGGGCTGCGGCTGTTCCCCCGCTCCGGCGGCGCCGACGAACTCGCCCTGGACCGGCGGCTGGCCGGCCTCTCCGGCCCGGCCCGCGCCGTCTACGTCCTGCGCGGCCTGGAGAGGCTCCCGGACGGCGACGTCCGCGAGGTCCTCACCGAGGCGGGCGTGGAGGACACCGACGGCGCACTGCGCGAGGCCGACGAGGTTCCCGCCCAGTACGCGCTGCTCGACTCCCCCGAGTTCGACCCCTGCTCGCTCCAGGCCCGCCCCACCGACCTGATGCGCCGCCGCCGGCACACCAAGGCCGCGCTCGCCGCCGCCGCCGCCCTCGCGGTGTGCGGCGCCCTGGCAACCCTGCCCGGCGACGGCTGGGGCCCGGACGGCGCGGCCGCCCCGGTGTACGCGCGGAACCCGGCCGCCGAAGCCGCCCTCGACCCGGGCCGGCTGCTCAGGGTCTCCCCCGTGGCCTGGAAGACCTCCGCGCGCACCGACTTCTCGGTGTGGCCCGCCCGCGGCGCACTCGCCCGCGACACCGCGCTGCTGCGCCGCGCCCTCGCCGTCTGGGCCCGCCCGGGCCGGACGGTACGGGTTTCCGCCACCCCCGACACGCCCTCCGGGGGCCCCTTCGGCCCGCCCCAGCTCCTCTACGCGGGCGACCTCGGCAACGCGCGCGTGGTGATCCTCTACGACGGTCTGCGCATCGCCCGCTACGCCGAACCGAAGGACGGCACGGCCCGGGCGGCCCTGGACTTCGCCCGGGTCGACGGCGCGGCCGGCGCCGAGGCGAGCGCGATCGTCCTGGACCGGGCCGACGGCAACGTCCGCTGGCTCACGGCGCCCTGGGTGACCGGGGCGGGCGAACGGGACCTGTCCAAGCCGGGCGCCGGAGTGATGGCCCTGACACTCACCGACGGCATCACCTCGCCGCTGGCCAGCCCCGCCACCCAGACCGGCACCTGCACCTCCTGGAACGTCCTCCAGCTCACCGACGCCGCCGGCCCCCACCTCCTCACCGACCTCGGTGAACTGGTCCCGGCCCGCCTCACCACGGGCCGGCCCACGGCGCCCAAGGAGGCGACGGGCTCCGAGGCGCTCACCACCTGGGCGCCGTACGCCTGCTCGCTGGCCGATGTGCGCGGCCAGGGTGTACGGACGGTCAACGCGTGGTCGTACGCGCGCCAGCCGCTGCCCGATGTGAGCGGCGCGGCGGAATGGGTGTGCACCCGGGCGGAGACCTGGCGGGGTGACGGAAGCCGGGTCCTGGCCCAGTTCCGCACGCCGGGCGGGCTGTTCGGGGCGGCCGTGGCGAAGGCCGGGGACGTCCCGGCGTGCGGGCCGCGCGATCCCCATGTCCTCGCCGGGGTGCTGTGGAAGTCGGAGGGCGGCACCTGGTACCTCCTCGCGGCCGGCGACAGGAGCACCCGGTCGGTACGGGCGACCGGCGGGGTGAACGGCTCGGGCCCGGGCAACCTGCTGGCCGTCCCGGCGCGACAGGGCGCGAAGGCGGACCTCAAGGGCACGTTGCGGGACGGACGCTCGATCAGCGGGCTCAACTGATCGTCGCGCTGAACGTCCACGGTCGATCCGGTCCGTTCGCGGCCGGATTTGATCGGTAAGGTGTGCGCATGACTACCGGGGTTCGTCGAAGAATGGGCGTCGAGGAGCGTCGGCAGCAGTTGATCGGCGTCGCCCTCGAACTGTTCGCCCAGCGCTCGCCCGACGAGGTCTCCATCGACGAGATAGCGGCGGCCGCCGGCATCTCCCGTCCGCTCGTCTACCACTACTTCCCCGGCAAACTCAGCCTGTACGAGGCCGCGTTGAAGCGGGCCTCGGAGGATCTCGCGGGCCGGTTCGTGGAGCCCCACGAGGGGCCGCTCGGGTCACGGCTGCTGCGGGTGATGCGCCGGTACTTCGACTTCGTCGACGAGCACGGCCCCGGCTTCTCCGCCCTCATGCGCGGCGGCCCGGCCGTCGGCTCGTCCACCACCAACGCCCTCATCGACTCCGTACGCCAGGCCGCCTACGAGCAGATCCTCTCCCACCTGGGGATCGCCGCCCCACCCGCCCGCCTGGAACTGGTCGTCCGCTCCTGGATCTCGCTCGCCGAGTCGACGGCGCTGATCTGGCTGGACGGGCGGCGCATCCCGCGCGCGGAGCTGGAGGTGCAGCTCGTGCACGACTTCGCCGCGCTCACCGCCGTCAGCGCGGCCTACGACGACGAGATGCGCGCCCTGCTCCGTCCCATGCTGGGCGGCGAGCCGGCCGACGGTCCCTTCGGCGACCTGGCCACCCGGCTCATCGCCCTCGCGTCATAGCCCCTACTCCCACTCGAGCTTGCGGTACGACGGGTCCAGGTCGCGGACCTCGGCAGAGGCGTGCAGCACGACGCCCTCGCCCCCCGGGACGTGCTCGCGCAGCAGTTCCAGCACGGCCTCCGTCAGCTTCACCTTGGTCTCGTCGGTGCGGCCGGCGAGCAGCCCGATGGTGACGTGGACGACCGCGTGCCGCTGCTCCACGGGGTCCTCGTATCCGTAGGCGGTGATTCCGGCCCGGCGGAACAGGGTCTTGCAGGCCTCCGGCTTGGCGGCCGCGATCTCGACCACCGACACGTGCAGGGCCTCCGCGAAGGCAGCCTTGTCGAAGTCGGCGTCCATCGCAGCCGAGAAGTCGACGGTGATGTTCGGCATGAGCACTCCTGTTCTGGGCGTCCGGGGACTCACCCTAACCGCAGCGCCGGCATCGCGATGCCGTCGTCCTGGTCGTGGCCGAAGCGGACGAGCAGCTGGTCGCACAGGGCGTCCTGGGGCGGCCCCGAGCGGGGACCGCCCCACCACGCGGTCCGGTATCAGGAGACCCGGGAGAACACCGCGACCGTACGACCCGGAACGGCGAACGTGCCCGATTCCCTCGCGTACGAAGAGGACTTGACGGTGGAGTCCGCGCCCGACGCCTGCACCGGATGCAGCCGATAGCCCTTGCCGGCGAGAGAAACGATCCGCTGCTTCTGCTCGGCCGGGGTCGCGTTGAACACGACGACCAGATCACCCAGCTCCATGGTGATCACACCGGGCGTCTCCTCCGTGCCGGACAGCGGGAAGGACAGCGCCGACCGCACCCGCTCGGCCGTGCCGAGGGAGAACGCCTTCTCGGTCGTACGGATCCTCAGCAGGTCCCGGTACGCGGCGGAGGCGGCGGTGATCTGCGGACAGCCGACCCGTACGGAGCTCAACAGGGGTTTGGCGTAAGGCCACTTGGAGGAGTTGTCGGCGGCCGGGGGCAGCCCGCGGCCGAAGCCGTTGCCGTCGGCGCAGTTCCAGTGGATCGCGTTGAACCAGTCGCCGCTGTCGTAGGAGTTGCGGTCCAGGGACTTGGAGCGCAGCAGGTCGGAGCCGGCCTGGGAGAGCGACGGGCCCTGGGAGAGGGCGGGCGTGGCCATCGCGAGGACCTGCATCCTGGCCCGGTCGGAGGGGCTCGTCGACGCGGGCAGCTTGTAGGCGAGGGCGTCGAACAGGGACTCGTTGTCGTGCGCGTCGGCGTAGGCGAGGGCGTCGCCCGGCGCGTCCGCGTACCCGGCGGGCTGTCCGTTGTAGTCCACCTCGGCGCCGGTGACCTCCTTGCCGTCGGTGTCGGTGAAGGCGAAGTCCTTCAGGTTGCCGGAGAGGCCGACCTTGATCAGGTCCTGGTAGTGCAGCAGGCGGGCCTTCTGCTCGGCCGGAGTGCCGTTGCCGGTGGAGGAGTTGGGGTCGGTGTAGAGCCCGGACGCGAAGCCCTGGACACCGGGGTCGCTGTCGAAGGGACCACCGCCGCGTACGGCGTCCCGCGCCCGGTCGGAGAAGGTCGCGACGCCGGTCCCGGCCATGTTCTTCTGCGTGGCCTGCACGAAGCGGGCGTCGTCGGCCACCTCGCCGAAGTTCCAGCCCTCCCCGTACAGGATGATCTTCCTGCCGTCCACGCCGTCCTTGGCCGGGGTCAGCGCGTCCAGGGCCTTCCTGACCGCCAGGATGTTGGCCTTCGGATGGTGGCCCATGAGGTCGAAGCGGAAGCCGTCGACCTTGTACTCCCTGGCCCAGGTCACGACCGAGTCGACGACCAGCTTGCCCATCATGGCGTTCTCGGTCGCGGTGTTGGCACAGCAGGTGCTGGTGGCGACCGATCCGTCGGCGAGAAGCCGCTGGTAGTAGCCGGGGACGATCCGGTCGAGGACGGAGGCGTCCGCCTGGCCGCTCGCCGCGGTGTGGTTGTAGACGACGTCCATGACGACCCTGAGCCCGTCCTCGTTCAGCGCCTTGACCATCTCGCGGAACTCGGCCGTGCGGGCCGTCCCGTCCGGGTCGGTGGCGTACGACCCCTCGGGGACCGTGTAGTGGTACGGGTCGTACCCCCAGTTGTAGGCGTCCTTCGCGGCGACCGCGGCCACGCACTCCTGCTGCTTCTCGGAGTCCGCCGGGTAGGAGGCGAGATCGCAGTCGGCGCTCGCCCGGTCGGCCTCCTTCTCGGCGATGGTGGCGATGTCGAAGGCGGGCAGGAGATGGACGTACGACGTCCCGGCCTTCGCCAGTTCGCGCAGGTGCCTGGAGCCGTCGCTGTCCTCGTCGGTGAAGGCGAGGTACGTGCCGGGGTCGGTGGCCGTCTTGTCCGCCACCGAGAAGTCACGGATGTGCAGCTCCTGGATCTGGGCGTCCTCGAGCGGTACGGCCTTGGGCTTGGCGAGCGACGACCAGCCCTTGGGGGCGAGGGACCTGTCGTCCAGGTCGACGACCAGGCTGCGCTCGGAGTCGGTGGTGAGGGCGACCGAGTAGGGGTCGGTGACCTTGTTGGTCACCACCTTCCGGACGCTGGGCGCCCACACCTCGACGACGTACCGGTAGGCCTTGTTCTTCCAGGACTTCGGGCCGGTGACGGACCACACGCCGGTGGTGGCGTCGCGGCGCATGGCGACGGTGGTGCCGTCGAGGTCCAGTGACACGTTCTGTGCCGTCGGCGCCCAGACGGCCAGGGTGGGACGGCCGTCGTGGAAGGTCGGACCCAACCGGGCCTTCGTCGCGGCAGGGTACAGATCGTCGAGCACACCGGCGATCTGGACGCCCGTCGCCGCCAGTACCGCGCCGTTCGCGGCCCGCTGGGAGGCGAGGACCTGGCCGCTCAACGCCTCACGCACCCGGTCGCGGTCACGCGGGTCGACGGACCAGGCGGTGTAGTCCTTCAGATGCGGGAACCTCGCCTTCTGGGCATCGGTGAGGGTGGTCTCGGTCAGCCGCAGCCATCGCTCGTCGTCGCTGGTCAGCCTCCCGTCCTGGACGGTGATCGAGCCGTCGCGGGAGTACAGCAGCTGGGTGGAGGCGGCCGCCTCGGAGCCGTTCCAGGCGACCGTGTCCCGGTCGATCCAGATCGCCTTGGAGGTGGTCGGGTCGAGCGCGGCGGCGGACCCGGCGGGCTGCGGGAGCAGGTACTTCTCCTGACCGTTCAGCAGCCACACCTCGTGACCGTTCGCGGTGAGGTCGAGGGACTGGTCGGTGGGCAGGTCCTTCTCGTCGCCCCGGTGGACGATGTAACCGAGGCTGGTCGCACCGTCGGTGAGGGGTACTTCGAAGACGGCGCCGTAGGCGTCGGTCCTCACCGGCTTCAGAGGGTTCGACCAGTCGGTGGGGTGCGCGGCGCCCGTCCAGACGTGCAGGCCCCAGCCGTCGTAGCTTCCGTCGGCCCGGTGGTAGTGCAGGATCGCCTTGGTCCTGTCCTGGGCAGGGTAGTCGGGTCTCTCCGTGCGGACGGCCTCCTCGCCCTGCTCGATCCAGACCTCTCCGGTCCTCGTCACGTCGATCGTGCGGTCGGCCGAGACGTCCTTGTCGCCGTCCTTGTCGATGACGAGGAAGCCGACGCTCGACGCGCCCGGCTTCAGCTTGACGTAGGCGAAGGCGCCGTACGCGTCACGGCCGGTGAAGGGGTGGCTGTCCGGCCAGTTCGTCGACTCGCCGTCGGCCAGGTCGCCCCAGGCGTACAGGCCCCAGTCGTCGTAGTCGCCGTCGGTGCGCTTGTAGTGCACGACCGCGTAGTCACGGGAGGAGGCGGTGGGAGTCTCCTCGGCGGGCGGGGTACCGGTGGTCGACGCGGCGGTGGCGCTCGCCGTTCGCCCGGCGGAGTCGATGACGACCGCCTTGTACCGGAGCGCGGTACCGGCCGGCACGTCCTTGCCGATGAGCTGGGTGACCTTGTAGGGGGCGTGGTCGGCGGAGCCCAGCGTCCGCCATGTGCCGTTGCCGACCTGGGCGGCGAACACGACCCGGTTGAGCCGGCCCCCGTCGACATCGGCGGTGATCTCCACCGTGCCGGTGGCGCCGGTGGCGGGGGCCTGGAGGGTGATGGCAGGCGCGGCGGTGGGGGCGGGCAGCCCGCGGGCGGCCTTGAGGACGATCGCCGAGCCCGCCGGGACGGTGACGGTGACCTTCTTGCCGGCGTCGGAGGTGACCGTGTCCTCGGTGCCGTAGACACCGCGGAACGCCGTGCCGGCGGAACCGGTCCCGAAGGTCGCCGTCCTGGCCGTGTCCGCGTTGTTGAGGGCGACCACGTACTCGGTCTGGTCGCTTCCCGTCCGGGAGAAGGCGTAGACGCCGGCGCCGTCGGCCGCGTACCGCTCGGTCTGGACGCCGTCGGTGAGGGCCGGGTTGGCCTTGCGGAGCTTGGCCAGGGCGGCGATCTGCCGGTACAGCGGGGCGGAGGTGTCGTAGGCGTCGCTCGCGTGGGTGCGGTCGGTGCCGATCTCGTCGTCGTCGAGGTAGTCGGCGACCTGGGAGGCGAACATCGTCTGGCGGGCGTCCTTGTCGCCGCCGGCGCCGGTGAAGCCCTGCTCGTCGCCGTAGTAGACGACCGGGTTGCCCCGGCTGAGGAACATCAGCTCATTGGCCAGCCGGTCCTTCTTCAGCAGCTCGGCGTCCGTCGCCTTCGGGTTGTCCTGGTTCAGGAAGGAACCGATGCGGCCCATGTCGTGGTTGCCGAGGAAGGTGACCTGCTCGTAGGCGTTCGCCTTGTCGGTCGTGTACTTGTAGTCGTCGCCGAAGACCGAGGCGAGCTCCTGCGCGCTGCCGCCCTGGGAGGCGTACTGGCGGGCCGCCTCCTGGAAGGGGAAGTCGAGGGTGGCGTCGAGGCGGCCCTGGGTGACGTACGGCGAGGTGACCGAGGTGTCGGCGGAGTAGACCTCGCCGAACATGAAGAAGTCGTCTCGCCCGTGCCGGGCCGCGTACGCGTCCAGGGCGGTGGCCCACTGGGTCCAGAACTCCATGTCGACGTGCTTGACGGTGTCGATCCGGAAGCCGTCGATGTCGAAGTCCCGCACCCAGCGCCGGTAGATCTTCTCCATCCCGGCGACGACCTCGGGCCGCTCGGTCCACAGGTCGTCCAGGCCGGAGAAGTCGCCGTAGGTCGTGGACTCGCCGGCGTAGGTGGAGTCGCCCCGGTTGTGGTACATCGTGGGGTCGTTGAGCCAGGACGGGACCTTGGAGTTCGCGGTGGCCTTCGGCGTGCGGGGGAAGGAGTCGGCGTCGACGGCGGGGAACTTCTCGCCGCCGGCCGCGTGGTCGGCGTCGTCGAAGGGCTCGCCGTCCTCGGTCAGGTAGGGGAAGGCGCCTTTGGAGAGGTAGGCGTACGACTTCTCCTCGTAGTCCACGACATCGGCCGTGTGGTTGGTGATGACGTCGAAGAAGACCTTCATGCCCTTGGCGTGCGCCTTGGAGATGAGGGTCTCCAGGTCCTTGTTGGTGCCGAAGTGCGGGTCGACCCGGGTGAAGTCGGTGATCCAGTAGCCGTGGTAGCCGGCCGAGGCGTTGCTGCCCGTCCCCTGCACGGGCCGGTTCTTGAAGATCGGGGCCATCCAGATGGCGGTGGTGCCCAGACCCTTGATGTAGTCGAGGCGCCGGGTCAGGCCCTTGAGGTCGCCGCCCTGGTAGAAGCCCTTGTCGGTGGGGTCGTACCCGGTGCTGAGGCGTGAGCCGGTCAGTCCGCCCCGGTCATTGGAGGCGTCGCCGTTGGCGAAACGGTCCGGCATCACGAAGTAGAACTGCTCGCGGGTGTCGTCGTGCCGGGCGGGCGCGGCGGCCAGCTTCGCGTCGGACGGGGGCGGGGGCGGGCTGTCCGCGTGGGCGGCGAGCGGCTGCACGAGGGCTGCCGCCAGCGCGGTCGCAGTGACGGCCGCGACCCGTCCGGCTTGCGCGGTGCGGCGCGCCGAGGGCGCCGGCCATCTCGGTATCACAGGCGGGAACTCCTTGCGATTACGGCTCTGTCGGGTCCGACCCCGCGCGACCGTACCGTCAACGAAAGCTTTACAGCAAGAGCCTTGCAATTCACAGCAAGAACTTTCACGCAAGCCTTGACGTGTCCTTCTCAACTGACGCGGTCTCACCGGTTGTTGAAACCCAACCCCCCTTTGCGGAGCCGCACATGACCACCAGACACCACCCCCCGGGTGTCCTACGGCGCACCGCGACCGTCGCGGCCGCCACCACCCTGGCCCTCGCCGGGGCCGTCGCCCTGCCGGCCACGGCCGCCCACGCGGACACCGCCGCCGCGGGCGACGTCATCGCCAACCTGTGGGAATGAGTCGAACGCCAACAGGCCGGCGACCACGACGACCGCGGCGCTCGGCCTGAACAACACCTGGAACGTGGCGAACGCGAGCGCCACCGACGTCACCTTCAACGTCGACGCGACGACGGCCTGGGGCACGAACGTCTACGTCGTCGGCTCCATCGCCTCCCTGGGCTCCTGGAAGCCGGCCGACGCCGTCCCGCTGTCGTCGGCCTCGTACCCGACCTGGAGCAGGACGGTGATCGTCCCGAAGAGCACGGCGTTCGCGTACAAGTTCCTGAAGAAGGACGGTTCGGGCAACGTGACCTGGGCGTCCGGGACGAACCGCTCGTACACGACGGGCAGTGCGTCCGGATACTCCACGAGTGACACCTGGACGTAGACGTCTCAGCAGTTCGAGTTCGTCCGGGTGAGCAGTCCCAGCCGCCATGGCAGTGTGTCGCACGGGCCCGTGGCGGCCGGGACTGCGGGCACGGCGTCGATGACGGCCTCGAGGCGGGCTGCCTCCCTTGACCGCGGTCGCCTCCGGGGCGGAAGATCCTTCCGCCGATCGAGGGAGTTGTGATGCTGCGGTTCATGGACTGGTCCGTGGTGGCCTTGGGGTGTGCGCTGGTCCTCGTGAGTCTCGGCGGGCGGTGGTGGGAGCGGGCCGGTCGGTATGAGGGGGCGGGTGCCGATCAGGGCGGGCGGTTCCTCTGGGCGTGGCTCCCTCTGCTCATGGGGGTGGGGATGATCGTCGGCACGATGCCCAGCCTGCTGCTCGCGCCCCATGCCGTCGTCATGGCCGGGGACACGCTCAACGTCGTGCTGTCGTTCACCGTGCTGGCGCTGGCTGTCAGGGCGGTGCGTCGGGTGCTGCGGGCGCGCGGTATGCGCGCATGAGGCGGTGGGGGCTCGTGGGCGGCCTGGACCCGGCCGGGTAACCCCTGCTCACTGCTGGCACCGCGGGCACCACACCGTGCCCCGGCCCGCCATGCGGGCGCGGCGCAGGGGGCTGCCGCAGCGGGGGCAGACGGGGGCGGGGTCGTCGCGGTGGCCGGTGAGCCAGGAGTCCCGTGGGGGGACGCGGCCGGTGGGGATCGCGGAGTGGAGGGTGCGACGCATGTGGGTGTACAGGCGGCGGCGGTCGGCCTCGGACAGGTCCCTCGCCGGGCTGCTGGGGGGCAGGCTCGCCCGCCACAGGATCTCGTCGGCGAGCAGGTTGCCGAGTCCGGCGAGGACGGTCTGGTCGGTGAGGACGGTCTTGATACTGCCCCGGGGGTGCGCGGCGAGCGCGGCCTCGAAGTTCTCACGGTCCACCGCCAGCGCGTCGGGGCCCAGGCGGCCCAGGACCCGTGCGACCTCGGACTCGTCGTCGGCCAGCCAGAGGCCCTGCAGCTTGCGCTGGTCGCGGTAGCGGAGCTGGCGGTCGCGGGCCAGGGTGAACAGGACGCGGTCGTGGGGCTCGGCCGTGTCGTCGGGGTGGGCGCAGAGCAGTTGGCCGGTCATGCCGAAGTGGAACATCAGGGTGGGGCCGCCGGTGCGGGCGAGCAGCCACTTGCCGTGCCGCTCCGGTGCGGTGAAACGCTGGCCCTCCAGGGCGTCGCTCAGCCGTCGTGCGGTCACTCCGTGCAGGACGCCCGGGTCACGCACGTCGACGTGTCGCACGACCCTGCCCTTGGCGCAGGACTCGAGCACCTTCCGGAACCCCTCGACGTCCGGCAGCTCGGGCATGGGACACGTCCTCCCTCTCGCCCCCTTCCTCCATGGTGGCTCCTCCGGCCCCGGTGCAGCAGCACGAAGGCCCGCCACTCCCCCCGGGGAGCAGCGGGCCCGCGTGGAGCCTCAGGCCGTGGTCCACCACACCGTCGTGTCGGCCGGGACCTTCGCCTCGGTCTCCGTCTCGGCCACCTCGCCACTGGCGAGCAGGACACGGCCGTACGCGGGGACGCTTACCGACTCGCCGGAAGTGTTCGCGACGCAGACGAAGTCGCCGCGGCGGAAGGCGAGGACGCCCTCCGGGGCCTTCAGCCACTCGACCGCGTCGCCCGCGCCCAGGTCGGGCTGGGAGCGGCGGATGCGGAGGGCCGAGCGGTACAGCTCCAGGGTCGAGCCGGCGACCCCCTCCTGCGCCTCCACGCTCAGCTCCGCCCACGTCGACGGCTGGGGCAGCCAGCTGCCGCCCGCGCCGAAGCCGTACGACGAGCCCTCCCGCGTCCACGGGATCGGCACCCGGCAGCCGTCGCGGAAGCCGTCCTGGCCGGCGCCGCGGAAGTAGGCGGGGTCCTGGCGGACCTCGTCGGGGAGGTCCACGACGTCGGGGAGGCCGAGTTCCTCGCCCTGGTAGACGTATGCCGAGCCCGGCAGGGCAAGCATCAGCAGGGTCGCGGCCCGTGCGCGCCGCAGGCCCAGCTCCCTGTCGCCCGCCGTGCGGATCTGGGTGCCGAGGCCGGGCGGGTTGGCCAAGCGGGTGGCGTGGCGGGTCACGTCGTGGTTGGACAGGACCCAGGTGGCGGGGGCTCCCACCGGGCGCATCGCGTCCAGGGTGCGGTCCACCACCGTACGGAGTTCCTCCGCCTCCCATTCCGTGCTCAGGTACTGGAAGTTGAAGGCCTGGTGGAGTTCGTCGGGGCGGACGTAGTTCGCGGTGCGCTCGACCGTGGGGGTCCAGGCTTCCGCCACGAAGATTCGTTCGCCGGAGTACTCGTCGAGGATCCGGCGCCACTGGCGGTAGATCTCGTGGACGCCGTCCTGGTCGAAGAACGGCATGACATCGTTGCCCAGCAGTTTGAGCTGGTCGTGGGAGCCGAGGTCCGGGAGGCCGTCCGCCTTCACCAGGCCGTGGGCGACGTCGATGCGGAAGCCGTCCACGCCCATGTCCAGCCAGAAGCGCAGGATCGAGCGGAACTCGTCGGCGACCGCCGGATGTTCCCAGTTGAAGTCGGGCTGTTCCGGGGCGAAGAGGTGGAGGTACCACTCGCCGTCGGCGACGCGTGTCCAGGCCGGGCCGCCGAAGATGGACTCCCAGTCGTTGGGCGGGAGTTCGCCGTTCGGGCCCTTGCCGGGGCGGAAGTGGTAGCGGTCCCGCAGCGGCGAGCCCGGGCCTTCCGCCACCCCCCGCCTGAACCACTCGTGCTGGTCCGAGGAGTGGTTGGGGACGAGGTCGACGATGATGCGCAGGCCCAGCTCATGGGCGTCGCGGATCAGCGCGTCGGCGTCCAGGAGGTTGCCGAACATGGGGTCGACTTCGCGGTAGTCGGCGACGTCGTAGCCGGCGTCGGCCTGCGGGGAGGCGTAGAAGGGGCTGAGCCACACGGCGTCCACGCCGAGGTCGCGCAGGTACGGGAGGCGGGAGCGTACGCCTTCCAGGTCGCCCATGCCGTCGCCGTTGCTGTCGGCGAAGCTGCGCGGGTACACCTGGTAGATCACCGCGTCCCGCCACCAGTCGCGGTGCTTGGCGACGGTGGCGACGGCCGAGGTGGGGGCGGGGGCCGGGGCGGCGGAGGGCTGCTGGCTCATGGCGTCCTTGGTGCGTTGACGGTCCCCCCGCTCGGGCGAAGCCGAGAGTGGGGGAGGGTGGGGTTCGTGGTCGGTTGAGGCCTGCGGCGGGTGACGTGGGGTTGAGTGGATCAGGCGGCCGCGGGGTCGGCGGGGTCGGAAGGACCCCGCGGCCGCCACCCGCGCGCTCAGGCACGCGGGAGTCTCGTGCGCGAACGGGCCGCTCAGCCCTTCGTGCCGCCCGCGGTGAGGCCGGTCACCAGGTTCTTCTGCACGAGGTAGAAGAACGCGGCGGCCGGTATCGCGATCAGTACGGCGGTCGCGGCCATGAGGTTGCGCTGGGCGTCGTGCTCGCTGACGAAGGACTGCAGACCGACGGCGAGCGTGTACTTGTCGTCGCTGAGCATGAACGTCGAGGCGAAGGCGACCTCGCTGAAGGCGGTGAGGAAGTTGTAGAAGGCGGCCACCGCGAGACCGGGCTTGGCGAGCGGAAGGACCAGCCGGAAGAAGGTGCCGAAGGGGGTGAGCCCGTCGACGCGTCCGGCCTCGTCGATCTCGAAGGGGATGGTGTCGAAGTAGCCCTTGAGCAGCCAGGCGCTGTACGGGATGACCGTCGTGCAGTAGACGAGGACGAGGCCGCCGTAGGTGTCGATGAGTTTCAGGTCCGAGAGGATCTGGTACATCGGCACCATCAGGACGGCCACCGGGAACATCTGGGTGACCAGCAGCACCCACATGAACTTCCTGTAGCCGGGGAAGCGCATGCGGGAGACCGCGTAGCCGGTGGTGGCGGCGATCAGCACGCCGATGAAGGTGGTGCCGAGCGTGACGATGAGCGAGCTCTTCAACCAGTCGAAGAACTCGGTGTGTTCGAGGACGAACGTGTAGTTGTCGATCGTCATCTTGTCCCAGATGCCGCCCGGGTGGAGGTAGTCGTCCTTGCCCGGGCCGAGGGACAGATAGAACAGCCAGGCGATCGGGAAGAGCGCGATCAGGCTCGCGACGGTCAGGACGGCGTGCGAGGCGAGGGAGCCGGCGAGGCCGGTCTCGCCGCGGCGGCGGACCCGGCGGGGCGCCTTCCCCGAGCTCTGCTTGCTGACCTGGGCGGAGGTCTCGACGGTGGTCGTACTCATGAAGAACTCCTGCCTCAGATCGCGAGCTGCTGCTCGTTGCGGTTCAGCCAGCGGCGGTAGAACGAGGTGAAGACGATCAGGATGGCCAGCAGCAGGATGCCGTAGGCGGCGGACTGGGCGAAGTCACGCGGCTGCTGTCCGAAGCCGAGGTAGTACGCCCAGGTGACCAGGATCTGCGCGTCGGGCGCGGTGTTGCCGAACAGCAGGAAGATCACGGCGAACTGGTTGAAGGTCCAGATGACGCCCAGCAGGACGACGGTCGAGCTGACGGTCCTCAGGCCCGGCAGGGTGACGTACCGGAACCGCTGCCAGGCGCTCGCGCCGTCCATCTCGGCGGCCTCGTAGAGGGAGGCGTCGATGGACTGCAGGCCGCCGAGCAGGGAGACCATCATGAACGGCACACCGCACCAGGTGTTGACCATGATCGCGGAGAACCGCTGCCAGAAGGTGTCCTCCAGCCAGGCCGGCGAGGGGAGGTGGAGGGCGTCGAGGGCGGAGTTGATGATGCCGCCGTCCGCGAGCATGAAACGCCAGCCGAAGACGGTCACGAACGTCGGCACCGCCCAGGGCAGCACCAGGAACATCCGGTAGAGCGTACGGCCGCGCAGCTTCTGGTCGAGCAGCAGCGCGAGGCCGAGGCCGATGGTGTAATGCAGGGCGACACAGGCCGCCGTCCACACGATCGTCCAGATGAAGTGCGACCAGAAGCGGTCGTACGCCGTCGGCCCCCAGAGGATGTCGGCGTAGTTGTCCAAGCCGATGAACTGGTAGGTGGCGTCGATGTGGTTGACGCCGATCGTGCGCGCGGTGTTCAGGCTGTTGGCGTCGGTGAGGGTGAGATAGAAGCCGTACACCAGGGGGTACAGCACGAGGACGCCGAGGACGATCGCCACCGGGGCGATCATGACGTAGGCGTACCAGTGCTTCTGGTATCCGCGCTTGAGGCGCTCGCCCGGCCCGGGCCCTGGCGCACGGTCACCGCGGCGCTTGCCGGTCGCGCGGTCGATGGCGACTGTCATGGTTCGACAACCTTCTCGAAGCTTGAAGATCAGGGGCGTGTACGGCGTACAGGCCGGTGGCCGCCGGGTCGCTCCCCCCAGGGAAGTGGGAGTCCCCCCGCTCGGGCGAAGTCGAGAGTGGGGGCCGACCCGACGGCCACGCGGGGCTCACTTGCTGAAGTCCGGCACCAGCTTGGCGATGGCGAGCTCAGCGTTGCTCAGCCCCTTGTCGAGGGACTCCTTGCCGCCCGCGATCTTGGGCAGTTCGGTGTCCAGCGGGCCCCACAGGGAGCTGTACTCCGGCAGCGCCGGGCGCGGCTGGGCGGCGGACAGGACGGTGCCGTAGCCGGCGATGCCCGGGTCGGCCTTGACCGCGGTGGTGTAGGCGTCGTCGCGGGTCGGCAGGGTGGAGTTCTTCAGCGCGATGGTCGACTGGGACTTCGCGGAGGTCATGAAGTTGACGAACTTCAGCGCGGCGGCCTGGTGGGCCTTGTCCGAGCCGGCGTAGACCGAGAGGTTGTGGCCGCCGGTCGGGGCGCCCGCCTTGCCGGTGGAGCCGGCCGGGACGGTGGCGATGCCGAGGTTGGCCTTGTCCTTGAAGGCGCTGCCCTTGTAGAAGTTCGTGATCTCCCAGGGGCCCTGGATGATCGCGGCGACCTTGCCGTTGACGAAGGCGTCCTGGATGTGGGAGTAGGCGTCGGCGGTGACGTCGGCCTTGTGCAGGCCCTTGCCGTCGAAGAGGCTCAGCCAGGTGCCGTACGCCTTCTTCGCGGCGCCGGAGTCGACCGTGATCTTCTTGGCGTCGGCGTCGACGGTGTCGGTGCCCTCGCCGTAGAGGAACGACTGGGCGTAGTAGGCCTGGGTGGAGCCCCAGTAGCCGTCGACGCCGGTCTTGGCCTTGATGGTGGCGGCGGCGGTCTTCAGGTCGTCCCAGGTCTTCGGGGCCTCGGTGATGCCGGCCTTCTCGAAGAGCTCCTTGTTGTAGACCAGCGCGAGGGTGTCGGTGACGAACGGCACGCCGTACGTCTTGCCCTCGTACTTGGCCTGCTCGATCAGGTTCGACTTGAACTTGGCCTGCTCGGTGAGGGCGTCGGTGCCGTCCAGCGGCAGGAAGTAGCCCTTCTTGGCGAAGGCGGGGGTCCAGCCGACCTCGGAGCGCAGCACGTCCGGGGCGCCGGAGGCGCCGGCGGCCGTGTCGAACTTGTTCTGCGCCTGGCTGAAGGGCACGTTGACGTACTTGACCTTGATGTCCTTGTTGGCGGCCTCGAACTCCTTGACCAAGGCCTGGTACGTCGGTGCCTCATTGGTGGCGTTCGAGGTGTCCCACCAGGTGATGGTGACCGGCCCGCTCGAGTTGTCGCTGCCGCTGTCGTCTCCGCCGCAGGCCGTCGCCGCGAGGGCGAGGGACGCCATCAGCGCGGTGGCCGCTATGCCACGCCGCATGAGTTCTCCTTGAGGGTGAAAGCCCGTGTAGCTAACAGGAGGCGGTCCCGTCCGCCGCTCCTGCCGAGCCGACCGCGTCGATGGGGGCCACCCCCGCTCGGGGGAGCTCGGGAGTGGGGGACGCCGCCGGGCGACGCCGAACGTAACAGCGATGTAAGCGTTGCGAAAGTCCTTGCAGCAAAAAAGCGCAAGAGGGCGCGGACGTTACCCCGTCGTGATCCTCGTCGACCGCCACGAGACCCTTGTCTTACGGGCCTGAGCGGGCAATGGCCCGGTTGTGCAAGACTCTGCAAGCTCTTGCCATCCGTCTCCGGCATGGGAATCATCCCTTGCGGGAGCGGGACGCCGACGAGAACAGACGAGAACAAAGGGACCGCGATGACGATACGGCCGGTACAGTCCGGTGCCGTGACCACACGGCTTGCCGACATCGCCGCGCAAGCGGGGGTGAGCGAAGCGACCGTCAGCCGCGTCCTCAACGGCAAGCCTGGCGTCGCCGCCACCACCCGCCAGTCCGTGCTCGCCGCGCTGGACGTGCTGGGCTACGAACGCCCGGTCCGTCTGCGCCAGCGCAGCGCGGGCCTCGTCGGCCTGATCACGCCCGAGCTGGAGAACCCGATATTCCCGGCCCTGGCCCAGGTCATCGGGCAGGCGCTGACCCGCCAGGGCTATACGCCGGTGCTCGCCACCCAGACACCGGGCGGCTCCACGGAGGACGAGCTGACCGAGATGCTGGTGGACCGCGGGGTCGCCGGCATCATCTACGTCTCGGGGCTGCACGCGGACACCACGGCCGACATGCAGCGCTACGAGCAGCTGCGCGCGCAGGGCGTCCCCTACGTGCTGGTCGACGGCTTCTCGCCGAAGGTGCAGGCCCCCTTCATCTCGCCGGACGACCGTGCGGCGATGACCCTCGCGGTCACCCACCTCGTCTCGCTCGGCCACACCCGCATTGGGCTGGCATTGGGTCCCAAGCGGTTCGTCCCCGTGCAGCGCAAGATCGAGGGCTTCGTGCGCACCATGCAGGAGCAGCTGGGGCTGAGCGCGGAGAAGATCGAGTCGGAGCTGGTCCAGCACTCCCTCTACACCCTGGAGGGCGGCCAGGCGGCGACCGCGGCCCTGATCGACCGGGGCTGTACGGCGATCGTCTGTGCCAGCGACATGATGGCGCTCGGCGCGATAAGGGCGGCCCGGCAGCTGGGCCTGGCGGTCCCCAAGGACATCTCCGTGGTCGGTTTCGACGACTCTCCGCTGATCGCCTTCACCGACCCGCCCCTCACCACGATCCGCAAGCCCGTTCCCGCGATGGGCCAGGCGGCGGTGCGTACGCTGCTGGAGGAGATCGGCGGGACGCCGGCACCCCACAGCGAGTTCGTGTTCATGCCGGAGCTGGTGGTACGCGGTTCGACCGCTTCGGCCCCCGGGGAGCGGAATCGTCCCTAGGGTGGAGAAAGGGGGGTTTCCTCCGGTGCGCCGGTAGGAGACCATGAGGTCTGTCGGTAGGAGAACATGCGGGTCGGACCCGACCGGAGGATGATCGGGCCGAGGGGGCTTTTCTGGCAGACTCTGTGTCCATGGGTGAATCGACCGTGACGCCACTGGAAGGCCGTGACCAGGCCGTTCCTCACTCCGTCACGGCTGAATCGCCCCGGCGCCGACTCGACGGGCTGCGCACCCCGCGCCGCCCCCGTCTGTGGTTCGAGATCCTCCTCATCGCGGTGAGCTACTGGACGTACTCACTGATCCGCAACGCGGTCCCGGAGCAGCGCTCCGAGGCGCTGAGCAACGCGGACTGGATCTGGCGGATGGAGCACCACCTGGGGATCGCCTTCGAGGAGTCGGTCAACCACACCGTGGACTCGGTGACCTGGCTGATCGTGGGCATGAACTACTACTACGCGACGCTGCACTTCATCGTCACCCTGGGTGTCCTGACCTGGCTCTACCGCAGCCATCCCGGCCGTTATGCCGCGACGCGCCTGGTCCTCTTCGCCACCACCGCCGTCGCCCTGGTCGGCTACTACCTCTACCCCCTTGCGCCCCCGCGCCTCATGCACGGCGGGACCTTCGTCGACACCGTCATGGTGCACCAGACCTGGGGCTCGATGGCCTCGGGCGATCTGAAGCACATGTCGAACCAGTACGCCGCGATGCCGTCCATGCACATCGGCTGGTCGCTGTGGTGCGGCCTGACGATCTTCGCGCTGGCCAGGCTGCCGTGGGTGCGCATCCTGGGTCTGCTCTACCCGGCGGCGACACTGCTGGTCATCGTCGCCACGGCGAACCACTTCTGGCTGGACGCGGTGGGCGGCATGATCTGCCTCGCCTTCGGTTTCACGGTGGCCCGCCTCTGGTACGGCAGCCTGCCGTACGCCCTGCCGAAGGTGGTACCGGCGAGGGAGACGGGCGTCCCCCTGCTGCCGACCAAGGCTTAGGTTCGCCGGGGGCGTCGGGTTCGGTCCCCCAGGCCGGCCACCACGTCGAGGACGTGCCGTACGGCCGCGTCCCCGATGGCGTGCGTGGCGTACGCACCCCGGCGGTGGCGCAGTCGCCGTACGGCGCCCCCGCAGCTCGAGCAGCTCCGCGAGGCCGGCCTCGTCGATCCCGGGCATGTACCAGGGCGCGAACCGCGGCCGCACCGGCAGCACGGTCTCCCGCGCCGGCGACGCGACCGGCTCCGGATCGCCGGTGTCCATGACGTGCGCCCCGGTCAGTCCGGTCGCGGCCATCGCCGTGAGCAGCTCGACGAGCCGCTGCCGCCGGGCGGCGTACGACGGCCGGGGCACGACCTCCGCCATCAGGTCCGTCGCGGCGTGCTCGACGAGCTGTCCGGGGGGCCGCCCGTCGGCGTCGCAGACCACCTCCGAACGCTGGGCGAACGCCCGCGGCGAGCGCCGCGCCGGTGTCGAGCGCGGAGTGTCCATCGTAGAGCCGCAGGAAGGCCGGTGCAGGCGCAGTCGATGAGAAGCCGGGCTGGTCACCCTGCGTAGAACAACTGCTCCACCACTGCCCGGGCCCGCCGGGCAGTACGCCGATAATCGTCCAGCAGCTCCCCCACATGCCCGGGCACATACCCCAAGTACCTGCCCACGGCGGCCAGCTCACGGGCCTCCGAGGGGAAGGTGTCCCCGGCCCGCCCCCGCACCAGCATCACCGCGTTCCGCACCCGAGTGGCCAGCACCCAGGCCTCGTCGAGGATCTCCGCGTCCTCGCCCGGGATGAGCCCGGCCGCCCGTGCGGCCCCCAGCGCCTCCCGGGTCCGGGTGGTCCGCAGCCCGGGCTCCGCCCACCCGTGCCGCAACTGCAGCAGCTGCACGGTCCACTCCACGTCGGACAACCCACCCGGACCGAGCTTGGTGTGCAGCTTCGGGTCGGCGCCCCGGGGCATCCGCTCCGACTCCATACGGGCCTTCAGCCGGCGGATCTCGCGTACGGCATCGTCGCCCAGCCCCTCCGCCGGGTATCGCAGCGGATCGATCAGCTCGATGAACCGCCGCCCCAACTCCTCGTCACCCGCGACGGGTTCGGCCCGCAGCAACGCCTGCGACTCCCACACCAGCGACCACCGCCGGTAGTAGGCGTCGTACGACTTCAACGTCCGCACGAGCGGCCCCGACTTGCCCTCGGGCCGCAGATCCGCGTCGATCAGGAGCGGCGGGTCGGCGCTCGGGACCTGGAGCAGCCGCCGCATCTCGGAGACCACCCGGTTGGCGGCCTCGGAGGCCTCCCGCTCCTCGACCCCCTCCCGGGGTTCGTGCACGAACAGCACGTCCGCGTCGGAGCCGTAGCCCAGCTCGTGCCCCCCGAACCGCCCCATCCCGATGACGGCGAAACGGGTGGGCAGCATGTCCCCCCACCCGTCCCGCACCACGGCCCGCAGCGTCCCCGCCAGGGTGGCCGCCGTCAGATCGGACACCGCGGCCCCGACCCGGTCCACCAACGCCCCCTGATCGGGCTCGGCGGGCCGGGTCTCGGTCCCGTACGAGCTGACGATGTCCCCCGCGGCCGTACGGAACAGCTCGCGCCGCCGCACCCCGCGCGCCGCGGTGACCGCCTGCTGGGCGTTCCCGGCACGGCCGACCGTGGCCAGTATCTCCTGCTCCAGCTGCGCCCGCCCCCGGTGCTGGAGCCCTCCCCCGTCGCCGTCACCGTCGCCGAGCAGCGCGACGGCCTCGGGGGCGCGCATCAGCAGGTCGGGGGCGAGCCGCCCGGCGGACAGCACCCGGGCGAGATTCTCGGCGGCCGCGCCTTCGTCCCTCAACAGCCTTAGGTACCAAGGGGTCTTGCCCAACGCGTCCGAGACCTTGCGGAAGTTGAGCAGCCCGGCGTCCGGATCGGCGGAATCTGCGAACCACCCGAGCAGAACGGGCAGCAGAGTGCGCTGAATCGCGGCCTTCCGGGACACGCCCGACGCGAGCGCCTCCAAATGCCGCAACGCGGAAGCGGGATCCGCGTATCCCAGCGCGACCAGCCGCTCCCGGGCCGCCTCGAGGCTCAACCGGGCCTCGCCGGTGGCGAGTTGGGCCACAGCATCCAGCAGCGGCCGGTAGAAGATCTTCTCGTGCAGCCGCCGCACCATGGCCGCGTGCCGCCGCCACTCCCGGTTCAGCTCCCCCACCGGGTCGGCCCGCAGCCCCAACGACCGCCCGATCCGCCGCAGATCCTCCTCGCCCTCGGGAACGAGATGGGTCCGCCGCAACCGGTACAGCTGGATCCGGTGCTCCATGGACCGCAGGAACCGGTACGCGTCGTCGAGCTGTACGGCGTCGGCGCGCCCCACATAGCCCCCCGCCGCCAGCGCCTGGAGGGCGTCCAGGGTCGTTCCGCTCCGCAACGACGCGTCGGAGCGCCCGTGCACCAACTGCAGCAGCTGCACGGCGAACTCGACGTCCCGCAACCCACCGGGCCCGAGCTTGAGCTCCCGCTCGATCTCGGCGACCGGAATGTTCTCGACGACGCGCCGCCGCATCTTCTGCACATCGGCGACGAAGTTCTCCCGCTCGGCGGCCTTCCACACCAGCGGTTCGACGGCGGCGACGTACTCGGTCCCCAGCTCCAGATCCCCCGCCACCGGCCGGGCCTTGAGCAACGCCTGGAACTCCCAGGTCTTGGCCCACCGCTGGTAGTAGGCGAGATGACTGCTGAGCGTCCGCACCAGCGGGCCGTTGCGCCCCTCGGGCCGCAGATTGGCGTCGACGGGCCAGATGGACCCCTCGACGGTGGTCTCGGAGCAGATCCGCATCAAGTGGGAGGCGAGCTTGGTGGCGGCGCGCAGGGCCTTCCCCTCGTCGGCCCCCTCGACGGCCTCCGCCACGAAGATGACGTCGACATCGGACACGTAGTTCAGCTCGTGTCCGCCGCACTTCCCCATGGCGATGACGGCGAGCCGGCACAGAGCCGCCTCCTCGGCCGCGGCGCTCCTCGCTATCCCGAGCGCCGCGCGCAGGGTGGCGGTGGCCAGGTCGGCGAGCTCGGCGGCGGTCTCGGCGACGTCCGTCGTCCCGCACACGTCCCGCGCCGCGATCGACAGCAGACACCGCCGGTAGGCGACCCGCAACGACACCGGATCAGTCGCCTCCGCGAGCCCCCGCTCGAACTCCTCCACCCCGGGGTGCAGGTCCCGGGGCTCGTACGTGACCAGCGCCTCCCAGTCGCGCGGATGCCGGGCGAGATGGTCGGCGAGCGCGGCGGACGCCCCCATCACCCCCAGCAGGCGGTCCCGCAACGGCTTGGCCGCTATCAGCGTGTCGAGCAGTCCACGCCGCGCGGTGGGACCGGGCTGCGCCTCCAGCAGTCGTACGAGACCGTGCAGCGCGAGGTCGGGATCAGCGGTCGCCCCCAGCGCCTCCAGGAGGAAGGGATCGCTGCGCACCGGGGACAGCTCGGGTCCGTCCAACAGCCGCTCGGCGGCGGAGGGGTCCGTGAAGCCGTGCCGCAGCAGCCGTGTGAAGGTACTGCTCCTGCGCCCCGGCGCCATCCCCGGCCCTCCCTCGGATCAAGGTCGTACGCACCGAGCGTAACCCGGCCCTTTCGGTGGCGCTCCGTGCCGGATTCGGGTTCTGTGAGAGGCGTTCCGCGAGAGGCGTTCTGCGAGAAGGTTCCGTGGCGAGCGATGTCCGCGACGAAGGAGTCAGACATGGACATGACCCTAGAAGTGATCCTGCTGCCGGTGTCCGACGTGGACCGGGCCAAGGAGTTCTACCGCGACAAGGTCGGCTTCCACGTCGACCTCGACGGCGAGGTCATGGCGGGAGTACGCATCGTCCAGCTCACCCCGCCCGGCTCAGGCTGCTCGATCGCCCTGGTCAGCGGCCTCCAGGTGCCCACGGGCACCCCGCAGCCAGGCACCTACCACGGTCTCCAGCTGTGCGTCACGGACGCCAAGGCGGCGTACGAGGAACTCACCGCCCGTGGCCTCGACGTCACCGAGCCCCAGCAGTTCGCCCCCCAGGACGGCGCGACCTTCATGTACTTCAAGGACCCCGACGGCAACGGCTGGGCGATCCAGGAATACCGCCGCCGCGCGACGGAACCGCTGCACAAGGTGCTGGCAGACCTGGCGGCGCGGGGGCAGTAGGACGGGCTCGGCGAAACGCAGGGGAGCCGACGTCGGGGCCGTTCGCGAGTGGGGCTGAGCTGGTGCTTTGACAGAACTCGAGCCGCCGTTCCCCATCGCGTGGAGATCACCCGCGGCGTCATGGGATTTCTCGTTGCTCCACGGCGCGGCCGATGAGTTTGTGGCCCCTGGCCGGTCCAAGCTCGTGACACCCTGGGAAAGGACAGCGCCATGTCGGAGCTTCTCGTCGACTTCATCACCTCGCTCGACGGCCACGCATCGGGAGAGGGATGGCCCGGGTTCTGGGGCCTCGAGGGCCCGGAGTACCTCGCGTGGCTCGGCGAGCAGCCCGAGGCCACCTACCTGATGGGAGCGAACACCTACCGCCTGATGTCGGGCTTCGCGGCAGGCGAGGTCCCGAATGGCCAGGACGAGTTCAGGCCCGAAGAAGAGGCGTCCGTCGACAATCTCACGCAGGCGTCCAAGGTGGTGTTCTCCTCCTCACTCGAGGAGCCACTGACGTGGGCCAACTCCACGCTCGTCCGCGACGACGCCGTCGAGGCGGTCCGCGCCATGAAGTCGAGTGGCTCGGGGCTCCTCAGCACGATCGGCAGCCTCAGCCTGTGCCGGTCCCTGCTACGAGCCGGACTCGTCGACCGCTTCCGGGTCGTGATGTTTCCGGTGATCACCGGGGCCACAGGCGAAGAACGCATCTACGACGGCTATCCGGACGTTGCCCTCGAGATGATCGAGCACCGCACCTTCGACGGCCGCATCCAGCTGGTCGAGTACAAGCCCCGCGTGCTCGAGCACCCGCCGCTCGGCCTCCCTGCGTGACGTCGCCCCGTCCGCCGGTCCGGACGGCCAGAGTCAGTGAGACACGGTGGGGCCGACGGTCCAAGACCGTCGGCCCCCCTCGTCGAATCCGCGAGAAACCCGCCCTGACCCGCCCCTACAGCACCGGCAGGTTCTTCCGCAGCTCGAACGCGGTGACCTCGGAGCGGTACTCCTCCCACTCCTGGCGCTTGTTGCGCAGGAAGAAGTCGAAGACGTGCTCGCCGAGGGTCTCGGCGACGAGGTCGCTGCGTTCCATGAGGGTGAGGGCCTCGCCGAGGTTCTGGGGGAGCGGCTCGATGCCCATGGCGCGGCGCTCGGCGTCGGAGAGGGCCCAGACGTCGTCCTCGGCGCCCGGGGGAAGTTCGTAGCCCTCCTCGACGCCCTTGAGGCCGGCGGCCAGCAGCATGGCGTACGCCAGGTAGGGGTTGGCGCCGGAGTCGAGGGAGCGGACCTCGATGCGGGCGGAGCCGGTCTTGCCGGGCTTGTACATGGGGACGCGGACCAGGGCGGAGCGGTTGTTGTGGCCCCAGCAGATGTACGAGGGTGCCTCGCCGCCGGCGCCGGCGGTGCGCTCGGAGCCGCCCCAGATGCGCTTGTAGGAGTTGACCCACTGGTTGGTGACGGCGGCGATCTCGGCGGCGTGCTTCAGCAGACCGGCGATGAAGGAACGGCCCACCTTGGAGAGCTGGTACTCGGCGCCGGACTCGTAGAACGCGTTGCGGTCGCCCTCGAAGAGGGACAGGTGCGTGTGCATGCCGGAGCCCGGGTGCTCGGAGAACGGCTTCGGCATGAAGGTCGCCTGGACCCCCTGCTCCAGCGCGACCTGCTTCATGACCAGGCGGAACGTCATGATGTTGTCGGCCGTGGACAGCGCGTCGGCGTAGCGCAGGTCGATCTCCTGCTGGCCGGGGGCGCCCTCGTGGTGGGAGAACTCGACCGAGATGCCCATCGACTCCAGCATGGTGATCGCCTGGCGGCGGAAGTCCATGCCCACGTTCTGCGGGGTGTGGTCGAAGTAGCCGGAGTTGTCGGCGGGGGTCGGGCGGGAGCCGTCGACCGGCTTGTCCTTCAGCAGGAAGAACTCGATCTCCGGGTGGGTGTAGAAGGTGAAGCCCAGGTCGGAGGCGCGGGCCAGGGCGCGCTTGAGGACGTAGCGCGGGTCCGCGAAGGACGGGGAGCCGTCGGGCATGAGGATGTCGCAGAACATGCGGGCGGTGCCGGGGGCCTCCGCGCGCCAGGGCAGGACCTGGAAGGTGGACGGGTCCGGCTTGGCGATCATGTCGGACTCGTAGACCCGGGCGAAGCCCTCGATCGCTGAGCCGTCGAAGCCGATCCCCTCGTCGAACGCCTGCTCGAGCTCGGCCGGGGCCACGGCGACGGACTTGAGGAAGCCCAGCACGTCCGTGAACCACAGGCGTACGAACCGGATGTCGCGCTCCTCCAGTGTCCGGAGCACGAACTCCTGCTGCTTGTCCATCTTCCGCTTCCCCATCCTTGCTGGTCAGGCCGCCTGTCCCTCGTCCCGCGAGAGGCGGTCGGGCACCTGAGCATCCCACCACAACA
Source organism: Streptomyces sp. NPDC049687 (assembly GCF_044465285.1). Classification (NCBI taxonomy): domain Bacteria; kingdom Bacillati; phylum Actinomycetota; class Actinomycetes; order Kitasatosporales; family Streptomycetaceae; genus Streptomyces; species Streptomyces sp. NPDC049687. The sequence continues at coordinate 566,776 of NZ_JBITLN010000001.1, forward strand.
CCATTTCGTGCGCGTTGCGGACCATGATCGCCTCGGCGACCCCGGCCTGAACGCTTCACGTCCGGCAGGTGTACTGCTCTGCTGCCCATCTTGCCTGCTCGGACCGACATCCGTAATGCCCGGCCCCCTCCGTCTCTCCCCCACCGGCTTAATTTGCATCCAAGATGCAAGTTTAACTAACGTGCCGCCCAGCCGAACGCCGGCCCCACGCGCCGGCGAGCTCAGAGGAGACCCCATGCTGTCCGAGCAGTCCGCAGCCACCGTCCGCGCCACGCTCCCCGCCGTGGGCGCGGCGATCGGCGAGATCACCGAGCGCTTCTACGCCGGCCTCTTCGCCGCCCACCCCGAGCTGCTGCGCGACCTCTTCAACCGCGGCAACCAGGCCGCCGGCACCCAGCGGCAGGCCCTGGCGGGATCGATCGCCGCCTTCGCGACCCACCTCGTGGAGCACCCGGACGAGCGCCCCGACGCGATGCTCTCCCGCATCGCCCACAAGCACGCCTCCCTGGGCGTCGCGCCCGAGCAGTACGCGGTGGTCCACGAGCACCTCTTCGGCGCCATCGCCGCCGTCCTGGGCGACGCGGTCACCCCCGAGGTGGCGGCCGCCTGGACCGAGGTCTACTGGCTGATGGCGAACGCGCTGATCGCGATCGAGCGGCGGCTGTACGAGGAGCGCGGGGGCGCGGGTGAGTGGCGGCGGTGGAAGGTCGTGGAGCGCGTCGCAGAGACCGAGGACGTCGTCACCCTCCGCCTGAGCCCGCTCGACGGGGGACCGGTGCGCGACTTCCGCGCGGGCCAGTACGTCTCCGTCCGCGTCGAACTCCCCGACGGCGCGCGCCAGATACGCCAGTACAGCCTGTCCGGCGCCCCGGCCTCCGACGCCCTGCGCCAGATCAGTGTCAAGCGCGTCACCGGTGACGCCGCGACCCCGGAGGGCGAGGTCTCGAACCACCTCCACGCGCGTGTGCACGAGGGCGGTGTCCTGGAGCTCTCCGAGCCGTACGGCGACCTCGTCCTCGACGACGCCGAGGACACGCCCCTGTTGCTGGCCTCGGCCGGTATCGGCGTGACCCCGATGGTCGCGATGCTGGCCCACCTGGCGGCGACGGGCCACCGCGCCCCGGTCACGGTCGTCCACGCGGACCGCTCCCCCGCCGGCCACGCCCTGCGCACCGACCACGCGGCCTACGCGGCGAAGCTCCCGGAGGCGGCCGTGCACCTCTGGTACGAGCGCGAGGCGCCGGAGGGGGCCCGTACCGGCCTGGTCGACCTCACGGACGTGGTCGTCCCGGCGGGCACGCGCGCGTACCTGTGCGGGCCGCTGCCGTTCATGCGGGCGGTGCGGGGGCAGCTGATCGAGAAGGGTGTGGGCGCGGCCGACATCCACTACGAGGTGTTCGGGCCGGATCTGTGGCTGGCCGGCGCCTGACCCCAAGGGCTCATGGGGCGACGTAACGGAATTCCGGCCCGTACGTCGAGCCTCCGCCCTGCGGCAGGGGACGCTCCATCAGCGTCTGGGCGGGACCCTGGAGGGCGAACATCTGGCCGATGGCCTTGTTCAGGAACTCCTTCGCCTTGGCCGGTGCATCCGCCTGCCAGGCCGCCTCCAGGAACCGCAGGAGCTCGCTGTAGGCGTGGTTCACGGAGTCGAGGAGCTCCCTGGTCTCGGCGTCGGGCGCCGCGGTGCCCCCTGCTCCCCAGCCGCCGGACGGGACGGTCGCCATGGGGCGGCACACCGGCATGGGGATCGTGTCGCCGACGAACTCCCAGCGGACCGGGTCGTCCGCGGTCTTGACGAGTTTTCGGCCGTGGAAGATCTCCCGGAAGACATAGAAATGGGCCAGCTCCTCCTGCTCCCCGGGGTGCGGATTGCGGGGCGAGGCCGATGTGCCCTCGCCCTGCTCCTTGATCACTCCGATCGCCGCCTCGACGTCCGCGAGGGAGGTGAGCGCCACGATGCTGTTGCCCTGCCCGTGTTGCTGCATGTTCCGAGTCACCTGGTGAGCACCGGTGATCAGGTCGGGCCGGCTCCTGAACGCCTCCAGGACGGCGTCGTAGAAGGCCCCGATCGAGGTGTGCGTCCCGAGATGCGCCACCGGGTGATCCGGCTCCTCGATGCTCGAGTACATGTCCAGGGAATCCTTCGTGAGCCCGCTCAGGAAGACGGTCAGATCGGGCCGCACTCCACCGGGCAGCGGGCCCGGATACTTGGGCACCACCTTCTCGTCCGCCAGACGCGGGACGCCACCGATGGTGGTGAGCAGATTGCAGGCCAGGCCCAGATGTGACATCTCGTCGAAGACGACCTCGCGAATGGCCGTGAAGACGCCTTCGTCCCGGCTCGGGTCCTCTATCGACCACAGACCGCACAAGTAGGGCGGAAGGGTGGCGAGTTCCAGCAGGACCGCTTGCTGCAACGCCTGCCGCAACCACTCGGCGTCGCGTCGCTCGGCAGGCTCCTGCAGCAATTCGACGATCCTGTTGCTCCGGTAGTCGAGAAGCGCAGTCACGGAAATTCTCCTATGCGCGGACAAAAGACGGATTTCTGTCCAGTCTGGCATTGGGAGATGGTTTCGGCATGTTCGGAGTCTTATGGCGCAGGCCTGGAGATCCCCAGCAGCAGCGGCCCCGTCGGCTCCGTCACGATGTCCGCGACCGTGATCGGGTCCAGGGACACGAAGAACGCCTCCTGGGCCCGGCGGAGCGCGCCGCGCAGGCGGCAGCCCGTGTTCAGGGGGCACGGGGTCGTGCCCTCGCAGTCGACCACGTCACCGTCGCCCTCGAAGGTGCGGACCACGGCGCCCACGGACGCCGTACGGCCCTTTTCCGTCAGGGCCAGCCCGCCGCCCCGGCCCCTGCGGGCCTCCAGGAGGCCCAGGTGCTGGAGTTCGGCGACGACTTTGGCCGCGTGGGTGTAGGGGACCGCCATCGCGGCCGCCACCTCGCGTGTCGTGGGGGTGGTCTGGTCCGCGACCGCGAGGCGCATGAGGACGCGCAGGGCCAGGTCGGTGGATCGCAGCAGCCGCATGAGAGGAAGGCTAGATAATGCGCATCCTTCCTTCAAATTATCCATGGCCGTGATCTGCCTACGAGATTCCCCACCTCCCCCATTACGATCAGCGGACCCGCTGGACAGCAGAGCAACACCCCCGACCGTCCCGCCCCCTTTCCCCCAGAAGGACAGGCCTCATGGGTTCCGCCAACACGACCGGCAGCGCGGCGCGCAAGGCGCGTATAGAGGAGATGCGGCGGGCCCAGCAGGCCCGGGAGCGGCGCAACCGGTTTCTCGTCATCGGCGGCAGCGCCGTCGCCGTCGCCGCGCTGGTCGCCGGTGGGGTGTTCGTCGTGACGTCGCAGTCCGGGAAGGACGACTCGTCCGCGGCCGCCGGGGACGCGAAGTCCTCGGGGCAGTTCGTCACCGGGTCGGACGGGGTCAGGACCTGGACGGGGAAGCTGGGCCGTACGCACGTCACCAAGACCGTGAAGTACCCGACCGAGCCCCCGGTCGGCGGCAACCACGACCCGGTCTGGCTGACCTGCGACGGCACCGTGTACACCGAGCCGGTCAACAACATGAACGCCGTGCACTCGCTGGAGCACGGGGCGGTCTGGGTGACGTACACGAGCAAGGCGGACAAGGCCGACGTCGACGCGCTCGCGGCGAAGGTGAGGAAGACGCCGTACACGTTCATGAGCCCGGACGACAAGCAGGCCGACCCGATCATGCTCACCGCGTGGGGGAGGCAGCGGACGGTGACGAGTGCCGACGACCCGGCCGTGAACACGTTCTTCGAGGAGTTCGTGCAGGGCGAGCAGACGCCCGAGCCGGGCGCCTCGTGCACCGGCGGGACGATGAAGTGAGGAAGCCCGCGGGCTGGATCGCGGCGGTCACCGCGGCGGCGCTCGTCGGGGCCGGCGCGATCACCTACGCCGTCGCCGAGGACGGCGGGGCGGACACCTCGGTCCCTTCCGCCGACTCCGCCGACGCCGGGTTCGCCCGGGACATGGCCGTCCACCATCAGCAGGCCGTCGAGATGTCGTACATCGTGCGGGACCGGACGACGGACGAGGACGTGCGGCGGCTCGCCTACGACATCGCCCAGACGCAGGCCAACCAGCGCGGCATGCTGCTCGGCTGGCTCACTCTGTGGGGGCTGCCGAAGGTGTCGTCCGACCCGCCCATGACCTGGATGGGCATGGGGGACATGAGCGACGGCGAGGACGGCGCGCTCATGCCCGGAATGGCCACCGACGCCGAGATGAGGAAGCTCGGGACGCTGAACGGCAAGGCGGCCGAGGTGTTCTACCTCCAGCTCATGACCGATCACCACAAGGGCGGTGTCCACATGGCCGAGGGCTGTGTCGCCAAGTGCGCGGTCGGCGTGGAGAAGCGGCTCGCGCAGGGGATGGTCGACGCGCAGGAGTCGGAGATCCAGCTCATGGCCGACATGCTGAAGGAGCGGGGAGCCAAGCCTTAGCGCATGGTTTCCGGCCAATCCATAGGGTTTTCCCTCGACTTCGCGGACGTATCCGTCAAACCGGCTCAGAAAGCGGTCACTTGGCCGCTTCTTGGTGTTCGCATTCCCCTTGCATGAACGGTTCGTCGCAAGAGTGGCCAGCACGTCGAGTGATCCACTCGCGTCGAACCACATACAGGGGGTCCTATGAGATCCAACCGTGCCGTACGGCGCGCCGGGGTGAGCATGGCGGCGACACTGCCCATGATCGCCGGCGCGCTGGCGCTCGGCATACCCGCGGCGCACGCCGCGGACGGTCCGGCCCGTGACACGCTGGCCGGGACCAAGCCCGCGTGGGCGACGGCCAAGGCGGACAAGGGCGCGACCTCGGACAGCGCCCAGGTCTCGGCCCGTGTCTACCTCGCCGGCCGGAACGCGGGCAGCCTCGCCGCGTACGCGAAGGCGGTGTCCGACCCGAGCTCTCCCGCGTACGGCAAGTACCTCTCCGCCAAGCAGGCGCAGTCCCGCTTCGGCGCGACCGAGGCCCAGGTGGCGGCGGTCAAGGCGTGGCTGACGGCGGCCGGCCTGAAGGTCACGGGCACCAGCCGGCACTACATCTCCGTCAGCGGTGATGTGGCCGCCGCCGAGAAGGCGTTCGGCACCCAGCTGCACAACTACGCCAAGGGCTCGAAGACCTACCGCGCGCCGTCGAAGACCGCGTCGGCGCCCGCGAGCCTGGCCGGCGCCGTGCTGACCGTCACCGGCCTGGACAACGCGCCGCACAAGGCCGGCAGCAAGGATCAGCTCCCGCCGCCGGACGCGGTGTTCAAGAACTCCGGGCCGTTCTCCTCGTACTACGGCTCGAACATCGCGGGCACCCTCCCGGACGCGTACGGCACGAAGATCCCGTACGCCGTCCAGGGGTACACCGGCAAGCAGCTGCGGGCCGCGTACGGCGCGGGCAGCTACACGGGCAAGGGCGTGCGCATCGCCATCACCGACGCGTACGCCTCCCCGACGATCGCCTACGACGCGGGCACCTACGCCAAGGCGCACGGCGACGCGGCCTGGAAGACGGGCCAGCTGACCCAGGTCCTGCCGAAGAACTACACCAAGACCGAGGAGTGCGGGGCGGCCGGCTGGTACGGCGAGGAGACCCTCGACGTCGAGGCCGTGCACGCGGTCGCGCCGGCCGCGAACGTCACGTACGTGGGCGCCTCGTCCTGCTACGACGACGACCTGCTCGACTCGCTCAGCAAGATCGTCGACAACCACCTGGCCGACATCGTCTCCAACTCCTGGGGCGACATCGAGGCCAACCAGACGCCGGACCTGGCGGCCGCCTACGACCAGGTCTTCCAGTTCGGCGCGGTCGAGGGCATCGGCTTCTACTTCTCCTCCGGCGACAACGGCGACGAGGTCGCCAACACCGGTACGAAGCAGGTCGACACCCCGGCCAACTCGGCCTGGGTGACGGCGGTCGGCGGTACCTCGCTGGCGGTCGGCAAGGGCGACAAGTACCTGTGGGAGACCGGCTGGGGCACCGAGAAGGCCCTGCTGTCGGACGACGGCAAGAGCTGGACCAACTTCCCCGGCGCGTTCACCTCGGGCGCGGGCGGCGGCACCAGCAGGACCGTCGCCGAGCCGTACTACCAGAAGGGCGTCGTCCCGAACGCGCTGGCCACGGCCAACAACGCGGCCGGCAACCGCGTCGTCCCGGACATCGCGGCGATCGCCGACCCGAACACCGGCTTCAAGGTCGGGCAGACCCAGACCTTCCCGGACGGGTCCGCGCAGTACAGCGAGTACCGCATCGGCGGCACCTCGCTGGCCGCGCCGGTCATCGCGGCCGTCCAGGCTCTCGCCCAGGAGGCGCGCGGCGGCACGGCGATCGGCTTCGCCAACCCGTCGATCTACTCCAAGTACGGGTCGCGGGTCTACCACGACGTCACGGACAACCCGACGGGCTCCGGTCTCGCGGTCGCGCGCGTCGACTTCGCCAACAGCTTCGACGCCGCCGACGGCCTGCTGACCTCCGTCCGCAGCCTCGGCAAGGACAGCTCGCTGTCCGCGGTGAAGGGCTACGACGACGTCACCGGCGTGGGCACGCCCACGAACGGCTACGTCGAGTCGTACAAGCGCCGCTGAGGCACCGCCGGCCACGGCAACCTGAGGGGGCGCGGGGTGTGTTCACGCCGCGCCCCTTCGCCGTGCGTGGCACGGCCCACACCCCGCACCACCCATCGCGTCGCTCTGACGATTACACTGGGCCCGTGCCTGCCTTGAACTTCTGGTCGATCTATCAGCACGGCTTCGCACGCGTCGCCGCGTGTACGGGTCACACCGTCATCGCGGACCCGCACGCCAACGCCGAAGCGGTCCTGCGCCACGCCCACCGGTGCGCCGAGGAGGGTGTCGCCGTCGCCGTCTTCCCGGAGATGGTGCTGTGCGGCTACTCGATCGAGGACCTGCTGCTGCAGGACGCACTGCTCGACCAGGTCGAGGAGGCGCTCCGGGAGGTGGTGGCCGGGTCGGCCCGGCTGCTGCCGGTGCTGGTCGTCGGTGCCCCGCTGCGCCACCGCAACCGGATCTACAACTGCGCGGTGATCGTGCACCGCGGCCGCGTCCTGGGTGTCGTGCCCAAGTCGTACCCGCCGAACTACCGGGAGTTCTACGAGCGTCGGCAGATCGCCGACGGCGCCGACGAGCGTGGCGGGTCGATCCGCGTCGGCGGCGAGTCGGTGCCCTTCGGCGTGGATCTGCTGTTCGCGGCGGACGACGTCCCGGGTCTCGTGCTGCACGCGGAGATCTGCGAGGACATGTGGGTGCCGGTGCCGCCCAGCGCGGAGGCGGCCCTCGCCGGGGCGACGCTCCTCGTCAACCTCTCGGGCAGCCCGATCACGGTGGGGCGCGCCGAGGACCGCAAGCTGCTGTGCCGCTCCGCGTCCTCCCGCTGCCTCGCCGCGTACGTCTACGCGGCGGCCGGACTGGGCGAGTCGACCACCGACCTGTCCTGGGACGGCCAGGCCATGGTCTACGAGAACGGCGTGCTGCTGGCCGAGACCCAGCGGTTCCCGCTCGGCGACGAGTACGCGGTGGCCGACGTGGACCTCGACCTGCTGCGGCAGGAGCGGCAGCGGATGGGCACGTTCGACGACAACCGCCGTACGCACCGCGCGCGGACCGGCGACTTCCGGACGGTCGCGTTCGAGCTCGATCCGCCACTCACCGACCTGGGGCTGCGCCGTCGCGTGGAGCGCTTCCCGTTCGTGCCGGCCGACGCCGAGCGCCTCGCCCTGGACTGCTTCGAGGCGTACAACATCCAGGTCGAGGGCCTCCAGCAGCGGCTGGCCGCGATCGGCGGCCCGAAGGTGGTCATCGGGGTGTCCGGCGGTCTCGACTCCACGCACGCGCTGATCGTCGCCGCCCGCGCGATGGACCGCGCGGGCCGCCCGCGCAGCGACATCCTGGCCTGGACGCTGCCCGGCTTCGCCACCAGCGACCACACCAAGGACAACGCCCATGCGCTGATGCGTGCCCTCGGCGTCACGGCGGCCGAGCTGGACATCACGCCGACCGCGCGCCTGATGCTGAAGGAGATGGGCCACCCCTTCGCCTCCGGCGAGCCGGTGTACGACGTCACCTTCGAGAACGTGCAGGCCGGGCTGCGCACCGACTACCTGTTCCGGCTCGCCAACCAGCGCGGCGGCATCGTGCTCGGCACCGGCGATCTGTCGGAGCTGGCGCTCGGCTGGTCCACGTACGGCGTGGGCGACCAGATGAGCCACTACAACGTCAACTCCGGTGTGCCGAAGACGCTGATCCAGCATCTGATCCGCTGGGTCATCAGCAGCGGCCAGTTCGACGAGGAGACCGGCAAGATCCTCGCCGCGATCCTCGACACCGAGATCAGCCCGGAGCTGGTGCCGGGCGAGGAGATGCAGTCGACCGAGTCGAGGATCGGCCCGTACGCGCTGCACGACTTCACGCTGTTCCAGGTACTGCGCTACGGCTTCCGGCCGTCGAAGATCGCCTTCCTGGCCTGGCACGCCTGGCACGACCCGGAGACCGGCGCCTGGCCGCCGGGCTTCCCGGAGGCCAAGCGGGTGGCGTACGAGCTGCCGGAGATCCGGCACTGGCTGGAGGTCTTCTGCCGCCGATTCTTCGCGTTCGCGCAGTTCAAGCGCTCGGCGATGCCGAACGGACCGAAGGTCTCGGCCGGCGGTTCGCTCTCGCCGCGCGGTGACTGGCGCGCGCCGTCCGACAGTTCGGCGACGGTCTGGCTGCGGGACCTCGCCCGCTTCGACTAGGGCGTGTGGTGAAAGGAGCGTCGTCCGCCCGCAGGGCGGGCGGGACAAGACGCGCGTCCGGCGCCGGCGGTACCGCCCTCAGGCGCCGGACGGGCCGAGAAGGCCCGACCGGCGTGCGCGTGGTGGGCGTCAGTGGTGGAGCGCCTCCGCCTGCTGCGGCACATGCGTCGCGACGATCCGCTCCCGGCCGGCCACGCCCGTGGCCGCCCGGCGCCGGTCCACGCCGTACGCCACCGCCGCCATCGCCAGTCCGAGCGTCGCCAGAACCGCCCCCGCCGACGCCGGGGACGTGACGCCGAAGCCCGCCGCCAGGGTGAGGCCGCCGAGCCAGGCGCCGCCGGCGTTCGCGAGGTTGAAGGCCGCCTGGTTGGCGGAGGAGGCCAGGGAGGGGCCCGACGCCGCCTTCTCCAGGACCATCAGGTTCAACGGGGTACCGGCCACGAACGCCGCCACGCCGAGCAGTACCACGGCCAGCGCCCCGCCCCACCGCGTCGTCATCAGCAGCGGGAAGAGGGCCAGGACCAGCGCCAGCGCCACCAGGCCGCCGAACAGCGTGCGGCGCATGGCGTGGTCGGCGAGGCGGCCCCCCAGGAGGTTGCCGATCGTCGCGCCCACGCCGAACAGCGCGAGGAGCAGGGTCACGCTGGAGTCGGCATAGCCGGCGGCGTCGGTCAGCATCGGCGTGATGTAGCTGTACGCGGAGAACAGCGCGCCGAAGCCCGCCACCGTCGTGCCCAGCGCCAGCCACACCGGGAGCGACTTCAGGGCCGCCAGTTCGCCGCGCAGGCCCGCCGCGGGGGATCCGGCCATGTGGCGCGGGATCAGCAGCGCCAGCGAGGCTATCGCCGCCAGGCCTATCGCGCTCACGCCGAGGAACGTCGCCCGCCAGCCCAGGTGCTGGCCCATGAGGGTGGCGGCGGGGACGCCCGCGATGTTGGCGACGGTCAGGCCGAGGAACATCAGCGACACCGAGCGGGCCTTGCGTTCCGGCGCGACCAGGTTGGTGGCCACCACCGCGCCCACGCCGAAGAAGGCGCCGTGCGGGAGGCCGCTGAGGAAGCGGGCGGCCAGCAGCCAGTCGTACCCGGGGGCGAGGGCCGACAGGGCGTTGCCCGCGACGAAGAGTCCCATCAGCGACATCAGCAGGGTCCGGCGTCCCATCCGGGCGGTCACCGCGGCCAGCAGCGGGGCGCCGATGACGACGCCGAGGGCGTACGCGGAGACCAGGTGTCCCGCGCTGGGGAGGGAGATGTGCAGGTCTGCCGCTACGTCGGGCAGCAGGCCCATCATCACGAACTCGGTGGTGCCGATGCCGAAGGCACCCACGGCGAGGGCGAGCAGGGCCAGAGGCATGAGGGGACGCAGCCTTTCGGGTCGGGGATTGCTTCCATCGTATGTTCAACGACGGAACAAACTTTCCCCGGTCCGATATTCCGGCAGGTCAAGTCCCGGTTGCCGTGGGCTTTTTCAGGACGCCGACGTGGTGAGCTTCACACGCGCCGCCACCGGCAGGTGGTCGCTGCCCGTCCGCGGGAGCGTCCACGACGTCACCGGTTCCACGCCCTTCACCATGATCTGGTCGATCCGCGCCATCGGGAACGACGCCGGCCAGCTGAAGCCGAAGCCGCTGCCCGCCGCGCCCTGGGTGGAACGCATCTGGGAGGTCACGGCGTTGAGCGAGCGGTCGTTCATCGTGCCGTTGAGGTCGCCCAGCAGGATCACCTGGCTCAAGGGCTCGTCGGCGATGGCCTCGCCCAGCGCGTCCGCGCTCTTGTCGCGCTGCCGGGCGGTGAAGCCGGCCTGCAGTTTCACCCGCACGGAGGGGAGATGGGCGACATAGACCGCCACCTTCCCCTCCGGGGTCGCCGCCGTCGCCCGCATCGCGCGTGTCCAGCCCAGCTTGATGTCGACGGGCTTCACCCCGCTCAGCGGGTACTTGCTCCACAGGCCGACCGTGCCCTGCACCGAGTGGTACTTGTACGTCGCCGCCAGCGCCTTCTCGTACACCGGCACCGCCGAGGCGGTCAGCTCCTCCAGCGCCACCATGTCCGCGCCGGACGCGGCCACGTCACGGGCGGTGTCGGACGGGTCGGGGTTGTCGGCGTTGACGTTGTGCGTGGCGACGGTGAGATCGCCGCCGCCGCCGGTCTTGTCGGAGAGCAGCCCACCGAAGAGGTTCAGCCAGACGACGGCCGGCAGGACCACCGCGATCAGCGCGCTCGCGGACCTGCGCACCAACGCGAGGACGAGGAACAGCGGGATGAGGAGACCCAGCCACGGCAGGAAGGTCTCCGTGAGGCTGCCGAGGTTGCCGTAGCGGTTGGGGATGCGCGAGTGCAGCAGCATCACCAGCGAGAGGAGAACGGCCAGGGCGGCGACGACCAGACCGCGGCGCCAGACGCGCGGGTCGCCGCGCCAGCCGGCGGGCAGCCGGCCGGCCAGACGTCCGATCAGGCGCCGGAGCCGGTCTCCCCGACGCTCGGGTCCCGAGCCGCCGTTGTCGTCCGTCTCCGTCATGTACGCCTGCTGCGCCATACCGTCGCCTCACTGCCTGCCGTGCACACCGTCTCCCCCGTAGGTACGACCCTAGGGGATGTTCGCCTTCGATCCTGCCGTCCCCCGACGGCCGTACTCGCACGAGGACGACCGGGGCGGCACCGAGAGTTCCGGGCCTGCGGCGCCCTGCCCGGGCTGTGACGAAACGCGCACAATTCCGCCGGGTCAGTCGACGGGACGCAGGCCGGCGAGCAGGGTGTCGACGATCAGTTCCGCAAGGCCCTCGGGGAGGTCGGCCTCGGGACGCAGCACGGCGCGGACCAGCATGGCACCCACGACCATGTCGTTCACCAGCTCCACGTCGAGGTCGGCGCGGAGTTCGCCGTTGCGCTGACCGCGCCGCAGGACCTCCACGCCGATTCTGCGCCGCGGCACTATGACCGAGTTCTCGTACGCCGCCCAGATCTTGGGGCTGCTCTTCATCTGGGTGTGCACGTTGTGCAGGATGGTCGAGGAACGGTTGGCGAGGCCGCGCTGCCGCAGCGACTCCAGGAGCACGACGAGGTCGTCCCGCATCGAGGTGCCCGGGAGTTGCTCGGGGTCCTGGAGTTCGGCGGCGCGCAGGACGTCGACGAAGAGTTCCTCCTTGCCGCTCCACCGCCGGTAGATGGCGGCCTTGCCGACTCCGGCGGTACGGGCGATGCGCTCTATGGAGATCTCGGCGAGCGGAACGCCGTCCTCCAGGAGCTTCATCGTGCCCTCGATGATGGCCCGTTCCACGGCCTCACTGCGAGGCCGGCCCCTGACGGGCTGCTCCGCGTCGGTGCCACTGCCGGCAAGGCTCACGTCCATCGGTCCTTTCGTCGTAGTGGGGAGATTCTCACCCAAGGGCTCGCCCGGGACTCGCCTCACGGCGGGGTCTACGACTCGGTGCGCACCAACTCCTCCTCGGTGGCGCCCTCCTGAGCCGCCTTCGGCTTCCCGGGCAGGTACAGCGCCACGACGACCGCGCCGACGAGCGCCACCACGGACCCGCACAGCGCGGTGATGTGCATGGCGTGCAGGAACGCGTCGTTGGCGGGGGCGACCAGTTCCTTGCCGCGTGCGCCGAGCTTCGCGGCGACGCCCAGCGTGGCCTCGATGGACTCGCCCGCCGTCTCGCGCAGGCCCGTCGGCAGGGCGCCGAGCCTGCCCTCGATGCCGTCGCGGTACGAGGCCGACAGCACGGAGCCGAGGACGGCGATGCCGAGCGCGCCGCCGAGCTGGCGGAAGGTGTTGCTGAGCGCGGAGGCGGAGCCGGCCTTCTCGCGGGGCAGGGCCTGCATGATGACGACGCTGGTCGGGGTCATGACGTGGGCCATTCCGGCGCCCATGGAGAAGAAGACGATCTCGAGCAGCCAGATCGGCGTGTCCGCGTCGAGCGTGGCGAACGCGGCCAGGGTCGCCGTGAGGACGAGCATCGCCGCCGTGGTGGTGGCCCTGACCCCTATGCGGTCGACGACCAGCCGGGCGCGCGGCGCGAAGACCAGCTGGGCGACGGCCAGCGGCAGCAGGAGCAGGCCGGACTGGAGCGGGGAGTAACCGCGCACGCTCTGGGTGTAGAAGACCGAGAAGAAGGTCACGCCCATCAGCGCGAAGAACACCAGGGTGATGACGGCCATCGCGGCCGAGAACACCTTGTTCTTGAAGTAGGTGACGTCGATCGACGGGTGGTCGCTGCGCTGTTCGAACACGACGAATGCGGCGAGGACGACCAGGCCGGCCCCGATGGTCGACAGCACGGTCAGGTCCGTGAAGTCGGCCAGCTCGCCGCCCTTGATGATGCCGTAGACGAGCAGGACGAGGCCGACGACGGACAGGACGACGCCGACGGGGTCGATCCGGCCGGGGTTCGGGTCGCGGGAGTCGGGCACCAGCCACAGCATCAGCCCGAACGCCAGCAGCACGATCGGCACGTTGATGAGGAAGACCGAACCCCACCAGAAGTGATCGAGGAGGAGGCCTCCGGTGATCGGTCCTATGGCGATGGCCAGGCCCACGCCGCCGGCCCAGATGCCGATCGCCTTGGGCTGCTCCTCCCGCTCGAACACGTTCATGAGGACGGCGAGGGTGGCCGGCATCACGAACGCCGCACCGACGGCCATCAGCGCGCGGAAGGCGATCAGCTGCGCCGGCGAACCGGACTCGGCGGCCAGCGCGGAGCCGATGCCGAACACGGCGAGACCGCCGAGCAGGACCTTCTTTCGGCCGAGGCGGTCACCGAGGAGACCCGCGGTGAACAGCAGGCCCGCGAAGACGAGCGTGTAGGAGTTTATGGCCCACTCCAGCTCGCTCTGCGTGGCGCCGAGGCCGGTGGGGGCCGGGGTGGAGATGGTCTTGATCGCGACGTTCAGGATCGAGTTGTCGAGCACCACGATCAGCAGGCTCAGCATCAGCACGCCGAGGATCGCCCAACGGCGCCGGTGCACCACTTCCGGTATCCGGGGCGCGGCGGGGACTGCAGGAGTAGTCATACGGTCGAGCGTAGATCAATTCCGATACGAGACCGTCTCGTATCGGATGGTGTCGCGATTCCCTTACCCAGCTCTTACCGACGAGTCTTTGGCCACAGAGGGTGGTCTGGCCCTCGATGGCACGAGGTGCCACCATGGGGAGTGGTCCGGGGACGCCGTGAGGGCGCCTCGAGATGACGTAAGGAGCCGTTGCAATGACGCAGCTTTCGGCTGCCCAGACCAAGCCCGTCGACGGCAGCAAGGCGCTGTACGGGGGCAAGGGCACACGCCGTATCACCGTCCGCGACATCGCGCTCGCCAAGGAGCGCGGCGAGAAGTGGCCCATGCTCACCGCCTACGACGCGATGACCGCGTCGGTCTTCGACGAGGCCGGGATCCCCGTGATGCTCGTCGGCGACTCGGCGGGCAACTGTCACCTGGGGTACGAGACCACCGTGCCCGTCACCCTCGACGAGATGACCATGCTGTCGGCGGCGGTCGTACGGGGCACCCAGCGCGCCCTGATCGTCGGCGACCTGCCCTTCGGGTCGTACCAGGAGGGCCCCGTCCAGGCGCTGCGCAGCGCGACCCGGCTGGTCAAGGAGGCCGGGGTGGGGGCCGTGAAGCTGGAGGGCGGCGAGCGTTCGCACCGCCAGATCGAGCTGCTGGTGGAGTCGGGCATCCCGGTCATGGCGCACATCGGCCTGACCCCCCAGTCCGTGAACGCGATGGGCTACCGCGTGCAGGGGCGGGGCGAGGAAGCCGCTGCTCAGCTGCTGCGGGACGCCAAGGCCGTGCAGGACGCCGGGGCGTTCGCGGTCGTGCTGGAGCTCGTTCCCGCGGAGCTGGCGGCCGAGGTGACTCGGGTACTGCACATCCCGACGGTGGGGATCGGTGCCGGTCCCGAGACGGACGCGCAGGTGTTGGTGTGGACCGACATGCTGGGCCTGACCGGCGGCCGCGTACCGAAGTTCGTCAAGCAGTACGCCAATCTGCGTGAGGTCATGGGCAACGCGGCCAAGGCGTTCGCGGAGGACGTCGTCGGCGGGACGTTCCCGCTGGAGGAGCACAGCGTTCACTGAGCCATCCCCGCACAGAGCAGCCCGCCGATCTTCCCCCGTCGGCGGGCTGCCGCGCGTGGTGGCTCCGGCCGCGCCCGGGAAGGCCGGCCCGGGCTTGTGGGCGAGGTGTCGGCCGCTGTCGGACGCTGTCGGCCGCATGTCGGTGGTTTGTCGGTCGGGGTTGGCACTGTTCCTGGCATGACGCGAATCGACAAGAACCCCAGTGGCGCGGGGAGCGCCGTGACCGTTCGGGGGTTGGTCAAGCACTACGGTGAGACCAAGGCGCTGGACGGGGTGGACCTGGATGTGCGGGAGGGCACCGTGATGGGGGTGCTCGGGCCGAACGGGGCCGGGAAGACCACCCTCGTGCGGATCCTGTCCACCCTCCTCGCCCCGGACGCCGGGCAGGCGACCGTCGTCGGCTACGACGTCGTACGGCAGCCCCGGCAACTGCGCCGGGTCATCGGACTCACCGGGCAGTACGCCTCCGTGGACGAGAAGCTCCCCGGGTGGGAGAACCTGTATCTGATCGGACGGCTGCTCGACCTGCCCAGGAAGGACGCCCGGGCCCGGGCCGACGAGCTGCTGGAGCGGTTCTCGCTGACGGAGGCCGCGAGGCGGCCCGCGGCCACGTACTCCGGCGGTATGCGGCGACGGCTCGACCTCGCCGCGTCCATGATCGGGCGGCCGGCCGTGCTGTTCCTGGACGAACCGACGACCGGGCTGGACCCCCGCACCCGCAACGAGGTGTGGGACGAGGTCAAGGCGATGGTCGGGGACGGGGTCACCGTCGTCCTGACCACCCAGTACATGGAGGAGGCCGAGCAGCTGGCCTCCGAGCTGACCGTCGTCGACCGGGGCCGGGTGATCGCGGGCGGTGGCATCGAGGAGCTGAAGGCGAAGGTCGGCGGGCGGACGCTGCGGGTGCGGCCTGCCGATCCGCTGCAGCTGAGGCCGCTGGCGGGCTGGATCGACGAGCTCGGCATCACCGGTCTCGCCGCCACCGTCGTGGACGCCGAGCGCGGCTCGCTGCTGGTGCCGGTGCTGAGCGACGAGCAGCTCACCGCCGTCGTCGGCGCGGTCACCGCGCGCGGTGTCACCCTCTCCTCCCTCACCACCGAACTGCCCAGCCTGGACGAGGTGTTCCTGTCGCTCACCGGCCACCGCGCCAGTGCGCCGCAGGACACCGTGCCCGCCGACACCCGCGAGGAGGTCGCCGTATGAGCGCCGCCACCGCCACCACCCCCCTCACCGCCGACGCGCGCATCCCGCTGCGCGGCCACCTCCGCCACACCGGCGCCCTGATCCGCCGCAACCTGCTGTGGATCCGGCAGGACCCGGAGTCGATGTTCGACGCGGTCCTCTTCCCGGTGATTTTCACGCTGCTGTTCGTGTATGTCTTCGGCGGCTCCATCGGTCAGTCGCTGGGGGGTGGCCAGGAGGCCTACGTCCAGTACGTCATTCCCGGGCTGCTGGCCATGATGGGGATGAACATGGCCCAGGGGGTGGGCACCGGCTTCAACACGGACTTCAACTCCGGGGTCATGGACCGCTTCCGGTCCCTGCCCATCGGACGGGGCTCGGTGCTCTTCGCCAAGATCGCCGTGGAGCTCATGCGCATGCTGGTCGCCTGCGTGATCCTCATGGTGGTGGCCGTGCTGGTGGGCTTCGACATCACCCACTGGCCCGGTCTGTTCGCCGCCGTGGGGCTGGCCACGGTGTTCGGCTCGGCGCTGATGTGGGTGTTCCTCACGCTCGGCGTGGTGATGAAGAGCGCCCAGTCGGTGCAGGCGATGGGCTTTCTGGTGCTGATGCCGCTGCAGTTCGGCTCGTCCATCTTCGCGCCGACCGCCTCGATGCCGGGCTGGCTGCAGAACTTCACCGAGTACAACCCGCTGTCCTCGCTCGCGGACGCGGCCCGCGGACTGATGGTGGGCGGGCCGGTCGCGCACGGTCTGTGGGTGACCATGGCCTGGTCGGTGGGGCTGACGGCGGTGATGGCGCCGGTGGCGATCCACAAGTTCCGCACCAAGACCTGAAGCACCGCACGACCGGTCAGACCAGGGCGGCGGCCTCCTCGTAGGAGAGGCCGCCGCCCTCGGCGTACGCGGCCTCGAACGCCTCGTCGCCAAGAACGGCCCGAACGGCGGCGGTGGCCAGCCGTCCGCACTCGCGCTCATGGCGGACGGCGACATGGCCCGGGGGCAGCAGGGCGGCGGCGGCGCCGAGGCAGCGGGCCGCGTCCGGAGCCCGGCTGCCGCCGTCGACACCGGTCAGGGCGAGGGCGGCGACGGAGAGGTAGAAGGAGCGCATGTGCGGGGCGATGGTCACGGACAGCGGGTCACCGCCGCGTTCCATGGCCTGACGGACGGCGACCAGCGACGCCTCGTGGTTGCCTTCGACCGCGTCCAACAAGGCCTCCGCGCCCAGGATGAAGGCGTCGAAGACGACGAAGCGCGCCAGGCTGAACTCCTCGCGCAGCAGGCGGATCTGTTCACGGGCCTCGGCCCGGCGGTCGGAGATGCCGAGCCAGCCGGCGAGGAAGAGACGGGCGGCGGGCATCGCCTCGTTGGCGCTGCCCCAGGGGCTGTCGATCACCTCGCGCAGCAGGCGTTCACCCCGCTCCTCCTCCCCCTCCTCGATGAGCGAGCTGCCCAGCCGGGCGCGGAGGACCGCCACCTGGTGGCGGGCGCCCAGCCGTTCGGCCTGGAGGATGGCCTCCTCGTAGTCGGCGGCGGCCTCCCGGAAGGCACCCTGCCGTTCCTGGGACTCGGCGCGCGCGGAGAGGGCCTCGCCCACGCCCCAGGTGTCGCCCAGGCGGCGGAAGATCTCCAGGGCCTCGTCCGCGTCCCGGGTCGCGTCGCCCGCCCACTCGGTTCGGTGGGCGAGGAGGTTGGCGCGCATGTGCAGACAGGCGGCGAGCTCGTACTCGTAGCCGGGAGTGCGGCGGCAGGTCTCCACGTTGGCGTCGAAGATGGCGCGGATGCGGTCCATGCCGTCGACGAGCATCACGGCGTAGAACCAGAGCAGTCCCGGGGGGCGGCAGGTCTGTGGGAGGCCGGGCGTGTAGGTCTCGGTGATGACCCGCAGTTTGCGCTGTGCCGCCGGGGTCTGCCAGGCCTCCAACTCGGTGTCCATGCAAGCGAGATGGACGAGGTGGACCCCGCGGCGGGCCTCCTCGAGGACCTCGCCTGTCAGCGGCGGCGGGGCGTCGGTGACGGGCTTCCAGAGGGGGGCGGCGGGGCGGACGGGGTCGGCGAAGGGGTCGGGGCCGAGGTCCATGACCGCACGGCACCAGGTGCGGGCCTCGATGCGCAGGTCGCGCATCTGCCAGTACCAGACGAGGGCGAGGGCGAGGCTGAGCGCCTCCTGCTCGTCGCGTGCGGCGACGGCGCGGCCGAGCGCGGTGCGGAGGTTCTCGTACTCGAGCTGGAAGCGTTCGACGGCGGCGAGTTGGCGTGGGCCGCGCAGCAACGGCTCAGTGGTGCGGGCGAGTTCGCGGTAGTACGTCAGATGCGCGCGCTCGGCGTCCGCCCTCCGGCCGGTCTCGTCGAGCCGTTCGGCGGCGTACTCGGCGACGGTCTCCAGGAGCCGGTAGCGCATCTCGCCGTCGGCGGCGGGGGCGGCGACGACGAGGGACTTGTCGACCAGGGAGGCGAGGGCGTCGAGCGCGTCACGGACGGCGGGCCCGCACACCGCCTCCACGGCGGCGAGGTCGCAGCCGCGGGCGAAGACGGACAGCCGGCCGAGTACCTCGCGCTCCTCCTCGTCGAGCAGGTCCCAGGACCAGTCCACGACCGCGCGCAGGGTCTGCTGGCGGGGCAGGACGGTACGACTGCCGGAGGTGAGCAGCCGAAAGCGGTCGTCGAGCCGGTCGGCGACCTGGCGTGGCGTCAGCATCCGCAGCCGGGCGGCGGCCAGCTCGATCGCCAGGGGCAGCCCGTCGAGCCGCCGGCAGATCTCGGCACACGCCTCGGGGTCGTCCTCGATCCGGAAACCCGGGCGGGCCGCCGCGCCCCGGTCGGCGAGCAGCCGCAGCGCGACGGGCTCCGGCAGCGGCTCGACCGGCCGCAACAACTCCCCCGGCACCCCGAGCGGTTCACGGCTCGTCGCGAGAAGGGTCACCTCCGGGCAGCGTCCGAGGAGTTCTTCGGCGAGACGGGCGGCGGCCGTGACGACGTGCTCGCAGTTGTCGAGGACGATGAGCATCCGGCGGCGCGCACAGTGCTCCACCAGCCGCTCCACGGGGTCGTCGTACCGCTCGGCGGCCGCCCGGATCTCCTCGGCACCGGCGCCGTACATCACCGTCTCGCGCGCTCCCACGGCGGTCAGCACGGCCTGCGGTACGGCGTCCGGGTCGGCGACGGGCGCGAGTTCGGCCAGCCACACCCCGTCCCGGGCGGCGTGCCGCACGGCCTCGGCGGCCTCCTGCGACAACCGCGTCTTCCCGGCCCCACCGGGTCCGAGCAACGTCACCAGCCGTGCCCTGGCGAGATCCCCCCGAATGGCGCCGATCTCGGTCTCCCGCCCGACGAAGGAGGTGAGCCGGGCACGGAGGTTGCCTGGGGGCGGGGCCGGGGCGGCGCCGTTCTGTGCGGGTGAGCCGGGGGACGGCTGGTGCGCGGCGGGCGGGGCCGGGTCGGGATCCGCCGCGGTCGGGGTGAGCAACTCGGCGTGCAGGGAGCGGAGTTCCGGGCCCGGGTCCGAGCCGAGGCGCTCGGCGAGGAGGTGGCGTACGTCCTCGTAGGCGGCCAGTGCCTGGGCCGGGCGGCCCGCGTCGCGCAGGGCGCGCAGACGCAGGGACTGGAGGGGCTCGTCCAGGGGGTGGGCGTCGCAGAGGGCGGTGAGTTCGGGCAGCGACTGTTCGGCGTGGCCGAGGGCGAGGGCGGCGGTGTGGCGGGCGCGCAGGGCGTCCAGTCGGCGGGCCTCCCGGCGGGCCGCCTCGGCGGTGCGGTCGGGCAGGTCGATGAGGGGCGGGTCCTCCCACAGGGCCAGGGCGTCGTCGAGGAGGAGGGCCGCCTTGACGGGGTCGCCGTCGGCGAGGGCGCGGATGCCGTCGGCGGTGAGCCGTTCGAAGCGGTGCAGGTCGACGGCGTCGGGGGCGGCGGTGAGCCGGTAGCCGCCCTCCGCGGAGGCGATCTCGTCCGCGCCCAGGGCCCTGCGCAGCCGCCCGACCAGCGCCTGCAGGGCGCCCGGTGCGTCGGCGGGCGGGTCCCCTGCCCACACCTCCTCCACGAGCAGCCCCGCCGGCACACTCCGTCCGGTCCGCAGGGCCAGCACGGTCAGCAGGGCACGCAGCCGCGCCCCGCCGACGGCGACGGGGGTGCCGTCGGTACGGATTGCCTGGGTGGTGCCGAGGATGCGGTAGCGCACGAGGTCCATTCTCTCCGGCGGGATCGGGGGCGGTCACGGGGTTCCGCCGGGGTGGCGCCGACGGAGGGGACAGGGGGGCTACGGGCTTGAGCGGCTGGCCGGACCGGTCCCGACCAGGGCGGCCGGTGCGGCCGGTGCCGCCGGTGCCGCCGGTGCGGCCGGGTTGTCAGGCGGCCCGAAGCCGCCGGTGCCGCTCCTGCCTCCCTCCGCCTCCCTTCGGGGAACACCTGCCGAAGCCCCATGTCCCCACCCTTCCACGGAACCCTGGACCCACCGCGAGACGTTTTCCCGGTGCGCCCGGTACGGTCGGGCCGTTCCAAGCGTGCCGACGAGCTCAGGGAGCCCCATGACCACCGTCACCACCCGCAGCGGCGACCGGCGGATCAGCCCCGTCTTCGTCGGGATCCTGGCCGTGACCGCGGTCACCGGCTGGGCGACCTGGACCGGGTTCGCCGCGCGGCCGGGCGTGGCCGTGTTCCTCTTCGTGACCGCGGCCTGGATCGTCTCCCTGTGTCTGCACGAGTACGCGCACGCGCGGACCGCCCTGCACAGCGGTGACATCTCGGTCGGCGAGAAGGGCTACCTCACCCTCAACCCGCTCAAGTACACGCACGCCCTGCTCAGCATCGTGCTGCCGGTGATCTTCGTGATCATGGGCGGGATCGGTCTGCCGGGCGGTGCCGTCTTCATCGAGCGCGGGCGGATCCGGGGCCGCTGGCGGCACAGTCTCATCTCGGCGGCCGGCCCGCTGACGAACGTCCTGTTCGCCGCCGTGTGCACCGCGCCCTTCTGGCTGGACGCGCTGGACGGGGTGCCGGACGAGTTCCGGTTCGCCCTGGCGTTCCTCGCCATGCTCCAGGTGACCGCCGCGCTGCTCAACTTCCTGCCGGTCCCCGGTCTGGACGGCTATGGAGTGATCGAGCCGTGGCTGTCGTACCACGTGAAGCGCCAGGTGGAGCCGTTCGCGCCGTTCGGCCTGCTGTTCGTGTTCGCGCTGCTGTGGGTTCCGTCCGTGAACCGCGAGTTCTTCCACCTGATCTACTCGGTCCTGGACGGGCTCGGTGTGCGGGCGGGGGAGATCGACTGCGGCCAGTGGCTGTACCGCTTCTGGCAGGGCACCCCCGAGCTGTGCGTCAGCCCGTGACGGACTTGCCGCGCTTGAGGTAGTACCAGCACATGTTGCTGGACAGCCCCGCCAGCAGCACCCACACGATCCCCAGCCAGCTGCCCCGCGCGAAGGACACCACGGCGGCCGCGACCGCGAGGAGACAGACGACGAGGGCGTAGACGGCGAGGCGGGGCATGGCTGCTCTCCTGTTCGGGGGGACACCGGCTGGTGCCGTCCAGTGTCCCCCATGCGCTCATACGTCCGTGACCCGCAGCCCCGCGTGCGCCTTGTAGCGGCGGTTGACCGAGATCAGGTTGGCGACCAGCGACTCGACCTGGTGGGCGTTGCGCAGCCGGCCGGCGAAGACGCCGCGCATCCCGGCGATACGCCCGGCGAGCGCCTGGACGATCTCCACGTCCGCCCGCTCCTCGCCGAGCACCATCACATCGGTGTCGATCTCCTCGATCTCCGGGTCCTGGAGCAGGACCGCCGACAGGTGGTGGAAGGCGGCGGTGACCCGGGAGTCCGGCAGCAGGGCGGCGGCCTGCTCGGCGGCGCTGCCCTCCTCGGGCTTGAGCGCGTAGGCGCCCTTCTTGTCGAAGCCGAGCGGGTTGACGCAGTCGACGACGAGCTTGCCGGCCAGTTCCTCGCGCAGGGACTCCAAGGTCTTGCCGTGGCCGTCCCACGGCACGGCGACGATCACGATGTCGCTGCGGCGGGCGGTCTCGGCGTTGTCGGCGCCCTCGACGCCGTGCCCGAGCTCCTCGGCGGCGGTCCGGGCGCGATCGGCGGCGCGCGAGCCGATGATCACCTTCTGGCCGGCCCTGGCGAGGCGGTAGGCGAGGCCCTTGCCCTGCGGTCCGGTTCCGCCGAGCACGCCCACGACCAGGCCGGAGACGTCGGGGAGGTCCCACGGGTCCTTGGCGGGGGCCTTCGCGGGGGCGCCGGCGGGGGCGTTGTGTGCACTGTCGGTAGAGGTCATGGCCCGACTTTACGTGGGCGTGGCGGGGCCCCTTCGCCGTGCCGGGTGAACGAGCGGCGAACCGCCTGACCCCGCCGGCCGAGTGGGGCAGTATGCGGCCGCATGGACGCCGTACGGGTCGCGCTGCTGCGCGAGGTGCTCGCCGGGACGGAGTGGCTGGGGGCCACCCGGAGGTTCGGCGCGGTGCTGCGGGGGTCGGTGGTGTCGCACGGCGGCGGGCTGCTGCTGGTGGGGACGGCGGAGTACGAGCCCTGGCATCTCGCGGCGCATCTGGTGGACGAGGCCGCCTGGTCCGGTACGCCGGAGCTGGCACCGACTCTCGTACGGCATCACGCGCGCCCCTCCGACCCCGCGCACCTCTCGGTGGGGCTCGGCCGGATCGAGGCGGCCCGGCGGGGCGAGACGCTGCTGGTGGCCTCGCCGGAGGCGGACGCCGTGCTCCTCGAGCGGGTGTCCGACGCGCGCCGGGCGGGGCTCACCGTGCTGACCCTCGGCCCCGGCGAGGACGAGCTGACGGCCCTGGCGCACGAGACGCTGACCGTGCCGGACGGCTCGGAACTGGACCTGGACACCGTGCAGCACCTGGTCAGCGCGGCGGCCGGGGAGAACGCGGGGCGCTCCGCGAGGGCCCGCCGCAGCCTCCGGGACCGCCTGTCGAGGCTGGCGGAGTCACTGACGGCCCCGCCCCCGCCCCCTTGGTGAGGAAGCTCCCCCTCGGTGAGGAGGAGGAGAAAAGGGGTTGCTCCTCCTCGCGGGCTCGCCCGACCATGGCCCCTCGTGACGTCCGACACCCTCCGCGGCCTCCTCCCCGACCTCGCTCCGTGGCGCGCCTCCCGCGACTTCCGAAGGCTCTGGATATCGGGGCTGATCTCGAACTTCGGCAGCTTCCTCACCTTCGTGGCGGTTCCCGTCCAGGTGAAGGAGCTGACGGGGTCGGCGGCGGCGGTGGGCGCGATCGGGGCCGTGGAGCTCGTGCCGCTCGTGGTGTTCGGGCTGTACGGAGGGGCGCTCGCGGACGCGCTCGACAAACGGACGCTGATCGTGTGGACGGAGGCCGGGCAGGGGCTGCTCAGTGCCGCGCTGCTGGTCAACGCGCTGCTGCCGGGGCCGGCCGTATGGCCGCTCTACGTCGTCGCCGCGCTCTCCGCCGTCCTGTTCTCCGTCCAGCGGCCCGCGCTGGACTCGCTGTGGCCGAGGATCGTCGCGCACGAGCACCTGCCGGCCGCCACCGCGCTCAACGCGCTGCGCTGGACCGTCGGCGGGGTCGCGGGGCCGGCGCTCGCCGGGATCGTCGTCGCCTACGCGGGCCTCGGCTGGGCCTACGGCGCCGATCTGCTCACCTTCGTCGTCTCCGTGGCCCTCGTTGTGCGGATCGCCTCCTCCCCCGCCGCGCACGAGGCCGCGAAACCGTCCCTGAGGGCCATCGCCGAGGGCGCGCGGTACGCCTGGAGCCGCAAGGAGCTGCTCGGGACGTACGCCGTGGACCTCGCCGCGATGTTCCTCGCCATGCCGCTCGCCGTGCTGCCGTTCCTCGCCGACGAGCTGGACGCCGAGTGGGCGCTGGGGCTGATGTACGCCACGGTGCCGGCCGGGGCGATGCTGGTGAGCCTGACGAGTGGGTGGACCTCCCGGGTCCACCGGCACGGGCGGGCGGTCGTCGTCTCGGCCGCGCTGTGGGGGGTGGCGATCGCGGGTGCCGGGTTCGCCGGCAACGTGTGGCTGGTGCTGCTCTGTCTCACCCTCGCGGGAGCCTGCGACATGGTGAGCGGGATCTTCCGGGGCGCGATGTGGAACCAGACGATCCCGGACGAGCTGCGGGGGCGGCTCGCCGGGATCGAGCTGCTGTCGTACTCGGTGGGACCGACGGTCGGCCAGGTCCGCAGCGGCGGCTTCGCGGCCTGGCTGGGGGTGCGGACGTCCGTCTGGTCGGGCGGGGTGCTGTGCGCCGCCGCGGTGGGGCTGCTGGCACTGTGCCTGCCGGGGCTGATGCGGTACGACGTACGGACCGACGAGCACGCGCAGCGGTTGCGCGAGCAGCGGGCGCCGGCTCCGGTCGCCGAGGGGTGATCAGCTCTCGTCGGGGGTCCCGCCCGCCGGGGCGTCGTGCCATTTCGGGTCGTTCTCCCACTGGACGTTGCGCTCGCGGGCGGTGTCCATGGCGTGCTGGGCCTCCTGCCGGGAGGCATAGGGGCCGAAGCGGTCCTTGCCCGGGCAGTCCGGCCCTTCCTCGACCTTCTTGTGCTCCAGGCAGTAGTACCACTCGCCCGGTTTTCCCGTGACGCGCCTTTTGAACAGGGGCATGACCGGCTCCTCTCGCCACCCACATGTTCCCCCACACCCGCTCGATAGACTCGCGAGCATGTCTGGCCAGTCGCTGCTCGTGCCCGGGGACCTCTCCCCCACCCGTTCCGTGCCCGGAAACATCCGTCGCCCCGAGTACGTCGGCAAGCCCGCGCCGACGCCGTACACCGGCCCGGAGGTGCAGACCCAGGAGACCATCGAGGCGATGCGCGTCGCCGGGCGGATCGCCGCGCGGGCCATGGCGGAGGCCGCGAAGCTGATCGCGCCGGGGGTCACCACCGACGAACTGGACAAGGTGGCGCACGAGTACATGTGCGACCACGGCGCCTATCCCTCCACGCTCGGCTACCGCGGCTTCCCCAAGTCGCTGTGCACCAGCGTCAACGAGGTGATCTGCCACGGCATCCCGGACTCGACGGTGCTGCGCGACGGCGACATCGTCAACCTGGACGTGACGGCGTACATCGGCGGGGTGCACGGCGACAACAACGCCACCTACCTGGTGGGTGACGTCGACGAGGAGTCGCGGCTGCTGGTGGAGCGGACCAGGGAGTCCCTCGACCGGGCGATCAAGGCGGTCAAGCCGGGCCGGCAGATCAACATCATCGGGCGGGTCATCGAGTCGTACGCCAAGCGCTTCGGCTACGGGGTGGTCCGGGACTTCACGGGACACGGCATCAACTCGTCGTTCCACTCCGGGCTGATCATCCCGCACTACGACAGTCCGCACGCGACGACCGTCATCCAGCCCGGGATGACCTTCACGATCGAGCCGATGCTGACGCTCGGAACGCACGAGTACGACATGTGGGACGACGGCTGGACGGTCGTCACCAAGGACCGCAAGCGCACGGCGCAGTTCGAGCACACGCTGGTGGTGACGGAGAGCGGGGCGGAGATCCTCACGCTGCCGTAGCACCCGGTCGGACCGCACCCGTCGAGACCCGTCCCACCCGCTGGGGCGGGTTTTCGCTTGTACGCTTTTACCGACACGGTGTCGGCAAACCTATTGACTTAGGTAAGCCTAACCTCGGAGGATATCGCCCATGGACTCCTTCTCGACCGTCATCCGCACCGCGTCCCACGAGCAGCACGTCGAGGCGGAGACCTCGACGTTCATGAGCGACCTGCTCGGCGGACGACTCGGCGTGGACGCGTACGCGCGCTACACCGAACAACTGTGGTGCGTGTACGAGGCACTGGAGGCGGGAGCCGAGCCGCTGGCGTCGGACCCGGTGGCCGGGCCGTTCATCCGGCCGGAGCTGTTCCGGCTGGCCGCGCTGGAGCGGGACCTGGCACATCTGCGGGGACCGGACTGGCGGGCGGGACTGGCGGCCCTGCCGGCGACGCGGGAGTACGCGGACCGGGTGCGGGAATGCGCCGAGCACTGGCCGGCCGGGTACATCGCCCACCACTACACGCGCTACCTCGGCGACCTCTCCGGCGGGCAGATCATCCGCGACAGGGCGGAGCGGACCTGGGGCTTCGAGAAGAAGGGCGACGGCGTCCGTTTCTACGTCTTCGAGGAGCTCGGCAACCCGGCGGCGTTCAAGCGGGGTTACCGGGAGCTGCTGGACGGGGTGCGCGCGGACGACCTGGAGAAGCAGCGGATCGTCGCCGAGTGCAAGCGGGCCTTCGCCCTCAACACGGCCGTGTTCCGGGAGCTGGGCGAGGAGTTCCGGCTCTCGGCGTGAGCCCCGGGCCCCGTGGGGCGGGCCCCTTCCCGGCGGGGAAGGGGCCCGCCCCACGGGTCGGTCCGGCCGGCCCGGTCAGAACCAGCCGCAGTGCGCGCCGGCCCAGAAGATGCCGCCGGAGGCCGTGTGGATCTTGCCGACGTACGGGCTGCAGACCTTGCCGCCCTCCCCGAAGTGGTGGTGCCGCCCTTCCTCCTTGCGGTAGTGGTCGGACCCGTAGTGCTTGCCGTGATGCTCGGAGCCGTAGTCCTTGCCGTGGTGCTCGGAGCCGTAGTCCTTGCCGTGGTGCTCGGACCCGTAGTCCTTGCCGTGGTGCTCGGACCCGTAGTCCTTGCCGTGGTGCTCGGACCCGTAGTCCTTGCCGTGGTGCTCGGACCCTTGGTACGAGGCGTGGTGCCGGGGTCCCTCGTCGGCGATGGCGCTCGGCGCCCCGGCGGTGGCCAGGGCCAGCCCCAGGACGGTGGCGGCCAGGACTGATCGGATACGCATGATGCTCCTCTCACGGAGGCGGAGTGGTCACGCCCAGAGGTAACCGTTCGCCTGCGCGCGCACACGCCACACCACCCGTACGGGCGGCCGGAACACCACGGACGCCGGTACCCCCGCTCTCAGGATTCGGCGCCCTCGAGGAAGACCCGGCCGCCGATCTCCACCCACCCGTACGGCTGGGGGGCGGTCAGGATCTGGGAGCCCGCGCCCTGGGTGATGTTCAGGGCGCGGCCCAGCCGGTCGGTGAGCAGCAGGGCGGCCGCGCCGGTCGCCTCGTCCTCGTCGATGCCGTCGTCACGGCCGGGGAAGCCACGGGCACGGATCCGGCCGGCCGGCTCGTCCTCCCACGCCCAGGCGTAGATCCACTCACCCTTCGGCGGCACGCTCAGGTCGTCGACCTCGGCGGCGGTGGCGTACTGGCGGAACGTGCGCGGCGGGGCCCACTCCGCCCGCGCCTCGATCCAGCTGAACTCCCCGTCCAGACGGGCGCCCACGACCCCGGCCGGCGTGACCAGCTCGGGCACGTCGAGCAGCCAGGCCGCGCCGACGCAGGGATGACCCGCGAAGGGCAGGCGCAGGGTGGGCGTGTAGATGTCGATGACCCCGCGCTCGGGATCGTCGACGAACACCGTCTCGCTGAAGCCCAGTTTCGCCGCGAGGGCCTGGCGGTCCTCCCGGTCGGGCAGCACGGAGCCGTCGCGGACCACGCCCAGTTCGTTGCCGTAGCCGCCGTTCGGCGCGCAGAAGACGCGGAGCACGTCGTAATCAGTCACTCGGGAATTGAAGCACCGCGCGGGAAGCCGTTCGAACGACGAGCGTTTCAATGTAGGTAAGGCTAACCTAAGATGACCGCCATGACCGTCCTGGACAAGCAAGCCGAGGCCGAGGCCGTGCCGGCCGTGCCGGAGAAGAGACACGGGGCGGCCCGGCTGCTCACCGCAGGGCTGGTCCTGGCGCTGCTCGCGCTGATGCCGGTGGCCGGGGCGCTCGGGGCGTACCCGATCCCGGTCGGGGACGTGCTCTCCTCCGTGCAGCACCGGATCGGCCTCGGGGGCGGGGAGCTGGACCGGGTCGCGGAGTCCGTGCTGTGGAACGTGCGGTTCCCGCGGATCGTGCTGGCGCTGCTCGTGGGGGCCTCGCTGGGGTGCGCGGGGGCGCTGATGCAGGGCGTGTTCGGCAATCCGCTCGCCGAGCCGGGGGTCATCGGCATCTCCTCGGGCGCCGCGGTGGGGGCGGTCGCCGCGATCGCCTTCGACGTGAACGTCCTCGGCACCTGGACGGTGTCGGCGTTCGCGTTCCTCGCGGGACTCGGGACCGTGCTGCTGGTGTACGCGATGGCGCGTTCCGGCGGGCGCACGGAGGTGGTGACGCTGATCCTCACGGGGATCGCGGTGAACGCGTTCGCGGGGGCGCTGATCGGGTTGTTCCTCTTCTTCGCCGACGCCGCGGCCATTCAGCAGATCACCTTCTGGCAGCTGGGATCGCTGTCGCAGGCGACGTGGCCGAAGGTGCTGGCGGTGCTGCCGTGTGCGGTGATCGGGCTGGCCCTCGCCCCGGTGCACTCCCGCCGGCTCGACCTGCTGGCGCTCGGGGAGCGGCCGGCCCGGCATCTGGGGGTGGAGGTGGAGCGGTTGCGGATGGTGCTGATCCTGGTGATCGCGCTGCTGACGGCGGCGGCGGTGAGCGTGTCGGGGATCATCGGCTTCGTCGGCCTGGTCGTCCCGCATCTGCTCCGGATGGCGGCGGGACCCGGTCATCGGTTCCTGGTCCCGGCGAGTGCCCTGCTGGGCGCCCTGGTCCTCCTCGCCGCGGATCTCGCGTCCCGCACGGTGGCGGCCCCCGCCGAGCTGCCCCTGGGCGTCCTGACCGCTCTCCTCGGCAGCCCGTTCTTCTTCTGGCTGCTGCGCAGGACGCGGAGACGGCAGGGCGGTTGGGCCTGAGCCCTCGCTCACCCACCCACCCGACCCGCGCGGCCAAGAGGTCATCCGCCCCTGGACCACCCGTGCCCCGGCCAAGGGGCGCGGCGCCCCCGCTTCCTTCCTCGCTTCCCTCAAGGAGCCCCCATGAGACTTCTTCGTCGTCGGCCGAACCCGTCGGCGCCCTCCGGCCCGGGGACGGTTCTCGCCCAGGCCGTCGGGGTGCGGGTGCGGCTCGGGGGGCGGGAGGTTCTGCGCGGGGTGGACGTCGAGGCGCAGGCCGGGGAGGTGTTGGCCCTCGTGGGGCCCAACGGGGCAGGGAAGTCCACGCTGCTGGCCGCGCTCGCCGGTGACCTGGTGGCCGTCGACGGTGTCGTACGGATTCACGGGCGGCCCGCCGCGGAGTGGAGTGCGGCGGAACTGGCTTTGCGGCGGGCCGTGTTGCCCCAGGCGGCGAGTCTGTCCTTTCCGTTCGCCGTCGAGGATGTCGTGCGGATGGGGCGGGCGCCCCACCGCTCCTCGGCCGCCGAGGACGATCTCGCGGTCGCCGGGGCGATGGAAGCCGCCGAGGTGAGCGCGTTCGCGGGGCGGTCGTTCTCCGCGTTGAGCGGTGGGGAGCGGGCCCGGGTGGCGCTTGCCCGGGTGCTTGCCCAGCGCGCCCCGCTGTTGCTCCTCGACGAGCCGACCGCCGCCCTGGACCTCAGGCACCAGGAGTTGGTGCTGCGGGTGTGCCGGGAGCGGGCCGGGGAGGGCGATGCGGTGGTCGTCGTACTGCACGACCTGGGGCTCGCCGCCGCCTATGCGCACCGGGTCGCGATTCTGTGCGCCGGCCGGGTGGTGGCGGACGGGGCCCCTGCCGAGGTGTTCGGCGAGCGGCTGCTGTCCGACGTCTACGAGCAGCCCGTCGAGGTGCTTCCGCACCCCCGCACGGGGGCCCTTCTGGTGACCCCGAAGCGGAATCTTTGAATCACCTTTGACCGAACGCTGGGGTCCGTTTTAAGCCACCGTGATCGGCTCGTGCTCTTACACCGTCTATGAGAGCTGAATCACGGGCCGCCCGGGTATTACACAGGTAAGCCTTGGATAAGTTAGGCGAGGCTCACCAATCCTGTGAGCCCGCTCACGTGAATATTCAGCCATCGCTGGGAGCCCGAATGCGAGCCGCCAGACTGTCCGTCGCCACCGCCGTCGCCGCCGTGACCGCACTGACCGCCGTCACGGGCTGCACCGAGAAGAGCGACGCCAAGGACGGCGATCGGGTCATCAAGGTGACCGCCACCGACTCCGCGTGCGAGACCTCCAAGAAGGAGATCTCCGCCGGGCACGTCGAGCTCGCCGTCGAGAACAAGGGCTCCAAGGTCACCGAGGTCTACATCCTCTTCCCGGACGACCGGATCGTCAGCGAGCGCGAGAACATCGGACCCGGCACCAAGCAGCGGGTCACCGCCGAGGTGAAGGCGGGCTCGTATCTGATCGCCTGCAAGCCCGGCATGAAGGGCGACGGCATCCGTCAGGACCTCAAGGTCACCGGCGGCACCGTCGCCAAGCGGAACCCCGAACTGGACAAGGCCGTCGCCGAGTACCGCGAGTACGCCCAGGAGCAGGCCGACGCCACCATCCCGCTCGTCGAGACCTTCGTGAAGGCCGTCAAGGCCGGTGACATCGCCGCCGCCCAGAAGGCGTTCGCGCCCTCCCGTCTCGGCTGGGAGCGCACCGAGCCGGTCGCCGAGTCCTTCGGTGACATCGACCCGCTGGTCGACACCCGCGCGGACGGCCTGGAGGACGGCCAGAAGTGGACCGGCTGGCACCGGTTGGAGAAGTCGCTGTGGGAGGACAAGAAGATCGGTGACGAGGAGAAGACCCTCGCCGATCAGCTCGTCACCGACCTCGAGGACTGGCAGAAGCGGGTCGGCAAGGCCGAGATCACCCCGACCTCCATGGCCAACGGCGCCAAGGAACTGCTCGACGAGGTGGCCACCGGCAAGGTCACCGGCGAGGAGGACCGCTACTCGCACACCGACCTGTCCGACTTCAAGGCCAACGTCGAGGGCGCGCAGAAGGCCTACGACCTGCTCAAGCCGGTCGCGCAGACCAACGACAAGGCGCTGACCACCGAACTCGACAAGCAGTTCACCGCGCTGAACGCGCTGCTCGACAAGTACCGCTCGGACAAGACCTCATACGACTTCGTGTCGTACGACAAGGTCACCGAGGCGCAGCGCAAGGAGCTCTCGGACGCGGTGAACGCGCTCGCGGAGCCCCTGTCGAAGCTCGCCGCGGCCGTGGTCAAGTAAGGGGCACTCATGACCGAGACCGAGGGCAGCACGCCTTCCCGCCGCTCGCTCATCGGCTGGGGCGGTGCCGGGCTCGCACTCGGCGCCGTCGCGGCCGGCGGCGCGGTGGCGATGACCCGCACCGGCGACGACGTCGAGCCGACGGCCGCCGACACGGGCGCCGCGGTCGCCTTCCACGGCGCCAACCAGGCGGGCATCGCCACCCCCGTCCAGGACCGGCTGCACTTCGCCGCGTTCGACGTGGACACCACCGACCGCGCCGCGTTCGTGCAGATGCTCAAGGACTGGACGGCCGCCGCGCGCCGGATGACCGCCGGGAACACGGTCGGTGACGGGGCGTACGGCGGGCTCGCCGAGGCCCCGCCGGGCGACACCGGCGAGGCCCTGGGGCTGAAGCCCTCGCGGCTGACGCTCACCATCGGCTTCGGCCCCTCCCTCTTCGCCAAGTTCGGACTCGCCGACCAGCGGCCGGACGCCCTCGTCGACCTGCCCAAGTTCGCCGGGGACGCACTGGACGCGGCCCGTTCCAACGGTGACCTGTGTGTACAGGCCTGCGCGGACGACCCACAGGTGGCCGTGCACGCGATCCGCAACCTGGCCCGGATCGGCATGGGCAAGGTCGTCATCCGCTGGTCGCAGCTCGGCTTCGGCAAGACCTCCTCCACCACGCCCGAGGCGCAGACCCCGCGCAACCTGATGGGCTTCAAGGACGGCACCCGCAACATCGCCGGGACCGAGGCCGACCGGCTGAAGAAGTTCGTGTGGGTCGGCGAGAAGGACGGGCCCGACTGGATGGTCGGCGGATCCTATCTCGTCGCCCGGCGGATCCGTATGCACATCGAGACCTGGGACCGCACCTCCCTCCAGGAGCAGGAGGACGTCTTCGGGCGGGACAAGGGCGAGGGCGCGCCGGTCGGCAAGGCGAAGGAGCGCGACGAGCCGTTCCTGAAGGCGATGAAGCCCGACGCGCACGTGCGGCTCGCGCACCCCGACTCCAACCACGGGTCGACCATCCTGCGCCGCGGCTACTCCTTCACCGACGGCACCGACGGCCTGGGCCGGCTGGAGGCCGGGCTGTTCTTCCTCGCCTACCAGCGGGACGTGCGCGAGGGCTTCATCCGCATCCAGCGCAACCTCGCGACCGACGCGCTCAACGAGTACATCCAGCATGTGGGTTCGGCGGTCTTCGCCGTCCCGCCGGGCGTCCGGGACAAGGACGACTGGTGGGGGCGGGCGCTGTTCTCCGAGGAGGCGTAGCCCGTGTTCTCCAACTATCTGATCGGACTGCGTGAGGGGCTGGAGGCCTCGCTCGTCGTCTGCATCCTCATCGCCTACCTGGTGAAGACCGGCCGCCGGGACGCGCTGAAGCCGGTGTGGACCGGTATCGCCATCGCCGTCCTCATCGCGATGGGCTTCGGCTGCGTCCTCGAATTCGGTTCGCAGGAGCTGACGTTCGAGGCGCAGGAGGCGCTCGGCGGATCGCTGTCGATCCTCGCGGTCGGGCTGGTGACATGGATGGTGTTCTGGATGCGGCGCACCGCCCGGCACCTGAAGTCGGAGCTGCACGGCAAGCTGGACGCGGCCCTCGCCATGGGCACGGGCGCGCTGGTCGCCACCGCGTTCCTCGCGGTCGGCCGGGAGGGCCTGGAGACCGCCCTGTTCGTGTGGGCGTCGGTGCACGCGGCAGGCGACGGCACCCCGCGCCCGCTGATCGGCGTCGCCCTGGGCCTGGCGACGGCCGTGTTCCTGGGCTGGCTGTTCTACCGCGGGGCGCTGCGCATCAACCTCGCGAAGTTCTTCACCTGGACGGGTGGCATGCTCGTCGTCGTGGCCGCGGGCGTGCTGGCGTACGGCTTCCACGACCTCCAGGAGGCCCGCTGGGTCCCGGGCCAGTACAGCCTCGCGTTCGACATCAGCGATACGATCCCGCCGGACAGCTGGTACGGCACCCTCCTGAAGGGTGTCCTCAACTTCCAGCCCGATCCGACCGTTGTCCAGGTCACGGTGTGGCTGCTGTACCTGGTCCCGACGCTCGCGCTGTTCCTCGCCCCGGTAGGGTTCGCCTCCGGGAAGGGGAAGGTGAAGGCACCTGATGACGCACCTGACGACCAGGGGTCGCGGCCCTCGAAGGCTCCGCAGGCTTGACCGGAGCGCACTGACAGCGGCCTGCGTGACCGCTTTGTCGTTGACGGCGAGCGGTTGTGTGGTGGTGCACGGGGAGCGCGAGATGCTGCCCGCGGCCACGCAGGCGGAGGCCGCGAGGGCGCTGCAACAGTTCACGACCGCGTACAACAAGGCCGACAAGGCCTACGACGGTTCCCTGGACGCCGCGCACACCACCGGCGCCCTCGGGGCCATCGACGCGGCGCGTCTGAAGGCCGGGCAGGCCAACAGCCCGGACGGCAACCCGCAGCACACTCCGCTGGTGCTCTCGGACGTGACGTACACGATCCCCAAGAAGGCGGGCTGGCCGCGCTGGTTCGTCGCCGACGCCAAGGCCAACAAGGGCGGCGACGCCCGCTGGGTGCTGGTGTTCACCCGCGGCGATCTCTCCGAGCCGTGGCAGGCGGCGTATCTGACGCTGGTGGCGGCGGGCGCGCTGCCGGAGTTCACCAAGGACAAGGACGGCTGGGCGCAGGCCGTACCGGCCGACTCCGCCGAACTGACGCGGATGCCCGCGGACTTGAGCAAGGACTACGCCACCTATCTCAAGGACGGCGGCAGCACCTTCGCGGACGGGGCGTACACCAGCACGTTGCGCGCCACGCGCGCGAAGAACGCGAAGAAGCCGGGGCTCGTCCAGCAGTACATCGACGAGCCCCTGACGAGCGGCGACTTCGCGCCGCTGGCGTTGCGTACGAAGGACGGCGGGGCGCTGGTGTTCTTCTCCTCCCACCACTACGTCAAGCAGACGGCCGCGGCGGGGGCGTCGGTGCCGGCGCTCAACAAGAGTGTGCGGGCGTTGACGACCGGAGAGGTGAAGCAGTCGTTGACGATGGAGTTCGTCGCCAATGAGATCGCCGTGGATCCGGTGCGGGGTTCCGGTGCGGTGTCGGTGCTCAGTCGGTTGGAGGGGTTGACCGGGGCGAAGGGGGAATGAGGCCGGCGCCCCTCAGAAACGCTGCCATCCCGTACCCGCACGGTCCTGTCGGTCCCCGTGGCGGGCGCATGCGTCGGTCAGGACCTCGAGCAGGGTCAGCGGGTCGGGAAGAGCGTGTTCGAGGCCCCGTACCCAGCGCACCGACCGGCCGTGGTCGCCCGGCAGGCGGGCCGGCGGCATCAGGACGTAGGAGCCCCGGCAGTGCCAGCGCAGGCCGGGGTGTTCGTCCATGGTCTCGGGGTGGCAGTCCAGTTCGCAGGGCCACCACTCGTCCTCGTCCTCTGGGGTGCCGCGGGTGAGGGTGAAGAAGAGCATGCGGCCGTCGTCGCTCTCGGCGACCGGGCCGACCTCGACGCCGGAGTCGAGGAGGCGGTCGAGAGCCTCTCGGCCGGCCTCCAGGGGGACGTCGAGGACGTCGTGGGTCATGCCGGTCGCGGTGATGAAGTTGGCCTGCGGCTGGTGGCGGGCCCAGCGCTCGATCTGGGCGCGGTCGGTGGTGGACTGGGTCTGCCAGGCGAAGGAGATCGGATGGCGGGCCGGGGTCGGACAGCCGACGCGGTCGCAGGAGCAGCGGTAGTCGGCGGCCGGGTGCGCGGCGGGCGCGAGGGGCAGTCCGGCAGCGGCGGCGGCGAGCAGCAGGGCCTCACGGCCGCCGTCGGCGGCTTCCGTCGGGCCGCTTCCGCGCAGCCACCGGGTGAGTCGGCCCCGCAGGCCGATCGGGCCGCCGAACTCCGCGCTCATCTATCCCCTCGCCTCGCTGTGGTGCGGACAGCATGCCTCATGGTCCCACCATCCCGCGCATCGGGGGTCCGGTACCCCCAATCGGGGCAAAGCCCCGCCCGGCGGGTCAGCGGGGTGCGAGGCCGTACAGGGCGTAGTCGACGAGCGTGTCCGTGTAGGCGTACGAGATGGGGCCCGTGTACTGGAGCCAGCGCTGGGCCAGTGGGGAGACGAAGAGTTCGAGCGCGATGCGCGGGTCGACCTCGGGGCGGACCTGGCCACTCTGCTGGGCGGAGCGCAGGCGGTCGACGTACAACTGGAGCTGGGGTTCGAGGAGTTTGGCCACGAACTCACGGCCGAGCTGCTCGTTGACCACGCCTTCCGCGGACAGGGCGCGGGAGGGTGCCTCGAAGCGGGGGTCGAGGAGTTCGTCGACGGTGGCGCGCAGGACCGCCTTGAGATCGGCGGCGAGGTCCCCGGTGTCGGGGATGGCGTACGGCACCTGGCCGGCGGCCTCGGCGGCCTGTTCGCCAAGGTCGAGGAACGCCTCCAGCAGCACGTCCGCCTTCGACGACCACCAGCGGTAGATGGTCTGCTTGCCGACGCCGGCGCGGGCCGCGATGCCCTCGATCGTGGTCTTCGGGTAGCCCACCTCCGCGACGAGGGCGAGGGCCGCGTCGTAGATGGCGCGGCGGGACCTCTCGCTGCGGCGGGTGGTGTCGGGGGTGGATCTGGCGGGCTTGGTGACCATGGGTCGACGGTACGGCCTACTCGTGCGGGTACCGCACCCCGATCCGCTTCCGTACCGCATCCAGGGTGCGCATCACCGCGAGGGTCCCGTCGAGCGGCACGAGCGGGGACTCCGTCTCGCCGGCCCGCAGCGCTCGCATGACCTCGCGGGCCTCGTGCCGGAAGGTGGTGCGGGGACCGTCGCCCGGGTCGGCGGTGAACTCCTCGGGATCGCGGCCGGCCCGGTGCAGGACCAGCCGGTCGGGGTGGAAGAAGCCGGACGGGATGTCGACGCGGCCCCGGGAACCCGTGACGGAGGCGGTGGTGCCGGTGCCGCCGACGAGCGAGCAGTGCAGGGCGGCGAGCGCGCCGGACTCCCAGGACAGGGCCAGCGCGGTCTGGAGGTCGACGCCCTCTGCGGACAGCACGGCCTGGGCGGAGACGCCGGACGGTTCGCCGAGCAGGAGCTGGGCGAAGGAGACGGGGTAGACGCCGAGGTCGAGGAGGGCGCCGCCGCCCTGGGCGGGGTCGCGCAGCCGGTGCGAGGGCGGGAAGGGGCCCTCGAGACCGAAGTCGGCCTGGACCGTGCGGACGTCACCGATCGCGCCGTCGTCGATCAGGGTCTTGAGGCGGCGGATCACCGGGTTGCAGTACATCCACATGGCCTCCATCAGGAAGCGGCCGTTGTCCCGGGCCAGCGCGACCAGTTCCTCGGCCTCGCGCACGTTGAGCGTGAACGGCTTCTCGCAGAGCACGGCCCGGCCCGCCTTGAGGCACATCCCGGCCGCCGTGCGGTGCGCGGAGTGCGGGGTGGCGACATAGACGACATCGATGTCCCCGTCCTCGGCGAGCGCACCCCAGTCGCCGTAGGCCTTGGGAATCCCGAAGCGTTCGGCGAACGCGCGCGCCGAGGTCTCCGTGCGCGAACCGACCGCGACGACCTCCGCGTCGGGCAGGTCGATCAGGTCCGCCGTGAAGGCGGCGGCTATCCCGCCGGTCGCCAGGATTCCCCATCGCACCGTGTCCGTCGTCATACCCCGCCCGCCCTCGTGGCCGTACCAGCAGTCCGTTCGAGCTGAGAGCATAGGTGGCGCAGACATCGAAGAGGGAGGGGCGGCCGGATGCCGGAGGGTGGGGCGATACCGAAGGTGCCGGAGACGGCGGCCGTGACGCCGCCCCCGCGCGCCCTGCGCCGGACCGGTCTGCTCGTCACCCTCGTGCTGGGCGGTCTCACCGCCACTCCCCCGCTGTCGATGGACATGTACCTCCCGGCCCTGCCGGAGGTCACCCGCTCCCTGCACGCGCCCGCCGCGACCGTCCAGCTCACGCTGACCGCCTGTCTGGCCGGGATGGCGCTGGGACAGCTGGTGGTCGGGCCGATGAGCGACAAGTGGGGCCGCCGGCGCCCGCTGCTCGCCGGTCTCGCGGTGTACGTCGTGGCGACCGTGCTGTGCGTCCTGGCGCCGACCGTCGAGCTGCTGATCGCCTTCCGGCTGGCCCAGGGGCTGGCGGGCGCGGCCGGGATCGTGATCGCGCGGGCCGTCGTGCGTGATCTCTACGACGGTGTGGCGATGGCCCGGTTCTTCTCCACCCTCATGCTGATCTCCGGGGTGGCGCCGGTGGTGGCGCCGCTGATCGGCGCGCAGATCCTGCGGGTGACGGACTGGCGGGGTGTGTTCGCGGTCCTCACGGTGGTGGGGCTGGCGCTGGCCGCGCTGGTGTGGGCGAGGCTCCCGGAGACGCTGGAGCCCGTCGAGCGGCACGCGGGCGGGGTCGGCGAGGCCCTGCGCTCGATGCGCCGTCTGCTGGCCGACCTGCCCTTCACCGGCTACATGCTCAGCGGCGGCTTCGCCTTCGCCGCGCTGTTCGCGTACATCTCGGCCTCCCCGTTCGTCGTCCAGGAGATCTACGGCGCCTCCCCGCAGACGTTCGGTCTGCTGTTCGGCGCGAACTCGGTGGGGCTGGTGGTGGTCGGGCAGATCAACGGCAAGGTGCTGGTGGGCCGGGTCAGCCTGGACAAGGTGCTGGCCTTCGGCCTGACGGTGGTGGCGCTGGCCGCGACCGCGCTGCTGCTGATGGCGGCCGGCGTGTTCGGCGAGGTGGGCCTCGTCCCGGTGGCGGCGGCCCTGTTCGTGCTGATGTCCGCGATGGGCGTCAGCCTGCCCAACGCCCAGACGCTCGCCCTGATGCGCGTCCGCCACTCCGCCGGATCCGCCTCCGCGCTCCTGGGTACCTCCTCCTTCCTCATCGGCGCGATCGCCTCCCCGCTCGTCGGGATCGCCGGCGAGCACACCGCCGTCCCGATGGCCGTCGTCCAACTGGTGGCCGCACTGGTGGCGCTCGCCTGCTTCGTGGGAATGTGCCGTCCCTGGGCACGGGCGGAAGAAGGAGCCGAGAACTGAGCGCACCGAGACTGCGCGTCGACACCCCGGAGCGGGCGGGGCTCGACCCCGAGGAAATGCGCCTCCTCGTGCTCGACGTCATGGAGCTGACCGTCGGCGACCGGCCGTGGGCGGCCGGTGCCGTGGTGGTCGCGGGGCGCGGCCCGGTGATCGCCGTGGCGGAGGCCGTGGGCTGGGCGGTGCGCTACGCGGCCTACGACCCGGAGCGCGACGCCGGCGTGGAACTGCCGCCCGGGGCACGCGTCCCGATGACCGTCGGCACCCCGTTCGACCTGGCCTCGCTGACCAAGCTGTTCACCTCGGTCGCGGCGGTGCAGCAGATCGAGCGGGGCCGGCTCGGCATCGACGCCCGCGTCGGCGCCTACCTGCCCGACTTCCGCGGGGCCGCCGCCCATGGCCTCACCGTCCGCCAACTCCTCACCCACACCTCCGGGCTCCGCCCCGAGCTGCCGCTGTACGACTGCGCGGACGCCGCCGAGCGGCTGGAGCTGCTGCGCGCGGAGACGCCGGTCCGCGAGCCGGGCACGTACGTCTACTCCGACCTGAACATGCTTCTGCTCCAGCAGCTCCTTCAACGCCTCACCGGCCGCCCCCTCGACGTCCTCGTGCGCGAGGGGATCACCCGGCCGCTGGGGATGACGTCGACGGGCTTCGGGCCCTGCCCGGGCGCGGCGGCCACCGAGGACCAGCGGCGCCCGTGGGCCAAGGCGGACCGGGGGATGCTGCGGGGCGTGGTGCACGACGAGAACGCCTGGGCGCTGGGCGGGGTCGCCGGCCACGCGGGCCTGTTCTCCACCGGCCGCGACCTGGCCGTGTTCTGCCGCACCCTGCTCGCGGGCGGTTCGTACGGCCCCGCCCGGATCCTCGGCCCCGACTTCGTGGAGCTGCTGCTGACCCCGCCGGGGCTGGGGTTCGCCGTGGACGAGCCGTGGTTCATGGGGGAGCTGGCCGGGGAGGGCGCGGCCGGTCACACGGGGTTCACCGGGACCTCGCTGGTCCTGGACCCGGCGACGGACACGTTCGTCGTCCTGCTGGCGAACACGGTGCATCCGGTGAGACGGGTGCCGGACAGCTCGCCTCGGGCGCTGGTCGGGACGCGTCTCGCGATGGCCGTACGGTGAGGGCCTCCTCGGTTCGAGTCGTACCCGGGACCTGAGAAAATCGGCTCGTGAACGTCTCCGTCTCCGCAGCCGAGACCCTCCGTACCGCTCTCGGGGAGCTCCTCGACGGCCTGCCGCCGAGGCAGGCCGCCCAAGCCGTCGAGCGGCTCATCGCCAACTACCGGGGGGCCACCCCGACCGACGCCCCGATCCTGCGCGACCGTGCGGACGTCGCCGCGTATGCCGCCTACCGGATGCCGGCGACGTTCGAGGCGGTGCGCTCGGCGCTGGAGGCGTTCGCGGACGCGGTGCCGGAGTGGGCGCCGGGCAGCCACGTCGACGTCGGTGGCGGGACGGGCGCGGCGACCTGGGCGGTCAGCGACACCTGGGAGGGGATCCGCCCGGTGACCGTGCTCGACTGGGCCACGCCCGCCCTGGCCCTGGGCCGCGAGGTCGCCGCCGCGAACCCGGCGCTCCGGGACGCCCGCTGGCAGCGCGCCCGCATCGGCACGTCCCTGGCTCTGGACCCCGCCGACCTGGTCACCGTCTCGTACGTCCTGAACGAGCTGGCCGCCGCCGACCGCGCCGCCCTCGTGGACGCCGCCGCGTCCGCGGCGCAGGCCGTGGTGATCGTCGAGCCGGGCACCCCGGACGGCTACGCCCGTGTGATCGAGGCCCGCGACCGGCTGATCGCCGCCGGTTTCCGGGTCGCCGCGCCCTGTCCGCACAGCGCCGCCTGCCCGATCGTGCCCGGCGAGGACTGGTGCCACTTCTCGGCGCGGGTCAGCCGTTCCTCCCTGCACCGGCAGGTCAAGGGCGGCTCCCTGCCGTACGAGGACGAGAAGTTCTCCTACGTCGCCGCCGCCCGTTTCCCCGTCTCCCCCACCGCCTCCCGGGTGGTGCGGCGGCCGCAGATCCGCAAGGGGCAGGTGCTCCTCGACCTGTGCGAGACCGAGGAGCGGCTGAGCCGTACGACGGTGACGAAGAAGCACGGCGACCTGTACAAGGCGGCTCGGGACGCGCACTGGGGCGACGCCTGGCCACCGGTGTCGTGAAAGGGCCCTACGCGGTTCAGGCGGGCTTGAGGCCCTGGTCGCCGACCTCCGTCACGAAGGACGCGGCGGTGCTGATCGGGGCGCCCTGGGTGGTGACGTACGGGACGGTTTTGAAGTCGGCGCGGGCGACGTCCCGGCCGAGGGTGACGGTGACGTAGCCGCGGCGGCCGTTGTAGAACCGCATGTGCGGGTTGGCCGTCATGTAGGTGTTCCAGTTCGAGGGCTTGTCCGAGCCGTCGCGGCCGCTCGCGATCGAGGTGGCCACGATCTCCGTGCCGAGGGTCCGTGAGGCCGGGTCGTCGAAGTCGTCCTTGATGTCGAAGGCGTACCCGACGTGGACGTCACCGGTGAGGACCATGAGGTTGTCGACTCCGGCACTCCTGACGCCGTCCAGGACGCGGCGGCGGGAGGCGCGGTAGCCGTCCCAGGAGTCCATCGACAGCTTGGCCACCGGGTTCAGGTCCAGCTTGCGCTGGGAGAAGGTGACCTGCTGCGGTACGACGTTCCACAGCGCCCGGGAAGAGCGCCAGCCGTCGATGAGCCACCGCTCCTGCGTGTCGCCGGTCATGGTGCGCGCCGGGTCGTCGATGTCGGGGCCGGGCAGCTGGGCGCCGTCGCCGTAGGCCTGGTCGGAGCGGTACTGGCGGGTGTCGAGGACGTCGAACTGGGCGAGGCCGCCCCAGTGCAGGCGGCGGTGGAGCCGCATGTCGGGGCCGTCCGGGAGCTGGGGGCGGCGCAGCGGCTGGTTCTCCCAGTAGGCGCGGTAGGCGGAGGCGCGGCGCAGCAGGAACTCCTCCGGTGGGACGTCGTTCTCGGGGGTGTCGTCGGCGTAGTTGTTCTCGGTCTCGTGGTCGTCCCAGGTGACGACGAAGGGGTGTGCGGCGTGCGCGGCCATCAGGTCGGGGTCGGACTTGTAGAGGGCGTACCGCAGCCGGTAGTCCTCCAGGGTGATCGTCTCGCGGTTGAACAGGTCGGGGAGGGTGCGGTCGGTGTATTTGCGGTTGTTCCCGGTCGCGTTGACGGCGTACTCGTACAGGTAGTCCCCGAGGTGGAAGACCACGTCGACGTCGTCCTGGGCGAGATGGCCGTACGGGGTGTAGTAGCCGTCGGCGTACGCCTGGCAGGAGACCGCGGCGAGGGTGAGGGCCGAGGCGCGGGAGCGGGTGGCGGGCGCGGTGCGGGTGCGGCCGGTCGGGCTGACCCAGCCGCCCACGCGGAAGCGGTAGTGGAAGACGCGGTCGGGGTCGAGGTGGGCGACCTCGACGTGGACCGTGTGGTCGAACTCGGGGTGCGCGGTGGCCGTGCCGCGTCTGACGGTCCGGCGGAAGTTCTCGTCGTGGGCCAACTCCCAGTGCACGGTGACGCGTTCGGCCGGGAGGCCGCCGTCGGGCTGGTACGGGGCCGGGGCGAGGCGGGTCCACAGGAGCACGG
This sequence comes from Streptomyces sp. NPDC049687, assembly GCF_044465285.1. NCBI lineage: Bacteria > Bacillati > Actinomycetota > Actinomycetes > Kitasatosporales > Streptomycetaceae > Streptomyces > Streptomyces sp. NPDC049687. The sequence goes on from NZ_JBITLN010000001.1 coordinate 608,286, forward strand.
AGTGGGGCAGCGGGTCGCCGGAGGCGACGCCGAGGGAGAAGGGGTCGTCGGTGATGCGCGCGGGGTTCATCTCGGCGGCGGCCGCGGTGCCGGCGGCGGGCAGGTTCACGGCGAAGGCGAGGGCGGCGGCCGCGCCGGTGAGAGTGAGGAAGCGGCGGCGGCCGATGTGGCGGGCGGCTTCCCGGAGTTCGGGGGCGTGCTGGGACGGTTGCGGTGCGGGTGTCATCCGGTCCTCCCCTGACGGTGGGTGTACCTGGCATTGGAGTGGCCGGGGACGACCCGGGAGCGGCGCCAGATTGACACGTACACAACAGTCGGATGGCGGACGGGCGCGTTCCGCCTGGCGGACGACTCTTTCCGGCCGCCTGCCGTACGCTGCGGCGGCATGGACGCCAAGCGGAGTGCCGACCAGGGGAAGATCGCGATCGTCACCGGCGCCGGTTCCGGCATCGGGCGGGCCGTCGCGGTGGAACTGCTGCGCGCGGGGTGGTCGGTGGCGCTCGCCGGCCGGCGGACCGAGACGCTGGAGGGGACGGCAGCCCTGGCGCCCGAGGGAGCGAGTCTCGCCGTACGGACGGATGTCTCACGCCCCGACGACGTGGCCGCCCTCTTCACCGCCGTGCGCGAGCGGTTCGGACGACTGGACCTGCTGTTCAACAACGCGGGGACGTTCGGACCCGGTGGCGTGCCGTTCGAGGAACTTCCCTACGACGCCTGGCGGCACGTGGTGGACACCAATCTCAACGGGGCGTTCCTGTGCGCGCAGGCGGCGTTCCGGCAGATGAAGGAGCAGGATCCGCGGGGCGGACGGATCATCAACAACGGCTCGATCTCGGCCCACACACCCCGGCCGCTGTCGGCGCCGTACACCGCGACCAAACACGCGCTGACCGGCCTCACCAAGTCGCTTTCGCTGGACGGTCGGGCGTACGGCATCGCCGTCGGGCAGATCGACATCGGCAACGCGGCGACCGACATGACGTCCCGGATGCAGACGGGTGCGCTGCAGGCCAACGGCGAGATCGCGCCGGAGCCGGTGATGGACGTGGCCGATGTGGCGCGCACGGTACGGCACATGGCGGAGCTGCCGCTGGAGGCGAACGTGCAGTTCGCGACGGTACTGGCGACGGCGATGCCGTACGTGGGGCGAGGTTGACTCCGCAACCCGCACAAGCGGAATGGGGCCAACCGGCCCATTGCGGCCGGTAGTGACTCTATGCTCAACTCTTCTCCACGAGAACTTCACACTTGGAGCACGAGGGTTCCACACAGCGTGGACCGTTGAGGCCATACCGAGGGGGGAAGGGCAGCCGTCCCACGGCACCGGGGGGGGTGGGCCTCGCACGGAACCGCGAGGTGAGCACCCGGGGGGGGGGCGTGGGACGGCTGCCACGACTTTCAGTGCGGCAGCCGGGTTCGGGGTGGGGTGTTCCGGTGTCCGCGGGCTGCGGGTTCGTCGTGGCCTGTCGCGCCCCCCGGCGCCCAGCCGCTTAGGGACAGGGTCCCGTGTCGGCGACGGACTTGGCGACACCGCCGTTCATCAGGGCGAGGGTGTGCACGGCGTCGTTGCCGGAGCGCAGGAACACGCCCTGCCCCAACTGCTCGACGGTCGGCTGGACGCCGTCGCGGACGAGCCGAGCCCCGCCGATCACCGTGCCCGTCGCGGCGGCGGAGTGGCCAGGGCCTGCGGGGCGAGCGCGGCGAAGGACAGCGAAGAGCGTCGGGAGCATGCGCGCACGGCCTGACGGTACAAGGGGAGCCTGTGGGCAGCCAACCCGCTCCACCTGGGAAAACCCCCTCCACAGCTTAGGAATGAGCTGTCTGACGGAATTCTGATCCGGCGACCCGGATTCGGCCCGCATTCTCAGTCCTCACACATCCTTTACTCAGTCCGCCTCAAAGGTTCCTCCCTAGTTTTTGGGCCGCGCCCACAGCGGGCGCCAAGAACCTTCGAGGAACGGGATGTTTGGCATCTATCTCAAGCGCGAGCTGGGCCGGCGCAAGAAGGCCGCCCTGGTCATCGCACTGGGTCTGGCGCTCGGTATCGCGCTGGTCATCACCGTCAACTCGGTGTCGGCCGGCATGACGCAGGCGCAGGACAAGGTCCTGCAGTCGCTGTACGGCCTCGGCACCGACATGACGGTCACCAAGGCCCGCACGGCACCCTCCGGCAACAGCTCCGGTCAGCCAAGATTCGAGTTCGACGCCAAGTCGAACGACGACGACACCGAGCAGAGCTCCGACCGGGTGATGACCCAGGGCGGTCAGGCCCTCAAGTCCTCGCTGGTGACCCAGGTCGCCAAGCAGAAGGGCGTGGCGTCCGCGGTCGGCGCCCTCACCCTGAACGTCACCAAGGTCGACGGCTCCTTCACCCAGGGCAAGGCGCAGAGCTCCAGCGGCGGCACCGGCACCAGCGGCCAGGGCGGCCCCGGCGGCGGGAACAGCGGCTCCACCGCGGCCCCGCAGGTGCAGGGCGGCGGCGCCTCCTTCGACGTGAACTCCTACTCCGTGGCCGGCGTGGACGTCACCGACCAGGACCTCGGTCCGCTGGCCGGCTCGAAGATCACCTCGGGCAGGACCTTCACCTCCACGCAGACCAACGCGAAGGTCGCCGTCGTCAGCAAGTCGTACGCCAAGGAGAACGAGTACAAGGTCGGCTCGACCCTGAAGATCTCCGGCACCAAGTACGAGATCATCGGTATCGCGACACCCGACAGCAGCGACTCCACCACCGACGTCTACCTGCCCCTGAAGCAGGCGCAGACCCTCGCCGACGCCAAGAACCAGGTCACCACGATCTACGTCAAGGCGACCGACTCGAAGCAGATCGACACCGTCAAGGCGACGATCCAGGAGAACATCTCCGGTACTACTGTGACGACCTCCGCCGACCTGGCCGAGACCGTCTCCGGCTCCCTCTCCACCGCCTCCAACCTCGCGACCAGCGTCGGCAAGTGGCTGTCGATCGCCGTTCTCGCCGCCGCGTTCCTGGTGGCCGCGCTGCTCACCTCCTCGGCCGTGTCCCGCCGGGTGCGTGAGTTCGGCACCCTGAAGGCGCTGGGCTGGCCGAGCCGCAGGGTGACCCGGCAGGTCGTCGGCGAGTCCATGGTCAACGGCCTGCTCGGCGGCGCCCTCGGTATCGCCCTGGGCCTGGCGGCCGCGTACGCGGTGACCGCGGTCAGCCCGAAGCTGACGGCCGAGCTGGGCAACACGGGCGGCGCCGGCGGCATGGGCGGCGGCCCCGGCGGCGGCCCGGGTCAGCAGGCCTCCAACACGATGGAGATCGCCCTGTCGGCGCCCGTCTCCCTCACCACCATCGCCCTCGCGGTGGGCCTCGCGGTGGCCGGCGGTCTGATCGCCGGCGCGATGGGCGGCTGGCGCGCCTCCCGGATGCGCCCGGCGGACGCCCTGCGCAGCGTGTCGTAACACCCCCTCGCGCGGGGGGCGCCGTGACCCCTTCCCTCCGGGACGCGGCGCCCCGCCCGCCTTCCTCTCTCTTCTCCCTGCGGCTACGGAGCCACCCATGTACAGACTGACCGGCGTCACCAAGCGCTACTCCCGGGGCAAGGACACCGTCGAGGCGCTGCGCGGCATCGACCTCACCATCGAGGACGGCGACCAGCTCGTCATCCAGGGCCCGACGGGCGGCGGCAAGTCGACCCTCCTGCAGATGATCGGCGGCCTGGACCGGCCGACCGAGGGCAGCGTCGAGCTGGACGGCGTCGACCTCGCCCGCATCAGCGAGGCCAGGCTGACCCGGCTGCGCGCCGAGAAGATCGGCATCATCTTCCAGTCGTTCAACCTCATCCCGACGCTCACCGCGCAGGAGAACGTCGAGACGGCCCTGGTCCCGCTCGGCGTCAAGCCGGCCGAGCGGCGCGAGCGGGCGGCGGAGGCGCTGCGCTCGGTGGGCCTGGGCGAACGCCTCCGCCACGCCCCCTCCGAACTGTCCGGCGGGCAGCAGCAGCGTGTCGCGATCGCCCGCGCGCTGGTGAAGAAGCCGAAGGTGCTGCTCGCCGACGAGCCCACCGGCAACCTCGACGAGGGCACCCGCGACGACATCATGGGCCTGCTGGAAGGCCTGTGGCACGAGTACGGGCTGACCTTCGTCATGGTCACCCACGACTCGTCCATCGCCCGCCGCGCACCGCGCCTGGCCACCATCAAGGCCGGCCGGATCACGCTGACCGAGCAGGGCGGCGCCCACGTGTACGCGGAGCCCGCGGCGTACGGGGGCGGTCAGGGATACTGAGCGTTCCGTACGGTTTTCGCAGGGGCCGCTCACCGACGAGGTGGGCGGCCCCTGTCGCGCGCTACGCCTGACCGGTCTCGAACCGGGAGATGTGGCCGTCGTCCGTGACGCTGAACTGCCACCGGGTGCGCATCTCGCCCCAGGTGTCGTTGCGGTAGCGGGCGACGAGGGAGCGGCCCGCGTCCCGTTCCCGCTCGACGTCGATGTGACCGTTGGAGGAGAAGATCTCCCGGTCGATCCACTCGGCGAGGTCGCGGTCGGACCCGTCGTCCGCCATGGTCGCGTCCGGCGTCAGAAGGCTGAGGAACGCGTCCCGGTCATGGGAGTTGACGGCGGTGACGAAGGCCCGGACGGCCGGGTCGGTGAGTTTTCCGGTCTGGATCGTCATACGGGCCAGCGTCACACCGCCCCGCGAACCCCGCCACCCGAACGGCACGCAGGAGGGGCCGATGGGGTGTGAGGGATGCGACCGTGGAAACGCGTGGGGGGGGTTCCTGCTGTCTTTCTCCTCCGTCTGCTCAGGGAGTCACCGTGACCTCTTTCGACCGACGTGATCTGGGCCTGCTGCTGCTCCGGCTGGGCACCGGCGGGGTGCTGGCCGCGCACGGCACACAGAAACTCTTCGGCTGGTTCGGCGGCCATGGCCTGGAGGGCACCGGCCAGTTCATGGAGACCGTCGGCTACAAGCCGGGCAAGGCCAGCGCTACGGCGGCGGGCCTCGCCGAGACGGGCGGCGGCACCCTGCTGGCGCTGGGCCTGGCCACCCCGGCGGCGGGCGCGGCGGCGGCCGGCGCGATGGCGGGGGCGGCCGCGGTGCACGCGCCGAACGGCTTCTTCAACCAGGAAGGCGGCTACGAGTACGCGGCGACCCTGGGCCTGGCCACCACCGGCCTCGCGATCGCGGGCCCCGGCCGGCTCTCCCTCGACCACGCGTTCCGGCACGTCTTCGACCGGGGCTGGATGGTGCCCGCGGCGCTCGCGGTGACAGGTCTGGCGACGGCACTGGTCGTGGGTGCGCGCAACCGGCGGCTGGAGCGGCGGGAACAGGGGGAGCAGGCGGCCCTGTTCGACGAGCAGGAGGCACTGTTCGGGGAGCAGTGACCCGGTGTCCCCGGGGGCGGCGGCCGTGCCAAGCTGCCCCGCATGACTGATCAGGCCACCCCTCCCGAGACCTCCTCCGCTGCTTCCCCTTGCCCCTCCCCTTCCCCTCCCCCTCCCCCTTCCCCGGACATCTGGACCACGGTGGACGCCCTGTGGACCTGGCTGGAGGCCAACCGGGCGCACGGCGGCCGAGAGGGCCTGTTGCTGAGGATGCTGAAGCTCTCGGAGGAGGTCGGCGAGGTCGCCGAAGCCGTGATCGGCGCGATGGGCCAGAATCCCCGCAAGGGCGTCAGCCACACCTGGGAGGACGTCCAGGGCGAGCTGTGCGACGTGGTGATCACGGCGCTGGTGGCCCTGCGGACACTGACCCCGGACACGGAGGCGGTCTTCGGAGCGCATCTGGGCCGCGTGGCGGAGCGCTCGCTGGGCCGGTGAAGCCCTCTTTCCGCGCCTATGAGGCGGGCCTCTCCGTCCGCGGCCACTGCTCCAGCAGCAGATGCAGCGCGGCTACGGTCTTCTGCCACGAGTCGTCCACCCGGCGAGGATGACGGAAACCCCCGGTGGCCTCGATGCTGATGTAACCGTGGAAGGTACTGCGCCGCAGGCGGACCGCGTCGGTGAGATCGGGCTCGTCCAGGTCGTAGTACCGCATCACCGCGTAGGTCAGCTCGACACCGCGGGCGAACACCGTGGTTCCCTCGATCTTCGCCGGGTCCAGCCGCAACCGGGTGGCCGCGTAACGGCCCGGGTACGTGAGGGCGTAGTCCCGATAGGCGTCGGCGAACGCGGTGAGTGCCTCGCCGCCGGACCGGCCGGCGATCGCGGTGGCGATACTGTCGTTCATCTCGCCGGAGGCCAGGATCGCCACGGACGTCCGGATCTCCTGAAGGTTCTTGACGTGCGAGTAGAAGCTGGCGTCCTTCACACCGAAGCCTCGCGCGAGCGCCGAAATGGTGACCTTTTCGATTCCGACCTCATCGGCCAGAGCGGCCGCGGCCCGGGTGATCCGTTCGACGGTCAACCCCGCATGCGCACCCAATGTGCCGCACCAGTCCTTCCCGGTCCCGACGGCTTCCCAGTGTATCCAGCCTGCCAGGTCACACCCCATCCCTAGTGCCACTTGCTTATTGCCTAATACCAATAGGCATTTCCTTGTTATGATTCGGCGCATGAAGGAAATAAGTGAGCCGGCGATCCGCGCATCGTTCGTCAACTGCTCAAAAGGGGCAGCCAAGCGACTCCCGGTCCCTCGGTTCCTGTCCGAACTCCCTTGGGACGACCTGGACTTCCTGGGATGGCGCGACTCGTCAGCGCCCGAGCGCAGCTATATCGTCACCGAGCACGGCGGTGAACTGGTCGGTGTGGAGTTCCGCCGCGCCGCGAGGGTTGCCGGGTCGCATCACCGCAGCATGTGCTCCCTGTGCCTGACCACTCACCCCGCCAGCGGCGTGGAACTGATGACCGCGCACAAGGCCCGCTCGACCGGGGACAACTACAACACGGTCGGCACCTACATTTGCAGCGACCTGGCCTGTTCCCTCTACGTCCGGGGATTGAAGCGCGTACAGCCGGGAGGGCACCCCAGGGAGTCCCTCAGCGTGGACGAGAAGATCCAGCGCACACGGGCGAACCTGGCCGCGTTCCTGGACAAGCTCTGGTAGCGGTAACCGGCACGAGGACGGCGGGGATGCGAGGCAACGGCCCGGCGGAGTCGATGGAGGAACCCTGTGGCGCGCTACACCAAGGAACACAAGCAGGTGACGCGGCAGCGGATCATCGAGCGGGCCGGCCACCGGTTCAAGCAGGACGGCATAGACGGCTCCGGCATCGCCACGCTGATGTCGGACGCCGGACTCACCAACGGAGCCTTCTACGCCCACTTCGAGTCCAAGGAACAAGATAGGGTGCTGCACCCACCCGACCAAGCAGGCTTACACCGACGGCGTACTGGTGGTCGCCGACGGCATCGCGGCCCGCCTGGCGCCGGACGACCCGCTCTCGGTCCGCACGAAGACACTCAGCGCTTACGCCATGATGGCCGGAACGCTCCAGCTCTCGCGGGCCCCCGCCGACCGGCAGCTCGCCGATGAGGTCCTCGAGCAGGGCGTCCACAATGCCCTCGCGCTGCTGGGCGTCGAACAGGCCACACCAGCACGGCACCCTGGCCGACGCGTCCGCGGAAATCCGCGAGGCGCACGCCACACACTCTTCGCGCCGCCCGCACTTGCAGAGGCGACCGCCCTCTGTGCGGCCCGAATCGGCCAGGGTCAGGGCGGTGTCGAACGGGTCAGGACTCGTCACTGCTCAAGTCGTACGGCGAGGTCATCGGCGACTACGCCCTTCAACAACGGTGAGCCGCGCCCCGTCCGCTCACTACGTGTCGAGGTGATCCACGAAGATGCCGATCAGGACACGGCCGCCGAGACGCTGCTCCGGCAGGCTGAAGTGCACGCGGTTGCGGTGCCCGTCCTTCTTGGCATGCCATTCGCAGCGGTAGGTCTCTCCGTCGTGGTCGACGTCCCGCTGCCGCATGGCCTTCTTGTTCCTGTGCGTATTGGAACTCTCCGGGGACAACGTGAGCCGGTACGGCTTGAGTTCATCCTGGACACGATCGGGCTGGCCCGAATGCTTGCGCAGGGCATCCGCGAAGTGGTCCTGCACCACGGACAGGACGTCCACGACCCAGTCCCGCAGCTCCCGGTACACGCCGTCGAACTTGCCGAAGGAGAGCGAGTCGGCGAAGACCAGTCCCGGGAACGCCTCCCTGGCACGGTCAAGGAAGTCGGCTTCCGCGACGTTTTCCAGTTTGAACAGCGACCGCCAGAAGTCGGTCACGGCTGCGGGCTCGGCCAGGAAGAAGACCTTCACCGTCTCGGGATCGCCACTCGGACCCTCCACCGCGGAGACGGCCTGCCAGCCAAGCCTGTGCGCCACGGGAAAGACCACGCAGGCCGTATGGCGGCCGGTTCTGGCGTGATGCCAGGCATAGCCGATGGACCGGGCCTCCACCTCGACCTCCCCGTCCACCTCGACGAGTTCCGGGCCATCGAACGGCTCCGTGTCCCAGGACGGGCAGCGGTCCATCAACAGGCGTGTTCTCATGAGGGTGTCGCGGTCCACGCCTGGAAGTGCGTGCTCGAACAGCACTTGATAGATCTTGAGCCCGTCCACGCACTCCACCTCGTACCACGAGGTCGAGAAGGCGACCTTGTCCTTGTGGCGCTCCCGTAACTCCTCGAAGGATTCGTTGAAGTCGTCGAGCAGAACGGTGAGCTGTTCCTCCGGCAGTCCTCGGAAGTCGAATGACGTCTCGTCCACGACGAACCGGTACGGCTCACCGCTCCCTGCGCCTGGCACGTGCCAGCCTCCCCAAGTCCCGCTCGATCTGGTCGAAGAAGCCCTGCGGCCAGTTCGTCAGCTCGCCCCGCTCCGTGAACCCGATCGGAACCGAGCCGGCCTCCCGGTCACCGAAGTAGTGGACAATCGCGCCCTCCGGGTTCAGCACCTGTTCCTCCGCGACAGCGATCCTGGCGCCGTTGAGCACATGGTCGCTGTGGGTCTCCACGATCACCTGAACGCCGGTGCCCGCGACCCGGGCCAGGAACCGGCCCAGCTTGGACTGGCCTCCGGGGTGCAGATGGGCCTCGGGGTTCTCAATGATCAGCAGATCACCGGGCCGGGCGAGTAGTCCGGCGACGATCACGGGCAGGGCGTAGGAGAAGCCGAAGCCCATGTTGGTGGGACGGATCGGCTCGCTCAACAGGCCCGGCTCCTGGAACCTGATGGTGCTCGCGGTGATCCCCGGCGGCCACTGGGCGGTGATCTTGATCGGACGGATGATGTCGGAGGCCCAGGTCTCGACCTGGGTGCGCAGGATGGTGACACCGTGCGTCGCCTCGGTGTCCGGGTGCAGCAGGGCTTCCGGTACCTGATCGCTGTCGCGCAGGGCGAGAACCTGGGCCGTGTACTCGCCCTGGACGCCCACCCCGATGGCGTTCGGGTGCTCCGCGGACACACCGAGTTGGTCCCTCGGTCCAAGCCGCTCGGCGCAGAGATACGTGAACTCGCTTCCCCAGCCGCTAAGTTCCGGCAACACGAACTGGGCTTCGAGCGCCTCGATGTAGAGAGCCTGCTCATCGGGCACGGCGAAGCGGTACACGACGGATTGGCCGTTGTCGTTCGCGAGGCGGAACTCGATGGTCGAGTCCGGCGCATCGGGGTGCAGTACCTCGTGCGCCTCGCCCAGCGCGAGCCCGTACGGCCCGTTGAGCTGCACCACACTGCTTCCGCTGTGCACGTCGGCCAACTGCCTGGCCAGCAGCAGGGCTTGAATGGCCGTGCTCTTGCCTGTGCCGTTGAGGCCGGTGAGCACGGTGAGCGGACGTAGTTCGAACGACGCATCGGAAAAACGCTTGAAGTGACTCACGCCCAGAGAAGTGATCACTTGCCGGCCTCCGCCGCCTTCGCCGTGGCGCGGAAGCGGTAGGTGACACGATTGACGCCACCGGTGGACGACGTGATGGCGTCCAGATAGCTGATGTCGCGCGTCATCAGACGGCGGGCCTCTGCCACGATCGCGTTCTTGCGTCGTTCGAGGTCCTTGGCGTCGTAATGAGCAAGGGTGAGGGACCACGTTTCGAAGAGCGGACGGTTGATCGGGTTCCGCCACGTGCCCCCCTCGGGCCACTTCCGAAATGCATAATCCCCGAAGACCAGTCGTGCGTTGGTCATGGCCCGGCTGAAATCTGCCAGAAGGCGGGATGCCTTGTCATCATCGACCTCGCTGACCGAATCCAGAAGCCGGGTTGCCTCCTGCAAGAAGGGATCCATGGCGGCGTGCTCCACGTATCCCTCCACACCCATCAGCCAGAACGCCGCGAAGCGCAGCGCCATCTCCCGGTCGTTCATCCGGAGGTGTTCGCGCATGCCCGTCGCCTCGTAGAAGGCGTCCGTCGCAGCCATCTCCTTGAGGAGGTGACGGCTCCGGTCACGGCTCATGCAGTGCCGGATCTCCTGAGCGTTGAGTGGAGTGCCCAGCGTGTTGATCCGCCTGAAGATGTCGTACATGACCTCCGGCGGAGTTGTCGGATCGATCACGTGCGCCATGATCTGGGCATTGTTGATACGCCGCTTCCACGGTGCGGGAAGTTCATCGAAGCGCTTCCCCTCAACCACGTCGTCCAAGTATTCGAGCCCCTTCAACGCGAAACCCGACTTCTCCCCTCCTCGGACGAAGTCATGAATGGTCGAGAGCCGCTGAAGACCGTCCACTACGCGCAAGAGTCCGTCCGCGTCCTCCGCGAAGTAGAACGCAGGCAGGGGAATCTGCAGCAAGACCGACTCGATGAGCTGAGACTTCTGGACGGGCTTCCAGACACGTCCCCTCTGAAAATCCGGAGCCAGCTCCAGCGACTCGTCGTCGATCATGTCCAGGGCGTTGCGCAGTGAGAACTGCTTCGTGTTGACCCTGATCTGCTCCGGATTCCACGGCCTGGCGATCTCGAGCGTGACGTCGTCCGCCTCGCTCTCGACCTCCACGTCCATGCCCTCGTCGAGGAAGTACTCCTCTCGGACGGTCTGCGCCTTCTCGATCTCCGGGATGGTCATGAGGCCGATCGTATCCGTGACCTGGTCCCGGACCAGTTCCGTCGCCGGAATCCCCGCCGGCAGCGGCGGCTCCGCCTCCCCGGCGTACCCGACAGGCGCGTACGAGCGCGGGTTTGGTCTGGGTCGGCCTCGCCGCGTACGGCCGCGCGATGACCGCACTGGCGTCCGCCGTCCACGGTGTGTTCAGGGCGGCGGCTGGCAGCCGGCCGCGATGCTGCAGCATGGCCGGCGCGGTTCGACCCCGAGGGGTTGACCAACTCAGGAAACAGGCTCTGACCTGCGAAAATGCAGAGCGGCAGACGAGTCGGGCTGTACGCCGGGTTCTGTCGCCCGGTCGCCTCGCGGCGGCCGGGGAGACGGCCATCCATCTAGGACCGGCGTTGCCGCCGGCCTCGTGCGGTCTACCCGCGGACTCGGGCGGGCAGCCCTCGAACGTCCGCGCAGAAACACCTGGGTGTTTCCTTTTGACCTTGCTCCGGGTGGGGTTTACCTAGCTGCCCAGGTCACCCTGGGCACTGGTGGTCTCTTACACCACCGTTTCACCCTTACCGGCGGCCGAAGCCCCCGGCGGTTTGTTTTCTGTGGCACTGTCCCGCGGGTCACCCCGGGTGGCCGTTAGCCACCACCCTGCCCTGTGGAGCCCGGACGTTCCTCGGGAAGCCCCCTAGGGGGACTCCACGCGGCCGTCCGCCCGGCTCGTCTGCCGTGTCGACCATGTTACCGGGCGTGTGTCCCGCCGAGGACCAGCGGCCGTCGCCAGGACCGAGCCCGCCAGGATCAGGGCGAAGGCCACCAGGACGGTCGCCGTGAGGGGCTCGTCCAGGAAGAGGGCTCCCGCCGCCACCGCCACCGCCGGGTTGACGTACGTGATGACCGTGGACCGGGTCGGGCCGACCTCCTTGATCAGCTCCAGGAACGCCACGAACGCGACAGCCGTGCAGATCACCCCCAGAGCGGCGAGGGCCGCCAGGACCGTGGCCGACGGCATCCGCTGGGGCCAGGTGGCGGCCGCAGCCGGTGCGTAGACGAGCGCCGCGAGGGTCAGGCAGGGCGGGGTCGGCGTACAGGGCGCGGTAGGCGTAACCGTCGGTGGTGTTGCCGGGGCCGCCGGTGTGCGTCTCGCCGGGGGCGAGGACGACGATGGACCCCGGGCCGGTGCGGATGCGGCCGCCCCGGTAGTCGATGATCTCGGAGCCGCCGACGCAGACGCCGACCGTGAACTCCTCGTGGGCGTGCGGGGCGTGGACGTGTTTGTCGAAGCGGGCGGTGAGCAGGTCGAGGGGCGGCCTCACCGGCCGAGCCGTGCTCTGGTCCACCGTGCCTGTTCCGTGTCGCGCCCCTTCCCTCGTCGGGGTGCAACACGGGGTGGGTCAGAGAAAGTCCGAGGTGTCCAGGTCGAAGGCGAAGGGCTCGGGGAGGGTGAGGGGCTTGCCGAAGGGGATGCTGTAGCGGCGGCGGTAGTCGTCCTGCCTCGGGTTGCCGAGGAGAGTGACCTCAGAGATTTCGCGGTCAACCAGCAAGTAGAGCGGAATGCTCGCACGGGCGTAGCAGCGGCGCTTGATCTCGCGGTCGGCCGTGGTCTTGGTGGAGGTCACCTCCATCACCATGACTACGCCCTGGCACGGCATCCAGGGGTCGGCACCCCGATAGAGCTCCAGAGCCGCGGGTGCGAAGGTGCCTTCCGGGATCACATGGTCCTTGGGGCAACCCTCCGCCTTCTTCAGCCTCAGTCCCTTGTTGCCTGAGAAGTCCATGTCGGTCTGGGACCGCTTGATCACCTGGCGGACGATCCGGCTGATGTAGTGCTCGTGATCCCCGTCCGGCGGCGGCGTCACAACGGTCTCCCCCTCGACAAGCTCCGCCCGGAAACCCTCAGGGGTGTCCAGGGCGAGAAAGCCGTCCAACAGGATCTCCTCCTGCGTGAGCGGCTCATGGGCCATGGCAGTCATGTCACGCCCCTCCTTCGGTCGCTCGCAGACTGGGGCATCGGTGGATCACCTGTCCGTGAGATCGGGAACCGTTCCCTCGATCGTGGCACACGATCAGGGCCGCAGTCAGGCACGGCGCCGCCGCGCCCGCGCTTGACCCTGCCGCGACGTCAACCTCTCTACTGGACGACATGCGCATCGGAGAACTCGCCGAGGCCGTCGGCGTCACCACGCGGACCGTCCGGCACTACCACCACCTGGACCTGCTGCCCGAGCCGGAGCGGCGCCCGAACGGCTACCGGCGGTACACCCTCCGCCACGCCGTCACCCTCGCCCGGATCCGGCGGCTGACCGAGCTGGGCCTGGGCCTGGCGGAGGTACGGGACGTGGTCGCGGACGACGCCGGCAAGGACCTCGTCGAGGTGCTCACCGAACTCGACGAGGACCTGGCCCGCCAGGAGACGGCGATCCGGGACCGCCGGGCCCGGCTGCGGGCACTGCTGGACGCGGACCACCTGCCCGCCGAGGGACCGGTCTCCCCCGAACTCTCCGCCCTGTTCGCGCGGACGGCCGACCAGTTGTCCGACTCCCCCATGGCCGCCCGGGACCGCGAGGTGCTCGCCCTGATCGAGACGGCCGCCGCTCCCGAGGAACGCGAGCGGCTGCTCGCGGCGGTGGGCGCGGTCGTGCGGTCCCCGGAGGCCGTGGCCCGCGCCCACGAGGCGTACGCCCTGCTCGACGCGCTCACCGACGCCGGCCCCGACGACCCGCGGGTGGAGACGGCCGCCCGCCGGCTCGCCGAGTGCACCCCGCGCGAGCTGCTCCCGGACACAACCGCCATCGACCAGGACAACAGCTTCCTGCGCGCCCTCTACGCCGACTTCGCCCCGGCCCAGGCGGCGGCGCTCCGCCGGGCGCTGCGGATTCTCACCGAGGAAGGGCCATGAGACTCGCGGGCATCCTTGTCCGACACGAACTGCAACTGCTGGCCAGCCTGTTGCAGTGGGTGGCACGGCGGCGGCACGGGGTGGGCGAGGGGCGGGCGTTCGGGTACGCACGGGGGCAGGGCCCGATGACGGCCGGGTTCGCGTTCGTGTGCGTGGTGGAGTCGTTCACGATGTCCGTACTGCTGCGCGACTGGCCCACCGCGCGCGGGGTGACGCTGGTCCTGGACCTGTACACCCTGCTGATCGTGGCGGGCCTGCACGCGGCCCGGACCGTCCGCCCGCACGTCCTCCACGACGACGTCCTGCGCGTCCGCCAGGCCGCCCATGTCGATCTGAGCATCCCTGTGCACCGGATCGCGGCGGTACGGCACGAGCGGCGCGGCACGCACGAGCGCGCCGACGGCGAACTGAGTCTCCCGGTGGGCTCGCAGACCTCGGTCACTCTCCGGCTGACCGAGCCGGTCACGCATGTCACCTTCCTGTGCCGCCGCCGGGAGGTCACCGTGGTGCGTCTGCATGCCGATGACGCCGTCGGTCTCGTGCAGGCTCTCACGCGCTCCATGCGGGGGCGAAGCGCACCGTCGGGGCCGCGGGATCGGCCGCGGTGAGGCGGACGCGCAGCCGTTCGCCGAGCGGGAGGTGGTGGCCGTCGCCGTCGATGCGGCCGATGACGGCCGGGGACTCCAGCTGGACGGTGCCGACGGTCGGCCGCCGCTCGTCGACGTCCACCACGCACCCGTAGAACACCTCCCCCACCCGGTCCCTCAGCAGCACGGCCTCGACGATGTCGACACAGCCCCGCTCGACGGCGTTCGCGCGGCGCCCGCCCTCCGCCATCTCCTCCGGCAGGGCGTCCAGCGCGGCGAGCACCCAGTCGGGCGGCGTCTCGCCGACGACGGCGGACAGGCACAGCTCGGTGGTGTAGCGGTCGGCGAGGCGGCGCAGGGGCGCCGTGCAGTGGGTGTAGGGGGCGGCTACGGCGGAGTGGGTGGTGATGGCGGGCAGTTCGCCGTCCCGGAAGACGGTGTATCCGGCGCCCCGCAGCAGGGTCGTGCACTCCTGGAGGAAGGCCGCGTGCGCCGGGCGGTGCGGGTCGAGGGAGCGGACGAGCCGCGCGTACGAGACGTGGTGCGGCCAGTCGATGTGCAGGGCGTGCGCGGTGCGGCGCAGTCGGCCGACGGCGCCGTCGGGGGCGGGGGGCAGGGTGCGCAGGATGCCCGTGCCGGAGGCGAGCATCAGGTCGGCGGCCGCCATGCCGGTGAGGAGGGAGAGCTGGGCGTTCCAGCCCTCGGCGGGAAATGGGGCGCGGTAGGTCAGGTGGTAGGTGTGGTCCCGCTCGACGATCTCCTGCTCGGGCACGTGGAGCGAGATCCCGCCGCGATCGGCCTCCAGCCCCTCCCGCAGCCGCCCCACGGTGGCCAGCAACCGGAGCGGCTCCTCCGCCGTCCCCTCCTCGATCATCCGCTGTACGCCCGCGTAGTCGAGCTTGGCCCGGCTGCGGACGAGGGCGCGGCGCAGGTCGACGGCGAGCGTACGGCCGTCCGCGTCGAGGTCGATGGTCCACAGAGCCGCGGGCCGGTCCCGGCCGGGCAGCAGGCTCGCCGCCCCCTCGCTCAGCACGGCCGGGTGCAGCGGGACCTTCCCGTCGGGGAAGTAGAGGGTGGCCACCCGTCGGTGGGCCTCCACGTCCACCGGTCCGCCGGGTACGAGGAAGGCGGCGACGTCGGCGATGGCGTACCGGACGCGGTAGCCGCTGCCCTGCCGGGAGAGGTGCAGTGCCTGGTCGAGGTCGGTGGCGGCGGGTGGGTCGAGGGTCAGGAAGGGGATGTCGGTGGCGTCGTGGGAAGGCAGGGACGGGGCCTTCGCGGCCCGCTCGGCCTCGGTCAGCACTCCTAGCGGGAAGGCGACCGGCACGCCGAGTTCCGTACGCAGTGCGGCGAGCGCGGCCCGGAGAGGGGCTTCGGGGGCGCCGGTCACGCGAATGTGGCGGCGGGGCATGCAATGAGCCTAGGACCGGGGCCGCGCGGTGGCACGCCGTACGCTGTCGCGGAGCCCCATTCGAAGGAGATCCCCCGTGCTCGTCCTGCTGCCCCCCTCCGAAGGCAAGGCCTCCTCCGGCCGTGGCGCCCCGCTGAAGCCGGAGTCGCTGTCGCTGCCGGGGCTGACGGCCGCCCGTGAGGCCGTGCTCGATGAGCTGGTCGAGCTGTGCGCGGGAGACCCTTCCCAGAACGACAAGGCGCGCGAGGTGCTCGGGCTGAGCGAGGGGCTGCGCGGCGAGCTCGCGAAGAACGCGGAACTGCGCACGGCGGGCGCGCGGCCGGCCGGTGAGATCTACACGGGTGTCCTCTACGACGCCCTCGGCCTGGCCTCCCTGGACGCGGCCGCGAAGAAGCGCGCGGCTCGGTCGCTGCTGGTCTTCTCGGGGCTGTGGGGCGCCGTCCGGGTGACGGACCGGATCCCCTCGTACCGCTGCTCGATGAACGTGAGGCTGCCGGGGCTGGGGGCGCTCGGCGCGCACTGGCGTGCGCCGATGGCGGCGGTGCTGCCCGAGGCGGCCGGGGACGGGCTGGTGCTGGACCTGCGTTCGGCGGCGTACGCGGCGGCCTGGAAGCCGAAGGGCGAGGTGGCCGGGCGGACGGCGACCGTGCGGGTACTGCACGCGCCGACCCGGAAGGTCGTCAGCCACTTCAACAAGGCGACGAAGGGCCGGATCGTACGGAGCCTGCTGACGGCCGGGATCGCGCCGAAGGGCCCGGCGGAGCTGGTGGAGGCGCTGCGCGAGCTCGGGTACGTGGTGGAGGTGCGGGAGCCGGCCCGGGCGGGGTCGGCGTGGACGCTGGATGTGCTGGTGGACGAGGTGCACTGATCCGACAGAACCCATGTCGTTGCAGCATGCGCAATGACCTTTGCGTGTGTTGCAGGCCGGGGGCAGGATGAGGCGCATGACCTCACCGCTGCCCTCCTTTTCGGCTGCCTCGGTACTGGACGTCGCCCCTGTCGTGCCCGTGGTGGTCGTCGACGACGTCCGCGCCGCCGTACCGCTGGCGCGGGCGCTGGTGGCGGGCGGGCTGCCCGCGATCGAGGTGACGCTGCGGACGCCGGTCGCGCTCGACGCGATCCGCGAGATCGCCGGGGCGGTGCCGGAGGCGATGGTCGGGGCGGGGACCGTGATCACGCCGGAGCAGGTGACGGCCTGCGTGGCGGCGGGGGCGCGGTTCCTGGTGAGCCCCGGCTGGACGGACGTTCTGCTGACGGCGATGCGGGCGTCGGGGGTGCCGTTCCTGCCCGGGGTGTCGACCACCTCGGAGGTGGTGGCGCTCCTCGAGCGCGGGGTGCGGGACATGAAGTTCTTCCCGGCGCAGGCGGCCGGGGGGACGGCGTATCTGCGGTCGCTCGCCGGACCGCTTCCGCAGGCCCGCTTCTGCCCGACGGGCGGGATCGGCCCGGACAACGCGGCGGAGTACCTGGCGTTGCCCAACGTGTCCTGCGTGGGCGGGACGTGGATGGTTCCGGCGGAGGCGGTGGCGGCGCGGGACTGGGCGCGGATCGAGGGCCTGGCGCGCGCCGCCTCCTACCTCAGGGCCGCAGGTGGGACGTGTCGTTGAAGAGGCGCACGCTGGCATTGCCGTCGGCGTAGTACGCCACCGCCGAGAGGGAGGCCGCCGAGAGTTCCATGCGGAACATCGACTCGGGCGGGGCACCCAGGGCGAGCCGTACGAGCGTCTTGATCGGGGTCACATGGGAGACCAGCAGGACCGTGCGGCCCGCGTACGCGGCGACCAGTTTGTCGCGGGTGGCGGCGATACGGGTGGCGGTGGCCGCGAAGCTCTCGCCCCCGGGGGGTTCGGCCTCCGGATCGGCGAGCCACTTGTTCAGGTCGTCGGGGTAACGGTCCCGGACCTCGCCGAAGGTGAGCCCTTCCCAGGCGCCGAAGTCGGTCTCGATCAGCCCGTCCTCGACGGTGACCTCCAGACCGAGGCGGGCGGCGACGGCGCCGGCGGTCTCACGGGTGCGGGCGAGCGGGGAGGCGAGGATGTGCTGGATGGTCCCGCGCCGGGCGAGCGCGGCCGCCACCCGCTCCGCCTGGTCCCTGCCGACGTCTGAGAGGGAGGGGTTGGTGCCGCCGCGACCGGAGAACCGTTTCTGGGGCGTGAGCGGGGTCTCACCGTGCCGGAGCAGCACGAAGGTGGCGGGCACCCCGAGATCGGGGGCGGCACCCCAGCCGACGGAAGGTTTGCCGGAGGTGGCCGTGGTGGCGGCCGGGGGCGTCTCCGTGACCGACGAGGTGGAGACCGTGCGGGCGGCGCGCAGATCGGCCTCGGCCGTCGGGACGGCCGTGGGGTCGGTGTCGGTGTCGGTGTCGGCGGCAGCTGTCGGGCGGGGAGTTGCGGCGGGCACCGAGCCGGGCGCCGACCCGGTCGTCGGAGCAGTAGCCGAATCGGACGTCGGAGCAGTAGCCGTCGAACGGGTCGAGCGGGTCTGGGCCCGGGCCAGCGCCTCTCGGGCCTTCGCCGCGCCGGCGGTCGCGTCGCCGGGCGGGCCGGACGGCTCCGGGGCGACCGGGGCCGACGGGGCGATGGACGTACGGGCGTCGAGGGCGGCCCGGGACGCGGCGGCGTCCCACTGCTCGCCCCGCCGCCCGGCGTCCATCGCCTCGTTGGCCAGGCGGTCGGCGTGCTTGTTCTGCTCGCGCGGAATCCACTCGTACGTGACCTGCCCGGCCGGGAACACCCGGGCGGCCTCGGCGGCCAGCGGCTTCATGTCGGGGTGCTTGATCTTCCAGCGGCCCGACATCTGCTCGACGACGAGCTTGGAGTCCATCCGGACGCGCACCGCGGCCGACGGGTCGAGTTCACGGGCGGCGCGCAGGCCGGCCAGCAGTCCCCGGTACTCGGCCACGTTGTTCGTGGCGACCCCGATGGACTCGGCGCGCTCGACGAGGGTCTCCCCGGTCACCGCGTCGATCACGACACTGCCGTAGCCCGCGGGCCCGGGGTTGCCCCGCGACCCGCCGTCGGCCTCGACGATGAACTCCCGCACGCCGTACGCCCCCTACAGCCCGGACTCGGACGTGCGCACGAGGATCCGACGGCAGTTCTCGCACCGGACCACCGTGTCGCGGGCGGCCTTGCGGATGTCGTTGATGTCGGTGATCGACAGCTCCTGGCGGCAACCCTGGCAGGTGCGCTGGTAGAGCTTGGCCGCGCCGATGCCGCCCTGCTGCTCGCGCAGCTTGTCGTACAGCTTGAGCAGGTCGGCGGGGATGGACCCGGCGATGACCTCGCGCTCCTTCGTCACCGTGGCGACCTCGCCGTCGATCTCCTCGAAGGCGGCGTCCCGGCGCGCGGTCGCGTCGTCGATCTTCCCCTGGACGGCGCCGACACGCTCGGTCAGCTCGGCGACCCGCTCCTGCACGGACTCGCGGCGCTCCATGACCTCCAGGACGACGTCCTCGAGGTCGCCCTGCCGCTTGGCGAGGGAGACGATCTCCTTCTGGAGGTTCTCCAGGTCCTTGGGGGAGGTGACCGCGCCGGAGTCGAGGCGCTGCTGGTCGCGGACGGCACGCTGGCGCACCTGGTCCACGTCCTGCTCGGCCTTGATCTGTTCGCGGGCGGTGTCGCTCTCCTCGGTCTGCGCGGCCACGAGCAGGTCGCGCAGTTGCGTCAGATCCTTGCCGAGCGACTCGATCTCGGCGTGCTCGGGCAGCGACCTCCGCTTGTGGGCGAGCTGCTGCAGACGGACGTCGAGGTCCTGGACGTCGAGGAGGCGGATCTGGTCGGCGGGCGCGGCGTTCAGTTGGGGGCTCCCATGGCGTTAGTGGTGGGGTTGGACGCCGCGTGGGCGGTCCAGGGGTCGGTGACCGTACGGGAGACATGGACCCGCAGGCCCCATCCCTTCCGGTCGGAGATCTCGTCGAGCTGGGCTGCGGCCAGCTCGCACCAGGGCCACTCGGTGGCCCAGTGCGCCGCGTCGAGCAGCGCGAGAGGACTGTGGGCCCGGGCCTCCGAGGCCGGGTGGTGCCGCAGGTCCGCGGTGAGGAAGGCGTCGACGCCGGCGGCCCGGACGTGCTCGAAGAGGCTGTCCCCGGACCCGCCGCTGACGGCGACGGTCCTGACGACCGCCTCCGGATCCCCCGCCACCCGGATGCCCTGCGCGGTGGCGGGCAGCCGCTCGGCGGCGCGGGCGGCGAACTCTCGGAGGGTGACGGGGTGATCGAGCTCGCAGATCCGCCCGAGGCCCCGCCGGCCTTCACTGTCGCCCGGGTCGGGCACGAGCGGCCGTACGACCCGCAGATCGAGCGCACCGGCAAGGGCGTCGCTGACCCCCGGATCGGCGGTGTCGGCGTTGGTGTGAGCGACATGCAGGGCGATGTCGTTCTTGATGAGGGTGTGCACGACCCGCCCCTTGAAGGTGGAGGCCGCGACGGTGGTGGTACCCCGGAGATAGAGCGGATGGTGGGTGACGAGCAGATCGGCGCCGAGCTTCACGGCTTCGTCGACGACGTCCTGCACCGGATCCACGGCGAACAGCACGCGCGACACGTCCTGACCGGGCTCCCCCACGACGGTACCGACCGCGTCCCAGGACTCGGCCCGCTCGGCGGGCCACAGGTTCTCCAGCGCGGCGATGACTTCAGACAGACGGGGCACGCAGGCAAGGCTACCTGGCTGCCCTGCACCGCAATACCGCTGCCGCCGCCCAGCCCTGCGGGCCCCTCTCCTACGACCCCACACCCCCGCCCGCTCCTCCAGGCGGCACGTGGCCTGCCTGCACAACGCCGCAGGCACGCGGGGGCGAAGCCCCGAGGGGCGAAGCCCCGGGGGGAGGCAGAACCCGGCCGGGGTCGGGGCAGAGCCCCGGGGTGCAGGGGCGAAGCCCCGCCGGGCGTACGGGTCAGAGCCCCGGGGTGCAGGGGCCAAGCTCCACCCGGGATCCGGGGCAGAGCCCCGGGCGGTCACCTCTTGCCCACCGAGCCGGGCGGGCGGGCAGATACACACCCCCCACCCCCACCTCAGACGAATCGCTTCTGCACCACTCATAAGAGGGAAGCCCACCTCCAACCACCCCCGCCCCCGCGTACGAAAACTAGCTTCGTCGCCGGAGGTGACCGACCCATGACGGTCTGTGTGATCGAACCCACCGCGGAGGACGGCGACGAGGACCCCACCCCCCCCCCCTCGCCCACCCCCTGCGTGATCACAGCGGACGGCTCCTACGCCGCCCGCCTCGCCCGCGGCCCCCGCCCCGACTCCTGGTTCCCGGAGCGCTGGACCCTCGACGGCCCCGAGCCCTACGCCGTACCGCTTCCCGCGAACCAGCCGGAGGAGCCCGGCACGGAGGTGCAGCCGATGGCCGACGGACGGGTCCTGGTCCGGCGGCGCGTCCAGGACCGGCACACCTTCTCCCTCCTCTACCCCACCGACCCGGGCACCGGCGAACTCCCCCTGGGCTCCGTGGCGTGCCCGGACCACGGCACCCGCCTGCACCTGCTCCCCCCGGCCCCCTGCGGCGAACGCGCCTACGCCCTGGCCGTGGGCCGGCACACCACCGCCCTCTGGCAGGTGGCCGGCGGCACCTGCGGCCCCGAGCACCTCGCCGAGATCCCGGGCCGCTGCTCGGGCGGCGTCTGGCTGGACCGTACGGGCCGCATGCTGGCGCTGGACCGTGAGACCGGCGGCCGCACCAAGGCGATCGTGGTGGACCTGGAACGCGGTGGCGAGGTCTCCCCGCTGCTGCAGATCGCCGCCGACAGCGACGACCGCCTCCTGCTCGCCGACCCGGACAGCGGCCTGCTCCTCATCCGCTCGGACGCCCCTTCCCCCGGCGAGCCCCGGCTGGGCTGGGGCGTACTGGGCAGCATGCTGCCGGTCCGTTTCCCGGAGTCCCTGCGGCTGCCCGACTGCACGCTCACGCCGTTCGCCATCCAGCCCGGCCAGGTGCTGCTCCCGGAGGGCTGCGCGGTGGCGCTCCGCATCGAGGGCGTCTTCGGCCGCTGGGTCGGCGTATGGCGCCCCGCGGGACGACAGCTGCACCAACTCGCCGCCCCTGAAGGATGGTTGGCAGGGAGTGGCCTGTGGACCCGGGACGGCGTACTACGGCTGCCGTACACGACGGACACGGAACCCTGTGCGGTGGCCCACCTGACCCCACCGACCGCCGCCCCCGCACCCCCGGCCGCCCCTGCGCACCCGGAGTCGCCCCCGGCTCCCGAGCCCGCCGCGCCCCGCCCGGTCCCCCTCCAACAAGCCCCGCTCGGGCGACTTGTAACGAACTAGCTGCGGTTGGCGTGGCCGCCTGGATTCGCCCCATGGTGTGCCGGATAAACTCACCCGGCTGTAAAAGATCATGTTGACGGGGTGAACTCTCCAATGAGCGACGCAAGCACAAGGCAGCCGCTGTCCGCCGACTCCCAGGAGACGGCCGGTCACGGCCGGCACCGGGGCCCGGTCTCGTCCCACGACGGCGACTCGGCACCCAGCGGCCGGCACCGCAAGCCGGCCGAGGACAAGGCCGAGGCGGCTGCCTGACAGTACGCCGAAGGGGCTCGACCGTCCAGAACGGCCGAGCCCCTTCGCACTTCCCCGGCGCTTCTACCCCCGCCGCAGCCCCAGCACCTCCGCCGCCGCGAACGTCTCCCCCTCGGGCCGGCCCGCGAAGTGCGCGCCCAGGACGCCGTCCAGTTCCTCGAAGCTGAACGCGTCCTGCTTGCTGTCGAACTTCGCCTGCACCCGGGGCCGTTCGACGACGGCGACCATCCCGCCGTGCGCCACGAGCACCTGCCCGTTGATCCGTGCGGCGGCCGGCGAGGCCAAGTACCCGACGAGCGGAGCGACATGCTCGGGCGCGAGCGGATCGAGCCCCTCGGCCGGCTGCTCGAACCCGGCGAAGACGTCCGCCGTCATCCGCGTCCGGGCCCGCGGACAGATCGCGTTGGCCGTCACCCCGTACTTGGCGAGCGCGAGGGCCGTGGACGTCGTCAGCCCTACGATTCCCCCCTTCGCCGCCGCGTAGTTGGGCTGCCCCGCCGACCCGGCGAGGAACGCCTCCGACGCGGTGTTCACGATCCGCCCGTACACCGCAGCGCCCGCCGCCTTGGACCGCTCCCGCCAGTGCGCGGCGGCGAAGCGGGTGGTGTTGAAGTGGCCCTTGAGGTGCACCCGGATCACCGAGTCCCACTCGTCCTCCGCCATGGAGAAGACCATGCGGTCGCGCAGGATGCCCGCGTTGTTGACGACGACGTCCAGCTTGCCGAACTCAGCGATCGCCAACTCGACCAGCTCACGTGCCTGTGGGAAGTCGGCCACGTCCCCGGTGTGGGCGAGCGCGGTGCCCCCGGCCGCGCGTATCTCCGCGACGACCTGCTCCGCCGGACCGGCCGATGCCTGGCCCGAGCCGTCGCGTCCCGGCTGTCCGTAGTCGTTGACGACGACGGCCGCGCCCAGCCGGGCCAGCTCCAGCGCCTCGGCCCGCCCCAGGCCGCGCCCGGCACCGGTGACGACGGCCGACAGCCCCTCAAGTGGCAGTGTCATGACGGTCTCCCGGGTCCCCTCAGATCTCTATGCAGGTACGCAGAGCCGCGCCGGTGCGCATCTGGTCCAGCGCCTCGTTGATCTCGGTGAGCGGGACACGGTGGGTGATCAGGCCGGCGAGGTCGATCCGGCCGGCCCGCCACAGGGCGATGGTCCGCTCGTAGGAGCGCAGGACGTCGCCGCCGCCGTACATGGAGGGCAGGATCCGCTTCTCGTCGAAGAACAGCTCGAACATGCTGAGTTGGAGGAAGTCGTTCAGGGCGCCCGCGCCGACGACGACGAGGGTTCCGCCGCGCCGGGTGTTCTCGTAGGCCGTGCGGGCGGTGGCGGAGCGGCCGACGACCTCGAAGACGTAGTCGAACCCCTCGCCGCCGGTGACCAGTTGTTTCGCTCCGGGCAGCTCCTCGGGCGAAACCGCCTGCGTGGCACCGAACTTGAGCGCGGCCTCCCGGCGGGCCGCGACGGGGTCGACGGCGACGATCTCGGCGGCGCCCTTGAGCCGTGCGCCCTGGATCGCGGAGATGCCCACCCCGCCGCAGCCGATGACGGCGACGGACGAACCGGCCTCCACATCAGCGGTGTTGAGTGCGGCGCCCAGCCCCGTCGTCACCCCGCAGCCGATGAGCGCGGCGATGTCGAAGGGCACGTCGTCGGGGATGGGGACCGCGCAGCCCGCGTCGACGACGACCTCCTCGGCGAAGGTGCCGGTCCCGGCGAAGCCGAACAGGTCCCCGCCCGAGCGGCGGAAGTTGGGTGTGCCGGCGTTCATGAACCCGGCCAGGCACAGCTCGGTCTGGCCCCGCTTGCAGGCGGGACAGGCGCCGCAGGCGGGCAGCCAGCAGACCACCACCCGGTCGCCGGGCTTGAGCCGGGTGACGCCCTCGCCCACCTCCACGACCTCGCCCGCTCCCTCGTGTCCGGGTACGAACGGCGCGGGCTGCGGCAGCACCCCGCCCATCGCGGAGAGGTCCGAGTGGCACAGCCCGGTGGCCCGGACCCGGATCCTGACCCGGCCGGGCCCGAAGCCCACCGCCTCGACGTCGTCGAGGACCTCCAGCTTGTCCTGGCCGATCTCGTGCAGTACGGCTGCGCGCATGGTGCGGCTCCCCTCGGTCCCCTTACGGGCGGTTCCCCTTACGGAAATGGGTGGTTCAGGAGTGCTCTACGACGGTGTCGGCGAGGACCGCCGCGTCGTCCCGCTCCACCGCGCTCACGGCCGCCCGCACCTCGCCCTCCCCCCGCCACAGCCGGATGCGGAGGGTCTCGCCGGGATACACGACCCCGGCGAAGCGGGTGGCGTACGACCGCACCCGGGTCACATCGCCGTCGAGCAGGGCGTCGACGACCGCCTTGAGGGTGATCCCGTAGGTGCACAGACCGTGCAGGATGGGCCGCTCGAACCCGGCGCGCTTGGCGAACTCGGGGTCGGCGTGCAGCGGGTTGTAGTCGCCGGAGAGACGGTAGAGGAGGGCCTGGTCCTCGCGGACCGCTCGTTCGACCGTCCTGTCGGGCTCCCCGACCGGCGGGTCCAGGCGCGCGGAGGGGCCCCGGTCGCCGCCCCAGCCGCCTTCGCCCCTTACGAAGATCTCGGCGTCGTTGGTCCACAACGGGCCGTCGGCGTCGGCCACCTCGGTGCGCATGACGAGGACGGCGGCCTTGCCCTTGTCGTAGACGGCGGCGATGCGCCCGGTGGCGGTGGCCCGGCCCTCGGCGGGGATCGGGCGGTGGATCTCCAGGCGCTGTCCGCCGTGCAGGACGCGGGCGAGGTCGACGTCGACGCCGGGCATGGACAGCCCGCTGATCACTCCGGGCGAGCCGGAGCCCGCGACGGTGGCGAAGCTCGGCAGGACGTGCAGCCGGGACTCCAGCGTGTAGCGCAGTTCGTCGGCGTCGGTCGCGGGGACGCCGGCGCCGATCCCGAGGTGGTAGAGCTGGACGTCCTTCGGGGTCCAGGAGATCTCGCCGGAGCGGGGTTCGGCGGCGAGTGCCTGGGCTGCGTCGATGGGCATGGGGCTCCTGAGTGTCCAAGACCTCGGTGCGACCGTCCGCACCGTCGGGCGCACCGAGGCCGTCGCGGGGCCGATCTAGAACGCGTTCCAATCCGGCGCCCTCTGTATAGCCCAGCGCTCGACAGTTGTGAAGGCTCCTGACGGAGTGTCAGACCAGTGTGGTCGGGCGGGGCGACCGGGACATTTGTCCCGGCCGGTTGATGACATCCCTCTCTGCCGGACGCCCGCCCGGAGCCGTAGCGTCGAGGACGAGGACACCGCTGGAACGGGGGCAGCAGGGATGACGAGGTCATACACGGAGTGGCGGCGCGGGGCGGCCTGCCGACGGAACGCCTGGCGCGCGCGGGTGCGACGGACGCCGGAACAGAAGGAGGCCGAGCCGGCGGGTCCGCTTCCCTTCGCCCTGCTGCCCTGGCTGCTGCTGGGCATGGGCGCCTTCTCCAATCTGTTCCAGGGCGAGACTCCCAACCCGCTCCTCGGCGGCCTGGGGGTGCTCACCTTCAACTCCTGCTACGTCTACGTCGCCGTCCGCTCGTTCGTGAAGGAGAAGCGGGAGGCGGTCTCCACCCGGGTGGCGCTGGCGGTCATGGCGGTAGTGACCTGCGGTCTCGCCCTCGGGTACGGCGGCGGCTGGGTGCAGTTCTTCCCCCTGCTCGGCCTCGCGACGGGCGCCGCCCTGCGCGGCCGGCCCCTGCGTCTGACGGGCATCGCCCTGGCCGTCCTGGCGGGCGCGGTCGCCTATGTCCACGAGGGCTGGGGCGGCATCGAGACCGCCTACGCCACCTGGATCTCGACGATCGTGACGGCCGTGATCCTGATCATGTCAGAGGCCGTACGGGAACTGCGCGCCGCCCGTGAGGAACTGGCCCGGCGGGCGGTGGAGAAGGAGCGCCTGCGGTTCTCCCGCGATCTGCACGACCTGCTCGGGCACACCCTCTCCGTGATCGTGGTGAAGTCGGAGGCGGCCCGCCGACTGGCACCCGGCCATCTGGACGCCGCCCTGGCCCAGATCGCGGACATCGAGTCGGTGGGCCGTCAGGCGCTGACGGAGATACGCGAGGCGGTCACCGGGTACCGCGAGAGCAGTCTGGCCACCGAACTGGACCGGGCCCGTTCGGCCCTGACGGCGGCGGGGGTCGAACCGTCCATCAGTCGGTCGGGCACGCCGGTGGAGCCGCAGACGGCGGCGTTGCTGGGCTGGGTGGTGCGGGAGGCGGTCACCAACGTCGTCCGGCACAGCGGCGCGACCCGCTGCGGCATCACGGTGTCGGGCACGCCACGGCACGTCCGTCTCACGGTCACGGACGACGGCACGGGCGCCTCCTGCGCGGACGGCGGCGGCACCGGTCTGACCGGGCTGCGTGAGCGCCTCGCGGCGGCGGGCGGTTCCCTGACGGCCGGTCCGGGAGCGGGCGGCGGCTTCACCGTCACGGCGGAACTCCCCGTGGACGTGGCGGAGCAGCGGTCGTACGAGGGGGCGAAGGTGCCGTACGCGGGGGCGCCTTCGACACCCACCGGCCCTACGCTTGGGCCGTGAACGACATGACCGGTCGCCGGCCCGTGGACGAGATGCCCCGCGACCGCCGTCCCGCCAAGTCCATCAGGGTCCTGCTGGCGGAGGACCAGGGCATGATGCGCGGGGCGCTGGCCCTGCTGCTGGGCATGGAGCCGGACATCGAGGTCGTGGCACAGGTGGGCGCCGGGGACGCGATCGTTGACACGGCCCTGATCCACCGCCCGGACGTCGCGCTCCTGGACATCGAACTGCCCGGCATGAGCGGCCTGGAGGCCGCCGCCGTGCTGCGCGACGAGGCACCCGACTGCCGGGTGCTGATACTGACGACGTTCGGCCGGCCCGGCTATCTGCGGCGGGCCATGGCGGCCGGAGCCGCGGGATTCCTGGTCAAGGACGGTCCCGTGGAGGAGCTGGCGGCGGCGATCCGCCGGGTGCTGACCGGCGAGACGGTCGTCGATCCGGCGCTCGCCGCGGCCGCCCTCAGCGCCGGCCCCAATCCGCTCACGGCCCGCGAGTGCGACGTACTGAAGGCATCGGTGGACGGCGCGACGGTGGCCGACATCGCGGCGAGGCTGTGTCTGTCGGAGTCCACGGTCCGCAACTACCTCTCCTCCGCCATCGGCAAGACGGGCACCCGCAACCGGACGGAGGCGATGCGCGAGGCCCGCCACCAGGGCTGGCTCTGACGGCCACCGGCCACCCGGCAAGGCGGGAACGGTCGCACGGGCCCGGAAAAGAGGGCGTGTTTCGAAAGTCCCGTCCGGCCCGCGACGCCTGGCGCGGAGCTACTGTCCAAACACGCCCTGGTGCCCCGCCCCCGTGCGCCGCAGCACCCGCAGCGAGCCGGTGTCGGAGACCTCCGTGAAGGCGCGGGACTCCAGGGCGCGCAGGTAGACGCGGTAGGGGGCCTGGCCGGTGAACTCGTCGACGGGGTCCGGGAAGACGTCGTGGATGACCAGGAGGCCGCCCTCCGCGACGTGCGGGGCCCAGCCCTCGTAGTCGGCGGTGGCGTGCTCGTCGGTGTGGCCGCCGTCGACGAAGACGAGGCCGAGGGGCGAGTTCCAGATCGCGGCGATCTGCGGGGAGCGTCCGACCAGGGCGACGACGTGCTCCTCCAGACCCGCCCGGTGCAGCGTGCGGCGGAAGGTGGGCAGCGTGTCCATCAGGCCGAGTTCGGGGTCGACGGTCTGAGGGTCGTGGTAGTCCCAGCCCGGCTGCTGCTCCTCGCTGCCCCGGTGGTGGTCGACGGTGAGCGCGGTGACCCCGGCCTCGCGGGCCGCGTCGGCGAGCAGGACCGTGGAGCGCCCGCAGTAGGTGCCGACCTCCAGCAGGGGCAGCCCGAGCCGCCCGGCCTCCACCGCGGCCGCGTACAGCGCGAGCCCCTCGTCCAGAGGCATGAACCCCTTCGCCGCCTCGAACGCGGCCAGGATCTCGGGCTTGGGTGCCGCGGACATCGGGGTCCCTTCAGTAGTACGTGCGTGCCGGCGGCCCATCGTGCACCACGCCCCCCGCCGTGGGAACGACGGGGGGTGCGGACGGCGTCCGTCACGGACGGGTCAGGCGCTGACGGTCTCCTCCGGCAGCGCCAGGTCCAGCTCCACGGACCGCTCGTCGCCCGCGTGGGTAGCGGAGGAGGCGAGCGGGGCGTGGCCGACGGCCTTGGCGGCGAGGACGTAGGCGCCCCGGGCGGGGACGGCCAGGGCGTAGCTGCCGTCCTCCGCCGACACGGTGGCGCCCGCCTGGCGGCCCCGGCGGTCGATCAGGGTGACCTTGGCGCGGGCGACCGGGCTGCCCCCGGCGTCGAGGACCCGGCCGCGGAAGCCCCGCAGGGCCTCCTCGGCGCGCTCCAGGTTGGCGTCCTCCTCGCTGCTGGCCCGCAGTTGGGGGGCGCGGTTCGCCTTGGGCAGGAACAGGGCCATCAGCAGGCCCACGGCGACCGCGCCGGTGGCGATCAGGAAGGAGACCCGGAAGCCGTGCAGGGTCGGGACGGCGACGCCGTTCACGTCGTTCGCGGTGTTGGCCAGCACCATGCCGATGACGGCGCTCGACACGGACGTACCGATGGAGCGCATCAGGGTGTTGAGGCCGTTGGCCGCGCCGGTCTCCGAGGCCGGGACCGCGCCCACGATCAGCGCGGGCAGGGAGGAGTAGGCGAGGCCGATGCCGGCGCCCAGGACGACCGAGATCACGAGGCTCTGCCAGGCGGCGCTCATCAGGCCGAGGCCGGCTCCGTAGCCGATCGCGATGATCAGCATGCCGAGGATCAGGGTGACCTTGGGGCCGTACTTGGCGGAGACGCGGGCGTAGACGGGGGCGGTGACCATCATCGTCAGACCGAGCGGCGCGACGAGCAGACCTGCGACGACCATGGACTGGCCGAGGCCGTAGCCGGTGGCGGTGGGCAGTTGGAGGAGCTGCGGCAGGACCAGGGAGACGACGTAGAAGCTGACGCCGACCATGATCGAGGCGAGGTTGGTGAAGAGGACGGCGGGGCGGGCCGTCGTGCGCAGGTCCACCAGCGGCGCGGCGACCCTCAGCTCCATCACGCCCCACAGGAGGAGGACGACGGCGGAGGCGGCGAACAGGCCGAGGGTGGTGCCGGAGGCCCAGCCCCAGTCGCTGCCCTTGGTGATCGGCAGCAGGAAGAGGACGAGACCGGCGGAGAGGCCGATCGCCCCCAGGACGTCGAAGGTGCCCTCGGCGCGCGCCGGGGACTCGGGGACGACGAGGAGCGTGAGAACGATCGCGAGGGCGCCGAGCCCCGCGGCGCCGTAGAAGAGCGCGTGCCAGTCGGCGTGCTGGGCGACGAGGGCCGCGGCGGGAAGGGCGAGGCCGCCGCCGACGCCGATCGAGGAGCTCATCAGGGCCATCGCCGAGCCGAGCTTCTCGCGGGGCAGCATGTCGCGCATCAGACCGATGCCGAGCGGGATCGCCCCCATGGCGAAGCCCTGGAGGGTGCGGCCGACGATCATCGGGACCAGGTCGCTGGTGAGCGCGCTGACCAGCGCGCCCACGACCATCACGGCCAGGCTGAGGATCAGCGTGCGCCGCTTGCCGTACAGGTCGCCGAGGCGGCCCATGATCGGGGTGGCGACGGCACCCGACAGCAGGGTGGAGGTCAGGACCCAGGTGGCGTTGCTGGGCGCGGTGCCGAGCAGCTGCGGCAGGTCCTTGATGACCGGGACGAGCAGGGTCTGCATCACCGCGACCACGATGCCCGCGAAGGCGAGCACCGGGACGACGGCTCCGCTCGCCTGGCGGGTGGGCCGGTCGGTCGACGTGTGCGTCATGGGGTGAGGGCCTCCGGGCGGCGGTTCGGGGTTACGTGAGAGCTGAACCCGGTATGCATGAGCAACTATTCCGATGCTTTGGCGTACTAACGATTTCTTTGACTTTCCTTGACGTGCGGACGGGGTCGCAGGCGCACATTCCGGTGCAAGAGGTGCAAAACGTTCGGGGCCATGACACGAATACCGAAATCCGCCGACACCGCCCGAGCCCGGCCGTCCCCCTCCGTACCACTCCCCCGCCTGGCTGGTCGTGGCGCCGGCATGCCCCGGTCCACTCGGGCCACAGGCCGTCCGCGGTGCCGGCGTCGACATCCGCACCGGCGCGATCACCCGCAGCCAGGACGGGAGCTGACCGGCATGCGCGGCAACCCCGACAATCTCCGCCAGGCCGCCGCCCGCAGGGGCGCCACCGCCCAGGCCCGCGCCGAGAAGGGCCTGCGCGAGATGATCCGCCGCGGACAGCTCATCACCTTCCGCGGCCTTGCCCAGGCCGCCGACGTCTCCATCGACTTTTCTACCGGTGCACTGAGCTCCGCCGACGCGTCGAACAGCTCCGGGACCAGCAGCGAAGCCACCCGCCACAGCGAACCACACAGCCGCCCGACGACTCACCCAGCAGCGTCGTGCGCACCCTCACAGCCCAGCTCGCCGAGCTCAAGCGGCGCCACCCGCGACGAGGTCCGAGCCCTGCGGCAGGCCCTCGAAGCCGCCCAGAGCGAGACCCTCGAACTCGACGCAGCCTCGGTCCCCGACACACCACCCGCCCTGAGAGCCCCTGCTCCTGACACCCTCACACATCGATGGCCCTGCGGGCATGGCTCACAAACTGCTGCCGTTTATTCGACGCATGGCCGAGGTAACTCCTGATGCGATGCGATTGGTTCGCGTCAATCGCATCGCCGCTCTCCCGTCCAAGGATTCTCGCCTGAATCGCTGCCACACAAGCCGACAGCGACTGTCGCAACTCGTCGGCCATCCGGGCCAATTCCTCCGGACCTTCAAGC
Source organism: Streptomyces sp. NPDC049687 (assembly GCF_044465285.1). Lineage (NCBI taxonomy): Bacteria > Bacillati > Actinomycetota > Actinomycetes > Kitasatosporales > Streptomycetaceae > Streptomyces > Streptomyces sp. NPDC049687. Next base: position 639,470 of record NZ_JBITLN010000001.1, read on the forward strand.
TCGACCGCGGTCTGGGTATCCGCCAGGTCCCCTCGAAGCAATCTGCGGCTCTCTTCGAGAAGGTGACGCAGTCCGTCGAGATCATGACCTGGCCTGGCCAGCTCAGCCTCGATACCCCGCAGGGCCTCATGAACCTCGTCGGCCTTGCCCGTGAAGGCGGCGTAGGCATCACGGCGGAGCTGACGACGCCAGTGACGATGCTCAGCTCGAACCTGCCGCTGCCCCGCTATCCCAGCAATAGTTGCAGCCAGGGTTGTCCCCATCACTCCCACCCCAGCTCCTAGAACCGCTGCCGTTCCAGCATCCATGCGAAGAGTGTGCCAGCGAGGTTCCCTGAGCGTTTGTCACCTTCAAGTCGCGATCAGGGACCGTCACTTGCAGATGCGTCCGCAGGTGCTCTACCTGCGCGAAGACCAGCCGTTCAAGAGGACATCGCTCGGCTCTCCCCGCTCAGGCACCGCAACCTGAACCTGCTCGGCCGCTACAGCTTCACCGCCGGCGCCCTGCGCCCACTGCGCGACCCGGATGCACCCGAGCTCGACGAAGAGGACGAGGACGACACGGACTGACGCCCTCGCCCCCGGCGGGGAGGTGGTTTCGCCGGAAGGGACCGTAGTGGTGCCGTACTGGCCCGTGAGGCCTTGGCGAGCTGTCGGCGCTGGTGCTCTCGCGCTCGGCAGTCAGGATGGCTGGACTTGGTCGAAGAGGGCGAGAGCTTCGGCGGGGTCCGGACTCACGAGGCGTTCCAGACCGGCCGTCGTGATCTTCGCCCACCTGCCGGCCCGTGCCCACATCTGTTCCTCGAAGGCGCGGACGGCCTCGTCCAGATCTCCAGGGCCGGTGGCGATGGACTCGGCGAGTTCGGCGCCCTCCAGCATCGCGAGGTTCGCGCCCGCCCCCAATGGGGGCATCAGATGGGCGGCGTCGCCCAGTAGCGTCACCCCGGGGACGTGGGTCCAGGTGTGGGACACGGGCAGGACGTAGAGGGGGCGGTGGACGAAAGCGGTGGCGTGGCGGAGGAGGTCGAGGACGGGAGCGGCCCAGCCGTCGAACAGCGCCAGCAGGCTCGATCGCACGGCCTCAACGTCGGCCAGGTCGAGGTTCGCGTGCCAGTCCAGCGGCGCGCGGAACTGGGCGTACACCTTGACGTGGCCGCCGCTGTTGCGCTGGGCGACGAGAGCGCGGTTCACCCCGTACACGGCCATGGAACCGTCGCCGATCAACCGGGCGAGGTCGGGATGGCGGGTGTCGACGTCGTCGAGGAAGGATTCGACGTAGGTGACGCCGGTGTAGTGCGGCGTCACCGAGGAGACCGCCGGGCGTGTCCGGGACCATGCGCCGTCCGCGCCGACCACGAGGTCGAACGTCTCCTGTCGTCCGTCCGCGAAACGGACTACAACACCCTCCCGGGTTCCCGGCACTACCTGCGTCACGCTCCGCCCCCACCGGACGTCGAGAGGGCCGAGCAGCAGGTCACGGAGTTGCCCGCGGTCGATCTCGGGATTGGCCCGGTCATCTGGACGGGGTCGCCAGTCACGCAGGACGGTGCCGCCCGCGTCCAGGATGCGCATGGCCTGCCCCTCGGGGCGGGAGAGCGCCCGGAACTCCGCCAGCAGCCCCGCCTTGTCCAGCGCGAGCTGGCCCAGCCCCTCGTGCAGGTCCAGCGTGCCGCCCGGGGGGCGGACGTCGGGGGCGGGATCGCGTTCGAGGACGGCGGCTGGGTAGCCGTGGCGGTGCAGGACACGGGCGAAGGCAAGGCCTCCCGGGCCGCTCCCGACCACGGCGATACGATGTCTCATGGCGATACACTGTATTGCCCCAAACGACGTATCGCAGCAGAACGGTGTGAACCATGAGTGTGTGGGACCGGCCGGAGCCGCCGACTCGCCCCGTACCGCTCGACCGGGAGCGGATCGTGGCCGCCGCAATCGCGCTGGCCGACGAGGGCGGACTGGACGGGGTGTCGGTGCGCAAGGTCGCCGCCCGGCTGAACGCGGGCCCGATGCGGCTGTACGGATACATCTCCACCAAGCAGGAGCTGTTCGACCTGATGGTGGACGAGGTCTACGCCGAGATCCTCCCCCAGGAGCAGCCCGGCGACTGGCGGGAAGCGCTGCGTGCCCTCGCCCAGCGCACCAGACACGCGGCTCTCCGGCACGAATGGCTGGCCGACCTGCTTGGCGGCCGCCCAGCCCTGGGCCCGAACGCCCTCGCTGTGGGCGAGGCCACGCTGGCCGCCCTGGACAGCCTCACCGACATCGACACCGCCATGCGCGCGGTGGAGACTGTCGGCGCCTACTTCACCGGCGCGATCAGGCGCGAGATCGCGAACCTGCGGGCCGAGCGCGCCACGGGCCTGTCGAAGCACGACTGGCAGCGCGCCTCCGGCCCGCATCTGACAAGGATGTTGGCCACAGGTCGCTTCCCCGCGCTGACCAAGGCCGTGTACGACGGCACGGACGTGGACGCCGAGGCGTCCTTCGAGACCGGCCTGGACTGGGTCCTCGATGCCGTGGCCGCCAAACTCACCCGGCCGTCGGCATGACGCTCGGCGCTTGCCGAAGGTGAGCGAGCTCGGCGCCCGGGCCCATGGGCCGTGAAGGCGGCACTCGGTGATGATCTGGGTTACGCCACTGAAGGCGTCGCCACTGCGCCGGACACGGGATGACGGTACTCGGTGTCGGCAAACGATCGTTTGACGACAGGCACGGCGGGCGTCCAATGAACCCGGACTTCTCGGCTGAGGCAACGGTCCGAGCCGCTCATGGCCTCCTTCATGTATCTAGGAGGTGCGCATGGGGGATCGTAAGCAGGCCGGGAACACGGAGTTCCAGGCCTTCGTCATCGGCCGCTGGCCGCGGCTGATGCGCACGGCGTTTCTTCTCACGGGGGAGCAGCACGCCGCCGAGGACCTGGTCCAGTCGACACTGGAACAGGTCTATGTGGCCTGGCGTCGGGTCGCCTCGGCCGACGACCCGGAGGCGTATGTACGGCGCGTGATGATAAACGCGCACGCCCGCAGGTACCGCAGGAAACTGCGCGAGTTCCTCGCCCCGAGGGACGACGACCCGGGTCCGGCCCACGAGATCGCCGACACCGGCGACCGCATCGCCCAGGCCGACGACCGCCACGCCCTGCTCAAGGCCCTGGCCGAGTTGCCGCCACGGCAGCGGGAGGCGGTGGTCCTGCGCTACTGGGAGGACCTGACCGAGACCCAGACGGCCGAGGCGATGGGCTGTTCGGTCGGCGCGGTGAAGAGCAACGCGGCCAAGGGGATCGCGAAACTCCGCGCCATACCGGAACTGGCGGACATGGTGACGCACGGAGGGCGGAAGTGATGAGCGCTGACCGGGAGACGAACCACGACATGACACAGCACGACATCGCCCTCCTGCTGGCCGACGCGGCGGACGAGGTGGAGATCGGTATAGCCCCCACCCAGGCGCTGATCCGCGGCGGCCGCCGGCGCAAGGCCCGCCGCTGGGCGGTGGCGGCGGCCACGGCTCTGGTGGTCACGGGCTCCACGGGGGCGCTGGCGCTGACCGGGCTGCCTGGGCACGAGGACCGGGCGGCGCCCCCGGCGACACAGCCGGCCGTCACCGGAACCCCCACACCCTTCCAGCCGCAGGGCAGGACCACCCTCGCGACCGGCACCGACGGGGGCGAGGAGTGGCGGGTCACCCTCGACGTCTGGCCTGCTCCGGTCGACGTCCAGGACGCCCGGTCCTTGATGAACGCGATGGCGGAGTACGGCGAGGCCCCCGCGGGCGTGAACACCCCCGCCGACTTGGTCGGCAGGAGCGCCTACTTCGTGCACCGCGGCACCGGGGAGAACAGCATCGGCTGGGAGCACCTGACGCTGCAGGGTCTGACCGCCAAGGGCGACAGCATGTCGGGCCAGGACGTCGACGCCGTCGCGGTCCCGCTCGCCCCGGCCGGCGGGAAGCCCGACCGTCTGGTGATCGGTTATGTGGCGAAGTCCGTCCAGCGGGTGACCTGCGCCTGGAAGGACGGCACCACGACCGAGGTCCGCAGGGTCCCCGCGGACGCCGACATCAAGAGCGACGACCTCACCATCCGTACGATCGAGGACTCCCCGTACAACTGGTTCGTCTGCCTGGCACCGCAGGGCACGGAGTACAAGTCGGCGGAGGTGACGCAGTAGGGCGCCCAGGGAGGAGGGCGGCGCGTCGCCGCGTCCTGAGCCCTGCCCGGGGTGCCCGTTAGGGTGGCAGGCGTGTCTTCCTCCGGCCCGCACTCCGACCCCTTTGGCTCCACCGACCCCTACGGCCCGTACGGCTCCCCGCGGCCACGCCGCTCACTGCTGCGGCGGCCCCTGACCGTGGCGCTCGCGGCGCTGGTGCCCGGGGCGCTGCTGGGGTGGCTGGCGTACGAGGCGCTGGGCGGGAGCGGGGGCGGCGGGGACGGCGCAGCGGGCGGGGTGGCCGGGTCGGGGCCGACGCCGAGTGTGCTCAGCTCCCCGGCGGAGGGGGCGACCGGCACGGACGGCGACGCGAGGCCGACGACGGGGGCCGGCACCGGCGACTCCCTCGAGGGCAAGGTCGTCGTGATCGACCCCGGGCACAACCTCACCAACTCCCAGCACACCGCCGACATCAACCGCAAGGTGGACATCGGCACCAACTGGAAGGAGTGCGACACCACGGGGACGTCCACCAACTCGGGTTACAGCGAGGCGAAGTTCACGCTGGACGTGGCGCACCGGTTGCGGGCTCTGCTGGAGCGGCAGGGCGCGACGGTGAAGCTGACGCAGGACGGGGACCGGCCCTTCGGGCCGTGCGTGGACGAGCGGGCCCGGATCGGGAACGCGGCGCACGCCGACGCGGTGGTGTCGATCCACGCCGACGGCTCCGCGGAGGGCAACCGGGGCTTCCATGTGATCCTGCCGGGCGCGGTGCACGAGGGCGCCGCCGACACCCGGGCCATCGTCGCCCCGTCGAAGGACCTCGGAAAGCTGATCGCGGACGACTTCGCGCTCAGCACGGGCAGTTCGCCGTCCAACTACGTCGGCGACGGCACCGGTCTCGTCACGCGTGAGGACCTGGGCGGTCTCAATCTGTCAACGGTTCCCAAGGTGTTCATCGAGTGCGGCAACATGCGCGATACCAAGGACGCGGCATTGCTGACCAGTGGCGCCTGGAGGCAGAAAGCGGCGCAAGGGCTCTCTGAGGGAATCGTGAGTTTCCTGCACGGGTAGCGATCAGGGCACTGATCCCGGCGGACAGCCCGATCGTGTGGACGATAGTGTCGTCCCCACGATGAGGGGCCACCCCCGCGCTTCACACCGGGGCCTTAAGGCGACATTGTGACAGCGACGCCTCCAACGGACGTACCGATGACGAGACGACTGAACCGAAGGACCTTGAAGTGAATATCCGCTCCCTCACTCGAGGCGACGGCGTGGTGATCGGAGCAGCGGTGTTGCTGTTCATCGCGTCGTTTCTCGACCTCTATTCGATCGACGGCGTGCCCGACAACATCGACCTTCCGAGCCTGTGGGGCAGCGGGCCGGTTCTGCTGGGTGTCGTCCTCGCGGGGATCATCGGCGCCGCGCTCGTCGTCGTCAGCAGGGTGCTGCCGCAGGAGCGCAAGATCGTCGGGCTGGACCTGCGTCAGTTCGGCGCGGCCTTCACGGTCTTCGCCGCGTGGAGCGCGCTCGGCAACGTCTTCGACCCGGCGGGCGGCTACGACAACGTCGGTGACAGCTCCAACGGGCCGGACGCCGGCACCGGCCTGATCATCGCCCTCATCGCCACCCTGCTGCTGGCCGCCGCCGCCATCGCCACCCCCCTGGTCCCCGCCCTGCAGGCCGGTCTGATCCCGGCCCCGAAGCCGGCGGCGCCCCAGCCCTACGGCGCCCAGCCGCCCGCCGGTTACGGCTACCCGGGTGCGCAGCAGCCGGCGGCCTTCGGTGGTCCGCAGCAGGGGCAGCCGGGTCAGCCGTTCGGTGCCCAGCCCGGTCCGGCCGCGCAGCCGCCGGCGCCGGCGCCGGAGTTCTCGCCGTTCTGGTTCGCCGTGCCGGTGCCGCGTCCGCTGTACGCGGAGGACGGTGCCCCGATGCCGATCGCGGAGCTGGCGCCGGGCACCTGGTACCTCGCGGTCGAGCAGGGCGCCCAGGGTCTGGTCGCCCAGACGCAGGACGGTCGTCGGGGTGTCCTGCGGGACACCTCCGGCATCCAGCGCGGCTGAGCCCGCCGCGCGTTCTGCGCGCCGTCGCCCGCACGGCCCCTCGCCCCTTCCGGGCGGGGGGCCGTTGTCGTACAGTCGCAGCCCGGTAACTGACGGACCGTCAGGAGGCAGGTATGCGGCTCGGTCTCGCGCTCGGCTACTGGGGTCGTGGCCCCTCCCCCGGCCATGTGGAGCTGGCGCGGGAGGCGGAGCGGCTCGGATACGGGTCGGTGTGGACGGCGGAGTCGTGGGGGTCGGACGCCTTCACACCCCTCACCTGGATCGCCGCGCAGACCTCGACGATCAAGCTGGGGACGGCCGTCGCGCAGATGGCCGCCCGCTCCCCCACCACCACCGCCATGCACGCCCTCACCCTGGACCACCTCTCGGGCGGGCGGATGATGCTCGGGCTGGGCCTGTCCGGCCCGCAGGTCGTCGAGGGCTGGTACGGGCGGCCGTTCCCGAAGTCGCCGCTGACGGCCACCCGGGAGTACGTGGACGTCGTACGGCAGGTGCTCAGGAGGCAGGCGCCGGTGGAGCTGGACCACGGGCGGTTCCACCCGCACCCCTATCGCGGCCCGGACGCCACCGGGCTCGGTCGGCCCCTGAAGTCCATCACCCACCCCCTGAGGGCCGATCTGCCCGTGCTGCTCGGTGCCGAGGGGCCGCGGAACGTGGCGCAGACGGTGCGGATCGCGGACGGATGGCTGCCGCTGTACTGGTCGCCGAACCGGCCGGACGCGTACGGGCCGGGGCTGGGCGAGCTGCGGGAGGGCTTCATGGTGGCCCCCCTGGTCAGCGCCAGGGTCTGCGAGGACGTCTCCGAGGGGCTGCTGCCCGTGAAGGCGATGCTCGGCTTCTACATCGGGGGCATGGGGCACGCCACCCGCAACTTCCACGCCGATCTGATGGGCCGCATGGGGTACGAGGAGGAGGCGCGGCGGATCCAGGAGCTGTTCCTGGCGGGGCGGCGGGAGGAGGCCGTGCTCGCCGTGCCGGACGCGTTCGCCGACGAGATCTCGCTGGTCGGCCCGCGTGAGCGGATCGCGGAGCGACTGGAGCTGTGGCGCAAGGGGCCGGTGACGGACCTGCTGGTGGTGGCACCGGACCCGGACACCCTGCGGGTGCTGGCCGAACTCACCCTGTAGAGCGCGCCGGAGGAGCGTTCAGAGGAAGATCGCGATCGGGTTCAGCGTCAGCTCGCCGCGGTCGCGGCTCCAGGTCGGTACCTTGCCGAGGCAGCGGGCCTGGAACTCCCCGGTGAAGTACTCGGCGTTCTGGAAGCCCTCGCGGACCCCGGCCGCCTCGCAGGTGATCCGTACCTGGGCGGCGGGGTCGCCGGGCGGGAATCATCGGAGACCCCTTCGGACAACGTCCCCGGAAGGGTCAACTCCACACCAACGGAGGCGAACCGGCGGCCCTCCGCAGGGCGGGTTTCAGACTCGGGGCAGGGGCAACCCGTCAGATATGTCCCCTCGATATCGCAACAGTGCGAATCAGGCCGGCACGGTCATCGCGGCCGTGGCCGACATCATGGCCCTGATCCTGGGCCTGTGGATCCTCATGTACCTGTTCGACGCCAACCGCGGCAACGACTTCGTGCAGTTCATCCATGACGCGGCCCGCTGGCTGGCGGGCTGGTCGCACGACTTGTTCACGTTCGACGAGGCGTGGGCGAGGGTGGTGGCCGGCTACGGTCTGGCGGCGGTGGTGTACCTGTTCATCGGACACGCCATCGCCAATCGAGTGCACCGGCACTGACACCCCATGGGGCGCGGGGCTGTCTCCCTGTGCGGGGCGGCCGGGCGGGCGCGATCAGCCCACGCGGCCGGCACCCGCCGTCCCCGTACCCCCGGCTCTCAGGCGCAGCAGTCAGGGTCGAGGCCGGTCGGCAGGTGGTCCCCGCCGAACACCGAGCACGTGGCCTCATGGCCTCCCAGCGCGGCCACGGCCAGCAGCAGTGACCCAGCGGTCCAGGCGGTCAGTTCCCGGGGCCAGACGGCCTGGTCCTCGAACACATAGCCCGTCCAGTACAGGCCGGACTCGGCGTCCCGCAGGTGCTGGATGGACTGCAGGATCTCCAGCGCCCGGTCGGACTCGCCCATCGCCCACAGGGCCAGGGCGAGTTCGGCCGATTCTCCGCCGGTGACCCACGGGTTGGGCACCACACAGCGCACACCGAGACCGGGCACGACGAAGCGCTCCCAGTCCGCCTCTATCCGGGACTTGGCCTCCGGGCCCGTCAACGCGCCGCCCAGCACCGGGTAGTACCAGTCCATCGAGTAGCGGTCCTTGTCTAGGAACCGCTCCGGGTGACGCCGTATCGCATGCCGCAGCGCGCCCGCCGCCAACTCCCAGTCGGGCTGCGGCTCTTCGCGCTGATCGGCGATCGCCAGCGCACAGCGCAGCGCGTGGTGGATCGAGGAGGACCCGGTGAGCAGCGCGTCCGCGGTGGGTGTGCCGTCGTCGTCGCGCCGCCAGCCGATCTGCCCGCCCGGCTGCTGGAGCCGCAGCACCCATTCGACGGCCGAGTGGACGGCCGGCCACATGCGGTCCAGGAAGGTGTCGTCGCCGGTCGACAGGTAGTGGTGCCAGACGCCTACGGCTATGTAGGCGACGAAGTTCGACTCGCGCCCCCGGTCGGTGACGTCGTCGAAGGCGCCGTCGGCGTAGGCCGCGTACCAGGAGCCGTCCTCGTTCTGGTGCCGGGCCAGCCACAGGTAGGCCCGCTCGGCGGCCTCGTGCTCGCCCGCCGCGTCCAGGGCCATCGCGGCCTCGGTGTGGTCCCACGGGTCGAGGTGATGGCCCCGGAACCACGGGATCGCCCCGTCCTCCCGCTGCACGGCGAGGATGCCGGCGACGGTCGCGGCGGCCTGCTCGGCGGTGAGGACCCCGGGCAGGACGAGGTGTTCTGTCCGGGAGGTGGTCACTTGGCCGCCACCCGGGGGAGGTGCGGCTTGGTCGCGTAGGCGACGAAACTCTTGCCGATCAGCGGGTTCAGCGCCTGCTCGGCGACCCGCGTCGCGAGCGGCTTCTTCATGATGTCCCAGACCAGCAGCTTGTGGTACGCCCGCACCGGCAGCGCCTTGTCGTTGTCGACGCCGAACGCGCACTTCAGCCACCAGTACGGCGAGTGCAGCGCGTGTGCGTGGTGGGTGCCGTACGGCTTCAGTCCCGCCTCGCGGATCCTGGCGAGGAGTTCGTCGGCCCGGTAGATGCGGATGTGGCCGCCCTCGACCTCGTGGTAGGCGTCGGAGAGGGCCCAGCAGACCTTCTCGGGCCCGTAGCGCGGGACGGTGATCGCGATCCGCCCGCCCGGCTTGAGCACCCGGACCATCTCGGCGAGCACACCCTTGTCGTCCGGGATGTGCTCCATGACCTCGGAGATGATGACGACGTCGAAGGACTCGTCGGGGAAGGGCAGGGCCAGCGCGTCGCCCTCCATGGCGGTCGCGGTGGCGCCCTCGGGGGCCTCCCCCGCCTCCTTCATCGCCGCGAACCACTTGGCGACCTCGCGGATCTCCTCACCGTTCTGGTCGAGGGCCACGACCTGGGCGCCCCGCCGGTAGCACTCGAAGGCGTGCCGGCCGGCCCCGCAGCCGAGGTCCAGGACTCGGTCGCCCGGCGCGAGCGGGAACCGGGAGAAGTCGACGGTCAGCACGTGGCCCTGCTTTCGCGATCGGATTCAACGTCAACAACGTGGGGGACCGTGTACGACGGTCGGCGGGTGCCGTCGGCCATGGCCTCGCGGTAGCGCGTCACGGTGCCCTCGGCGGCCCGTGCCCAGGTGAAGTTCCGCAGCACGCGCTCGCGCCCGGCCGCGCCGAGCCGCGCCCGCAGTGCGGCGTCGGCGAGGAGCCGGCCGAGACCGGCCGCCAGGGCGCCCGCGTCCGCGGGCGGTACGGCGATGCAGGTCTCCCCGTCCCGTCCGGCGACCTCGGGGATCGCGCCGCCGGTGGTGGCGACGAGCGGCGTACCGGTGGCCATGGCCTCGGCGGCGGGCAGGGAGAAGCCCTCGTAGAGGGAAGGCACGCAGGCGACCTCCGCCGAGCGCACCAGGTCGACGAGTTCGGTGTCGGAGATGCCCTTGACGAACTCGACGGCGTCTTCGAGGCCGTACCGCTCGATCGACTGGGCGACGGGCCCCTCGGCGGGGCGCTTGCCGACGACGACGAGGTGGGCGTGCGGGTGCTCGGTGCGCACCTTGGCCAGTGCCTCGACGAGGAAGACCAGACCCTTGAGCGGCACGTCCGCGCTGGAGGTGGTCACGATCCGGCCCGGTATGACGGGCACCGACGGGTCGGGCGCGAACAGGTCGGTGTCGGCGCCTATGTGGACGACGTGGATGCGGTCGCCGCGGACGCCGAGGTGGTCGACGATCTCCTGGCGGGAGGTGCCGGAGACGGTGAGCACCGAGGGCAGCCGGCGGGCGACGCGCTTCTGCATGCGGGTGAACGCGTACCAGCGGCGCACGGAGCAGCGGCGCTTCCATCCCTCGGCGGCGTCGAGCTCCAACTGCCGGTCGACGGTGATGGGGTGGTGGATGGTGGTGACGAGCGGCGCGCCGACGTCCCCCAACAGCCCGTATCCGAGCGTCTGGTTGTCGTGCACGACGTCGAACTCCCCGCGCCGGGCGCGGAGGTGGCGCCGGGCCCGCAGCGAGAAGGTGAGCGGCTCGGGAAAGCCGCCGGTCCACATCGTGGCGACCTCGAGGGCGTCGATCCAGTCCCGGTACTCGTCGCGCCCGGGGGTGCGGAAGGGGTCGGGCTGGCGGTAGAGGTCGAGGCTGGGGAGCTCGGTGAGGGAGAGCCGGTCGTCGTGCCCCTCGTCCAGCACCGGATACGGCTGGGAACCGATGACCTCGACGCGGTGGCCGAGGCGGGCGAGCTCCCGCGACAGATGCCGTACGTAGACGCCCTGGCCCCCACAGAACGGGTTCCCCTTATAGGTGAGGAGCGCGATGTTGAGCGGTCGCTCGCCGTCGGCGGCGAGGTCATGCCGGGACCCCGCCTGACTGGCCTCAGCGGTCACTCCGGGGCCCCCTTCTGCCTGCGATGTCCCGCGAGACTACGACGGGACGCTAATCTAGAACAAGTTTCAGACTTGATCGTTCGGGAGGCACTGAATCTACCGGCAGGTAGGAGCGCGGGGAGAAGTTGATCAGGTGATTCACGCCACGACTCCGCCGCGACCGGCCACCTGACATGCTGTGTGATCACCGACCCTCACCGACTGTCACGGACGGGACCCCGACCCATGTCTGCGGAAGAGACCCCCCAGCGCCCCTCCCCTCTGACCGAGCGACAGGAGGCCCGCCGACGACGCATCCTGCACGCGAGCGCGCAGTTGGCCAGCCGGGGCGGTTTCGACGCGGTGCAGATGCGGGAGGTCGCCGAGTCCTCGCAGGTCGCCCTCGGCACGCTGTACCGCTACTTCCCCTCGAAGGTGCATCTGCTGGTCGCCACCATGCAGGACCAGTTGGAGCAGATGCACGGCACGCTGCGGAAGAAGCCGCCGAGCGGCGAGAACGCGGCGGACCGGGTCGCGGAGACGCTGATGCGCGCCTTCCGCGCCCTCCAGCGCGAGCCCCATCTGGCGGACGCGATGGTCCGGGCCCTGACCTTCGCCGACCGCAGCGTCTCCCCCGAGGTCGACCAGGTCTCCCGCCAGACGACGGCGATCATCCTCGACGCGATGGGCCTCACCGACCCCACCCCCGAGCAGCTCTCGGCGGTCCGCGTCATCGAGCACACCTGGCACTCGGCCCTGATCACCTGGCTCTCGGGCCGTGCGTCCATCGCGCAGGTGCGGATCGACATCGAAACGGTCTGCCGCCTGATCGACGTGACGGATCCGGGCGGCTCACCGGGCTGACACGCGAAAAACCTACGAGACGGGTTCCCTTCGCCGGTATTACCCGGATCAGGTGATGGGGGTCGCCTTCCAGCCCGACTACTGCCTTCCGGCCTCTCAGCCCGTCCGTCGACGTCGGCCTCAGCGGATGCCTTCGCGTCTCGCCAAAGTCGGCTACTCCGGTCGAACTCCCTCACTCGCCTCGTAGGCCACTACTAGGATAAAACGGGCGAAGCAGGATGCAACACCCTTTGGGGAGAATTTCGAGGAAATTTTCAGTCCTCCGGCGGAAACACCGCCTCCCCGCTTCCCACCAGCGTGATCGTGATCGCCTCCACCGGACAGCTCTCCGCCGCCGCCAGGACCCGCTCGGTCGCGTCCGTGTCCGGGGCGGCCGGACGGGACTGGCGGGAGCTGTCCAGGCGGAAGCCGTCCGGGGCGTGGTGGACGCACTGGGCGGAGCCGATGCACAGGGAGCGGTCGACCTCGACGTGCCAGCGATCGCCCGCCCCCACGCCCGCATCGGCCCGCGCGGCAGGTACCTCCATCCCCCTCAGCCCTCCCAGCCGGCCGGCAGGTGGATCATCTTGTGCTCGAGATACTCGCCGTACCCCTCGGGCCCGAACTCCCGCCCCAGCCCCGAGTTCTTGTAGCCCCCGAACGGGCCGAGCATGTCCAGGCTGAAGGTGTTGACGGAGTACGTCCCCGTCCGGACCTGCTTCGCGACCTCGATGCCGTGCTCCACGTCCGCCGTCCACACGCTGCCGCTCAGCCCGTAGTCGGAGTCGTTCGCGATCTTCAGCGCCTCGGACTCGTCGCCGTAGGGGAGGAGGCAGATCACCGGGCCGAAGATCTCCTCGCGGGCGATCCGCATGGAGTTGTCGACATCGCCGAACAGGGTCGGCTCCACGTACCAGCCGCGCGTCAGGCCCTCCGGACGGCCCCCGCCGGTGAGGATCTTCGCGCCCTCCTCCTGGCCGATGCGGATGTAGTCGAGGTTGCGGCGCTGCTGTCGCTCGGCCACCAGCGGGCCGACCTGGGTGGCCGGGTCGAGCGGGTCGCCGACGACGAGGGCGTCGGCCGCCGCGGCGAAGGCGTCGGCGAACTCGGCGTAGCGGGAGCGGGGCAGGAGGATACGGGTCTGGGCGACGCAGGCCTGGCCGTTGTTCATCCAGGCGGCGGAGACGATGCCGGGGACGGCGGTGGCGATGTCCGCGTCCGGCAGGACGACGGCCGCCGACTTGCCGCCCAGTTCCAGGGTCACGCGCGTGAGGTTCCTGGACGCCACCCCCATGACCCTCTTGCCCGCCGCGACCGAGCCGGTGAAGGAGACCTTGTCGACGCCGGGGTGCCCGACCAGGTACTCACTCACCTCGCGGTCCGCCGGGAGGATCGACAGCACGCCCTCCGGCAGCCCGGCCTCCCGCGCGATCTCCGCCAGGATGTACGCGTCCAGCGGGGACTCCGGCGACGGTTTGAGGATCACCGTGCAGCCCGTGAGCAGCGCGGGCGCGAGCTTGGCGGCGGCGACGAACTGCGGCACGTTCCAGGGGACGACGGCCGCGACCACGCCGACCGGTTCACGCCGCACGAGGATCTTCCCGAGCACACCGTCGCGCCGCTCCTCGTAGGGGAAGTCCCCGGCGACCTTGATCGCCGCGTCCCACACCATCATCGCGCCGAGGGCCTGCGCGAGAACGCTCCAGGAGTACGGGGAGCCGTTCTCGGAGGAGATCACCCGGGCGATCTCCTCGTGGCGGGCGAGGATCCCGTCCTTGATGCGGGTGACGACCGCGATCCGTTCGTCCAGCGACAGCCGAGGCCAGGGCTCCTCGTCGAACGCCCGCCGCGCCACGGCGACGGCCCGGTCCACATCGGCCGCAGAGGCGTGCGGCACCCGCCCGATGACCTCCTCGGTGTGCGGCGAGATCACCTCGATGACGGCATCGCCCAGGGGGTCCGTCAACTCGCCGCCGATGAAAAGCTTTCCGTGTTCCACGAGCTCGGCCATGGCCACTGCCTTCGTCTGCATCGTTTCTGACGGTGTTTCAGAAACTGATACCAGTTCTAGTTATAGTGGGCAATGGCCAGGCGCCGGAGGGGCCGCGGGACGGAGGGGCAGATGACGAGCAGCAGCGACGACCCCGGGGTGTACGACCACGGCGGCGGCGTCCGCTCCCTCCGGGTCCCCATCCCGGACAACCCGCTCGGCCACACCCTCGTCTACGTCGTCGACACCGACCGGGGCCCGGTCCTGGTCGACACCGGCTGGGACGACCCGGCCTCCTGGGACGCCCTGACCGCCGGACTGACCGCCTGCGGCACCTCGGTCTCCGAGCTCCGGGGGGTGGTCGTCACCCACCACCACCCCGACCACCACGGCCTGTCCGGCCAGGTGCGGGAGGCGTCGGGGGCGTGGGTGGCGATGCACGCGGCGGACGCGTCGATCGTGCGGCGGACCCGCGAGACCCGCCCCGAACGCTGGTACACCTACATGGCGGACAAGCTGACCGCCGCCGGCGCCCCCGAGGACCACATCGCCCCCCTGCGCACGGCCCGCCGCCGTACGCTCCCCGGCCTCTCCCCCGCCCTCCCGGACCGCGAGATCACCCCCGGCGAACTCCTCGACCTGCCGGGCCGCCGGCTGCGCGCCATCTGGACCCCCGGCCACACCCCGGGCCACGTCTGCCTCCACCTGGAGGAGGAGCACCCGGCCGGGCTCCCGGGCCACGGCCGTCTCTTCTCCGGCGACCACGTCCTGCCCGAGATCACGCCGCACATCGGCCTCTACGAGGATCCCGACGACGTCACCGTCACCGACCCCCTCGGCGACTACCTCGACTCCCTCGAACGCGTCGGCCGCCTCGCCCCCGCCGAGATCCTCCCGGCCCACCAGCACCCCTTCACCGACGCCCCGTCCCGGGTACGGGAACTGCTCACCCACCACGAGACCCGCCTCACCGGTCTCCTCGCCCTGCTCGCCACCCCCCTCACCCCCTGGCAGCTCGCCGAACGCATGGAGTGGAACCGCCCCTGGGACCAGATCCCCTACGGTTCCCGCAACATCGCGGTCTCGGAGGCGGAGTCGCATCTGCGGCGCCTGGTGAAGCTGGGGCGGGCGGAGGCGGTGACGGGGAGCGAACCGGTGACGTACGTGGCGGTGTAGTGGGTCTGTGTGAGCGGTGCCGTTCACACCGGGGAACCGTGCCGTTCACGACCGCGCCCTACGGTCCCCTGACATGCATCCGGACCCTCTGGTGGCGACGCCCATGGACCCGATCGAACAACTCCTCGCCGAACGAGCCTGTCAGCGCCTGCTCCTCGACCTGGTTCACCGCCTCGACCTCGGCGAACCCGGCTCCGTGGCCGAACTGTTCACCGAGGACGGCACATGGGCCTGGCCCGAGGGCGACCGTCTGGTCAAGGGCCGCGCCGACCTGCGCGCCCACTTCGGCTCCCGCCCCGCCGACTGCCACGCCCGCCGGCTGATGGCCGACGTCCGCGTCCGGGTGACGTCCCGGGACACGGCGACGGCCACCTCGTACTTCACCACCTACCGCGTCGACGACACCCCGGGCGCCATGCCCCCGGTCCGGATAGGCCACTACGAGGACACCCTCCACCGCACCCACGAGGGCTCCTGGCTCCTGGCGGCCCGCGTCCTCTTCCTGCCCTGCGGCAGCCCGACACCGCGCCTGTAGTCCGTCGGCGGCGCGGGCCCGGTACCGAAGGCACTACGCAGAGCCACACGGAGCGCCGCGTTCGAGACCGCGGTCACGTTCAAGGGCCGTTGACCGGTGAAGCACCCCACATGACCCACATCACCTACTAATCACTTCAGTAGTGCATATCGGACGCCATGTCCACGCCATTCAGCCCTCTGACCTGCGGATTGAGAGCCAGGTCACAGAAACGACCTTCACCCCGAGTACGGCCACAACTAGCAAAAGGGGTCTTTGCGGACACCTCTCGATCCTGCTTCTCTGGATGACGTCGCACGGCGCCGACAAGCCCACGGGCCTCGGCGCCGACGCATGCAGCCACCCACCGCACCCCACGCGGAGCGGCCACGCACCGCGTGACTCCGGCATGCGGGCGACCACCACGTCCCCGAAGAAAAAAGGTTCTCCGTGTCCCTCTCCGTCATCCGCCGCATCGCTTCCCCGAAGAAGGCCCTCACCACCGCCGCCGTGGCCGCCGCCACCGCCGGTATGGCCCTGTCCGCGGCGCCCGCCCACGCGGCCACCGCGAGCTCGGCCTCGCAGGCCCAGGCGATCGCGCACAAGATGATCCCGGACGCGGCTCAGTACAAGGCCTTCTCCAACATCGTGAAGCACGAGAGCGGCTGGAACGTCAGCGCCACCAACGCCTCCTCCGGCGCCTACGGCCTCGTCCAGGCCCTCCCCGGCTCCAAGATGGCCTCGGCCGGTTCCGACTGGAAGACCAACGCCGCCACGCAGATCAAGTGGGGTCTGAACTACATGAACTCCCGCTACGGCAGCCCGGTCGGCGCCTGGAACTTCTGGCAGGCGCACCACTGGTACTGAGCCACGCCCAGCACCCCCTGACGCGCGCGAAGGCGGCGGTCCCCCGATCCCCGGGGACCGCCGCCTTCGCCGTCGGCCGTGTCAGCGGCCTGATCGGCACGGTCAGCCATCTCGGTCTCGTCGGGCGGCCGGGTCGTCCGGGCACCGGCGGCGGCTCTCGCCGCACCTGGACCCCGATCACCCTGGGCGCCCAGGCCGTCCCGCGCGACGGATTGTCCGGAAACCGACCGTACCCGCCCCCTCCACGACCACCGTGGTGACGACGACCCCGAGGCCTCGCCTCCGGCTCCCCCGCGGCCGGCGGCCCGGGTCGCCGCTCACGTCGGCTTACGGCGGCCGTGACCTCGATGTTCCGGCGCGACCCTGGCACTCCACCACGGCATCGCCGCCCCGCTGCTGCCGGCGGCGGCGATGTCGGGCGTGCCGGCGGTGGTGGCCTCCGGGGAGGACTGAACACTCAGCCGGTGGTGACCTTCAGCTCCTTCACTCCGTTGATCCAGGCCGACCGCAGCCTCCGGGGATCCTCGACGAGCCGCAGCCCCGGCATGGCGTCCGCGATGGCGTTGAAGATGAGGTTGATCTCGAGCACGGCGAGCGATTTGCCGAGACAGAAGTGCGGCCCTCCGCCACCGAATCCGAGATGAGGATTGGGATCCCGGGTGACGTCGAACTCGTCAGGCCGGTCGAACACCTCCGGATCGTGGTTGGCGGAGGCGTAGAAGATCCCGACCCGGTCGCCCTTCCTGATCAGCTTGCCGCCGAGTTCGGTGTCCTGGGTGGCGGTCCGCTGGAAGGAGACGACAGGTGTGGCCCACCGCACGATCTCCTCGGCGGCGGTGTCGGGCCTGCGCTCCTTGTACAACTCCCACTGCTCGGGATGCGTGAGAAAGGCATGCATCCCGTGCGTGATCGCGTTACGGGTGGTCTCGTTCCCCGCGACAGCCAGCATCAGCACGAAGAACCCGAACTCGTCGGAGTTGAGATTCCCCTCGTCCTCGGCGGCCACGAGCGTGGAGACGATGTCGTGCGCCGGACAGCGCTTGCGCTCCGCAGCCATGTTCATGGCGTACGAGATCAGCTCGGCGGCGGACTGGTGTCCGACCTCCTCGGTGATGGCGTACTCGGGATCGTCGTACGCGATCATCTTGTTGGACCAGTCGAAGATCTTGGCCCGGTCGTCCTGGGGTACGCCGATCAGCTCGGCGATGGCCTGGAGCGGCAGTTCACAGGCGACGTCGGTGACGAAGTCGAAGGGGCCGTCGTGGGCGCGGGCGGCTTCGGCGATGGCGGTGGCCCGCGCCCGCAGCCGCTCCTCCAGACCTCGGATGGCCCGGGGCGTGAACCCGCGCTGCACGATCTGCCGCACCCGCGTGTGCTCGGGCGGATCCATGTTCAACATGATGAACCGCTGAGCGTCGATGGACTCACGCGGAATGTGCTCGTTGAACCGGATGATCGCGGTGTTGACCCAGGAGGAGAACAGCTCGGGGTGGGTGGAAACGTATTTCACATCCGCGTGCCGGGTGACCGCCCAGTACCCCTCGTCCTGGAAGCCGGCGACGTTGCCCGGCTGAGGGATCCAGCGGACCGGCTCGGCGAGCCTCAGCTCGGCGAACTCGGGGTGGGGCACACGGTGGTGCAGCAGGTCGGGGTCGGTGAAGTCGAACCCGTCGGGAAGCGCTGGACAGGGCATGGGCAGCTCCAGCCAAATCTGACACGTCATCAGATACAGATTGCCGTGAAGGTAGTTCAGGGCGCTTGAGGCTGCAAGACCCTTGCGGTGACGCACATCACGTCCGCAGACTGCTCTGACGAACTAGAACACGTACTAGTTCCTCGGAGGAGGATCCGCACCCATGGCCGCCGAACCCGTGATCGTGGAAGCAGTCCGCACCCCTATCGGCAAGCGCGGCGGCGCGCTCGCCAACCTGCACCCCGCCTACCTCCTGGGCGAGACCTACCGCGAGCTCCTGGGCCGCACCGGCATACCCGCCGACGCGGTCGAGCAAATCGTCGGCGGCACGGTGACCCACGCCGGCGAACAGTCCATGAACCCGGCCCGCACCGCCTGGCTGACGATGGGCCTCCCCTACGAAACCGCGGCGACGACGGTCGACTGCCAGTGCGGCTCCTCGCAGCAGGCGTCGCACATGACGGCGAACATGATCGCGGCGGGCGTCATAGACGTCGGGATCAGCTGCGGGGTGGAGGCGATGTCCCGCGTCCCGCTCGGCTCAGGCTCGAAGCACGGCCCGGGAAAGCCGTTCCCGGAGGAGTGGAACGTCGACCTGCCCAATCAGTTCGAGGCGGCGGAGCGGATCGCCCGCAACCGCGGCCTGACGAGGCAGGACGTGGACGAACTGGGCCTGCTGTCCCAGTCCCGCGCGGCGGTGGCCTGGTCGGAGGAACGCTTCAAGCGTGAGACCTTCGCGGTCCAGGTCCCGACGACGGAGGAGGAACAGGCGGCGGGGCAGGGCATGTGGCGCCTGGTCGACAAGGACGAGGGCCTACGAGACACCTCGGCGGACGCCCTGGCCCGTCTGAAGCCGGTCATGCCGACGGCGATCCACACGGCGGGCAACTCGTCCCAGATCAGCGACGGCGCTGCGGCCATCATGTGGGCGTCGAAGCGGATGGCGCGCGCCCTGAAGCTGAAGCCGAGGGCGCGGATCGTGGCCCAGGCCCTGGTGGGCGCCAACCCGCACTACCACCTGGACGGCCCGATCGACGCGACCCGAGCGGTGCTCGGCAAGGCCGGCATGTCGCTGAAGGACATCGACCTGGTCGAGATCAACGAGGCGTTCGCGTCAGTGGTGTTGAGCTGGGCGAAGGTACTGGACGCGGACCTGTCCAAGGTCAACGTCAACGGCGGCGCGATCGCCCTGGGGCACCCCGTGGGAGCGACGGGCGCCCGCCTCATCACCACGGCCCTTAACGAACTGGAGCGCACGGACAAGGAGTTCGCGCTGATCACCATGTGCGCGGGCGGGGCGCTGGCGACGGGGACGATCATTCAGCGGCTGTAGACGCCGCCGTCCAGCTGAGGAAGGTCGAGAACGCGGCGGGCTCGATCGTGAGGATCGGGCCCGCCGGGTTCGTGAGCGCCAGACCGGTCGC
The DNA here is from genome assembly GCF_044465285.1 of Streptomyces sp. NPDC049687. NCBI lineage: Bacteria > Bacillati > Actinomycetota > Actinomycetes > Kitasatosporales > Streptomycetaceae > Streptomyces > Streptomyces sp. NPDC049687. The sequence goes on from NZ_JBITLN010000001.1 coordinate 659,176, forward strand.
GCTCCACGCGGTGCGTCAGGGCACCGAAGAGCCCCCGCGCCCGTGGTTCGCCGCCGTGAGCGCTGAAGACGAACGTGGACGTGTCGCCGTCGAGATCAAAAAGAGCGGAACGGACATCAACTTACGCACCGCCTCTCAGCTCCTGAGCTGCGTCGATCACACTGTCCAACACCTCGGTCACCGGCTTGGACGCATCGATGATCGTCGCGCCACGGCTTTCGTGGATCGCTCGCATCCGAGGATTCCACTTCAGGGCCGCCGCAAGCTCTTCGGGATGTTGACCGAATGCGTTGGTAGTACGGGTCGCGAGCCGGTGGCGGAGGGTGTCCTCGTCGATCACCAGGCACACGACGAGATCGAAAAGATCGCGGACGTCTGCCTCGTTCTCCGCCGATCCACACAAGAACGCGATGCGGAAACGAGACTCCTCGACGAGGGTCTCAACGCGCTCGCGGACGATCGCCCACCCGTATCGATCGAGCCAGCCCCGGGGGACCGGATACGGAGGATCCATCACGATCTCGCCGCCGGCTCGGTCGATCCAGCGGCTGAAGCCGTCCTCGTCGGCGTCGAGCGCGACGTGGCCACGCTCTCGCAACGCCTCGCAGACCGTGGACTTACCAGTCCCCGAGTTGCCCGTCACCCACACCAATGGCACGCCGCCAGGGTAGACGTGACCACCCCGGGGCAGCGACGCGTTTGGCGATCGGGAAGGAGGAGCTTCGACCTCGCCGACCGCCCTCTGGGGGACTTCGCGATTCCCCCTGTGGCCGGACACCCCCGGTGGGGCGACGCGCCCGGCCCCACGGGGACGGACCCGGGCGCGCTGGAGACGAGCCGGCGTAGGCGCCCGGCGCCCCGACTTGATCAGCTCGGCGCCGGGTCCTTCTCCGGCACCGCGGGCTCCGCGGAGGCCCTCTCCGGCACGCTCGCCACCCCCGCCCGCGGCCCCATCAGGGCGTACGACAGCCCGAAGCCCGCCAGGACGACCGCCGCGCCGCCCGCCGCGTCCAGGACCCAGTGGTTGCCCGTCGCGACGATCGCGGAGACGGTGAAGAAGGGGTGGAGGAGGCCGAGGGCCTTCATCCACCACTTCGGGGCGACGATCGCGATGACCAGGCCGCACCACAGTGACCAGCCGAAGTGGAGGGACGGCATCGCCGCGTACTGGTTGGTCAACGCGGTGAGCGTGCCGTAGTCCGGCTTGGAGAAGTCCTGGACGCCGTGGACGGTGTCGATGACGCCCAGGGACGGCATCAGACGTGGGGGCGCCAGCGGGTAGAGCCAGAAGCCGACCAGGGCCAGGAGCGTGGCGAAGCCGAGGGCCGAGCGGGCCCAGCGGTAGTCGACCGGGCGGCGCCAGTACAGGACGGCCAGGACCGACAGGGGGACCACGAAGTGGAAGGACTCGTAGTAGAAGTCGAAGAAGCCGCGGAGCCAGTCGACCTTCACCACCCAGTGGTTGATCCCGTGCTCGATGTCGATGTGGAGGAAGCGTTCGAGGTCGAGGATCTGCTGGCCGTGGACCTCCGCCCGGACCCGGCCCGCGGAATTCGAGCCTCCGGTCGCCGCCAGCCGGACCTGCTGGTACGCCGCGTACGTCACGCGGATCAGCAACAGTTCCATCAGGAGGTTCGGGCGGGTGAGGACACGCTGCAGGAAGGGCAGCAGGGGGACGTGCTTCCAGCGGGCCGGGACCGGGGGCGCGTACTCCGTGGGGATCGGGGAGCGGTAGTACGGGGACGTGCGCGGGAGGAACGGGATCACCGTGGCCGCGGCGATGGCGGCGAGGAGGACCGCGTTGTCGCGCAGGGGGTACAGGGCCGCCATGTTCGGCAGCATCATCTTCGCCGGGAGGGTCATGACGAGGATGACCGCCACGGGCCAGACGTAGCGGTCCGAGGCGCGCTTGCCGACCCGGCCCACCACCGCCAGCAGGACCCACAGCAGCTGGTGCTGCCAGGTCGTCGGGGAGACGGTGATCGCCGCGCAGCCCGTGAGGGCCACCGCCAGCAGGATCTGGCCGTCGTGCGCGTAACGGACCGCGCGGCGGACGCCCAGGGTCGCGACGGTCGCGCCGAGCGCCAGGAACAGGCCGATCTCCAGCGGGCCGGAGACACCGAGGCGCAGCAGGGCGCCGTGCAGGGACTGGTTGGCGAGGGCGTCCGCCTTGCCGCCGAGGCCGACGCCCGCCATGTGGTGCACCCAGTAGGTGTACGAGTCGTGCGGCATCGCCGCCCAGGCGAGCGCGGTGACTCCGGCGAACGTGGCGCCGGTCGCGGCGGCGGCCCGGCGGCGGCCGGTGAACCAGAGGAGCGCGGCGAAGAGGAGAACCGTGGGCTGGAGCGCCGCGGCCAGGCCGATCAGGGCGCCGGCGGCCCTCCAGTCCCGTGCGACGAAGCAGCCGAGGAGGACGAGCAGGACGGGGATGATGCTGGTCTGGCCGAGCCAGAGGGTGTTGCGGACCGGCAGGGAGAGCATGAGCAGGCTGATCGCGACCGGGGCGGCGAGGAGGGCCGTACGTCTGCTCACCGGCTGGGGCAGGGCCCGCGCGACGACCAGGCCCAGGGCGACGACCAGGAGCAGTGTGCCGAAGGTCCAGCCCCAGCCGAGGGCCTGTTCCGCCGACCGAGTGAGGGGTTTGAGGACGAGCCCGCCGAAGGGGGTGCCGGTGAAGCGCGTGGAGTCGTAGAGCGAACCCTTGACGTGCAACACGCCGTCCGGTCCGACCCAGGTCTCCAGGTCCGTCAGCCGTTCCCCGCGCGGGGTGCCGAGGACGACGGCCACCTGGCGCACGGCGAGGACCGCCGCGACCAGCCAGAGGCCGAGGCGGGTCGCACGCAGGCGTGCCCTCGCCGTGCCGACCGCGGTCGACCCGAAGGCCTCCGCCGGTCGCCCGCTGTGCTCCGCATTCGCCACGCCTCGTCGGCCTCCCGCCCCGTACGTGCCACGCGTCGGTTGCGTGGATGTTCCCTGAACGAACCCTATGAGGCTCGCACCGCCCCCGGGGGGAGACGCAGGCAACCCCCGCTTCACCTGACGTCGGCCCTCCTTTTGTCCGGAAGACGATAGTGCGCCGGGGCCGAGGTTGCCTCCGCAGGGCGCGATGTGGGTCACAGCGCGGCCGGAACTGGCACTTCTCCCGAACGGAAGCGGCGCTTCAGCCGTACCGTCGTACGCCCGTGCGACACGGAAGGCAGCGGGACGGCTGCGACTGGTACACGGGCGTGACGGACGACGAAGGGGCTGCGGCACATGGTCGGCTTGGTCGGCACGATCGGTGTACCGAGGGGGCGTGCGAGACGGCGGGAGCGGGACGGGTCGTGGCCGATCGCACGGGCCCTCGCGCGGGTCGCGGCCGTCCTTCTGGCGCTGCTGGCGGTCCAGCTCGATTCGCTCGTCGCACCGGCCCATGCCTGCGCCTGCGGAGCCCTGGTCCCGGGCGACCAGCGGCAGCTGACGGTCGGGCGGGAGGTGTCCGTCGTGCGCTGGGACGGCCGGCAGGAGCAGATCGTGATGAGCCTGCGGGTCGGTGGGGACGCCGAACGGGCCGCCTGGGTCGTGCCGGTGCCGCACCGGGCGACGGTGGAACTCGGTGACGCGCGGCTGTTCGACCAGCTGGCGACCGCCACCGCGCCCGTGCAGCGCACCCGCAGTCACTTCTGGCCGCAGGACGGCGACTGGCCGCTGACCGCCGACGACGGCGCGAGGCGCCCGCCGCCCCCGCAGTCGGGCGGGGCCGAGGTGGGCGTGGTCGGACGCGAGCGGCTCGGGCCGTTCGACGTGGCCCGGCTGACGGCCACCGATCCCGCCGCCCTCGACGACTGGCTCACCTCGAACGACTTCACCCTCCCGGCGCGCCTCGAGACCGCCCTCCAGCCGTACGTCGACCAGCGGTGGGAGTACGTCGCGGTCAGGCTGGCCCCCGAGACCGCCGGCACCGCCCTGACCGGCGAGCTCGACCCCCTCCACCTCACCTTCGCCGCCGACGCCCCCGTGTACCCGATGCGGCTGTCCCGGCTGGCGGCCACCCCGCAGTCGCTGGGCCTGTACGTCCTCGCCGCCCACCGCATGGAACCGGCGTCCCGGATCGGCGGTGAGCGGCCCCGGGTCACCTTCGCGGGACGGATCGGTACGTCGGCCGAGGGCCCGCTGGGCGAACTGGCGGCGGGCACGCCGTTCCTGACGGCGGTCGCCCAGGAGTTCCCGCGCCCCTGGGCGATCTCCGGGGACCACGAGCTGCGCCGGGCGGCCGCCGACACCGCGTTCCGGCAGGTGATCTACGAGGACCGGCTGCTCAGGGTGCTCGACGTCCCGGTGTGGCTGCTGACGGTGTTCGGCGGCCTCGCGGCGCTCACCACGGCCTGCGTGGCCCTCGCGCTCCGGGCCCGACGAGCACGCCGGGCAGCCCAGCCGGGCCCCCGCCACGCCTCGGGCCACCGTCCCGCGCCCCCGGCCACCGCACCGGGCCCGACGCCTCCGGCCTCACCGGCCACCGCACCGGGCCCGACGCCTCCGGCAGCGGCGCCGGGGCGGAGCACGCCGGTCGTACCGGCGGGGCGACGGGCCCCCGTGCCACCCCCGGTGCCGACCGCCCGCCCCGCCACGACCCATGTCCCCCCGCACCGGGCCTCCCGTCCCGCCGAGGCAGCCGTTCCCCCGAGGCCGGCCACAACCCCGGCCGGGTCAGCCGTACCCCCGAGACCGCCCACCCGCCCCGTCACGAGCGCCACACCCCCCAAACCGGCCAGACCCCCCAAACCGGCCACACGCCCCACCCCGACCGCCACACCCCCGAGGCCGGCCGCCCACCCGGTCAGGACCGCCCCACCACCGAGGTCAGCCACGCACCCGGCCGGGCCGGCCGCGGCCGTACCCCCGAGGCCGGCCGCGCCCCCGCCCCGTTCCACGCCACCCGTCACCCCGCCGAGGCCGCTCCGCCCACCCGTCGCGCCTCCCCGGCCCTCCGCACCGCCCCCGATCCCCCCGACCCCTGCGGCCCCCGCTGCTCCGGCGCCCCCCAAGCCCTTCACTCTCCCCGTCGCGCCTCGGCCGAACGGGTGAATTCGCGCGGCAGGCCATCCGGGAGGACCTCTCGCCGGGGAACCCGCGCACGGGCGGGTCCGTTGGCAGACTGGTGAGCGGCTCTCACCAGATGCCACGTCACCAGCAGGCACACGAAAGAGGCAGAGCGCATGAGCGAGTCGCAGGTCTGGGACGCTGTCGACGCCTACTTCACGGCCCACCTCGCCCCGGACGACGAGGTGACCGCGGCCGCGTTGCGCGACAGCGAGGCCGCCGGGCTCCCCGGGATCAACGTCACCGCCAACCAGGGCAAGCTGCTCCAGCTGCTGGCCGAGATCCAGGGTGCGCGCGCGATCCTGGAGATCGGCACCCTCGGCGGCTACAGCACGATCTGGCTGGCCCGCGCGCTCCCCTCCGACGGGCGGCTGATCTCCCTGGAGTACGACCCGCGGCACGCGGAGGTCGCCGTACGCAACATCGCCCGCGCGGGCCTGGACAAGATCGTGGACGTGCGGGTCGGCGCGGCCCTGGAGTCGCTGCCGCGGCTGGCCGACGAGAACCCGCCGCCGTTCGACCTGGTCTTCATCGACGCCGACAAGGCCAACAACCCGCACTACCTGGAGTGGGCCCTGAGACTCACCAGCACGGGCAGCCTCATCGTCGTCGACAACGTCGTGCGGGGCGGCCGGGTCGTCGCCGCGGACAGCGACGAAGGGGATGTGCGGGGCACCCGGGCGGCGATCGAGCTGATCGGCTCGCACCCCCGGCTGAGCGGGACCGCGATCCAGACGGTGGGCACCAAGGGCTACGACGGTTTCGCGCTGGCACGCGTCCTGGCGTAGCCCCTGGAGCCCGGGCAAGGGCTGCTCCCCCGGTCTTGCTCCCCCGGGTCTACTCCCCCCGGTCTACTCCTCGTGGTAGAAGCCCACGTTGACGCTGCGCGGCCCGGTGCGGTCGAGGACGACGATCTCGCCGGAGCCGCCGCGCGGCAGCGGTACCGTGCCGCCGTAGACGACCGGCTGCGCGTACTCGCCGACGATCAGCCGTACTTCGGAGGAGGGCTCGTCCTGCGAGCCGCGCAGCCAGGAGACCTGCCAGGTGCCCTCGGGGCCGCACAGGAACTCCAGGTGCACACGGGAGACGAACAGCCAGTCCTCGGGCGTCACGAGGCGGCACACCGACTTGTCCCGGCCCACCCGCAGCACGGCGCCCGGTTCACTGGGCGCATCGGCCATGAGCATGCCGGCCGTGGCACCCTCTTCCGTCCCGGAGACGGTGGCCATGGTGAGTTCGAGCACGTGCGGCTCCTTCGTGAAACCGTGAGACAACGGCTGTAATGGTGACTGGACCAGCGGCTGAACAGTGTTTGCACAGCGGCCGCATGATAAATCGCCCGGGCCTGCCGCGTCCGGCACAATGGACGCATGACCGAGCGAAAGCCACCGGGTGTGCCGTTCGAGTCCTGGGTCGACAAGCAGATCCGTGACGCCGAGCGGCGCGGCGAGTTCGACCAACTCCCGGGCGCGGGCAAGCCGTTGCCACCGGGCACCGACACGTCGTACGACGAACTCTGGTGGATCAGGGGCAAGATGGCCCGTGAGGGGCTCTCGGTGCTGCCTCCGGCCCTCGCTCTGCGCAAGGAGGCGGAGGACGCCCTCGCGGCGGCCTACGCGGCGCCCTCGGAGCGCATCGTCCGGAAGATCATCACGGACGTCAACGTCAAGCTCCGCGACATGATGTTCAAGCCGCCGCCCGGCCCCCCGCTGGGTATGAAGCCCTACGACGTGGAAGCGGTCGTACGGGAATGGCGGGAGCGCCGGGCGGCGGCAGGGTCCGCGGAGGACGGGTCACACGTGTAGCAGCCGTTCCGTCAGTTCGCGGTAGTCCCGCAGGGCCAGCCGCAGCTGCTCGGTGTCGGCGCTGGTCACTTCCTTGGCCTTGCCGCCTTCGGCGAGCTGCCAGGACCCGCGCAGGGTGCGGCGCCGCTGGTTCACGGCGTCGGTGAAGCGCGTGGCCAGTTCCTCCAGGACGTGGTCGGCCTCCGCGACGGCGTCCCGGGGGCCGTCCACGAACCCGACGACGGCGTGCTGCATCCGCGAGGAGAGTTCGTCGCACTCGTCGCGCGGCAGCAGCGGCGATCCGTGACCGCCGTCGTCGGGACCGGCACCGCGTCCGACGGTTCCGGTCTCGGCCCGGGTGTCGGCGACGGACGTGCCGGTCGTGCCGGTCGTGCCGGTCGTGCCGGTCGTGCCGGTCGTGCCGGCCTCGCGGTGCCCCGCCGCGTCGGGGGCCGGGCCCTTGCGCTCGTCCCCGGGCTCCGCGCCGGGTGCCGTCCCGGTGTCCGCGGCGGCCCGGCCGCGGGCCGCCGCCTGTGCCTTCTCCATGGGTGTGACGGGCCGACGGCTCTCCGAGCCGTGTGTCATGTCGGTCATCGCGCCTCACCCTTCCTTCGTCTGGTGCCGGTGGAAGCCCCACGGCAGGTGATGGGAGCGTTCGGCCTCGGTCCTGCGGTGCTGTGCGCGGTGCCGGCCGGACTGGTGGGCCGGGCCCAGCAGGTCGTCGAAGAGGGCGCGGGCCTCGATCATGGCCGCCCGCATGTCCTCGGTGCCGGGCGCGCGGCCGTCGCCGGTGCCGGTTTCGCCGGCGTCCCGCATGCCCGCCTCGCTGCGCCCCGCGCCCTTGTGGAACAGATCGCCGTCGCCGGTCCGCACCCGGGCCACCCGGTGCACGCGCCGGTAGCCGTGCACATGGTCTGCGTGGTGGACGGAGAGCGCGGCGAGCTGCTCCTCGTACTGGTTGCCGTCCGGGAAGCCGCGGGCGCCGGCCACCTCGGCGAGAAGGTGGTCGGCCTCTGCGACCGCCTCCTTGGGGGAGTCGACGAAGTGCTCCTGCGCGGCCGTCCAGCGGGCCTCGAACCGCTCGCGCTCCGCGGGCTCCAGGGGCCGCTCACGCAGCCCGCCGTGCCGCTCCACGAGCGCGCCGAGTTCCCGCTCGGCCGCCTTGACGTCCCCGTCGTGCCGGGCCACTGCCCGGTCGTACTCGGGCCCGAAGCGCTGCTTCAGACCCCGTCCGCCGTGCGAGCCCCGAGCCCGCACGGCCAGGATCGCCGCCACGGCGACTACGGCCGCCGCAGCCACGATCAGAGCGATGATCACGCCTGTGGACATGGTTGCCTTCCGGTGTGTCGGCCCCACGGGCCGGTTCCCGTTCCGGGTTGCCCGGAGGACACCTCCCAAACGGCCCCGAACACCGCACGCCCACGTGTCGATCCGCCCGCCTCCCGTTCGACGCACGCGTGTGAGGACGGACATCGGCAGAGGAGGGTGCCATGGGTGAGGTCGTCGCACGGCCGGCCATGTCCCTGAACGGGTCGCCGGCCGACGGTGCGGGTCTCGTCCAGCAGTTCATCCGCGCCGGATGGCTCGACGAGTTGCCGCCGCACGTCGTACCGGTGCTCGCGTGCGGCGGACGACGGCTCTTCGACGGCCTCGGTGAGCGGCACATCGAGTGGGAGAAGAGGCAGGTCCTCGACTCCCCGGAGCTCACACACATCGGGTTGCGCGCCCCGCGCACCGCCTCCGCAGAATGATCGCATGACCTGGACCATCACCCCGGAACCCCACGACTCCCCCGTCGCCGCCGAGCTCTGGCGGGCGTACTACACGGAGGTCAGCGACCGCTGGTATCTGCTGCGCGAGGGGCGGCGGACCGGTCCGGACGAGCTGGAGCGGGAGATCGCCGCCCACAGCGGGTCCGAACTCACCCCGCCGAGCGGGCAGTTGCTGGTGGGGCGCTACGGCGGTGAGCCGGGCGGGTGTGCGGGCGTACGGCTGCTGAACGCGGCGACCGCCGAGCTGACGCGGGTGTTCGTCCGGGAGGAACTGCGCGGGAAGGGCGGCGCGCCGCTCCTCGTCCGGGCCGCCGAGGACGCCGCCCGTGCGCTCGGTGCCTCGCGGATGATCCTGGACACCCGCAGCGACCTGGTCGAAGCCCGCGCCCTGTACGCCCGGCTCGGTTACACGGAGACCGAGCCGCACAACGACGACCCGTACGCCGAGCACTGGTTCACGAAGGCTCTCGGCTGAGCCGGGTCACCGGCCGCTCGTCGTGCGGCTGTTCGCGGTCGGAGCCGCACAGCTCGTCGTTCAGCTCCTTGACCAGCTGGATGAGGTCGGTGGGCCGGTCGGGGCCCCACCAGTCCCCCAGCAGCTCGGCCAGCGACTCCTCGCGCACCCGCGCCAAATCCTCGGCGACCTCCCGGCCCTGCGGGGTGAGGGCCAGCTCGACGCCCTCGCGTACGGCGAGCCGGCGTTCCTCGACCTGGCGGGCGGCCTCGATGATCACCGGAAGGGGGACGGTGCTGCGCTCGGCGAGCCTGCCCGGCTCGACGCCGCCGTACCGCTTAATCCGCAGCAGCAGCCAGCTCGCCGCCGGCAGGAGGTCGTGGCCGGCCAGCGCGGTGATCCTGCGGTAGATCTCGCGGCGGCCCTCGCGGGTGCCGAGGACGGACAGCGCCCGGCACACCTCGTCGTAGGAGGACCGCTCGACCGGATTGCTGGCGAGGGTCTCCGTGACGTCGGGTGCCGTGACCGAGCCCCGCAGGGGGTCCTCCCTGAGGAACCAGGCCAGCAGGAAGCCGAGGAGGGCGACGGGGGCGGCGTACAGGAAGACGTCGGTGATGGCGGACGCGTAGGCGTGCAGGGCCCGCGGTTGCAGGGAGGAGGGCAGCTCGGAGATTCCGCGCGGGTCGGACTCCAGGGCGTCCACCGAGAGGCCGGAGGGGAGTTGTGCGCCCCGGAAGGCGTCCGTGAGCTTCTCGCCGAGGCGGTTCGCGAAGACCGTACCGAAGATGGCGACGCCGAAGGACGCGCCGATGGAGCGGAAGAAGGTGGCGCCGGAGGTGGCGACGCCGAGGTCCTCGTAGGCGACCGCGTTCTGCACGATGAGGACGAGGACCTGCATGACCAGTCCGAGGCCGAGGCCGAAGACGAAGAAGTACGCGCTCATCCCGCCGGTGGAGCTGTGCTCGTCGAGCTGGTGGAGGAGGAGCAGGCCGATGGCGGTGACGGCGGTGCCGGCCACCGGGAACACCTTCCAGCGGCCGGTGCGGCTGACGATCTGCCCGGAGGCCGTGGACGCCAGCAGCATGCCGGCCACCATCGGCAGCATGTGCACACCGGACAGGGTCGGGGAGACGCCCTGCACCACCTGGAGGAACGTCGGCAGATAGGTCATGGCGCCGAACATCGCGAAGCCGACGATGAAGCTGATGACGGCGGAGAGCGTGAAGGTGCGGACACGGAACAGCTTGAGCGGGAGGACCGGTTCGGCCGCCTTCCGTTCGACGGCCACGAACGCCACGGCGAGTACGACGCCCAGCACCGCGAGGCCGACGATCTGCGGCGAGCCCCAGTCCCAGGTGGTGCCGCCGAGGGAGGCGACCAGCACCAGGCAGGTGGCGACCGAGGCGATGAGGAGGGTGCCGAGGTAGTCGATGACGTGCCGGGTCTCCTTGCGCGGGATGCGCAGGGCGGTCGCGATGACGGCGAGCGCGACGACACCGACGGGCAGGTTGACGTAGAACACCCAGCGCCAGCTCAGATGCTCGGTGAACAGCCCGCCGAGGAGCGGTCCGAGGACGCTGGTGGCGCCGAACACCGCGCCGAACATGCCCTGGTAGCGGCCGCGTTCCCGGGGCGGGACGATGTCGCCGACGATCGCCATCGACAGCACCATGAGCCCGCCGCCGCCCAGCCCCTGGACCGCCCGGAAGGCGATCAGCTGAGGCATGTTTTGCGCCATTCCGCACAGCGCCGAACCGATCAGGAAGAGGACGATCGCACTCTGGAAGAGCCTCTTGCGCCCGTACTGGTCGCCCAGTTTGCCCCAGAGCGGGGTGGCGGCCGTCGACGCGAGCATGTACGCGGTGACGACCCAGCTCAGATGCTCCAGACCGCCCAGGTCGCTGACGATCGTGGGCAGGGCGGTCGACACGATCGTCTGGTCCAGGGCGGCGAGGAGCATGCCGAGCAGCAGGGCCCCGATGGAGACGAGGACGTTTCCGGACACGTGTTCCTGACGTGGATCCGCCGTCCTGCTGTGCGCGTCCAAGGCCATGGATACCTCCTGAGGCTCTCGTGCCACTGTCCATCGTGATCGGTGTGTCCCGTTATGGCTTCCCGAGTCCTCCCGGGTACCGAGGGATAACCCCACGGGAGAAGACATTCCAGGGCGCGGGGAACCGGGCGTGTGGAGGATCCGCATAGACTCTGGATTTCTCATGGGGAGGGACGAACAGGTGAGCGATCGGACGGGGCGGCAGGGGCGATCGGGGCCGCAGGGGCTTCCGTGCCCGGAGTGCGGAGCACTGCGCGCACCCGACAACACCCCGTCCTGCGCCTGCGCCCGGCGCGCCTCGGACGCCCTGCGCGACACCCGTACGGCGGAGGCGGCCGCGGCGGAGGACTTCGATCCGCTGCGGATACGGCCCTACGTCGAACTGGGGGGCACGACCGGCGGCGCGGACGGCAACGCGGCCGACGCGACGATGCCGTTGCGGGCGGTCCCGGCGGCCGACGAGACCACGCCCCTGCGGCGGATCCGGCCCGGCGCCGAGCCCGGCACCACCGAGCTGAGCCTGTACGAGGCGCCGGACGGGGAGGGCGGGCTCTCCCCCGACGACGAGGAACCGTCTCCCGGCCGGCGCCGCCGCACCCTGCTGATCGCGGCCACGGGTGCCGCCGTGGCGGTGATGGCGGCGGCCGCATTCTCCGGCGGGCTGTTCAGTTACGAGAAGCCGACACGCGACGGCGCCGCCCCGAAGGACGTACGGGCCGCCGTACCCGACACCTCGACCGGCGCGGCCTCCGCGTCCTCCGCCGCGCCCCGCTCCCCCTCCCCCTCACCGACCGGCACCTCGCCGGCCCGCCACGGGAGCGAGAGCCCGCCGCCGTCCGCCTCGGAGTCGAGCGCCTCACCGTCGGCCCCCGCCTCCTCCTCCGCCTCCGCCTCGGCCGAGGCGAGCGCGACGGCGCCGACGGCCCGCGCCACCGGGAGCATCGGGCCCGACAACCAGGCCGACGACAGCCAGGAGACCATCACCGCCCCCGTCCTGCGCCGCGGCGACACGGGCGATGAGGTGACCGAACTCCAGCTTCGGCTGCGCCAGTTGTACCTGTACAACGGCGAGGCGAACGGCACCTTCACCAGCGAGGTCGAAACCTCCCTGCGCAACTACCAGTGGTCCCGTGAAATCCAGGACGACGAGTCGGGGGTGTACGGGGCGGCGACGAGGGCGAGCCTGGAAGCGGAGACCAAGGAGCCGTAGTCGCACGACCGGGTGGAAAGTCCTGCCCGGGGAGTCGGTGGGCTCTTTCACACCGCGCCCGGCCCGGGGGTCAGGCGGACGCCCGGCGCGGCCAGGCATCGGCCTGCGTCCCCTCCCCCACAGCCGCCCGTTGCACCGCGGCCGCCGTCGGCGTGTCGCCGGCATCCTGAGCGGCGGATGCGTCAGGCCGCCGATGGTGATCGCCGGGGGACGTCCCTCGAGGCAGATCGCCGGGCTTCGGCCGGCCTTCCGCCGGCGCACCCGGCCCGCCGTACCCACTCCACGTGCTCACGTCCGAGCCGGAGACCTGTGAGCGTCGGTCGTGGCGCCGGGGCCGGCACGGGTGGGCGTGGCGGCACCCCGCAGCGGCCCCCGCGGCGCCGGGCAGCGCGCACCGGCACCGGGCCGCCGCCTCAGCCGACGTACACCCGAAAGCCGACGTACACCCGAACACCCGCCCCGGCACAGCCGCCGTCTCAGCCGACGTGCACCCGAACACCCGCCCCCGGCACAGCCTCCACCCGCACCCCTCGCAAATCCCGCACCCCCGCATCCGGCCCGTGCACACCCGCCCTCGGCCCGACTCCCACGACCCGCATCCCCGCCGCCCGCCCGGCCACGATCCCCGCCCCGGAGTCCTCGAAGACCACGCACTCCCCCGGCGCGACCCCCAGCTCGGCCGCGCCCTTCAGAAATCCCTCGGGGTCCGGCTTGCTCGCCCCCACCGACTCCGCCGTGACCCGGACCGCGGGCAGCGGAAGACCCGCCGCCGCCATCCGGGCCGTCGACAGCGGGACGTCCGCCGAGGTCACCAGCGCGTGCGGGATCCCCTGCTCGATCAGGGAGGCGAGGAACTCCGGTGCCCCCGGCACCGGCACCACGCCATCCAGGTCCGCCGTCTCCTCCGCCAGCAGCCGCGCGTTGTCCGCTAGGTTCTGCTCCCTCGGCCGGTCGGGCAGCAGCAAGGCCATCGAGGCGTGCCCCTGCCGCCCGTGGACGACCTTCATCACCTCGTCGCCGTCCAGCCCGTGCCGTTCGGCCCAGCGCCGCCAGATCCGCTCGACGACGGCGTCGGAGTTCACGAGAGTGCCGTCCATGTCGAGGAGAAGGGCACGTGCGGACAGGACCGGCATCGACAGCTCCAGAGAACGTAGAAAAAACAAGGCGGCCCCGCCCGCCGGTCAGGGAAAACGGGCGGGAGCCACTTTGTTCCCCCACGGTACAAAATGAAGGGCGCCCACCGCCACCCCCGCCGGACACCGTTCACCGAGCGTTCAGCTCAGCCGGCGACCGCCTCCCAGAGGCTCCACACGCCCAGCCCCGACATCAGCAGCGCCGCGATCCGCGTGATCAGCTTCAGCGGCACCCGCTTCATCAGCGCCTTCCCGCCCCCGATGCCCAGCCCGGCCACCGCCCACAGCGCCAGCACCGCACCGAGGCCGACGGAGAGCGGATCGTCGTAGCGGGCGGCGAGATTCGCCGTCATGATCTGTGTGAGGTCACCGAACTCGGCGACCAGGATCAGCATGAATCCGGCGCCCGCGACCTTCCAGAAGGACTGGTTCTCCGGCCGCCGGACCTCCTCGTCCCCCTCGTCCCGCTTGAGCAGCAGCATCGCCGCCCCGGCCAGGAACAGCACGCCTGTCAGCGCCTGCACGAGCCGTTGCGGCAGCAGCGTCAGCACACTCCCCGCCGCGACGGCGAGGGTGACGTGCAGCGCGAAGGCGGCGGCGACCCCCGCGAAGACGTAGGAGGCGCGGTAGCGGGTGCCGAGGACGAGACCGGCGAGCGCGGTCTTGTCGGGCAGCTCGGCCAGGAAGACGACGCCGAAGACGACCGCCATGACGGTGACGCTGAGCAAGATTCCTCAATCGGTCGGGGCCGCCCCACCGAGAGTCCTGAAGCTTCAGGAAAGAGACACCTCGGCACGGCAGCACACGTCACCCGTGCCGTACGGCGCGGATGTGCACTGCTTGCCGAAGGTCTCGCTGGCCGATCCGTGGAAGGACCCGCCTCCGGGCGCCGGCTCAGACGAGCTGAGCAGTATGTCGACGGTCCGGCGAAGAGCTACTCCCCTTCTGCGCCGTCCATCATACGAGATCGTTTCCGCACACGTCTTGTTCTGTCATGTACGCGTCACTAACTTCTTACCGAGCGCACATCTCCCCGCAACGCGACACGGCGAGCATTCCACCGCTCGCACTCCAACGCCCCCGCTCCACCAAGGAGTTCGCATGCCCAGGTTCTACGCGCGTCGACGAGTGAGCATACTCGCGGCCCTCACCGGTCTCATAGCCTCCGTCGCGCTTTTCAACTCCCCCACCGCCTCCGCCGCCCTCCCCACCCCCGTCAGCGCGGCCACCGCCCGCACCTACCTCGCCTCGCTCACCGTGGCGACCGAGAACCGCACGGGCTACGACCGGGACCTCTTCCCGACCTGGATCACCATCAGCGGCACCTGCAACACGCGTGAGTACATCCTCAAGCGGGACGGTACGAACGTCGTCACCAACTCCGCCTGCACCGCCACCAGCGGCAGCTGGTACTCCCCGTACGACGGCGCCACCTGGACCGCCGCCTCCGACCTCGACATCGACCACCTGGTCCCGCTCGCCGAGGCCTGGGACTCCGGCGCCAGCGCCTGGACCACCGCGCGGCGCCAGGCCTTCGCCAACGACGTCACCCGGCCGCAGCTCATCGCCGTCACGGACAACGTCAACCAGTCCAAGAGCGACCAGGACCCGGCCGAGTGGATGCCGTCGGTCACCTCCTACCGCTGCACCTACGTCCGCGCCTGGGTGCAGGTGAAGTACTACTACGACCTCTCCGTCGACTCCGCCGAGAAGTCCGCGCTCACCAGCTACCTCGCCAACTGCTGATCGACCGGCAGGCGCCAGGTACTCCCCACTCTCCTCCGTCGTTCCGTACCGTACGGGGCGACGGAGGAGAGTGATCGCGTGGCCGGACTGCGGCTGGGCCCCCTGCTGAGATTCGCCGACGCCTCGTCCGCGACCGTCTGGGTCGAGGCGAGCCGCCCGTGCACCGCCGAGGTGCGCTGCGCGGACGGCGCCGGCGGCACGGCCCGCACCTTCCAGGTGGCGGGCCATCACTACGCCCTGATCCCGGTGACCGGTCTGCCCCCCGGCACGGCGACGGCGTACGAGGTGTTCCTCGACGGCACACGCGTGTGGCCGCTGCCCGACTCCCCTTTCCCTCCGTCCGCCATCCGGACCCTGTCCGAGAACGGCGGTGACGACGTCCGCGTGACCTTCGGCTCCTGCCGCTGGGCCGCGCCCCCGGCCGACGCGGACGACCCCGTCGGCCCCGACGCCCTGGACAGCCTGGCCGCCCGCCTCGCCACCGACCCGGACGCCGAACGGCCCGACGTCCTCCTGCTGTTGGGCGACCAGGTGTACGCCGACGAGGTCTCCGACGCCGTACGCGCACGGATACGGGCCCGCCGGGGACTGGCCGACCCGCCCGGCGCGGGGATCGCCGACTTCGAGGAGTACACCTGGCTCTACTACGAGTCCTGGCTCGACCCGGAGGTGCGATGGCTGCTGTCCACCGTGCCCAGCTGCATGGTCTTCGACGACCACGACGTCATCGACGACTGGAACACCTCCGCCGCCTGGCTGGCCGACATGCGGGCCACCCCCTGGTGGCGCGAGCGGATCCTGAGCGGGCTGATGTCGTACTGGGTCCATCAGCACCTGGGGAACCTCTCCCCCGCCGAACTCGCCGCCGACCCGCTCTACGCCGCCGTACGCGCCACCCCCGACGGCACCGACGTCCTGCGCGCCTTCGCCTGCCGCGCCGACGCCGAGCCCTCGTCCGTCCGCTGGAGCTACCGGCGTGACTTCGGGCGGGTGCGGCTGCTGATGGTGGACACCCGGGCCGCGCGGGTCCTGGCAGAGGAGGGGCGCGCCATGCTCGACCCGGGCGAGGCCGAGTGGGTGCGCGCCCAGGCACTCCAGGACCGCGGCTCCTACGACCACCTCCTCATCGGCACCTCCCTGCCCTGGCTGCTGCCGCATCTGGTGCACGACGCCGAGGCGTGGAACGCGGCCCTGTGCCGGGGGGAGCGGGGTGCGCGCTGGGCGCGGTTCGGGGAACGGCTCAGGCGGGCGGCGGATCTGGAGCACTGGGCCGCCTTCCCGGGCTCCTTCGCCGCGCTGGCGGACCTGCTGGGTGAGGCGGGCTCGGGGGCGGGCGCGCCGGCGACGGTGCTCGTCCTCTCCGGTGACGTGCACCACGCGTACGTCGCCGAGCCCCGCTGGCCCGAGGGGACCGGCCCGGACGCGCGCGTGCTGCAGCTGACCTGTTCGCCGGTGCACAACTCCATCCCGCTGTCGATGCGCGTGGGCTTCCGGTTCGGCTGGAGCGCGGTGGCCCGTGCGCTCGGGCGGCGATTCGCCAGACACGGCCGCTGTGGGCGGCCGCCCGTCGACTGGCGGAAGACCGGCGGGCCGTGGTTCGGCAACCAGCTCATGACCCTGTCCCTGCACGGCCGTTCGGCCCGGCTGCGGCTGGAGCAGGCGCGCGGGAAGGACACGCTGACAACGGTGGAGGAGTCGGACTTGACCCGCCGATGAGGGTCAGGCGGGACAACTGGGGCCTGGGGGACCCACGTTGGCTTCTGTGACGCCCGGCGGCATGATGAGGCGGACCGTCCGCTTCCCCCCGCGGTCTTGTGGGCGGTCTGCTCCATCGCGCCCCACACGCCCGGGAGTCACCCCTTGTCCTCAGTGAACGCGGAAGCGGCCGCCGGGCCGGCGTCGGTCGCCGTCGCACTGGTCGGCGCCGGGCCGCGCGGCACCAGCGTCCTGGAACGTCTCTGCGCCTCGGCGCCGGAGCTCCTCCCGCCGGGGGTGCGACTGACCGTCCACGTCGTCGACCCCGGCCCGCCGGGCCCGGGCCGTGTCTGGCGCACGGCGCAGTCGCGGGAGCTGCTGATGAACACCGTGGCCTCGCAGGTGACCCTGTTCACCGACGACAGCGTGGACTGCGCGGGCCCGATCCGGCCGGGCCCCAGCCTGCACGAGTGGGCGGGCGGCGCGCTGGGCCCGGACGAGTACCCGACCCGCGCCCATTACGGCCGCTACCTTGAGTGGGTGTTCGAGCGGACCGTGCGCCAGGCACCGCCGTCGGTGCGCGTGGAGACGCACCGGGCTCGCGCCGTCCGGCTCGACGACGCCGCCGACGGCCATCAGATCCTCACCCTGGACGACGGCCGGGTGCTGCTCGGTCTGTCCGCCGTCGTCCTGGCCCAGGGCCATCTGCCCGAGGTCCCCGACAGCGCCCAGCAGCGCAACGCCGCCTACGCCGAGCGCCACGGCCTGCGTCACATCCCGCCCGCCAACCCGGCCGACGTCGACCTCTCGGACCTCGCCCCCGGCGAGCCGGTTCTCCTGCGCGGCCTGGGCCTGAACTTCTTCGACCACATGGCCCTCCTCACCACGGGCCGCGGCGGCCGCTTCGTCCACGCGGGCGCGGACTCGGGTTCGGGCCTGCGCTACATACCCTCCGGCCGTGAGCCCCGGCTCCACGCCGGCTCGCGGCGGGGCATCCCGTACCAGGCGCGCGGCGACAACGCCAAGGGGCCCTACGGCCGTCACACCCCGCTCGTGCTGACCCCGGAGGTGATCTCGGGGCTGCGCAAGCGCGCGGACTCCGGGGAGGCGCCCGACTTCCTGGCGGAGGTATGGCCGTTGGTGGCCAAGGAGGTGGAGACGGTGTACTACGCGGCCCTGCTGGGTCGTACGGAGTTCGCCGACCGCTTTCTCGCCGTGCCGCACCGGGACCCCGAAGAGGCCCGTGTCCTGGACGAGTTCGGGGTGGCGCCGGCCGACCGCTGGAGCTGGGATCTGGTCTCCCGGCCGTACACGGGCCGGGACTTCGCGCATCCGGGGCAGT
This sequence comes from Streptomyces sp. NPDC049687, assembly GCF_044465285.1. Classification (NCBI taxonomy): domain Bacteria; kingdom Bacillati; phylum Actinomycetota; class Actinomycetes; order Kitasatosporales; family Streptomycetaceae; genus Streptomyces; species Streptomyces sp. NPDC049687. Next base: position 677,444 of record NZ_JBITLN010000001.1, read on the forward strand.
GGCGGGAGTGGCTGCTGGCGTATCTGCGGCGGGACGCGCGGGAAGCGGCGCGCGGGAACGTGGCGGGCCCGCTGAAGGCGGCCCTGGACGTGCTGCGCGATCTGCGCAACGAGCTGCGGCTGGTCGTCGACCACGGCGGGCTGGCCGGCGCCTCCCGCCGGGACCACCTGGACCGCTGGTACACCCCGCTCAACGCCTTCCTGTCGATCGGCCCGCCCCGGCGCCGCATCGAGGAGCTGGCCGCGCTGGTGGAGGCCGGGGTGGTGGAGGTGCTCGGGCCGCGTCTGGAGGTACGGGAGGAGGACGGGGCCTGGCGGGCGCACTCCCCGGAGGTGCCGGGCTCGGCGGTCCGGGTGACGACCCTCGTGGAGGCCCGGCTGCCGGAACCCGACCTGCGCCGCACCGCCGACGGCCTTCTCGCCCGGCTGCTGAAGACCGGCCGGTGCCGTCCCCACACGGTCGACGGCTATGTGACCGGCGGCCTGGACGTGACCCCACGCCCCTACCACCTGATCGACCGTCAAGGCCGGGCGCACGCAAGGAGGTTCGCCTTCGGGGTGCCCACTGAGGGCGTCCACTGGGTGACCGCGGCGGGCGCCCGTCCGGGCGTGGACTCGGTCACCCTTTCGGACGCCGACGCGGTGGCGAGGGCCGTCCTGCGGGCGGCGACGGCCGGGCCGGAGCCGCGCACGGAAGCCGGCCCACGGCCGCAGGACGAACTCGCGAGCGTCGATCGGGTCCGCCGCGCGTTCCCGTCCTCGTGAACGCGCTGTGCCGAACACACCAGTGCCGTGGCAGGCAACGTTCGCCCCGTCGCGACGCCCGGCACGCCCTCTCGCCGCGCCTGCCTCGGCACTGGCCCCCCGTGAATCCTCTGTCACACCCGAGGCGTACGCTGTATGGCTGTTATGGCCGCACCTGCCGCTCCCTCGCGTCACAGCGGCACGGATGGGCCGACACGGGGGAGACACGGGGGAGCGAACGGTGTTCGAGAGCGTGGGGACCTTGCTGGGCAGTCCCTGGATCTACGCGTTGGTGGGCCTGTCGGTCCTGCTCGACGTGTTCCTGCCGGTACTGCCGAGCGGCGTGCTCGTCATCACGGCGGCCACCGCGGCGGCCGCGGGCTCGGGCGCGGCGACCGGCCAGGTCCCGGACGGGGTGCCGGACATCCTGGCCCTGATCCTCTCGGCGACGACCGCCTCCGTGCTGGGTGACCTCGTGGCCTACCGCCTGGCATGGCGGGGCGGGGAGCGCCTGGACCGCGCGATCTCCCGCTCCCGGCGCCTGACCACCGCGCAGGAACGTCTCGGCGAGGCGCTCGCCCGGGGCGGCGGCCCGCTCGTCGTGCTGGCCCGCTTCGCCCCCGCCGGCCGCTCGGTCGTCTCCCTCATCGCGGGCGCGGCCCACCGCCGCGCCCGCGACTTCGTCCCCTGGTCCGCCCTGGCCGGCCTGTCCTGGGCGGGCTACAGCGTCGCCCTCGGCTACTTCGGCGCCCACTGGCTGGGCACGACCTGGCTGGCCACGGGAGTCTCCTTCCTGGCCCTGTTCGGCGCCGGGGCGGCCGCGGCCTACGTGATGCGCCGGCCGCCTGCGCAGGCGCGCACGTCGTAGGCGGCGTCCGCACGGTGCGGACACGGTCGGGGGCTACGAGGCCCGGCTCGCCCCTCGTACCTCCAGCCCGTCGAGCAGCTGGGCCGTGGCCTCGGCGATCATCTCGACCGCCTGGTCGAACACCTCCCTGTTGTGCGCGGCCGGTGCCCGGAACCCGGACACCTTCCGGACGTACTGCAGGGCGGCGGCGTGGATCTCGTCCTCCGTCGCCTGCTCGGGCAGCGCGGGCGGACGCAGCGTCTTGATACTCCGGCACATGTCACCAGTCTCCCTCTGCTCCTCGACAGTCTCCCCCGGCCACCGGTCCCGTGCCATGATCATCTCCGAGGCGGCCACCCGTATCGTCGGGGCCGACCGACGAGAGGAACCACAGCCTCATGTGGTCGAGGAGACCGCGGCCGTCAGCAGCGCCTGCGGCGCCCCCGCCGACCCCGCCCGGGCCCTCGCCCGGTACGACGCCTGCCCGCCCGCCACGAAGTCCTCCATGCGGCGGGACGACGAGGCGGGCCGCCCGCTCGAACTCGACGTGATCGGCGGGGCGTTGCTGCGGGCGGCCGAGCGGCACGGGGCGCCGGTGCCGGTGACCGCCCGCCTCGTGCGGGGAGTTGCGGGAGGGCGCTACCCGGTGGCCGCGGGGCGCAGGTCGACGTACCAGTCGTTGGATCGGATCGGGTTCCCCTTCGGGTACTCGAAGTCGGCCTGGCCGAGCAGGGTGAACCCGGCCTTGCGGCACACCCCGTTGGACGCGGCGTGGTCCGCCTTGGGGAAGGCGTGCAGGGCCGGGTGGCCACCCTGGCCGGCCTCCTGGCGTACGACCGCCATGAGCGCCCGCGCGGCCTGTGCGGCAAGGCCTCTGCCCTGGAACTCGGAGAGGACCCCCCAGCCCGTCTCCCACACGGTGGTCCCCTGCCACGCGCGCTCCCAGTACCCGATCGTCCCGACGGTCTCCCCGCCCTCCGCCAGCGTCACCCGGTACATGCACCCCGCGCCCAGCTCCAGATACCGCCGGTGCCGGACGGCGAGCTGCTCCTCGGTCTCCGGCCCGCCGAGGTGCTCGGTCATCTCCGGGCTGTTGGTCCGCCGCAGCAGCCAGAAGTCACCCTCCGCCCAGGGCACGAGCCGCACCTGCTCCAGTCGCCGTTCCACACCAGTGAGGTCCATGCGACAACCGTAGAACGAGGGTCTGACATCGATGCTGACACTCAGGTTGCGGTGGCGCGTTCCACCGCCCCGCACTGCGGGTGCCGCCCCCGGCTCTGCTCACTCGCCCCTCGTCCCCCCGGCGCCGAGGGAGCCGGGCGGCCGCCTCCTGAGCCCCTCCGCCACCTAATCGAACGTACGTTCACACGAACAACCCAAAGGAGCTCGCCTCCTAAAATCGAACAGGCGTAGCATTGTCGTGTGGCTAAGACCTATGACTTTCCCAGCGACCTGCGCGCCGGTCAGGAGGAGCTGCATCAGGTCCGGGCCGAGCTGTCGGCCCTGCTGAAGCGGCTCCCCTGGTCGGTGGAGCCCCTGGACGGATTCAGTGACGAGGGTGGCTGGCGCAAGATCGAACGCCCCGCGTCCCCCGGCTGGACGGCCGACGAGCAGGCCGAGGTGGAGAAGCTCCGGCGGCGCGAGCACGAGCTCGCGGTGTTCGTCAGCTGTCACCGCTTCTGGTCGGAGGTGGCCGCCGAGGACCGGGTGGACGCCCGCACCCGCCTCAAGCACGCGCACGAGAGCGCATCCGGCGAGGAGGGCTAGCCCCCAAAGGCCCCCCGGGCACGCGGAAGGGCCTCCGGATCTCTCCGGAGGCCCTTCCGCCTTCTGGTGGGCGCGGACGGTTTCGAACCGCCGACATCCTGCTTGTAAGGCAGGCGCTCTACCCCTGAGCTACGCACCCAGAACGAGTCGACAGCCTACATTGCCCGGGGCGGTCTCCTGCAAACCGGTTGGGGCGGGGCAACCGGCGGAGGTTGTCCCCACGGGAAAGTCACGGTCCGGACGGCGAACTGACAGGCCCGTGTGTTCGTCCTCAACCGGTGGGAGAATGAACACCGGTCAGGGCGAATCACAGCACGGGAGAGGGATGTGACGGCGACACCACCGCAGTCGTACTCGCCGTTGGTGCCGCGCGCACACCGTCCCGCGCTCGAGGACACCGCGAGGGCCGCCGCCAAGGACACCCTCACCCTGCTCGTCCTTCCGCTCCTCGCCGCCCTCGCCCTGCCCGCCGCGTTCGCGGGCGGCGGCACCCGGCGCTGGTTCGGCGGGCGGGCGGAGAGCCAGCGCGCCGAGGCGCAGGCGGCCAAGGACGCGGCGGCGGCCGCGTTCTACGAGCTGGACACCGCCCAGCGGGATCTGCGGATCTCGATAGAGACGATCACGGCGGTCGACGACACCCCGGCCGCCCGGCGCGCGGTCTCCGACTTCGAGGCGATCGGCCGGCGCATCGACGAGGTCAGCAGCCAGTACATCGACGCGGTCGACGCCCATGACCTCGACCGGGACGACCTGGAGGCCTCGGCGGCCACCCGGGCGCGCACCGAGCTGACGAGGGCCAAGGACGAGCTGGTCAACGCGAAGAAGGAGCTGGATCGTTTCACCGAGGGGCTCGGCCCGCTGCTCGGCAAGGCCGAGACCCAGCTGGCCCGGCTCGCGCCCGCCGTGGAGCGGGCCCGGCAGGCGCTGCTGGCCGCCTCGAACGCGCTGGACGCCGTACGCCGGACCGGGCTGCGGGCGGACGACCTGGCCGCGCGCCTCGCCGCCCTCGGCCCCGAGCTGACCATGCTGAACCAGGGCGCCGGCCAGCACGGCGTGCCGCAGACGCTGGAGCGGGCCGAGCGGGTCTCACGGGAGGCCGAGGCGGTCCGCGTGGAGGCCGAGCGGCTGCCGGAGAAGGCCGCGGAGATCGACCACCGGCTGGTGTCGCTGCGTACCCGCGCCCAGGCGCTGACGACCCGTGCCGGGCAGGTGGAGCCGATCCTGAGCGAGCTGCGGCGCCGGTTCACGGCGGCCTGCTGGCAGGACCTGCAGCGAGTGCCCGAGCAGGCCGGTGAGAACGTACGGCAGGCCGAGGCGAAGCTGCGGGAGGCGCAGGCGGCGCGGGACGCGCAGCGCTGGCCCGACGCCACCTCGCTGCTGTCCACGGCGCGGGCGCTGCTGAACACCACCGACGAGGCGGTCTCGGCCGCCGGTGACCGGCTGACCCGGCTGAACGCCGTGCAGAAGGACCCGCGGCAGGAGATCGACCGGACCCGGTTCGCGATCCGGGACGCGCAGCGGCTGGCCATGGCGGGGCGCAACACGCCCGATCCCCGGGACGCGCGCCCGCTGGACGACTCGGTGGCCCGGCTGGAGCGGGCGATCTCCGGTCTGGAGGGCCGCCACCCCGACTACTGGCACTTCCTCACCGAGACGGAGGCGGTCCGGCGGACGGTGGCGGGGGTGGTGGCGCGGATCCGCGAGGAGCGCGGCACCGGCCACTGACATTGCTCCCGTGGCCCGGCGGGCGGATATTGAAGGTATGTACGGCCTCCGTCGGCACGTCCATCCCCCAGGGAGGCGGAGATGGCCTCACACGCACTGCGCACCCCGCCCAAGCGGCGGATCAGGTTCGACGAGCACCTGCCGGTCGACCACCGGCTGAACCTGGTCTACCGGATCGGCGCCGGGCTGATGGGCCTGGGCCTGCTGGTGTTCGGGATCTTCGGCATCATCGACAAGATCGGCTTCTTCGACACCGGTGGGGACGAGGTCTGGAGCCTGAACACCAACGGCGCCCTCAGCTGGCTGTCCGTCGCGGTCGGGCTGCTGCTCTTCGTGGGCATGGTGATCGGCGGGAACGTCGCCTCCACGCTGAACATGACCTTCGGCGTGCTGTTCATCCTCAGCGGCTTCCTGAACATGGCCCTGCTGGAGACGGACTACAACTTCCTGGCCTTCGAGATCCAGAACTGCATGCTCAGCTTCGTGATCGGGATCCTGCTGCTGGTCTTCGGGATGTACGGCAGGGTCGGGTCGGCCCTGCCGCACGACAACCCCTACTGGCGGGCCCGCCACCCCGACCTCGCCGAGGAGCGGGACCGCCACCGGGAGCTCAGGGAGAACTGGCCCCCGTCGTCGCCCCCGTCGTCCGATCAGGTGCGGTAGGCGTAGTAGTACGCGTTCGGGTACGACGCCACGAGGCTCGCCAGCGACCTGCGGAGGGTGTTGTTGGAGTGGTACGTCACGTACGGCACGCCGCCGCTCTTGTACGTGACGATCATCGTGTGGTCCTTGGACCCGTCCCGGTCGAAGTCCATCTGCAGGACGTCACCGACCTCGAGCTGGTAGACGTTGGCCAGCGGGGTGGTCCGCTTGGAGTTCTGGGCGAACCAGGACCACTCGTTGACGCCGACGAACGAGTCCGACTGGATGTCGGCGTTGCCGAACCACTTGGTGTAGTCGTACACGTAGCCGGGGACGTGCTTCCAGCCGCCCGCCTTCAGCGACTGGCTGACGAAGTTGGTGCAGTCGCCGCCCGCGCCGTGGCCGTTGAAGTCCGGGTAGTCCTTGTTGTAGACGTTCCAGTACTTCTCGGCGTAGGTGGCCATCGCCTTGTAGTCGTACGTCGTGCCGGTCTTCGGTGCGGCGGCCGGGTTGCGCGTGGTCGCCGCGCGCGGGGCGTTCGGCATGGTGTCGTCGGCGGTGGTCGCCTTGACGGACGTCGGCTTGGACAGGGTGTTCACCGCGAGACCGCCCTGGTCGGTGTCGCGGATGTCCGTCAGCTGCCAGTTGCCCTGCCGGTCGGCCTTGAAGGTGAGCTCGTGGCCGGCCTGGAAGCCGGTGGTCTTCGGCTGGCTGCCCCGGGCGTTCGCGTAGGTCAGGGTCGTGGTCTCGGTGACCGCGGCCTTGGCCGTACGGCCCGTCACGCGTGTGGCGTTCAGCGTGACGGTGGTGCTGGCCTTGCTGTACTTCTCGCCGGCCTTCGCCAGCCTGTCCTTGCGCTGCCCCAGCGAGGACAGGGTGGAGTCCTCGGTGCGGGCCGTTCCGGAGGACAGCTTGACGTCACCGGAGAAGCCGTTGGTCAGCGGCTTCTCGCGGTCGCCCTGCGCGCCGGTCACCAGGGCGTCGGTGCGGTCGGTGAAGACCGCGTCCGCCAGCCGCTGGAAGGTGGCCTTGGTCTGTGCGTCCACCGTGGGGTCGTCGACGACCGCGGCACCGGCGGACCAGTTGGGCAGCAGCGCCGCTCCCGCTACGACCGAAGCGGCGGCGGCCCCGAATATGGCGGCGCGACGCCGCGTTCGGCTCAATTTCCTTGACTTCACTGATGTTTCCCCTCTTGCCCGGCTGGGGATGCCGGGGAGGGCATCTTTGCATGGCGTGTGTGGCTGTTGTGAAGAGGGTTGCCCCAGTGGGGCCAAGGGAGTTACCCGACCGTCACTTCACCACGGTCGACCAGTCGGGGCTCTGCGCCGGGTCCAGGCTGCGCAGCCGTTCCAGCGTGGCGGGGGACTGCACATCCATCCAGTCGGCCAGCTCCTTGAAGGACACGCATTTGACGTCCTTCTTGGTGCACACGTTCTTGATGACGTCGTCGACGGCGTTCATGTAGATGCCGCCGTTCCAGTTCTCGAAGTGGTTGCCGATGAACATCGGGGCCCGGCTGCCGTAGTACACGCGGTTGAAGCCCGCCATGTAGGCGTCGGTGGTCTGCTGCTGCCACTCGGGGTACTTGACGGGGTCGCCCTCGGTCTGGCCGTTGCTCTGGTTGTAGAGGAAGTTGAAGTCCATGGACAGGGCCTGGATGTCGCCGTACGGGAGCATCTGCAGCGGGAAGTCCCAGAGGCCCTTCTTCTTCGTCGGCCAGATCTGGAAGCCGCCCGGGTTGGACGCGTCGTATCGCCAGCCGTAGCTCTTGGCGGCCTTCAGCAGGTTCGTCTGGCCCTCCAGACAGGGCGCGCGGCCGCCGACGACCTCCTTCTTGAAATCGAAGGGCAGCGGGGCGATGTTCTCGTAGCCGGTGTTGGTCTTCCAGTTCTCGACGAACTCGTAGAACTGGTCGATCTCACTCTTCCACTGTTCGACGCTCCAGTAGCCGCCGCCCTTGGCCTCGCAGAAGTGGCCGTTGAAGTGGGTGCCGATCTCGTTGCCCTCCAGCCAGGCCTTGGAGAGCTGTCCCAGGGTGGTGCGGATGTGCTCGTCGGTGGGGAAGCTGATCGCGGCCGAGCCCTTGGAGTGCATGGGCGGGGAGTACAGGTCCCTCTTGCTCTTGGGCAGCAGGTAGATGCCCGTGAGGAAGAAGGTCATGTGGGCGTTGTACTCCTTGGCCAGCTCACGGTAGTGCTCGAAGAGCCCGTCGTCGCCCGCCAGCGCGCCGTCCCAGGAGAAGACCACGAACTGCGGCGGCTTCTCACCCGGCTTGAGCGGTTCCGGCTTCAACTGCTGTGTCTGCGGGCCGGTGTACGAGGTGGAGCCGTCCCCCAGGACATGGGTCTTGCCGTCCCACTCCGGCTCCTGGGTGGCCTTGACCGTCGTCTTCTTGTCCCCGGAGGACGCGGTCGGCTCGGTGTTGTCCGTGCGGTTGAGCACCAGGTAGCCGGCCACCAGGGACGCGACGACGAGGAGCGCCGCCAGGGTCAGGAACCCTGGGTGGGTGGCGGCGGGACGGCGCGGTGCCGCGGCCTTGCGGCGGCGGCCCGACGGTGACTTCATGTGCGGCTCATTCTCCGGGGTTGGGGACGCGGGGCCCGTTCGGTGATCAGCCGAGCGGACTCATGGCACCTGACCAGATGCCGTACGGGACGCTGTCGTCGGTGGTGCCGGCGAGGCCCTCCAGCGGCTGTGGTTCAAGGCTCTTGGCGAGGTCGATGCGGTAGACGACGACCGCCGTGGACACCGACCGCGCGGTGCCGACGTACCAGGCGGCGGTGTCGTTGCCGGTGGTCCCTGCCTTGCCGGCCGGCGGGGACGAGGCGGATCCGGCCGCCGTGCCCGCCTGCTGCCCGGCGGACACGGGGGAGGGGTGGGCGGTGCGGAAGGAGTCCGCGAGCGCGGAGGTGACCTCCTCGGCCACCTCGGCACGCACCGCCCGGCGAGTGGCAGGGGTGTCCAGGACGACCTTGGAGCCGTTCTTGGTGATCTTCCGCACGGAGTAGGGCTCGGTGTGGTTGCCCGCGGCCGCGAACGTGGAGTAGCCGCTCGCCATCCGGATCGCGCTGGGCGTGGAGCTGCCCAGGGACAGCGCGGGCACCTGGGCGCCGATGCTGGACGACAGGAAGCCGGAGGCCTCCGCGGTCTCACGCACCTTCTCCAGGCCGGTGTCCATGCCGAGTTGCATGAACGGCGTGTTCACCGACAGCTCCAGCGCGCGGTGCAGGGAGATCTGCCCGTAGGACTTCCCCCCGTCGTTCTCGGCGGCGACCCGTTTGCCGTTGCGATCCCAGTAGTAGCCCTCGGGGGTGGTCAGCAGCACCTTGTCGTCGCCGTTGTAGAGCGTCTGGCCGGTGACCTGCGTGGTGTCCCCGTCGCGGGTCTTGTGGATGCCGTTCTCCAGCCCGGCGGCGTACACGAACGGCAGGAAGGCGCTGCCGGCCGGGACGGTGGTGGCGTTGGACTCGTTGTAGCCCTGCGTACGGTGGTCGGGGCCGCCGTAGACGGCGAGGATCCGTCCGTCGGAGGTCACCGACGCGGCGCCGTAGTGTGCGGTCTTCGCCTTCTTCGGCTCGTCCTCGAGGGCCTTCTTGCGGGCCCTGGTGACGGCGTCGGTGAGCTGCTTCTCCCGCTTCTTGTCGAAGGTCGTGTAGATCTGGTAGCCGCCGAGGTCGAAGTCCTTGTCGGAGAGGCCGCCGGCCTTCTTGGCGTACTGGGAGGCGAGTTCGACCAGGTAGTCGCTCTGCTCACCGGTGTCGTACAGCGGGTTGGTCTTCAACGGCTCGGGGAACGTCTTGTACGTGGCCCGCTCGGCCTTCGACAGCTTCCCGATCTCGACCATCCGGTCCAGGGTCCACGACCAGCGCTCGACGGCGCGGGCGCGGTTCTCCTCGTTCAGGGTCGGGTCGTACAGTCCCGCGCCCTTGAGGAGGGAGGCGAGGAACGCGGCCTCGCTGGCGTTGAGCTTGCTGACGTCCTTGCCGTAGTAGGCCTGGGCGGCGCGCTGGATGCCGTAGGTGCCGCGGCCGAACCAGCTGGTGTTGAGGTAGCCCTCCAGGATGTCGTCCTTGCTCAACTGGTTGTCGAGCTTGAGGGCGATCATCGCCTCGGTGAACTTGCGGCTCACCGTCTGATTCTGGTTCAGGTAGACGTTTTTGACGTACTGCTGGGTGATCGTGGAGCCGCCCTGGGTGTCGCCCTGGCCGAGGGTGCGGAACAGGGCGCGGGAGATGCCCTTGAAGGATATGCCGGGGTCGCTGTAGAAGCTCGCGTTCTCGGCCGCGAGGACCGCCCAGCGGACGTCCTCCGGGATGTCCTTCAGCGGCATCGCCTGCCGCTGCACCCAGCCGGTGCGGGCCATGGGCGTCCCGTCGGACCAGAAGAACACGTTGTCCTGCTGGGTGGCGTACGAGTTGAGGTTCTCGGGTATGTCGGTAGCCGCGTAGGCGACGACGAGGAAGACGCTGCTGAGACCCATGGACGCGAGAACGCCTCCCAGGCACTGCCGCCAGGAGGGTATCCAGCGCCGCCAGTCGGCACGGCCCGGGCGCGGGTACTGCGGGCGCAGCTTGCGGGCGTAGGGAGTGACACGAGCCACATACGGGGCCAGTGCGGCGACGAGGGGGGCCAGTCGGGGGCCCAGAGCCGCGGATATTCGGGCGGGGAGGGAAGGACGAGGAGCTTTGCGGCGGTTCTTCGTGGAGCGCGACTTCTGCCGCTCTTCCGACTTGTCCGACACATTAGGTATGTCCGAGACTCGCAGCTGCATGGTCTCGTCCGCCCTGAATGAGGCGGGAACCTTCAACTGCATGGTCTGGTCCGGCTCTTGGGGCTCCTCCCCCTGCCCCACCTGGGTCACTACGTGTCTCCCTCCGCACTTCCGTGTTGCTCGCACAGGCAGACGTACAGACGTACGAGGGTTTGGCATGGTTGCCGTGGACTCGGCTGCAAACCCTGAATCCCCCCGACCTCGCGGTTCATCGCGGCACCCTCAAATTACCAGCGCCCTTCGCAAATTCTCCACATAAGAAATCGACAGAAGTGAACAGGGTCAAAACTCTGGTAGGGACTGCCCGGCATATGAGGATTAACCTGTCGCCATGCCTCGTTACGAGTACCGCTGCCGGACCTGCGGCGACACTTTCGAACTGAGCCGTCCGATGGCGGAGTCCGCCGCCCCCGCCGACTGCCCGGCGGGACACGACGACACTGTGAAGCTTCTCTCAACCATCGCCGTCGGCGGCACGGCGAACGCCCCCGCGCCCAGGTCGGGCGGCGGGGGCGGGGGCGGGGGCGGCTGCTGCGGCGGGGGTTGCTGCGGATGACGCCTGTCACATCCCGCGGGAGCCCTTCAGGAGCTCCCGCAGGATCCGCTCGCCGGCCAGGACGCCCCGCTCGGGCAGGGCGGTGATCCCGGGGGCCGTCCACTCGGTGTCGGCGAGCTCGCCGTGGCCGGGACGCCAGCCGCGGTCGGCGGCCAGCAGCAGGTCGGCGTCGAGCAGGGAGTCACCGGCGGCCAGGATCAGCTCGGCGCCGGTACGTCGGGCCACCTCGCGCACGGCCGCGCTCTTGGTCAGCGGCTTGGGCACGGCGTAGATCTTGCGGCCCTGCAGCGACACCGTCCAGCCCCGGTTCTCCGCCCAGGCGGCGAGCTCCTTCACCCACTCCTCGGGCAGCAGCTCGCGCTCCACGACGAGGTAGGCGAACAGGTCCTCGGCGATCCGGTGCTTGCGCACCCACAGCGGGTCGGCGGTCTGCTCCAGGTGCGCCCGAACCTCCTCGAGCGGCGCGCACTGGTCGGCGAGCCGCGCGGTCACGCCCGCGTGCCAGTCCGGGTCGGAGACCCCGTCGACGAGCAGATGGCCGCCGTTGGCCGTGATCGCGTACTTCGGCGGCGGACCCGGCAGGTTGATGCGCTGGTACTGCTTGCGCGTCCGGGTCGTCGTCGGCATGAACAGCGCCGCGTCCCCCAGGTCGGTCAGCAGCTGCGCCGCCGTCTCCGTCATGAAGGACAGCGGCCTGCTCTCGTGCACCTCCACGCAGAGCAGCCGGGGCGCCCGCGCGTCCGGCATGGTCAGGGCCAGCGCGGCCGCGGAGTAGATCAGCGTACGGTCGAGATCGCTCGCCACCAGCACCGGCATCAGACCGCCACCGCCTTGCCGTCGGCGCCGGTCGCCCCGCGCGTGTACTGGGGGTGGATGAGCCCCACGCAGGTGTACGGCAGGTCGCCGACCTCCTCCACGGGTACTCCCCTGTGCTCCGCGAGCAGCCGTACGTGGTCCAGGTCGGCGCCCGCCCCGGCCTTGGCCAGGATCTTCCACGGCACCCGGCGCAGCAGCACCCGGGTGGTCTCGCCGACGCCGGGCTTGACCAGGTTCACGTCGTGGATGCCGTACTCCTCGCTGATCCGCTCCACGGCCGCCCAGCCCTCCCAGGTCGGCGTGCGGTCACCGGTCAGCAGCTCCTTCGCCGCGGCCTCCACCGCCTCCGCGACCTCCGGGAAGCGGGCGGAGACGGCGTCCAGGAAGGCCACGGACACATCCGCGCCGGCCAGCTCGCGGTAGAACTTCGCCCCGTGGAAGTCGTCCGGGCCGACCAGGTCCGCCCGCAGCACGGTCCGTGAGACGAGTCCCGACACGGTCGAGTTGAGACACGCGGACGGGATCAGGAAGTCCTCGCGGGTGCCGAACGTCCGCACGCACGAACCCGGGTCGGCCAGCACCGCGATCTCCGGGTCGAAGCCGGCCGCGCCGCCCTCCGCCTCGAACTCCTCGATCGCCGCGGCGAGTTCCCGGGTGATGGCTCCCTTGCCGGTCCAGCCGTCCACGAACACCACGTCCCGCGGGTCGTGATGGGCCGCCAGCCAGCGCAGCGCGTTGGCGTCGATGCCCCGGCCACGCACGATCGACACGGCGTAGTGCGGCAGGTCGAGGCCGTGCCGGTACTGCGCCCAACGGCGCATCAGCACACCCACCGGCGTCCCGGCGCGGGCCAGCGAGACGAGCACGGGCCTCGGCGACCGCTCGGCGATCACGATCTCGGTCACCGCCCCGACGGCCTGCGCGAGACGAGCCGCCGAGGTCTCCAGGGCCGCGTGGAACAGCTCCTGGTACTGCTCGCTCGGCTGGTACTCCACCGGCAGCGACTCGGCGTAGTGCGCGCCGCCGCTCTGGATGGCCTCCTCGCGCTCCTCGGTCGGCGCCTCCAGCGTCACGTCCGAGAGGTCCTGGAGCAGCCAGCCGACCTCCTCCGGCGCGTACGAGGAGAAGGCGGGGCCGCGAAGGGGCTCGGGCAGCATGGCGGGTCTCTTTTCGGGCAGTGCGGCTGCGTACAGCGGCTCGGGGACGTACGACGGTACGACCGCGAGGACCACGTGCGGGGTGTGCGCGGCGAGCTGGGCCAGGAGGCCGTCGGGAGCGTGCAGGGCGGGCGTGTCGGCGACCGAGTCGACGACCGCGATCACGGCGTCGAAGCCGCCGCCTGCGACGTTATAGGCAAAACGCTCGCCGGGGCCGTCGGCCGGGTCGTCGTGCGCCGGGAAAACGATTCGGCTGCGGATCGCGTACCCGGGGTCGTCGACCGCGAGGACGGGCGAGCGGGTGGTGGTCGAGTAGCGCACCTCGGCGGGCACGAGCTGCTCCAGCTCGCGGGCGAGTCTGAGCGGGGCGTACATCAGCTCCTCGAAGCCGAGGACGTGCACCCGGTGCGCGTCCTCGGGCAGCGCCTCGGCGAGCCTCGCGGCCATCGCGGGGAGGGCGGCCTCCAGTCGTGTGCGGTGCGCCGGGGTGAAGCCGTGGCGGCCGCCGTCGGGGAGGCCTCGGGGCCAGTGCAGTTCGACTCGCTTGTGCGTCGGGTGCGGGGCGGTGGGGGCCGGGGTGTGACGGTCGTGCTTCGCCACCAGGTCCCGGCCCTTTTCCAGCACCCCCGCGGGCAGGCGGACGGTGCCCGAGGCCGCCGCCACCAGGTCCACCCTCGCGCCGATCTCCCGTGCGAAGTGCTCTAGGCGGCCCGCGTCCTCCGGTGAGCGCATGTCGACCAGGGCGACGATCACGTACCGTCGGCGCGGGTAGCGCCCGTGCAGATCGCGGATGGTGTTCATGACGGTGTTGCCGGTGGAGAACTCGTCGTCGACCAGCACCAGCGGGCCGCTACCGACCAGCAGGGCCGGATCCTCCGGCAACAGCAGATGCGAGGTGGCGTGGGAGTGGGACTCCTCGAAGCCGCCCGCCGCCGCGACGCCCGCGACCGGGCGGCGGGTGGAGTGCAGACAGGGGGCGGTGCCGAGGCCGTCGGCGACGGAGTGGCCGAGGCCGGTGGCGGTCTCCGCGTAGCCGAGCACGACGGCGTCGGCCGCCTCCGCGCCGAGCAGCTCTCGCACCTGGCGGCCGAGCGCGTGGCCGTAGCCGTAGACCACGGACGGGGACTGCGGGACGTGCTTGCCCAGCACGTTGGAGACCAGCAGATGCGCCCGCTTGGGGTTGCGGCGCAGGGCCAGCCCCAGCAGGTCGCTGAGCGTGTCGTCCCCCACGAGCTCGAGACCGAGTCGCTCGGCGACCCAGCTCCCGGACCAGACCCCGTTGTTCACTTCGTTGTTCATGCGTCCCTAGAGAGTGAGGCGAGTTAGCCGGGTATGCCGGCGGCGAGCAGGTCGACGAAACTGACGTCCTCGTTGGCCACACCGAACACCTCGGCGCGCAGCATGGTCCGCTCGGCCCAGGCGCGGTGCGGCTTCACCTCGTTCATCTTGTTCGTGTACTGGGACCTGAGGACACCCCCACCACCGCGTTCCGGCCGCAGGATGTCCGCCGCGTCGCTGTACTCCTCGTGGCTGACGACGGACAGTGCGTGCACGGCCGGCACGTGCGAGGGGTGGATGCAGGTCTTGCCGAGCAGGCCGTTGGCCTGGTCGAGGGAGATCTCGCGCAGCAGCCCGTCCATGGCGTGCTCTATCAGTTTCTCGCGCAGTTCCACGGCCTGTCCCTCCAGGAAGGGGCTGTGCCGCAGCATCGGCTTGAACATGCGCTCGGGGACGCGGAAGTACTCCCACACCGGCCCGGTCACCGTGAAACCGGTGCCGTCGGCGCGGCCCAGCATGTTCACCACGTCGGCGATCACGGAGGCGACGATCTGGACGTCGTAGGCGGTCATGTCGGGCGCGCGACGCAGGCCGTACGAGGAGCAGAAGTCGGTCACCCCGAGTCGCAGCGCTAGCACGCGGTGGCGGTACTTGTCCACGGCCCGGGCGATGCCCTCCAGGGCGTCGACGCGGGACTCGCGGTACATCAGCTCGGGGGTCTCCAGCACGGGCATGCCGAACAGCCGGCGGCCGCTCGCGTGCTCGGCGGCGGCGAGGGCCTCCAGGAAGGGGATGCCGCGTTCCTCGGTGAACTTCGGGAACACGAACCCGCTCAGCAGCCTCGTCGTGGCTCCCAGCCGCTGCACCAGGTCGGGGATCTGCTCGGGGGTGCGCACCCGGATGAAGAGCAGCGGCAGTTCCTCTCCCCGTTCGGCACGTCCGGCGAGGTCGGCGAACTGCTGGACGAGGTTCTCCTCGCCGGCCAGGACGTCCTCGTCGCCGATGGAGTCCTCCAGGCACAGCACCATCGAGACCACACCGCGCCCGGTCTGTTTGACGATGTCGTCGGCCAGCCTCGACCGCGTGGCCGGGCTGTAGAGCGTGGCACCCAGGGCCGCGGCGAGCAGCCTGGCCGGGGAGTCCGCGTCGAAGACGCACGGCTCCCGGTGGAAGAGGCGCTGACGCACTTCCGGGGCGAGGTGCCCGAAATGACGCATAAATCTCCCCCGTGTTGCAACGTAAGTCTGTGGATTTCACCAAGAGGTGGCCGGTAATAGTACGTAGAAGTCCATGTCATGGGTTCCCTCGGGGCATGAATTTCAGGTAACTCGCCCGTGTGGGTTCCCCTGTGTGACCGTGTACCCCGCGTTGTCGTGATCAGGACCGAGAGGGCAGGATGACCGCATGACGCACGCGATGTTGAAGGGGTCCAACGTCCCGCTCAAGGCCACGACGGTGCGCGCCGTGCTGCGCTGGACGCCCGGGCAGGGAGTCCCGGACGTCGACGCCTCAGCGCTGCTCCTCGGCCCCGACGGTCGTGTGCGCTCCGACGAGGACTTCGTCTTCTACAACCAGCCCCGGCACCCTTCCGGGAAGGTCTGGCGGCTCGGCAAGAAGCGGGTCGCCGAGGGCCTCACCGACACCATCCAGACGGATCTGGCCGGTGTCGAGCCCGGTGTCAGCCAGATTCTCCTGGTCGCTTCGGCCGACGGTGCCGCCTTCGACACCGTGCGTTCCCTCAGCATCCTGCTCTACGACGCGTCGACCGAGGGCGAGCCGATCGCGACCTTCGACATCCGCCCCGAGACGGGTGAGGAGACGGCCCTGATCTGCGGCGAGCTGTACCGGCGTGGCGAGGGCTGGAAGTTCCGCGCCCTGGGCGAGGGCTACTCCAACGGCCTCAAGGGCCTGGCGACGGACTTCGGCATCTCGGTCGACGAGTCGGAGGAGACACCGGACACCGCGGACCCGGCTCCTCTCCCGCCCACCCCGAGCCTCTCCCAGCCCTTGCCTCCGGAGCAGCCGACGTCGGCGGTCCCCCAGCAGCCGCAGCAGCCGGCGTACGGCTATCCGTCCAACCTCCCGACGCATGGCTACGCGTACCCGGACGGTTCCTTCCAGCTGCCGCCGCAGGGCCCGCAGTTCATCGGGCGCTGAGGGGAGCTCCGCACGGCGGGGGCGTTCGACGGGGCGCTACTTGTCCACCTTCTTGTAACCGCGCCCCCACTGCAGTCCCCACCCGTACAGCCGGTCCAGCTCGGCCTGGAACCCGTACACGAACCGCACCTCCCGCCGCACCATCAGCTCCCCCTTCACGTTCTCGATCATCACCACCGCACACGAGCGGGCCTGGGGATGCCGCTCGTCGAGACCTATCTCGATCCGCGGCCCGTTGCTGGGATACAGCGTCACGATCGCGTGCGTCCGGTCGAAGGCCGGCGTCTGGTCGTAGATGTAGACGAAGACCAGCAGCCGCTTGATGTCGTCCCGGTGGTCGAGGTTGACGTACATCGTCTCCCCGGACGCCGACCCGAACCGGTCGTCCCCGCTGAGCTTGACGTACGGCGGCGCGTTGACGTCCCCCAGCAGGCCGCCCAGCGGCTGTACGACCCCCTTCGTCCCGTCGGCCAGCTCATACAGACAGCCGAGGTCGAGGTCGACGTTGACCATGCTCTGGCTGTGCCCGATGACCTCCGGCGGCCGCAGCGCCTTGAAGGGGTGCCGCAGCAGACTCTCCCGTTGCGGTCCGCCGATGTCGGACGTCCGCATCCGCCAGGTGAGGTTGACCCGCAGGTTCCCCGTGGCCGCGCCCTGCTTGGTCAGGGACACCTGGTGATGCCGTTTGGTCAGCTCGATCGCGTTGGTCGCCGCGCTGCCTGAGTCGAACTCGGCCGTACGGCTGCCGAGCAGCCCGTCGAAGATGCCCATTCCCGCCCCCACGTCTCTCACACGACAAACCGGCGGGGCGGCCGCGGAGGACAGTGTCCTCACCGGCCGCCCCGCAAAGAGCGTTCCTCGGCGGAACCCGGTTCACACGGCCGGGCTCTCGCGGAGTGTCTCAGACCCCGGACGAGACCTCGGTCTTGTCGTCCGAGCCCTCCGCCTCTGCCGCTGCCAGTGCCCTGTTGCGACGCACGGAGGACCAGAAGGACCAGGCGATCAGGACGACCCCGACGAGACCGGTGACGACCTCGTTGATCTCGTACTGGATGGTGACCATCAGGATGACGGCCAGAGCGCCGATCGCGTAGTGGGCGCCGTGCTCCAGGTAGACGTAGTCGTCCAGGGTGCCCTGGCGGACCAGGTAGACCGTCAGCGACCGGACGTACATCGCGCCGATGCCGAGGCCCAGCGCCATCAGCACGATGTCGTTGGTGATCGCGAACGCGCCGATCACGCCGTCGAAGGAGAAGGACGCGTCGAGGACCTCGAGGTAGAGGAACATGAAGAACGCGGCCTGGCCGGCGAGCAGCACCGCGGACTTCGGCTTGCCCGACCGCGCGGCCTCCTCCTCCGCCTCGTGTTCGCGCTCCTCCTCTTCTTCGAGTTTGTCCTCGAAGTAGCCGGAGAGACCGCCGACGACCATGTACGTGATCAGACCGGCGATACCGGCGATCAGGACGGTCTGGGCCTTGTCGACATGCCCGCCGCCGTGCTGGTGGGCGTGGGTGGCGAAGGTGAAGGAGGTGGTGAGCAGGACGACCAGGGCGATGCAGACCGACAGCATGTCGACCTTGCCGAGCTTGGCGAGCGGGCGCTCGATCCAGCGCAGCCACTGGATGTCCCGGTCCTCGAAGATGAAGTCGAGGAAGATCATCAGCAGGAACATGCCACCGAAGGCGGCGATCGCCGGATGGGCGTCGGTGACGAGTTCCTGGTAGCGGTCCTTGTTGTTGAGCGCGAGGTCGACGGCCTCGATCGGGCCCATCTTGGCGCTGATCGCGACGATCACGACGGGGAAGATCAGCCGCATGCCGAAGACCGCGATGAGGACGCCGACGGTGAGGAAGATCTTCTGCCAGAAGGCGTTCATCTTCTTCAGGATTCCGGCGTTGACCACCGCGTTGTCGAATGACAGCGAGATCTCGAGGATGGAGAGGATCGCCACGATGCCGAAGGCCTCCCACCCCCCGTAGATGACCGCAGCGGCCAGGCCGAGCGCGGTAATCGCGAACGACCAGCCGAAGGTTTTCAGAAGCACTGGCTACCCAATCGTGTGTTGGGGGTCCCCCCGAGTGAAGCTTGGGAGAGGGTCTCCCCCGCGCCGTACTCGGCTTTACAAAACGTTGACCTTGCGGAGCAAGTCTAGAGGCGGCGGCCCCGGAGGGCACCGGCACCCCCATACCGGTCGGTAGCAGCGCTTCCGGGGGAGGTGACGGGCCGGCTAGGAGACGTTGACGCCGAAGTCGAGGGCGATGCCCCTGAGGCCGGACGCGTACCCCTGGCCCACCGCCCTGAACTTCCACTCGCCCTGGTAGCGGTAGAGCTCGCCGAAGATCATCGCGGTCTCCGTGGACGCGTCCTCGCTCAGGTCGTAGCGGGCGAGTTCCTGGCCGTCGGCCTGGTTGACGACGCGGATGAAGGCGTTGGAGACCTGGCCGAAGGTCTGGCCGCGGGCGTCGGCGTCATGGATGGAGACCGGGAAGACGATCTTGTCGCACTGGGCGGGCACCTTGGAGAGGTCCACCAGGATCGACTCGTCGTCGCCGTCGCCCTCACCGGTGAGGTTGTCGCCGGTGTGTTCGACGGAGCCGTCGGGGCTCTTGAGCTGGTTGTAGAAGACGAACCAATCGTCCCCCAGCACCCGCCCGCTGTTGCACAACAGCGCGCTGGCGTCGAGGTCGAAGGGGGCTCCGGTGGTGGAGCGGGCGTCCCAGCCGAGCCCGACCATCACCTGCGTGAGGTTCGGCGCGGCCTTGGACAGGGAGACGTTGCCCCCCTTGGCGAGCGTGACACCCATCTTGCTGGTCCTCCCCTAGGTGGTGCTCAGGTCCTGCTTCTTCGGTTGTCCTGCGCGTCCGGCGCCGCCCCCAAACGGTGCGGCGCCGGACATGGGTGAAGCGATCGGGCGCCCCGGACTCAGACGTTGACGCCGAAGTCCTGGGCGATACCGCGCAGGCCCGAGGCGTACCCCTGGCCGATGGCGCGGAACTTCCACTCCGCGCCGTGCCGGTAGAGCTCGCCGAAGACCATGGCGGTCTCGGTCGAGGCGTCCTCGCTCAGGTCGTAGCGGGCGATCTCCGCCTCGCCGGCCTGGTTCACCACGCGGATGAACGCGTTGCGGACCTGGCCGAACGACTGCTGGCGGTTCTCGGCGTCGTAGATCGACACCGGGAAGACGATCTTCTCGACGTCGGCCGGCACCGCCGCGAGGTTGACCTTGATCTGCTCGTCGTCGCCCTCGCCCTCACCGGTGATGTTGTCCCCGGTGTGCTCCACAGAGCCGTCGGGGCTCTTGAGGTTGTTGAAGAACACGAAGTTCGCGTCACTGCCGACCTTGCCGGAGTTGTTCAGCAGCAGCGCGCTCGCGTCCAGGTCGAAGTCGGTGCCGGTCGTGGTGCGGACGTCCCACCCCAGACCGACGATGACCGCGGTCAGGCCGGGGGCCTCCTTGGTCAGCGATACGTTGCCGCCCTTGCTGAGGCTGACTCCCACGAGTCCTCCATTGGTGTCCAGGGGCGGGGAGCCCCGTCGTGCGTTGGATATCGGATCAACGAGTCGATCCTAGTGACGGGTTCCCGCCCCCCGCAGGCCCTGGAGCCGATGAATCACAGGTGTCGGTGACAACTGGGGCCCAAGGGGCTCAGAGGGTGTCGAGTGCCTTGACGTACTCGCCGAGGTCGCGGGCGTCCGGCAGCGCGTTGACGACGGTCCAGCGGACCACGCCCTCCTTGTCGATGACGAAGGTGCCGCGCACCGCGCAGCCCTTGTCCTCGGCGAAGACGCCGTAGGCGCGGGAGACCTCGCCGTGCGGCCAGAAGTCGCTGAGCAGCGGGTACTCCAGGCCCTCCTGCTCGGCGAAGACGCGCAGGGTGTGGATGGAGTCGTTGGAGACGGCGAGCACCTGGGTGTCGCGGTCGGCGAACTTCGGCAGGTTGTCGCGCACCTCGCACAGCTCGCCGGTGCACACGCCGGTGAAGGCGAAGGGGTAGAAGAGCAGGACGACGTTCTTTGCGTCCCTGCCGCCCCGGAAGTCGGAGAGCTTCACGGCCCTGCCGTGGTTGTCCTTGAGCTCGAAGTCGGGGGCCTTGTCGCCGACCTGGATCGCCATCGCGGGGATGTCCCTTCGGGTGGGGCTGTCTGGGTGAGAACACCCTACGCAGCGGCCCCCGGAAGCCGACGGACGGGCCGAACACGAAGGCTCGGCCCGTCCGGGGTCACATCACTGCCTGGACTTCACCGCTGGGACTTCACTTCTTGGACTTGGCGGCCTTGGGCGTCACCAGCCGGCTGCCGCTCCAGTCCTTGCCCACGCTGACGCTCTTGGAGGCGGAGAGACCCGCCGTCGTCGCGGCTTCAGAGATGTCGCTCGGCTCCACGTAGCCGTCACGGCCGGTCTTCGGCGTGAGGAGGAGGATCGAGCCGCCTTCTTCGATGTACGTGGTGGCGTCCACCAGCGCATCCGTCAGGTCGCCGTCCTCGTCGCGGAACCACAGCACCACGGCGTCGGCCACGTCGTCGTAGTCCTCGTCCACCAGGTCACTGCCGATGACTTCCTCGATGGACTCGCGGAGCTCCTGATCGACGTCGTCGTCGTAGCCGATCTCCTGGACCACCTGCTCGGGCTGGAAACCCAGCCTGACGGCAGGGCTCGTCCGTTCCTCCGCGTGGTCCGCGGTCGCGCTCACGGGTTGCCTCCTGATCATGTCTTGGGAATAACTCAGCCACGCGCGTGCGCGAAGCATTGGCCGTAGTCCACACGGGCGGGGCGGATCGCGCAAGTACCCGGCGGTTCAGACCGCCGAAACGGTGACGATCCTGGCCGTGTCGACGCAACTTCAGGCACGAGATCGGGACGGATGGTGACGTACACCACACCAATCTGCCCTGTTTGCGTATTTGAGAACCATCCAAGGGTACGAGATTCGAACGACTGATGGTTACCTCGGGGTAGAGATGACGTTTGCGCCCCCGAGGTACACGATGGGGTCGGTGCAGTTACTGGAGAACAGACAGCGAGAGTAAGGAACAGCGTGGCTTCCGGATCCGATCGCAACCCGATCATCATTGGCGGCCTTCCGAGTCAGGTTCCTGACTTCGATCCCGAGGAAACCCAGGAGTGGCTCGACTCCCTCGACGCCGCCATCGACGAGCGCGGCCGGGAGCGGGCCCGCTACCTCATGCTGCGCCTGATCGAGCGGGCCCGCGAGAAGCGCGTGGCCGTGCCCGAGATGCGCAGCACGGACTACGTCAACACCATCCCCACCAGGGCCGAGCCCTTCTTCCCGGGCAACGAGGAGATCGAGCGCCGGATCCTCAACGCGACCCGCTGGAACGCGGCCGTGATGGTCTCCAGGGCCCAGCGGCCCGGCATCGGCGTCGGCGGCCACATCGCCACCTTCGCGTCCTCGGCGTCGCTCTACGACGTCGGCTTCAACCACTTCTTCCGCGGCAAGGACGAGGGCGACGGCGGCGACCAGGTCTTCTTCCAGGGCCACGCCTCCCCGGGCATCTACGCCCGCGCGTTCCTGCTCGACCGGCTCAGCGAGCAGAACCTGGACGCGTTCCGCCAGGAGAAGTCGAAGGCGCCGCACGGGCTGTCCTCGTACCCGCACCCGCGGCTGATGCCCGACTTCTGGGAGTTCCCGACCGTGTCGATGGGCCTCGGCCCGATCGGCGCGATCTACCAGGCGCGGATGAACCGCTACATGCACGCGCGCGGGATCGCCGACACCTCGAAGTCGCATGTGTGGGCGTTCCTCGGCGACGGCGAGATGGACGAGCCCGAGTCGCTCGGCCAGCTGACCATCGCCGCCCGAGAGGGCCTGGACAACCTGACCTTCGTGGTCAACTGCAACCTGCAGCGGCTCGACGGCCCGGTGCGCGGCAACGGCAAGGTCATCCAGGAACTGGAGTCGGTCTTCCGGGGCGCCGGCTGGAACGTGATCAAGCTGATCTGGGACCGCACCTGGGACCCGCTGCTCGCGCAGGACCGGGACGGCATCCTGGTCAACAAGATGAACACGACCCCGGACGGTCAGTTCCAGACGTACGCCACCGAGTCCGGCGCGTACATCCGCGAGCACTTCTTCGGTGACGACCACCGGTTGCGCGCGATGGTCCAGGGCATGACCGACGACCAGGTGCTGCACCTGGGCCGCGGCGGCCACGACCACAAGAAGATCTACGCGGCGTTCAAGGCGGCCGTGGAGCACACCGGCCAGCCGACGGTGATCCTCGCCAAGACCGTCAAGGGCTGGACGCTGGGCCCGAACTTCGAGGGCCGCAACGCCACGCACCAGATGAAGAAGCTGACGGTCGCCGACCTCAAGGGCTTCCGCGACCGACTGCACCTGCCGATCTCCGACAAGGAGCTGGAGTCCGGCGCGCCGCCGTACTACCACCCGGGCCGGGACTCGGAGGAGATCCAGTACATGCACGACCGCCGCAAGGGTCTCGGCGGTTACGTGCCGACGCGCGTCGTGCGCTCCAAGCCGCTCGCGCTGCCGGACGACAAGACGTACGCGACCGTGAAGAAGGGCTCGGGCCAGCAGTCGATCGCCACGACCATGGCGTTCGTACGGCTGCTCAAGGACCTCATGCGGGACAAGGAGCTCGGCAAGCGGTTCGTGCTGATCGCGCCGGACGAGTACCGCACGTTCGGCATGGACTCGTTCTTCCCTAGCGCGAAGATCTACAACCCGCTGGGCCAGCAGTACGAGGCCGTGGACCGGGACCTGCTCCTGGCCTACAAGGAGTCGCCGACGGGCCAGATGCTGCACGACGGCATCTCGGAGGCCGGCTGCACGGCGTCGCTGATCGCGGCGGGTTCGGCGTACGCCACCCACGGCGAGCCGCTGATCCCGGTCTACGTCTTCTACTCGATGTTCGGTTTCCAGCGCACCGGCGACCAGTTCTGGCAGATGTCGGACCAGCTGGCGCGCGGTTTCGTACTGGGCGCGACCGCGGGCCGTACGACGCTGACCGGTGAGGGTCTGCAGCACGCGGACGGCCACTCGCAGTTGCTCGCCTCGACGAACCCGGGCTGTGTCGCCTACGACCCGGCCTACGGTTTCGAGATCGCGCACATCGTGCAGGACGGCCTCAGGAGGATGTACGGCAGCTCCGCCGAGCACCCGCACGGCGAGGACGTCTTCTACTACCTCACGGTCTACAACGAGCCGATCCAGCACCCGGCCGAACCGGAGAACGTGGACGTCGACGGCATCCTGAAGGGCATCCACCGCTTCAGCGCGGGCACCTCGGGCCAGATCCCGGCGCAGATCATCGCGTCCGGTGTGGCCGTTCCCTGGGCGGTCGAGGCGCAGAAGATCCTCGCCGAGGAGTGGAACGTCAGGGCGGACGTCTGGTCGGCGACCTCCTGGAACGAGCTGCGGCGCGAGGCCGTCGAGGTGGAGCGGCACAACCTGCTGCACCCCGAGGAGGAGCAGCGGGTGCCGTACGTGACGCGGAAGCTGACCGGGGCCGAGGGGCCGTTCGTGGCCGTCTCGGACTGGATGCGGTCGGTGCCGGACCAGATCGCGCGGTGGGTGCCGGGGACGTACCAGTCGCTGGGCGCCGACGGTTTCGGCTTCGCCGACACCCGGGGCGCGGCCCGCCGGTTCTTCCACATCGACGCGCAGTCGGTGGTCGTGGGCGTGCTCACCGAGCTGGCGAGGGAGGGCAAGGTCGACCGTTCGGTGCTGAAGCAGGCGATCGACCGGTACCAGCTGCTGGACGTGTCGGCGGCGGACCCGGGGGCTGCCGGGGGCGACGCGTAGCTCCTGCGCGGCGCGGGGTGGTTGGAGCCGATGGCTCCGCCACCCCTTACTCGTTCTTTACGATGCGAGCATGCGCGAACGAACGGCACAGGGCCGGTGGGAAGAGTGGAGCCAAAGGCCGTTGCTGGCCCTCGCCGTGGTGTTCGCCGTCGCCTACGCCGTGCCGATCGTGGACACGTCGGCCGGGCACTCGCTGACGTCCGCCTGCACCCTCGTCGAGTGGGTGGTGTGGGGGGCGTTCGCCGTGGACTACCTGGTGCGACTGGCGCTGACGACGGACCGGCGGACGTTCGTCCGCACCCACTGGCTGGACCTGTGCGCGGTGGTGCTGCCGTTGGTGCAGCAGCTCCGGCTGCTGCGACTGGTGTCCACCCTGCTGCTGGTGGGACGGCGGGCGCGGATGGCCACGCAGATCCAGGTGACGACGTATGTGGCGGGGGCGGTCGTCGGGCTGCTGATGTTCGGATCGCTCGCCGTGCTGTCGGTGGAACGGGACTCACCGGACGGGAACATCCGCACGCTGGGTGACGCGCTGTGGTGGTCGTTCACCACCATGACGACCGTCGGCTACGGCGATCACGCCCCGACCACCGGTCTGGGCCGGATGATCGCGGTCGGCCTGATGCTCTCCGGCATCGCCCTGCTCGGTGTCGTGACCGCCAACATCGCGGCCTGGTTCATCGAGCGCTTCGACAAGGACGACGTGGAGGAGCGTGCCCAGACGGAGGCGATCCTCGCGCTGACGGAGGAGGTGCGGGCACTGCGCCGTGAGGTGGCGGCGTTGCAGGAAACCTCCCTCAAGCACTGACCCGCGCCGCGGTCGCGCCCCGGGGCGGCGCCGCCTTCACCACACGTTGCCCGGACCCGCCGCCCCCGCCAGCCAGATGATCGCCAGCAGGGTGTCGATGGCACCCAGGACGACGGCGACCAGGGCCGGGATCGGGCGGGGGCCCGACCAGGTACGGCCCATGGCCAGCCAGCCGCAGGCGATCGCCACCGGACCGAGGACGATCCCGAGGGTGAAGAAACCGGCGACCGCGCAGACGAGGCCGACGATGCCGAGCGTCGCGCTGTCCGGCCCGGTCCGTGACCCCATCCGGCCACGTGAGCGGGGGTACCTGCGCGTGCCGTGTCCGAAGCCGGCCATCGTCAACTCCCTGGGTTCCGGGGATGTTTCGATGGCCGGGTACCCACGGCACACGGTTCATGCGCACGGACACGCCAAGGCCGCGGCGCGCTGTCCCCCTCCGGCAGCGCGTCGCGGCCCTGACCGCCCTCCCATCCGGAGGGCTTGACTAACTGTGACCTGCGGCGTGTGCCGGAGGCGAGGAACCTTTAGCGTTGTCACCCTGATAGGGGAATTCCGTTGAAATCCCGTCAGGTTCGGACGGTTCCTCGGGGCTGTCAGATGTGGCCGACCCCCGCGCCCGCCTCCGCGTTCTCTCCCCGCTTGGTGAGCAGCGCGACGAACACGGCGACGACCGCCACCCCGGCCGCCACCAGGGACGCGAGGCTCATGCCGGAGATGAACGTGTCATGGGCGACGTCCGTGATCTTCGCGGCGATCTCCGGCGGAGTGCCCTTGGCCACCGGCGGAACGCCGACCTGGACCGCCTCGGAGGCCTGGTCCAGCTGGGTGGGGGTGAGTTCGGGAAGGCCGGCGGAGGTCCAGTTGGACGGCAGGTCGCTGTCGACCTTGGAGGCCATCACGGCACCCAGCACGGCCGTGCCGAGGCTGCCGCCGATCTGCATGGCCGCCTGCTGGAGACCACCGGCGACGCCGGAGAGCTCCATGGGCGCGTTGCCGACGATGACCTCGGTCGCGCCGACCATGACCGGGGCGAGGCCCAGGCCCAGCAGGGCGAACCAGAGGGCCATGGCCGCGCTGCCGGTGTCCGTGTCCAGCGTGGACATGCCGTACATGGCGATCGCGGTGGCCGCCATGCCGCCGGCCAGCGGGATGCGCGGGCCCAGCTTGGTGATCATCGCACCGGCCAGCGGGGAGCCGACGATCATCATGCCGGTGAGCGGGAGGAGGTGCAGGCCGGCGTCGATCGGGCTCATGCCGTGGACGTTCTGGAGGTAGAACGTCACGAAGAACAGGCCGCCCATGAAGGCGATGGCCATCAGGACCATCAGGACCACGCCCGCCGACAGCGGGACGGAACGGAACAGCCCCAGCGGGATCAGCGGCTCCCCGACCCTCGTCTCCCAGAAGGCGAAGGCCGCGAAGAGCACCATGGAGCCGACGACGAACGCCCAGGTCTTGCCGTCGCCCCAGCCCCAGGTGGGCGCCTTGATCAGGGCCCAGACCAGGCAGAACATCGCGGCCGACAGAAGCGCGATGCCGAGCAGGTCGAAGGAGCGCGGCGCGCTCCCGTTCTCCGGGCTCCGCCCGAGGGCCGCGCGGTGGTCGAGCAGGAACATCACGCCCAGGACGAGCGCGAGCACGCCGACCGGGACGTTGATGAAGAACACCGACTGCCAGTTGACGTGCTCGACGAGCACACCGCCGAGGATCGGGCCGCCCGCGGTGGAGGCGCCGATGACCATGCCCCAGATGCCGATGGCCATGTTGAGCTTCTCGGCCGGGAAGGTCGCCCGCAGCAGGCCGAGCGCGGCCGGCATCAGCAGCGCGCCGAAGAGGCCCTGGAGGACGCGGAAGGTGACGACCAGCGCGATGCTGTCGGACAGCCCGATCGCGCCCGAGGCGGCGGCGAAGCCGACGACGCCTATCAGGAAGGTCTGGCGGTGGCCGAAGCGGTCACCGAGCTTGCCCGCGGTGATCAGGGAGACCGCGAGGGCGAGGAAGTAGCCGTTGGTGATCCACTGCACCTGGGCGAAGGTGGCGCCCAGGTCCTTCTGGATGGCGGGGTTGGCGATGGCCACGATGGTGCCGTCCAGGGCCACCATCATGACCCCGACGGCCACGGTGATGAGGGTGAACCACGGATGGCCGCGCAGTCCCCTGCCCGGCTGGCCGGCCGACGGGGCCGACGAGGCCTTGTCCCCCGGCTCCGTCGTGTCGATGGTGGTCTGACTAGTCATACGGTGAGGCTAATGACAGCCACTGACAATTGACAAACCAGTTCACAAGTCAGTAACTGACACCTATGCGAACACTGCGCGAACGCAAGAAGCAGCGCACCCGGGACGCGCTGCTGCGGGCCGCGGTGGAGCTGTTCACCACCCAGGGGTACGAGGCGACCACCGTCGACGCGATCGCCGAGGCCGTGGACGTCTCCCAGCGCACCTTCTTCCGCTACTTCGCCGGAAAGGACGAGGCGGCGCTCGGCCTGGTGGAGATGACGGTGGAGCGGTTCGTGCAGGCGGTACGGGAGCGGCCGCCCCACGAACCCCCGATGCAGGCGCTGCGCCAGGCCGTGCTGGAGGGCTGGCACTCGCTCAACGAGATCGTCGAGTCCATCGCCCCCGTCGAGCTGTATCTGCGGATGTACCGGGTGATCGAGTCCACGCCGGTGCTGCTCGCCGCGCACCTGCGGCGGTCGGTGGAGGTCGAGGAGACCCTGGCGCGGGTGATCGCCGAGCGCGAGGGACTGGACGTCGACGCCGACCCGAGGCCGCGGCTCGCCGTGGCGGTGTTCAGCGGGGTGATGCGGGTGACGGAACGGCAGTGGCTGGTGAACGAGGAGTTCAGCCTGGCGGCCATCCACGCGCTGACGTCCGAGTACCTCGACCGGGTGGGCCCGGCCCTGCTGGGGAGCTGGCGCGAGGCCTGAAAATGTTCATGACCACCGACACGCCGGTCCAAACGTGATCCCAGTCACTTTATTAACCTGAGACCCTCCCGTTCTCCTAGTGTGTCCTCCCAGTGACTTCCTTCGACACCTCCCCGCAACTCAGCGTCTGGCGCGCGCTGCTCGCCCTGGCCGTGGTGTTCGTGATGCTGGCGACCACGGGCTGGACCGCCCTGCGCCACCACCAGGGGACCACCGCCCTGAAGGCCTCGCGCACCGCCTGGGAACACGGCCGGATCGACGGCCGCGAGCTGCCGGAGCCCGATGCGGCGTCCGGCCGGCTCGCCCACTTCTTCGCCTCGCTGACCGCCCGCCAGCGCACCGAACTCGTGCAGGACTACGCGCTCGCGGTGGGCAATATGAACGGCGCCCCGGTCGAGCTGCGCTACCGCGCCAACCGGATCGCGCTGCGCCAGCAGACGCGGCTGGAGCGCAGACGTGTGCACGACAGCCGACTCTCGCCCGCCGGGCAGCAGGAGGCCGGGCGGCGCATGCACCGCTACGAGGCGATGAGCCGCGGCCACCGGCAGATCCTCGCCTTCGACCCGGAGGGCTCGGGCCGGGTCGCCGAGGTCTTCGGCGACCTGGACGAGGCCGACCGGATCTCCGTCGTCGTCCCCGGCGTCGACACCGATCTGCTCACCTTCCAGCGCACCAACCGCAAGTACTCGGCGCCCGTCGGCATGGCCGAAGCGCTGTACGCGGCCGAGCGCGAGGTGAACCCCTCGACCCGGACCGCGGTGATCGCCTGGGCCGACTACACCTCCCCCGACGGCCTCGGCATCGACTCGGCGACCGCGATGCGCGCCGAGACCGGCGCCGTACGCCTGAACGCCCTGCTGCGCGCCCTCCCCGGCACCGCGCCGGTCTCGATGTTCTGCCACAGCTACGGCTCCGTGGTGTGCGGGGTCGCCGCGCGCGCCATGCCGGAGCGGGTCGCCGACATAGCGGTGGCCGGCAGTCCCGGGATGCGGGTGGAGAAGGCGGCCGAGCTGGGCACCGACGCCCGGGTGTGGGCGATGCGGGACGCCGACGACTGGGTGCGGGACGTACCGCATCTGGAGGTCGGCGGGCTCGGGCACGGCGAGGACCCGATGGACCGGGCGTTCGGCGCGCGAGTGCTGTCCTCCCGGGACGCGGAGGGCCACGGCGGCTACTTCGTGCCCGGCACCGACAGCCTGCGCAACCTCGCCGGCATCGGCGCCGGCGCGTACCGCTCGGTGGAGTGCGCCGACGATGCGGGCGCCTGCCAGGAGGGTTTGTCCGACACGACCACGGCCGGACGCGCGTAGAGACGCAGGAATTGCGGTGCGCGTGGGGAGGGGACGAAGATGCGTGTCCCGCATACGATGAGCCGCATGGGTGACGTACTGGCCGGATTTCAAGCCACCTGGGAGTTCGAGTCCGACTCCGTCCTCATCCGCTACGAACGGGGGATGCGCACACCCAAGCTGCTGTCGGCGCTGGGTGAACGAAGAATTCCGCTCACCGCTCTGTCCGGCGTGACGCTCACTCGCGGCAGACGCGGGACGGTCGTCCTGCGCGCCGAGCCGCGGCCCGGGGCCGACCCCCTCATGGAGGCGGCGGCGGGGCAGCTGAAGGAAGGGTGCGACCCGTACCGGCTGGTGCTGCCGGCCGAGCGGGAGGTGCTCGCGGAGTACTACGCCGAGGAGCTGCGGTCCCGGCTTCCCGAGGCCGGCTCCGGTCCGGCGGACCGGTACCTCGTACCGGCCCCGGAGGCACCGCTGTCCTTCAAGGCGTACGACGGCAAGGCGTCCTTCGACGGGCGGACCGTGCGCTTCCGGTGGTTCTGGACGGGGGCGTCGTCGGCAAAGTGGAAAGCCGGCGACCAGAGCTTCGCCGTCTCCGAGCTGAGCGGAGTGGAGTGGCGGTCACCGGAGGTGTTCGAAGGGCACCTCCGGTTGTTGCGCGGGGAGGACGGGGCGGTGCAGGCGGACCAGGACCCGGCGACCGTCGTCTTCGGGCTGGGGTACGGGCCGGTGCACGAGTCGCTGCCGTTCGCTGCGGCGGTCCTTTCCGCCGTGCGCACCCGTGGGCCCGTGGCCGCGGTCACGGCCACGGCCACGGGCCCACGTCGTGATCCCGCCGACATCGCCGAGCGGATCCGTCATCTCGGAGAACTGCATCAGGCGGGTCTGGTGACCGACGAGGAGTTCTCCGTGAAGAAGGCGGAGCTGCTCGCGGAGCTGTAGCTACTCGCGCCCGACAGAAGTGAACGTCATGTCCGGGTACCTGTCTCCCGCCACCTGTCCCGCGATCGGCTCCAGCACGGCCAGTTCGTCCTCCGTCAGCCGGACGGCGGTCGCCCGGACGTTCTCCTCCACCCTCCCCGGCTTGCGGGTGCCCGGGATCGGCACCAGCGGAAGTCCGTGGACACGGGACTGCTGGTGGACCCAGGCCAGGGCGATCTGGCCGAGGGAGGCGTCGTGGGCCTTGGCCACGGACCGGATCGGGTCCAGGAGGGCCGCGTTGGCCGCCGCGTTCTCGCCGGTGAAGCGGGGCTGCGTACGGCGGTAGTCGTCGGCGGTGAGGTCCTGGTCGGCGTCGGCGAAGGAGCCGGTGAGGAAGCCTCGGCCGAGCGGGGAGTAGGGGACGAGGGCCACGCCCAGTTCACGGGCGGCCGGAACGACCTTCGCCTCGATGTCGCGACTGAACAGCGACCACTCCGACTGCACGGCGGCGATCGGGTGCACCGCGTGCGCGGCCCGCAGCTCACCGGCCGTCACCTCGCTCAGGCCGAGGTGCCTGACCTTGCCTTCGCGCACCAGCTCGGCCATCACGCCGACGGTGTCCTCGATCGGCACGTCCGGATCGCGCCGGTGCATGTAGTACAGGTCGATGACGTCGACGTCCAGGCGCTTCAGGCTCGCCTCGACGGCCTCGCGGATGTACGGCGGGTCGTTGCGGATGATCCGCCGGGTCGGGTCCTCCGGCGGGATCGCCAGGGCGAACTTGGTGGCGATGACGACCTCGTCGCGATGTGCCTTGAAGAACGGCGAGAGGAACCGCTCGTTCTCACCGGCGCCGTACGCGTCGGCGGTGTCGTAGAGGGTGACCCCGAGCTCCAGGGCGCGCTCCAGGGTGGCCCTGGACTCCTTCTCGTCCGAGGGGCCGTAGGCGAAGCTCATGCCCATGCAGCCGAGGCCCTGGACGCCGACCTCGGGGCCGCTGTCGCCGAGTCGCGCGGTCGGGATCCTGCTGTCGGTCATCGGGGGGTCCTTTCGCCTTCGTACGCCTGGACGCGCGCGGCGTCCGAGTAGAACATGATCTTGCGGTCGAGCACGGCGAGCGTGTCCTGGAGCTCGGCGATCCGGGCCCGGACGTCCCGGCGGGTCGCCTCGAGCAGCTCGTAGCGCTCGCCGTACGTGCTGTCGCCCTCGCGCACCAGCTCGGCGTACCGCACCATGTCGGCGACCGGCATGCCGGTCAGCCGCAGCTTGCCGACGAGGTCGAGCCAGTCCAGGTCGCGGTTGCTGTAGCGGCGCTGGCCGGTGTGCGAGCGGTCGATGTGGGACATCAGCCCGATCCGCTCGTACCAGCGCAGGGTGTGGGCCGTCAGGCCGGTGAACGCGACGACCTCGCTGATCGTGTAGCTGTCCTGCCCGTCGGGGCGGGGATGCCGCGGGGGTGGCGCGGAGCAGACGTCTGCGGGGCTCGGGGATTGCTCGATGGTCACGGGCGTGGTCTGCAACACCGTCATGGCCTCCACGCTATGACCTTGGAGTGGGCTCCAAGCAAGCGGAATCGGTAAAGAATTGGCGGGACACGGCCTGATCACGCCGGTTAGCGTGCGGGGCCATGACTCCTGTACGCCGTGCGCTCCCCGAGGACGCCGCCGAAGTGCTGAGGCTGCGTCAAGTGATGATCGACGCCATGGCCGACACCGCCGGGCCGACCGACTGGCACAGCGAGTCCCTGCCCGGGCTGCGGGCCCGGCTGTCCGAGCCGGACGGGGACTTCGGCGCGTTCGTCGTGGACCACCCGGAGCGGCCGGCGTCGCTCGCCGCTCTGGTGGTCGGGACGGTCGAGTACCGGATCGGGCGGGCCGG
This sequence comes from Streptomyces sp. NPDC049687, assembly GCF_044465285.1. NCBI lineage: Bacteria > Bacillati > Actinomycetota > Actinomycetes > Kitasatosporales > Streptomycetaceae > Streptomyces > Streptomyces sp. NPDC049687. Next base: position 709,515 of record NZ_JBITLN010000001.1, read on the forward strand.
CAACCCGCTCGGCACCGTCGGCTTCGTCTTCAGCGTCGCGACGGACCCGGACGCCCGCCGGCGGGGGTACGCGCGCGCGTGCATGGACGCGCTGCTGGAGTGGTTCCGCGAGCGGGGCGTCCGCCAGGTCCACCTCACGGCGTCCGCCGAGGCCGAACCGCTCTACGTCTCCCTCGGCTTCAAGCCCAAGCCGGACCCCTTGCTGGAGCTGCTTCTGTGAGGCGCATAGGCTCGTCGGCATGTCGTTGAAGAGCCTCGCGCTGATCGAGAACTGGCCGGTCCCCTCCGCCGCGGCGGGTGTCGTACGGGCCGACGGTACGGTCCTGGGCACCCACGGGCCCGTCGGGCAGCGCTTCCCGCTGGCCTCGGTCACCAAGCCGCTCGCCGCGTACGCCGTCCTCGTCGCGTACGAGGAGGGCGCGGTGGAGCTGGACGAGCCGGCCGGTCCCCCCGGGGCGACGGTCCGGCATCTGCTCGCGCACACCTCGGGGCTGGCCTTCGACGAGCACAAGGTCACCGGCCCTCCCGGCGAGCGGCGGCTGTACTCCAACGCCGGGTTCGAGCAGCTCGGCGACCACATCGCGAAGGCCACGGACATCCCGTTCGCCGAGTATCTGCGGCAGGCGGTGCTGGATCCGCTGGGGATGGCCGACACGTCCCTGGAGGGGTCCCCGGCCAAGGACGGGGTCTCGACGGTGGCGGACCTGCTCAGGTTCGCGGCGGAGGTGCAGGCGCCCCGGCTGCTGGACCCGCGCACGATGGCCGAGGCGATGACCGTCCAGTACCCGGGCACGAAAGGCGTACTGCCGGGCTACGGCCACCAGAACCCCAACGACTGGGGCCTCGGCTTCGAGATCCGCGACTCCAAGTCCCCGCACTGGACCGGCTCCTCGTCCTCGCCCCGCGCCTTCGGCCACTTCGGCCAGTCCGGTACGTTCCTGTGGATCGACCCCGACGCCCAGGTCGCCGGGGTCGCCCTGACGGACCGGGCGTTCGGACCGTGGGCAATCGAGGCGTGGCCCGGCTTCACGGACGCGGTGCTGGCCGAGTCGCGGGGCTGAACCGCCGGGGCGGGACGGGACTGGCTGCCCGCGGCCGAGCCGCTGAGCGGCTAGGCGGGTGCCATCTCCCACATCAGCAGCTCCGCCTCCGTCACTCCCACCACCTCCATGTCCTTGGCCTCCGTGACGCGGGCCGCGTCGCCCGGGCCCAGCTCCGCGCCGTCCAGCCGGACGCCGCCCCGGACCACGTGGACGTACACCCGTGGCGCGTCCGGCACCGCCGTCCGCTCCCCCGGCACCAGTCGCCGTACGTGGAGCATGGCGGCCGCCTCCGGGACGGCGTACGGGGTGGAGTCGGCGATGCCGTGGACGATCTCGTAGGCCGGGTCACCGCCGGGGTCCAGGGGGGCCAGCCACATCTGGACGAAGGTGAGGGGGGCCGGACCGTCGTTGCGTTCGACGTGGCGGACGCCCGCCGCCGAGCTCAGCCGCTGGACGTCTCCCGGGCGGACCCTCGTCTCGTGGCCGGTCGAGTCACGGTGGGTGAGCTCCCCCTCCACCACCCACGTCACGATCTCCGTGTGGCTGTGGGGGTGCTCGTCGAAGCCGGCGCCGGGGGCGAGCCGCTCCTCGTTGCAGGCGATCAGCGCGCCGAAGCGGAGATTGCCGGGGTCGTAGTGGGGGCCGAAGGAGAAGGCGTGCCGGGTCTCGATGCCGGCCGCCGGGTCCCCGCCGGGGTAGCGCTCGTCGGCGCGGCGTACGTCCATCACGGCTCCACCGTAGACCCGCCGATGGCAGGGTGGACGCCTCACCTGCGACCCGGCGGCGCATGCCGCCGTCCCGATGAGGCAGTCTTGTCCACGTGCCCGAACCCGAAACCACTCTCCCCGACGCCACAGCGAACGCCGCCCACCCGCACCCCGCGACCCTGAAGCGGCTGGTGAAGTCCTCCGGAAGTCTCGCCGCCCAGGCCATCACGCGGATGGACGAGACCCTGCCGTGGTACCGGGCGATGCCCCCGGAGAACCGTTCCTGGATCGGGCTGGTCGCCCAGGCGGGTATCGCCGCCTTCACGGAGTGGTTCCGGCACCCGGACGCGCCCCAGGCCATCTCGACCGATGTGTTCGGGACCGCGCCGCGCGAGCTGACCCGGGCGATCACTCTCCGGCAGACCGTGGAGATGGTGCGCACCACCATCGAGGTCATGGAGTCCGCCATCGACGAGGTCGCGGCCCCCGGTGACGAGCGGATGCTGCGGGAGGCGCTGCTCGTCTACGCCCGGGAGATCGCCTTCGCCACCGCCCAGGTGTACGCCCAGGCCGCCGAGGCGCGCGGTGCCTGGGACGCCCGGCTGGAGTCGCTCGTCGTGAACGCGGTGCTGAGCGGGGAGGCCGACGAGGGGGCCGTCAGCCGGGCCGCCGCGCTCGGCTGGAACGCGCCGGAGCACGTGTGCGTCGTCCTCGGGACCGCTCCCGACGGGGACTCCGAGCTGACCGTCGAGGCCATCCGGCGGGCCTCCCGGCACGCCAAGCTGCAGGTGCTGACCGGGGTGCTCGGGTCGCGGCTGGTCGTCATCGCCGGCGGGAGCGACAATCCGCTCGCCGTCGCCAAGTCGCTGATCGGCCCGTTCGCCGCCGGGCCGGTCGTCGCCGGGCCGGTCGTGCCCGACCTGCTGGCCGCGACCCGGTCCGCGCAGGCCGCCGCCGCCGGACTCAAGGCGTGTTCGGCGTGGCAGGACGCGCCGCGCCCGGTCTTGGCGGACGATCTGCTTCCGGAACGTGCGATCGCCGGTGATCCCAGCGCGCGCGAGCAATTGGTGGAGGAGATCTACAGACCGCTGGAGGAGGCCGGTTCCGCACTTCTGGAGACGCTCTCCGTCTATCTCGAACAGGCGAGCAGCCTGGAGGGCGCGGCCCGGATGCTGTTCGTGCATCCCAACACCGTGCGCTACCGGCTTCGACGTGTGACTGACGTCACCGGTTGGTCGCCGTCGGATGTACGCTCCGCATTCACCCTGCGGATCGCGCTCATCCTGGGGCGCCTCGTCGATGGAGATCCCCAGACCTAGGCTTTTGTCGGGGGCCCACAAAACCCCCTGCCGTTCTTCGTCCCTGTCCCCACGGGCGGCGTTGGCCGTCCCCAAGAGAGAGTGTGAGAGTGCTCGTACTCGTCGCTCCCGGCCAGGGCGCCCAGACGCCCGGCTTCCTGACCCCCTGGCTCGAACTGCCCGGTGCCGCCGACCGCGTCGCCGCGTGGTCGGACGCCGTCGGCCTGGACCTCGCCCACTACGGCACACAGGCCGACGCCGACGCCATCCGTGACACCGCCGTGGCCCAGCCGCTGCTCGTCGCGGCCGGGATCCTGTCCGCCACGGCACTCGGAGACGTTTCTCCGGGCGCGGTCGCCGGTCACAGCGTCGGCGAGATCACCGCCGCCGCCTTCGCCGGTGTCCTCGACGACTCCGCCGCCCTGACCCTCGTACGCAAGCGCGGTCTGGCCATGGCCGAGGCCGCCGCGATCACCGAGACCGGGATGTCGGCGCTGCTCGGCGGCGACCCCGAGGTGTCCGTCGCGCACCTGGAGAAGCTCGGTCTGACCCCGGCGAACATCAACGGCGCGGGCCAGATCGTCGCCGCGGGCACGCTGGAGCAGCTCGCCGCGCTGAACGAGGACAAGCCCGAGGGCGTCCGCAAGGTCGTCCCGCTGAAGGTCGCCGGCGCCTTCCACACCCACCACATGGCCCCGGCCGTGGAGACCCTCGCGAAGGCCGCCGCGGACCTGGCACCGGCGGACCCGAAGGTCACCTACGTCTCCAACAAGGACGGGCGGGCCGTCGCCACCGGCGCCGAGGTCCTCGAGCGGCTGGTCGGCCAGGTCGCCAACCCCGTCCGCTGGGACCTGTGCATGGAGACCTTCAAGGAGCTCGGCGTGACCGCCCTCGTCGAGGTGTGCCCCGGCGGCACCCTGACCGGCCTCGCCAAGCGTGCTCTGCCCGGCGTGCCGACGCTCGCGCTGAAGACCCCCGACGACCTCGACGCCGCTCGCGCGCTCATCGCCGAGCACGGTGCCTGACAAGGAGCCCTGATGGCGAAGATCAAGCCCAGTAAGGGCCATCCGTACGCGCGCATCCTCGGCGTCGGCGGCTACCGGCCCACCCGGGTCGTACCCAACGAGGTCATCCTGGAGACGATCGACTCCTCCGACGAGTGGATCCGCTCGCGTTCCGGCATCGAGACCCGGCACTGGGCGAACGACGAGGAGACCGTCGCCGCCATGTCCGTCGAGGCCTCCGGCAAGGCCATCGCCAACGCCGGGATCACCGCCGAGCAGATCGGCGCCGTGGTCGTCTCGACCGTCTCGCACTTCAAGCAGACCCCCGCCGTCGCCACCGAGATCGCCGACAAGCTCGGCACCGCCAAGGCCGCGGCCTTCGACATCTCGGCCGGCTGCGCGGGCTTCGGCTACGGTCTCACCCTCGCCAAGGGCATGGTCGCCGAGGGCTCGGCGGAGTACGTCCTCGTCATCGGCGTGGAGCGGCTGAGCGACCTCACCGACCTGGAGGACCGGGCCACGGCCTTCCTGTTCGGCGACGGCGCCGGCGCGGTCGTCGTCGGCCCCTCCGCCGAGCCGGCGATCGGCCCGACGGTGTGGGGCTCCGAGGGCGACAAGTCGGAGACCATCAAGCAGACCGTGCCCTGGACGGACTACCGCGACGGCGAGGTCGCCAAGTTCCCCGCGATCACGCAGGAGGGCCAGGCGGTCTTCCGCTGGGCCGTGTTCGAGATGGCGAAGGTCGCCAAGGAGGCGCTGGACGCCGCCGGGATCACCGCCGACGAGCTGGACGTCTTCATCCCGCACCAGGCCAACGAGCGGATCATCGACTCGATGGTGAAAACCCTCAAACTGCCGGAGTCCGTGACGGTCGCCCGTGACGTGCGCACCACCGGCAACACCTCGGCCGCCTCGATCCCGCTCGCGATGGAGCGGCTCCTGGCGACCGGTGAGGCGAAGAGCGGCGACACCGCGCTCGTCATCGGTTTCGGGGCGGGTCTCGTCTACGCCGCCACTGTCGTTACCCTCCCCTAGGCACTCCGTGCCGGATCATGCGGTCCGGTATGGGAGAGCACCACTGCCACACCCTCTGGAAAACAAAGAAGGAGCGCCAAGATGGCCGCCACTCAGGAAGAGATCGTCGCCGGTCTCGCCGACATCGTGAACGAGATCGCCGGCATCCCGGTTGAGGACGTCCAGCTGGACAAGTCCTTCACCGACGACCTGGACGTCGACTCGCTGTCCATGGTCGAGGTTGTCGTCGCCGCCGAAGAGCGCTTCGACGTGAAGATCCCGGACGAGGACGTCAAGAACCTCAAGACGGTCGGCGACGCGACCGACTACATCCTCAAGCACCAGGCCTGATCCACCGGTCCCCTGGGCTGAACTGCCCCGCCACCCGGCGGTGGCGCCGCTGAATCCTCGTAACGTTGGAGAAAGAATCCGTGAGCCCGACCAATCGCACCGTGGTCGTCACCGGTATCGGCGCAACCACACCGCTGGGTGGCGACGCAGCCTCTACCTGGGAGGGCCTGGTCGCCGGCAAGTCCGGCGTCAAGCCCCTGGAGCAGGAGTGGGCGGCCGAGCAGGCCGTCCGTATCGCGGCCCCGGTCGCCGTGGAGCCCACCGAGGTCATCCCGCGTCCGCAGGCCCGCAAGCTGGACCGTTCGGCGCAGTTCGCGCTGATCGCGGCTCAGGAGGCGTGGAAGGACGCCGGTTTCACCGGCAAGGCCGGTGAGGACTCCGGCGACGGCAAGGTCGACCCCGACCGGCTCGGCGCGGTCATCGCCTCCGGCATCGGCGGCGTGACCACCCTCCTGGACCAGTACGACGTGCTCAAGGAGAAGGGCGTCCGCCGCGTCTCCCCGCACACCGTGCCCATGCTGATGCCGAACAGCCCGTCCGCCAACGTGGGTCTGCTCGTGGGCGCCCGCGCCGGCGTGCACACCCCGGTCTCCGCCTGCGCCTCGGGCGCCGAGGCCATCGGCTACGCCATCGAGATGATCCGTACCGGCCGGGCCGACGTCGTCGTCGCCGGTGGCACGGAGGCGGCGATCCACCCGCTGCCCATCGCCGCGTTCGGCAACATGATGGCGATGTCCAAGAACAACGAGAACCCGCAGGGCGCCTCGCGTCCCTACGACGTCGCCCGCGACGGCTTCGTCCTGGGCGAGGGCGCCGGTGTGATCGTCCTGGAGTCCGCCGAGCACGCTGCGAAGCGTGGGGCGCGGGTCTACGCCGAGGCGGTCGGGCAGGGCATCTCCGCCGACGCCCACGACATCGTGCAGCCGGAGCCCGGGGGCCGCGGCATCTCGCACGCGCTGCAGAACCTGCTGGAGCACACCGACCTGGACCCGGCGGAGATCGTGCACGTCAACGCGCACGCCACCTCCACGCCGGCCGGTGACATCGCCGAACTGAAGGCGCTGCGGAAGGTGTTCGGCGACGACGCGGACCACATGGCGGTCTCCGCCACCAAGTCGATGACCGGTCACCTGCTGGGCGGTGCGGGCGGTGTCGAGTCCGTCGCGACGGTCCTCGCGCTGTACCACCGGGTGGCGCCGCCGACCATCAACGTGGAGAACATCGACCCCGAGGCCGAGGCGAACGCGGACATCGTCCGCGGGGAGGCGCGGAAGCTGCCCGTCGAGGGCCGTATCGCCGCCCTGAACGACTCGTTCGGGTTCGGCGGGCACAACGTGGTGCTGGCGTTCCGTACGGTCTGAGACGTGGCTGTACGACATTTCGTACGCGGCTGAAGGGGCCCCACCCGCAGAGGTGGGGCCCCTTCGGGCTTACCGATGTCTCAGACCACCTGGTGCAGCCAGCGCACCGGAGCTCCCTCGCCGGCGTACCGGAACGGCTCCAGTTCGTCGTCCCAGGGCTTGCCCAGGAGCTTGGACAGCTCGGCCTCCAGATCCGTCTCCCCGCGCTGACTGCGCAGCAGGGCCGCGCGCAGGCGGTCCTCCGGGATGAGGATGTCGCCGTGGATGCCGGTGACGGCGTGGAAGATGCCGAGGTCGGGGGTGCAGCTGTAGCGCTCGCCCTCGGCGGTGGCGCAGGGTTCGGCGGTCACCTCGAAGCGGATCAGGTGCCAGCCGCGCAGCGCGGAGGCCAGTTTGGAGGCGGTGCCCACCTCGGCCTTCCAGGAGAACTCCGAGCGCCAGGTGCCGGGCGCGGCGGGCTGCCGGATCCAGTCGAGGTTGACGCGCGTGCCGAGCACCCCGGCGACGGCCCACTCGACGTGCGGGCACAGCGCGCGCGGCGCGGAGTGCACGTACAGAACTCCACGTGTCGTCACCGGGACCTCCGGGCAGAGCGGGACAGTCTTGCTGGCTGGCATGGCGGCGGTGTCGGGGCAGCCGCGTTGATGGCGAGGCTACCGTGCGGCGACGCGAGGAGTGTGACGTACCGTCGGTCCCGGTGCCGTGAACGTCCGCCTTTCACTCGGCAGGACGCCTGTACGGGTGGGAAGCGTTCCCTCTTGTGGGGCACCACTTGCGGACCGGTCGGGTGGGTCCGGGAACTCCCGTGCGTTGTCATGGGAGGGGCCGTTTGTCCGACGGGGCCCGAGGAGCGAGGGGATCGGCAGGGAATGCGGAAGCGAAACCGGCGCGTGCGGGCGGTGCTCGCCGTCGTCACCGCGGCCGTCGTGGGGGTGTCCGGCTGCGACGCGCTGGGCGGTGGCGGGGACGGCTCGGGGCCGGGCGCCCCGGCGCGGGCGAAGCCTTCGCGGGCCCCGCTGTGGGACACGAGCCCGGCCTCGATAGCGGCGGTCGGCGACTCCATCACCCGGGGCTTCGACGCCTGTACGGTCCTGCAGGACTGCCCCGAGGTGTCCTGGGCGACCGGCGCCAGCGCCGACGTGAACAGCCTCGCCGTCCGGCTGCTGGGTGCCTCGAAGGCGGCCACGCACAGCTGGAACTACGCGGTGACGGGGGCCCGGATGGCGGATCTGGCCGGCCAGATGACGCAGGCGGCGGCGGAGAAACCGCAGTTGGTGACGGTGATGGCGGGGGCGAACGACGCGTGCCGGGCGTCGACGAGGGCGATGACGTCGGTGGTCGACTTCCGCGCGGAGTTCCAGGAGGCGCTGCGGACGCTGCGCCGCGCGCTGCCGAAGGCGCAGGTGTACGTGGCGAGCGTGCCGAACCTGAAGCGGCTGTGGTCGCAGGGGCGGACCAACGCGCTGGGCAAGCGGATCTGGAAGCTCGGCATCTGTCCCTCGATGCTCGGCGACGCGGACGCGCTGGACGCGGCGGCGACGGCGCGGCGCGACACCGTGCAGCGGCGGGTGGAGGACTACAACAAGGTGCTGGAGGAGGTCTGCGTGAAGGACGAGCGGTGCCGCTTCGACGGGGGCGCGGTGTACGGCTTCCGGTTCGGCACGGATCAGTTGAGTCACTGGGACTGGTTCCACCCGAGCATGGACGGACAGGCGCGGCTCGCGGAGATCGCGTACCGGAAAGTCACCGAGAAGGTCTCGTGACTTAGGGTTTCGACCATGAGCGAACACTTCGGAACACTTTCCGACGGCACCCCGGTGCATCGCTGGACCCTGGAGCGGGCCGGCACCCGGGTGCGGGTGCTGTCGTACGGCGGGATCGTGCAGTCGGTGGAGGTCCCGGACCGGAACGGGCGGCCGGCGAACGTGGTGCTGGGCTTCGCCGACCTGGACGGTTATCTCACCCACCCGGAGCCCTACCTCGGCGCCCTGGTCGGCCGGTACGCGAACCGGATCGCGCAGGCCCGCTTCCGGCTGGACGGGCTGACGTACGCGCTGGAGCCCAACAACGCGCCCAACTCCCTGCACGGCGGTGCGCGCGGCTTCGACAAGCGGGTGTGGGAGGTGGAGCCGGTCGGGCACGGGCTGCGGCTGAGCCGGGTGTCCCCGCACGGCGAGGAGGGCTTCCCGGGCCGGCTGGAGGTCACGGCGACGTACTCGCTGGACGCGTCCGGGGCGCTGCGGTTCGTCTACGAGGCGGTCACGGACGCGCCGACGGTGGTGAACCTGACCAACCACAGCTACTTCAACCTCGGCGGCCCGGGCAGCGGCGACGCCACCGGCCACGAGCTGCGGCTGGCCGCCTCCCGGTACACGCCGGTGGACACCCATCTGATCCCGACCGGGGAACTGGCGTCGGTCGCGGGCGGCCCCCACGACTTCCGCACGGCCCGTAAGACCGGCTACGGCTACGACCACAACTTCGTGCTCGACAAGGGCCTCACCGACGTGCCGGAGGAGGTGGCCGAGCTGCACGATCCGGCGAGCGGTCGGGTGCTGACGGTGGCGACCACCGAGCCGGGCATCCAGGTGTACACCGCGGACCACCTGGGCGAGCCCTTCGCGCCCTGCGAGGGCATCGCTCTGGAGACCCAGCACTTCCCCGACTCCCCGAACCGCCCGGAGTTCCCGAGCACCGAGCTGCGGCCGGGCGAGGTGTACCGGTCGGAGACGGTGTACGGCTTCCGGGTCGGATGAGAAATAGCCCCGGTCCAGGGGTCAGGTCCCGGACCGGGGCTGTTCATGGGGTGAGGAGTTCCCGTATCAGACGGTAACCGTCGCGGTGATCCTGCGGTCCGCGATAGAGCTACCCACCTGGATTTCGTACGAACCCTTCACAAACAACCACCGGTGGGCGGCCTGGTCCCAGACCTCGAAGGCGCGCCGCGGGAGGTCGACGGTGACCTCGACGGTCTCGCCCGGCCCGGCCTCGGCGGCGGCGAAGCCCGCCAGCCAGCGGGCGGGGCGGCCGGTGTCCCGCTCGGTCGGCGCGAGGTAGATCTGCACGACCTCGCGGCCGGCCCGCTCGCCGGTGTTGCGGACGCGCACCGTGACGGTGGCGCCGGTGACGTCGACCGAGTCGTACCTCCAGTCGGTGTATCCGAGGCCGTGGCCGAAGGGGTAGGACGGTGTCCTGCCCTCCTTCTCCCAGGCGCGGTAGCCGATGAAGACGTCCTCGGTGTAGGGGAGTTCGCCGTCGGAGGGGGCGACCCGGGTGACGGGGGCGTCGCTGAGGGAGCCCCAGGTGGTGGGGAGGCGGCCACCGGGCTCGTGGGCGCCGGTGAGGACGTCGGCGAGTGCCGCGCCGCCCTCCTGGCCGGGGAACCAGGTGAGCAGGACCGCGGCGACGTCCTCGCGCCACGGCAGCTCGACCGGGGAGCCGGAGTTCACGACCACGACGGTGTTCGGGTTGGCCGCGGCCACCGCGCGGACGAGATCGTCCTGGCGGCCGGGGAGGGTGAGGTCCTTGCGGTCGAAGCCCTCGGACTCGACACGGTCGGTGGTGGCGACGACGACCACCGCCGTGTCGGCGGCGCGGGCGGCCTCGACGGCCTCGGCGATCAGCTCGTCCTCGTCACGCTGCGGCTCCTGGTGGGCGAGGGCGAAGGCGATGACCTTGAAGGGCACGCCCTCGGGGAGGACGAAGACGTGGGTGAGGGAGACGTCGACCGGTTCGCCGGCGGTCAGTTCGACCTGGGCGCGGGGCACCGGGGCGCCGAAGAACGCCTCGAAGGGGTCGCTGTCGTCGGCGGGCGGCTGAAGGCCGTCGAAGTACGTCGTCCCGGCGACGGTCAGGGTGAAGGTGCCGGTGCCCTTGACGCCGAAGGAGTGCGGGCCGCTCTCGCGCGGGGTGAAGGTGCCGGTCAGCTCCACGGTGTGGAGGGTGTCGTGGGTGACACCCTCGGGGAGGTCGGATCCCATCCACTGGATCTGGCCGTTGGGCGCGGAGCCGGTGCCGAGGACGGTCCCCTCTGTGTCCCGGCAGACGGCCCTGAGGGCGAACCCCTTGTCGGCGACGGCGAGTTCGGTGGTGGGGTCGGCGCCGACGCGGTAGGTGAGGGTGCCTTCGGGGAGCGCGGCGGTGAGGCCGTCCAGCGGGGAGACGACCCGGGCCGGGAAGACGGTGGCGGAGCCGCCACCGAGGACGCGGGCGTCACGGGCGGCGGCGCCGAGGAGGGCGACGGTGCCGGGCTTCAGGGGCAGCGCGGCGCGCTCGTTGCGGACCAGGACGAAGGAGCGGCGGGCGATCTCGCGGGCCAGGGCCTCGCCGTCGACGGGGGCGGGGGGCGTGGGGACGGCCGGCTCCGCGTCGGCGAGGGCACCGACGCGGGCGGCCAGGCGCAGGACGCGGCGTACGGCTTCGTCGACCTCGGACTCGTCGAGCCGGCCCTCGCGGACCGCCCGGGCGAGGGCGTCGCCGTAGACCGTCTGCGGGCCGGGCATGGCCACGTCCAGGCCGCCCCTCAGGGCGCCGACGGTGTCGCGGGCGGCCATCCAGTCGGAGACGTTGTAGCCGTCGAAGCCCCACTCACCGCGCAGGACCTCGTTCACCAGGTGGTGGTGCTCGGTCATCGTGGTGCCGTTGACCGTGTTGTAGGCGGTCATGACGCCCCAGGGGCGGGCGTTCGCGACGATGGCCTCGAAGGGGGCGAGGTACAGCTCGCGCAGGGCGCGTTCGCCGACGACGTTGTTCACGGTGAAGCGGTCGGTCTCGGCGTCGTTGGCGACGAAGTGCTTGACGGTGGTGCCGACGCCGCCTTCCTGTACGCCCGTCACGTACCCCGTGCCGATCCGCCCCGTGAGGTAGGGGTCCTCGCTGTACGCCTCGAAGTGGCGGCCGCCGAGCGGGGAGCGGTGCAGGTTGACCGTGGGGGCGAGGAGGACGTGGACGCCCTTGCGGCGGGCCTCCTGTGCGAGCAGGACGCCGGCGCGGCGGGCGAGTTCCGGGTCCCAGGTGGCGGCGAGGGCGGTCGGGGAGGGCAGGGCGACGGAGGGGTCGTCGGCGGTCCAGCGGACGCCCCGGACGCCTATCGGGCCGTCGGACATGACCAGGGACTTCAGGCCGATCTGCGGCAGCTCGGGCAGCGACCACATGTCCTGGCCGGCCAGCAGCCGGGTCTTGGCGTCCAGGTCGAGCTTGTCGAGGGCTGCCTCCACAGCCCCCTCCGTCGCCGCCCCGCTGTCCGCCTCGGTTCCCGCCATGGCGATGCCTCCTCGTCGAGTGCCTTGCGTGCCTGTGCAGTGCCTCCATCGTGCATCGGTCACCTGTAGAGCGGTAGGTTTCGTTATCCTGACGTTATATCGAGGGTCTCTGATGCCGTACCGTGACGGGCATGAGTGCCAGAACCAGGAGCGAGGAGCGGCGGGCCGAGATCGTCCGGGCGGCCGTGGAGGTGATCGCCGAGCGCGGCTACCGGGGGGCGAGCCTGGCGGCGGTGGCCGAGCGGGTCGGGCTGACCCAGCAGGGGCTGCTGCACCACTTCCCGACGAAGGAGGCACTGCTGGTCGCGGTGCTCGAGGAACGGGACCAGTGGGACGCCGTACCGGACTCGCGGTGGCGGGTCGACCTGCTGGCCGCCCTCGTGGAGTACAACGCGATGCGGCCCGGCATCATCCAGACCTTCTCGGCGCTGCTCGGCGAGAGCGTGACGGAGGGTCATCCGGCACGGGAGTACTTCACCGAGCGCTACACCCGGGTCCGCGAGAGCATGGCGGCGGTCCTGCGCACCGAGTACGGCGACCGCCTCCCGAACGGCCTCACCCCCGAACGCACCGCTCCCCTGCTGGTGGCGGTGATGGACGGCCTGCAGTACCAGTGGCTGCTGGACCCGGAGTCGGTGGACATGCCGGGCGCGTTCCGGGACTTCCTGCGACTGCTGGGCGAGGACGTGAGCTGAGCGCGGGGAGTTGAACGGGTGACCCGTGGGGCATACAACCCCCGTGAATTCCTTACGCGTTCGCAGCGGCATCCTCGGCCTGGCCCTGCTGGCCGGCCTGTCCACCACGACCCCGACCGCCGCCTCCGCCACCGCCTCCGAGGTGGCGCCCTCCCCCACCGTCGAGGAACAACGGCTGGAGAAAGCCGTACCGCAGGAGATCCTCGCCCGCTCCGGATTCGACTCCGTGGCACCCGAGTTCACCGCCGCCCTCGGCTCCGCCCGCTCCTACGCGCAGGCACGCCGCGTCGTCGTGCGGGCGGGGTCCGCGCTGTGGCGGCGGGCCGTCGACCGGGTGCAGGGGCGGGGTCCGGCGGGCGGTGACCTGAGCCGGGACGACGACCGGCCGCTGTACTGGGCCCGGCTCGGCATGACCCGGGAAGTACGCACCTGGGAGCCGGGGTTCGGTCTCACGGGCGCCCAACGGACGGCCCTGCTCGACGCCTTGGAGCGCACCTCGCGCGGCCAGACCGACATCCACCACCCGCTGCGGCACGCCAAGGGACTCAAGCGCGTCCTGGTCACCGGCTTCGACCCGTTCACCCTGGACCGCGACATCCGGATCTCCAATCCCTCCGGCGCGAGCGCCCTCGCCCTCGACGGCACGGTGATCGAGACGGCGGACGGGCCGGCCCGGGTGGAGACGGCCGTGTTCCCGGTGCGCTGGCAGGACTTCGCGGACGGCACGGTGGAGCGCACGCTGCGGCCCTATCTGCCGCACGTCGACCTGTTCGCGACCGTCAGCCAGGGGCGGATCGGGCGCTTCGACGTGGAGCGCACGAACGGCGCCTGGCGCGGGGGCTTCCCCGACAACGACAACATCGGGCGGACCGAGACCGTCCCGGTCGCCGATCCCGCCTCGCAGCCGCAGTGGACGGCGACGACCCTGCCGTACGCGGCCGTGGTCGCCGCGGACACCGGGCGGTTCCCGGTGTACGACAACACGAGCGTGACCGAGATCCCGGCGGGCGGAACGGACGCCGTGGTGCGGGCGGACGGGCCGACGGCGGGGTCGACCGCCCGGGCCGGGGGCGGGGGGAACTACCTGTCCAACGAGATCGCGTACCGGGCGACACTGCTGCGGGACCGGCTGGGGCTGCACGACCGGCTGCCGGGCGGGCATGTGCACACGCCGGTGCTGCAGTTCGGCGCCGGGAACACGAGCGAGGTGACCGACCCGGAGTTCGTACGGAACCGGCTGGACATCATCGCCCAGGTGCGGGCGATCCTGGCCGTGGCCGTCGCCGCCGAGTAGACACCCACCAGACGGCGAACGGCGTCTCGGTCATGCGGTGAGTTCCTCCTCGGCGGCTTCGCCGGTCTCCTCCCGGATCTCCTCGCCCAGCAGGTCACGGGCCATGAGGGTGGCGCCGGCGACCGCGCCCGGCATCAGGAACACCGCGACGACGGGGATCAGGAAGGCCAGGCCCAGGGGTGTGCCGAAGCCCCAGACCAGGGCCTTGCGGGAGCGGAGGAGGGTGAGGCGGGCGCGCAGGTCGACGTCGCGGCGCTGGAGGGCGACGGCGGTCAGCTCCTCGGTGAGGAAGAAGCCGGTGACGAGGAACCCGATCACGGGCACGACGGTCTGCCCGACGAGCGGCACGAACCCGGCGGCGAAGAGCAGGATGCCCCAGACGGCCGCGCGCACCAGGATGCGCAGGCTGTCCCGTGCGGAGATCCACAGTTCCCGCCAGAGCGGCAGCCCCGACTCCGGTGCCGTGCCGTCGGGGGACACGTCCCGGTCGACCGTCTCGGAGAGGCTCTCGTAGAAGGGCTGGCCGATGAGGAGCGTGACGGCGGTGAAGGTGAGGACGGCGAGGAGGAGGCCGAGGGCGAAGAGTACGAGCACGAGGAGGCCGCGGAAGAGGCCGAGCCAGGGGCTGGACCAGTCGTCGGCGAAGGGGGTGGCCCAGGCGACGAAGTCCGTGCCCCACACGGCGAGCGCGACGAGCGCCGCCAGGTAGAGGACGAGCGTGATCAGACCGGGCAGCAGTCCGAAGCCGTACTGCTTGCCGTTGCGGGCCACCCAACGCTGGCCCTTCATCAGATACTGGAAACCCGCCCCGAGATCTCGCATGGCCGAACTCTATCGGTCGTGTGCATATCGTCTCCGGCTCGGGTGATCAGCCCGCCGACACCGTCACCACCACCCCCCGCTCCCCCGTCGGCGACACCACCGCCGACACCCGCACCGCCGTCGCCCGCGCGACCCGCCCCGCCCGTGCGGCGCCCGCCAGCAGCGCGGGCCGGAGCTGTTCCAGCCCCGTCACCACCAGTTCCTCCCCCGCCACCAGCACCGGCCGTACCGCATTCGCCGAGGCGGCCGCCGCCTCCGTGAGGTCGGCCAGGGCGGGCAGCGCGGCGCGTACGACGTCCGCTCCCGCCGTCGCCGCCCGTTCCGCGAGGGCCACCTGCGCGGGCATCAGGGGCGCCACGGCCGCCGTCACGGCGTCCGCGATCCGGCGCAGCTCCGGGGAGGACTCGCGCAGGACCTCCGCCGCCGCTCGGAGCAGCGGGGCCAGGGCGAGCAGGGTGCCCGCCGCCAGACCGGCACCCGCCGGGAGCAGTGGCGAACTCGCCTCGATCAGCTCGCCCAGCGCCGCCGTGAGCTCCTCCACCGCCGGTTCCACACCGTCCAGCACCGGCTGCAGGCTGTCCCCGAGGGCGGCGACGAGGCGGTAGAAGGCCTCCTGGGCCTCGGGAGAGGCGCCGGCGTCCGCGAGCTGCGCGGTCGTCCAGCGCAGCATCCGCAGCGCCTCCCCGCCGGAACCGTCCCTCGGGTCGAGGGTGTTGATCGCGATCTTCGTGATGTTGCCCGCCGTGTCGAGGAGTTGGCCGGTGATGTCGGTCGCGCTGCGGGCCATGCGCAGCACGTCGTCCCTGCTGGGGAGGGAAGGGATCGTTGCCATGGGATCCTCCTGGCCTCACGCGCACCCGGTGCCCTCAGCATGCCCACTCCCGGCGGCCCTCGTGGGCGGTCCGGGGTATCGGTGGCACCAACACCGTGTTGTCGCGGTTGAGTCGAACGGGTACACCTCGCCGTACCGAACTACGAAAGCCCCACGAGCTGCGGAAGCAGGGCCGGCGGCTGAGCTGGAGGAGGAGCGGATGACGACGGAGATCCACGGCACCGTGGCTGACGGCTTCGAGGCGGTGCGGCAGGAGTTCGCCGCGTTCGTTGCGGAGGAACAGCCGGATTACGAGGGCCAGTTGTGTGCTCATCTGCACGGGCGGCGGGTCGTCGACCTGTGGGCGGGCGGTGACGCCGACTCGCTGTACGGCGTGTACTCGTCGACCAAGGGCGCGGCCCATCTGGTGGTCGCGCTGCTCGTCCAGGACGGCACCCTCGAACTGGACCGCAAGGTCACGTACTACTGGCCGGAGTTCGCGGCCGAGGGCAAGGGCCAGCTGACGCTGCGCGAGCTGATCGCGCACCGGGCCGGGGTGGTCGGCACGGACACCGGCTTCTCGCCGCAGGAACTGGCCGACGACCGGCAGCTCGCCGAGCGCCTCGCCGACCAGCGCCCGTTCTGGCGCCCGGGCACCGCCTTCGGCTACCACGCGCTGGTCATCGGCGCGCTCACGGGTGAGGTCGTACGGCGGGCCACGGGCCGTACGCTCCAGGAGGTGTACGAAGAACGGGTGCGCGCCCCCTATGGGCTGGACTTCTTCCTGGGGCTGCCCGCGGCGCACGAGCCGCGCTTCCGCACCGCGCAGCCGATGGCGCCGACGGCCGAGCAGCGGGCCCTGCTCGACTCCCTGCCCGGCGGACCGCACACGCTCGCCGCGATCGCCTTCAACCGGCACACCGCCGAGCCCACCGACCTCGCACTCCTCCCGAACGACCCGCTGGTCCGGGCCAAGGGGCCGGCCTCGGTGGGCGGGGTCGCCTCGGCGCGCGGGCTGGCGGGGCTGTACGCGGCGGCGATCAGCGAGGTGGAGGGGAAGGCGCCGCTGCTGAAGGAGGACACGGCGGCGGAGTTCGGGCAGTTCCACTCGGTCGGGTACGACCTGGTGGCGCGGACGCACAAGTCGTACGGGCTGGGGTTCCAGGCGGTCGCGGACACCTGGCACCCGTTCCTGGGCGTCGGGGCGTTCGGGCACAGCGGTGCGGGTGGCTGCCAGGCGTTCGCGGATCCGCGCAGCGGGCTGGCCTACGGGTACACCAGGCGCCGGTTCGCCTTCCCGGGCGGGGCGGCGCCGGAGAACGACCGGCTGGCGGCGGCCGTCCACAGGGCGGCGCTGGCTTCCAGGTGACGTACGAGACGAGGGCCGCACCCCACGTCCAGGGGTGCGGCCCTCGTCATAGGCAACGACCGGGGCCGAGCCGGCGTCACGCCGAAGTTCAGACGGGTCAGATCTTGACGATCATCTTCCCGGTGTTGTCGCCCCGCAGGACGCCGAGGAACGCCTCCAGGTTGTTCTCGATGCCCTCGACGACCGTCTCGCGGTACTTCAGCTCGCCCGAGCGGACCCAGGCGCCGACCTCCTGGACGAACTGCGGCTGCAGGTCGTAGTGGTCGCCGACCAGCAGGCCCTCGATGCGGCCGCGGGTCTGGATGAGACGGGCGAGGTTCTTCGGGCCGGGGGCGGGCTCGGTGTTGTTGTAGACGGAGATCATGCCGCAGATGGCGATGCGGCCGCCCTGGTTGAGGGAGCCGATGGCGGCTTCGAGGTGGTCCCCGCCGACGTTGTCGAAGTAGACGTCGATCCCGTCGGGAGCGGCCTGCCGCAGCTGCTCGGCCACCGGCCCGTTCTTGTAGTTGAACGCGGCGTGGAAGCCGTACTCCTCGACGAGCAGCTTGACCTTGTCGTCCGAGCCCGCGGACCCGATGACCCGCGAGGCCCCCTTGAGCTTGGCGATCTGCCCGACCTGGCTGCCGACGGCCCCGGCCGCGCCGGAGACGAACACGGAGTCGCCCTCCTTGAAGGCGGCGGTGCGCAGGAGGCCCGCGTAGGCGGTGAGGCCGGTCATGCCGAGGACGCCGAGGTAGGTGGAGAGGGGCGCGGCCTCGGGGTCGACCTTGACGGCCTGCTTGGCGTCGATGGTGGCGTACTCGCGCCAGCCGCCGAAGTGGAGGACGTGGTCGCCGACGGCGATCCCGTCGGCCCCGGAGGCGACGACCTCCCCCACGGCCCCGCCCTGCATGGCCTTGCCCAGCTCGAAGGGGGCGACGTACGACTTGGCGGCGGACATCCGGCCCCTCATGTACGGGTCGACGGAGAGGTACGCGTTGCGCACGAGCACCTGACCGGGACCGGGCTGCCGTATCTCCGCCTCGGCCAGTTCGAAGTCCTCGGGCTTCGGCCAGCCGACGGGACGGCTGAGCAGACGCCACTCGCGGCTGGTGTCGGGGACGGCGGAGTCAGTCATGGGAGGGTCGCCTTGCCTTTCACTTCTCACATCAAAAAGCTTCACTACCTGAAACAACCATGCGCCTGAACATTTCAGGATGTCAAGTAAACGGGTACGCTGAGACGCATGGCCACCTCACAACGGACCCCCCTCCCCGACGCTCTGACCATGGAGGTCGTCGAGCTGATCGGCGAGGTCGTGGCCCGCTTCTACGAGGACTACGAGGACGCGGCCGCCGACCACGCCCTGACGGGCGCCCAGGCCCGTCTCCTCAGTCTCCTGTCCCTCGAACCGCTCCCCATGCGCAAACTCGCCCAGAAGCTGAAGTGCGAGCCGTCCAACGTGACGGGGATCGTCGACCGGCTGGAGACCCGGGGCCTGGTGGAGCGGCGACCCGACCCCACCGACCGCCGGGTGAAGCTGGCGGCCGCGACGGAGGAGGGCCGCAGGGTCGCCAAGGGCCTGCGAGAGTCCCTGCGCTTCGCCCGCGAACCACTGGCGGGCCTGGGGGAGCAGGAGCGGGTGGTGTTGCGGGGGTTGTTGCGGCGGATGCTGGACGCCTGACGAGAGCGGGTCGCGAGGTGAGTCTCGTGTCAGTGGCCCGGTTTCGCTCAGTTGCCCAGGAGAGTGAGCAGCTGCTGGGTGGCCCGGCAGCCGGCGCCCGCCGTCTGCAGGAACCGCTGGATGCGCCCTACCGCCTGCTCACGCGACGCGTCGCCGCCCTCGGCCAACGCGGCGTCCAGGACGTCGGCATTAGGAGTAGGAACGTTCCCACAGCCGGACAAGACCGGAATCCGGCCGGTCACGGCCAAGCGCCGGTGGAGCGCCCGCCTCAGTCGTCGGAGTACGACTGACTGCCGGAGCTCGAGCGCCGGCTCCTGCGGTCCATCGCGCGTAGCGCCTCACCCAGCCCCAGCGTCACCGCGGCCACCACACGCACCCAGCGGGGGCCTCCGCGCGACGCCCACACGACGCAGACGCATCCGCCGATCACGAACACGAGCAATCCGATCAGGACGAGTATCTCCACGCTCTCCTCTTTCGTGTCTTTCTTCGGTCCCCGAAGTTGTACACGTCCGCGGAACGGGCCCGGTTCCCGTTGATCTGCTCGTGCCCCGACCAGCGGCTGCGGGCCGGCTGGATACCTCCCGGCGGTCTTCGCGGTCGGGCCCGGGTCGCGAGGGGGACCAGGTGGTGCGGGAGTCCTGGTACCCGCCGGGGCACGGCGCCGGCACTCCGGACGGGGATCCGAAGAGATGTCCCCGGGTGTCCGGCGGGAGCCGCAAGCGCGCCGAGGAGCTGGGATCGCGCCGGCCGTACGACACCTGAGAGGCCCTCCCCGCACGGGGAGGGCCTTGTCGCTCAGGTCTTCTTGCGGGTCGTCATGAACCGCTGGATCAGGATGAACGCACACAGCAGCACCCCGGTGGCGATCTTCGTCCACCAGGAGCTGAGCGTGCCCTCGAACTGGATGAGGCTCTTGATCAGACCCAGCACCAGGACCCCGAAGAGGGTCCCCAGGACGTACCCGGAGCCGCCCGTCAGCAGGGTGCCGCCGATGACCACCGCGGCGATCGCGTCGAGTTCCATTCCGGTCGCGTGCAGCGGGTCGCCGGACTGGATGTACAGGGTGAAGAGAAGACCGGCGAGGGCCGAGCAGAAGCCGCTCACCGTGTACACGGCGATCTTGGTGCCGCCCTGCGGGAGACCCATCAGCAGGGCCGACTGCTCGTTGCCGCCGATGGCGTAGACCCGGCGGCCGAAGCGGGTGTAGTGCAGGACGTAGAAGGCCACGGCGAGGACGACCAGTGAGACCACCGCGCCGATGGACAGGAATCCCATGCCCAGCGACACCTGCGCCTGGGCCATGCTGCTCACCGAGGAGTCGGTGATGGAGATCGACTCCTTGCTGATCACCAGGCACAGGCCGCGGAAGAGGAAGAGTCCGGCGAGGGTCACGATGAAGGGCTGGATCTCGAAGTTGTGGATCACATAGCCCATCAGGAAGCCGCCGAACGCGCCCACGGCCAGCGCCATGGGGATCACGACCGGCAGCGGCAGGCCCTGGCGTTCCACCAGCCAGGCCGTGAACATCGTCGTGAAGCCGATCATCGAGCCGACGGACAGGTCGATGCCGCCGGACAGGATGACGAAGGTGACACCGACGGCGGCGACCAGCAGATAGCCGTTGTCGATGAACAGGTTCAGAAAGACCTGCGGTTCGGCGAACCCGTAGTACTGGTACCGGCCCAGGCCGACGCCGTACATCACGAGGAACAGCAGGGCCGTCGCCGCGACGGGCAGGCGACGGTCGCCGAGCAGCCGTGCCGCCCTGGACGGGGTACGGCTGTCCGGAGCAGCCGTGGGGCTCTGGGTGGTCGTGGTCATCACGACACCTCCATCTTGGGGGCGGCGTCGGTCGCCGAGGCGGTGTCCGCCGGGGCGGCGGCCGGCTTGGCGCTTGCCTTCGGGCCGGATCCGGCGCCGAACCTGGCGCCGAAGAGCTTGGCGCGGAACTTCGGGGACTGCAGCAGGCAGACGACGATGACGACGGCGGCCTTGAAGACCAGGTTGGTCTGGGTCGGCACGCCGATGGTGTAGATCGTGGTGGTCAGGGTCTGGATGACGAGGGCGCCGACCACCGTGCCGCCGATGGAGAACCGGCCGCCCAGCAGGGAGGTGCCGCCGATCACCACGGCGAGGATGGCGTCCAGCTCGATCCACAGGCCGGCGTTGTTGCCGTCGGCGGCCGAGGTGTTGGAGCTGATCATCAGGCCCGCGATGCCGGCGCACAGGGCGCAGAACACATACACCATGATCTTGATGCGGCGGGACCTGATGCCCACCAGACGGCTGGCCTCGGCGTTGCCGCCGACCGACTCGACGAGCAGGCCGAGCGCCGTGCGGCGGGTGAGCGCCACGGTGACGGCCACGACCACGGCGACGACGAAGATGGAGAAGGGCAGCGTCAGCCAGTAGCCGCCGCCGATCAGCTTGTACGGCTCGCTGTTGATGGTGATGATCTGCCCGTCGGTGATGAGCTGGGCGACACCGCGGCCGGCGACCATGATGATCAGCGTGGCGATGATCGGCTGGATGCCCATCCGGGCGACCAGGAAACCGTTCCACAGACCGCAGACCACGGCGGCCAGCAGGCCGATGCCCATCGCGAGCAGCACCCCGGACAGGGCGCCCTGGTCGGCCCGGTGGCTGATGTAGGAGCAGGTCAGGGCTCCGGTGATGGCGACCACGGCGCCGACGGAGAGATCGATGCCGCCGGTGGCGATGACCAGGGTCATGCCGACCGCGACCAGGATGAGGGGCGAGCCGAACAGGACGATCGAGACGAGGCTGCCGTAGAGGTGGCCGTCCGTCATCCTGATCGAGAAGAAGTCGGGCGTGAAGGGCACGTTGACGAGCAGCAGGACGACCAGGACCGCGACCGGCCAGAACAGATGGTGGTGCGTCAGCGCTCGCCAGCGGGAGGTGGTGGTCACTGGTGTTCTCCGCTCGCGATGGTCTCGAGGATCTTGCTGGTGGTGATCTCGGGCCCGTTGGTGATCCGCGCCACCAGCCGGCGGTCGCGCAGCACTCCGATGGTGTGGCTGAGCCGGAGCACCTCCTCCAGCTCGGCCGCGATGTACAGGACGGACATGCCGTCCTCGGAGAGGGAGACGACGAGTTTCTGGATCTCCGCCTTGGCGCCGATGTCGATGCCGCGGGTCGGCTCGTCCAGGATCAGCAGCTTCGGCTGGGTGATCAGCCAGCGGGCCAGCAGCACCTTCTGCTGGTTGCCGCCGCTGAGCTGGCCGACCCTGGCCTCGGGGTTGGCCGGGCGGATGTCGAGCGCCTTGATGTACTTGGCGACGAGTTCGTCGCGCTGGGCGGCCGGGATGGGCCTGGTCCAGCCGCGCGCGGCCTGCAGGGCCAGGATGATGTTCTCCCGCACCGTCAGATCGGGCACCAGTCCCTCGCTCTTGCGGTTCTCGGAGCAGAACGCGACCCCGGCGCCGATCGCGTCGTTCGGGGCGCTCATCGAGACCTGCTTGCCGTCGACGGAGACCTTGCCGCTGTCGGGCTGGTCGGCGCCGAAGAGCAGGCGGGCGAGTTCGGTGCGGCCGGAGCCGAGCAGTCCGGCGAGCCCGATCACCTCGCCCTTCTTGATCTCCAGGTCGAAGGGGGCGATACCGCCGGTCCTGCCGAGGCCGTTGGCCTGGAGCAGCGTCTCGCCCGTGTCGGAGTGCAGCTGGTGGTCGTGGAGCTCCTCGAGCTGGCCCATGGCCTTGCCGAGCATGAGCTGGACGAGGCCGACCTGGTCGAGGTCGCGCACCAGGTGCTCACCGACGAGGGTGCCGTTGCGCAGGACGGTCATCCGGTCGCAGACCTCGTAGATCTGGTCGAGGAAGTGCGAGACGAACAGGATCGCCACCCCCTGGTCCTTCAACCGCCGCATCAGGGCGAAGAGTTGCAGGACCTCGTCGCGGTCGAGGCTGGAGGTGGGCTCGTCGAGGACCAGCACCTTGGTGCCTGCTCCCTCGCCGCCGCTGTCACCAGTGCCCAACGACCGTACGATCGCGACCAGTTGCTGCACCGCCAGCGGGTACGAGGACAGGGGGGCGGTGACGTCGATGTCGAGGCCGAGCCGGTCCACCAGCTCCGCCGCCTCCTGGCGCAGCCGCTTCCACTGGATGCGGCCCATGCGGGTCGGTTCGCGGCCGATGAAGATGTTCTCCGCCACCGACAGGTTCGGGCAGAGGTTGACCTCCTGGTAGACCGTGCTGATGCCGGCCTGCTGGGCCTGCAGCGGGCTGCCGAACCGCACCGACCTGCCGTCCAGCGTGATGGTGCCGCCGTCCAGGGAGTAGACCCCCGTCAGCACCTTGATGAGGGTGGACTTGCCCGCGCCGTTCTCGCCCATCAGGGCGTGGATCTCGCCGGGGAAGAGCCGGAAGTCGACGTCCGACAGAGCCCGTACCCCCGGGAACTCTTTGACTATGCCCGTCATTTCCAGGACGGGCCGCGGCTCTGCCATACCTCTCCTTGTGAGGGAACCACCGGCTTTGCCCGGTGAGGGATTTCAGTCCGTTAGGTTGACTACGCCCCGCAAGGGGCCGGTTCGGGCTGGACCGCAGCTTTCGGACTGGAAGCCCCATCGGGGGCGGAGTCACGGCAGCGCTCCTCGTGAGAGAGATCGAGCCGCTGCAGGCCCACAGGGCCCGGCCGACCGACATTCCGGTCGGCCGGAGGCCCCTGCCGGTGGGTGCGTCGGTCAGTACTTGCGGCTCGGGAGCGCGGCCTTGGCCTGGTCCTGCATGAAGTCGCCCTCCTTGGTCTTGATCCAGCGCTCGACCGTCTCGCCGTCCTTGACCTTCTTCACGACGTCCATCAACTGGGGGCCGAGCAGCGGGTTGCACTCGACGATGGCGTTGATCTTGCCCTCGGACATGGCCACGAAGCCGTCCTTCACGCCGTCGATCGAGACGATCAGGATGTCCTTGCCGGGCTTCTTGCCCGCCGCCTCGATGGACTGGATGGCGCCGATGGCCATGTCGTCGTTGTGCGCGAAGAGCACGTTGACGTCCGGGTTGGACTGCAGGAACGCCGCCATGACCTGCTTGCCGCCGGCGCGGGTGAAGTCGCCGGTCTGGCTGACGACGATCTTCCAGTCGTCCGCGTGGTCGGCGTCCATGACCTCCTTGAAGCCCTTGGCGCGCTCGATCGCCGGGGCGGCGCCGGTGGTGCCCTCCAGCTGGGCGATCTTGACCGCGCCCTTGTGGCCGGCCTTCTCCAGGACCTTCTCGAGGATCTTGGCGGCGCGGCGGCCCTCGTCGGTGAAGTCGGAGCCGACCAGGGTGACGTACAGGGAGTCGTCGGAGGTCTCCACCGAGCGGTCGGTCAGGACGACCGGGATCTTCGCGGCCTTGGCCTCCTTGAGCACCGCGTCCCAGCCGGTGACGACCACCGGCGAGAAGGCGATGACGTCGACCTTCTGCGCGATGTAGCTGCGGATCGCGGAGATCTGGTTCTCCTGCTTCTGCTGCGCGTCGGAGAACTTGAGGGTGTACCCCGCCTCCTTGGCCGCGTCCTTCACCGAGGTGGTGTTGGCGCTGCGCCAGCCGCTCTCCGAGCCGACCTGGGAGAAGCCGAGTGTGATGGTCTTGCTGCCCCCGGCGGAGGAGCTGGAGGCGCTCTCGTCCTTCTTGGCGCAGGCTGCCAGGCCGCCCGCGGCCGCCACGCCGACCGCCGCGGTGAGGAAGTTCCTTCTGCTGAGCATGTTCTTCTCCTTTGAAGAGCCGGCCCGGGGACGGACCTGCTGGTACTCGGGGGACCGGCCGCACTACGTCCAGCCTGTCGATCATTGTTCGGCATATCGGCCACGCTGCTGGGGGAGCGGCCGACGGGCCTGTCTGTCAGAGGGGCACGCCTTCGGGTTGCGAGGCCTGCGGGAACGTACTGGCGCGGACGACGAGTTGGGGCTCGATCGCGACCCGCGGCGGGGCTGCGGACGGACTGCCCTCGATCATCCCCAGGAGCAGGGCGATGCCCTGCTTGCCCACCGCCGAGAAGTCCTGCCGGACGGTGGTGAGGGGAGGAGCGAAGAACTCCGACTCCGGGATGTCGTCGAAGCCGACCACCGCGACGTCCTGGGGAGTCCGCACCCCCGCCTCCCGCAGGGCCCGCAACACCCCCAGCGCCATCTGGTCGTTGGCCACGAAGACGGCGGTCAGCCCGCGGCCCACCCAGCCCGCCAGTTCCTGGCCGGCACGGTAGCCCGACAGCGGACTCCAGTCTCCGCGCAGCATCAGGGGCGGTTCGACGTCCGCCGCTTCGAGGGTCGCCCGCCAGCCGTCGGCCCGGTCGGCCGCCTCCTGCCAGTCCTCGGGCCCGGCGAGGTGCCAGACCTTGTGGTGGCCGGCGGACAGCAGATGGCGGGTGGCCAGCCGCGCCCCGAGGTGCTGGTCCACGCTGACACTGGGGATGTGCACGCCCGGCCCGCTGCCCACGACCACCACCGGGAAGGGGTGGCGCAGTTCGGCCAGGGCGTCCACCGCCGACCGTTGCGGAGCGATGGCGACCACCCCTTCCACCCCGCCCTCGCTGAGGTGGTCGAGGGCCTCGGACAGGGTCTCCATGGTCAGTTCGCGCAGACTGACCGTCGAGACGAGATAGCCCTCGGCACGCGCCGCCTCCTCGAGCGCGAACAGCGTGCTGGCCGGCCCGTAGAGGGTGGTGTCGGACGCGACCACACCCAGGGTCCGGGTGCGCCGGGTCACCAGGGCCCGTGCGGAGGAGTTGCGGCGGTAGCCCATCTCCTCGATCGCGCGCCGCACCCTGGCCCGGGTCTCCTCCCGCACATTGGGGTGATCACCCAGCACACGGGACACGGTCTGGTGGGACACGCCGGCCAGGCGTGCCACGTCGGCCATGGTGGGCGGCCGAAGCTGCGCGTGTGTCACGGCCGCACCTCCTTGGCGGTCGTCTGCGGACAAGGCCTGTGATGGGGGCGGACCACTCCGCGCCGTCGGCTTCACGCCGGGGTTTCTGGACGTGCAACGACCGTGACGGGGAGGGCGATTCGCGGCAGTGCGGACACGACGCTCATACCTCCCCCGCTGGCGCTGGACACTGACTGGTGAATGCGGACGTCATTGTGAGCGCTAACAATTCATGGCGGTCAAGAGGGCTGCACCGGAAGGTCGTCACGGTTGAATAACGCAGACCGTGACGGAACTTGTGGATCGGGTCGGCCGTGAGGCACTCAACCCCAGCCCACGCCCGGGATGTCGGCGACGCCGCCGAGCCTTACGAGCACCACCACAGGAACCGCGTGCACGTCTCCGACGGCGAGGGTTCCGGGGACGAGGTGTCCGGCGCCGTCGGGTCGGCGGTCGGGGTGGAACCGGAGCCCGACGGGGTCGTCGCGCCGGAGGTCGATCCGGAGGAGCCGGGAATCGTGGCCGACTGGGCGTCCTTGTCCGGGGTCGGGGTGGAGTCGTCCTTGTCGTCGGAGGACTGCGACGCCGAGGGGGAGGTGGAGACGTCGGGCGAGGACGAGGCCTTGGTGTCACCCGCGTCCGACCGGTCGTCCAGGGGCTGCGCGGACGCGCTCGGACGCGCCGTGGAGTCGTCGACCTCGGACGACTCGCCCCCGGCCGCCGCCGGGTTCGGGGAGGAGAATCCTGGCGCGTCCACACCGAGTTCGGCCAGACCGAGGCCACCCGCCGCCAGGACGAACCCGGCGGTGATCAGCAGCGTGCGCCGGCGGCGCCTGCGGTGGACCGCGGCCTTGCGGTCACGACGGCTCGCATCCGGTGCGACGGCCGCACCGGCGCCGCCCCGCCGGCCACCCCGGCCCTGCCCTCGACGGCGCGCGGCACGGCCCCGCGGCTCGCCGCCGTCACCCTCGTGAGCGCCCGGACCGTCAGGACCGTCAGGATCGCCGCGATCACCCCGGTCGCCGTCGTCGCCGCGGTCGCCGTCGTCCCGGCTGTCGTCAGCGGCGTGATCATCGCCGTCGGCGCGGCCGGCGAGGGCGCCATGACCGACGGGAGCACCGGCGTCGCCCTGCCGCCCCGGCTCGTACGCGCCCCGCGGATACGCGCGTAGCGGTTCGGCAGGTGCGCCGCACCCCGGGCAGGCGAGGGCGCCGTTGAGGTGCCGTCGGCACGGGTGGCAGTAGTCCATGACGCGGGAAGACTAGGTTCCCCGGCGGTCAGGTTCCGAGGCCGGCCTGTGAAAGTTGTGTGGTAAACAGCCCATACCGGCGCGGTGACTCGAGTGATGTGGCACACACCGCCGCGCCCGATTTTCGAAAGCGACACCGAAACAGTCGAAAGCGTTACCTGTTCGACCCATTGACACTCCCCTCGCGGCATCCTTACTGTCTGCCCAGCATTTCGAACATGTGACGAAATCTCGAACAGCCGAAGGGTAACTTCCGTGCGCATCACCGGAATCAGCACGCACGTGGTCGGCACGCCGTGGCGCAACCTGACCTACGTCCTGGTGCACACCGACGAGGGCATCACGGGTGTCGGCGAGACCCGCATGCTGGGCCACACCGACGCGCTGATCGGCTATCTGAGAGAGGCCGAGCAGAATCACATTCTCGGCTCCGACCCGTTCGCTGTCGAGGACCTGACCCGCCGCATGAAGTACGGCGACTACGGGCGGGCCGGCGAGATCGTGATGTCCGGCATCGCGGTCGTCGAGATGGCCTGCTGGGACATCAAGGGCAAGGCCCTGGGCGTCCCCGTCTGGCAGCTGCTCGGCGGCAAGGTGACGGACAAGGTCAAGGCGTACGCCAACGGCTGGTACACCACGGAGCGGACCCCGGAGGCCTACCACAAGGCCGCCCAGGGGGTCGTTGAGCGCGGCTACAAGGCCCTCAAGATCGACCCCTTCGGCACCGGTCACTTCGAGCTGGACCACGAGCAGACCCTGTACGCGGTCTCCCTCATCGAGGCCGTGCGCGACGCCATCGGGCCGGACGCCGAGCTGATGCTGGAGATGCACGGCCGCTTCTCCCCCGCCACCGCCGTCCGCCTCGCCCGCGAACTGGCCCCGTTCAAGCCCGCCTGGCTGGAGGAGCCCTGCCCGCCGGAGAACCTGAAGGCCCTGGAGAAGGTCGCCGCGAAGGTCGACATCCCCGTCGCCACCGGTGAGCGCATCCACGACCGCATCGAGTTCCGCGAGCTCTTCGAGAGCCAGTCCGTCGACATCATCCAGCCGGACGTCGGCCACATCGGTGGTATCTGGGAGACCCGGAAGCTCGCCGCCACCGCCGAGACGCACTACATGCTCGTCGCCCCCCACAACGTGGGCGGCTCCGTCCTGACCGCCGCCTCTCTCCAGGTCGGCTTCACCTCCCCCAACTTCAAGATCCTCGAGCACTTCAACGACTTCGCCGACGCGGAGATCAAGAAGGTGGTCAAGGGGGCCCCCGAGGTGATCGACGGATACTTCCACCTCTCCGACGCCCCGGGTCTCGGTGTCGAGCTGGACGTCGACGCCGCAGCCGAGTTCCCGCAGCAGCAGGCCCGCTTCGACCTGTGGGCCGAGGGATGGGAGCAGCGCAAGCCGAAGGGCACGCAGAAGTGAGCACCGCTGTCGTCATCGAGGCGCCGGGGCAGCATCACCTGGAGGAGCACACCCCCCGGGAGCCCGGGCCCGGCGAGGCGCTCGTCCGCGTCCACGCCGTCGGCATCTGCGGCAGCGACCGGGAGGTGTACCAGGGCAACCGGCCCGAGGGGTACGTCCGCTACCCCCTCACCCCGGGCCACGAGTGGTCCGGGACCGTCGAGAAGGTCGGCGCCGGTATCCCCTCCTCCCTCGTCGGCCGCAAGGTCGTCGGTGAGGGCTTCCGCAACTGCCAGGTGTGCGACCGCTGTCACGCGGGCGAGACGACGCTGTGCACGGACGGGTACGAGGAGACCGGCTTCACCCAGCCGGGAGCGATGGCGGCCACCCTCACCCTGCCGGCCCGGCTCCTGCATCCCCTCCAGGACGACGCCGACCTCACGGCCGCCGCACTCCTGGAGCCCGCCGCCTGCATCGCGGCCGCCGCCCTCAAGGCGCACGCCCTGCCGGGTGAGAAGGTCGCGGTCGTCGGCACCGGGACGCTGGGCATGTTCGCCGTCCAGTTCCTGAAGGCCGGATCACCGGCCGAGCTGCTGGTCGTGGGAACGCGCAAGGACCGGGAGTCGCTGTCCCGGCGGTTCGGGGCCACCGACTTCCGCACCCGGGACCAGGAGCTCCCGGACGACTTCGACGTCGTGATCGAGACCGCCGGGTCCGCGTCCGCCGCGCAGACCGCCGCCTCGCTGCTGAGGCGCGGTGGCCGCCTGGTCCTCACGGGGATCCCGGCACCGGGCGCGGACGGGCTCGACCCGACCGATCTCGTCGTACGGCAGCTTGAGGTGCACACCGTCTTCGGGGCGCCGCCGGACGCCTGGTCGCACACCGTGCGGGTGTTCGGCGCCGGGCTGCTCGACCCGCTGCCCCTGGTCACGCACGAGCTGCCGCTGGCCGAGTTCTCACAGGCCATCGAACTGGTGGGCTCCGGGGACCCGAAGGTCGGGAAGGTCCTGCTCCACCCCTAGCCGTACGCCGGTACGGGGGCAACCTGACGGTCCCCGTACCGGCGTACACCCAAGCCTCGTATGACGTGAGCCGCGAACCTTGTCCGAAATACCGAACACGAAGGACAGCATGTGACCACCGACGCTTCCGCCACGGCAGCCCGCAGGCCCGGTGAGCGGACACTGACCGCGCTCGGCCTGGGCGCGCCCGCCCTCGACCCCGCCGACGCCTCTTCCCACTCCTTCCCGGGCGGCGGCCGCTGGCGCACCGAGGTCCCTTCGTGCGAGGGTCCCGAAGCGCTGGCCGTCATCCTGAAGGAGGCCTCGCGGCTCGACGTGCCGATCCACCGGATCAGCCAGGGCAGCGGCGTGTGGATGCTTTCCGACGCCGAGATCACCGAGATGGTCGACGCGACCAATGAGCGTGACATCGAGCTGTGCCTGTTCACCGGCCCGCGCGGCACGTGGGACATCGGCGGCTCCACGCGGACCGACTCGCGCGGCGGGGGCCTCCGGGCCCGCGGGTACGACGCCGTCGCCGGGTGCGTCGAGGACGCCGTGCGGGCGACCGAGCTGGGCGTCAAGTGCCTGCTGGTCGCCGACGAGGGCGTGCTGTGGACGCTGCACCGGGCCCGCGCGGCCGGCATCCTGCCGGCCGACACGACCCTGAAGGTGTCGGCACTGATCGGCCCCGTCAACCCGGCCTCGTACGCGGTGTACGAGCGGCTGGGCGCCGACTCGGTCAACGTGCCCAGCGACCTGACGCTGGATCACCTCACGGAGATCCGCCGGGCGTCCGGCGCGCCCATGGACATGTACATCGAGGCCCCCGACGACCTCGGCGGCTACATCCGGATGTACGAGGTCGCCGAGCTGATCCGGCGCGGCGCACCGCTCTACCTGAAGTTCGGCCTGTCCAAGGCGCCCGGGATCTACCCGTACGGCCACCACATGCGGGACCTGACGCTGTCCACCGCCCGGGAACGGGTGCGGCGCGGACGGCTCGCCCTCGACCTGCTCGCGCGTCACGGAGCGGACGGCGACATGGCGCCCCTGGGCTCGCGACTGCCCGGCAAACTGAACAGGTTCGACACCCCGGCATAACGTTCCGGAAACCTCGCTTCACAGAAGCCGACACAGGCACGCAGAATCCCACACGTCTCTTCCTCGGTCTTTGCCGCGTCACCTGCGGGAGCGCCCTCGCTCCGCGAGACCGATCCCTGCACACACATCAAGGATGATGATCATGCGTAACCGCAGAGCCGCCCTCGCCGCCATCGCCGGAGCCGCCTCCCTCGCCCTGACCCTGACCGCCTGCGGGCAGTCCGGCGAGGGCGGCAGCAAGGAGGAAGCGGGCGACTCCAAGGGCGGGACCATCGGCATCTCGATGCCGACCAAGTCCTCCGAGCGCTGGATCACCGACGGCGCCAACGTCGAGAAGGACCTGAAGGCCAAGGGCTACAAGACCAAGCTGGTCTTCGGCGAGGACGACCCCGACCAGCAGGTCTCGCAGATCGAGAACCTGATCACCCAGGGTGTCAAGGCGCTCGTCATCGCCGCCATCGACAACAAGTCCCTGAACAACGTCCTGCAGCAGGCCGCCGACGCCAAGATCCCGGTCATCTCCTACGACCGTCTGATCCTCGGCACGAAGAACGTCGACTACTACGCGTCCTTCGACAACGAGAAGGTCGGCAAGCTCCAGGGCCAGTACATCGTCGACAAGCTGGGTCTGGCGAGCGGCAAGGGTCCCTTCAACATCGAGCTGTTCGCCGGTTCCAACGACGACAACAACACCAAGTACTTCTTCAACGGCGCGATGAGCGTGCTCCAGCCGTACATCGACAAGAAGAAGCTCGTGGTCAAGTCCGGCCAGACCAAGCTCACCCAGGTCACCACCCTGCGCTGGGACGGCGCCACCGCCCAGAAGCGCATGGAGGACATGCTCACCTCGTCCTACACGAGCGGCAAGGTCGACGCGGTGCTCTCGCCGTACGACGGCATCTCCATCGGTATCATCGCCGCGCTGAAGTCGGACGGCTACGGCTCCAAGAGCAAGCCGCTGCCGGTCATCACCGGTCAGGACGCCGAGCTCGCCTCGGTGAAGTCGATCATCGCCGGTGAGCAGTCGATGACGATCTACAAGGACCTGCGCAAGCTGGCCCAGGTCGCCACGGACATGGTGGACGCCTCGCTCAACGGCAAGGACCCCGAGATCAACGACACCAAGTCGTACGACAACGGCACCAAGGTCGTCCCCGCCTACCTGCTGCAGCCGGTGAGCGTCGACAAGTCGAACTACGAGAAGGAGCTCGTCGAGGGCGGCTACTACACGGCGGACCAGCTCAAGTAAGCGTCGAACCTTACGGATTGGAAGGCACGACCATGGCGGGACCCGTCCTGGAAATGCGCTCGATCGTCAAGACCTTTCCCGGCGTCAAGGCGCTGTCGGACGTCTCTCTGACCGTCCGGCAGGGCGAGGTCCACGCCATCTGCGGTGAGAACGGCGCCGGAAAGTCCACCTTGATGAAGGTGCTCTCCGGCGTCCATCCGCACGGCTCCTACGAGGGCGACATCCTCTTCGAGGGAGAGGTGGTCCACTTCAAGGACATCCGTGCGAGCGAGCAGCACGGCATCGTGATCATCCACCAGGAGCTGGCGCTGTCGCCGTACCTCTCCCTGGCGGAGAACATCTTCCTCGGCAACGAGCACGCCAAGGGCGGGTTCGTCGACTGGAGGGAGACCCTGCGGCACGCCACCCAGCTGCTGCGCCGGGTCGGTCTCGACGACCACCCGGAGACCCGCGTCGCCGACATCGGCGTGGGCAAGCAGCAGCTGGTGGAGATCGCCAAGGCGCTGTCGAAGAAGGTGAAGCTGCTCATCCTGGATGAGCCCACCGCCGCGCTGAACGACGAGGACAGCGGCAAACTCCTCGATCTCATCCTGGAGTTGAAGAAGCAGGGCATCACCTCGATCATCATCTCCCACAAGCTCAACGAGATCCGCCGGGTCGCCGACTCGGTGACGATCATCCGTGACGGCCAGTCCATCGAGACACTGGACGTGAAGTCGGCGGAGACGACCGAGGACCGGATCATCAGCGGCATGGTCGGCCGCGACCTCGACCACCGCTTCCCCGAGCGGACCCCGCACGAGGCGGAGAAGGGCGCGGCCCCCGCCCTGGAGATCCGCGGCTGGACCGTGCACCACCCGATCGACCAGCAGCGCAAGGTCGTCGACGACGTGTCGATCCAGGTGCGCCGCGGGGAGATCGTCGGCATCGCCGGCCTCATGGGCGCCGGCCGCACCGAGCTCGCGATGAACGTCTTCGGACGCTCCTACGGCCGGTACGCGGGCGGGACGGTCCTCAAGGACGGCAAGGAGATCCGCACGAAGACGGTGGCGGAGGCGATCACGCACGGGATCGCGTACGTCACCGAGGACCGCAAGCACTACGGCCTCAACCTCATCGACACGATCAACCGCAACATCTCGCTGACCGCCCTGAAGAAGGTCGCGAAGCGGGGTGTGGTCGACGAGCACGAGGAGCGGCAGGTCGCCGAGGGCTACCGCAAGTCCATGAACATCAAGGCGCCCACCGTCTTCGAGCCGGTGGGCAAGCTGTCCGGCGGCAACCAGCAGAAGGTCGTCCTCAGCAAGTGGATCTTCGCGGGTCCCGATGTGCTGATCCTGGACGAGCCCACGCGCGGTATCGACGTCGGCGCCAAGTTCGAGATCTACACGGTCATCGACCAGCTGGCCGCCCAGGGCAAGGCGGTCGTCTTCATCTCCTCCGAGCTGCCCGAACTGCTCGGCATGTGCGACCGCATCTACACGATGGCCGCCGGACGGCTCACGGGCGAGTTCTCGCGGGCCGAGGCCACGCAGGAAGTGCTGATGCGTCAGATGACGAAGGACAAAGAGGTAACGCGATGAGCACGGACGTGACCGACAAGAGCCCGGCGGCCGCGCCGCCCGGGAAGAGCGGGGGCCCGGCCGCCGGCGGCGGGCTGCTGCAGCTGATGCTGGACGGGCTGCGGCGCAACATGCGGCAGTACGGCATGCTGATCGCGCTCGGCCTGCTCGTGGTCCTGTTCCAGGTGTGGACCAGCGGCGACCTGCTGCTGCCGCGCAACGTCTCCAACCTGGTCCTGCAGAACAGCTACATCCTGATCCTCGCGATCGGCATGATGCTGGTGATCATCGCGGGTCACATCGACCTGTCGGTCGGTTCACTGACCGCGTTCGTGGGCGCCTTCGCGGCCGTGCTGACGGTGCAGCACGATGTGGCGTGGCCTCTCGCGCTGGTGCTGTGTCTGATCGTCGGCGCGATCGCCGGCTCGGTGCAGGGCTTCCTGATCGCCTATCTCGGCATACCCTCCTTCATCGTCACCCTGGCGGGCATGCTGCTCTTCCGCGGTCTGACGGAGATCTTCCTGGAGGGCCAGACCCTCGGCCCGTTCCCCGACGGTCTGCAGAAGATGGGCAACGGCTTCCTGCCGGAGGTCGGCCCGACCACCAACTACCACAACATCACGCTGCTGCTCGGCTTCGTCCTGCTGGCCTTCGTGGTCCTGCAGGAGGTCCGTGACCGCAAGCGCCAGCAGGAGTTCTCCCTCGACGTGGTGCCGAGGAACCTCTTCCTGCTCAAGCTGGTCGCCATCGCCGCCGCGATCCTCACCGTCACCATGCTGCTCGCCAGCTACAAGGGCGCGCCGATCGTGCTGCTGATCCTGGGCCTGCTGGTGGTCGGCTACGGCTACGTCATGCGCAACGCCGTCTTCGGCCGGCACATCTACGCGATCGGCGGCAACCTGCCGGCGGCGAAGCTGTCGGGCGTCAAGGACAAGAAGGTCACCTTCTTCGTCTTCCTGAACATGGGCGTGCTCGCGGCCCTGGCGGGTCTGGTGGTCGCCGCCCGTCTGAACGCGGCCTCGCCCAAGGCGGGCCTCAACTTCGAACTCGAGGCGATCGCCTCGTCGTTCATCGGTGGCGCGTCCATGAGCGGCGGTGTCGGCACCGTGCTGGGCGCGATCATCGGTGGTCTCGTCCTCGGCGTGCTGAACAACGGCATGAACCTCCTCAGCGTCGGCACCGACTGGCAGCAGGTCATCAAGGGCCTGGCCCTGCTGGCCGCGGTCGGGTTCGACGTGTGGAACAAGCGCAAGTCCGGCTCGTAGACCGGATCGGACGGACGGGGCCCCGCCGCACGGCGGGGCCCTTCCCATGGGAGGAGACGGACACCCGGTGAAAACGCTCTTCGGCGAGCTCGCCGACGGCACGGAGATCCACAGCTGGGCGCTGGAGAACGGGGGGACCCGCCTGAAGGTCCTCTCCTACGGCGGGATCGTGCAGTCCCTGGAGACCCCCGACCGCCACGGCCGGTACGCGAACGTCTGCCTCGGTTTCGACACCCTCGAGGACTACGTCGCCGCGTCCCCGTACTTCGGCGCGCTGATCGGCCGCTACGGCAACCGCATCGGCGAGGGCAGGTTCACCCTCGACGGCGAGGCCCACCAGGTCGACGTCAACGACGGCGTGAACAGCCTGCACGGCGGCACCCCGGGCTTCGACCGGCACGTGTGGGACGTCGAGCCGTTCGTGCAGGGCCCGGACGTCGGCCTGTGCCTCTCCCGCACGAGCCCCGACGGCGAGAGGGGCTACCCGGGCACGCTCGCGGTGAAGGTGACGTACACCCTCACCGCGCAGGGCGACTGGCGGATCGACTACGAAGCCACCACCGACCGGACGACGGTGGTCAACCTCACCAGTCACGTGTACTGGAACCTGGCCGGAGAGGGCAGCGGCTCGATCCTGGACCACGAGCTGTCCATCGCCGCCGGCCGCTACACACCGGTCGCGGCGGGACTGATCCCGACCGGCGAGCTCGCGGAGGTCGCGGGCACCCCCCTCGACTTCCGCGAGGCCAAGGCGATCGGCCGGGACATCCGGGTCGCCGACCAGCAGCTGCTCCACGCCAAGGGCTTCGACCACAACTGGGTCCTCGACAAGGGTGTGACGGCACGGCCCGTCCCCGTGGCGGCCCTGCGTGATCCGTCCTCGGGCCGCACCCTGACGGTCGCCACGACCGAGCCCGGTCTGCAGTTCTACTCGGGCAACTTCCTGGACGGCACCCTCACCGGCAGCGGCGGCCGCACCTACCGCCAGGGCGACGGTCTCTGCCTGGAGACACAGCACTTCCCGGACTCGCCGAACCAGCCGTCCTTCCCGTCGACCGTGCTGCGGCCAGGGCAGACGTACCGGACCACGACGATCCACGGCTTCAGCTCCTGATCATCGCCATGAACGCCGGGGGCGGATGCGAAACATCGACCTCCGGTTCCGTAACTCACATTTTTTTCACACCGGTTGAACGGTGTCACTCACACCTCCGTATGTAGGAGCGGCCCGTGCTCCCCCGCGCGGGCCACCCAGACGACGGGCCCGGGCGTCCCCACCGGACCCGCCCCCTACGGAGGTTCCATGGCCGACAACGTCACCTCGTTGTTCCGCAGTACGGCGGCGCACAGCCCGTCGATGGCGGCGCTGACACGCGAGGGCGGGGACGGCACCGGCCCAGTGGACTTCTGCATTCCGTGCAACCCCTACTTCCCCACCCCGGCCATGATGGACACGATGTCCCAGCGACTGCGGGACATCGTCACGTACTACCCGAGCAGCGCCGACACGATCACCGCGGAACTGTGCAACCTGCTCCAGCTCCCGCCGCAGGCCGTGGCCATGGGCAACGGCTCGACCGAGCTGATCACCTGGATCGACCATCTGCTGGTCCGTGAGTCCCTCGCCATCCCCGTCCCCACCTTCGGCCGCTGGACCGACCAGCCGATGGAGACCGGCAAGCGGGTCGACATGTTCCCGCTCCAGGAGTCCAGCGGCTTCGCGCTGGACCTCGCCCAGTACGCCGAGTTCATCCGCACCCGGGGCACGCGGGTCGCGGTCATCTGCAACCCGAACAACCCGGACGGCGGCTTCCTGCACAAGCACGCGCTGGTGCAGTTCATGGACGCGATGGCCGACCTGGACCTGATCGTCATCGACGAGTCGTTCCTGGAGTTCGCCGACGCGGAGCAGGAACCGAGCGTCGTGCAGGAGGCGATGATCCGC
The DNA here is from genome assembly GCF_044465285.1 of Streptomyces sp. NPDC049687. Taxonomy (NCBI): domain Bacteria; kingdom Bacillati; phylum Actinomycetota; class Actinomycetes; order Kitasatosporales; family Streptomycetaceae; genus Streptomyces; species Streptomyces sp. NPDC049687. Next base: position 745,850 of record NZ_JBITLN010000001.1, read on the forward strand.
CCGAACGTCATCGTCCTGCGCAGCCTCGGCAAGAACTTCGGTCTGCACGGCATCCGCTTCGGCTACATGGTCGCCAACCCTGCCCTGGCCGGCAAGGTCCGCTCGATGCTGCCCAAGTGGAACCTCAACGCCTTCGCCGAGTACGTGGTGTTCATGCTCAAGGAGCACGGCCCCGAGTACGCGCAGAGCCTGCTGCAGGTGCGCCGGGACCGTCTCGACATGGCCAGCCAGCTCTCCGCCCTGCCCGGCCTGACGGTCTACCCGTCGCAGGGGAACTTCCTCTTCGTGCGCCTTCCCGTCGGCGCCGAGGGCACCGTGGTCCGGGACCGGATGCTCACCGAGCACCGCATCCTGGTCCGTGAGTGCGGCAACAAGATCGGCTCTTCCAGCCGCTTCCTGCGGCTCGTGGTGCGCCCCCAGGTGGACGTGCGTCGCCTGGTGTCCGGCCTGGAACAGGTGCTCTACGGGACCAGGAGGGGAGCCGCCGTGCCCGAGCTGGGCACCGGGACCAGCTACAGCTCGGGTACGGCGGCCGTGGACCGGCTGGTGGAGGCCACCAACGGGGCGGGTATGCAGGGCCTCGCCGCTCAGGCCGTCGGCATGCCGGGGCTGGTCGCGGCCCCGGCCGCCACCGGCATGCCGATGCAGGCGCCCGCCGTGGCGCAGGCCGCCCCGTCCAACGGCGCCGGGATGCCGTTGCCGGCCGCGGCACAGGTCTTCCCCCAGCCTGTGCCCGCGCCCGCTCCGGCCCCGGCGCCGGCCCCCGCGCCGATGGCCCCCGCGGCGATGGCCCCGGCAGCCATGAGCCCGGCCATGAGCCCGGCAGCCTCGATGGCTCCCGCCATGGCCCCCGCTCCCGCCATGACCCCCGCCTCGGCGATGACCCCGGCCGCCGCGCCGATGGCCTCCGCCCAGACACCGCCCGGCGTCCCGGCCCGCGGCGGGCTCACCGCCGCCCAGGTGAGGGGCACCAACGGCCTCTCGCCCGCCGCGACCACCGGCTGGCCGAACGCCCAGAGCTGGCCCAATGCGGCGGGGATGGGGCAGGCGGGGTAGCTCAGTACGCCACCGGCCAACCGGTGCTCCAGCTCAGCAGGTTGATGCCGAGCTTGGGCGTGCCGTTGTCGTTGCCGTCGTAGTAGTGGTAGACGATCAGGTCACCGTCCGTGTCGTTCGTGATCGACTGCCCGCCGGGCCCGATGACACTGCCGTGCGACTCCAGCACGGCGGTGCCGCCGTTGTTCGTCATCGCCACCCCGTTCCTGTCGTAGTACGGCCCTGTCACGCTCGTGGCCCGGCCCACCTTCACCTTGTACGTCGAGCCGGTGCCGGCGCAGCAGGTGTCGTAGGAGGCGAAGAGGTAGTAGTAGCCGTTCCGTTTGACGATGTACGGCGCCTCGACGGCCTTGGTCCCGGTGGGGCGGGCGGCGAGGGAGCGGCGGGCGGTGTCGGAGGAGAGCTGCTTGCCGGTGGCCGGGTCGACGCGGATCATCTTGATGCCGGTCCACCAACTGCCGAAGGACAGCCACCACTTGCCGTCGTCGTCGACGAAGAGGTTCGGGTCGATGGCGTTGTAGTCGCTGGACGTGGTGGAGGTGTAGACGGTGCCGTAGTCGGTCCAGGAGCCGGGCAGGCCGGTCGTCGAACCGGCCAGTCCTATCGCCGACTTGTTGGAGCCGAAGGTCGAGACGGCGTAGTACATCAGGTACTTGCCGCCGTGGTACGAGATGTCCGGCGCCCAGGCCTCGGTGGTGCCGTACGAGGACCACCAGCCCGGCCGGGTGGAGAAGGCGTCGGCGCCCGCGCCGAACGCGATCCGGTCGGCCGAGCTGCGGTGGGCCAGGCCGCCGCCGGTGGCATAGAGGAGATAGCGGCCGGCGGAGGTGCGGATCATGGTCGGATCGTGGACGACCGTCGCCCCGGTGACGGTGCCGGGGTTGGGGTAGGCGGAGGCCGTAGTGGGGGTCAGGGCCAGCAGGATCGCGGCGGGGACGGAGAGAAGGGCAGCTCTGCGAGAGGTGCGGCTCATGCGGACGCTCCTTCGGTGGGGGTTCGCCGTTCCATATGTGCGGCATATCGAACAGCGGCCGAGTCGTCGGACCGGACCGTAGAATCGAACGCTTTGCGCGTCAATGGTCCGCGCACGCCCGTCAGCACATCCCCTCAGTCACCCTCGGACCCCCGGGCCCGGCGGCGGCGATCAGTCAGAAGCGCGGCCGGGTGCCGGACTGCGATCGGCACCCGGGCCGCCACCGCCGGTGTCGCTGGTTGCCCGTTCCCCTCCTGTCCTGCAAGGAACTTGACGGATACTCACTTTGCCGAACCGACAGCCTGCCTACAGGGTCCGTCCCTATGGTGCCGTGTTCATGACAGACACCTCGGAAACTCGCAGCCCGATCGGACGCCGTACCGTTCTCGTGGCCACGGGCGCCACCGCCGCCACCCTGGCCGTGGGCGCCGTAGCGTCGTCCGGAGCCCCCACGGCCACGACGGCCGGCGCCGCCCCCGTCGCCGCCGCGGCCGTCTGCACCCTCACGAAGGAGATGACCGAAGGCCCCTACTACCTCGACGGACAGTACGTCCGCTCCGACATCACCGAGGGCAAGGCCGGCATCCCGCTGAAGCTGACCCTCACGGTCGTCGACTCCAGCGGCTGCGCTCCCCTCGGCAACGCCCTGGTCGAACTCTGGCACGCCGACGCCCTCGGCGAGTACTCCGGCTACGTCGGCAACAACGGCCACAGTGAACCGGACGACGGCACCTTCCTGCGCGGCGGGGTGCTCACCAACTCCAGCGGTGTCGCCGCGATCACCACGATCTACCCCGGCTGGTACCGCGGTCGCTGCGTCCACATCCACGTCAAGGTGCACACCGGCGTCACCGTCCCCTCCGACGGCCACTTCACCGGCGGCCAGGAGGTCCACACCGGTCAGCTCTTCTTCAACGAGACGATCACGGCCGCCGTCGCGAAGGTCTCCCCGTACTCGACCAACACGGTCACCCGCACCACCCTCGCCCAGGACTCCATCTACGACGACGGAGGCGCCACGTCCGGCCTCCTGACCCTGACGGCCCTGGGCAGCTCCACCTCGTCCGGGTACGCCGGGACGCTGACCCTCGGGGTGGACAGCTGATCCCGCCCCGCTGACCGGCTGGGCGTCACCGCAGCCGCGGTGGCGCCCAGCCGGCGTGCCGGAGGTCGGCCCGCAGGGCAACGGCGACGCGGTGTCCGCGGGAGATCAGGGGCCGGTGGCACCGGCTCTGCGCTGAGCGGGCGGACCGCCCGTCACCCCGGGGCGACGGGCGGCCGTCCGGCTCACTTGCCGGGGCACTCCTTCCACGCCATGTGGTACACGGTGTTGATGTCGCCGTCGGTCGAGTCCATCGCCATGAAGCTGACCTTGGACGGCGAGGAGGTGCCCGCGTTGACGCGCAGCTCGGTGTTGATGTTGAAGTTGCGCTGGACTCCGCAGGGCGCGTAGACGAGGTTCGCCCAGTCCGTGGTGTCGGTCGCCTGCCAGTTGTCGTTGAGCGCGCCGTTGAAGGTGTGGGTCTTGAACACCGTCTGCGACGAGCCCTGGAAGTAGTACGAGGCCCGCTGCACGGCGTTCGCCCCGGACTGGAGCGAGGCGAAGCCCCGGTAGTCCGCCTGGGCGATGGCGTACGTGAAGCCCGACGGGACATGGACGATCAGGCTGAGCTGGCAGTTCTTGCGGAAGGCGGTCGGGTCGGAACTGCCGCCGACCTGGGCGAGATAGTCGCTGTAGGTCACCGTGAACGCGGTGTTGTCCTCGGAGACGGCGACGGCGGCCGTTCCCGGCCGGCAGCCGGAGCCGTTCACCGTGGCGACATCGATGACGATCTTGTCCGGGGGCGGGTCGACGAACCCGCCCGGGTGGTGTGCGGGTACCGCCGCGGTGACGAGGGCGGCGACGGCGCCGCCCAGGAGCAGTCCACTTGCCATGGGGGGTCTCTCCTTCTTCGTTGAAGTGTGGAGAACCTGTGAGGTTTCTGTGAAGTGCCGCGGCGTTGGAATCGTAGGGAGACCCCCGGGGCGCGGCCAGATCGAACTCCGGCCATTCACCCCGGCCCGTTCACATGCCTGCTTACGACACGAGGGGCCGCCCCTGCGATTCGGTCGGCTTCGGACTGCCGGACGGCGGTTCGGGATCGGACCGCCGTCGGCTGCCGCTCCGGGAGGGGACCCGGCTCGGCGGCCCTCTCTCCCGGATCGCTAGGGGTTCTCCCAGGCCGCCGGCTCCGCCGCGAGCTCCTTCACCGGGTCCGGCAGCGCGTCCGCCGCGATGTCCGCGACGGTGACGCCCTCCAGAATCCGGCGTACGTTCGCCCGCAGCGCGACCCAGAGCGGGAGCAGGGGCTGCGCGGAACCCGTGTACGTCAGACCCGTCGGGCGTTCGCCCCGTACGGAGACGATCGGGCCGTCCACCGCCCTGATCACGTCGGCGACCGTGATCGCCGCGGGGTCCCGGGCGAGCCGGTAGCCGCCGCCCCCGCCGCGCCGGCTGTCGACGATTCCACCGCGCCGCAGATCGCCGAGGATCCCCTCCAGGAACTTGTGTGGAATGTCCTGCGCGGCGGCGACGGTCTCCGCCTTGACCGGGTCACCGCCCTGCCGTACGGCGAGCTCCAGTACCGCCCGCACCGCGTAGTCCGCCCGCGCCGAGATCCTCATGCACCCATTGTGAACGGATCGCCGGCCGGGTCGAGCCTCCGGCCGGCCGGCGATCACGCGGCCGCTACGCCAGCCGGATCACGTTCCAGGACAGCGGTTCGAGCACGGCGGTGAGGGTGTTGTCCCGCAACGCCGTGCCGTCGGCCGGGTGGGGGGCGACCCGCTCGGGCTCGGCGAGGGTGTTGCGGGCGTCCGGGTCGGCGTCCGCGAGCACGCTGTGCTCGACGACCGACGTCAGGTTCAGCCCGTTCAGGGCGACTTCCAGGGGCAGTGTCCCGGTCCGGCTGCGGTTGACGGCGAAGACCGTGACGGTGCCGTCCTCGGCGCGGACCGCGGTGGCGTGCAGCAGGTCCGCCTCGCCGTACTTCTTCGTCTCGTACGTCGGCGAGTCAACGCGGACGTCGAGGACCTGGCCGCGGCCGTACCGGGCGGCCTGGGCGAAGGGGAAGAACGTCGTCTGGCGCCAGGCCGGGCCGCCAGGCTCGGTCATGATCGGGGCGATGACGTTGACGAGCTGGGCGAGGCAGGCGACGGTGACACGGTCGGCGTGGCGCAGCAGGGCGACGAGGAGCGAGCCGAAGACGACGGCGTCGGTGACGCTGTAGTTGTCCTCCAGGAGGCGGGGGGCCTCCGGCCAGTCCCCCTGGTCGATGCCCCGCGCGTGCTCCTCCCACTTGCGCAGGTACCAGACGTTCCACTCGTCGAAGGAGAGGTTGATCCTCTTCTTCGACTTCAGCCGCGCGCCCACGTGGTCGGCGGTCGCCACCACGTTGTCGATGAACGACTCCATGTCGACGGCCGAGGCGAGGAAGGAGTCGATGTCGCCGTCCTCCGGCCAGTAATAGGCGTGCAGGGAGATGTAGTCGACGAGGTCGTACGTCTCCTTGAGGACCGTCGCCTCCCACTCGGCGAAGGTCGGCATGGACTGGCTGGAGGATCCGCAGGCGACGAGTTCGACACCCGGGTCGATCTGGCGCATCGCGCGGGCCGTCTCGGCGGCGAGGCGGCCGTACTCCTCCGCCGTCTTGTGGCCCGTCTGCCAGGGGCCGTCCATCTCGTTGCCCAGACACCAGAGCCTGATGCCGAAGGGCTCCTTGTCGCCGTGGATCACACGGAGGTCGGAGAGGGCGGTGCCCGAAGGGTGGTTGGCGTACTCCTGGAGTTCCAGGGCTTCCGCGACGCCCCGGGTGCCGAGGTTGACGGCCATCATGGGCTCCGCCCGGGGGCCGATCTTCCGCAGGAAGCCGATGTACTCGGAGAGGCCGAAACGGTTCGTCTCGGTCGAGTGCCAGGCCAGGTCCAGGCGGCGCGGGCGCTCCGCCGCGGGGCCGACGGAGTCCTCCCACTTGTAGCCGGAGACGAAGTTGCCGCCGGGGTAGCGGACGGCGGTGACGCCGAGTTCGCGGACCAGTTCCAGTACGTCGGCGCGGAGGCCCTCGGCGTCCGCGGTGGGGTGGTCCGGTTCGTAGATGCCGGTGTAGACGCAGCGGCCGAGGTGTTCGACGAAGGAGCCGAAGAGGCGGGGGTTGACTTGGCCGACGGTGAAGGCGGGGTCGAGGGTGAAGCGGGCGGTGCTCATCTTGGCCTTTCGGTTCGGTTCTGTCTGCGGGTTGTCCGTGGCTGCTCGCGCCCACGCGGCGGAGCCGCAAGTAGTTACCGCCCCGAGCCCCTAAAGGAGCCTGGGCCAGCCGTTCTTCGTCCAGTGCAAGGTGTTCAGCCCCAGCTTGGGGACGCCGCCGTCCTCCGCGTCGTAGTAGTGGTACGCCAGGACGTCTCCGCCCCGGTCCCTGAAGACCGACTCGCCGCCCGTTCCCACGTAACGGCCGTGTCCCGCCAGGAGAAGGTCGCCGCCGCCCTCCAGCAGGGGCTTCCCGGTGCTGTCCACGTACGGCCCCGTCACGGACGCCGAGCGGCCCACCCGGATCTTGTACGTCGAGTTCACCCCCGCGCAGCAGGCGTCGTACGAGGCGAAGAGGTAGTAGTGGCTGCCGTGCCGGACGATGTACGGGCCCTCCACGGCGTACGGCGCGTCGGGGCGGGTCGCCAGGTGGTGGACCGTGGCGCCCTGGACCGCCTTGCCCGTCACCGGGTCCAGCTCCACCATCCGGATGCCCGTCCAGTACGAGCCGAAGCTCATCCACAGGCGGCCGTCGGCGCGGATCACCGCCGGGTCGATGGCGTTGAAGGTGTCGGTCGTCTCTGAGGCGAAGACCTTGCCGTGGTCGGTCCAGGTGCCGGGGAGACCGGTCGGGGAGGTGGCCACGCCGATCGCGGAGTGGTTGGTGCCCCAGGAGGAGACGGCGTAGTAGAGCCAGTAGCGGCCGGCTCGTAAGGAGAGGTCCGGGGCCCAGGGGTCGCCGGTGTCGTTGTACTCGTACCACCAACTCGGCGGTACGGCGAAGGCGTTGCCCGCGTCGTCCCAGTGGGTGCGGTCCTTCGAGGTGCGGGCGCCGATGATCCCGCCGGTCGAGTAGGCCACGTACCCGCCGGACTCGAGGCGGATGACCGTGGGGTCGTGGATGATCTGCCGGCCCGTGACGGGCTGGGGGTCGGGGTAGGTGACGTCGGCCCGGGCGGTGCCGGGCAGGAGGGCCACCACCGCCGCGGTGAGGAGGCTCGCGAGTCTCAGGCGCACCGGATCTCCTTACTGGCCCGCCAGACCCGTGTGGGCCACGCCCCGCACGATCTGGCTCTGGAAGAAGACGAACACGACGATCAGCGGCAGGCCCGCGATCAGGCCGCCCGCCATGAGCTGGGGCCAGACGATGCCGAAGGCGTTCTGCACGGTGGCGATGCCGTTCGGCATGGTCATCAGGTCGGGGTTGTTGGTCACCATGTACGGCCAGAGGAAGTTGTTCCAGGACGCGATGAAGGTGAAGATGCCGACGGCGGACAGGGACGGCTTCGACAGCGGCAGCACGATCGTGAAGAAGATGCGCCAGCGGCCCGCGCCGTCGATGAAGGCCGCCTCCTCCAGCTCTCTGGGGAGCGACTGGAAGAACTTGTAGAGGATGTAGACCATCGCCGCCGGCGCGCACTGCGGAAGGATCATGCCCCAGTAGGTGTCGACCATGCCCAGCGACTGGACCGTGGTGAAGAGCGGGACGCCCAGGATCGCCGGGGAGAACATCAGGCCCGCCATCGTGAGCGCCAGCAGGGCCGACTTGCCTCGGAACTCGGTGCGTGCGAAGCCGTATCCGGCCAGCGCGGAGACGAGCAGGACCAGGAAGGTGACACAGACGGACACCACGACCGAGTTCACGAACCAGTTGGGGATGTTGCCGGCCTCCAGGACCGCCTTCCAGGACTCCAGGGTGAGGTTCTCGGGGATCCAGTGCGGGGACTCGACCGACTCGGTGGGGGTCTTCAGGGAGGTGGACAGGGCCCAGGCCAGGGGGGCCAGCCAGACGAGAGACAGGGCCGCCGCGACGAGGGTCAGGGCGATCTGGCCGGGGGTCCAGGTGCTGCGGGGCTTGCGCAGCGCGGGGGTTGTCATCGGGTCGCGGCCTCCTCGCGGTCGCGCAGCAGCCACATCCGGCCGAGGGCGACCGCCGCGATGATGAGGAACAGGATGAAGGAGATCGCGGAGGCGTAGCCCACGCGATAGCTGGTGAAGCCCTCTTCGAGGGTGTACTGCACGAAGGTGCGGGTCGATTCCTCCGGCCCGGGGCCGAACTGGTACATCACCACCGCCTGGTCGAAGACCTGCAGGGACGCCAGGATCTGCAGGGCGAAGACCAGCCCCGTGATGTTGCGCAGGTTGGGCACGGTGATGTGCAGCAGCCGCTGCCAGGCGTTCGCCCCGTCCAACTCGGCAGCTTCGTAGAGGTGTTGGGGGATGTTCTGCAGGGCCGCCAGATAGAGCAGGAACGAGAAGCCGACCGTCCACCACAGGGTCGCGATGACGACCGCGAGCATCGCCGTGGACTTCTGAGTGAGCCACGGGGTGTCCTGGCCGAGGACGTGGTTGACCATGCCGTTGGTGGGCTGGAACAGCCACCACCACAGGTTGCCGACCACCGCCGAGGGGAGGAGGAAGGGCGCGAAGAAGCAGAGCCGCCACAGCCACTTGAAGTGCACGGTGTGGTGGGCGATCAGCGCCATCAGCAGGGCCACGACGACGATCGACGGGACGACGTAGAGGGTGAACTGGACGCTGTGCCAGAGGGAGTCCCACACCAGGTCGTCGCGGAGTGCCTCGCGGTAGTTGTCCAGGCCGACGAAGCCGGGGTTGTCGCCGGAGATGTTGGCGTCGGTGAAGCTGAGGTAGAGGCCGCGCAGGACCGGTACGACGACGAAGAGGCCGTAAAGGACGAAGAAGGGGGCGACGAACCAGCCGCCGTGCTGGAAGCGGCGGCCCCAGCGGGCGCGGGCGGAGTCGGCCGCGACCGCGGTGCGGACGGGCAGCGCCGTGCCCGCCTGGGCGAGGGTGCTCATGCGCCGGCCCCCTTCGGTTCCCGGAGGAAGGTGGTCATGCGCCCGCTCCCTTCAGTTCCTGGGCGGCCGTGAGGCCGTCCATCGGGTTCTTCGCCGCCAGCAGTTGTTCGAGGGCGGCCTTCATACGGCGGGCCGCCGCGTCCGGCTTGGCCGAGCCGAGGTTGGAGGCGGCGACGATCGGGCCGACACGCTGGGCGAGGATGCCGGTGGACCCCGCGAACCAGATGTGCGGTTCGGTGGCGGGGTGGTCCATCGCGGGCCGCGAGTACTCGTTCTGGGGGGCCAGCTTCAGGTAGGCCGGGTCCTCGAAGGTGGGCAGGTAGGCGGGGACGTGGCCGCCGTTGGCCCAGGTGGTGGCGTGGGTGACCATGTACGCGGCGAGCCGGTAGGCGTCCTCGTTCGCGGCGCCACCGCGGCCGGCCTGGTGGGGCAGGATGAAGGAGTGCGACTCGGCGTGGGTGGCCGGCTTCCCGAAGACGGGGGGCAGCGGCTGGGCACCGTACTCGACCTTCTGGGAGTTGAAGTACGGCACCGACCAGTTGCCCTCCCAGGTGAAGGGGGAACCGGCGAGGAAGGCCTCGCCGTCGGTCGCGCCGACCGTGACGTAGCCGTCGGTGATGTGCTTGCGGAAGAACTCCAGGATCTCGGTGGCCTTGTCGGTGTCGAAGGTGACGTCGGTGTGGTCGTCGGTGAAGTAGGTGCCGCCGAGCTGCTGGTAGAAGGCGACGAAGAACCACCAGCAGAAGTTCTGGTCGTTGGCGTGCAGCCCGAGGGTCTGCACGCCGTCCTTCAACTGCCGCCTGGCTGCCTTGAGTACGGCGAACCAGTCGTCCGGCGATGTGGCGGCGGGGAGGCGGCCGTCCGCGTCGAGGAGACCCGCCCTCTCGCAGACGTCCTTGCGGTAGAAGCTGAGCTGGACGTGGATGTCCAGCGGGAGCGCATACAACTCGCCGTCCACGACACCGCGTTGCCACAGCACCGGGTTGAAGTCGGCTTCCCGCACGCCGTACTCGGCGAGGAGGCCGGTGTCCCAGGGGTCCAGCAGGCGGCCGGGGGCGAAGCCCGGGATGCGGCCCTGGTGCATGACGGCGAGCTCGGGGGCGCGGTTGCCGGCGGCGGCCATGGCGAGTTTGGTGTAGTAGGGATTGCCCCAGGTCAGGGTGGCGTCCTTGACGGCGATGTCCGGGTGCTCCGCGCGGAAGGCGTCCACCATCGCGACCTGGTTGGCGCCGTCGCCGCCCTGGAAGAGGTTCCAGTAGCGCACGCGGGTGCGGTCGCCCGCGGCCAGCGCGTCGGCGCCGGAGCCGAGGGCGGCGAAGCCGAAGCTGCCCGCGACCGCCACACCGCCCGCGGCGGCGAGAAGTTGCCTGCGATTCAGGCCAGGTTGTCCCATACCTTGCCCCTGCCGTCCTGTCGGTTCGTCGATTCCCTGATGTTCGATATTTCGACTTCTGCTCGTAACTTCGAACGGGACCGTAAAATCGATGCACTTGGCGCGTCAATGGTTTCGACAGGACTTCTGATAGCGCTTTCTATCCTGGCCCCGGTCCATTCTTTTCGTGACGCGGACACATCCAGCCGCGTAGGCTCGAACAGGCAGCCGCCAGGCGGTGAGAAGGGGGACGGGACCTGATGGACATCGCGGGCGCGCGCGGGAGGGCGGCCCGGATCGCCTCCGGACTGTGGCGCCCGAGGACCGGACCGGCCATGCGCGACCTGGCCGGCCGACTCGCCGCCGCGCTGCGGGCCCGGCCCCGGCGGCCGGCCGGGGTGCGGGAGGTGTGCCGGGCGCTGTGCGAGGAGATGGCCGCGCTGCGCGGCGGACGCCCCGTCGAGCTGCGGTTCGAGCGGTTCCCCGACGAGATCGGCGTGACCGGACTGTGGGTGGAGTTCCACGACTTCGACCTGGTCATCGTGGAGGAGCGGGCCGAGGCGGTGCAGCAACTGGTCATCGTCGGCCATGAGTTGTGGCATCTGCACGCCGGTCACCGGCACCACCACCACGGCGTCGGCACCGAGGCCGCGGGGGTCCTCGCCGGACGGCCCGGCTGGGATTCCATCGCGCTGACCGTGGCCGCCCGCAACGGCTCCCGGGAGGCTGACGAGGCCGAGGCCGACGACTTCGGCCACCGGCTCGCGGCCCGCTTCCGCCGCCATCTGTCCGAGACGGGTCCCACGGCCGGATCCGCCGGCGAGACCTCTCCCGTGCAGCGGACACTGGGCTACCGCGGACGCAGAGGCACGGCTCGGTGATGCACGGGCTGCACATCTCCTTCTGGCTGCCCACCGTGGTGCTGGGCGCCGCCCTGGCGATCAAGCTGCCCAGCATCCTCAAGCTGTGGCGGGACCCGCTGCTGCGGGCGGTCGGCGGGCTGCTGCTGTTCGCCTGCGCGGTGTTCGTGTTCGCCGCCCCGAAGACCATCGCCTGGACCAACCGGGTCACGGGCGTCCCCAACATCGCGGCGCCCTGGGTGTACTCGCTGCTCACCGCGCTCTCCGCGTCCTGGCTGCTGCTGGTCATCGCCTGGCGCAACAACCTCACCGAGCGCTCGGCGCAGACCCGGCGCGCGACCCGGTGGGTGGTCTCCGTGTACGCGGGTGTCGTGGTCGCGCTGTGGGTGCTGTTCGCGCTCGCCGACGTGCCCGTGGAGCGGATCCGGGACCTGGACACCTACTACGCCAACACGCCGTTCATGCGCGAGGAGATCCTGCTCTACCTGCTCGCGCACACGGTGGCCTGCTCGGTCACGGCCGGGCTGATCTGGAACTGGAGCCGCACCGAGGGCCTCGACGCCTGGCTGCGCTGGGGGCTGCGCTTCCTGGGCGCCGGGTACGTGACGAACCTGCTGTTCAGCGCGGCCAAGCTGACGGCCGTGGCGGCCCGCTGGACCGGACACGACCTGGACTGGCTGAGCACCAGCATCGCGCCGTCGGCGGCCTGTATCGCCGCCACCCTGGTGGCGATCGGCTTCATCGTGCCGCACGCCGGCCAGTACCTCCAGGAGCGCTGGCGGGTCCGGCGCCGGCACCGCGGCCTCAAGCCTCTGTCCCGGCTGATGCGTTCCGTCGTGGGCACGCGGGAGCCGCTCGCCCTGCGCGCCACTCCCGAACTGCGGCTGATCCGCCGCGAGACCTTCATCCGCGACGCGCTCCTGCAGTTGTCCCGGTACCTCGACGACGACCTGCGCGCCCGGTCCTACGAGGCCGCCGTCGCCCTCGGTTTCGAGCGCGGGCGGGCGCAGGCCCTGGCCGCCGCCGTGACGATCCAGGACGCGGTGAGGGCGCGGGAGCGGTCCCCGCGGTCCGAGGGCGCCACCTCGCCGTCCGGCCCCTCCGGCCTGTCCGGCCCCTCCGGACCTGACACCACTTATCTGCTGCGGGAGATCCAGGCCGTGTCCGAGGTCCTCCGCCGCCCCGAAGACATCGACGCGGTCCGCGAGCACGCGGCCGCCCCGGCAGAGAGCTTGTCCGCGCATGAGTGAAGATCCCACCCCCGCCAGAACCGCCGTCGTCCTGGGGGGATCCCACGCGGGCATGCTCGCGGCAGCAGCCCTGACCGGTCTCGCCGACCGGGTCGTCGTCGTCGAGCGGGACGTCCTGCCCGACGGCCCCGCGCCCCGCAAGGGGCTGCCGCAGGCACGCCACGCCCACATGCTGTGGTCGGGCGGGGTGCGGGCGGTGGCGGAACTGCTGCCGGGGGCCACTCAGGCGCTGCGGGAGGCCGGGGCGCGCCGGCACCCGGTCACCACGGACATGGTCGTCCTGGGGGCGCGGGGCTGGTTCCGGCGCTGGCCCGAGTCGCACCACGTGATCCTCGCCGGACGGGACCTGCTGGACGCGACGATCCGCGCGCAGGTCCTCGCGGACCGGCGGGTCGAACTGCTGGACGGCACCGAGGTGGTGGGGCTGGAGGGCGGGGCGGGTGCGGTCACCGGCGTGCGGGTGCGGGAGGGGGAGGACATCCGTGTCCTCCGCGCCGGGCTGGTCGTCGACGCGACCGGCCGCGGCTCCCGTGCCTCCCGGTGGCTGACGGAGCTCGGGCTGCCCCCGGTGGCGCGACGCGAGGTCGACTCCGGGCTGGCGTACGCGAGTCGGTTGTACCTCGCGCCCGAGCAGGCGCGGTCCGGGTACCCGATCGTGAACGTGCAGCCGGATCCGCGGGACGGGCGCCCTGGCCGGGCCGGCTTTCTGCTGCCCATCGAGGACGGGCGCTGGATCGTGACCCTGAACGGTACCCGTGGGGGTGAACCCTCCCCCGAGGCCGAGGACTTCGTCCGCTTCGCCCGCGAGGAGCTGCGCCATCCGATCATCGGGGAACTGCTGGAGCGGGCCGAGCCGCTGACGGGCGTGTCGTACACCCGGGCCACCCTCAACCGGCGCCACTTCTATGAGCGGATGCCGCTCTGGCCGGAGAACTTCGCCGTCGTCGGGGACGCCCTCGCCGCGTTCAACCCGCTCTACGGGCATGGCCTCGCGGTGGCCGCGCAGAGCGCGGTGCTGCTGCGGGACCTGGTGCGGCGGCACGGGTGGGGTGCGGCCGGTCTCGCCCGGCGGGTCCAGCGGGCGGTGGCCCGGCCGGCCGGAGCGGCGTGGGACCTCGCGGTCGGACAGGACGTGTTCTATCCGGGCGCGACGGAGGGCGGGCCGACGGTACGGGATCGGCTGGCGGCGGGGTATGTGAGCCGGCTGATGCTGACGGCGACCGGGAACGGGCGGATCGCCCGCCGGGTGACGGATGTGACGTCGTTGGAGCGCGGGCCGGAGGTGTTGTTGGCTCCGTCCGTGCTGGTCGCCGCGGCGGTGGGGCCGTTGCGGCCGGCGTTGGACGGACCGCCGCTGACGGGGGACGAGCTGAAGCGGGCGGGCCTTCGTTAGCACCCGCCCGCCCACCGGAGCACCCGCCCGCCCACCGGCCCGGGCTCAGCCCTCGAACGCCGGTTGGGCCAGGCCCTTGCCGGCGCCCGGCACCACCAGCAACGACCCCGCCACCGGGTGGGGGGCGTCCAGGCCCACGCGGGCCGTTGTGACGTACAGGTCGGTCAGGTCGGCGCCGCCGAAGGCGCAGGCCGTGACGCGCGGGGTCGGCAACTTGAGTACGCGGTCCAGTTCACCCGTTGGGGTGTATCTGCGTACCGCTGCTCCGTCCCACAGCGCCACCCATACGCAGCCGTCCGCGTCGACGGTGAGGCCGTCGGGGAAGCCGGCGCCCTCCTCGATCTCGGCGAAGGGGCGGCGGTCGGAGACACGGCCCGCCGTGGGGTCGTAGTCGAAGACGTCGACCCTGCGGGTCGGCGAGTCGACGTAGTACATCCGGGCGTGGTCCGGGCTCCAGCCCGTGCCGTTGCTCACCGCCACGTCGTCGAGGACCGGCCGCACCGAGCCGTCGCCGGTGAGACGGGACAGGGTGCCGCCGCCGGGGGCCTCGTCGTAGCGCATGGTGCCGGCCCACAGGGAGCCGTCGGGGGCGACGGCGGCGTCGTTGGCGCGGCGGCCGGGGACCGGCTCGTGGTGGAGCCAGCGGAAGGTCCCGTCCTCGTCCAGGAGGCCCACCCCGTCGCGGAGGTTGAGGACCAGGCCGCCCCCGGCACGGGGCTTGGCCGCGCCCACGTGCTGGTCGGTGACGCGAACCGTGCGGCGGCCGGTCGAGGGATCGTAGGTGTGCAGACGGGAGCCGAGGATGTCGATCCAGAGCAGGCGGCCGGTCGCCGCGTCCCAGGTGGGGCCCTCGCCGAGGGTCGCCTCGGCCCGTACCGCCACCTCGAAGGCGGTCGTCGTGGTCGTCATGCCACGCTCCGGTAGCCGAGGAGCTCCGACAGTTCGGCGGCGCCCTTCGCGGCGAGCTGCTCCAGTTCGGCGCGGCGTTCGTCGCTCCAGCGGATCATGGGGACGGAGATGGACAGCGCGGCGACGACCTGGCCCGTGCGGTCGCGGACCGGGGCCGCCACGCAGCTGACGTCCGGGTTGGACTCGCGGCTCTCGACGGCGACGCCCCGCTCCCGGATCTCCGCGAGCGCCTCGCGCAGCGCGCCTGGCTCGGTGATGCTGTTCGGGGTCATCCGGACGAGGTCGGCGTCGTCGGGGATACGGGCGGTGAGCTCGGCCTCCGGCAGGGAGGCCAGCAGCATCTTGCCGACGGAGGTGCAGTGGGCGGGCAGGCGCCGGCCGGCGGCCGAGACCATGCGCACCGCGTGCGTGGAGTCGACCTTGGCGATGTAGATGACGTCGGTGCCCTCGAGTATCGCCACGTGGACCGTCTCGTCGCACGTCTCGGCGACGGTGCGGGCGACCTGCTGCCCCTCGGCGGCGAGGTCGAGCTGCTCGGCGTAGCGGCTGCCGAGCTGGTACGGACGGACACCCAGGCGGTACCGTCCGGGCTGTCCGGGCACGGGGACGATGTACGCGCGGGCCGCGAGCGTGGTGACCAGCTCGTGCACGGTGGTGCGCGGGAGCTGGAGCCTGCGCACGATGTCGGGGGCGGAGAGCGTCCCGTCCCCGTCGAGGAAGAGCTCGAGAATGTCGAGAGCTCGGGTCACGGCTGGTACGAGGCGTCCCACCACCGGCCCCCTCCCTGTTCGTCCCTGGCCTGCGTTCGAAATATCAACAGGCGATCGGCATGACGAACACAGGCTGTCATACGACACTCCGGCGGGCAATGGGCGTGAATCGCCACACTGGGTCAGGGCGCCGCCACGGTGGGCCAGGATGGGGGCATGCCGACCCCGAAACGTCTCGCGGGCACCTTCACGGCCCTCGATTTCCAACTCGTCCTGCTGCGCCGCATGGCCGACCAGAGCCCCGAGCGGGTGGACGACGCCCGTCATGGACTGGGCGTGTCCCTCGTGCAGATGAGGGAGGCCAACAAGCGCTGGCAGGCCATGGTGCACTCCCCGCACTCGCGGGGCGCCCTCTCCCGCTACCGCGGCGTCCTCGGCGAACCGGAGTCGAGAACCGCCCGGCGCGTCGGAGACCTCGACTGCGAGGCCTGGCAGTGGCTGCTCCCCCTCTGGCCCGACCTCCGCTTCGAGGTGCTGCTCGACCCGAACGGTTCCGTCTGGAACGAGTGGCTGGTCCGCGCCCCGGAAGCGCAGACCCCCGACCTGCGCACCCTGAACGACCTCACCCCCTGGTCCTGCACGGTCGACGAGGTCGCCCAGGCCTTCCCCCCGGCCCGCCCCCTGGAGGGCACGGCACCCACCCGCTGGGGACTGGCGTTCACGGCGCCGGACACGCTCGGCGTGCCGCGGGAGGTGGTCGCCGAGTTCACCTGGGGCCTGCTCCAGCGCATCGCGGTCAGGGACACGAACGGGCAGCTCACCGTGCTGCTCTGAGGATCCCCGCCACGACCCCCGGCACCGAACCGGTGTGCAGGGACAGGAACAGGTTCGGTTCGACCAGCTCCAGTTCCATGACCTGCGGTCGCCCGTCGTCCCCGTCCACGAGGTCCACCCGCGCGTACAGCAGTTCGGGGGCGTCGGGCACGGCCGACAGCGCCCGCTCGGCGACGGCGAGTTCGGCGTCCGTCGGCCGCCAGGGTTCCAGGCCCGGGTGGGCGACCTTGCGCTCGTCGTACGCCGTGCCGGGCGCGAGGACGGCCCCCTTGCGGCTGGCGTGCAGCAGACGGCCGCCGAAGAACTGCAGCGCCCGCTCGCCGCCCACGTCGATGCCCCGTACATAGGGCTGCACCATCGCGGTGAACCCCTCGTCGTGCATGCGCGCGAGATGCCGTACGGCGGTGTCGTGCTCGTCGGGGGTGTAGCGGGCGGCGAAGCGGGCGCCCGCGCCGGAGGTCGGCTTCACGACGTACTCGTGGTGGCCGGGGAGGTCCGCCGCCTCCCCCGGCGCCAGGTAGCGCGTCGGCACGGTCGGCACTCCGGCCGCCGCCAGCTCCCCCAGGTACCGCTTGTCGCTGTTCCAGCGGACCACCTCGGCCGGGTTGGCCAGCCGGGTCACCGCGCCGGTCTTCCGCGCCCAGGCCAGGAACTCGTCCGCGCGCCAGCTGTAGTCCCAGGTGGAGCGGATCACGGCGAGGTCGTAGCCGGCCCAGTCGGCGTCAGGATCGTCCCAGACGACGGCCTCCGCGTCCGCCCCCGCCTCCCTCAGCGCCGCCACCAGCCCGGGCAGGTCACGGTCGACGGAGACCTCGGGTCCGGGCCGGCAGGTGACGAGTGCGATGCGGGGCACGCTGGACTCCCTCTTCGTACGACTGTCCGATGTCCGATCGCCCGGAAGGCTAACAATCCCCTTCGCGACCGGAGGCCGTCGGCCTTCCCCTCCGTCGGCGGGCCAGACGTGGAAGTGACCAGCGTCAAGCTCCGCAAGCGCCCGATCGCACCTGGTCTGGGGTAGGAACGTGTCTGTCGGCGCCGCCCCAACCGCAAGGAGTCCCCGCGTGTCCTCTCTCTTCCCGGCCCTGACGGATGACCCCTCCGGGCGTGTGGCGCTGCGCTTCGGTGAGCGGAGCCTCACGTACGCGGAGCTCGCGGCGGCGGCCGGGGCCGTCGGGGAGCGGGTGCGGGGGGTGGGGAGGGTGGCCGTCTGGGCCACGCCCTCGCTGGAGACGGCTGTCGGCGTGGTGGGGGTGCTGCTCGCCGGCGCAGCCGCCGTGCCGCTCAACCCGAAGTCGGGGGAGAAGGAGCTCGGGCACATCCTCGGGGACAGCGCGCCCGGGGCCGTCCTGGCTGCCCCGGGCGACGAACTGCCCGCCCCCCTGGCCGGTGTCGAGCGCGTCGACGTCGATGTGCACGCCGCGGGCACCCTCTCCGCGGAACCCGTGGACGACGAGGCGCCCGCCCTCGTCGTCTACACCTCCGGCACCACCGGCCCGCCGAAGGGCGCGGTCATCCCGCGTCGGGCCGTCGCCACCACCCTGGACGCGCTCGCCGACGCCTGGCAGTGGACCGGGGAGGACGTGCTGGTGCACGGGCTGCCCCTGTTCCATGTGCACGGGCTCGTGCTGGGGGTGCTGGGGCCGCTGCGACGGGGCGGGGCCCTGCGGCATCTCGGGCGGTTCGGCACGGAGGGTGTGGCCCGGGAGCTGAACAGCGGCGCGAGCATGCTGTTCGGGGTGCCGACCATGTACCACCGCGTCGCCGAGGCGCTCCCCGACGATCCCGAGCTGGTCAAGGCGCTGTCGGGGGCGCGGCTGCTGGTGTCCGGTTCGGCCGCGCTGCCCGTGCACGACCACGAGCGGATCGCGGCGGCGACGGGGCGGCGGGTGATCGAGCGGTACGGCATGACGGAGACCTTGATGAACACCTCCGTGCGGGCCGACGGGGAGGCGAGGGCCGGGACCGTCGGCGTGCCCCTGCCCGGTGTGGAGCTGCGGCTGGTGGACGAGGAGGGGGCGGCTGTCACCTCGTACGACGGGGAGACGGTCGGGGAGATCCAGGTGCGCGGGCCCAACCTGTTCACCGAGTACCTCAACCGGCCCGACGCGACCGCCGCCGCCTTCACCGCCGACGGCTGGTTCCGGACGGGCGATGTGGCCGTGCGCGATCCCGACGGGTATGTGCGGATCGTGGGCCGCAAGGCCACCGATCTGATCAAGAGCGGGGGATACAAGATCGGCGCCGGTGAGATCGAGAACGCGCTGCTGGAGCATCCGGGAGTGCGGGAGGCCGCCGTCACCGGGGAGCCGGACGCGGATCTCGGCGAGCGGATCGTCGCGTGGGTCGTCCCCGTCGATCCGCAGTCCCCGCCCGCCGAGGGCGCGTTGGCGGACCATGTCGCCCGGCGGCTCGCCCCCCACAAGCGGCCCCGCGTGGTCCGGTACCTGGACGCGCTGCCCCGCAACGACATGGGGAAGATCATGAAGCGGGCGCTGCCCTCATGACGGGCCGCGCGAGCGCGCGCGAGGCCATCGCCCTCGTCGCCGGCTCCTTCGACGAATTCGCCCACCCCACACGGCCATTGGTCTCCGACGGGCCTCTGGCCTGGCCCGGCTACGACCTCTCCCGGGCCCGCGCCGCCGACCGCACCGGTGAGACGGAGTCCGTCGTCTGCGGCACCGCGGACATCGAGGGCACGCAAGCCGTGCTGATCGCCTTCGAGTTCGGCTTCCTGGGCGGCTCGCTGGGCGAGCACACCGGCGACCGGCTGGAGGCGGCGTACACCTATGCCCGTGCACACCGGCTCCCGGTGGTCCCGTTGGTCGCCACGGGCGGCAGCCGGATGCAGGAGGGCATGCTCGCGCTCACCCAACTCCAGAGGGTGGCACGGCAGTCGGCGCTCACGCGCGAGGCCGGGCTGCCGCAGATCGCCGTGCTGCGGGACCCGACGACCGGTGGCGGCTGGGCCACCCTGGGCGCGGGCGCCGACGTCGTCCTCGCGCTGCCCGGCGCCCAGGTCGGTTTCGCCGGGTCCCGGGTGCGGCCGCCGGACGCCGATCCGGCCGCGTACACGGCGGAGGCGCAGGTCGCGGCCGGCTCGGTGGACGCCGTCGTGGGAGCGGAGGAGCTGCGCGAGACGCTCGGAGCGTGGCTGCGGCTGCTCACCCGCCCGTCCAGCGGGCCCGCCCCCGTGCCTGAGGCCCTCGGGACGGCCGCTCTCCCGGCCTCCGGCTGGGACGCCGTACGACGGGCCCGCTCGCCTCGACGCCCCCGCGCCGCCCGCTACTTGGACGCCTACTTCACCCACCGCCTCGCGATCTCCGGCGACCGCTGCGGCGGCACCGATCCCGACGGGATGCTCTGCGGCTTCGGCGAGCGTCGGGGCCGTACGGTCGCGTACGCCGCGCAGACCGGGACGGCCACCCGGCCCGCCGGATACCGCACCGCCACCCGGCTCATCCGGCTCGCGGACCGGCTCGGCATCCCGGTGCTGACCCTGGTGGACACCCCGGGCGCGGCCAACGACGCCGAGGCGGAGCGGCAGGGCGCGGGCGCGGCGATCGCGGAGCTGTTCGGCGCGGTCGCCACCGCCCGGACGCCCCTCACCACCCTGGTGATCGGCGAGGGCGGCTCCGGCGGGGCGCTCGCCCTGGCCGCGCCCGGCCGCACCTGGGCCACCCCGGACAGCTACTTCTCCGTCATCGCGCCCGAGTCGGCCGCCGCGATCCTCAAGCGCCCTCCCGAGGAGGTGGAGGCGACGGCGGACCAACTCCGAATCCGGCCGCAGGACTTGGCCGAACTGGGCGTGATCCGGACAGGGGATCGGCGGCCGCCGTGAAAACGGCGGGCGGAACAGGACAACCGCAAGTACCGTCCGTAACAATGGGGATGCACACAGCCGCAGGGTCCGGGGCGAGCGAAGGGGCTACGGGGGCGCGTGGACAGACTGGTGGAGTTCAAGACCGACGACGGGGCCGTGGTCGCGGTGGAGGCCGCCGAGCCGGTGCGGCCCGGCTCGCGGCTGGTGGCCCGGGGTGACGGCACCGTCCAGGCGGCCCGCACCTTCGAGGGTGCCCTGGAAGGGGTGCGGGCGGCGGCCGAGTCCGCGCTGCGGGTGTTCCGGGACGGCTCGTTACGGCCGGACGGAGTGGAGATCGAGTTCGGGGTGAAGCTCTCGGCGGAGACGGGCGCGATCATCGCCAAGGGCACCGCGGAGGGCCACCTCGTGGTGAAGCTGACCTGGTCTCCGTCCGTGGCCGAGGGGCCGGAGCCCACCGGCGCCTCATGAACAGCGCCGAGTGGCACGCCCGGATCGAGAGCGCCGGCCAGGTCGCCGGGGCGGGCTTCCTGGTCACTCCGCGCAAGGTGCTGACCTGCGCCCATGTGGTGCGCGGGAGCGGCGGCGCGGACGCGCTGACGGTGACGTTCACCGAGCGGCCCGGCTCCCCCGCCGTACCGGCCCGGGTGATCGCCGACGGCGGCTGGGGCGGCGGCGCGACCGACCTCGGTGACCTCGCCGTACTGGAACTGGCGCACGACGTACCGATCGCGCCGGCCGCGCTCGCGCCCGTGGACGCGGCGCACGGGCAACGGCCCGACCGGCCCCGCAAACTCGTCGTGTACGGCTTCCCGGTCGGTTACGACGAGGGGACGCTCGCCGAATACCGCATCACCGCACCCCAGTTGCTCAACCGCGAGTGGATCCAGCTGGAGGCCTGGCAGCCGGGCGGGCAGCCGCTCGCGCCGGGGTTCAGCGGTGCCGCGGTCACCCTGGTGGAGACCGGCGAGGTCGTCGGCATGGTCACCGCGGCCGCGGACGCGACGGGCGTGCACAACGGGCGGATGATGCCCACCGAGGTCATGGCCCGCTACTGGCCCGACCTGGAGGGCCTGGTCCCCACCTCCGACCACGGCGCGGCCGACCGGGCCCGGCTGCGCGCCCTCGTCGAGCGCACCGTCCGGGCCGGCCTCGACGTCGATCCCGTACGGCGTGTGCGGCTCTACGAGGCCGCCAGGGGACCGCTGGACCCGGACCCGCCCGAGGAGGGGTTCGACTCGCTGTGGTCGGCGGCCCTCTTCGTGCTCTGCGAGATCGACGGCGCCGACGCGGCCGCCACCGTCGCCCGCTTCACCGCCCAGGTGGACGCCGTGTTCCAGGCACCCGCGGAGACGGCGGCCGCACCCGACTGGTCGCCCATCCTCGTCCACCTCCAGCACAGCGGCGCGGGCGACGGGCACGTCCGCGTCGAGGTGTCCGCTTACAGCGGGGGCCGCCGGCACCCGGTCGGCTCCGAGACCGTCCCGCAGGCCGGGGTGCGCGCCTACGTGCAGGACCGGATCGAGGCCGCGTTCCGGTATCTGACGCCCGGCTGCGACGAACTGATCGCGTTCGCGCTGCCCCGCGACTGGATCGACCTGCCCGTGGACCGCTGGGCGAGCGCCCCCGACGACGACACCCCGCTCGGCTCCGTGTACCCGCTGGTCGTCACCGACCAGGCACGGCTGCGGCCCGGCACCCGGCACCAGCTGACCCGCGCCTGGAAGCGGCTCGACACCCTGCCGGGCGCGCGGGTGCACCGCGTGGAGTGCGGCAGCCCCGAGGAACCCGCCAGGCTGCGCCTGCGGCTGCGCAAGCCCGACGCCTGTCTGGCCGGCTTCGCCACCGCCCCGGCGGAGGCCCGCACCCGCCCGCACTTCGACACCTCGCTCACCGCGCCCGCCCCGGTGGTGATCTGGTCGCGCGGTGGCTGCGCGAGCGGCCCCGAGGAGGTCTGCGCGGGCGGGAACGGCTGCGCGGGCAAGACGTTCCTGGACGAGCTCGACGCCTGTGTGTCCGGCGTGCCTCCCGCCGAACTCCCGCGCCAGGTACTGGCGTTGCGCGAGGAGGCCGAGGCGGAGGACGGCCACTGGGCCCGTGACATCCAGCTGCTGTGGGACGACCCCCGCGTCTTCACCGACCCGCACGTCGGTCCCCGCGGCGGCGGGGCCGCCCACGCCCACTCCCCCGTCGCCTGAGCCGCCCCCCGTCCCGACGTACGCCGCGTCACGCCGAGTTTCGGAGAACCATGCCCCACTGGACCGTCTACACCGGGAACAGCGAGCCGCACGACGGCATCGACCGGCTGCCCGCGCCGCCGCCCTGGCGGGCGTTCGACGGCGAGCCCGTGCTGCCGCCGCCGCACGACGCCGACGACGAGGCCGCCGTCTCCCCCGACCGCGTCCACCGCGCCCGCTCCTACGTCGCCACCCCGGAGAGCGTCCAGCTCGTCAACGCGGCCCTCGTGCTGCGCCGCCCGCTGCTGGTCACCGGGCCGCCCGGCACCGGCAAGTCCTCCCTGGCCTACGCGGTCGCCCGCGAACTGGGCCTCGGCCCCGTCCTGCGCTGGAACATCACCAGCCGCTCCACGCTGGCCGACGGGCTCTACCAGTACGACCCGCTCTCCCGGCTGTACGCAGCGCGGCAGGCGGCGCGGGCGGAGGCCGACGGCGACCCCCGGGGCGGCGGCGTGGAGGACCACCTTCGCCTCGGCCCCCTCGGCACCGCCCTGCTGCCCTACACCCGGCCCCGCGCCCTCCTCGTCGACGAGATCGACAAGAGCGACCTCGACCTGCCCAACGACCTGCTGAACGTCCTGGAGGAGGGCCAGTACGAGATCCCCGAACTGATGCGGGCCGCCCGCCACTCCGCCGAGGGCGTCACCGCCGAGGTCCTCGCCGACGGCACGGACGCCCCGGTCACCGTCACCCGGGGCCGGGTCCGCTGCCGGGCCTTCCCGTTCGTCGTCCTCACCAGCAACGGCGAGCGCGAGTTCCCGCCCGCCTTCCTGCGCCGCTGTGTCCGTCTGAAGCTGCGCCGCCCCGGCCGCGAACAGCTCACCGAGATCGTCCGCGCCCACCTCGACACCCCGCCCGGCGAGGCGGAACACCTCATCAACCGCTTCCTGACCCGCGCGGCCGACGGCGAACTCGCCACCGACCAGCTCCTCAACGCCCTCTACCTCACCGGAGTCGCCGGCCTGGACGCCGACTCCCGCGACGCGCTGGCGGAGCAACTCATGCCGTACCTCAGCGCCACGGCGGACGGCGATGGCTTCTGAGGAGACGGCGCCCGGGAAGACGGCCCACAGGGGGACCGCCGACGGGGACACGGCCGCGCTTCAGCGGCTCACCGCGCTGCTGACGGCTGCCACGGACACCGCACCGACCGCTCGCGAGCTGGCCGAACTGCTCTGGCTGGCACGGCAGTCGGACGACGAGGAGCCGGCCGGACGCGAAGCCGCACCCGCCGAGGGGGACAGCGGGAGCACGACGGCGGCCGCACCCCCCACACCACCCCCACCCCCCTTCGCACCCCCGGCCCGCCAAGGCGAAGCGCCCGCCCGCGTCCCCCTCCGCCTCCCCGCCGCCACTCCACCTCCGCCACCGGCCACCGGAACCGCCGGCGACACCACCCCCCTCCTCGCCCCCGCGCCCCCGATGCTCCCCCACCCCCTGGCCCTCCAGCGCGCCCTGCGCCCGCTGAAGCGCACGGTGCCGGCGGCACGGGCCCGGCTGCTCGACGAGCGGGCGACGGCCGACCGCATCGCACGGCTCGGCGCGCACCCGGACGTCTGGCTGCCCGTGCTCCGCCCGGCCCGCGACCGATGGCTGCGCCTCAACCTGGTCCACGACACGGGCCCGACCATGCCGGTCTGGCGCCCCCTCGTCCGTGAACTGCACACCGCGCTGGCCCAGTCGGGCGTCTTCCGCACGGTCACCCTGCACCCGGCCGGCCCCGACGGCGGCGCCCGGCACGTCCCCGACCCGGGCGACGGCCGTACGGTCACCCTGGTCGTCAGCGACTGCATGGGCCCGCAGTGGCGCCCCGGCCCCGCGGGCGGACGCTGGTACCGCACCCTGCGGCACTGGTCGACGAGGATGCCGCTGGCCGTCGTACAACCACTCCCGGAACGCCTGTGGCCGACGACGGCGCTCCCGGCCGAGCCGGGCGTCCTCACCTCCCCGGCCGCGGCGGCCCCCCTGACCGCCGTCACCTTCATCCCGTACGACCCCGAGTCCGCGCCCCCACCCGGCCCGGCCGTCCCCCTCCCCGTCCTGGAACCGGGCGCGCCGTGGCTCGCCAACTGGGCGGCACTCGTGGCCTCTCCGGGCGGCGCCCGCACCCCGGGCGCGGTGGCCTGGCTGCCCCCGGCGCCCCTCCCCGCCGGAGCGGCCCCCTCCCCCACCGCCCTCCCCGCCCAGGACCTCGTCCTGCGCTTCCGCGCCACGGCGTCCCCGGAGGCCTTCCGCCTGGCCGGCCACCTGGCCCTGGCCGTCCCCTCCGTCCCCGTGATGCGCCTCGTCCAGCGCGCCGTGGACCGCGACCCGCGCCCGCAGCACCTCGCCGAGGTCATCCTCAGCGGCATGCTCACCGCCGTCCCCGGCCCGCCCGGCTCCTACGACTTCCGCCCGGGCGTACGCGACCTGCTCCTGCGCACCCTGCCCCGCACGACCCGCGGCCGAACCCGCGAACTCCTGGAGCGCATAGGCGGTTTGATCGACGAACGGGCTGGCCTGACAGCAGGCGGTTTCCGCGCGGAGGCCGCCGTCGGCAAGGACGCCGGCACCGGCCCGGCCTTCGCGACGGTCAGCGAGGAGACCGTGCGGCGGCTGGCCGGTCCGGCGCAACAGCGCGGGGCGGATCCGCTCCCTCGCCCGTCCGCGCCACCTCGCTCCCCCGACGACGGCGCCCACCCCTCGCACACCCGCACCACCCTCGGATTCCGGACCGACACCGACCTCTCCGCCCACCCCGAAAGCCGTATCACCCTCGAGTACGCGGTCCACCAGGTCCTCTCCCGGGGCGCCCTCACCCCCCAGCAGTACGAGCTCGACGTCCACCCAGACGGCTACTCCGTCCGTGTCCTGCCCGGCACCGATCTGCTCCCGGTCCTCGTGGCGGCCCTGCGCTGGCTGCCCGACCACTGGGCCACGCTCGCCCGACCGCCACGCCTGCGAGTGGGTTTCGGGACCTCCACAGCCGTGGGAAGCGACTCCCCCCTCCTGATCGTCGTGTCCACCGGCCTCTACGACAGCTACACGGCGAGCTCGGCCGCCTCCGGCCCCTACCGCTTCCATCCGCTCTACGACGACCGGCTCTCGCCCGCCGCCTGGTACCACCCCGGCAGCGAACGGGCGGACCTGCTGAAGGGCCCCCTCGTCACCGCCGACCTCACCCGCCTCGGCATCCCCACCCCCGGCCGCACCGCCGTCGTGCACACCCGCCCCGAAGGCCCGCTCACCCTCCTCAACCCCGCCGACCCGTACGACGGCCACCCGCCTCGCCCGGTGACGTACTACGAGGTCGACCTCACCCCCCGGCGCGCCGTCCACCAGGTCACCCTGCCCAGCTCCGGCAAGGGCGGCTTCACCGCCGCCCTCGAGCTGA
This sequence comes from Streptomyces sp. NPDC049687, assembly GCF_044465285.1. NCBI lineage: Bacteria > Bacillati > Actinomycetota > Actinomycetes > Kitasatosporales > Streptomycetaceae > Streptomyces > Streptomyces sp. NPDC049687. Next base: position 771,735 of record NZ_JBITLN010000001.1, read on the forward strand.
CCTGGCGGGTGACCGACCCCGTGGCCTATGTGCGGACGGCGGGCCGGCAGGTCGGCGAGCGGTTGCTGGCCCACTTCCTGAACACGGCGCCTTCCGTCACCCGGCACCACTCCCTCCGCCGGGCGGCCGGCGCCCAACGGGCCGTCAACAGCCAACTCGGCAGGTGGCCGGTGCCCGGTCTCACCGTGACCTGCACCGCCACCCTCGCCCCGGACTACGCCCCACCGCCCCAGGTGGCCCGGCCGGCCCCGGCCGCCCGCCCGCTGTCGGAGCTGCTCGCGGACGCCGAGACCGTACTGTTCGGCTTCGACGGCCCGCTGACCCGCCTGTTCACCGCGACGACCGCCCGCGAGGCCGCCCTGGACCTGCTCGCCCTGGTCGCCGAGCACCGCGGCCCCGAGGACGGCCCGGCCGGCCGGCCGCCGGGGGACGCGGGCACGGCGCGGGAAGTGTTCGCGCACCCGCTGGACGTCCTGCGGGCCTTCGCCCGCGACCGGCTCGGCCCGATCCTGCGCGCACGCCTCGACGAACTGGAGCTGAGGGCCGTCCCGGACGCGCCGACGACCCACCACTCCGTCGCCCTGGTCCGCGCCCTGCACGACACCGGCCGCCGGATCGGCGTCGCCACGGACGTCTGCGAGCAGGCCGTCCACCGGCATCTGGAGTCCTACCGGCTCCCGCTGCTCGCGGGCGTCCACGGCCGCGCCGGCGACCTCGGCCGGCTCATGCCGCACCCCGACTGCCTGCAGCGCGCCCTGCGCACCCAGGGCGCCCCCGCCCACACCGGCGTCCTGATCGGGTCCACCCTCGCCGAACTGACCGCCGCCCAGCAGGTCGGCCTGCGGTTCATCGGCCTCGCCCGCAACCCCACGGTCGAACAGGGCCTGCGCGAGGCGGGCTGCGAGGCCACGGTGCCCTCACTGACCCCTGTCCTGGAGGCGGCCCGGACGCTGTAGCCCTCTCAGTCAGTCCGGGGTCGGTCCGTCCCGGGCTCACCCAGCGGTTCCCGGCCCTTCACCGGGTTCCGTGGATCGCCCCGGTGCGGGCTCTCCCCCCGTATGCCGGGCACCTGCCGGTCACCACCGATCGCCCCGGCGCTCGTGCAGCGCGTCCGCGACCTCGGTCGGGCAGGCGGTGACGACGAAGGGCGGATACCGCCGTTCAGGGTTCTCCTCACACTCGTACGCGGACCAGGGCTCCAGGGCGCCGAGGGTCCGTTCCTGTGGGGTCTGGGGAGCCGGGCCCCGAGACGGTGGCGGTTCTGCCGCCGACGGACTGTCGTACCTCCATTCGGCTGCGCCCCGCCCGGCCCCCTTGAAGAGGCGGCCCCCCTCCCCGTCCGCGCACGATGTGAAGGAGGCCGACCGCCCGGCGGCCCACCCGCACGAGAGGCCCGCCGCCCAAGGCGGCCCCACGGTCCGCGCTCTCGGGAGGAACCGCCATGACCGCCAGTCTGGAGCAGTTGCGCCGCTGCCATTTCGCCGTCGACCTCGGTGCGGCGCGGACCCGGGTGTACGTGCGGGGCGCCGGGCTCGTCGTGGACCAGCCGTCCGTCGCCGCCGTGAACACCCGCACCGGCGCGCTGATCGCGGTCGGTGAGTTCGCCGAGAGGATGACGGGCCGCACACCCCACTACATCCGGGTGATGCGCCCGGTCTCCGGCGGCACGGTCATCGACATCGAGATGGCCCAGCGCATGCTGCGGCATCTGATCGGCGACAAGATCCGCCGCCAGTTGCGCCGCAAGCCGTTCCTGCGGGCCGCCGCCTGCACCCCGCACGACGCCGGCCCGCTCGCCCAGCGCGCCACGATCGAGACGCTCGTCGGCCTCGGCTCCCGCCGCGTGGAACTCGTCGACACCCTCATCGCCGCCGCCGTCGGGTGCGGACTGCCCGTCGAGCGTCCGGAAGCCACCATGATCATGGTGTGCGGGGCGGCCGCGACCCAGGTCGCGGTGCTCTCCCTGGGCTCCATCGTGACCGCCGAGCGGATCCCGGTCGGCGGTGAGGCCGTGGACCACGCGATCGTGCAACACCTGCGCCACGCACACGAGTTGGTGCTGCCGAGCCAGTCCGTGCGACCCCTGCAGCTGGCCCTCTCCGGCAACGGCCTCAGCCCGCACGGCCCGACGTCCACGGAGATCCACGGGCGGGACGTGGCCACCGGCCTCGCCCGTTCCGTCCAGGTCGACACCGCCGCCGTGCGGGACGCGATCGAGACCCCGCTGACGGCCGTGCTCGACGGCATCGGCCGGGTGCTGCGGGAGTGCCCGCCGGATCTGGTCGCCGACCTCGCCGACCGGGGGATCATGATGGTCGGCGGGTCCGCCCTGCTGCCGGGCTTCGACCACATGCTGCGCCAGGCAACCGGCATGCCGGTGCACATCGCGGAACGGCCGGACATCTGCGCCGCACAGGGCCTGGGCGCGATGCTGGAGGGCAAGATCGCCCCGTTGACGCTGGCGCCGCTGGGGAACTGATCCCGGGCGCGGCCCTGCTCGCAGCCCCCTCCGGTCACTCCCCTCGCAAACGTTACGTGCGCGAAACCTTGACGATCACCTGGCCGGGTGCCACGATTCCGGCGCCGCCATGTTTACGTAAACATCAGCCACGGACGAGCTGCGATGTTTACGCAAACATCGTCGTCCTGAAAGGGCAAGTCGATGCGCCAGACCCCCACCAGAGCCTCCACCCCCTCCACCTGGTCCCCCCGCCTGCGTGCCGCCCTCGTCGCGGTCGCCGTCGCCGCGGTCGGCGGCACCACCCTCGCCGCCGCCCCGGCGTCCGCCTCCGCCGCCCCGGCCGCCGACACAACCCAGTTCAAGGGTGTGAACTGGGCGGACCCGCGCGACAACTTCGCCGACGACTACCTCCAGCTGTCCGGTCTGTCGACCTCGGACACCTACCGGCAGACGTACGCGAAGGCGAGCCGGATCATCTCGGCGTTCCGCGCGAACCTCGGCGCCAACACGGTCCGGCTGCCGATCAACCCGTACACGGTCAACGGCGCGTACTGGAAGTCGTACCGCGGGGTCATCGACGCGGCGTCCGACAAGGGCTTCAAGGTCATCGTCTCCTACTGGGAGGGCACGGGTGACCGCAAGGACGGCTACATCGACGACGAGGCCACCTACTGGCCGATGTGGAACACCGTCGTCAAGGCGTACAAGAACGACAAGCGCGTCTACTTCGAGCCGATGAACGAGCCGCACGGCTACACCGACAGCCAGTGGGCCGACATCGCCGCGAAGTGGCTGAACACCTACCCCTCCGTCCCCCGCAACCGGGTCTTCGTCAGCGGCGCCGGCTACAACGACCACGTCACCTCGGTCTGCGCCGACCCGCGCCTGAAGGGCACGTACCTCTCCCTGCACCACTACGGCTTCTGGAAGTCGTACGCCACCTACGACGAGTGGGTGGCCGACCTGAAGGTGCGCATCGGCGACTGCGCCGGCCGGACCGTGGCGGACGAGTTCGGCGCGCCCATGACGGACGGCCTGAACTACAACGTGAAGACCCCGGACAACAACTTCATCAACTACGTCCAGGCCGTCACCGACACCTTCCGCGAGCTGAAGATGGGCTCGGTGTACTGGCCGGGCCTGCGCACCGACGACACGTACTCCCTCCAGAAGCTCGTCGGCGACCCCAACCGCCCCTGGCTGGCCACCACCAACCAGTCCGGCGCGGACCGCCTCGCGTGGGGCTGGGGGCGGGGGAAGCCGGTCCGGAACTGACCACCGCCCATCCCTGTCAGCGGGCCCGCCGGTCCCCCGATCGGCGGGCCCGCACCCGCATGCGCGGGCAAGACCTGATACACCGTTGATCCACGCGCCGCCCGCCGCATAGTTTCCTCGGATGACGAACGTACGGATCGGTGTGATGTACGACCGCGACTGGGCGCCGGAAGGGCTGCCCGGGTTCGCGCGGGCAGTCGAGCGGATCGGGGTCGACGACCTGTGGGTGGTCGAGGATCTCGGGTGGAACGGCGGGGTGTCGGCGGCGGCCGTGGCGCTGGGGGCGACCGAGCGGATGCGGGTCGGGATCGGGATCGCGCCGGCGCCGTTGCGCAGTCCGGCGCTGCTGGCCATGGAACTCGCCACGCTGGCACGGGTGTTCCCGGGACGGCTGGTCGCCGGGATCGGACACGGGGTGCCGGAGTGGATGGCCCAGGTCGGCGTCGCGGCGCGTTCGCCGCTGGCCCTCCTGGAGGAGACGATCACCTCGGTGCGCGCGCTGCTGCGCGGGGAGCGGGTGGAGCTGGAGGGGCGGGAAGTGCGGCTGGACGGGGTCCGGTTGGTGCATCCGGCGGTCGAGGTGCCGCCCGTCGTCGCGGGTGTCGTACGGCCCCGGTCGCTCGAGCTGTCCGGGCGGGTCGCGGACGGCACGCTGGTCGCCGAGGGTCACGGTCCGCGCGATCTGGCGAACATCCGCGCGTTGACCGGCAAGGGCGGCGCGGGTCCCGAGCACACTCTGACGGCGTTCTCCTTCGCCTGCGTCGGCGACGACCCCGACGAGGTGGCCCGCACCCTCCACCCGCACACCGAGGGGCACGGCGCCTGGCTCGGCCGGCCGCAGGAGGAGGTGTTCACCGTCTCCGGCACGCCCGAGGAGGCCGCGGGGAACATCGGGGAGCTCGCGGCGGCGGGCGCGGGGACCGTCGTCCTGCGGATCGTGGGTGAGGAGCCGTTGCGGCAGCTGGAGGCCGTGCTGGAGGCGTGGGGCCGGGCTGGGCACGAGAACCCGGGCGTATCACTCCATTGAGGGAGCGGTGAAACGATCCGTTGGGTGAACGGTGCCGCGTTTCGCGCACCGGCCGGGACGGGGCGACGATCCTGGGCGGGCATTCGACCGACCAGCGGGCCCGGGTTCCGCGGGTCCTGGTCCCCACCGGTAAGGAGTCCTCCTTTGCGTGTTCGTCGTCTGGTGACCGGCAGCCTCGGTCTCGCCGCCCTCGTTCTCGCTTCCGTCAGCGGGGTGGCCGCCGCGAGCCCCGCGGCCGCCGCCCCGTGCGGTTTCTACGAGACCGGATCGGACGCCTTCTACAACCACTGCACCTCGGACGGCTCCCGGGTGGTCATCAAGGTCGAGGTCGCCTGGGCGCCCGACTACGAGACGTGCGTCGGACCCGGCACGTCCTGGCTGGGCTCCGCCGCCAAGATCCAGGGCGCCCACTACACCGGTCGTACCTGCTGAGCGGCGGTCATCCGAGGGTGTGCAGGCCCACGACCGACAACAGTTCCAGGCGTTCGGCGTCCTGGCTGCCCGGTTCGGCCGTGTAGATCATGATGCGCAGGTCGCTGCCCGCGACGCTGAGCACATCGCAGTCGAGGGTCACGGGGCCGACCTGGGGATGCTCGACGGTCTTCAGGGAGGCCTCGTGGTGTCCCACGGCCCCGGACTCCCACAGCTCGGCGAACCGGGCGCTGTGCGCGCGCAGTTCCGCGATCAGCCGGCGCAGCCGCTGGTCGGCGGGGTAGCGGCTCGCCGCCGCGCGCAGATCGCCGACCACCGCGGCCTCCATCGCCTCACGGGACTGCCGGGTGTGGCGGACACGGCTCTCACCGGAGCCCAGGAACGTGCGCCACGCGCCGTTGCGCTCCCGGCCGTGCCGCTCCCCCATCAGCGCCGTGTGGAGCGGATTGGCCAGCAGGAGCGTCCACGACGCGTCGGAGACCGCCACCGGCGTCCCCGTCAGCCGGTCCAGCATCCGGTGCACGCTAGGCGCGATGTACGCGGGGACCGTGCCGTGTCCCGGCGGCACCAGCCCGGCGGAGTGGAACAGGTGCTCGCGTTCGGCCGTGGAGAGCCGCAGCGCCCGCCCGAGGGCCTCGACGACCTGCTCCGAGGGATTGACGGCACGGCCCTGTTCCAGCCGGGTCACGTAGTCGACGGAGATACCCGCCAGCATCGCCAGTTCCTCGCGGCGCAGCCCCGGTGCGCGCCGGTGGCCGCCCGAGGGCAGTCCCGCCGCGTCCGGGGAGACCCGGTCCCGCCACCGCCGTACCGTACGCCCGAACTCCGTGCCAGCCATGCCACCACTGTGCACCGCGCTGCCCGCGTCGTCCTGGTACTGGCGGTCCCAGGAAGACGAGGGTCCTGTCTGCTCCCCGTCCCCGGCCGCAGTCTGAGGGCATGACGACGACACTGATCACCGGAGCGAACAAGGGCCTCGGTTTCGAGACCGCCCGCCGGCTGCTCGCCGCCGGCCACACCGTCTACATCGGCAGCCGTGACGCCGAGCGCGGCCGCCGGGCCGCCGAACTGCTGGGTGCGCGGGCCGTCCTGCTCGACGTCACCGACGACGCCTCCGTCGAGGCCGCGGCCAGGACCGTCGAGGCCGACGGCGGCCTGGACGTCCTCGTCAACAACGCGGGCATCGAGTCCCGCGGCCCCGGCAACAGCGTGCCCGGCGCCGCGGAGACGACCGCGGCCGCCATGCGGGAGGTGTTCGAGACGAACGTCTTCGGCGCGGTGCGTGTCACCCACGCGTTCCTGCCGCTGCTGCGGCGCTCGCCGGCCCCGGTGGTCGTCAACGTCAGCAGCGGTCTGGCCTCCCTGACCCTGGTCTCCGACGCGAGCACTCCGGCGCACGCCTATCCGGGCGTCGCGTACCCGGCGTCGAAGACCGCCCTGAACATGGTCACGCTGCAGTACGCGAAGGCGTTCCCGGCCATGCGGATCAACGCGGTCGAACCCGGCTTCACCAAGACCGACCTGAACGGCAACACCGGCGTGCAGACCGTGGAGCAGGGTGCCGAGATCATCGTCCGCATGGCGCAGGCGGGTCCGGACGGGCCGACGGGTGGCTACTTCGACGCCGAAGGGCCGCTGCCCTGGTGACCCCGCCTCACGGCCGGCGGCCGGCCGGGCCGGCGGCGAACCAGAGGGCGACCTGCCGGGGGTCGGCCGTGGTGCCGGAGAGGCGGAGCTCGCGGTGGATCGCGCGCGGGAACTCGGGGCGCCGCAGCAGCGGGCGGGCGGCGGGGTCGGCTGCGGCGAGGGCGAGGACCAGGCCGGTCCAGGCCTCGGGGGCTTCGGGATCGTCGGCCAGGAGGCGGGCGTAGGCCTCCGGTGCGGCGGGATCCCGGCCGACGAGGGCACGGTCGGCGGCGGAGGGCTCCGGGCAGTCGCCGTCCTCGGAGGGCGCCGCGAGTCGTTGCCGGATCAGGCCGATACGGGCGTACGACCACGAGGCGGCGAGGTCCGGGACGACGGAGGACTCGGCGATACGGCAGTCGGCCGCGGCACCGGCGGCGAACGCCCTGGCCAGCGCACGGACGTCATCCGGGGCGGGGGCCAGATGCCGGATCCGCCAGCCGGTGCGGTGGTCGGTGGCGGCGAACTCGGCCAGGGCGGCGGTGTCCGGCCGTACCCGGTTGTCGGACCACCAGTTCGGCAGCCGGGCTGCCATGCCCCGCAGAAAGCGGCGTCCGTGTGCGGTCAGACCGGGATCGGCCCCGAGGACGCCGAGGGCGTCCCGGGTCTGCCGTCTGCGTAACGCGAACTCGAATTCCGCCAGCCGCCGTTGCGGCGCCCGGTCCAGGTACCGGCACCAGAAGTCGGTGATCCCCAGGAAGGCGTACGCGCCCTGGAGCAGGCCGCTCAGGGGGCGGGGGTCGGGCCGCCAGGGGGCGTAGTGGCGTTCGGTGCCGCTGTCCTGTTCCAGCGTCAGCAGATGCAGCAGCGCGCCCAGTTTGGTGTGCTGGAACTCGTGGACCAGGGTGACCGCCATGGTCGCCGGATCCGGCGGCAGCGACGTCAGCATGCCGCCGAAGGCGTCGCCGGAGGAGGCACTGAGGACGACCCCGGTCGGCGACTGGGGTACCGCCGTGACGCTGCGCAGCCCCTCCGCGATGGCGGCGGCCATGCCCGGGTCGCTGCCCACGAGGACATCCAGCCCGTGGTCGAACCGCTCCTGCCAGCGGGTGATCTCGTCCTTGCCGAGGCGCTGCGGGGGCAGGGGTTCGCTGAGGTCCCGGTAGGGGTCGATGTCGTCCAGCCAGACGGTCAGCGACCGTCCCGCCACGTCCGCCCGCAGTCTGCGCAGTCCCTGCCATCCGGGGGCGTCCCCGTCGGGCAGCTCGGACCGCTCGGGCGGGCCCACGCACGCGCCGTGCGGGTCCACCCTCAGCCGTCCGGCCTCCACCACCACCTCCGCCGTCCCCCAGTGCGGACGGCCCGGTAAACGGGCGAGCCCGAGGGTGGGGAACATCGCGGTGCCGTCGCGCAACGGCACGGTGGTACGCAGCGACAGGCCGGAACGCAGCGCGGCCACGGAGCACACGGCGTGCAGATGACCGAGATCGGTCCAGAGCGGTCCGTCGCCCCAGGCCGTGCGGGACAGCCTGCGCAGGCTGTGTCCGAGCCAGATCCCGATCTGCGGGTGCATCAGCAGCTCCCGGAAGGGCTCCGGAGCGCGCTTCTGGGCCGCCGTCAGGATGTCCCACGCGTTGTCCACGGGCGGCAGCGGGCCCAGCCCGCCGGGGGTGGCGGCAACGGCGTCGAGCAGGGTCCTCAGCAGCAGGAGCCGCCTGCTGTACTCGGTCGTCCACAGGAAACGGATCAGGTCGGGGCCACCCCGGCCCGCGGCCAGCTCGTCGAAGTACGCCGAGGGGACGAGGTGGTGAGCGGTGTGGGCGGGTTCCGAGCGTCCGTGGGGCTGCACAGATCTCCCTCCCCGGGAACCCTCAGTCAGCCCGTCCCGGTTTTTCACCGCCGGCGAAGTTGACCCGTGGCCGTTCGATTTGCCGCAGCAACCGGTCCAGTGACGGCGCATAGGCGTCCGGGCTCTGTGCCCGAAGAGCGGAAAGCGGGATCTCACTGAGATCGACCAGTTCGGACCCCATGAACTCGGTGGACGTATTCATGCGGCTCCCCCTGAGAAACGCCCTGCATCCCGATGACTTCATGATGACGCAGGCAGAAGGGTTGGGGAAGAGCGTGATCAGCCGCTCAGACTCCGGGGTCCGGCGGCAGCCAGCGGTCGGCCCAGTCCTTCAGCTCGCTCTGCTCCAGCGAGCCCGGCTCGACGTCGGCGAGCGCCCTGACGAGTTCGGCCAGGCCATCGGGGTAGCGACAGCTGGTTCGTACGATGCTGATGATGTCGGGCCGTGGCGCCGCCAGCCGGCGGATGGCACCGGCCTGGTCGGTGGGCAGCCCGTCGAGCACGAGCTGGCGGTGGTCGCGGTCCGCCATGGTGGGCCACCCCGCCAGCAGGTTGACGAGTGCGGTCAGCGCGGCGTCCGGCACCGGTTCCTCGCGACGCCGGGGCGCGGGGAACGCGAGGTGGCGTACGTCGCCGGCCCCTGACCGGTACCAGAGCGAGGTGGGCCGCTGTGCCCCCTCGTTGAACTGCCCGATCACGGTTTCCGCGACCACGTTCATGTCCGGTGGCCAGCACCCGCCGTCCGTGGCGGCCAGGGCGGCGAGCGCCGCCCGGGAGAACGCCCCGGTCTGCCGCGCGGGGTCGTTGACGGCGCGCTGTCCGGGGCCGGAGGCCAGCAGGACGAACTGTTCCCGGGCGGGCAACCGGTCGCCGCCCGGGGGGAGTTCGGAGGGCAGGGCGCGGGCGAAACCGAGGTCCTCGACAAAGGTCTGGCAGGAGTCCACCAGCCAGACCTGCCGCCGGAAGCCGGGCAGGAGGTCGGTGGTGAAGGCGGTCAGCCAGGCGTCCAGGTCCAGGTTGCGCCGGTCGTCGGCGGCGGCGTCGGCGTAGAAGAGCCTGCGGTGCCCCTGCGGGTCGGTGACGCCGTGGCCGCCCCAGAACACCCAGAGCAGATCGCCGTCCAGCGCGGGCAGCCGGCGGGTCAGCACCTCCTGCACGGCCTCACGCCCGGCGGGAGCGGCCGTGACATCGACCTCCGGTCCGCCGGCCCCGGCCAAGGGGTCCAGCAGCAGGAAGATGTGGGAGGCGGGCACGCCGTGCCCGCGCAGCCAGGCGGTGAAGCGGCGGGCGTCGGCGGCGGGGCCCGGCAGGTCCCAGGACGGGCCGGCGGCATAGCGTTCCACGCCGACGACGACGGCGTACGTACGGTCCGGGCGGGCGGCGGTCACGGCAGCTCCCCGGCGAGGAGGCGGTACAGCTCAGGGTTGCTCCAGTAGGCGCTGTGCGAGAGGGGGAAGGGCTGGCGGCTGTCGAGGGCGATGTCCTGGACCCGGCCGGGGAAGACGCCGGCGCCGACATAGCCGAGCAGGTCGCGCCGGTCGTACACGTTCAGCCAGCGCGGTACGTGTGCGGGCAGGGGGCTGCCGTGCTCCAGGCTGGGCAGCGCTCCCAGTTCGTACAGGAACGGTGCCTGGGAGCCGACGGTGACCAGCAGGGCGACCTCGGGCAGCGGCCGCAGCACCAGCAGGTCCAGCGAGGCTATGCCGCCGAGGCTGTGGGCGAGCAGGACGACCGGGGGTTCGGCGGTCCGTACCGCCTGTGCGACGGCCTCGCGGATCGCGGCGCCCCGGGCCAGGTAGAGCAGTACGTCACCGGCCGCCGGGTGGGCGGCGTCGGTGAGTGCCGAACGCCGTTTCACCGCCTGGGCGGAGGCCAGGCCGAGCGCCAGCCGTCCGGCCAGCCGCTTGACCCGCCGGGTGACCGGGCCGCGGTGCGTTCCCCTCTCGTCGGGGCCGGGGGTTCCGGGGAGCAGGTCGGCGATCCGGGCGACGGCCGCGTCGCGGGCGGTGCCGTCGAGGGCCGGTGCCGGTCCTTCCCGCCCGGTCCGGCGGCGTACGGATTCGGCGACGAACGCCCTTGCCAGTACGGCCGTCCCGGCGTCCGCGGCGGGGGTGCGCAGGTAGCTGCGGCCGTCGGGGGCGGTGAGTACGGCGGCCACGGCGGCGGCGAAGTCCTCCGCGATCCCCGCGGCGTCCAGCAGCCGACGCAGCCCGGTGTCCCCGGTGAGGGACAGGGCCGCCGAGGAGAGGGCCTCGCCCGGCGGTCGCGCGCCCGGCGCCAGTTCCGCGCGGGTGGCGGGTTCCTCGGTGAGCAGGCGCAACTCGAGCAGGGGATCGAGATAGAGGAGGCCCCAGAACTCGACGTCCTCGTCGAGGTCGTCGGCTCCTGTGTCGGAACCGGCTTCCGGTATTCCGCGCCCCGTTCCGTACCCTGGCACGGAGATACCGTTCGAATGCAGCACTGATCCGGCGCTTCCGCCCCAATAGCAGGAATTCATGCGGACATCGGGCCGGAAAGACCGCAAGCCCTCCCGTACGAGTTCGAAAGTGGCGCTGAATCCCGGCTCACGCACTCCTGTGCCGTGTACGAATAACACCGTCGTCACAGCTGCCCCCCGTCCATGACGGCATATACCAAACGGTGTCAACAATAGGTCACTCACGGGGAACCCGGCTACACTCCGTACTGACTGTGCCACAGTGGGCGGCACTTGCCGGAAGGGGAACGCCGGTGAGCATGGACTTGATCGTCACTCACGTCGTCGCAGCTCTCGCGGTGGTGATCGCGGCCTCCTACGTCCTGGGCGCGGCTGCCCGCAGGCTCGGGCAGCCATCGGTCATCGGGCAGTTATTCGCGGGCATCGCGCTCGGCCCCAGTCTGCTGGGCCTGGCACCGGGCCGGGTATACGAAACCCTCTTCCCTGAGCAGATCCAGCCAATTCTGAGCTCGCTCGCGCAAGTGGCGCTGGTTCTCTTTCTCTTCGCTGTCGGTTATGAACTTGACCTCGGTCTGCTGCGCAATCAGCGGGCGGTGACGGCCGTATCCCTGGGCGGATTCGTCATTCCGATGCTGATGGGTGCCGGGATCGTGCTGCTCTTTCCCAGGGCATTCGCTTCCGCCAACGGTGGGCATCCCGTCGACGCCACCTTCACCCTCTACATGGCGGTCGCCCTGTCCATCACGGCGGTGCCCGTCCTGGCCAGCATCATCCGGGACCAGGGGCTGGCCGGCAGCAGGCCGGGTGTGGTCGCGATGGCCTCCGCCGGTGTCATCGACGCGCTGAGCTGGCCGGTACTGGCCGTGGTCCTGGTGGGCACCGAGAACGGATCGGTGCGAACCTGGACCGGCAAGGTGGCCCTGCTGATCGGGTACGTCCTGGTGATGGTCTTCGCCGTACGGCCCCTGCTGGTGTGGTGGATGCGCAGGCCGGGCGCCCTGATGACCAACCATGTCCCTGTCGCGGTCGCCGTGGCGCTGGGGTCGGCCTGCGTCACCAGCGCGCTCGGACTCCATGTGATCTTCGGTGCCCTGCTGGCCGGGATCATCATGCCCCGCCAGCCCGACGGCTCTCCGGACAGCCAGGTGCTGCGCCCGCTCCAGGAGACCGGTGGACTGCTGCTGCCGGTGTTCTTCACGATCTCCGGGATGGCGGTCAAGCTGAGCGGGCTGCACGCGTCCGACCTGCTGCTCTTGGCGCTGATCTGCGGTGCGGCGGTGCTGAGCAAGGTGACCGCCGGCGCGCTGTCGGCCCACGGCGCCCGTATGCCGTGGCGTGACTCGCTGCTGATCGGTGTACTGCTCAACACCCGCGGGCTCACCGAACTCATCGTGCTCAACGTCGGGTTGCAGGCCCACGTGATCGGCCCGCGCCTCTACGCGCTGCTGGTCGTGATGGCGCTGGTGACCACGGCTGCCTCGGGGCCGCTGATCGAGCTGCTGCGCCCGCCGGCCGAGACGCCGCCGACCGACGGCACCGGAACCCTGGCCGGCACCCAGAAGGCGCGGGGTCTGCCCGGGACGGATCCCGGGCAGACCCCGACCGTCGACGCCGAACCGGCGCCACAGCCGTAGCGTCCCCTGCGCATGCCGAGCCGGTCGGGCCCAGGGCCCGACCGGCTCGGCGCTTTCCGCTCGCCCTAGAAGGGCACCGGGGCGATGTCGACCTCGGCCCGCTGGCTGCTCGCGGCGGCGACGGTCGCCGGGTGGCTTTCGCCGAGCCTGCTGCGGAAGCGGGTCAGGGTTTCGGTGTGCAGGGCCGTGGCCTCGTCCACGCGGTCCAGCGCGCGCAGGTCCAGGGCCACATTGTTGGCGCAGGCCAGCGTGGTGGGGTGGTCCTCGCCCAGGATCCGGGTCAGGCTCTCCAGGGCCTGCCTGTCCAGTTCCAGGGCTTCCTCGTGACGCTCTTCGGCGCTGTACTGGTTGGCCATGCCGATGACCGTGGTCAGGGTGAGGATGTGCTCGTCCCCCAGGGACTCGCGCAGGCCCGGCAGTGCCTCGGCGAGGTGTTCCCCGGCGGCCTCGAGGTCCCCCATGTGGCGCAGGGTGATGGCCACGTTCGTACGGGCCGACAAGGTGTAGGGGTGGGCGCTGCCGAGCTTCGCCACGTAGCGTCCGATGGTCGCCTCACCGATCTCCCTGGACCGCCTGAGCTGGCCGTCCTGGCGCAGGTCGACGACCAGGTTGGCCGCGCAGGCCACGGCGTCCGGGTGATCGGGACCGTAGCGGTTCTGGAACTTCGACAGCGCCAGCTCCGCCATCTGAAGCGCCCCGTCGTGGTCACCGGCGCGCCTGCGGCACACCGCCAGGACGCGGCCGCAACTGATGGTGGCGGGATTGTCCTCACCGTAGTTGGCGACATAGCGGGCGTAGACGTCCTCCTGGTGGATGACGGCGGCCGGATAGTCGCCGGTCTCCCGGATGTCGATGGACAGCCCGCTGAGGGTGTTCAAGGTCGCCAGGCTGTTCTCGCCGAGGGTGAGAGCGCGCAGGCGGGCCGTCTCCGTGTCGTGCGCCCGCGCCTCCTTGTACAGGCCCATCAGCCGCAGGCCGACGCCGAGGCTGTGGGCCGCGCGGAGGGTGGCCGGGTCGTCCTCGCCGAAGGCGCGCAGCGAGCGTTCGAAGACGGACCGGTTGATCTCCAGCGCCCGCGCCATCTCGGCCTTCAGCCGCAGGCCGTCACACAGCTGGATGAGGGCGTCGAGGGTGCCCTCGTCGTCCTCACCCGCGATCCGGAGGTAGATGTCCGCGGTGCGCTGCATCATGTCGGCGGCTTCCTCGTACTCACCGATCATGCGGAGGATGAAGGCCTGCCACTTGGCCATCTCCAGCGTCAGCTGGTCCTCGGCGCCGAACTTCTCGGTCCAGATCGCCAGCGCCTCTCGGGCCATTCTCGCCGCGCCCTCGTGGTCGCCCCAGACGTAGAGGAACTCGACGACCCCCCGGACCAGGCCCCGCACCCAGGGTGAGTCGCATTCCACCGCCCGTGACACCACCACGTGCGGCAGCAGTGCCTGGTAACGCGGCCACAGCTCCCGCGAGTCGGGGCCGTTGGGGTTGGCGTCGGCGAGGAGCAGATGCGCGCCGTGCCGCATGTCCGCCTGCTGCTGCGGGGACATTCGGTTGACCAGCACCGCCTGGACCAGTCGGTGCAGCTGGATGGTGTCGTGCCGGTGCTCGATGCGGGCCAGGGCGTAGATGTTGATCTCTCGGATGGCCCGGCCGAGCTTGATCGGGTGGCGCAGGGCGTCGTCCAGCTCGGGGGCGATGGTGGTGCTGCGCGAGTTGTTGAACAGGCTGCGGGAGATCGGCTCGGGGGCGAAGAAGGAGCAGACCTGGAGGAGTTGCAACGCGGCGGGATTGCGCTGTTCGAGCTGGCGCAGCGAGACGTCCCAGGCGGCGGCGACCGACATGGGGTAGTCGGGTGAGGGGACGAGTTCGAGCATCAATTCGGCGATCTTCTCGTTGATCAGCCGCAGGTACTCGGGCACGGCCATCCCCGTGACCGCCTGCCAGGCCGCCGCCTGCTCGATGGCGAGCGGCAGGTCGCCGAGGGCCTCGGCGAGCAGGTCGGCGTCGGTGTCGCTCAGGTCGCGGGCCCGGCGGCGGAGCAGGGCCTTGCTCTCCTCGCGGGTGAAGACGTCGACGGACAGGGTCCTGGCCACCCGGTCCCATTCCTGGTTCCGGGAGGTGATGAGGATCTTCCCGGTGCCGCCGGTCGGGAAGTAGGGGCGCACGGCCTCGACGTTCTCGGCGTTGTCGAATACCAGGAGCCATCGGTCATAGGGCTGGCCCCGGCGCAGTGCCTCACGGACCGCCGGGACGGCCCGGTTGGCCTCGCTGCTTACGTTCAGGCCCAGCCGGTGGGCGAGTTCGGTGAGCGCGGTCAGGATCATCGTCGGCTGTTCGGAGGGGATCCACCAGACGACGTCGTAGTCGGATGCGTACCGGTAGACGTATTCGATGGCGATCTGGGACTTTCCGACACCGCCCATGCCGTGCAGGGTGTGCGGCAGCACGGCCGAGGTGTCGCCGGTCACCAGTTGTTCCCGCACCTGCGCGAGGAGATCCTCCCGGCCGACGAAGTTGGGGTTGTTCGGGGGGACGTTGCCCCAGACGGCTGGTACGGCGTTGCGCGGCGGGAGCTGGTGCGGTTGTGCGGCCGGACCCGGGACCGGTTTGCCGGGTGGAGGTGACGCGGCACCCGACTGCCCGTCGGGGTTCGGGGCCGGAAGCCCCTGGACCGGGGTCCCGCTCGGGGAACCCCCGTCTTCGCGTTGCTGGCTGGCAGTGGTGTCGGTCATGGTCAGGCCGCCCGTGTCGGAATTTACATGTTCATTACTGACATCGTGGACTATGTGCCCCGCGTTCGCCGTGATCGACGCTCCCGGCAGGGCCCCTTCCAGGGCTGCGCTGATCCGGCGGGCACGGAACAGATAGGGCCCTGAGAGGGCACGCAGAACGGCCAGCTCGACGCGGACGAACGGCAGGTTCTCCGCCGTCAGCGGCGGATCGGGCACGTCTTCCGGGGCGAGCAGGGCCCCGTGCAGTCCACGGGCCGCCTCGAAACGGTCGCCGTAGAAAGCGGACACCGAACTCACCACCCGGGCGGTGTCCGCGCGCATCGCGCTGGACAGCAGTGCCTCGCGTGCGCCGTCGACGAAGTCCAGCGGAACACGGGAGGCGGCGCTCTGCGGTTCGCCGGGCGGCGGCTGTTCGACCAGGCCGCTCAGGAACAGCTCGGCCAGGTGGACCGGTTGCGCCTCCGGCACCAGTTTGCGCTGGACGTCCCGCACCAGGCGGGGTTCGAGGATCGCGGCGGCCAGATGGGTGGCCAGCCGGAAGGCCGTAGGGGTGGCATGGCTGCGGAAGCGGCGGATGCGCTCCTGCACCGAGGGCGCCGGGAGGACGAACGGCGGCTCGGGCTCCTCCGGTGCGGCCCGGTCGGGCACCCCCAGCAGCAGCGCGGAGGCCTCGACCCAGCCGGACTCCTCGCCGGCCACCAGCCCGGCCCAGCGGCCCAGCCAGTCGGCGTCCAGCTCCAGCACCGGGACGGCGACCGTCCACTTCTCGGGCGGCGGGTCGAACGGGTCGAAATGTTCCGCCGGGAAGTCCACGGACAGTTCGGTGTTGCGGGCGCCCGCGCGCGGACTGCGCAGCCGCACCTGCCGGGGTGTCAGTGCGGTGCGGTGCCAGTCCCGCTGCGACAGCAGATGCACCATCGCCGTCGGCCCGGCGGCGGCCCACAGCTCCAACGCCTTTCGGCCCGCCTCGGCCCGCCACAGCGGCCCGAGCCCGTCGGTCAGGACGAGGATGATCCGGCGGCCGGTGCGGTCCACCAGCTCGGCGGGGACCCCGACGGCGTCGTCGCCGTACGGGCCGCGCAGGACCGTCTCCTCGCCCGCGGGGGTGTCGCGAAGGCCCAGCCGGCGGACCCGTACGTCGCGGAAGGCCCCGAGCTGCTCCGCCACGGCGGTGAACTCGGTGATCGTCTGCTCCCAGATGACCATGGTCGCGTGATCGTCCACCACCAGCACCAGATCGAAGCGGCGCTCGTCCGCCGGCCGGGTGTAGGGCAGCCACAGGCCGTCCTCGGCGGCGTGCTCGGCGGTGGCCTCCTCGTCCAGCTCGATCTCGAACGCCGAGGGCACCACCTGCTTCAGCGGTCGCAGCCGGCGGCCGATGCCCGCCGCGTCCCGCAGATCCGGCGTCGGCTCCGCCGGCTCCTCCCGGACATACACGCCCCGGAAATCCCGGGGAACCTCCTCCCCGGACTCCGTCGTCCTTCCGGGCAGAAGCCGGAAGGGCAGCTGGACCGGGTCGCCCGAGGGAGCCGGCTCGTGCGGCGCGAGGTCGTCCGCCGCGCCGCCGGCCGGCGGGGGCGACTCCGTCGTACCGCCGGCCGCGGGGCCGCCCGCTCCCCCGCTCGCGCCGTCGGGCGTGGATCGGGCCGGCGGCGGCTGCCCGGAGGTTTCGGGCAGCACGGAGAGAGCGGACAGGGTCGCCGGCCGGGCCTGTGGCGGACGGGTGGACGGGGGCAACCGCGCCGCGAGCGTCTGGTACGCGAGCAGCCACAGTGCCTCCGCCACTTCGAAGGCCTCCGGATACGGGCGCGGGTCGTCACCCATCAGGGCGCCCCCGACAGTTCACGCCACAGCGCGTCCAGCAGTTCGCCCCATGACTCGTCGTCCTCCCGGACGCCCGCCGTCCGCAGGAACACGGCGTTCAGCAACTGGTCGGTGGCCAGTCCGCCGTTCTCCCGGCTGCGTTCCACGAACCTGCGGATCATGGCGTCGTGCCGTCCGTCCTGGTCCCGGAAGTGGGCCGCGATCATGGCGGCGAGCTGGTCCTCGCGCGGCGGCGAGACATTCAGCCGGACGCAGCGGCGCAGGAAGGCCGGCGGGAACTGCCGCTCCCCGTTGCTGGTGATCACGACGAAGGGGAAGGCCCTGCACCGTACCCGGCCGTCGGTCACCGTGACCGTGACGTCCGGGTCGTCGGTGTACACCTGTGCCCGGTCCTCGTGGTGGCGGGCGCGGACCAGTTCCGGGATGTCGTACGAGCCGTTCTCCAGGACGTGCAGGAGGTCGCTGGGCAGATCGATGTCGCTCTTGTCCAGCTCGTCGATGAGCAGGACACGCGGCAGCTCGTACGGCAGCAGGGCGGTGCCCAGCGGGCCCAGCCGCACGAAGTCCCCGATCTTCGCACCGCCGCCGTCCGGGGCCGGTTCGGTCGCGCCGTCCGGGGTGCCGGACGCGCCGGGCGGCAGTGGGGCGCCGGCCGTGCCGCGTCCGAGGGAGGCCTGGGCCCGGCCGATGGCGTCGTACTCGTACAGACCGGAGCGCAGCGTGCTGCGGGAGGTGATGCCCCAGTGCAGGACGCGGCCCAGGCCCAGCTCGCGCGCGACGAGGTAGGCCAGGGTGGACTTGCCGATGCCGGGCCGGCCCGTCACCAGCAGCGGCCTGCGGAGCAGCAGGGCCGTGTTGATCATGTCGATGTCGTGCGGATCCTGCCGGGGCGTGGCCCGGCCCACGACCCCGAGCCGGCGGTCGGTCTCCGCGCTCTCGGCCGGCACGGGCGGCAGCACGGGGCCGCCGTCGAAGTCCCGCCACCCGGGTGGCGGGGGCAGGATGTCCGCGAGGCGGATGTCGGTCAGCGGCTGCCCGGTGCCTCGGTAGATCCACCAGCTGCGGCCGGCGACGGCCCCTGCGTTCCGGCTGTTCTCGACCGGATGATGGACACCGCTCATGAGTCCCCCTCGTCGTTGTGTCCGCCCCGCGCGCTCCCGGGGTCCGCCCCCGGAAATCCGGACCAGTCGACGATGCGGTTCGGATCATCGAAGAGAACCGCGAGATGTCGTCCTGCGTGCGAATCCCGTTGCGTCGCGGCGGCGGTGGCCGCCTCGTTCCGCAAGTGCTGGACACGCTGCGGCAGCTCGATGGCCTTGCCCTTCAGCAGCTTCTTGACCCGTTTGCGGAACTCGCCCGGGGCCGCCGGCCGGCGGTCCCACACCGCCAGGGGCACGCCCGCGCGCAGGGCGGCCTCCAGGGAGGCCTGGCTGCCGCCGGGTCCCGGCAGCGGAGGGGCGTTGAGCGCGACGGAGACCAGCCGCTCGTCGGCGGTGAGCAAGCTGTTCCACCGCACGGGGTCGTGGCCGCGCCGGCCCGTCGTGTCCCAGTGGCAGACGATGTCGCGGTCGCCCATCATCCGCTGCCAGCGGTTGTGCCACCGACGGTGGAACTCCCGCGCCCGCATCCGCTCCAGGCTCCGCAGCACCACCGGATAGCTCAGGCACAGGGCGGTCGATGAGGTGGACTGGGACGCCATCGGCAGCCACTCCATCGGATGGTTCAGCAGATGCAGGGGCAGGACGAACTCCAGCACCGGCCGGCCGGGTCGCCCGGCCCAGTCCTGCTCGGCCTGGTAGACCAGCCGCTCCACGGTGGCCTCGACCTCACTCAGGGCCACGACCTGGTCCTCTCCGCGCTCCGGCCGCCACGGGCCCGGACGTATCTGGCGCCAGTGGGACAGCAGATACCGGTCCGCGCTCATCCCGTGTCTGCACAACTGCACAACGAGGCAAGCCGGAGCTGGTTGTGCCACCGGGCCCTGGGCGATCTCCGCGCGCAGCGCCTTGAGCTGCGCGCCCAGGCCGAGCTTGGCGGCCTGGACGTCGTTCCATTCCCGCAGGTCGTGGGCGACCGGCCGGTGGACGTCGGACTCCTCGAGCGCCGTGATCACATGCTCGACCAGCACCATCACGGGGAGCAGACCGTCGGGGCGGGCGTTGATCCTGGCGAGGAAGTCGAAGGCCTCCCGGAGGGTGGCCACGGGGCGCTGCGGGAGGGTGAGGTCACCGG
Source organism: Streptomyces sp. NPDC049687 (assembly GCF_044465285.1). Lineage (NCBI taxonomy): Bacteria > Bacillati > Actinomycetota > Actinomycetes > Kitasatosporales > Streptomycetaceae > Streptomyces > Streptomyces sp. NPDC049687. Next base: position 791,258 of record NZ_JBITLN010000001.1, read on the forward strand.
CGGCGGCGTAGAGCACGCCGTGCGCGTCGAGATGACGGACACGGGCCAGCAGTGTGTGGACGGCCCGTAACTCGGCTTCGGGCAGAACGCCCAGCACCGGGGAGGCGAGGACCAGTTCCCTGATCCTCAGCACGGCGGTCGCGTTGGGGGCGTAGTCGTGCAGCGTGGCGAGCAGCGCGGGCAGCCCGTGCGGCTCCCGCAGGCAGGCTCGGACGATCTCCAGCATCTCGAGCCGCATCCGGCCGTGTCGCCGGATGTCGCCCAGTTCGGGTAACCGGCTCGCCAGCATACTGATCAAGAGATCGCGCCCCTCCGGAGCATCGAGTCCCGTCACCGCGCACATCAGATCTACCAGCTCATGCTCGAATCCCGGCGCAAGAACGCCATTGCCCTCGCTGAACAAACGCCCCCCCGTCACGGCCCCCACGCTCCCCAACTCCCGATCGACGCTGGGTAGTCCAGGCGCCGCCGCCCTACGTCCAGGGTATGGCCCGGGCCTGACACGTCGCCACCCTGCGAGCGGCGAATCCCGAGCGTCGGACGGCTTGGAGAGGGGTCGTCACCGCCGCTGTCCGCCGGAGGGTTCGACGCGGATCACGATGGACTTGGTCGTGGGGGTGTTGCTCGTCTCGGCCGTGGAGTCCAGCGAGACCAGGACGTTCGTCTCCGGATAGTAGGCGGCTGCGCAGCCGCGCGGCGTCGGATAGCGGACGGCGCGGAAGCCGGCGGCGCGGCGTTCACCGTCCGGGTAGACGCTGATCAGATCCACCTGGTCACCGTCGTGGAGGTGGAGGTCGCGGAGGTCGTCCTTGTTGAGGAAGACGACCCGGCGTCCGCCCTTGATGCCGCGATAGCGGTCGTCGAGGCCGTAGACGGTGGTGTTGAACTGATCGTGCGACCGTACCGTCGTCAGCAGCAGATGCCCCGGTGGGACTTCGGAAGCGGTCGGCGGGTTGACGGTGAAGCGCGCCTTGCCGGTCGGGGTGGGGAAGGTGCGCGAGTCGCGCGGTGCCCGGGGCAGCATGAAGCCGCCGGGCTGCCGGACGCGCTGCTCGTAGGCGTGGAATCCGGGGATGACGTGCTCGATGTGGCGGCGGATCACGGCGTAGTCGTCGCGCATGCCGCGCCAGCCGAGGTCGTCGCCGAAGAGCGCGTGCCCGAGGTCGGCGACGATCGCGACCTCGCTGCGCAGATGCGGTGACCCGGGGAGGAGTCGTCCGTGCGAGGCGTGCACCATCGCCATCGTGTCCTCGACCGTGACGAACTGCTCGCCCGAGGCCTGCCGGTCGCGTTCGGTGCGTCCCAGGCAGGGCAGGAGGAGCGCCTCGGTGCCGTGGCACAGGTGGGAACGGTTCAGCTTGGTCGCGATGTGGACGGTGAGGGCGCAGTTGGCCAGTGCGGCCTCGGTCACCTCCGTGTCGGGTGTGGCCGCGGCGAAGTTCCCGCCGAGGCCGATGAACACGTCGACCTCGCCGTCGCGCATGGCCTTGATCGAGTCGACGGTGTCCAGGCCGTGGGCCCGGGGCGGATCGAACCCGAACTCGTCTCGGAGCCTGTCCAGGAACGTGTCCGGCATCTTCTCCCAGATGCCCACGGTGCGGTCGCCCTGGACGTTGCTGTGCCCGCGGATCGGGGCGGGCCCGGCACCGGGGCGTCCGATGTTGCCGCGCAGCAGCAGGAAGTCGACGATCTCGCGGATGGTGGCCACCGCGTTGCGGTGCTGGGTGAGCCCCATCGCCCAGCAGACGACGACGCTCTCCGCGGCGATCACGTCTGCCGCGCAGTCCTCGATCAGCCGGCGGGACAGACCCGACATCGTCTCGATCCGCGACCAGTCCAGGGCACGCCACGCCGCTGCCGCCTCCTCGAAGCCCTCGCAGTAGCGGTCGATGAACTCGTGGTCGAGGATGGACCCCGGCGCGGCGTCCTCCCGGTCGATCAGGGCCCGGTTCAGACCCGCGAAGAGGGCCAGGTCGCCGTTGACGCGCACCGGGAGCCAGCGGTCGGCGATCTTCGTTCCGGGGCCGGCCAGGCCGCGCGCGGTCTGCGGGTTGTGGTAGCGGCCGAAACCGGCCTCGGGAAGCGGGTTGGCGGCAATGATCCGGGCGCCGCGCCGCTTGGCGTCTTCCAGCGCGGTGAGCATCCGGGGGTGGCAGGTGCCGGGGTTCTGGCCCACGACCATGATCAGGTCCGCTTGATCGCTGATGTCGGCGTAGGTGACGAGGCCTTTTCCGACACCTACGGTCGCGCTCAGGGCGTCACCGCTCGACTCGTGGCACATGTTCGAGCAGTCCGGCAGATTGTTCGTGCCGAACCTGCGCGCCAGCAACTGGTAGAGGAAGGCGGCCTCGTTGCTCGTCCGGCCGCTGGTGTAGAAGACGGCACGGTTCGGATCGGCGAGGCCGCGCAGGCGGTCGGCGACGAGCGCGAGCGCGTCCTCCCACGACAGGGGCGCGTAATGCGTCGCGCCGGGGGCGAGATACATCGGCTGTGCCAGCCGGCCCTGCGCCTCCAGCCAGTGACCGTCCCGCTTCCGCAGGTCGGCGATGGGGTGCTCGGCGAAGAACGCCGCGCCGACGCGTTTGCGCGTGGCTTCCCAGGCGACCGCCTTCGCGCCGTTCTCGCAGAACTCCGCGATCTTCCGGTGACCGGGTTCGGGGTCGCCCCACGCACAGCTCGGACAGTCGAAACCGTCGGTGTGGTTCACCTTCAACAGCGTCTGCAGACTCCGCCTCGGCCCCATTTCGGCCAGGGAGTACCGCGCGGACTCGGTGATGCCGTGCACTCCGACGCTGTCCTTCTTGGGACCTGACGACGTCGGGTTGACGGGCTTGTCGGCCATGACCGCCTCTTTGCCTGTGTCCATGCTCAGTGCGGGCCGGCTGCCGGGCTTGGCTCCGGCAGCCGACCCGCGACACCACCCTGGTTCACGCGGCGAGCGCGTGACCGGGATGCAGTACGACCTTGGTGTAGCCCTCGATCCTCTGGTCGAACTTCTCGTACGCGGTCGGCGCCTCGTCCAGCGGCAGTTCGTGGGAGACCACGAAGCTGGGCTTGGCGCGCCCCGCGATGATCAGGTCACGCAGCTGCCGGTTGTACTGCTTGACGTTGCACTGGCCGGTGCCCATCCGCTGGCCCTTCTCGAACATCCTGCCGATGGAGACCAGCAGCTGGCCGTGCTTGGCGTTCTCGTCGGGACCGCCCGGGTCGGACGGTACGTACAGGCCCGGCACGCCCAGCATGCCCGTCGGCCGCACCGTCTCGACGAGGGTGTTGAGAACGACGGCGGGTTCCTCATGGCTCGCGTCGTGCGCCTGGGCCTGGTAGCCGACGGCGTCGACGCCCTTGTCGGTTCCCTCGCCGTCCGTGTGTTCCTTGATCTGCTCGGCCGGGTTGCCCGCGGTGAAGTCGATCGGGATGGCCCCGATCTCCTCGGCCTTGGCGAGCCGCTCCGGCACCCGGTCCACCGAGAACACCTTCGACGCACCGCGCAGCAGCGCGGAGTACGCGGCCATCAGGCCGACCGGGCCGGCACCGAAGACGGCGACGCTCTCACCGGGGGACACCTGGGCGAGCTCGCAGCCGTGATAGCCGGTCGGGAAGATGTCGGCGAGCAGCACGAAATCGGTCTCGAACTCCTCGCCCGGCGGCAGCTTCAGACAGTTGAAGTCGGCGTAGGGCACCCGCAGCCGCTCCGCCTGCCCGCCGATGAACGGTCCCATGGCCACATAGCCATAGGCTCCGCCGGCGAAGCCCGGATTGACCGTCAGACAGAAGCCGGTCCTCCCGGCCAGGCAGTTCTTGCAGAACCCGCAGGCCACGTTGAACGGCATGACGACACGGTCACCCTTGGACAGGGAGGTCACACCGGCGCCGGCCTCCTCGACGATGCCCATGTTCTCGTGTCCGAAGACGATGCCCGCCTCGGCCGCCGTGCGGCCCTCGTACATGTGCAGGTCGGACCCGCAGATGGCGGTCGACGTGACCCGTACCAGCACGTCGTTCGGGTGCTGGATCTGTGGGTCGTCGACATCCCGGACAGTTACGCTGAAGGGCTTCTCGTAGACAACGGCTTTCACCTGAATCACCTCCGTCGAGCGCCGGGTGGCGACGACGAAACGCCCTGACCGAGGCTCTTGCCGGGAGGATCACACACCGAGACGGAGCCCCTTGGTCCGTTCGTAGCCGCAGGCGCTCTGGCTTCCTCATTGGATACTTCCAGGGAACTCCCGTCCGGGGTGCGCTGCAACTCCCGCCCGGCTTCGCCCCGGCTCGCCCGGGACGAGCCCGCGTCGCAGTGGTGGGTGTGCGGCCCGGAGCTCTTACCCGACGTCGACGAAGTCGCCGGCCGCCGTGGCCGGGCCGGTGGTGGCGGTGCCGGTGAAGAGGAAGCGGAAGTAGCCGTCGGTGACGGCCTTGGTGGTGGTCTTCAGGGTGCCGTTGCTGCCGCTGGTGATGGTCTTCAGGGTGGTGTAGGTGGTGCTGCCCTTCTTGCGGAACTGCAGCTTGACCGACCGGTCCCGGTAGCCGGTGTACGTGCCGCTCTCCCAGTTGGCGCGGGTCAGCTTGCCGGTGACCGTGATGGTCCTGCCCTTCCTCACCGGCTCGGGCGAGGCGTTGACCGTGACCTTGGCGTACCGCTTGATCTGCGTCGTGCCGGCGACGTCGGCCTCCGTCCAGTCGTCGGTGGTGTCCTGCGCCGCGGCGAACACCTTCCAGGTGCCGGCGAGGCCGTTGTGGTCGAGGTCGCGCGCGGCGTCCACGACGAAGCTCATCTCGCAGGTGGAGGTGGTGCGGTCGGTGGGCGACACGGTGCACGTGCCCGCCGGCGGGTACAGCGGCAGGACGCCGTCCTGGTCGTCGGTGTTGGGGCCGTGCCACAGGTAGACCCAGGACGCGGCGATGCCGTCCGGGTCCTTCGCTGTCCACGTGAGGGTGATGGTCTTCCTGGTGGTCAGGCCGAGCACGATGTCCTTGCCGCCGTTGACGACGAGGTTCGAGAACGTCGTGTCGCTGGACGCGGCCGGGCCCGCGGCTCGGGCGGCCGCCGGAATCACCGCCGCGGAAAGGGCGGTGGCAAGGGTTACGACGGCGGCAACAGGGCGGATGCGCATGGAATCCCCCTCAGGGATCGTCGGCCTCGCCGTCTCCTCACGGCGAGGCCTGAGGTCGTGTCACAGTCGCTAGACCCATGAGGACGGGTCCCGGTTGCCCCGTTGTGTCGATTCCGGTCCGGTGTCGCTGATCATCCGGGAAACGGGCACCGAACGGGCACGCCCGGCGGCCAAGCAGGCAGCGGTCTCGCACGCCCCGGGGCCCTCAACCGCCTCATCCAGGGCATCCGGACTTCGGAAAACGGGCACTTTCGGTCAGGAAGTGCCATACGTCGAGCCTGGTCAGCGGGGCGGTCCGCTTGTAGAAATTAGCCACCGGTCGCCCAAACGGGCAGGGCACCGGACATCCTCTGGCGCGGGCACACCGCGCGGAGCCGTGGAACGGAGGTGTCGCGGTGGACACCGAGGAGCGAAGACGCGTGATCCTGGAGACGGCACGCCGCACCGGATCCGTGGACGTCGGGAAGCTCGCCGCCGACATCGGGGTCTCCAAGGAGACCGTGCGGCGGGACCTGAACGTCCTGGAGGAGCACGGGCTGGTGCGCCGTACCCATGGCGGTGCCCATCCCGTGGAGAGCGCGGGCTTCGAGACCACGCTCGCCTTCCGCACCACCATGCACGTCCCCGAGAAGTCCCGGATCGCGGCCTGCGCGGCCGAGCTGCTCGGGGACGCCGAGACCGTGTTCATCGACGAGGGTTACACCCCGCAGCTCATCGCCGCCGCACTGCCCCGCGACCGGCCTCTGACCGTCGTCACGTCCTCGCTGGCCACCGCCGGTGACCTGGCCCGCGCCGAGAACATCACGGTGCTGCTGCTCGGTGGCCGGGTGCGTGGCGGGACGCTGGCCACGGTCGACCACTGGGCGACCCGCATGCTGTCCGGCTTCGTCATCGACCTGGCGTACGTCGGAGCGAACGGCATCTCACGCGAGTACGGACTCACCACCCCCGACCCCGCGGTCAGCGCACTGAAGGCCGAGGTCATGAGAGTCGCCAGACGCCGGGTGTTCTCCGGGGTCCACACGAAGTTCGGCGCCGTGAGCTTCTGCCGCTTCGCGGAGGTCACCGAGTTCGAGGCGATCGTCACCGACACCGCTCTGCCCGCCTCCGAGGCACACCGCTACTCACTGCTGGGCCCCGAGGTCATCCGGGCCTGAGCCGCGATCCCCCGTCCCATCCCCCTCCCACACCGCCCTCGCAAGCCCGGGGGCCTGGTTCCGCACGCCCTCGAGACATCCCCAGGAGTCAGTCATGCGCGCACGAAGAATGACCCACGTCCTCATCACGGCCACGGCCGCCGGCTCGCTGCTGGTCGCCTGCAGCGGGGCGGGCGGCTCCTCCGGCTCCGGCGACGGCGGCAAGAGCATCAACGTGCTGATGGTCGGCAACCCGCAGATGGAGGACATCGCGAAACTGACCAAGAGCACCTTCACCAAGGACACCGGTATCAAGGTCAACTTCACGATCCTTCCCGAGAACGAGCTGCGCGACAAGGTCACCCAGGACATCGCCACCCAGGCCGGCCAGTACGACGTCGCCACCATCGGCGCCTACGAGGTCCCGATCTGGACCAAGAACGGCTGGCTGCACGAGCTCGGCTCCTACGCCGACAAGGACACCGGCTTCGACACGAGCGACCTGCTCAAGCCGATGGTCACGTCGCTGTCCGGCTCGGACGGCAAGCTCTACGCCCTGCCGTTCTACGGCGAGTCCTCCATGCTCATGTACAACAAGGACGTCATGAGCGCGAAGGGCGTCACGGTGCCCGAGCACCCGACCTGGCAGCAGATCGCCGACATCGCGGCCAAGGTCGACGGCGCCGAGCCCGGCATGAAGGGCATCTGCCTGCGCGGTCTGGCCGGCTGGGGGGAGCTGGGTGCGCCGCTGACGTCCGTGGTCAACACCTTCGGCGGCACCTGGTTCACCAAGGACTGGAAGGCCCAGGTCAACAGCCCGGCGTTCAAGAAGGCCACGAACTTCTACGTCGACCTGGTCCGCAAGCACGGTGAGGCGGGCGCCCCGCAGGCCGGGTTCACCGAGTGCCTCAACGCCATGAGCCAGAAGAAGGTCGCCATGTGGTACGACGCGACCAGCGCGGCCGGGTCGCTGGAGGACACCGGCTCCAGCAAGATCGCCGGCCATGTCGGCTACGCCTACGCACCCACCGTCGAGACCAAGAGCAGCGGCTGGCTGTGGGCCTGGGCGTGGGCCATGCCCAAGACCACGAAGAACGCCGACGCCGCCTCGCAGTTCATGCTGTGGGCGTCGAGCAAGAAGTACGAGAAGTTGGTCGGCGAGAAGCTCGGCTGGTCGCGGGTCCCGGCCGGCAAGCGGGCCAGCACCTACGAGCTCCCGCAGTACCAGAAGGCCGCCGGATCGTTCGGTGACATCACCCTGAAGTCCATCGAGGGAGCCGACCCGGCCAACCCGGGCGTCCAGCCCCGGCCGACCGTGGGCATCCAGTACGTGGCCATCCCGGAGTTCCAGGACCTGGGCACGAAGGTCACCCAGGAGATCTCGGCCGCCATCGCCGGCAAGACCAGCGTGGACAAGGCCCTCGACGACGGCCAGAAGCTCGCCGAGGACGTCGCCAAGAACTACCAGTGACCGTCACTGCCCGGCCGGCCCTTCCGCCGGCCGGGCACCGCTTCCCCCACCCCGGCCGTCACCGGCAGAGGAACCCTTCATGACCACACTCACCGCACCCCCCAAGACAGCACCCCCACCCGCCCGTACCAAGAAGTCCTCGGACACGGCCACGTGGAAGCGCCGTATCCCGCTGCTGCCCGCACTGGTCTTCACCATCGTCGTCACGCAGCTGCCGTTCGTGGCCACGCTCGTGATCTCCACCTTCCAGTGGAACATCCTCAAACCGGGCGAGCGGCACTTCGTCGGCCTGTCCAACTTCACGTTCGTCTTCACCGACGAACGGCTGCGCACCGCGGTCCTCAACACCGTCGTCCTCACCGCCTCGGTGGTCCTCGTCAGCGTGGTCCTCGGCCTCGGTCTGGCGATGCTGCTGGACCGCCGGTTCGTGGGCCGCGGACTGGCCCGCACCCTGCTCATCGCGCCGTTCCTGGTCATGCCGGTCGCGGCCGCGCTGCTGTGGAAGCACGCCATCTACAACCCCGACTACGGCCTGCTCAACGGCACCCTCAACGCCGTCTACCGCCTCTTCGGCGCCGACAACGGCCCCACGATCGACTGGATCTCCTCCTCCCCCATGCCCGCCGTCGTGGTCTCACTGGTCTGGCAGTGGACCCCGTTCATGATGCTGATCCTGCTGGCCGGCCTGCAGGCCCAGCCCGGCGACGTCCTGGAGGCGGCCCGCGTCGACGGCGCGTCGGCCACGGCGACCTTCCGGCACATCACGCTGCCGCATCTGCGCCAGTACATCGAGCTGGGCATCCTGCTCGGAACGATCTACGTCGTGCAGACCTTCGACGCGGTCTACACCATCACCCAGGGCGGCCCCGGCTCCCAGACCACCAACCTGCCCTACGAGATCTACCTGACCATGTTCCGCAAATACGAGTACGGCCAGGCGGCCGCCGCCGGAGTCGTCGTCGTCCTCGGCTCGATCGTGATCGCGACCTTCGCGCTGCGCACCATCGCGTCACTGTTCCGCGAGGAGGTGTCCCGATGACCGCTCACGCGGCAGTCGCCGCGCCCGGGGCGAGGCTCAGGAAACTCATCCGCAACCGCGACGACCAGGGCGGTGAGCCCCGCCTGTCGCCGCTGTGGACGTTCGTGGCCTGGCTGGCCACACTCGTGTTCTTCGCGCCGGTGGCCTGGATGGTGCTCACCTCCTTCCACCAGGAAGCCGACGCGGCGACCAACCCACCGACCCCCTTCGCGCCCCTCACCGTCGACCAGTACAAACTGCTGTTCAGCCGGAACATCACCCCCTTCCTCCTCAACTCGGCCATGGCGAGCGTCTTCTCGACCCTGCTGGTGCTCGCACTGGCGGTGCCGACGGCCTACGCACTGTCCATCAAGCCGGTGAAGAAGTGGACCGACGTGATGTTCTTCTTCCTCTCCACCAAGTTCCTCCCCGCCATCGCGGCCCTGCTGCCGGTGTACCTGATCGTCAAGGACGCCGGGATGCTGGACAACGTATGGACGCTGGTCATCCTCTACACCGCCATGAACCTCCCGATCGCGGTGTGGATGATGCGCTCCTTCCTCGCCGAGGTCCCCAAGGAGATCCTCGAGGCCGCCGAGGTCGACGGCGCGGGCCTGCTCACCGTCCTGTGGCGGATCGTCGCACCCGTCGCCATGCCCGGACTCGCCGCCACCTCGCTGATCTGCTTCATCTTCAGCTGGAACGAGTTCATGTTCGCCGTCAACCTCACCGCGACCCAGGCATCCACCGCACCGGTGTTCCTGGTCGGCTTCATCACCAACGAGGGCCTGTTCCTCGCACGGCTGTGCGCCGCCGCCACGCTGGTCTCCCTGCCCGTCCTCATCGCCGGTTTCGCCGCCCAGGACAAACTGGTCCGCGGCCTCTCCCTAGGAGCAGTCAAGTGAAAGCCGCTGTCATCGAAGCTCCCGGCAGGGTCACCGTCACCACGGTGCCCGACCCCACTCCGGGACCGCGCGAGGTCGTGGTGGATGTGGCGGCCTGCGGGCTGTGCGGCACCGATCTGCACATCCTCCAGGGCGAGTTCGCACCGACCCTGCCCGTGGTGCCGGGGCACGAGTTCGCCGGGGAGGTCGTGGGCCTCGGCAGCGAGGTCACCGAACTCGCCGTCGGCGACCGGGTCGCGGTGGACCCCTCGCTGTACTGCAACGAGTGCCGCTACTGCCGGGCCGGCCGCAACAACCTCTGCGACCGGTGGCAGGCGATCGGGGTGACCGTGGCCGGTGGCGCCGCCGAGTACGCCGTGGCGCCCGTCGCCAACTGCGTACGGCTGCCCGACCACGTGGACGTCCAGGACGCGGCCCTGATCGAGCCTCTGTCCTGCGCCGTGCGCGGCTACGACGTGCTCAACAGCAGACTCGGCTCCCATGTGCTCATCTACGGCAGCGGGACGATGGGCCTGATGATGCTGGAGCTCGCCAAGCGCACCGGAGCCGCCTCGGTGGACGTCGTCGACGTCAACCCCGAGCGGCTGGCCACGGCCGAGAAACTGGGCTGTTCCCGAGCCGCTGCCGGGGCCGACGAGCTGGGCCGGCCGGCCGGCTGGGACGTGGTGATCGACGCGACGGGCAACGCCGCCGCCATCCAGGACGGCCTGGAACGGGTCGCCAAGGCCGGCACGTTTCTCCAGTTCGGGGTCTCCGACTACGCCACGACGGCCACCATCTCGCCGTACAGGATCTACAACCAGGAGATCACCATCACCGGCTCCATGGCGGTGCTGCACAGCTACGAGCGCGCGGCGGAACTGTTCGCCGCCGGGGTGCTCGACCCGCAGATCTTCATCAGCCACCGGCTGCCGCTGGCCCAGTACCCGCAGGCGCTCGAGCAGTTCGCGGCCGGCCAGGGACGCAAGATCGTCGTCCTGCCCTGACCGCGGCGCGGTCTCGGGCTTGCGGCGGACCGCGGCGGTCAGGTGCTGATCGCCGCGGGCGCCTCCGCCGAACGCGTCAGCGAGGCAGCGCGTTGCCGATGATCTCCGTCGTACCGGCGACCAGCCACGCTCAGCCGACCGGCGCAGACCGCCGGCCTCTCGCGCCCCACGGCCGAGTCCGTCCTGGCCGGCCTCCCCACCCGCGGATGAGGCGCGCATGGCCATAGTCTTCGGGATCTACCCGGGCGGGACCACCGGTGATGACACGGGGGGCCTGGCCGGCGGCCTGCCCGACGACCCGGTCCGCGTGTCCGGCGCACTCGACCGTCTCCAGGGCCGACCGGGCCGCCCGTTCCTGGTACGCGCCTACATAGGCTTCGACGACACCACCCGCCTCGGCGAGCCGCACGCGACCGCGGCGCCGGCCGCCGCAGCCCGGTACGCCGTCCGCGGGCGCCGCCTGGACCTGGTGGCGCAGTACCAGTCCACCGCCGGGGACGTCGACGGCTACTGCGCCTTCCTGAGCGAGCTGGTCGAGCAGTACGGCGCGGTCACGAGCACCTTGCAGGTCACGGAGGAACCCGACGTCACGTCGAACCCGACGCTGGACGGCTACTACCCGGCGGTGCGCGAAGCGATCGTCCGTGGGGTCTCCGTCGTCAAAGCGCGCGCACGCGAACTCGGGCACGCGCACCTGCGCGTGGGATTCAACACCACTCCCCTCTTCGGGCCGGCCACCTCCTTCGTCACCGACCTGACCAAGCGCGGGGGAGCGCACTTCATCACCGAACTGGACTACGTGGGCCTGGACTTCTTCCCCGACGTCTTCCAGCCCGTCGCCGCATCCGATCTCGGGCACGCCGTCGAAGGGCTCCTCCGTCATCACCGTGAGTCGGTGCTGGCCCCCGCCGGCTTGGGGCATCTACCGCTGCACATCACCGAGCACGGTTGGCCCACCGGGCCCGAACGGCCCCCGCACCGGCAGGCCGAAGTCGTCGAGACCGTCGTAGGAGTGGTCGCCGCGCATTCCAAGCGACTCCACCTGAGCGGTTACACGCATTTCGCGCTGCGAGACGCCGACAGCTCCCGGCCGGGACTGTTCCACCAGTTCGGGCTCACCACCGATGACTACACTCCCAAGCCCGCCTTCGACACCATGAGGACGCTCGTCGAACGCTTCAGCGCCTGAGGACGGCCCGTAGTTCGAGCAGGCCATGTTCCTCCGCCCCACCGACGACGCCACCTTCGAGGGTGCCGAGGTCAAGGGGATCGACTCCGCCGACAACACGGCCCAGGGCCTGATCGACATGATCACCGAGAACGGTTGACGTCGTACGACGGGACCTTCGCGGGCGGCACCCGCGGCCCGCCGCCGACCGCTTCCGCGGTCTCATGACCGGGCCTGCGCGGTCACCCGTGAGGCCGGCACCGCGCGTGCTCACGGCACGGTGACCACCGCCTTGCCGCGGGCATGGCCCTGCTCCACATGGCGCACACCCTCGGCCGTGTCGGCCAGGGCGTAGGTCCGGTCGACCACCGGGGTGAGCTTGCCGGCCTCGATGAGCGCGGTGACGGCGAGCAGGTCCTCATGGGTCGGTCCGGCCGGGGGCGACGGGACGATCGGGCGGAGCCGCTGTCGGGCGACCGCGTCGACCGCGCTCAGTCGCAGCATGGAGCCCAACGCCCCGAACACGTGGCCCGGCGACCCGCCGCCGTTGGCCACCAGGGTGCCCGTCGGGACGAGCGCCCGGCGCAGCCGGCTCAGCGGCCGGTTGCCCACGTTGTCCAGGATCACGTCGTAGTGCGTGCGCCGGTCGGTGAAATCCTCCTCGGCGTAGTCGACGACGTGCGCGGCGCCCAGTGAGCGCACCAAGTCGACGTTGCGGGCACTGCAGACCCCGGTGACCTCCGCGTCCAAGGCGGCGGCGATCTGAACGGCGAACGTGCCCACGCCGCCGCCCGCCCCGTTGACCAGCACACGTTGACCGGCCCGCACCCGGCCCACGGTCCGGATGCCACGCAGGGCCGTCACCGCCCCCAGGGGTACGGCCGCGGCCTGCTCGAACGTCAGGCTCGGGGGCTTGGGCACCAACAGATCCGCGGTGGTGCGCGCGTACTCGGCGAAGGAGCCCGGACAGAAGCCGAGTACCTCGTCACCGGGCTCGAGCCCTCGGACGTCGGCGCCGACCGCCTCCACCTGCCCGGCCGCGTCGATGCCGGCCACCCGGCACTTCGGCCGGGTCAGCCCCACAACCCCCATCAGCCGCGCCACGAACGGGTCGCCGCGCACCATGTGCCAGTCGTAGGGGTTGAGCCCGGCGGCGCGCACCCGCACCAGCACCTCATCGGCTCCGACCTCCGGCCGGTCGGTGTCCGCCAGCCGCAGGACGTCCGGCGGGCCGAACCGCTCCTGAACAATCGCCTTCACCGGGTCTCCCCCATCCGTGGCGACGTCGGGGTGTACGGCGTACACCCCGTTGATGGCACGGTAGGTGTACGCCGTACACCCGTCAAGGGGTGAAGGAGGGTGTGCGTCGCCAGCGGGTCAGGTCGCACCCAGGAGCCGCTCGAGGCCGTCCAGCGTCAGGTCCAGAGCGAACTCGAACTCGAACTGGTCGTCACAACCCGAGCCGACCACGGAATCCCGGTCGTGAGCGACCGCCATGGCCAGTGCGGTGATGTGGGGGTAACGCGCGGCCATCTCCTCGGGCGGCAGCGCGTCCGGATCCGGCTCGCGGTCGGAGGCGTCCTCGAACAACTCCTGGGAGAAGCCCAGCAGCCGGCTCCCCATGACGTGCATCGCGTGATGGACCAGATCGATCGGAAACCCCCCGGCCCGAAAGATTCCGATCATGGAGTCCAGGTACTCCATGACCGCAGGGGTCGGCGTGGTCCGCGCCTTGATCCGCGACTCGATGACCCCGGGCGCCCAGGGGTGGCGCAGCAGCATGCGGCGGGCCGACAGCACCCGTCGGCGAATGGCGTCCTTCCAGTCGGCGTCCCCGGCGGGCGGGTCGATCTCACCGACGAGGACGTCGATCATGCCGTCCAGCAACTCGTTCTTGTTGGCCACGTGCTTGTACAGCGCCATGGGCACGACGCCGAGCGCCTGCGCGATCCTGCGCATGCTGAGCGCGTCGACTCCCCCTTCGTCGGCCAGCGCGACGGCGGCGCCCAGAACCCGCTCCCTGCTCAGAGGCGCGCGCGGCTGCGCGGCGGAGCCGGCCTGCATGCTTGTCTCCACGATCCCCTCTCGTACGGCCGGGGCCCGGAGCCGACCGTCCTTCCCCTTGACGACGGTACAGCGGCCGGGCCCCCGTCGGCGTCGCCCTCCTCCCGCCGCCCGCGAGCGGCTTCGTCTCGGCATGCGAGACCAACTCGGCCGCAAGACCCGCCCGATGGCGTGAAAACACCCCCGAGCCGCCCACATGCTGAAACGGGCCGCCCCTTTTTTCGAGTATGTCATGCTTCCGTCAAACCCACTTTGGGAGATCTTTAAGCTGCCCTTTCGGTGCCGGACCTACTTCGGCCAATGGTTCACACAACCGTTGTATGAAGTAATCCATGATCCCTATGCTTCCCGAGGCGCTCACGCCGACCATCTGAGAGAGCGCTTTCTATCCCGTTTACCCGGCTCACCCGCAAAGGACCTCGAGCATGTCCGTAAGTACCATCTGGGACAGTGAAATGGCGGCGGCGGTCGAGCGACTCGCCCGCGCCTCGGTCGACGACTACTACAACCCGTACCAGACATTCGAATGGCCCGACGGCATTCCACAGGACGCCATGTGGATGAGCCCCCACCTGCTCACCGTCCACGGGACCGCCGAGGCCGACGGCCTGACGTCCGAGCAGCTCAGGGAGTTGTCCCGCTGGGAGAGCATCCACTTCTACAGCCTGAACGTGCACGGCATCAGGGAACTGCTCCTCGAAGTGGTGCAGCGCATCCACACACCGGGCTTCGAGGTCCCCACCCCGTTCTTCCACCATTTCCTCGGCGAGGAGAACGAGCACATGTGGTTCTTCGCAGAATTCTGCCTCAGGTACGGGAAAAAGCTGTACGAGGACCGCTCGCTCCAATTCCCCCAGGAAAACACTTCACCGCTCGTCGCCAATTTCCTGGTTTTCAGCAGGATCCTCATCTTCGAGCAGATCGTCGACTACTTCAACAGCACGATGGCCGCAGACGAGTCCCTGCCGGAAACCATCCGCGCGATCAACCGCATCCACCACCAGGACGAATCCCGTCACATTGCCTTCGGCGGCCAGTTGGTCCGCGCCCTGTACCAGGCCATGCTGGACAAATCGACGCCCGAGGAAATCGCGTCTGCCCGGGAGTACATCGGCCGGTACATCGACGCGTCGGTGGCCCAGCTCTACAGCGTGGACGTCTACAAGGACGCGGGCCTGCCGGACCCCTACGGCCTGCGCCGCAGGCTGCTCGCCGATCCGGCACGCCGGCCGGCCCACGACCGCATCACGGCGCGCACCCGCGCCTTCTACCGCCGTATCGGCGTCCTGGACGCGGAGGTGGCGTCGTGAGCGTGACCACTCCCGCCCTGACGACCACCGATCCGGGCGCGGGTCTGGTCACGCTCGACCCGCCCCGCGCGCTCCTGCTGCAGAAACTCGACGAGCGGTTCCGGCAGCTCGCGGGCGAGGTCGGCGCGCACCCTCTCGTCCCTCCGGCTCTCCTGCCCGCCGAGTGGCTGGCAGACCTGGACTACTTCAAGAACTTCCCGCACCTGTGCCTCACCACAGGACGCTTCTCCGAGCAGGGCGCCGAGCTGCTGGCGGCGGGAACACCGGTCACGGCGCTCCCGGCCGTGTCGCACGAGCCCACGGGGTACGTCCTGCCTTCCGCCACCTGCTACGGGATGCTGCTGTCGCTGCGGGGCCGCCGGCTCTCCGAAGAGGTACGGCTGACGGCCGTCGGCCGCTGCTTCCGCAACGAGGACCACTTCGAAGGGCTGCGCCGGCTCCGGGGCTTCCACATGCGGGAAGTGATCTACCTCGGCCACCGCGACGGTGCCGAGCAACACCTCGCGCTCTCCCGGGAGTTCGTCCAGCGGCTCGCCGACGGACTCGGCCTGGAGCTGAAGGTCGTCACGGCCAACGACCCGTTCTACGACCGCGACGGCTCCCGCGCGAAACTCACCGCGCTGGATCCGGTCAAGCACGAGTTCGTCATCCCCGACGGTACGGCCATCGCCTCGATCAACAGGCACCGGAACTTCTTCGGCAGCCGGCTCGACATCACCTGGGACGACGCTCCGGCGTACACCAGCTGCACCGCCTTCGGCGTGGAACGGTGGATTCACGCCCTGGAGCTCCGCTACGGCTCCGCGGAGAAGGCCCTGGAGAGGCTGGACGATGACCGGCCTTGACGTGGCCGACGGCCTCCTGCCCGCCGGGCTGCCGGTCTCCTTCCCCCTCGTCCAGGCAGGCATGGGTGGCATCGCGACACCGCGGCTGGCCGCCGCCGTGAGCGAGGCCGGCGCTCTGGGCACCGTCGCACTGTACAAACTGCCGGCGGACGGCTGCCGTACGACCGTCCAGGAGACGGCGGCCCTCACGACACGGCCCTTCGGAGTCAACGTGATCCCGGAGGTCGCCGGCGAGACACTGCTCCGTGCGCAGGTCGCCGCAGCCGTGTCCGCGACGACCGATGACCGGCCGATGGTGCTCAACAGCTACGGACTGCCTCCCGCATGGCTCCCGTCCGAACTGGAGGGCTCCCGTTTCACCCTGATGGTGCAGGTCGGCACACCGGACGACGCGGCCCGGGCCGCCGACCTGGGCGCCCGGACCGTCGTACTCCAGGGAACGGAAGCGGGCGGGCACCTCCTGGGGGAACTGCCCCTTGATCAGCTGATCACCCGCACCGTGGCCCTGAACGCACCGGTGCACCTGCTCGCCGCGGGTGGTGTCGCGGACGGACGGCGCATGCGTGAGCTGTGTGAACTCGGTGCCGAGGGATGGCTGTTGGGCACGGCCTTCGTCGCCGCCCGCGAATCCGGTGCGCACGAGCTGTACAAGAGCGCGCTGATCGACGCCCAGGGAGCGACGGCCACCGTGGTGACCGACCGCTTCGAGATCGGCTGGCCCCTGCGCCCGCACCGCGTCCTGCGCAGCGCGGTGACCGACAGCCCCTCCCCACTCCCCTCGCAGTTCATCGCCTGGACCTCGGTGTCGGGCGGCCGCTACCCCGTGCCGCGCGGTTCGGCAGCCGCGCCCACGACGGAGACCACCGGCCGGATCGACGAGATGGCCAGGTACGCGGGCCACGGATGCGGCGCCGTGCGGGCGGTGCTCCCCGCGGCCGACATCGTGGCCGCGCTCCGCGAAAGCCACGCCCACGCCCTCGCGGCGGCTCTCCCCCCGAAGGAGTCGGTAATCCATGGCACTTGACCTGGGAATGGCCCAGATCAGCCAGATGGCGTTCGGATACTGGCAGGCCCAGACGCTCTTCGCGGCGGTGCGCACCGGAGTGTTCGAGGTGCTCGCCGAAGGTCCCCTCACCGTGGAGAAGGCCGCCGCTGCCGGCGGTCTGCCCGAGGACTCGGCGCTGCGACTGCTCGACGCCTGCGTGGCACTGCGCCTGCTCACGCGTTCCGGCGACGGCGAGTACGCCAACACCCCGCACGCGCAGCGGCTGCTCGTCGAGGAATCCGCGGAGTCCGTCACGCGCTGGGTGAAGGTGATGTCCCGCTGGTACGACCCCTGGGGCGGTATCACACAGGCCCTGCGGAACGGGCAGCCGGTGGAGGACCGGGCTCTGCGACTCGGCGACGACGAGGAATACGCCGCGGACTTCATCCTCGGCATGCACGAGTACAACTCCCGTAGCGCCGCCGCGCTGGCGCGGCTGGTCCCCCAGCAGGGCGCCGGCACGCTGATCGACGTGGGCGGGGGCGCGGGGACGTACAGCATCGCCTTCTGCGAGCAGTGGCCGGGCCTGACCGCCGAGGTGATCGACCTGCCGGCCGTGCTCCCGCTGACGGAACGCACGGTCGCACGGGCCGGCCTCGACGACCGGGTCCGGGTCCGGGCCGGCGACTACTACACCGATCGCTTCGGCTCAGCCGTGGACGTCGTCCTGCTCTCCAACGTCCTGCACCAGGAGAGCCCCGAGGCGGCCCTCGACATCCTGGGCAGGGCCCGCGAGGCGCTGTCGGCGTCGGGCCGGGTCCTGGTGCACGGTCACTTCCTCGACGAGACGCGCACCGCTCCCCTCTTCACCACGCTGCACAACCTCTCCGCGCTGGCCCTGTGGGACGGAGGACGCAGTTACACCGTGGCCGAGATGACGGAGCTGATGAGGCGGGCCGGATTGACCGACGTCGAGGTGGTGCAGGCACCGGAGGCGTCCGCGAAGCTGCTCGTCGGCACCGTCGGCGCCGCACCCGGCGCGGACGGGGGCCATGAGCGGGCTTAGTCCGGTGCGAGTCGGCGTCGATCTGGTGAGCGTCGCCCGGGTCTCGCGGCTGATGGACTCCTCGGCGGGCCGACTGCTGGCAGACCATTTCACCGACCGGGAGCGGGCGGAACTCGAGCAGGTCTCCAACGGCAGGCTGGAGACGCTGAGCGGCCGGATCGCCGCCAAGGAAGCCGTCATCAAGGTGCTCGCCCCCGAAGGCGAGATCATCCGCTGGGCCGAGGTGGAGATCCTCGGCCCGGCGGGCCGAGTTCCCCGTGCCCACCTGTCGGGCCGGGCGGCCCGGCTCGCGTTCGAGCGTCACCTGGATGCCATCGAGATCAGCATCAGTCACGAGGGCCCCTGGGCCGCCGCCATCGCCGCGGGCGCCACCGGCGCACCGGGCACAGCCAGAGATCACCACAACGGAGGAGAAGCATGAACGACCGGATCGTCGACTGGATCATGGAGAAGAACCCGCATCTCACGCAGCCCCCGGGCAAGGACGACGACCTCATCGAGGGCAGGCTCATCGACTCCCTGGCCTTCCTGGAGTTCGTCTACCTCCTGGAGGAGGTCACCGAGACGAGCATCGATCTCAGCACGATCACCGCCGAGGACTTCCGCAGCCTCGCCGCCATCGAGACCCGCTTCCTGGCTGCGGCCGGTCAGGGCGCGGAGGCCGCCCGATGAGTGCGCCAGGGGTCGACGACCCGCACACCGCACCGGACTTCGCGTCCTGCGCGCTGGTGACCATCGACGTCCAGAACGACTTCCTGTCCGACGCCCCCTACGGCATCCCGGGCACGACGGAAGTCCTGCCGGCCCTTCGGTCCGCCGTGTCCGCCTTCCGCTCCGCCGGCCGCCCCGTCATCCATGTCGTACGGCTCTACGATCCGGCAAGCGGTGATGTGGACCTGGTCAGGCGCGGGCTGATCGGCGGCGGGGTGCGCATCGCGGCGCCGGGAAGTGCGGGGAGCGCGCTGGCACCGGGGTTGGCCCCCGACAACGCGCCCGACCTGGACGCCGACCTGTTGCTGGCAGGCCGGCCACAGCGGCTCGGCCCCGGTGAGTACGCGGTCTTCAAGCCCCGTTGGGGCGCCTTCTACCGCACCTCGTTGCAGGAACTGCTGGACGAACTGGGCGTCAACACGGTCGTGTTCGCGGGCTGCAACCTGCCCAACTGCCCCAGGGCCAGCATCTTCGAGGCGTCGGAACGTGACTACCGGGTCGCCCTGCTCAGCGACGCGGTCTCCCGGGTGAGTGACAGCGCGCTGTCCGAGATCGAAGGGATCGGGGTCCGTCTGCTGACCGTCTCCGCGCTGCGCGAGCGCCTCCTTCCGGTGGGTGCGCACCGGTGAGCGTCCGTCAGGAGACAGAGGCGGACCACCGGACACGGTCGGGCGGGCAGCCGAAGGCGCTGCCCGCCCGGCGGGTGGCCCGGCTGCTGTCGAAGGTCACACTCGATCTGAGTCCGATCCGCGGCAGCCGGGACTACCGGGTGTTCTGGATCAGCCAGGTGGCCTCCCTCACCGGAAGCCAGATGACGGTGGTCGCGCTGGCGGCGCAGGCGTACCTGCTGCGGCACAACTCGCTGGACGTGGGCATCGTCAGCGCGGCACAGCTCGTGTCCCTCGTGGTGGGCGCCTTCGCCGGCGGCCACCTGGGCGACCGGGTGAACCGCCGAGCCATGCTCGTCACCCTCCAGATCGCGCAGGGTCTGTGCATGGCCGCGCTCGCCCTCGGAGTCGGGCTGAGCGGGACGACGGGACTGGCGTTCCTGGTCGCACTCGGGACGGCCCTGGCCCTGTGCACGGCCATGGACGAGCCCGTACGCGACTCCCTGGTGCCGTCCCTGCTGCGAGACCGGGACCTGGAAGCGGGGCAGGTGCTCAACCAGACCCTCTTCCAGATCACTTCCCTGGCCGGTCCCCTGGTCGGCGGTGTGGTGCTGTCCCTGTGGAACGTACGCGCCGTGTACGTCGTCGACGCGCTGACCTTCGCCGTGGCCGCGGTCGGCTATTACCTCATCCGCACCGGACGCGGGGGCAACCCCGGCGGCGCGGGCCCGTCCGGGCCGGCCCTGCGGGGTCTGTGGTCCGGCGTACGGTTCTTCCTGCGCCACCCGCTCATCCAGGCCATCGCCGTCATCGACCTGTTCGCGATGGTCTTCGGGATGCCCCGGGCCCTGTTCCCGCAGCTGGTCACGGACCACGGCGGATGGCCGTCCGGATCGCTGGGGCTGCTGTTCACCGCTCCGGCGCTCGGCGCCCTCCTGGCCGGAGCCACCGGCGGCTGGATCGGACGGGTGCGGCGGCAGGGGCTGGGAGTGATGGTCTCCGTCGGCGTGTGGGGTCTGGCCATCGCCGCCACCGGGCTGGTGCTGAACAGTCTCTGGGCGATCCTGCTGCTCCTGCTGGTCGCGGGCGCGGCCGACGCCGTGAGCGCGGTCCTGCGGGTGACGATGATGCAGCGGCACACACCCGTCCTGCTCCGCTCCCGGGTGAACGCCCTGTTCCTGCTGTTCGTGGTGGGCGGACCACGGCTGGGCGACATCGAATCGGGTGCGGTGGCGCACTGGGGCCTGCGGCTGTCCGTCGTCAGTGGCGGCCTTCTCTGTCTCGCCGGCGTCGTGATCACCGCTGTCTTCTGGCCCGGCTTCGCCCACTACCGCCGACGGGCACGCGCGACCGACGAGGATCCGAAGGAGGACCGGTGAGGAGCACATCTCTCCGCAGCGAGCGGCAGGGCCGGCTGAACCACGCCCAGGAGGACTGGTTCGCCGGGCAGCCCGACCAGCCCGACACCAGCTGCGACAACAACTCGGTCGCGGCGGTGAGCGTCGGTGACGTGCCCCTCGCGGAGGTCATGGACGCGATCGGCGTACTGCTGACCCGGCACGAGGCACTGCGCAGCCTCACTGACCCCACCGCCGGGCCCCATGGACGGCAACAGGTCTGTGCCGCACCGCGGACACGGGCCGAACTGGACACGGTCGTGCGCACGGTGGAGGCGGCCGCCGCGGCCGACGCCTTCGAGGAGCTCCGCGGAACCTGTTTCGATCTGGCTCGCGAGTGGCCCGTAGGCTTCCTCGTCGCGCACCACGGCGGCAAGGTGCGGGACATCGGCGTGGTGGCCGACCACGCCGCGCTGGACGTGGCGGGAATGAACGTCCTCCGTCAGGACCTCCACGCGCTGCTCACCGCTCCGTCGGCCGCATTGCCCGGCGTGCCCGAGCAGCCCCTCGACGTGGTGGACTGGGAGGAACTGCCCGAGGCCACGCGATACCGGGAGCGGGCCGAGGACTTCTGGCGCGGACAGGCGCGGCAACTGACCGGTCTGCTGGAGCGGTACGGAGCCGACACCACCGTGGACAGCGGCTTGCACGGCAACGGAAGCACCTACCGCACCGTGTGGCTCTCCACCCCCGACCTCCTCGCCGACGCCTCACGGGCGTCCGCGTCCCTGCGCGCACCGCTCCCCGCGGTGCTGCTCACGGCGTTCGGACTCGCGCTGAGCCAGGCGAGCGGCTGCCCGGTCAGCGGCCCCCTCGCCCTCACGGGCAACCGCCGGACGAAACAGGCCCGTCTCTCGGCCGACAAGAGGTTCATGCAGGGCCCGGTCGTGGTCCACGCCGACGACGACGCCGCCCTCGGCCGACTCGTCGCGAACTGCGCGTTCCAGCTCATGTGCGCGAGCACGCTGTCGCACATCGGAAAGGACAGGGCCGACGCCCTGTGGTCGGGCGCGTTGCCGCCGGGCATCGCACCGGAGCTCGCGGGTGCCTTCTTCAACTACGTGGACGAGACCGTCATGGAGGCCGTGCCGTCCTCGGGACGGCTGCCCGGTTCCGGGCTGGTCGGCGACTGGGTGCCGCTCGACGCGTTCGCCCCGGACGTCCGGCTCAGACGCGGACCCGATCTTATGCTGCTGGTCGTGGAGGGACGCGACCGCATGCGGCTGGGGCTGAAGTACCGGGAGGACCATCCGGCGGCCGACCTCGGCGAAGGATTCCTCCGAAGCCTGGCCGCTCTCGTGCGGTTCATGGGCGGGAGTCCCGAGGGGGCGGAGGCTCGCGTCGGCGACGCGCTGGCGGCACGGCCGTAGAGCGGGCGTACCAACGGCCGTCATGGGACTCGACGCGGATGGGCCGCCCGAAGCACGCGGTGAAGTTCTCCGAGGTCAGCACTGGTTCCACTGGACCGGAGACCAGCTCACGGCCCTCCCGCAGCAGGAAGGCGTGCGAGGTGGACGGCGGCAGCTCCTCCGGATGATGGGTGACCGTCACCGTGGACAGGCCCGGCCGACCGGTCGCGAGGCGGTGCAACGCGTCCACCAGGTCCTCCCGGGAGGGAAGGTCGAGTGCGTTGAACGGCTCGTCGAGCAGCAGCAGGGAGGGGTCGGACATCAGGGCGCGTGCGATGAGGATCCGCGCGCGCTGCCCGCCCGAGCAGTCACCGTAGGCGCGCTGGGCGAGATCCTTGCAGTCCAGCTCGGCCAGGAGCACATGGGCGCGTTCCCGGGCAGTGGTGTCGTACATCCGCCACAGCGGCTGCACCGTGCCGGTCGCGCCGGTGAGGACGACGGTGTGGGCGGTGGCGTCCAGGGGCACTTTCTGCGCGGCGTTGACAAAGCCGATACGGGCACGCAACTCCCGCACGTCCACCCGGCCGAGGCGGTGCCCGAGCACGTCCACGGTTCCCGTGGTGGGGTGGATGAGAGCGCCTGCGAGACGCAGCATGGTGGTCTTGCCGGCGCCGTTCGGCCCCAGCAGCGCCCAGTGTTCTCCCCGGTGTACGGTCCAGTCGAGCGAGTCCAGGACGACCTCCTGGCCCGTCGTACGACGGTGAACACTCACCCCGGACAGGGCGATGACGGGACGGGACGCGCTCTCACCCGCTGAGTGACCGGTCATTCGGGCAGCGTACCCGTCTGCCGAAGTACCGTCCGTGAGAGGCCGCTTCGCGGTCGGGCCGCCACTCCCCCGGATCCTCGCCGCGCTTCACCGGCCGATTGCCGGGGGCGGGGACCCCGCGCCCGGCCGAGCCCTGCCACCGCCGACGGATCAAGGTGCGGGCCAACGGGCAACGTCGGCGGCCCGCTCGCGCGGCAGCTGCACGAACAGGGCCACCCCGTCCCGATACTGGTGCGCGGCCCCGCCCGAGCGGCCGACCAGCCGGCCGGGATCGAGCGCGTCGTCGGCGATCTCGACAACCCCGACGACGTGGCCACCGCGGTCAAGGGCGTGGACGCCGTCTTCCTCATGCAGGTGGGCAACGGGACCGGGCAGACCCAGATCGTGATCGACGCCGTGCGCGACGCCGGCAACGCCAGGATCGTCATGCTGTCCGCGGTCGGGGCACGCCTGATGCCGATCAGCGACAACCCCGCCATCGGCGGAACCCTCGCGGCGCGAGGACCTCCTGCGCGAGTCCGGGCTGAACGTCACCTACCTGCGCCCGAACGGCTTCGCGTCCAATGCCCCGTGGTGGCTGGACGGCATCCGGGCCGGCAAGGTCGTGGACCCCACCGGAGAGGGCCGCCTGGCGGTCATCGACCCCGAGGACATCGTCCGCTGCGCCGCCGTCGTGCTCACCGAAGACGGGCACGTCGGCAAGGGCCACACCCTGAGCGGACCAGAAGCGCTCACCTCTCGGGAGCAGGTGGCCACGATCGCCGAGGTGACCGGGCAGACGATCGACTTCCAGGACGTCACTCGGGGCGCGGGCCCCCAGCCCTGGGTGAGCTGGGCGACGAGCAGCAGGCCACGTCGCCGAAGACGGGCACAACCTCACCCGAGATCGCCATTTCGGCCGTGAAGAGGTGTCCGTCCTCGCGCGTCGGAAAAATCTTACCCACACATATGGACGTCACGTTCATTAATTGCTTATATGAACGTGGCGTTCACATCTGGCCTCACTGAAGGGGAGAACCATGAGCACCTCCACCACCGATCGCGTGGCGCTGGTCACCGGCGGCTCGGGCGGCATCGGCCGTGTCGTGGCCGAACGGCTCGCCCAGGACGGTTTCGCGGTCGCCGTGCAGTTCGCGGGAAACAAGGGCAGGGCCGAGGACACCGTGGCCGCGATCACCACGGCCGGCGGCAGGGCCCTCGCAGTGGGAGGCGACGTCGCTGACGAGAGCGCGATGAGCGCGGCGTTCGACGCTGTCGAGTCCGCCTTCGGCGGCGTCGACGCGGTCGTGAACACCGCCGGCATCATGATCCTGGCGCCGATCGCGACGTTCGACCTCGCCGACCTGGACCGCATGCACCGCACGAACATCCGCGGCACCTTCGTCGTCTCCCAGCAGGCCGCGCGCCGCGTCCGCCCGGGTGGCACCATCGTCAACTTCTCCACCTCGGTGGTCCGCACCCAGCTTCCCGCCTACGGCGCCTACGTCGCCAGCAAGGCCGCGGTCGAGGGCCTGACCCTCACCCTGGCCCGTGAACTGCGCGGCCGGGACATCACCGTCAACGCCGTCGCGCCCGGCCCCACGGCCACACCGCTGTTCCTGAACGGCAAGGACGACGCCACCATCGCGAACTTCGCCAAGGCGACCCCGCTCGAGCGGCTGGGCCGGCCCGAGGACATCGCCGAGGTCGTCTCGTTCCTCGCCGGCCCCGCGCGCTGGGTCAACGGACAGATCCTCTACGCCAATGGCGGCCTCGCCTGACCCCTGCCGTACAGCACCATCCCGCCCCCGCTGTCACTGCTGAAAGGAACCACCTCCCATGTCCACCACCGGCACCATCGTCGTCATCACCGGCGCCTCCAGCGGTTTCGGCGCCCTCACCGCCCGCGCGCTGGCCGACGCCGGCCACACGGTCTACGCCGGCATGCGCCAGACCACCGGCCGCAACGCACCCCAGGTCCAGGCCGCCGCCGACTACGCCAAGGAGCACCGCGCCGACCTGCGCTCCATCGAGCTCGACGTGAACTCCCAAGCCTCGGTCGACACCGCCATCGCACGGATCGAGGCCGAGCACGGCCACATCGACGTGCTGATCCACAACGCCGGCCACATGGTGACCGGGCCCGCCGAGGCCTTCACCCCCGACCAGCTCGCCGAGCTCTACAACGTGAACGTGCTGTCCACCCAGCGCGTCAACCGCGCCGCGCTGCCGGGCATGCGCCGACGCGGACAGGGACTGGTGCTCTGGGTCTCCAGCACCAGCGTCAAGGGCGGCACCCCGCCCTACCTCGCCCCCTACTTCGCCGCCAAGGCCGCCATGGACTCCCTCGCGGTGTCCTACGCCGGCGAACTCGCCCGCTGGGGCGTGGAAACCTCCATCGTCGTCCCCGGCTCGTTCACCAGCGGCACCAACCACTTCGCCCACTCCGGCCACCCCGACGACACCACCGTCGAGGCCGAGTACGAGACCAGATACACCGGTCTCATGGACCAGGTGGCGACCAAGCTCGCCGCCCTCGCCCCGGAGGGCGCGTCCGCGTCGCTGGTCTCCGACGAGATCGCCCGTATCGTCGCCCTGCCCGCCGGACAGCGCCCCTACCGCGTTCACATCGACCCCGCCGACGACGGATCCGAGGAGGTCTCCGACACCGCGGACCGCATCCGCCGCGAATTCCTCACCCGCATCGACCTCGCCGACCTGCTCACCATCCACCGGTGAAACCCGTGCCCGCCCGGGAGGACGGACTCAGCCTCCCGCCCCGGCTCCCCTCACCACCACAGGAGCCGTCACCTGCGGCGGGTGCGTGCGGTCCCGCTACCGTGGCCGCCGGCCCGAGGTGGTGCGCCACCGCGTTTCGGACGGACGCCCTCGGTGACCGGAGGACGCGCAGGAGCGGGCCGGACGCAGGGCCGCCGAGGTCAGGGAGACACGGCCGGGAGTACCTGTTCGGCCCAGATCGTCTTGCCCGTGGTGGTCTGGCGGGCCCCCCAGCCCTGGGTGAGCTGGGCGACGAGCAGCAGGCCACGTCCGCCTTCGTCGAACACGCGGGCACGGCGCAGGTGGGGAGCTGTGCTGCTGGCGTCGGACACCTCGCAGGGAGACTCCTGTCGTCGATCCGTCGCAGCCGATGGGGGGATCGGCATGGCGGATGGCGTTGGTGACCAGTTCGCTGACCACCAACTCGGTGACGAACGTGGACTCCTCCAGCCCCCACCGAGCCAGTTGATCGGACACCGCCCTGCGGGCCCGGGCCACGATGGCGGGATCCGCCGGCAGATCCCAGGAGGCGACCTGGTCCGCGCTGAGGGAGCGGGTGCGCACGGCGAGCAGGGCGACGCTGGCGCCGAAGCCGGTGGCGCTGTCGTCCGGAACGGCGTCCTCGTCGGAGTCGGTGTGCGCCACCAGGTCGTCGAGATGGGTGAGCAGCTCATCCGGTGGCAGATCGACATCGGCCGGTGTGCGGACGGCGGACCGCAGCCGTCCCATGGCGGCCGCGGCCTGCACCCCGTGGCCGACCACGTCTCCGACGACCAGGGCGACCCGGGTACCGGACAGCGGGATGACGTCGAACCAGTCGCCACCCACACCCGCCCGGGAGTCGGTCGGCAGATAGCGGGAGGCCACCTCGACGCCTGCCTGATCCGGTACGTTCCGGGGATCCCGACAGGCAGGGCGGGCGTGCGGGGTGACGGGGAACCGGAGCGCGTGGGGCGAAACCCGCTCGGTCGTGCTGCCGGTAGCGCGCGGGTCCGGGCTTCCATCCGTACTCGGTCCGGTCAAAATGCGCGGAAGTCCTCGAAGGAAGGCTCGAACGAGGGGTCAGGCAAGCGAAAGGCCTTGCAGCGAGCCTCTTGCCTGCCCTGAGGTCCGACGCCGATCGTCTCGTCGGGGAAGGCGTCGGGAATCGCTGTCCATCCCAGGTTTCGCTCGAAGTAGCGCGCCGCTGTGTGCACGGACGGCCACCAGTCGTCGTCGACGATGATCAGACCTCCGGGCCGGACGATCTTGCGCAAGAAGTAGAGATCGACGAAGACTTCGTGGAACCGGTGACTGCCGTCCACAAATGCCGCGTCGGCGATGAAGCCTTCGCCGAGGAGCTGCGGGAGCGCGACAGAGGAAGGGGCGGGCATGAGCGTGGCGATCGAGTCCAGCCCCGCAGAGCACAGCAGATCCCAGCCCGCGTTGGAGTACTCGCGCTCTTGGAACGGGTCGATGACGACGTGCCGAGGAAGCGGACGGTTGACGATTGCCAGCGCCTCACCGATGGCGAGCGCAGAACTTGCGTATGCGAGACCGACCTCGACGACCTTCTCGGCTCCCTCGGACACCATCAGGTCGCGCAGCTGGTCGCAGTGGCGTTCGGGCACCGTGACGGTCTCGAAGTCTCCCTCGTGGTCTCGCGTCCTCGGCGGCCCCTCCCGCGCCAGCCGCTGCCGCACCTCACGGACCCGCGTCGCACCATCATCCGCGTTCGTCATACCCGCCGCTCCTCCACGCATACAGAGCACCTGACGCTCACCGGCTTTGTCCGAGGCGAAATCCTCATGCCCGTTTCCGGCCGGCCTCACGACTTCGTGACGGCGGCTGGGCTCCCGTCCCACCTCTCAGGTGTGACACCGGTCGTCGAAGGCGGAGTCCGGGCGGCGATGCGCTGGTGTTCTTGATCGGCCAGTTCGGACAGGGCCGTTGCCCCGCGGCCGGCGAACAATGCTTTCGCTCGTTGCAGCTGAGCGAGTCCTCCGGGCCGGCGGTCGAGGCCGGACAGCTCAACCGCCATCGCCCCCCGAGTCCCGGGGATCCCCCTGGCACAGCACTTTCGATCAGCCAATTCAACGTTTGTCCAAGGTTCCCCGACGGTCGGCCGAGCATCTTGGTCCAGGACCTCGCCCCCCGGAACGGCTCAACGACAGCCGCCAAGGCCCGGCGATCGGTCACATGGTCCGCAACATCGACGGAAGGAAACCCACAGTGCCCATATCCAGGATCCGAAGTGCGGCCACGTTGGCCGGCTGCCTGATCGCCCTGGCCGGTCTCGCCACAGCCGCCCCGGCCTCCGCGGCTCCGTCGGCGCCGAACAGCGCTGGGGCGGCGGCCGCCGCCGGGCGCAGCGATTACTGCGACAGCTACGTGTGCGGAAGCGGCACGTTCACCTTCTCCGCCTCCAGGAGACAGCTCACCGGTGCCATGTCGGTGAGATTCCCCTGCAACACCGGCGTGACCTACGCGCGCATCCGCATCGTCACCGAAACGGCCAGCAGCACCGGCAAACAGTACGGCGCCTGGCACACGACCACCACGTGCGGCCAGTACGCGACCTTCAGCAACCTCACCTGGAACCAGAGCGAATCGATCTACAGCTGGGCCATCCAGGAGAATCGCAGCGGCGGCGGTATCGCAACCGGGAACTGGCTCCAGATCTGACCGTCACGGGGAAGCGCCGGCCGGGCTCCCCCGTGATCTCGCGAGCCGGCGGTCGACGCGGCCGACCGCCGTTCGTTCGCTGCCGCCGCGTGACGCGACGGGGTGGCGCTACCGCTCGGTGCCTGCTCGAAGGCATTCGGCGGTGCACGCCCCGATGCCCGGTCAGGCACTTCGGACGGCGGGGCCTCGGGGGAGTCCTGCGGGGGAGGACTCCCCCCGCCCTCAACTGACAGGCGCGACCGCCCAGTACAGGTTGGCGTCGAGCACCGGTTCGTGGGCACACCATCGGGCCGGCCTGCCGTCGCTCGGCAGATCGGAGAACTCCCCATGCGACGAATCCAGAGAACGATCAGAACGCTCGGGGCAGCAGCACTCGCGCTCGGTGCGCTGGGGGCCAGTGCCGCAGGAGTACGAGCGGACGACACCGACTCGGGCACGGTGCGACCGCCGGTCGCGGTCAACCAGGCGGCCTGGGCCACCGGCACCGACCGGCAGAACGCCGTCATCGCGTACTGGACCAGTGAGGACATGGCCCTGTGGAACGCCAACAACACCGACTACGGCGTCGACGGCCCCAACTACAGCAATCTGGACGAGGGCCGCATCTGGAGCCGTCCCGGCGCGGTGCACCAGACGGTCGGGCGACTGTACTACCGTCAGACGCTGGCCTGGCCGGCCACCACCCGGCCCAGCCGGCCGGGGGACGCGATCGGCACCGTGGACTCGACTCAGTGGTTCCATGTCGACTCCACCGGCGCCTACGTGCCGGCCGACACCACCGCGGAGCACATCTTCAAGGACAGCACGACGGTGACCGCCGTCGCGGACGGGACCACCACCACGGTCCGCACCGTCGCCTACCCCACCGAGTGCTCGGCGAACGCGGTGGACAGCGGCAACGGCAGCACCGTCCTGTCAGCGGGCCACTGCGTGGCCAATCCGCTGGCCGTGGTCGCGCTCGGCTCGCTCACCGGCACCATCCAGAAGGGCTCGGTGAGCGCCACCGACGACGCGTGGATGTTCATTCCCGGCTATGACGGCACCAAGGTCGGCCTGGACCAGGCCCCCTACGGGCTCTGGCCCGCCACCGCCGTCTACACCACCGCGCAGTGGAACGACTTCGCCACGCTGAACCCCAACACAGTCAACCTGTCCAACTTCAACTACGACGTCTCGGCACTCACCGTCGCCGACCCGACCAGACCCGGTGTGCGCCTGGCGGATGTCGTGGGCTCCCAGCACGTGGCCTTCAACCAGCCCTACAACCAGACCATGTTCGCCTTCGGCTACCCCAACGAGGGCAGCTGGGACACCGTCAGCACACCTGTTCCGGCACCGGGTCAGGAACCGGACACCACCCGTCAGATCTCGCGCTACCGCTACGACGGGCGCTCACTCGTGGAGTGCAACGGCAGCACCTGGAAGGACTTCATCCTGAAGACCGACTATGAGATGACCTGCAACATGACGGGCGGCGCCAGCGGCGGCCCCTGGTTCCAGAACTTCGACCCGGTCAGCGGCACCGGCACTCAGGTCGGGGTGAGCTCCACCAAGTACCCGAACTTCGTCGGCGGCGAGGGGGTCTGGATGATCGCCCCGCACTTCGAGGACAACGACCAACTGCTCTACGACACGGTCCAGCACCTCACGCCCTGACCATCCCGGCGGTCAGGGCAGGCCCTGAGGCGGCGAAAGGGAAGCCCGCCTCCCTGTCTGCGTTCCCGTCACGGCCACGCGGGAACGGGAGTTCGGCACCACTCGGCCCGGCGGCGAGGGCGCCGGCACGGACGGCGGCTCGCAGGACTCGGGCGGCGTCTCGGGGAACGCCGGCGGGTCGCGCGGCACCGGCGGCGGTGGGGCCGTCACCGCCGCCCGCACCGATGCGACCATCTCGATCGCCACGACGGTCTCCGCACATGACTCGGCCAGGGCGGCCGGCTTCTGTCGCCGTCCCGGGTGCCACGGGACCGCCGTCCCTGAGGTGACCCACCGCGTGATGGCCGGCACGGCACAGGCCGCGCATGTCGGTCGGGTGCCGATCACAGACAGCCGAGCACCTGACCAGCAGCCCCCTCTCCACCGAGCCGGGAAGGGCCGAGGGCGGCGTGACCGAGGTCCATGGCCTGTCCGCACCTCGGCATGACAGGGGTTGTGCAAAACGTTTTGGATCCTTAGCGTCCGGTTCGGACGGAAAGGATCCGCATGACGCGCCGACTGATCGTGACGTCCTGCTCGGTGCTCGTGATGCCGGAGCAGGGCCCCTGCCGAGTGGAGACGGACCAGGACATCCTGGTCGAGGACGGAGTGATCGCCTGGCTGGGCCCGGCGGGTTCCGCGCCGGAGGCAGCCGGGGCGGAGACCGTGGACGGTACGGGACTGGTCGCCGTGCCCGGGCTGGTGAACGCCCACACGCACGGCCCGATGACGCTGATGCGCGGCGCCGCCGAGGACGTCAGCGTGGAGGCCTGGTTCAACGAGCGGGTATGGCCCATGGAGGTCAACCTCACCCCCGCCGACATCGGCCTCGGCGCGGAGCTGGCCTGTGCGGAGATGCTGCTCAGTGGGGTGACCACGTTCGCCGACCACTACTTCCACGCCGAGCGGATCGCCGACGCCGTCGTGCGTACCGGTATCCGGGCGGACATCGCGCCGACCTACTTCAGCAGCCGGGGCCGCGCGGCCCTGGAGGAGAGCGCCGAGACCGCCGCCGCCCTGCACGGCACGGGCGACGGACGGGTCACGGCGTCACTGGGCCCGCACGCGCCCTACACCGTCGAGGACGCGGACCTGGTCCGGGTCGCGGAGCTGGCCCGGGAGACGGGCCTGCGCATCCACATTCACGCCGCCGAGCATCTGGAGCAGACCGAGTCGAGCCTGGCGCGGCGTGGCATCACCCCGATCGGGGTGTTGGAGCGGACCGGGGTGCTGGACGCCGGGGCGCTGATCGCGCACGGGTGCGGAATCGTCCCGGACGACCTGCCGCTGCTGGCGGCGCACCGGGACCGTACGGGCGTGGCCTGCTGCCCGAAGGTGTATCTGAAGCACGCCCTGCGTCCGCTCACTCCGGTACGGAACCTGCTGGACGCCGGTGTCGCCGTCGGGGCCGGGACGGACGGGGCGGCCGGGCACAACACGCTGGACGTGTGGGAGGCGATGCGGCTGGTCGCGCTGACCCAGAAGCAGTCGGAGCGGGACGCCACCTGGATGACGGTCTCCGACACGGTCCGGCTGGCCACGCGCGGCGGAGCCAGGGCGCTCGGCCTCGGGGACCGGATCGGCGCGCTGGAGCCGGGCCGGGCCGCGGACATCGTGCTGGTCGACCTGGGCGGAGCGCACTGCCGGCCGGTGCACGACCCGGTGGCGGCCCTGGTCTACAGCGCGCGGGCGAGCGATGTGCGCACCGTCGTCGTGGACGGGCGGGTCGTGGTGCGCGACGGCCGGCTGCTGACGGTGGACCTGCCGGGGCTGCTGGCCGAGATCGAGGCACGCGTGCCCGCGCTGCTGGACACCTCGCACGGCAGGGCGGTGCAGCACTATGACCCGTGAGCAGGACGAGGACGCGGGACGGCGCCGGGCGCGGCGGCCCGCGTCGATCAAGGACGTGGCGGCCGCCGCCAGGGTCAGCCCGACCACGGTGTCGCACGTGCTGAGCGGCAACCGGCCGGTCGCGGAGGAGACGGCCGAGCGGGTTCGCTCGGTCGTCAGCCGGCTGGGGTACGTGCCGGCCTCCACGGCCCGCAACCTCCAGGCCGGTTCCACCAACGTCATAGGGCTGCTGGTGCCCGACATCACCAACCAGTTCTTCGCCGAGCTCGCCAAGGGCGTCGAGGACGCCGCCCACGACATGGGCTACGGGGTCATCCTGTGCAACACCGAGTTCGACCCCGACCGTGAGGACCGCTACCTGGAACTGCTGCGCGGCCGGTTCATCGACGGCATGGTGTACGCGTCGGGCTCGCCGCCCTCCCACGGCCGGCTGGCGTCGCTGCTGGGACGGTTTCCCATCGCCCTGGCCGACGAGGTCGTCCCCGGTCTGCTGGAGCAGACCATCCTGGTCACCGCCGACCACCGCGCGGGCGGCCGGCTGATCGGGCAGCACCTGCGGGAGCTGGGCCACCGCCGGGTGCTGGCGATCAGCGGGCCGGTGGACCTGGTCAGCAGCCTGGAGCGGATCTCCGGTTTCCGGGAGGCGTTCGGCGACGCGGGCGTCACCGAGGTCGAGGGCGCGTTCGTCGAACGGTCCGGCTACGACCTGGTCGCCGCGGCCCTGGACGGCGGCGGCCCACGTCACTTCACCGCGGTGTTCGCCGCCAACGACCTGATGGCGCTCGGCGCGGTCGCCGCCCTGGAGGACGCGGGCCTGCGTGTCCCCGACGACGTCTCGGTTGCGGGCTTCGACGACATCATGCTCGCCTCCCGTGTCCACCCCCGCCTCACCACCGTCCACCAGCCCGCCTACGACGTCGGCCGCACGGCCGGCGCCCAACTCCTGAGTTACGTCCATCGGGACGAGGTGCCCCCCGCCTCCCGGCACATCCTGCCGGTCCGGCTGAAGGTCCGCGCCAGTACGGCGCCCGTGCGCCCGGCCCGCTGACCGGGGCACAGCCGCCCCACCACCTCACACCTCACACCTCATATGAAGGGTCGTGCAGCGATGCCCCATGTCCTCGTCGTGGGCGAGTCCTGGTTCACCCACTCCGTCCATCAGAAGGGGTTCGACTCCTTCTTCACCTCCGAGTACGTCGAAGGCGCCCAGGTCTTCCTCGACGCGCTGCGCGACCGCGGTCACACGGTGACGTACGTCCCGGCGCACGAGATAGCGAGCAGAGTGCCCGCCACCGCCGAGGGCCTGGAGCCGTACGACGTCGTCGTGATCAGCGACGTCGGGGCCAACAGCTTCCAGCTCACCCCGCAGACCTTCGCCCACTCGGTCCCCGCGCCGGACCGCACGGAACTGCTCCGGGGCTACGTCGAGCGCGGCGGCGGGCTGCTGATGGTGGGCGGCTACCTCACCTTCACCGGCATCGACGCCAAGGCCCGCTGGGGCCGCACTCCGCTGGCCGCCGCGCTGCCGGTCGCCCTGCACGACCGGGACGACCGCGTGGAACTGCCCGCCGGGGCCGCGCCACGGGTCCTCGCCCGGCACCCGGTGGTCGACGGGCTGGACGCGACCTGGCCGGATCTGCTCGGCCTCAACGAGGTGGCGGTACGGGACGGCGCGGACCTGCTCGTCGAGTGCGCAGGCCATCCGCTGCTGGCGGTGGGCGGCTACGGCGCGGGCAGGTCGGCGGCCTTCACGTCCGACCTGGCGCCGCACTGGGCCCCGCCCGCCTTTCTGGGCTGGGAGGGCTATCCCGAGCTGTGGGACCGCCTGGTCCGCTGGCTGGCCGACACCCCGACAGAGGAGGCCTGATGGTCACCGCCCACATCTCGGCCGCCCCCGGCGACTTCGCGCCGGATGTGCTGATGCCCGGCGACCCGCGCCGAGCACGCCGTATCGCAGAAACGATCCTTCAGGACGCCCGGCTGGTCACCGACGTGCGCGGCGTCGAGGGATACACCGGAACGTACCGAGGGGTGCCCCTGTCCGTGCTGGCCTCCGGTATGGGAATGCCGTCCGTCACGATCTACGCGACCGAGCTCTTCCGCTTCTACGGCGTGCGCCGCATCGTGCGAGTGGGCACCGCGGGCGGCATCCCCGCCTCGGTGGGGCTGCGGGACGTCGTCGTGGCCACCGCGGCCCACACCGACTCGGCGATGGGCAGCCGACGTATCGACGGAGTGCACCTCAGCCACGCCGCTTCCTTCGACCTGGCCGCGGCAGCCGCGCACGCCGCCGAGGCCGGGGACGGAGCCGGACCGCGCGCGCACATCGGGCCGGTGTTCACGACCGACCACTTCTATCTGGAGCGTCCGGCGCTGTTCGAGCGGCTGGAGGCGCACGGGACCCTGGCCGTCGAGATGGAGGCCGCGGGCCTGTACGCGACCGCCGCCGCCGAGGGCGGCCGCGCGCTCGCCGTCCTGACGGTCAGCGACCACGTGCGCCACGCGGAGGCGCTCACCCCGGCCGAGCGGGAGACCGACTTCGACAGGGCCGTCACCATCGCGGCCACCGCACTGCTCCCGGAAACAATCTCCTAACGGGAGAGAGCACAAAGACCCGTAGCCAAAACGTTTTGCATTGCATAGCTTTCGGCCAGCGCCTAAAAACGGACCCCACAGAGAACCCGCCCAGAGAACCCCGCAGAGAAAGAGAATCCAGACGATGAACAAGATCAGAATTCTGGGGGGCGTCGCCGCGCTCTCCCTCACCCTCGCCGCATGCGGCGCCTCGACGGACTCCGGCTCCGCCCAGTCCGGAAAATCCGGCAAGCCGAGAATCAAGTTCGTCATCAACGGAAACCTCGGCGACCGTTCCTTCTTCGACTCCGCGTACGCGGGCCTGAAGAAGACCGAGGAGGACCTCGGCTACAGCCTGAAGGTCGTCGAGCTGGGCAGCGACCGCACCAAGTGGTCCTCCGGATTCGAGGACGCCGCCGCCGGCGACGACTACGACGTGCTCGCCGCGGGCACCGTCGACACCGTCGGCTTCATCTCCAAACTGGCCCCGGAATACCAGGACAAGAAGTTCTGGCTCTTCGACGGCTCCGTCGACTACACGGGCAAGAGCGGCTGTTCCAACAAGTGCACGAACGTCTACTCGGTCACCTTCAAGCAGAACGAGGCCGCTTATCTCGCCGGATTCCTCGCCGACAGACTCGTCGCCGCCAAGTCCCTTCCCGGCAGCGCCGGAAACGGGAAAGTGGGCGTGATCGGCGGAGTCAAAATACCGGTCATCGAGGACTTCGTCATCGGCTTCAAGGCAGGCTTCAAGGCGGCAGGCGGAAATCCGTCCTCCGGTGTCCTCGTGCAGTACGTCGGCGGCGACAACCCGTTCGGCGACCCGGCGAAGGGCAAGCAGATCGCCTCGGCCATGTACGGGCAGGGAGCCGAACTGGTGTGGCCCGTCGCCGGATCGTCCGGGCTCGGGGTGTTCGAGTCGGCCGTCGCCGCCAAGCGGTACGCCTTCGGCGTCGACTCCGACCAGTACAAGACGCTCACCGACCCCGATCAGCGGCAGACCGTCGTCACCTCCGTCCTCAAGAACGCCGGCAACGCCCTCTACCTGGCGGCCAAGGCGAACAAGGCCGGCACGCTCGCCTACGGGAGGACCGCCGCCGTGGGCCTGGCCGAGGACGGCGTGGGTTACGTGGACAACGCGAACTTCGACAAGCTCGTCCCCGCCGCCGTACGCGCCGAACTCAAGGCGCAGGCCGCGAAGGTCAAGTCCGGTGCCGTCAAGGTCCCTTCGGCCTTCTGACCTCCGAGGATCACTGGTGGAACCCATCGAGGAAACCGACGCGACCGTGCACAAGGCCGCGGAACACGCCCCGCCCGCCCTGGCGGCCACGGGGCTGGGCAAGACCTACCCCAACGGCACCCGCGCCGTGAGCGACGTCGACCTGTCGGTGCCCGCCGGCGAGATCAGGGCCATCGTCGGGCAGAACGGCGCCGGCAAGTCCACTCTGATGAAGCTGCTGTACGGACTCGAACAGCCGTCGGCCGGGCATGTCAGCGTCCATGGCAGGCGGGTCAGGTTCTCCAGCCCGCAGGACGCCATCGCCCTCGGTGTGGGAATGGTCCACCAGAACCTCATGCTGGTGCCGTCGTTCACGATCGCCGAGAACGTCGTCCTCGGCGTCGAGCCGGGCCGACCGGGCCGCGTCGACCGCGTGGCCGCCGCCGAACGCACCGCCGCACTGGCGGAGGAGGCGGGGCTCGCCGTCGACCCGGCGGCCAGGGTCGATCAGGTGTCCGTGGGGATGCGCCAGCGCGCCGAGATCCTCAAGGCCCTTCACCGCGGCGCCCGTGTCCTGATCCTCGACGAGCCGACCGCCGTACTCACCCCGCAGGAGACCACCGACCTGTTCACCGCGGTCCGCAGGCTGCGCGACTCGGGCATGACCGTGCTGTTCATCTCGCACAAGCTCAAGGAGGTGCGGGAGATCAGCGATCGCGTCACCGTCATGCGCGCCGGTTCGGTGATCGCGACCGTACGCACCGAGGAGGCGACGCCCGCGCGGCTCGCGTCCATGATGGTCGGCCGGGACATGTCCCTCGACGTGGGCAAACCTCCGGCGCGGCCCGGAGCGGGAGTCCTGCGGGTGCGGGGGCTCTACGGCCCGTCGGTGCACGGCGTGTCCCTCGACATCGCGGCCGGTGAGATCGTCGGCCTCGCGGGCGTCGAGGGCAACGGCCAGACCGAACTCGTCGAACTGCTCGCGGGACTGCGCCGCCCCACCGCCGGATCGGTGACCGTGGACGACGCCGATGTCACCCATCTCGACGCGGCGGGCCACCGCCGGGCCGGCGTCGCCCACGTACCCGAGGACCGGCTGTCCAACGGGGCGGCCCTGGACAGCTCCATCGCCGACAACCTGATCGTCGACCGCCACGACCGGCCCCCCGTCGCCCGCCGCGGCATCCTGCGCACCCACCGCATACGCGAGCTGGCCGAGGATCTGATCGGCCGTTACGCGATCCGCGCCCCGCATCCCGACGCGACGGCCGGTGCGCTGTCCGGCGGCAATCTGCAGAAGGTCGTCGTCGCCCGTGAACTGTCCGCCCGCCCTCGTCTCCTGCTCGCCGCGCAGCTGACCCGGGGCGTCGACATCGGCGCCATGCACTTCATGTACGAGCGGCTCGTCGAGGCCCGGGACGCGGGCGCGGCGGTGCTGCTGGTCTCCGCCGACCTCGGTGAACTGCTCGCGCTCTCCGACCGGTTGCTGGTGATCAAGGACGGTCGTCTCGTCGCCCGCTTCGACGACCCGGCCGGGCTCACCGAGGAGGCCACCGGCCTGTACATGCTCGGTGTGGAGCGGCATCCGGACGAGCGGATCACGGCAGGTGTCCGATGACCTCGACCCTTGAACCCGAAGCGGAACAGCGGGGGCGGCCCGAGACGCGGGGACGCCGGGAGTTCCTGGCCACCCGGCGGCGTACGGCGGCCGTCGAGCTGACGATGACGGTGCTGACCGTCGCCGTCGCCGTCCTCATCGCCCTCCTGGTGGTCCTGGCCACCGGCAAGGACGCCACCGGCGCACTGAACGCCCTGCTCACCGGCCCGCTGGAGCGCACTCCCCGGATCGGCCGCTGGCTCGCCGACGCCACCACCCTGGCGCTGCTCGGACTGTCCGTCTCGATTCCCTTCCGGGCCCGGCAGATCAGCCTCGGCGCGGAGGGTCAGGTGTACGCCGGCGCCCTGGCGAGCGCCCTGGTGGCGATCAACCTTCACCTGCCGCCCGTCGCCGCCGTCCTGGTGCCGCTCGGCGTCGCCGCGCTCGCCGGCGGCGCGCTGGGCGCGGTCCCGGGGGTGATGAAGGCCCGCCTGGGCGCCAACGAGATCGTGGCCACCCTGATGGTGAACGCCGTCGTCGTGCGGGTCTTCGACTATCTCCTCACCGACCGCATCAAGGCGCCCGACAGCAGCGCCGTGCAGTCCGCCCCGGTGCGGCCCGACTCGGCGCTGCCGCTGCTCTCGGACTTCTTCGGCGTCCCCCTGGACCAGGCGAACATCGGCCTCTTCGGCATGCTCGCGGTGGCCGCGGCCGTCTGGCTCCTGCTCGCCAGGACACCGCTCGGCTACCGCATCC
Source organism: Streptomyces sp. NPDC049687 (assembly GCF_044465285.1). Classification (NCBI taxonomy): domain Bacteria; kingdom Bacillati; phylum Actinomycetota; class Actinomycetes; order Kitasatosporales; family Streptomycetaceae; genus Streptomyces; species Streptomyces sp. NPDC049687. The sequence goes on from NZ_JBITLN010000001.1 coordinate 829,333, forward strand.
GGATCACCGGCTCCAACCCGGACTTCGCCCGGTACGGCGGCATCGACGTACCGCGCACCATCGAGTGGAGCTTCGTCATCGGGGGCGCGCTGGCCGGACTGGCCGGGGCGCACCTCGCCCTCGGAATCTACGGCGGGCTCCAGCCCGACATGGCCGGCGGCCTGGCCTTCGAGGGCATCGTCGTCGCCCTGCTGGGCCGCAACAACCCGGTCGGCGTGGTCGCCGCCGCGCTCCTCTACTCGTACCTGCGCGTCGGCGGCGATGTGATGGAGCAGCAGACCGACGTCGGCTCCGAGGCCGTGACCATCATCCAGGCGGTCATCGTGCTGCTCGTGACCGCCCGGGCGCTGCCCGAACTCGTCAAGCGGTACCTCGCCCGAAGGGAGGCCCGCTGATGGGCCCCGTCCTCGACGTCGTGCTCAGCGCCGGATTCCTCGCGGCGATCCTCGGGGTGTCCACGCCGTACGTCCTCGCCGCCCTCGGTGGTCTGCTGGCCGAGCGGGCCGGAGTGCCCAACATCGCCCTGGAGGGCTCGATGCTGACCGCCGCCTGCACGGGCGCGCTGGTCGCCGGGTACAGCGGCTCGGTGTGGGCCGGGGCCGCCTGCGGGATCGCCGCGGGCGCGCTCCTGGCCCTGCTGCTCGGCGTGCTGCACCTGTACCTCGGCGCGGACGCCATCATCGCGGGCATCGGCCTCAACCTCCTGGCGGCGGGCGCGACCGCGTACACCGTGTACGCCCTCCTCGGCGACAAGGGCGGGACCAGCCGACTGCACAGCGGGGCGCTGCCCTCGGTCCGTCTGCCCCTGATCGAGGACGTTCCCGGTCTCGGCTCGGTGCTCAGCGGGCAGAACGTGCTGACCTGGGCCGCCCTCGCCGCCGCTCCCACGGTCTCCTGGCTGCTGTACCGGGCGCGGTTCGGCTTCCATCTGCGCGCGGTCGGCGAGCACCCCGAGGCGGCCCGCTCGGTCGGCATCCACGTGCACCGGGTCCAGTTCCGCGCACTCGCGCTCAGCGGCGCACTGGCCGGGGCGGCCGGAGTGTTCCTGAGCATGGGCGCCGTGTCCTTCTTCGTCACCGGCATGACCGCCGGCCGCGGCTATATCGCTCTGGCCGCCGTCTTCCTCGGTGCGCTCCGCCCCTGGGGCGTCTTCCTCGCCGCCCTCGGCTTCGGCGCCGCCGAGGCCCTCGCCGTCCAGCTCGGCAACCTCGCCGTCCCGTCCCAGCTGGTCTCCGCGATCCCGTACGGCTTCACCCTGCTGACCCTCGCGTTCTTCGCCTGGCGCCGCCGTCGCACGTCCCGCACCGCTCCCGCATCACCGCCCGGCCTGCCCACCTTGGAGACCCCATGAGCATCCGCGCCGTCCGCGCCCGCGCCATCGCCACCGCCGTCGTGCTCGCCGCGCTCCCCGCCCTCGTCGGCACCCCGGCCGCCGCTCAGGACAACGGAATACGGCTGGACTTCCTCGGCGAGCGGGAACTACCGAACGCCGTGACCTTCCAGGGCACCACCGTCGGCGGGCTGTCCGCCATCAGCTACGACGCGAGGACCGGCACGTACTACGTGATCAGCGACGACCGGTCGCAGACCGGCCCCGCCCGCTTCTACACCGCTCACGTCGACTTCGCCGACGGCGCCCTCAAGGGCGTCGAACTCACCGGCACCCACCCCTGGCTTCGCCCGGACGGCACCGTCTTCCCGCCCACGTCGACCGCCACCTCCACGGTCGCACCCGACCCGGAGGGCATCGCCGTCGACCCGCGCGACGGCGACCTGGCCTGGACGAGCGAGGGCGAACGCATCGTCCCGTCCGACGGCCCGGCCCTCCTCGGCGACCCCTGGATCCGCCGCGCCACCACGAACGGCGCCCACACCGGACAGCTCCCGCTGCCCCCTCAACTGCACATGGATTCGCAGGACTTCGGCCCCCGCAAGAACCAGACCCTCGAAGGAGTCACCTTCACCCCGGACGGGCGGCGGATCGTCACAGCCATGGAGGACCCCCTCTACCAGGACGGCGACGACCCCACCCCCGGGCATGGCGCACTCACCCGGATCACCGTCCACGACGCACGCACCGGACAGCCGCTGGCCCAGTACGCCTACCCCCTGGAACCACTGTTCGCCGCGCCCCCCGCGGGCAGCACCGACACCAACGGCGTCAGCGACATCGTGGCCCTCGGCCACGACCGCTTCCTGCTCCTGGAGCGCGCCTCGATCTACAGCGACAACAACTGGAAGGCCCGCATCTACCTGGTCGACCTCCACGGTGCCACCGACGTCCTCGGCCGCGACTCCCTCACCGACCCGTCCGCGCGGCCCGTCCGGCCGGTCCGCAAGACGCTCGTGACCGACCTGTCCGACGTGGCCGGGCTGCCCCGGGTCGACAACGTCGAGGGCATCACCCTCGGCCCCCGCCTCCCCGACGGCCGCCGCACCGTCGTCCTGGTCTCCGACGACAACTTCGCCGCACGCCAGGTGACCCAGTTCATCGCCTTCGCGGCCCACGGGATCTGAGGTGTCGGTCCCCGGTTCGCGACGGTGCCGGCCTCGTCCACGTCCGCGGACACGATGACGCGCCGCGTGACCGGTTACGGGGCCTTTCCGCTCTGACCTGGCGCCGTCGGCCTCGCCCGTAGGGCGAAGCGCGACGGCGCCGTCAGTGGCCGGGGCACCCAGGTGCCGGCGTCAGCTCCTGGTCCACTGCTGGTTGCTGCCGCCGTTGCAGTACCAGACGTCGACCGACGTGCCGTTGCCGGTGCCCGCTCCGGCCGCGTCCAGGCAGAGCGCCGGGTTCGCGACGCTGGTCACGGAGAGGTCCGCGTTCACGTTCCACTGCTGTGCCGCCGCGCCGGTGCAGTCGGTGATGACCACGGGGTCTCCCGCCGTGGCTCCGGTGCCTCCCACCGTCATGCACTTGTTGCCGTAGACGGTGAGCTGCTTGTCCGTGTCCCAGTTCCAGGACTGGTTGCCGCCGGCGTTGCAGTCCCAGAGGTCGAGCTGGGTGCCGTTGACCGTGCTGAAGCCGGGCACGTCGACGCAGCGGCCCGAGCCCACTCCGCGCAGGACCTCGCCGGGAGGCGCGGGCGGCAGGTTGTTGACCGGCGGGGTCTTGCCGAAGCCGTAACCCCAGCGCAGCAGCGCGACTCCGGTGGCGCTGTTGTCCACGAGGTTGCCCTTGGCGTCGAGCGACTCGATCGAGTAGGCGTCGCCGAAGCGCAGGCCCGGCCAGTACACCAGTCCCATCCCCTTGCTACGGGCGGTATTGGCCACGGCCGCGAGGTACGAGGTGTAGATGTTGCCGTTCCACGCGCCGTAGTTCAGGCCGATGGTCATCGGGGCGCCGGCCTCGTCGATGATGGTGCGGCCGGCGTACGTGCCGAGGCGGGCCTCGAGGTCGGCGACCCATTCGGACTGCTGGGTGTGACTGGCCCAGAAGCCGTAGAAGTGCAGCGACAGCAGCGTTCCCCGCAGGGCACGTGCCGCGCCGACACCGGTGACGTTGTCGTTGTAGCCGGTACCGCTGATCACGACACGGCCGCGCGGGACGTCCTTGTGCTGGGCCAGCCAGCCGCTGGTGACGGACACCCACTGGTCCAGGGTGTAGCCGTGCGGCTCGTTCATGGGCTCGAAGTAGACCCGTGGGTTGTGCTTGTACTCCCGCACCACGGTGTTCCACATCTTCTTCCAGGCGGCCGGGTCGTCCACCAGGCCGTCCTTGCTGGAGTCGGCCTCCCAGTAGCTGACGATGACCTTGTCGCCATAGGCCGTGGCCGCGTCGATCGTCGCCCGGTACGACTTCCACCAGGTGGTGCCCACGCTGGCCGGGTTGATCGGCAGTCGTAGCGTGTTGGCGCCCAGGTTCTTCTTGAAGCCGCGCACCATCTTGTCCGTGGTGCGGTACACCGTGCGGTAGGTGTCGGTCACCGACAGCCCGCTCGGCACCACGGCGTCACTGGCGTAGTTGTCGCGCGGGTCGGCCCAGTTCACTCCGCGGAAGTCACTGGTACCGCCCTTCGACGTGGTGTTCACCGACGCCTGCGCGGCGGCTGACGTGTCGGCGGCCGACTGGGCGAGGGCGGGAGCGGGGGCGCTCAGGAACATGAGTGTCGCACCGAGGCCGGCCATGAGCAGAGTGGCCGGTCTTCTGGACCTCGTAGGGGTCTTGGTCATGTCGTCTCCAGTGACAGGGAATCGCGGAGGGCGGAGTACGGGTTCGTCACCTGAGCCGAGGCACTGATGAACCTGATGAAACCTGGGTCCGGGTACAGACTTGGACCCGCCTGAACCGGCCATGTTTACGTAACCATGGCGGACATTGGCACAGCGCCCACGCGGGTGACAAGACGCATGACGGTTCCGAATACGGCGCGGCCCCCTTGACCGGAGCCGGAGCGGTCCATCGGGCACACCCTCGCCGATCGACCGCCCCGCCCCACGGCAGCCGATCAGTTGACGGATTCCGTCTTCTGGGCCGTGCCCTGCGACCGGGGAGTCGCGGGGTGGGGCAACGGGATCCTCTGCGCGAGCTTGTCGCCCTCGACATCGAGGTCGGGGAGCAGGCGGTCCAGCCAGGAGGGGATCCACCAGGCTTTCTCCTGCGCGAGTGCCATGGTGGCCGGGATGAGTGTCATGCGGATGACGAAGGCGTCGATGAGGATGCCCGCGGCCAGAGCGAAGCCGGCCTGCTTGATCATGGGCTGGGCGTTGAAGATGAATCCGGCGAAGACGGAGACCATGATGGTGGCCGCCGCGACGACGACGGAGCTGGCACGAGCGAAACCGGCGATGGTGGCGTCCCGCGGGGTGGCGCCGTGGACGTGCGCTTCGCGCATGGAGGTGACCAGGAACATCTGGTAGTCCATGGCGAGCCCGTAGAGGATGCCGGTGATGATGATGGGCAGCAGGCTCACGACGGGAGCGGTGGCGTCGAGTCCGATCAGGTCCTGCAGCCAGCCCCACTGGAAAACGGCCGTGGTGAGGCCGAAGGTGGCGGCGATGCTCAACAGGAAGCCGAGGGTGGCCATCACCGGGACCATGAAGGAGCGGAAGACCAGGAGGAGGACGATCAGGGAGAGCAGGAGCACGGTTGCCACGTAGAGGGGCAGGACGTCGGCGAGCCGGTCGGAGATGTCGATCGCGAGGGCGGTGAAGCCGGTGATGCCGATGGCGGCACCATGGGTGTCGCTGATCTGCGGGCTCTTGTTCCGTACGGCGGTGACGAGATCCTTGGTCGCGTCGTCATTCGGGCCACTGCTGGGAACGAGGCTGAGGATGGCCGTGGTGCCGGTGCTGTTCATCCCTGCCAGTGAGACCGCGGTCGCGCCCTTGATGTCCTTCAGGTCGGAGGTGACCGCGGCAAGCGTCGCGGGAGTGAGGGGGTGTTCGTTTGTGGTGGGGCTGACGGCGACCAGGAGCGGGCCGTTGTAGCCGGGCCCATAGGCGTCGCTGACCAGCTCGTAGCTGTGGCGCTGCGGGGTGCCGCTGTTGTAGCTGGCCCCGGAGGGCAGGCCCAGCTTCATGTCGGCGGCAGGCACCGCCAGTATCGCGGGAACCAGGAACGCGGCCGCGAGAGCGGGGTACTTGTGGCGGACCAGGCGCGCTCCCCAGCGGGTTGCCCGCGCGGGCGCGGCGACGGCTTTGCGCTGCCGCGCCGTGTTCCGGGTCCGGCTCGAGCAGATGCGTTCCTTGACCAGACCCAACAGCGCCGGGAGCAGCGTCAGGGCGAGCATGACGGAAATCGCGATCGTGGCGGCGGCGACGACGGCCATGGTGCTGAGCAGAGTGATCCCGACGACCAGGAGCCCCATCAGGGCGATGACGACGGTGCTGCCGGCGAAGAAGACCGCGCTTCCGGCGGTGCCGATGGCGCGGCCGGCCGCTTCGTGCGCGTCCAGGCCGTCGTCCAGGATCAGCCGACGCTGCCGGTTGACGATGAACAGGGCGTAGTCGATGCCCACGGCCAGTCCCAGCATCAGGGCCAGTACCGCGGTGAGCGAGTGGATCTCGAAGACGGTGGAGAGGGTGAAGGCGCCGCCCACCCCCACCGTGACGCCGACCAGGGCGATGACCAGGGGCAGCCCCGCCGCCACGACCGATCCCAAAGTGATCAGCAGGACGACGGCCGCGACGACGACGCCGACGATCTCCCCGACACCGACGACCTCGGGGATCTCCATCATGCTCGCCGACGGCAGGACCTCGAGGCCGCCGGGTGCGGACTCGCCTTCGGCGGCCTCGACGATGCTGTCGATCGTCCCGGAGGGAAGCTCGTATGCCTGCTCGTCGAACTGGAACTGCATCAGCGCCGTCGAGCCGTCGGCCGAGACGGTGACTCCCGCCACCGGCTGACCGTCCGCCTGGAAAGGTACGGGGGTCTTGCCGGAGGACGACTGTCCGGCAGCCCGAGCCACCGCCGCCTGGGCCCGCAACAGTGGGCTGTTCTCCCCCTTGGCGACTTCCCGGGCCAGGACCTTCCTGGCGTCGATGACGTGGTCGTGGCCATAGACGGCGTCCACTGCCGCCGACAGGGCGGTCCGAACGCCCACGTCGTCGATCCGGGCACCGTCCGGGGCCTTGAAGACCAACATGCCCTGGCCCCCGGACGCTTCCGGCAAGGATGTGGCCAGATCGTCGATGACCTTCTGGGACGGGGTGCCGTCGATGCGCACCTCGTTGCTGAGCTTGACGGGGCTGGTCGCGAGCAGCGCCACGACGGCCGCCACCACGGCCAGCCAGCCCGCGATGACGTACCAGGGTTTGCCGTAGGCAAACCTTCCCAGCCGGTAGAACAGGACGGACACAGTTCTCTCCCCTCTCCACGCGCCCACAACGGGGCCGCACCGCACACGAAGTGAGAGGGTACTATCAAACCGATAGGGAACTATCATCCAAGGTGCGGATAGCCTTCTCCGGAGCCGGCCGGAGCAGAGAGGAGCCGCACATGGCGACCACGAAAGACCGCGCCCCCCGGCGCAGGGTCGACGCACGCTCCAGCGTGGAGCGCATCACCGCCGCCGGACGAACCGTGCTGCGCACGGGCGAAGCCTCCCTGGAACAGATCGCGGCCGAGGCCGGCGTGGGCATCGCCACCCTCTATCGCCACTTCCCCAACCGGGAAGCCATCGTCCGGGCCGTCCTCGACGACATCCTCGAAACCGACCTGCTCCCCCTGATCGACGGTGCCGCCGACGCACCCCACCCGCGCCAGTCCCTCCAGGACATCGCCACACATCTGCTCGGCCTGATCGCTCAGGAACAGGGACTGGTCACCTTCGCCGGCAACTTCACCGACGTCGCCGTGGACGCCCTCCAACGCCTCAGCGACTCCCTCCACCCCCTCCTGCTGCGCGCGCAACAGGAAGGCGAGATCCGCCCCGACCTCACCGCCGAAGACATTCCGCGCTTCCTCGTGATGGCCGTCGCCGGCCTCGCACTGCCGGGCACGGCACCCTCCCTGCGCGCCCGCTTCATCGCCCTGCTCTTCGACTCGCTCAACCCCGCCAACGCAACCCCCCTGCCCCCGCTGCGAGTTGAAGAGGGCGATCTGCGCACCGCGGTCAGCAACGTCGCACGCACCTGATCCCGCAGCCGCCCGCCCACGACACCGCGTACGCCTGCTCCGCCTGGGGCACGGCGACGCGGCCCCGCGCCGGGCCGGCCATGGACGCGGGCGTGACGGCGGCGGACGTGGCCGGGTCCCACAACGGCCGCGCTCGCGGGCGGCACAGACGGGACGCGCCGTACACGTGCCCCAGTAGCGGCCACTGCGAATGACCATGCGCTGACAAGCTGCCGTCCGACAATCGCCCGGCCGTTCTCCGCCGCCCCGCCCGCGACCGCATCCGTCCCGGGCGGGGCGGCCCCCCTCCATCGAGACCGGCGTCAACCTGCTCGTCGACGGCAAGGTCGTCCGGAGCGCCACCGGCGCCGACTCCGAGAACCTCGACTGGGCCTCCTTCAACACCATGGCCTACAAGGGCAAGAAGGCCCAGATCCAGATCGTGGACGCCAACCCCGGCGGCTGGGGACACGTCCTCGCCGACCAGTTCACCGCCGCGGACAGGCCCGCCCTGAACACCACCCAGCGCGCCCACTGGCTCGACTACGGCGCGGACTTCTACGCCGCCAACACGTGGACCGACGCGCCCGGCGGCCGCCGCGTCATGATCGCCTGGATGAACAACTGGAACTACGGGCAGGCCATCCCCACCAGCCCGTGGCGCAGCGCCGACTCCTTCCCCCGCCAGCTCTCCCTGCGGACCGTGAACGGCAAGGTCCAGCTGATCCAGCAGCCGGTCCGCGAACTGACCGCCCTGCGCGGCGCCGCCACCCGGCTGCCCAGCACACGGATCGCGAACACCACCACCCCCCTCGCGGTGCACGGCAGCAGCCAGGAACTCCAGGCCGACCTCACCGCCGGCACCGCCGACCGCTTCGGCCTGGACGTCCGTACCGGCGGCGGGCAGCGCACCCGCGTCGGCTACGACACCGCCACCGGCGAGGTCTACATCGATCGCACCGACTCCGGCGCCACCGACTTCGACCCCACCTTCTCCGGTGTCCAGCGCGCTCCCCTCGATCTGCACGGCGGTCAACTGACCCTGCACGTGCTCGTCGACGCCTCCTCCGTCGAGGTCTACGCCCAGAACACGCGCGGCGAACAGGTGGTCCTCACCGACCAGGTCTTCCCCGACCCCACCAGCACCGGCATCGACGCCTTCGCAGAAGGCGGCACCGCCACCCTCGACCACATGCAGGCCTGGCAACTGAAGTCCCTCTGGCCGTGACGAGCCCGAGGTCCGTGCGCCGGACGGCCAGGAGCGGCTCACGGCGTACGTCGGCCCCGCCCGGAGGGGCGTAGGGCGTCAACGACCGCGCCGGCGAAACGGCACCTGTCCGCTCAGGCACCGGAGAGGCCTGAGGCGGCCGAGGACGACCGGCGCACACGCAGGACGAACCCGGCGCTCTCGCAGCGGCCGGGGAGATCCCGAAAGTCCTCCAGGTCCATCCGGGAGCGCAGGAGCGACACCGCTGTGCGGGCGATCGTCCCGCGCTGCGGGTCGACGGTGGTCAGGGGCGGTGAGGCGAAGCGGGCCGCCTCGATGTCGTCGAAGCCCGCCAGGGCCACGTCGTCCGGGACGGAGACGCCGCTTCGGGCCAGGACCGACAGCGCACCGATGGCGACCACGTCGTTGTAGCAGAACAAGGCGTCGAAGCGGACGCGGGTGCGCAGCAGACGGGCCACCGCACCGGCGCCGGAGGACCACAGGTCGGCGTCGTCCACGCCGATCACCAGCGAGTCGTCGTAGGCGACTGAGGCGTCTTCGAGAGCTCTGCGGTAACCGCGCAGACGTCGACCGCCGGCGCGTGGCTCCGCCTGTTCGCACAGGGCCGCGATGCGGCGTCGGCCCTGGGCGAGCAGGTGGCTGACGGCCGCGTGCGTGCCCTGCTCGTCGGCGATCTCGACGTAGTCCAGATGCATCCCGGCCGCCTGAGCGGGGCGCTCGCCGAGGACGACGGTGGGCTGGGTGAGGGGCAGGGGCAGGTACTCCGCGGCCGTGAGGGCCTGCGGTACGTAGATGACCCCGTCCACGAGTTCCTTGTGCGACGTGGACAGGACGGCTCGTTCACGCTCGGCGTCTCCGCGCGTGGTCTCGACGACCACTTTCAGTCCCTGGGTCTCCGGAGCCCGGATGACCTGTTCGGCCAGCTCCGCGTTGAACGGCTGGTAGACGTTCGGGAGGATCAGCGCGATGGTGCCGGTGCGCTGTGAGCGCAGGCCGCGGGCGAAGGGGTTTATCCGGTAGCCGAGTTCCTCGACGGCCGCACGGACGCGTCGTTCCGTCTCCGGGCTGAAGGAGCCGGTGCCGTTGATGACGTTGGAGACCGTCTTCGTCGACACGCCCGCCTTTTCGGCCACGGTACGCATGGTCACGCTCCGCCCCATGCGGCCATCCCTCCCAGAGTCGATTCACGGACGGTCAGTTGGTGGTCGGCGACGACCAGCCGTGCGGAATCCCGCTCGACCGTACCGTTCATGCGGTCGTTCAGCAGGGCCAGGGCTTCCCGTGCGATCTGGGCCCTGCCGGGGGCGATGGAGGTGAGCGACGGGTGGGCGTACCGGGCGTCGTCCGTGTCGTCGAACCCGGCGACGGCCACCTCGGCCGGGACCCTCACCCCCGCTTCCTGCAGGGCGTGCAGGGCACCGAGCGCCAGGGCGTCCGCGAAGGCGACCACGGCGTCGAAGGGGATGCCTCCTTCGATCAGCCGGCGCATGCCCGTGGCTCCCTCCTGGCGGTTCCAGTGGGGGGTTCCCACTTCGAGGACCAGGTCGGGGACGTAGGGCAGGCCGGCGTCGCGCAGCCCGTCCCGGTAGCCCTCCAGGCGCAGGTGGGCGGCCGCCCGCTCGGGCCGGCCGGTGTGGTCGGCACCCAGAGCCGCGATCCGGGTGTATCCCAGCGACACCATGTGCCCGACGAGGGCCCGGACGCCTTCCTGGTTGGCCATCGCGACCCGGTCGACGGGCGCGTCGTAGGCACGTTCGGAGACGAACACCGTCGGCACGGTCCGTGCCACGGTCAGGGCCTGTGCGTCCGACAACCCCACCGGGTACATCAGCAGCCCGCCCAGGTGCGGACCGTGCTCCCGGACCAGGGCGAGTTCGGCCTCGGCGTCTCCTTCGGTGAGTTCGATCAGCACCGTGAGCCCATGGCGTTCCGCCTCCCGCATGATCTCTTCGGCGAGCGAGGAGAAGTAGGGCTGGGACAGGTGGGGCAGGGCGAGTCCGACGAGGTCGATCCGGCCGGTGCGCAGGTTGCGGGCGACCGAGTTGGGCCGGAAGTCCAGCTCCGCTATGGCGGCGTGGACCTTTCGCCGGGTCTGTTCGCTGACGTTGGGCTCGCCGTTGACCACACGGGAGACCGTCTTCAGTGACACCCCGGCCCGCTTGGCCACGTCATGCATCGTGGACATGACCGAACCCTAGACTCTGGCCGGGGCGGGACCGCGCAGCCCCGCGCACTCGGCCTCGGTGAGCGGCAGCACCGACCCGTGGCGGAGCCCCGGAGGCAGTACGCAGAACTCCGGGTCGGCCGCGGGAAGCCACACGGAACTGTCCAGGCGGTCGGCCCGGAAGGGCACGTAGCCGCGGCCGAGGAACTCGTCCAGCAGGAGCAGCCAGCCCCGCCCGTCGGGGGCCGGAAGCACGATCGGCCCCTCGGCGTGCGCCAGCCCCGGCAGCCCTTCGGCGCCGCGGCCCACGCCCTGCGCGACGGGCTCGTAGTCCGGGGCGGTCAGATCCCGGGAACGCTCCACGAAGACGAACTTGGCATCCGGGGCATCCGCCGTGCCGGGCAGCCTCTCGTCCTTCGTGAACCGGTAGAACCAGCCGTCATGCTCCACGACCGTGGAGTCGATGACGGGATAACCCTTGTCGACCCACACACGTGGTGCGCCGAAAGTGCGGAAATCCTTGGTGGCCGCGCAGTACATGCGCTGGTACGACGGGCTCTCGTGCCCCGGGTCGTCGTCCGGGTAGACGGTGGAGGCCCAGAACACCAGGTACTCCTCCCGGACCGGGTCGTGGACGGCCTCGGGCGCCCAGACGCACCCGGCCTGCTCCGGCATGACCTCGACCCGGTGCGGCCCGTCCCAGCCGCGCAGGTCGGCCGAGCTCCACACCAGCAGGTCGCGGCTGCCGTGCGCGATCGCCTGTTCCCAGCCCGCGCCGCCGTGGATACGCAGGTCGGTGGCGAGCAGATGGAACCCGCTGCCGTCCGCGGCCCGCACCAGGAACGGGTCCCGGGCGCCTCCGTCCGCCGGGGCGAGCGGGGGAATACCGGTGAGTTCCGTCCAGCGGTCCATGCGGGGGGTGTCGCAGAGCGCGAAGCGGATCCGCTCGCCGTCGGGGCGGTGTTCGCCGGCGAAGTAGGCGAAGAGGTAGCCGGCGGGCCGTTCGGGCCCCGCACCGAGGGCCGGCTGTGCCGTACCCGTGGCTTGGTGGTCGCGGTGGGCGCTCTGAGGCACGGAGCCTGTCTCCTCGGCTGCGGGGGTGGGGTGGGGCGAGCTTCGCATCGGAGGTTCATCGTTGTCAAAGGGCGGGCAGTCCGGTGACGCACGACAGACCTCATTGCGGCATGACCCGGGACTGGAGGATACGACGAAGCGGGCGGCTGTGACCTGCAGAGATCACGAACGCGCCAGGGATGTTCGGGGGTGCCATTTGATGTCGGTCTGGAAAAGGACCGACCGGAGAGGGTTGACGACGATGTACCTGGCGGACATTCTGATCCCGCTTCACCCAGCCGTAACACCCGGTTCATCCGGTTCGTTCGGCTTGTCCTCCCGACGAAGCCGGCTGTCGCCGGCAGAAGAAGGTCGTCATGGCCTCCCTTGTCCCCGTCCCGGCGCCCCTGTACGAGGACCCCGTCCACGCGGGCCCGACCGATCCCGTCGTGCAGTACGACGGCCGGCAGTGGTGGATGTTCTACACACAGCGTCGCTCCGACGTGTCCGCGCCCGGCGTCGCCTGGGTGCACGGCACCGCGATCGGCGTCGCGACCAGCACGGACGGCCGCGACTGGCTCTACCGCGGTGTGCTGGACAGCCTCCCGTTCGAGCCCGGCACCAACACCTTCTGGGCCCCCGAGATCGTCCGGGCGCCCGACGGGGTGTTCCACATGTACGTCAGCTACATCCGCGGTGTGCCGGACCGCTGGGAGGGGCACGACCGGCGGATCCTGCACTACACCAGCGGCGACCTGTGGCACTGGGTCCACGCCGGACCGGTGGCGCTCAGCTCACGACAGGTCATCGACGCCTGCGTCCACCCGCTGCCCGACGGCTCGGGCTGGCGCATGTGGTACAAGGACGAGGCCCACGGCTCGCACACCTGGGCCGCGGACTCAACCGACCTGTACGACTGGCGGGTACGGGGCCCGGTACTGGAACACCGGCCGCACGAGGGGCCCAACGTCTTCGCCCTGGACGGCCGCTACTGGATGATCGTGGACTGCTGGGACGGCCAGGACGTGTTCCGCTCCACCGACCTGGAGGACTGGACCCCGGCCGGCCGCATCCTCGACGGATCCGGCACCCGTGCGGACGACCAGGGCGTCGGACACCACGCCGACGTCGTCGCGGGACCCGACGCGGCCTGGATCTTCTACTTCACCCACCCCGACCGGGACCCCCAGTCTCCGGACAGCGACGGACCGGCGCAGCGCCGCTCCGTGGTGCAGCTGGCCCGGCTCACCGCCGACGGCGACCGGCTGCTGCTCGAGCGTGACGCCGTCCCGTTCCACGCCCTGCCCCGGCCCTGACGCCTCCGGACACCGTCCCTGGCACCCCGCCCGGCCCTGACACCCGTACCGCCACACCCGAGCACACCACACCGTCACCCCGCCCCGCGCGCTCCCCGAGAGGAACCACCATGTCCATCGACCACACCGACAACGGCGCCCCCCAGCTCAGCAGACGACGCTTCGTGCAGGGCAGCCTCATGGCCGCCGTCCTGGGCGGCACCGCGCTGGGTGCCGCCGCCTGCTCCACCAGCACCGCGGCGAGCGGCGGAGGCGGCAAGGGCTCCGTGTCCTTCTTCTCCTGGGACACGCAGACGATCATGAAGCCGGTGCTGGACCTGTTCACCAAGCAGACCGGCACCTCCGTCTCCTTCTCCTACGCCCCACCGGTGCCGCAGTACGTCTCCACCCTGCAGACCCGTCTGCAGGCCCACACCGGCGCCGATGTCTTCATCCTCACGGCCGAGGACAAGCAGCTGGTCGGCGGCGGCTTCCTGAAGGACCTGACCGGCCAGAAGTTCCTGGAGCCCATGAACTCCGCCAACAAGGACTTCATGACGGTCGACGGCAAGGTGTACGGACTGTCGATCTCCTCCTGGGCCGGCGGGATCATGTACAACAAGGAGCTGCTCGCCAAGGCCGGGGCGGACAGGCTGCCGGACAGCTGGGCCGGCTTCCTTCAGCTGTGCGGCAAGCTCAAGGACAAGGGGATCACCCCCTACTACGACGCCGCGCACGACGGCAACTTCATGGCGCTGTGGGGCCTGCTCGGCGGGTACTTCGCCGGCCAGGGCGCGTTCCCGGACGCCGACATCTTCGCGGGCAAGACCACCTTCGCCGACACCTGGACCGAACCGCTGGTCGCCTACTGCAAGCTGTACACCGAGAAACTGACGCCCAAGGCCGTGCTGGGCCTGACCAGCGACCAGGTGGTCAGCGAGTTCGCCAACGGACGGGTGGCCATGTTCGGCGCCGGCACCTGGAACGTGCCCGCGGTCCAGAAGAGCGCCCCCCACCTCTCCTTCCAGACGGAGGCCATCCCCGGCATCACCCCGGGCAACAGCTACTGGACCGGTGCCGCCAGCCCGGGCTACGCGATCAACGCCAAGGCCAAGAACCCCGAGGCCGCCCTGAAGTTCCTCCAGTTCCTGGCGAGCCCCGACGCCGTGCAGGCGTACGGCAAGTCCAGCGGGGCGATCACCACCACCAGCAACTTCACGCCGAGCTTCGCCGAAAGCATCACCAACCAGGCCCTCGGCGCCCGCTCCGGCAAGATCTACCTTCCCGTCGTCGCCTGGCCACGTCACTCCAACGAGCTCATCCAGGAGTTCAACACCCAGATGCAGCAGATGGTCCAGGGGTCGGTCAAGCCCAAGGACATCCCCGCCGCGCTGGACAAGAAGCTCAAGCAGCTCGACGCGAAGTAAGCGGGAAGCGACAGCCCTCATGGCAATCCAGACCTCCGACCGCCCCACTCGGACACGCGCCGGCGCCGCCCCCGGCGGCGCCCGCCCCGCCCGCCGCCGGCTGCGCGAGCAGCTGACCACGCAGGCGTTCCTGGTGCCGATCGCCGCCGTGCTGGTGGTGCTGTTCCTGGTGCCGCTCGCCGAGTCGGTGTACTACAGCTTCACCGACTACAGCGGTTCCTCACCGACCCGGCACCTGGTCGGGCTGCGGAACTACCGGCAGATCTTCACCGATCCCTCGGTGCTGACGGGCCTGGGCTTCACCCTGCTGTACGCGGTGGCGACCACCCTGATCGTGACCGTCCTGGCCATCCCGCTCGCGGTGATCCTCAACCGCCGCTTCCCCGGCCGGAGTCTGGTCCGTGCGGCGTTCTTCTTCCCCGCCGTGCCCAGCATGGCGATCCTCGGCCTGGTGTGGACGTTCGTCCTGTCGCCACTGTCCTCCGGGGTGATCAACTCCGTACTGGGCAGCCTCTTCGGAGTCGGCCCGGTGCCGTGGCTGTCGGACAACACCCTGGCCAAGGTCTCGGTGATCGTGGTCGGGGTCTGGGCGCAGACCGGCTGGCACGCCGTCCTCTACCTCGCCTACCTGCAGTCCGTCCCCCGGGACTACTACGAGGCCGCCACCATCGACGGAGCCACACCGCGCCAGCAGTTCTTCCGCATCACCCTGCCGCTGCTCGCGCCGGCCATGACGGTCAGCCAGTTCCTACTGCTCATCAACGGCCTCAGGGTGTACGACCTGCCGTTCACCCTCACCCGCGGCGGGCCCGGCTACGACACCTACACCATCACCCAGGTACTCGTACAACGCGGCATCGCCGAGGGCGACTACGGACTCGGCGCCGCACTGGGTGTCATCTTCCTGATCGCCGTCGCAGCGGTGCTGTCCCTGCAACTCTCCGTGACCCGCAGGCTGGAAAGGAGGTTCCGGTGACGGCGATCCTCTCCCGGCCGCGCACTCGGGGCTGGCTCACCAGCGCCTACATGCTGCCCCTCTCCGCGGTGATGGCGCTGCCCTTCTACTACGTCCTCGTCAACACCCTCAAGACGCAGGCGCAGACCACCGGTTCACCGCTGGCACTGCCGACCTCGCCGGACTTCTCCACCTACCGCCGGGTCATGGACCAGGTCCCCGTCGCGGCGGCCTTCGCGAACACCCTCTACGTCACGGTGTTCTCGGTCGCCCTCATGGTGCTGATCGGCGCCATGGCCGCCTACGCCCTGACGATCCGCCCCACCAGGTTCAACCGGCGTTTCGGCAGGCTCCTGCTGCTCGCGTTCGTCGTACCCACCCAGTCCACGCTCATCCCCGTCTACCAGATCTTCGTCAAACTGGGCCTGGTCAACAGCCTGAACGGCCTCGTCCTGGTCTACAGCGCCGGATCGATCTTCTGCTGGTTCGTGATCCAGGGCTATATGGCCACCCTGCCGTTCGAGGTCATCGAAGCCGCCCGGCTGGACGGCTGCGGTCCCTGGCAGATCTTCTGGCGGATCGTGCTGCCGCTGATCCGGCCCATCCTGGCCACCGTCGCGGTGTTCCAGACGATGTGGATCTGGAACGACTTCTACACCCCCAACGTGTACCTCAGTGACCCGGGCAAGAGCACGATCGTGCTGGAGGTCTACACCTCGGTCGGGCAGTTCCAGGTCGACTGGCCGGCCTTCCTGACCCTCAGCGTCATGGCCCTGGTCCCCATGGTGGTCTTTTTCGTCGCGGTCCAGCGGCACATCATGTCCGGCCTGCTCAGCGGCGCCGTCAAGGGCTGAACCCCGCCCTTGCCCAGCTGACCGCCCCCCTCAGATCGACCACTGCGTTCGGCGCGCCCTCCTCCCCGTATCGCCCGGCACGGCGTGCGCACGGGTCTGCTCCACCTCACTCATCCGCTCCGTTCGAAGAGGAACGCAATGCGAAGATGGCCACGCCGCCTCATGGCGGCCCTGGGCAGCGCGGCAGCCACGCTGGGACTGGTGATCATCCCCAGCACGGCCGCCCACGCGGCGACCTGCACCACGTACTACATCTCGTCGTCGTCCGGCAGCGACAGCAACGACGGATGCGGCACCAGCACCCCGTGGAAGACGCTCGCGAACGTCAACGCGACGACGTTCACGGCCGGCGACCAGATCCTGTTCCAGGCCGGCGGTTCCTGGACCGGCGAACTCCAGCCCCAGGGATCCGGCGCCTCCGGGAACCCGATCGTGATCGCCAGTTACGGATCCGGTGCCGCTCCCATCCTCAACGGAGGGGGCGCCGCGGCCACCATCTACCTCAAGGACCAGCAGTACTGGACGATCCAGAACCTGGAGATCACCAATCCGGCCTCCAGCGCGGCGCTGCGCAGCGGCATCCAGCTGGAGAACGACACCACCGGCATCCTCGCCGGAATCCACATCCTGAACAACAACATCCACGACGTGAAGGGCTACTGGGCGAACGTCCAGAACCCCGTCCAGCCGAGCCAGTCCTCCGGCATCGCCTTCGACGTCACCGACAACAACACCACCAGCGGCTGGGACGACGTCCGGATCAGCAACAACACGCTGACGCACGACGACGCCGGCGGCATCTACATCGGCTCGCTCGTCGGCCTGAACCACGACATCAACACCACCAACGTCGTCATCGACGGCAACACGCTCACCGACATGGGCGGCAACGACATCGTCTGCGTCTTCTGCGCCTCACCGGTCATCCAGAACAACGTCGCCACGAACAACGGCTACCGCTACTCCGGCGCAGGCCTGTGGAACGGGTGGACCACCAACGCGGTGTTCCAGAACAACGAGGTCTCCCGCCAGTACCGCAACTTCGTCGACGGCCAGGCCTTCGACATCGACAACAACAACACCGGCACCGTCATCCAGTACAACTGGAGCCACGACAACCCGTTCGGCTTCACGGAGTGGTGCTGCCGCAGCGGCTTCGGCGCCAAGTCCTCGGTGATCCGCTACAACATCAGCCAGAACGACGGAGCGTCCAACGCGGTCTTCCCCGGCATGGGCGGCGTCGACAGCAGCACCACCGCCCAGGTGTACAACAACACGATCTACATGGGCGAGGGCGACAACGGCGGCGTGACCGGCGGCACCCCGAACAGCACGGTCACCTTCTCGAACAACATCATCTACAAGCTGGGAACCGGCGGCTACTCCACCACCAGAACGACCTGGACCCACAACCTGTTCTACGGCAACCATCCGAGCAGCGAACCGGCCGACTCCGCGAAGATCACCGCCGATCCGCTGTTCGTGAACCCGGGCGCCGGCGGAACGGGCCGGTCCTCCGCCGCGGTCTACAAACTGCGCAGCGGCTCGCCCGCCCTCGGCGCGGGCGCGGTCGTCTCCGGCAACGGCGGCCAGGACTACTTCGGCAACTCCGTCTCCGCCACCGCCGCGCCCAACATCGGCGCCTACAACGGCCCGGCCGTCTCCGGACCCACGGCCCACGCGGGCGCGTACTGGCCGCTCGAGGAGGGCTCCGGCACCGCCACCGCCGACCTGACCGGCGGAGCCAACAACGGCACGCTGCAGGCAGGGGCTTCCTGGACGACCGGCAAGGTGGGCGCGGGCGCCATCAGCCTGACCGGCGCGAGCAACTCCTGGCTGGACGTCCCCACCACCGCCCTCGACACCAGCGGCAGCTACACGGTCTCCTCCTGGGTGAAGCCGAACAGCCTCACCGGCAACCAGACCTACGCGAGCATCGACGGCTCGAACATCAGCCCCTTCTACCTGCAGCTGTCGAACGGCACCTTCGCCTTCACCGTCCGCGGCTCCGACTCGACCGGCGCCACGTACAAGCAGGTCACCGGCGGCAGCCCCACCACCGGCACCTGGTACCACCTGACCGGTGTGTACGACAACAGCGCCCACACCATCGCGCTGTACGTCAACGGCCAGCTCCAGGGCACCACGGCGTTCTCCTCACCGTGGAAGGCCACCGGCCACACCACGATCGGCCGGGCGAAGTGGAACGGCGCCAACGTCGACTTCGTCAACGGGGCCGTCGACGACGTACGCATGATCCCCCGGGCGATCACCGCCCGCGAGGCGTACGCCCTCGGAACCGGCGCCGCCGGCTACTACCAGCTCGACGAGGGCAGCGGCCAGACCGTCACCAACCTGCTCGGCAACACCGACGACGGCTACACCGAGGGCAACGCCACCTGGGCGGGCAGCGGCAAGATCGGCAGCGACTCGCTCAGCTTCGACGGCACCGCCGTGACCATGGCGGTCGTCCCTTCCTCGGTGATCGACACGAGCCAGAGCTACACGGTCGGCGCCTGGGTGAAACTCAACTCCGTCAGCGGCAACAACCAGACCTTCGCCAGCCTCGTCGGCGGCAAGGTCAGCCCGTTCTACCTGCAACTGTCAGGAGGCAAGTTCACCTTCGTCACCCGGGCCTCCGACGCGAACGCGTCCGCGGCCACGACGGTGACGGCCGGCTCCGCGGCGACGACGGGCACCTGGTACCACGTCCTCGGCGCGTACGACAGCAGCGCACAGACGATCTCGCTGTACGTCAACGGCACCCTCCAGGGCAGCACGTCGTTCACCTCCCCCTGGAAGGCGAACGGCGCGACCCTGATCGGCGCAGGCACCTACAACCAGGGACCGGTGGACTTCACCAACGGCCAGATCGACGACGTCCACTTCTACAACCGGGTTCTCACCACCGCTGAGATCCAGACGCTCGCCGCCGGCTGAACCAGCGGCGGGACGGGACGGGTGCCCACCCGGGCATGGAAGCACGTGTTCCGGGCCGGGCACCCGTCGCCCCTTCGGACGGCCCCACGAGAGAGGAGTCGGCGATGAGCACGTCGACGCACCGGCACCGGTACCGGACACCGGCGCAAGACCGTCCGCGCGGCAGCCGCGGTGGCCCACGCCGTAGCGTGCCGCTCTGGCCGATACCCGTTACCGCGCTGGTGGCGGCGGCGGCCGTCACCGCAGCGGTCCTGCTGCCCGGCATGCGACAAAGCCGGCCGCCGACTCCACCGGCGCCACCGGCCACGGCCGTGGTGGCCACGATCGACGGTCAGGACATTCCGGTACGGGAGCTCGCCCTCTACCTCGCTCAGGAGAGAGCGGCCACCTTCACCCACTTCCGGCAGAAGTTCGGAGCCGAAGACGGCCCTCGCTTCTGGACCACCGAGCACGACGGCCAGACACCCGCCGCCTACCTCCGCGAGCGGGCGCTCTCCGACGTCACCAGGGCCGCCGTCGAGCTGGACCTCGCCCACCGCCAAGGTCTCGTGGCGGATTCCGGGTACGACGCCTTCCTGCGCAACTGGCGGACGGAGAACGCGCGCCGCCGAAAGGCCGTCGCCGCCCACCAGGTCATCTACGGCCCGGTGCAGTACACCGAGTCGAACTACTTCACCTACGTCCTGAGCAACCTCGCCGCCGCCCTCCGGGACCGGCTCACCGACACGCGGGCCATCACCACGTCGGACAGCGCCCTCAGGTCCTACTTCACCGCCCATCGCGGCGACTTCCCGCACCAGTCGTTCGCCACGGCACAGGAGGAGGTCCGCCAGGCGTACGTCCTGGCCCGCTACCGGGCGTTGATCGAGCACCTCGCGGGATCGGCTCACGTCCGCGTGCATCACAGGGTGTTCGACGCCGTCCCGGTCACCTGATTTCGCGAACTCCTGCCGCAGCGTTCCGCCCTGGACCAGGGTCAGGAACCCGCCGGCCCAGTGACCGCACTCAGCTCCCGGCGGCGGAGCCGGAGCGCACGGACGCCGGCGCACATGCCGACGATGTCCGGGTTTCGGCGCACGATCCGCCACTGCGTCCCCAGGGCGTCTCCCCCGGACCGGCGGCCCGCCCTGTGAGATCCGTCCGTTCCGATTCGCCGACGCAGCGGTTACGACGATCACCAGGAGAGAATGATGCGTGAGGGGAATGTAAAGACTAGGGAGCAACGGTGGGAGCGGACGGGGTAGTTGGGGACGGCGGGAACGGGGCTCCGTTGCTGGGCCGCTCCGTCGAACTGGCCCGGTTCGACGCGCTGCTCGACCGTGCGGCAGGCGAGGCGCGCGGCACGGCGAAGGGCGAGGAGTTCCGTGCCAGCGGCCCTTCCCGGCTCGTCGACATCACCGGTGAGGCCGGCATCGGCAAGAGTCGGCTGCTCGGCGAGGTCTGCGCCCGGGCGCGCCGACGCGGAATGACGGTACTGCGCGGCAGAGCCACGGAGTACGAGCGGCAGGTGCCGTTCCAGGTGTTCACCGACGCGCTCGCTCACCTCGACCCGCACGCCCTGGACAGCTTCCAGGAGAGTGAGGCGGTGGCGCCCCTCCTGCAGCGGAGCGGAGCGGTCGACCGTTTCGGACTGCACCGGTCCACGGCCGTCCTGCTCGCCCGGCTCGCCGCCCCGTCCGGGCTGCTGCTGGCCCTCGACGACCTGCACTGGGCGGACCCGGCGTCACTGGAGCTGCTGGACCATCTCGTACGCCATCCCGTGCACGCCCCCGTCGTCCTGGCCGTGACACGCCGTGACCGCCAGAGTCCCGAGTCCCTCGCCGCCAGGCTCACCCGAGGGCTCGACACCGGCACGGTGGTCAGACTCGGCCTGATGCCGCTGAGCGCACGCGACTGCGCCGAACTGGCCGGCCCCGGCCTGCCACCCGCCGAGACCGCCGCGCTGTACGCCGCGAGCGAGGGCAACCCGTTCTACTTCCTGACCCTCCTTCAGGCCCACCGCGCGGGTACGCCGCCCGAGTCCACGGCACCGCCTGGGCTCGGCACCCTGCTGCTGGACGAACTGACCGTGCTCGCCCCCTCCCGGCGTGGCATCGTCGAGGCCGTGGCGGTACTGGGCGAGCACGCCACCCCGGCGATGGTAAGCCGGGTGACCGGCCGTTCCGGCACGGCCTTCACCGCTGACGTCCACGCTCTCACCCGCCGCGACCTGCTGCGCTCCGCCCCGCAGGGTCTGCTGACCCTGCGGCATCCGGTCGTGCGAACCCTCGTCCACGAGAGCACGCCCTTCCTCAGGCGCGTCGAGATCCACCGGCTCGCCGCGCAGGAACTGGCTCGCGCAGGGGCCTCCGCCGCCGAGCGGGCCCACCATGTGGAACAGTCGCTGACCGCCTGGGACCCGGCAGCCGTGGCCGTGCTCGACGAGGCCGCCGCACGAACCGCCCGAACGGCCCCGGCGAGCTGCGCCCACTGGCTCGATGTGGCACTCCGCCATCTTCCGCACACACCCGAACATGCCGCCCGGCGCCGGGAGTTGCTCCTGCGGCGGGCCCGCGCCCTGGCCGCGTGCGGTGGCCTGCGCGAGAGCCGCGACCTGCTCCAGGAGCTGATCGCCACCCCGCGGCGGTCACCCCGTGGCCCGACCACCGGCGAGGACCAAAGCCTCAGAGTGCGCGCGGTCGTCCTGTGCGCGCTGGTGGAGCGCCATCTGGGGCGCTGCACCGAGGCCGTCGCCCTGTTGCGCCGCGAGCTGGCCCGCCGCCCGGCACCGGCCGACGTCGTCCGGCTCGGCCTGGAACTCGGCTCGGCCGCGCCCCAGGACAGCGACACCTCGTACGCCGAGGTGCGCACCGAGGTCGAGGCGGCTCTCGCGGCGGCCCGGTCCACGGGGGACGAGGTCGGGGAGGCGGGGGTCCTCGCCGTCGCCGCCCTGGGAGAGGCGTACGAGGGCAACATGACCGCGGCGCACGGACTCGCCCGGCAGGCCGCCGCCCTGGTCGACTCCCTGCCCGACAACGACCTCACCGCCCTGTGCGAACCACTGGCCCGGCTCGGCTGGGCGGAGGCCTTCCTGGAGCACTACCCGGACGCGGAGCGGCACGCGGAGCGCGGCCTCGACATCGCCCGGCGCAGCGGCCAGCTCTATGTCGTGCCGCATCTGCTGCTGTGCCTGTCCCATGTCCGGGTCCAGACCTGCCGGATCTCCTCGGCGCTGGAACTCGCCGAGCAGGCCGAGGACATCGCCCGTGGGATCGGCAGCGACCAGTTGCTCGCGCTCGCCCTGGCGAGCAGGGCCGCGGCACTCGTCGCCGCCTGCCCGCCGGACGATCCGCGCCCTCTCGCCGTCGCCGAGGAGGCGGTGGCCGCGGCCGGTACGGGGGTCGACTGGTGGGCCTCCACGGCCTGGTGCATCTTCGGCTGGGCCGCGCTCATGGCCGGCGCCCCGGTCCGCGCCCGGGACGCGATGCTCCAGGCGGGCGGCCCCGAACTGCAGCGGATCCAGCCCTCGATGCGGCCGCTCTACCTGGAGGTCCTGGTCACGTCCGCACTGATGACGGACAGGTCCGAGGAGGCCCGGGGCTGGGCCGAGCGGGCGCGAAAGGAGGCGGAACAACTGGGGCTGCCGATGCA
This sequence comes from Streptomyces sp. NPDC049687, assembly GCF_044465285.1. Classification (NCBI taxonomy): domain Bacteria; kingdom Bacillati; phylum Actinomycetota; class Actinomycetes; order Kitasatosporales; family Streptomycetaceae; genus Streptomyces; species Streptomyces sp. NPDC049687. Next base: position 852,440 of record NZ_JBITLN010000001.1, read on the forward strand.
GCGGGCATCCGCGCTGCGCAGTACCGCCCATCTGCCGCTGGCGCGGGGGGACACGGCTGCGGCGGCGGACCTGTTCGCGGAGGCAGCGGCGGAGAGCGCCCGCTGCGGCGCGGTCTTCTGGGAGGCCCACTCCCTGCTGCTCGGCGCCCCGCTGGAAGCGGCGGCGGGCCGCGGCCGGGGCGGCAGGCACGCCTGGCTCAGGGGGCGCCGGCTCGCCGAGGCGGGCGGCAGCGGCATGCTGGTCGGCCTCGCCGACGCCACCAGTCCGCCCGGTGGCGGCTCCGAGGCTCCGTACGGTTCCCCGGACCGCGTCGAACTCACCGAGCGGCTGGCCACCCTGACCGCCCGGGAACTGGAGATAGCCGAACTGGTGGCGCAGGGGCTCACCAGCCAGGCCATCGCGGACCGGCTCTACGTCAGCCGGCGGACCGTCGAGACCCATGTCTCCCGCACGTTCCGCAAGACCGGGGTCTCCTCGCGTACCGCCCTCGCCACGCTGATGGCCCGCCGCCGCACCGGGAGCCGTTTCGGGGACGGCCGCGCGGAGCAGGGCTGAGCCTGGTCCGGGTGCCCTCGGCGGTGGCCGGTGGCCTCTGCGCGCCGGCCCCCGCGGTCTCGGCCGGTAAGCCGCCTACCTGACGTCGACGAAGTCGCCGGGCGCCGACGCGGAGCCGGTCGTGGTGGTGCCGGCGAAGACGAAGCGGTAGTAGCCGTCGGAACCGGCCTTGGTGGTGGCGCTGAGGGTGCCGGTGCTGCTGGTCTTGACCGTCTTGAGTGTGGTGTACGTGCTGCTGCCCTTCTTGCGGAACTGCAACTTCACCGGCTGGCTCGCGTATCCCGCGTACTTGCCCGTGGTCCAGTTGGCGCGGCTCAGCTTGCCGGTGACCGTGATGGTCTTGCCCTTCCTCACCGGCTCTGGGGAGGCGTTGGCGGTCACCTTGGCGGCGCGCTTGATCTTGGTCCTGGCGACGTCGTCGTCGTAACTGGCGTTCGCGTAGAGGTCGTAGGCGCCCAGGAAGAGTTTCCAGGTCCCCGCGGTGCCGTTGCCGTCCTTGAAGTCGACCGCGGGATCGATGGTGAAGACCGTCTTGCAGCTGTAGCTGTAGCCGTTCTGGACCGGCGTCTCCGTGCAGGCGGGGTAGTCGTCCGACCCCAGGCCACCGGTGATGGTGTCCGTGCTGGAACTGTCGGTGCCCTGCCACAGGAAGGCCTGCGTGAGGGCCACGCCTTCCTCGTCGAAGGCGGTGAACGTGACGGGAACGGCCTTCTTGCCCGTGACGCCGAGGACGATGTCCTTGCCGTTGTTGACGACCCCGTCCTTGAACGTGGTGCCGCCCAGCGCGTCTCTCGGCTGGACGCTCCGCGAGGCGAAGGCTCCGAGATCTGTCGCCGCCCCGGGGTGCTCCGCCGCCTGGGCAGCCCCCGGAAGAACGAGCGCAGAGAGGACGACGGCGCCGGAAAGGACGGTGGTCGCGGTGTGTGAACGCATGTGAATCCCCCAGGACGAGGTCGGACGGCCCTGCCGGACTGTCCTTGTGGCAGGGCCTGTTGATGTGATGAGGAGGTCGGTGCACGCCCGGCCCGCGGGCAAGGGGCTCAGGACGCGGGAGAGGGGAAGAGTTCGTCGACGTCGAAGCTGTAGCCGGGTGCGGGGTGGAGGTCCGTCGGCTTTCGGCTCGTAGCCCGGTGCGGGTACGTCTGCCGGTCGTGGTCGGCGACCGCTGCGACCGCCCGGTGTCGTCATGAACGCAAGGAAACGGCACAGGTGTCGGGGGCACGTCGGTAGAAACACCTATTCCATGTACGTACGTGTCATCGCCGCCCGTCCGCCGCGATCTCCTCCGGAGTCGCCGCCATGCCGTACGACCGTTGGCGCAAGGCGAACCCGCAGCCCGGCCGAAGCCGACGGGCACGCTACCCGGGCAGCTGTCCTCGAGCCATGACCGCCCGACCCGAGATCACCCGACGTGATCTGCGCGCCAGCCCTGGAGATCATGGACGCCGTCCAGAGCGGCAGCCCTTCACCGTACCCGCCGCGTCACGCGCTGAGCCGGTAACCGCTGTATCCGGTCGGCGGACAATTGCCCGCCCAATGCGGCAACCTTTTTCTCCTCGGCTACCACTGAAGACGTATTCGGTGTCTTTTCCCAGAGACCCCGATTCGACCAAAACAGAATAACGCGGTGCAAAACGGATGACCGAACTACAGCCGTCGACCACCGTGGCGAAGAATCATGATCAAGGAGATCTGCCGCATGAGTGACACAAGTGAAAAAGGACTGTCCCCGCAGGACTTCACCCAGTCCGGGCGGACCCGCGGCCGGCACCGCCGGAAGTGGACCGCGACGGGCCTGCTGATCGGCATACCCGCCGTTCTCGGTCCTTTGCTTCTGCTCGCTCAGCAGAATTCCGAGGCCGCGACAATCGACTCAACCGCCTACTACCACCTGATATCCGTGCACAGCGGCAAGGTGCTGGACGTGAACGGGAATTCCACATCGGACGGCGCGGGCATCATCCAGTATCAGGACAACGGCGGCAAAAACCAGGAATGGCAGCTGAAATCCACCGGCGACGGCTACTACGAACTGGTCAACCACAACAGCGGCAAGGTACTGGAGGTCAAGGGCGCCTCGACGGCGGACTTCGCCGCGGTCCAGCAGGCGACCGACACCGGGGCGGCGAACCAGCAGTGGCGGATCGATGACCTGGCCGACGGCGCCGTCAAGATCGTGTCGCGCAACGGCGGCAAGGTGCTGGACGTGAACGGGGCTTCCACGGCGGACGGCGCGGCGATCATCCAGTACCACGACACCGGAGGCGACAACCAGCAGTGGAAGCTGACGGCGGTGGCCGGCGCCGACGCCGGCACGCCGTCGCCGAGCGCCGACGTCGACCCGGCGCAGCAGGTGCTCGCCACGATCAACCAGGCCCGAAAGGCGGCCGGCCTGCCGGACTACACCATCAGCGACGGGTTGAACCGCAGCGCCGCAGCGCACACCAGCGTGATGGCCGGCGGCTGCGGGCTGTCCCACCAGTGCCCGGGGGAAGCCTCACTGGGGGCCCGGGAGACGGCTGCGGGCGTCAAGTGGACCGCGGCGGGCGAGAACATCGGCGAGTCCGAGGGCGTCAGTACCGACTCTGCGGCCATCGCCCAGGCGGCGGTGGACCTCACCCAGCAAATGCTCGCCGAGCAACCGCCGAACGACGGCCACCGGCGCAACATCCTCAGCTCCTCGTTCTCCCACGTCGGCATCTCGGTGTACCGGGACTCGAACGGGACCGTCTGGATGACGCAGGACTTCTCCAACTAGGGCGTGTTTCGAAAGTAGCGTCGTCCGCCCGGAGGGCGGGGCCCGCGGCGTCTGGCGCGGTGCATCGCAAGGCGGAGGGTCGCCCGCGTACCGGGCGTACGCGGGCGATCCCGACAACGCGGCGAGGCGCCGTGCCAGGCGTCGCGGGCCAGACGGGACTTTCGAAAGACGCCCTAGTACTGCAACGTTGCTTGTTCTGAGTGCTGGGCAGTTCTCAGGGGCTGTGTCCGCGCCGCCCCGGTACTGGATGTGTCGGGGCGACCCCGACAACGCAGCGAGCGTGCGTGCCAGGCGCCACCGGGCAGGCGGGACTTTCACCACACACCCTGGTCCGGAACCTGTGGCAGCCGGCACGCCCCGCTACCACCAACCCCTGACCCGCGGCCGGGGGCACTGCCACGCGGCACCAGCCGGACCACCGACCAGGACGACTGCCTGACGATCAGGGTCGAACACTGCCTCCTATACTCCTGGCGTGTTTGACACCTCGAACCTCTTCCATGTTTCGTCCATGCTCAATCGGCAGTCGATCACACAGCATGGCCTGGACTGGGCCCGGATGAGCGCCGCACGGGGAATCGCCGGCAGCCGCCGCCCCGAGGTGGAGGGGATCTTCGTCTGTCGGGGCGAGGAGGAAGCAGAGTTCTTCCTTCAGATGAACAACACCGGCGGGCCGGTTGATCTCTGGTCCGTGGACGGCATCGATGAGGGGTTGCTCCTCGACAACGGCAACGGATTCGTCTACCTGCCCGGCCGCATACCAGCCGCGCGAGTCCGCCTCGTGCGGTCAGACGTTCCTCCTCAGCTTGGTTCGTGACTTCGCGCGGCGGCACGGTTGCCGTCAGCCGACGCCCGATCCACCCGGGACTTCGTTGTCCTGACCGCAACCCCTGGCCGGTCCCGGGCTCGCCCCCGTCAGACCAGCCGCCTCGCGGCACGCTGCAGCAGCGTCCGCAGCAGGGCCGTCTCCTCGGCGCCGAGGGCTGTCACGATGTGCTCCCGCTCGCGTTCGACCGCCGCCGTCCAGCGCGTCAGCGCCTCGCTGCCGCGCTCCGACGCGAACACCAGGACGCGTCGCCGGTCCGCGTCGTCGATCCGTCGCAGGACAAGGTTGAGGGAGACCATGCGGTCGACGACCTTGGTCAGGGTCGGCGCCGTCAGCAGGGCGGACTCGGCGACCTCGGTCATCGGATGTCCGGCGCCGTCGCCGAGAAACGACAGCACACGCCACTCCTCGAGCGTCGCGCCCTCCGCCTTCAGCGCCTCACCGAGTCTTTGGACGACAGTCCGCTCCACGAGCGTGAGAGCTCGTGCCAGGTCGAGGTCGAGTGCGGTCGCGGGGGTGGTCGAGGTCATCGCCCTGCCAAAATCCGTGGTGGGTGTGGGGGGTGCGCTGCAGCGCTCGCAGTGGTGCGGGCTCCCGCGGCAGACAGGGTTCCTGTGGAGCGGTTCCACGATACAGTCATTTTCTTATCGCTGGGAAATATTCTCGTAGCAACCAATCACTAGTGTGCGTGACTATGATCGAGAAGGCCGTCCGGCTCGGCTCTCCGGCAGGCCGGACCGGGGAGTCGCTGGATGTCGCCCTGGTGATTCCGCTCCAGGGCCCCGCCGGGATCTTCGGTCCTTCCTGCGAGTGCTGTGCCCAGCTGGCGGCCGAGGAGGTCAACGCCGAGTCGGGGGTGCTGGGCAGGGAGGTGCGGCTGGTACTCGTCGACGGCGGTGCGCCCCCCGAGCAGGTGGCGAGCGAGGTCGACGCCCTGATTTCCGGAGGCGTCGTCGACGCGGTGGCCGGCTGGCACATCTCCGCCGTCCGCGAGGTCGTCGCGCCGCGCATCGACGGACGCGTGCCATACGTCTACACCGCGCTGTACGAAGGCGGCGAGCGCTCCCCCGGTGTGTTCCTCACCGGCGAGACCCCGGGCAGCCAACTGCGGCCCGCGCTGCAGTGGTTCGCCGGCGAACTCGGCATCCGGCGCTGGACCATCGTCGGCGACGACTACGTCTGGCCCCGCTCCTCCGCCCGCGCCGCCCACCGCTATCTGCGGGAACTCGGCGGCGAGGTCTGCGACGAGATGTACGTGCCGCTCGGCACCCACGACTTCGGGCCGGTTCTGGCGCGAGTCGAGGCCAGCGGCTGCGAGGCCGTCCTCATGCTGCTGATCGGTGACGACGCCGTCCTGTTCAACCGGGCGTTCACCGCGGCCGGGCTCGACCGCGACCACCTCCGGTTCAGCTCACTGATCGAGGAGAACGTCCTGTTGGCCACGGGACCGGAGAACACCCATGGCCTGATGACCTCGGCCGGTTACTTCGAGGACCTGCCGACCGCGTACGGCCTCGACTTCGCCGCCGCCTACGGACGCCGGTTCGGGCCCCGGGCGCCGGTGCTCAACAGCCTCGGCGAGTCCTGCTACGAGGGCGTGCGCATGCTCACCGAGCTGCTTCGTCGTGCCGGGGCCGTGGACGTCGCCCGGATCCAGGCGGCCGCCGAGGGGCTCGAGTACGAGACTCCGCGCGGCACGGTCCGGATTCAGGACCGTCACCTCAAGCAGCGGGTGTTCCTCGCCGCGGCCGACGGGCTGCGATGGGACGTCATCCAGCAGCTGCCGTAGCCGAAACACCGCGGCGCTCATCCTTTTACCCGCACGTAACACGGCCAACTCTTGTCCAATTGCTTCGCTCGGAAATACTTTTGCTTCGAAGCATTTGGAGGTTGGTTGTCCATGGCCACCTATCGCTACCGCTGCACCGACTGCGGCCCCTTCGACGTGATCCGTCCGATCGGCCGCGCCCTGCCCCAAGAACCCTGCGAAGTCTGCGGCGAGCAGGCCCGCCGGGTCTTCACCGCCCCGATGCTCGGCCGCACGTCCGCCGCGCTGGCCCGCGCCCTGCACGCCCAGGAAGCCAGCGCCCACGAACCCCGGGTCGTCACCGACGTGCCGCCGGCCCGCCGCCGAACCGCGGGGTACGCCGATCCGCGGCACGCCCAGTTGCCGAAGCCCTGACCCCTCTGCCCGACACCCGTTCTCGGAGGCAGTCCATGCCCGAAGTCGTCTTCAGCGTCGACCAGGCCATGTCCATGCGCGACCAGAAGGTCCCCGGCCACAACCGCTGGCACCCCGACATCCCGCCCGCCGTCACCGTCAAGCCGGGTACGGACTTCCGTATCGAGTGCCGCGACTGGACCGACAACCAGATCGGCAACAACGACTCCGCCAACGACGTCCGCGACGTCGACCTCACCCACGCCCACATGCTCAGCGGCCCCATCGCCGTGGAGGGCGCCGAGCCCGGCGACCTGCTCGTCGTCGACATCCTGGACCTGGGCCCCGTACCGCAGTCGCAGGGCGAGGGCTCCGGGGAGGGCTGGGGCTACACCGGCGTCTTCGCCAAGAACAACGGCGGCGGCTTCCTCACCGACCGCTTCCCCGACTCCTACAAAGCCGTCTGGGACTTCCACGGCCAGCAGGCCACCTCGCGCCACATCCCCGGCGTCCGCTACACCGGCATCACCCACCCCGGCCTCTTCGGCACCGCGCCTTCCGCCGAGCTGCTCGCCCGCTGGAACGCCCGTGAGCAGGCCCTCATCGACACCGACCCGCACCGGGTGCCGGCCCTCGCCCTGCCGCCGCTCGCCGACAACGCGCTGGCCGGCACGGCGACCGGCGAGCTCGCTTCCCTGATCGCCGCCGAAGGGGCCCGCACGGTCCCGGCCCGGGAGAACGGCGGCAACCACGACATCAAGAACTTCACCCGCGGCTCCCGGGTGTTCTACCCCGTCCTCGTACCCGGCGCCCTGCTCTCCGGCGGCGACCTGCACTTCAGCCAGGGCGACGGCGAGATCACCTTCTGCGGCGCCATCGAGATGGGCGGCTTCATCGACCTGCACGTCGACCTGATCAAGGGCGGCATGGAGAAGTACGGGGTCACGACCAACCCGATCTTCCTGCCCGGCAACGTCGCGCCGCAGTACACCGAGTTCATCTCGTTCGTCGGCATCTCCGTCGACCACGGGACCGACACCAACCACTATCTCGACGCGACGATGGCGTACCGCAACGCCTGCCTCAACGCCGTCGACTACCTCATGACCTTCGGCTACAGCGGCGAACAGGCCTACCTCCTGCTGGGCTCCGCCCCGATCGAGGGCCGGATCAGCGGAGTCGTGGACATCCCCAACGCGTGCAGCACCCTCTACCTCCCCACGGCGATCTTCGACTTCGACATCCGGCCGACGGCCGAAGGGCCGAGGAAGGCCGACCGCGGCCAGTGCGCCGTCACCTCCTGAACACCCTGCACACCTGCACGTCCTGAACGTCTTGAACGTCCTGAAAGGCAACCCGATGAGCGACCATCTGACCTTCCAACTGGGCGACTTCACCACCCAGCACGGCGCGACCCTGCGCGGGGCGCACCTGGCCTACACCACCTACGGCGAGCTCAACGCCGACAAGTCCAACGTGATCGTGTACCCCACCTGGTACTCCGGCCGGCACTGGGACAACGAGTGGCTCATCGGCCCCGGCATGGCGCTGGACCCGGAGCACTACTTCATCATCGTCCCGAACATGCTCGGCAACGGCCTGTCCACCTCGCCGAGCAACACGCCTCCGCCGTACGACCGCGCGCGCTTCCCGCACATCACCGTGTACGACCAGATCGAGGCCCAGCACAAACTGGTCACCGAGGAGTTCGGCATCGAGAAGATCGCGCTCGTCACCGGCTGGTCGATGGGCGCCGGACAGACCTTCCAGTGGGCCGTCAGCCATCCGGAGATGGTCGAGAGGATCGCGCCCTTCTGCGGGTCCCCCCGCACCAGCGCTCACAACAAGGTCTTCCTCGAGGGCGTCAAGGCCGCGCTGACCGCCGACGCGGTCTTCAACGGCGGTTGGTACGAGGCGGACAAGTGGCCGACCACCGGACTGCGCGCGCTCGCCCGGGTCTACGCGGGATGGGGTTTCTCGCAGGCGTTCTACTGGGAGAAGGAGTACGAGAAGCTCGGCTACACCTCCCTGGAGGACTTCCTCGTAGGCTTCTGGGAGGGCTTCTTCCTCGACGGCCGCGACCCGAACAACCTCCTCACCATGCTCTGGACCTGGCAGAACGGCGACGTCGGGCTCACCCCCGGTTTCGGCGGGGACACGGAGGCGGCACTGGGCTCCATCAAGGCGACCACGCTCGACATGCCCGCCGAGAAGGACCTCTACTTCCCTCCGGAGGACGAGGAGTGGGCCGTCAGTCACATACCGGGGGCCGAACTCCGTGTGATTCCCGGCATCTGGGGCCACTTCGCCGGCGGCGGCAGCAGTCCCAAGGACACCGAGTTCATCGACACCGGGATCAGGGAACTGCTGGCCAAGCCGGGCGGATTGGCATAGCCATGAAGAGCAGACTTCCCCACGAGGTCAGCGCCTCGATCATCGCCTTCGCCACCGTCTTCCTGCTCCTCAGCCCGCTCCACATGCCGACCTGGGCGATCTTCATCACCTGGGCCGGGACGTTCATGCAGGGCGGCCCGAGCATCGCCAACGCCATCTCCATGATCACCGCCACGACGACGGGGGCCGGGTTCGCGGTGGTGGCCGTCCTGCTCAACCGGGAGACCGGCACGATGTTCGGCACCGGGGAGTTCGCCCAGACCCTGGCCCTGGGTGTGGTGATCTTCTTCGTCAACGGAACGCTGCTGGCGACCGGCCGGCTGAAGCCGTTCGCGCTCATCCCGGCGATGTTCTTCGGCTTCGCGTCGACCTTCGCCACCTACTTCGGCGGATTCGGCTACGACGCGGGGAATCTGGGAGCCTCGTTCGTCAGCGCCGCCTCGATGTGCGCCCTGGGCCCGCTCGCGGCCACCCTCGGAATACGGCTGATGTTCGCCAAGGCGGCCGTCACGCCGGAGCCCGAGAAGCAGCACGAGACCACGGAGGTGACGCCTTCGACGAGCGAGGCACCCGCCTGACCCGGCCACCGGAACGAGCCGCCGCTGCGTGGGGTGGGCCGACCACGGCTCGCCCCACGCGGCTGTGCCCGGAGATCGAGTTGGACGGCGTCGGTAGACGCGGGGCCGACCGGCACGCGCACCGCGGACCGGCAGCCGCACCCCGCCGCGGCCGAGCCCGGCGGGGTGGTGGGATGCTCCCCGCCACGCCGGCCCAGCCGTCCCGAAGGACACCCGGACCGCCACGAGGCCCCGCTCTCCCTCTGGTCATGCGTCGGCGCGCGGACGTCACGGCACCGGGATCGCCTCAGTCGGCCAGCAACTTGAACGTCCGTTGGTGCCAGACGAGCGGACTGCGGTCGTCGTCGGCCATCATGGCGAGCACACGCAGAACGATGATGTCGTGGTCGCCGGCCGGGTAGTGGTGCTCGATCGCGCACTCCAGCCAGACCGGGGCGCCCTGAAGGAAGATCGCGCCGGATGCCGTTTCCTCCGTGCCGAGGCCCGCGAACCGGCTTGCCTTGCTGGGGGACGCGAGTTGCCGGGCCTTGTCGCCGTGCTCCTCGCCCAGGACGGACACGCCGATCGCCCGCGCGCGGGCCAGCACCGGCCAGGTCGTCGAGCTGTGCTGCACGGCGAAGGAGACCAAGGGCGGTTCGGCGGAGACCCCGACGGTGAACGACGAGACGATCATGACGCTCGGGTCGCCGTCGACGCGCGCCGACAGGGCTGCGACCCCTGACGGGAATGCGGCGAACGCCCTCTTCAGCTCGCCGAGATCGGAGGTGAGGGTTTCCATGGTCGTCATCGTGCGGTCCTCGTCTTCGCGGCATCGAGCACGGTCCGGCCCCACTGCCCGGCCCAGCGGGCGAGTGAGTCATCCGTCGTGTAGGTGGAGTCGAGCTGGTAGAGACCCTGCGCGGGGCAGGTCGCACCGAGTTCGACGAGTACGGGTTTGAGGGTGAGTTCGGGGGCGAGGGCGTGCGCGGGTCCCGCGCCGAGCATGAGGGGCAGCGCCACCTGTCCGGCGAGGCCGGTCTCCGTGGCGATCTGGTCGAGGAAGAGCTTGAGCAGGCCGGTGTAGGTGCCCTTGTAGGTGGGAGACGCCGCGATCACGATGTCGGCCGACCGCACCCGCTCGACGGCCGCGGTGACGGCCGGATCGCCCCAGGTGACCAGGCCTGCCCCGAGTCCGGCGACTTCGAGGACCTCGCAGTCCAGCCCGAGGGCCCCGGCGAGGCGTTCGGCGGCATCACGGGTGCGCGAGCCCGCCTTGGGGTTTCCTATGACGGCGACGGCCTTCATCAGGCGACTCCTGTGGGTAGATGGGGAGCAGGAGCGGCGGCTGACGCCGCGGGAGATCCGGCCCCTGGGCGGTCGACCCGGAGGAACACGGAGGCGAGGAGACAGAGCAGTCCGGCGGCGGCGAGTCCGCCGAGGGTTGCGGCGTAGCCGAATCCGGCCAGGAGCACGGCGCCGGCGGCGCTGCCCAGTACCGCGCCGAGTTGCTTCACGGCGTTGAAGGCTCCCGACGCCGCCCCGACCTCGTCCGCGGCGACCGTGGTCACCGCCGCGATCGACAGGGGCGACCAGACGAACGAGTTGCCCACTCCGTACACCGCGAATGCGGCGGTCAGGGCGGGGATCGGCGCGTCCGCAGCGACGAGTACCGCCGAGGCCGCGAGGGACAGGACGAGGGCGGACGAGCCGAGGGCGGCGACGCCGCGTGGCCCGATTCCGTTGTTGAGCCGGGCCGAGACCGGAGCTCCGAGCAGGCACACCACACCCATCGGTACGAGGGTGAGTGCCGCCGCGCCCGGGGCGAGCCCGCGCTCCCGCTGGAGGTAGAGCATCAGCGGGATCATGGCCGAGCCCGCGCAGAAGGCCGCGGCGGCGCCGCCCCAGGCCGCGATGACGAACCCGCGGCTGCGCAGCAACGCGACCGGCACGAGCGCGCGCCGCCCGTCGCGCCGCTGCAGCCAGACCACGGCCACGACGATCAGCGCGCCGGCGGCGGTGAGCACCCAGCGCGGTACGCCCCACGCGTCGGTGCTCACGGCATCCGTGCCCTGGATGCCGAGGACGAGTGCGCCGACGCCGCTGGCGTTCGCGCAGATCGCCCACACCGGGATGCCCACCTCCTGGCGGGGCAGGACGGGTACGAACGCGGACACGGCGACCATCGCCGCCACGCCGACCGGGACGTTGACCCAGAACACCGCGGGCCAGCCGCCGACGGCGACGAGCAGGCCGCCGACCAGCGGGCCGGCGGCCACCGCCGCGCCGCCGACCGCGCCCCAGACGCCCAGCGCGACGGCGAGGCGCGGCGGCTGGAACAGCGCCTTGATGAGGGTGAGGCACTGCGGTGTCATCAGCGCGGCACCGACGCCCTGGGCCACCCGCCAGCCGATGAGCGCCTCGACGGTGGTGGCCGACGCGCACAGCAGCGACCCGAGCGTGAAGGCGGCGAGTCCGATCAGGTGGACGCGCCGGTGGCCGTAGCGGTCGCCCAGTCGTCCCGCGGTGATCAGGGGTACCGCGTAGGCGATGAGGTAGCCGCTGTTGACCCAGATCGCGAGGGTCTGGCTGGTGTGCAGGCCGGTGATCAGCGCGGGCAGCGCGACCGAGGTGACGGTGCTGTCCAGCAGCAGCATGAAGAACCCGGCGCACAGGCTGCCGAGGGCGAGCCAGTGGCGCCGCTCGCTCCCTGCGGTCATCTCACACCGCCAGGTTCTCGCGCAGCGTGGCGCCGGGGTAGGCGGGTGCGAGGGCACCGCGGCGGCGCAGTTCGGGGAGCAGCAGCTCACTGATGTCGGTGAAACCCGAGGGCATGGCCGGCGGGCAGGAGATCATGTAGCCGCCGCGTGACCCGGTCGCGGCGAAGTTCTCCTCCAGCGCGTCGGCGACGGTGGCGGGGTCGCCGACGATGCTGTGATCGAGACCTGTCGCGCGCTCACTGCCGTGCGTGAAGAACTCGCCGCGGCTCATCGTGTGGTCCTCCCCGAACCGCGCGATGAGGGAGCCGACGAGGCCCGCGGGACTGGCGTTCGCCGCGACGATCTCGTCGCGCACCTCGGCCAGGCGGAAGGACGGCGGAAGCGTCGAGAAGTCGTACCCGGCGTTGTGCGACAGGTGGGTGGCGACGGCTTCCTCGTTCCAGAACTCGTGCACCGCGTCGCGGCGCTCCCGTGCCTCGGTCGCCGTACGGCCGACGATGACCTGCGTGGCCCAGAGGATGCCCACGCGGTCCGGTTCGCGCCCCTCGGCGAGAAGTGCCTCGTCGAGCAGCTTGCGGTGGCGCTGCTGGGCCGTGAGGTCGCCGCCGAAGCCGAAGACGAGATCGGCGAACCGTGCCGAGGCGGCGATGCCGCGGGGCGAGTTGCCCGCCTGGACGATGAGCGGGTGGTGCTGCGGACTGGGGACCGACGCCAGTGGGCCCTTGACGGTGAAGAAGCGCCCCTCGTGGTCGATCGGGTGCACCTTCCCCGGATCGGCGAACCGGCCGGTGTCCCGGTCGCGCACGATGGCGTCGGGTGCCACCGAGTCCCACAGGGCGCGGCAGACCGCGATGAACTCCTCCATCCGCTCGTAGCGCAGGTCGTGCTCCATCAGCTCGCCGAAGCCGTAGTTCGCCGCGTCCGCGCCACGCGTCGACGCGACCACGTTGAAGGCGATGCGCCCACTCGTCACGTGGTCGAGGGAGTTCAACAGCCGGGCCACGTAGAACGGGTGCATGAACGTCGAGGAGTACGTCAGCCCGAAGCCGACCTTCTCGGTCACGGTGGACATCGCCGCGATGACCGGTGACATGTCGTGGCGCGGCCACTGGATGCCCCACTCCACGGCCGGTTCGATGCTCCCCCGCCAGGTGCTGGGTATGCCGCTGCCGTCGCCGAAGAACAGCATCCCGACCCCGGCACGCTCGGCCGTCCGCGCCAGCTCCATGTACATGCGTACGTCCGGGAAGTCCCGTCCGGCCCAGGAGCCCTGCCGTGCCCACGCGCCCTCGGTGTGGGTGAAGGAGAGGTCGAAGGCGATGTGCATGCCGGTCACAGGGCTGCCTTCTTCCACAGGTCGACGACCTCGTCGGTGTCGCCGATCACGGCCACGTTGAGTCCCAGCTGCACGAGCGCCGCGGCATGGACGTCGAGGTCGTAGGCGGCCGTGGCGTCCCGGGGAACGAGAACGGGCCAGTCCAGTTGCACGGCGTCCTGGGCGGTCGCGTACACGCAGCACTCGCTCGTCAGGCCCACCACGGTGAGCCAGTCGCAGCAGGCCGCGTGCAGCCGCTCCTCGAGATCGGTGCCGAGGAATCCGCTGTACGCGCGCTTGACCACGCGCGGTTCGCCCTCGGCGGGCCCCATCCGGTACCACTCGGCGCCCGGCGTACCCAGCACGCACGGCTCGTCCGGGCTCATGAGGGCGTCGTAGTCGCCTCCCCGCAGCCAGTTGCCCGCCCGCCAAGGCCGCCCGGGGTCACTGCCCAACTCGACCCACACGACGGGGACATCGGCCGCACGGGCGGCGTCGACCAGGTCGGCGATGCGGGTGACGGCCTGGTCGAGCGCCGCCAGAGCGGCATCCGTCGGTCCGTATGCCCGCAGGCGGTCCGGATCGGCGAAGTCGCGCTGCACGTCGACCACGACCAGCGCGGGCCTGCTGCCGGGCCGGGTGAGGTGGGCGAGCTGTCTGTCACGCAGATCGGACATCAGGCCGCCACCTCGTCCCGGGCGCGCAGGGCCGGCAGCACGGTCTCACCGAACAGCAGCATGTCCTCGTCGTACTCCGGGAAGATCAGCATGAGTCCGTCGAGGTCGGCCTCGCGCACGATGTACTCGATGTGGTCGGTGACCGTCCGCGCCGATCCGGCGACGTACGGGGTCTGGAACGCCGCCTCACCACCCGCGCCCTCGGCCCACGCGCGGGCCTGCTCCTCGGGCATGCCCCAGGTGCGGCTCATCTGGGTGAGCGCCTCACGGTCGAGACCCGCGCTCCACTCCTTCACCTTCTTGGCGGCGAGTTCGTCGGTCTCGTCCTGGACGACGGTGAGCATGGAATAGGTCTTGCAGACGCGGCCGCCCGCCTTCGCCCGCTCGTGGACGTCCGCCGACAGCTCCCGCATCTCGGCGAGGCTGTCGGCGGCGAAGAAGGCGCCGTCGGCGTACTTGGCCTGGAAGCGGCGGGCCTCCTCGGACCTGCCCGCGTTGATGATGGTCGGGCGGACGGCCGGATGCGGGCGGGACTCGCAGTCGACGAGGTCGAAGTACGGCGTGCGCAGGGTGACGGAGTCCTCGCTCCACAACCGGGTGACCGCCTCCGTCCACAGCTCCGTCATCCGGTAGCGGTCCTCGTGACCGAGCTGCGGGTCCCACACGCCGAACTGCTCGAACTCCCCCGCGTAGGCGCCGTTGACGATGTTCATGCCGACGCGGCCGCCGGAGATGTCCTGGAGGGTGGTGTACATCTTCGCCGCGATGGCGGGGTTGTGGACGTTCGCGTGCATCGTCGCCCAGATCTTGACCCGGCTGGTCGCCTCGGCGAGCGCCGACATCATCGTCATCGACTCCAGCGAGCGGCCCCAGTGGTCGGTGCTGCCGCCGAAGCCGCGCCACTTCGCCATCGACATGATGAAGTCGAGGCCGATGGTCTCAGCGTGCAGGGCCGCGCGCTTGTTCCACGCGTAGTTCGCCTCGGGGTGGGGAGCGGTCGTCGACAGCATCCATCCCCCGTTCCCGATGGGGAGGAAGATTCCGTAGTCTTTCGCGGGCATGTGGTGCGCCTTTTCATGAGATGTCTGATCCGCGTGGAGGAATGAGCCAGGGCGGCGAGCGCGGCGGCCCCGGCGCGATGCGGCTACGGGGCGGGCCAGACGAGCTTGCCGTCGGCGTAGACGTCCTCGACGTAGGAGGTGTCGAACCAGCCCTCGGCCTGGTCGGCGGTCACACCGCCGGGCACGATCTCGAACTGGTGCAGCATGTCGACGATCCCCGCGACGTTCTCGGGGTCGATGCCGCCCAGCGGCTGTCCGGGCGTCGGATGGTCCTTGACGTAACGCGTCTCGGTCTTCCAGATGGTCGTGTTCAGCTTCTTGTCGTACGTCGGTCCGGACAGCTCGGCCGCGTATCCGACGCATTCGGCGATGTGCTTGTCGCTGGAGTCGCAGTAGCCGTAGGCGTGCAGCGCGGCGCGCAGGATGTCCTCGACGGCGTGCGGGTGCGCCTTGGCGAACGCCGGGTTCACCGCCATCGCGCCGAGCGAGCTCGGGACGTCGTAGTCGACCGGCTTCCAGACCGTGACGGGGTGGCCGGCCGCCTTGAGCTGGTTGGGCTCGTTGGAGACGAATCCCGTGAGGGCTGCGAGGCCGTTCTGCCTGCGCGGCAGTACGGAGGGGTCGTAGCCCTGCTTGACCAGCCTGAGCGAGTCCCACTTGACCCCGGCCTTGACCAGCATCGCCCTGACGGTGGCGGGTACGTAGCCCTTGTGGCCGACGACCTTGCCGTCGAGCTGCGTCAGTTTGGTGATGTCCTTGTTCGTCATCAGGACCTCGAGGCCCGCGTTCGAGTACGAAGAGATTCCCGTGATGTCGATCCCGTTGGCCCGGGCCTGGATGACGTCCTGCTCGGCGACCGGCCCCACGGTCGCCTGACCGCTGGCGAGCAGCTTGGTGTTCTGCGCCGTGTCGCCGCTGCCGGGCTTGAGGACGACGTTCAGGCAGAGGTCCTTGAAGTAGCCGAGCTTGCGCGCGGCGACGTATTCGAGGATCGACACCGACGACTGGTACTGGTAGCCCGACAGGTAGGTGATCGTGCCGGCGGCTTTGTTCTCCGCGCAACGCTTCGCGGAGATCGCGGAACCCGCCGAGCCCGCCGAGGTGTCGGCGGCGGAGTCCGCGCCGCATCCCGCGGCGCCGGCCGTCAGCGCGACAGCGGCGAAGGCGGCGAGCCCGGGTCTGATGAGGCGGTACCGCATGGGTGACGTGGGTGACGTGGGTGACATGGGTGACTCCAAACTGGCGATGACCGCCGGGAAACGGTGCGCGTGAGGGCATGAGGTGCCGAGCGCCCCGCCATCGCGGGCCACTGGCTGAGTGAGGGAAGGGAAGAGGGGGAGGGGAGAGCAGCGGGACGCGGCGGCCGAGTCAGTTGTGCGCGCTGTCGTGCCAGTGCAGCACGCGGCGTTCGACCAGCGTCACGGCAAGCAGCAGCAGCACGCCCATGACGGCCAGGACGAGAATCGAGGCGTATACGACCGGCAGCTGGTTCATGGACGAGGCCGTGCTGATCGCGGTGCCGAGGCCGCGGGTGGATCCCGACGCCGACATCTCGGCCACCACGGCGCCGACGATCGACAGCGGGAAGACGATGCGCAGCGCCGCGAACAGGAACGGCAACGCGTTGGGGATGCGCACGTGCCACAGCAGCTCGAAGCGGCCGGCATCCATCGTCCGGTACACCTGCAGCACCTGCTGCGGCACGGACCCCAGACCGGCCGCCGTGTTGATGAGGATCGGGAAGAAACAGATCAGGCCGGCGATGACGAGCTTGGGCAGCGGACCGAAGCCGAAGGCCACGACCAGGGCGGGCGCGATCGCCACGAGCGGGGTGACGTTGAGCACGACGGCGAGCGGCATGACGGCCCGGCGCAGGAGCGGCAGTTCACTCGTCAGCACCGCGAGGACGAACGCGGCGACGAACCCGATCGCGAGGCCGCCCGACGCCTCGCCCACGGTCACCAGGGCGTTGTCGACGTAGTAGCCGAACTGACTGGTGAGCGAGCCGCCGATCTTCGACAGCGGCGGCAGCAGGTAGGGCAGTTCCCGGGCCGCCCACTGCCACAGGACGGCGAGGACCGCCAGCATCACCAGGAGAGGCGCCCACACGGAGGGCCGGACCCACCCGATTCGGGACTTCGGATGCCTGAGGCTGAAGCGCGACGGTTCGACGGGCCGCTCGCTCTCGGCCGCCAGGGTGGCGTGTTCGTCGGTTACGGTCATCTCCAGGCCCCCGCTCATGCGGCTTCGCCGCGCCAGGCCCGGCGCAGTCGGTCTCGGATCAGGTCCTCGTACTCGTGGAAGCGGCGCTCCCCGAAGAGGCGATCACCGCGTGGCCGGGGCAGGTCGACGTGGATGACGTCCACGATGCGGCCGGGGCGCGGGGCCATGACGACCACGGTGTCGGAGAGCCGGACGGCCTCGGACACGGAGTGGGTGACGAACAGCACCGTCGTCTTCAGCTCGTCCCACAGGTCGAGCAGCTGGTCCTGCAGGCTCTCGCGCGTGAACTCGTCGAGCGCCGAGAACGGCTCGTCCATGACGAGTACGTCGGGCCGCAGGCCGAAGGCGCGTACGATCGCGGCACGCTGCCGCATACCACCGGAGATCTGCGCCGGGAGCTTGTGCATGGCCTCTCCGAGACCCGCCTTGACGAGGAGCTCGCGCATATCGGGGGCGGCCGGCGCGGACTCGCGCTCCACGAAGCCGGCGATGCGCTCGCGGCGCCCGGCCGACCCCTTGTTGATCTTCTGCGGCAGAGTGACGTTGCGGAGCACGGACAGCCACGGCAGCAGGGCGGGGCTCTGCGGTACGAGCCCGATCATCTTGGCGGCGCATGCCTGCGCCGGCGGGACGCCGTGCACCCGGACCTCGCCACGGTCGGGCCGCTCCAGGCCGGCCGCGAGGCGCAGCAGTGTCGACTTGCCGCAGCCGCTGGGCCCGATGAGGCTGACGAAGCGGCCGGACGGCACCGTCAGATCAACGTCGTCGAGGGCATTCGTCGCGGACGGCCCGAACCCGTAGACCCGGTGCACCGACCGCAGCTCAAGTGCTGGCGTACCAGTCACCTTCACGCTCCCATCCATGTCGCGAGCGCGAAGGCTCGATCCTGGAAGTCGGAGAGCGTGCGTAGCGAGTGCGAGACTGCGACGCGGAAATCCGCTTAGGTGCTCCCGACACTAGGAGCGCCGTGTTTCGCCATCTGACCGCACTGTGTTTCGTGGACCTTACGCTCGGCTCCCCAGTGTTACGACCGTGTTCCCGTCGAAGACGTAGACCTCGATGCCGAGGTCCGCCGCCGCGCGTGCCACCCAGCCGCCGAGGGCCTGCACGATCAGCTCGGTGACGAGGAGTACCGTGCGCTCGGCGGTCGGCACCGAGTCCCGCAGCCAGAGCAGCTTGAACATGTCCGCCATGACCTTGTTGCGGTAGGCGGGCTTGTAGGCACCCTGATTGCTGACGAGCTGGACGAGCACGCGGCGCGCGGCGTCGATTCCCTCGACCTCGACGCGGCTGCCGTCGGGCAGCATGAGCGGCTTCGGCCGCAGGCTGGTGCCGAGCCGGTCGCCGAGGGCCAGCAGCATGCGGCGTTCGATGGACCCCTCGGTGAACCGGCTCCACTCGGTAGGGGCGTCAAGGACTGTGAGGCGCACGCGCCGGAGTCTAGGAAGCGCCCGTTTCGCCCGTGTTTCACGTTGTCGGTCTGTTCCTGTCCCTGCGTCCCATCTGGGTCCAAGCACCGCCCAGGGACCACGCCAGCGCGATGGACTGGACCCGGCAACGCTGACACGCGGCACTTCGACAACAGGACCTCTCGCTCTCGCTGGACTCGACAACCGCGAGCTGCCAAGAGGCCCTTCTTCCATGCCTGCCGACGGCCAACTCGCCCGAACCAGGCTGCTGTTCGAACGCCACCGACCACGCGAGCGGATAGCGAAAAGCCGGTAAGCCCGGGCATTCCCTCGGGCTCGCGAGGGGCACGCCGACCCGTGTGACAGCAGAAGAGGTTCCCTGGCCTGCGGACATCTGATGGCTGTCTGTGACGGCCGATGGGAAGTCGCTGGCCGTACGCGCGGGAGCAGCGCCGCGCGACGGCCAGCTGCGCGCGTATGGCCGCGCGTGTGACAGCTCCACCCGGCGGGCTGCCAGGGGTGCATCGTGATCCGTGCGATATCCGGCCGAGCTGGTACGGCGGGACCGCCGGTGCGACGGTAGCCGGACTGCGCTCTCTACCGATATCGAGGCCCATCATGTCCGGTCTGCCGTTCTTCGCCCCCTGGCTGGTGCTGGCCTCCGCGCTCTGGGCGATGCTGCCGTTCCTTTGGCCCCGGCAGCGGCGGGCGGGCATCGTCATCGCCGTCTCGCACCTCATCGGGACGCTGGCGATCGCACAGCCCTGGACCGAGAACTGGTACTGGGATGTCGGGTGGTGGCTGATTCTCGTCTTCGGGCAGGGCACCCTTATCGCGCTGGGACGGTTGGTCTTCGAACTCAGCCCGCTCGGCGCCCGTCGTCACCGCGCGGGGCCCCGGTTCCCGGGTAGCGACCCGGTGGTGGCCCAGCCCGGGTCATGAGCCGGATCACGCGTTCCACAGGTCCCCGGTCCGAGGACACGCGGGGAGATGTTGGCCGGCACCGTGCGGCAGTACTGGTTCACCTGGCGGTCGCGATCGCGCTGGGAGCGTCGAACCTGTCGGAGGCCCGTCGCCCGGGAGTTACCGGTGAGTGAGAAGTCCTCGAGGGCGGGGTGATGGCCAGACCCAGGGCCTCGCGGGCACCGACGGTGGTGTCGCCGTCGACGTACTCGTAGCCGTTGTCGTAGTGCAGGCGGTACGTGTCGGCGTCACCCGCCGTGGCGGCCTTCGCCCAGTCCGCGCGGGCGTCCTGCATGTCCTCCACCAGGGCGTCGACGGACCTCTCCGCGTTGCCCGGCCAGGTGTGGCCGCGCAGCGCGTCCGCCTGCTCGCCGAGAACGTCCCGGACGTCCGCCGCCCAGTCCTTGTTGGCGTCCAGATCCTCCTCGGCGTCTTCCTCGGGCTCCTCGTAGAGGACCTCGTCGACGGCATTCATCGCCTTCAGGAACGCCAGCTGGTCGGCGTCGAGTATCGATTCGTCCCTGCGCAGCGGGCCGTTCAGCCAGCCGTACGCGCCGGTGTGGGTGAAGACGCAGGTGATCTTGTTGCCGCTCCAGGCCCAGCTCTCCGCGGTGGGCGTGAGGTAGTTGACGTCGACCTTGTCGGTCAGCCTCCAGTGGTCCATCGCGTAGGTGTCCTGGAGCGTCCAGCACTCGTCCTCGGCCTTGTCGGTGACGTAGTCGTGGCCCGGGTAGTCGCCGTCGGACAGCGGGACGGTGCCGAACACCTCGGCATTGTGCTCGTAGTTGCAGGACACGGTGTCGACGTGGTCGGCGTTCTGGTCGAAGCCCATGCCTGGGACGTCGAAGCACTCGCCCTTGGCGAGGGAGTAGGTGCTGCTGCCTTTGGTGTCCTCAACGAAGCCCTCCCAGGCGTCGGAGACGACGTTCGTGAACAGCCACACCGCCCACAGGGCGAGTCCGAGGCACGACACCACCGCGCCCCCGATCGCCATGCCCTTGCCGTGCTCGCCCCGCTTCTTGATCTGCACCAGCGCGATGATCCCCAGGACCAGCCCCACGGCCGGCAGGAAGCACAGCAGGCCCAGCACGAGGGCGGCGATGGCGACGCCGTTGACCGGGGCGGGGCCGGCGAAGGGGGCGTAGCCCTGGCCCCAGACCTGGTAAGGGGGGTGGGGGTGCGGCACCTGCGGTCCCTGGGGGTGCGGATTCGGGTCCTTCACCTGTGGGGACGGGTACAGGTTTTGGGGCTGCTGGGACCCGGAGGACGGGGGTATGGACACGGGTACCGTGCTCCTGATTCAGGACTGACGTGCGACTGTTCGAGTCGCTGTCAATACGTGTGGATTGCGGCAACGCATAACCCGCGCGCGGCAGCGAGGCCTCCCACCGGCGAGTCGGCAGTCACGTGGACGTAGACCTGGCAGATCGCGGTGACGAAGACCATCACGGCCAGTGCGTTCGCCGGGAGGCGGGTCGGGGGCGGGGCGCCCCGGAAGGTCGGAGGCCACAGGACGTGATGGGCACGCACGCCCTCCCCCAGGCGGACGGTCTCTCGCCGGCGGTCACCGACCACACGCCTCACAACCGGGTTCTCCTTTCGTGCTCCACCCCCCACGGCCTACGAGCGCACGGAAGCCACGGACACGCACGACTTTGGCCCACCGCTCGCCCGGTCGGCATCCGTGGAATCACGTGATCCACCACGTAGCCGGCGTCGGCCACGGACGGGGACGCGTCACCGACCTGCGAATGCCGGAACACGCCGAGCTGTTCTTGTCGAAATGGACGCCGAACCAGTGCCGCGGCAGGCAAAGTCCGCGTGAGCCCGTCATCGCCGGGCAGCGTTTCGCCGGTGAGACCGCCGCCCGCGTCGTGCGCCGTGACCTGCCGATTCCAGGTTTTCCGCAGGTACACCGAAGCCGGGAGCGCCACGATGACCTCTGCCCGGCCGCCGACGCCATCGTGGGGCGGCCGACCGACCGAGGGGGGACGATCATGCCGATCCAGGAGGGCGCCGCCGTCCCCCGTCACACCACAACCGGCGTTCCCGACGCCCAGGTCACCGTCCACCCCGTCACCACGGACGACGGACTCGGCCTCCAGCTGACCCGTTTCCGCCGGGCGGAATGCGACGACGTCGTCCTTCTCGTACATGGACTGACCGCGTCCAGCGACCTGTTCATCATGCCCGAGCACCGGAATCTGGCGACCTGCCTCCTCGACAACGGTTTCGCGGACGTATGGACGCTCGACATGCGGATGAGCAACCGCTTCCCGTACAACACGGAACCGCACGCACACACCCTCGACGACATCGCCCTGTACGACTACCCGGCCGCGCTCGCCGAACTGCGCCGGCATGTCGGCGAACGGCGGGTGCACGTCGTGGCGCACTGTCTCGGGTCGATGACCTTCCTCATGAGCCTGTACGCCGGCGCCGTACGGGACGTCACCAGCGTCGTCACCAGCGCGGTCGGCCTGCTGATGCGCGTACCGGCCTGGTCGCGCTGGAAGCTGGCGTACGGCCCCGCGCTCGTCGAGGGCGCGCTCGGGCTGTCCCAACTCGACCCGCGGGGCGGCGACGCGGCCTGGTTCAGCCGGAGCGGGCTGTTTGCCCGCCTGGTGTCACTGGCGCACCCGGAGTGCGACAACCCGGCCTGCCACATGGTGAGTTTCATGTGGGGCACCGGCTGGCCCGCGCTCTACAGCCACGACAGACTCGACCCCGTCACTCACGACCGCGTCGCGGACCTGCTCGGCCCTGTCGGGCTGGGCTACCACCGGCACATCGGAAGGATCGTACGAGCGGGTCGTGCCGTGAAGTACGACGCCGCCGAGCCGCGCCACGCGTGCCTCCCGGACGACTACCTCGCGACGGCGGCCAAGGGCGGCCCACCGGTGCTGTTCCTGACCGGCGAGAACAACCGCGTCTTCGGGGACTCCGTCGTCCAGGAGCACGAGACGATGTCGCGGGAGACCGCTGACCCCGACCGCTACGAACTGTTCGTCGCCCCCGGCTACGGCTACGTGGACACGATCATCGGCCGGGACGCGCACCGGGACGTGTTCCCGCACCTCCTCGACTTCCTCCACCGAAGGGCTGTATGAGATGACGGAGTCGCACGCCGAACACGTCGGAACCGTCGTCGTCGGCTCGGGATTCGGCGGCTCCGTGGCCGCGTACCGGCTGGCCTCGGCCGGACAGCAGGTGGTCCTGCTGGAACGCGGACGCGCCTACCCGCCCGGCAGCTTCGCCCGTTCCCCGGCCGAACTCGGCCGTGCGTTCTGGGACCCGCGGGCAGGCCTGCACGGCCTGTTCGACGTGTGGAGCTTCCGCGCCTTCGACTCCGTCGTCGCCAGCGGACTGGGCGGCGGATCTCTCATCTACGCGAGCGTGCTGCTGCGCAAGGACGAACGCTGGTTCGTCGACGAACAGCCGCTGCCCGGCGGCGGCTACGAGGCCTGGCCCGTCGGCCGCGCCGAACTCGACCCGCACTACGACGAGGTCGAACGGATGCTCCGCCCGGTCCCGTACCCGCTCGACCGCCCCGGCTACACGGACACACCCCGGGCGCACGCGATGCGTGAAGCGGCCGAACGGCTGGGCCTGACGGCGGAACGGCCGCCGCTCGCGATCAGCTTCGCCCCGAAACCGGGCGCCGACCCCGAGCCCGGAATGCCGATGGCCGACACCGACCAGGACAACCTGCACGGTGTCGGTCGCCGTACCTGCCGGCTGTGCGGTGAGTGCAACCTCGGCTGCAACGACGGCGCCAAGAACAGCCTCGACCACACCTACCTGTCGGCGGCCCGGCGTCACGGTGCCGACCTGCGCACCGGACACGAGGTGCGCGCGGTGCGGGCACTCGCGCGAGGCGGATACGCGGTGGACTACGTCAGGCACGGAAGACCCGGACCAGATGGCGAAGGGGGAGGGGAAAGGGGTGATCCGGACGGCCGCCGCGGGGACGGAGGAGTCGCGTCCGGATCACCCCACACCTCCGGATCGCCCCGTACCTCCCGAACGCTCCGCACCATCAGCTGCGACCGTCTGATCCTCGCCGCCGGCACCTACAACACGGTCTCGCTGCTGCTGCGTTCCCGCCGCGACCTGCCCGGTCTGAGCCCGGCGATCGGCAGCCGGTTCTCGACGAACGGCGACCACCTCGCGTTCGTGCTCCGGGCCAGGCGGGGCGACGAGCCCCGGCCGATGCGTCCCAGCCGCGGTCCGGTCATCACCAGCTCCCTCCGGCTGCCCGACGAACTGGACGGCGTGCCGGGCGCGGGGCGCGGAGGGTACATCCAGGACGCGGGATACCCGGGTTTCGTGGAGTGGCTCGTCGAAGGCGCTCACGCACCGCAGGGAGTCTCCCGGGCGGCCCGCTTCCTGGCCGGGAGACTGCTCGACCGGATCTCCCACGCCCCGGATCCCAGCCTCTCGGGCGCGTTCGCCGAGCTCCTCGGCGACGGCGCGTTCACCGGTACGTCCCTGCCGTTGCTCGCGATGGGCCGAGACGTGCCGGACGGCGAACTGCGCATGCGTGGCGGCCGGTTGGACAGCAGCTGGACGGTACGGGGCGGCAGCGCGGCCCAGTTCGAGCGGACGCGCACACTCATGCGGCAGATCGCCGGGGCGCTCGGCGGCGGATACGCCGACCATCCGCTCTGGCGCCGGGACCGCGTCCTGACGGTGCACCCGCTCGGCGGCGCCCCCATCGGCCGGCACCCCGGCACCGGGGTCTGCGATCCGTACGGCGAGGTCTTCGGCCACCCGGGCCTGTACGTCGCGGACGGGGCGGCGATGCCCGGCCCGGTGGGCCCCAATCCGGCCCTCACCATCGCGGCCCTCGCCGACCGTATGTGCACCCGCCTGCTGGAGCACCGGCCCGCCACTCCACGGGCGGTCGCGCACCGCACGTACCCCCGCCGCACCTCGCTCCAGTTCACGGAGGAACTGCGCGGACGCTACGCACCCGGTGCGGACGGGTCTCGTACCGAACCGTTCGCGTTCCGGCTCACCGTCACGGCCGACGACGTGGACGCCTTCCTGGAGGAACCGGACCACGAGGCGCGCGCGGACGGCTGGATCGACAGCCCCTCCCTCGGAGGGCGCCGCCCCGTGCTGCACGGCGGCGTCCGCCTGTTCGCGGACGGCCGCGGCACGATGTGCTACCTGCTCCACTTCACCGACGGCGACGGGCACCCCCGCACCTTCGCCGGCCGCAAGGACCTGGCGCCCGGCGCCCCGACCCGCCTGTGGGCCGACACGACCAGGCTGGCCTTCCGCGTCCTGAACGGACACGTCCACGAACCGGGCGGGACCGACGCCGAAACGCTGGGCACGGGGACGGCGAATCTCGGCGCCACCGATCTCGCCCGCCTGCTCACCACGTTCCGCACAACGGGCCCGCACGGCACCGCGGCACTCACTCGCTTCGGCCGCTTCTTCGCCGGCGAACTCTGGAACACCTACGCCCTGCGGCGCCCCTGAGAAGCTCGAAACCCGAAACTCCGCCGCCGCCCTCCGGGCGGACTCCGTCGACAAGCGGCTGAACTCTCCCGACGCCGAGACGGACGAAGCCCGAGTTCCACCAGAGCTTGTGCTGTTCGGGAACCTTATGTGCCGGATGTCGTACCAGCTGTCGGAGGCGGGGTCCGGACGGCGATTCGGTGGTGTTCGTGATCAGCCAATTCGGACAGGGCGAGGGCCCCGCAGGTATCCGCCAAGGGTTTCACCTTTTCCAACTCGGCGAGTGCTTCGGCCTGGCGGCCGGAGGCGGACAGTGCGGTACCGGCGGTCAGCCGGGCCACGGCCTCGTTGAGGGGCATCCGGGCCGCGCGAAACTCGGCAGCGGCCTGGCACGCGGTGGGACCCGCCGCCGGGTTCTGCCGGGCGAGTTGTACCTCGGCGCGGGCCTGCAACGCGAAACCGCGCCAGCCGGGTGACAGGTCGAGCGCCGCGGCAGCGGCTGCTCGGTCGGCCCACGTCTCGGCAGCTGTCACGTCACCCAGGGCCAGTTCCGCGACAGCCAGCAGCCGGTACCACATCGGGCGGACCGGGGCTTCGAACCCGAGCAGGTGCGGGCCGCCGCCCGCCTCGAGTACTTTGCTGACACAGCCCTCCGGATCGCCGTTGAGCAGCAGCGTCTGGCCGAGCATCCCGACCATCGCCGACCGGTGCGCGCCCGCTGCGGGGCCGGCCGAAGAGAGTGACTCCTCACAGATCTTCAGTGCTCCGACGAAGTCTCCCCGCCACATCAGGACAGCCGCGCTCACCACCTCGGCCAACGAGCGCGGCTCGCCGCTGCCGACGAGTGACGCCGCCTCCAGGGCGTCGTCGGCGTAGGCCGCCGCCTCGTCCAGGCGTCCGAGCCAGAGGTTGGCGTAGGCGGAGGCGGCGAAGAGATCGGCGAGCAGGAGGCTCTGGCCGGTGCGGCGGGACACTTCCAGGCCTCGGCGGAGATGGCGCAGTGCGGGGTCGTAGCGTCCGTGGAGCATCTCCGTCCAGCCCGTCATGACGAGCGTGTCCATCTGCCCGGCCAGTGCCTGGTCGTCGGTGTCGTCGAGCACTTCCACCACGGGGCCGAGGTGGTCGGCCGCCCGGGCGTCGCCCGCGAAGGTGTGCGCCAGGGCCAGGAGAGCGCGGACCGCGGTGGTCTGCGGCGGGTCACCGATACGTTCCGCCGACCGCAACGCGCGTTCGCCCCAGTCGATCGCCGTGGAGAAGTCGTTCTTACGAAGCGCCACCACCGCGACGCCCAACTCCAAAGTGGCCGTCTCAGGCTGCAGTTGGCCCTCGTGGTCCGCCAACTCCCGCAGCAGCAGAGCCGTGGCCTCTTCGTACCGGCCGAGCGCCCACTCCATGGTGGCGCGCAGGGCGGTCACCTGGGCCCGTCGGCCCCGGGCCCGCGCGGGCAGGAGGGTGGCTGCCTTGCGCAGGACGGCGCGGCTTTCCAGCAGTCGTCCGGCCATGCCCAGCGCATCGGCCTGCTGGAGCCACAGTTCGGGCCGCAGCCGGCTCTGCTCGCCGAGCAACCGCAGGGCTTCCTGTGTCCAGTGCGCGGCGGTGGCCGGTGCGATGGTCATCACCTGACGGGCGGCCCGTACAAGTACGTCAACGGCATGTTCATCTCCTACGCGCGCCGAACGCTGAACGTGCGACGCCTGGGCGGTCAGCGGTGCGCCGTGCAGGGCCAGGCCGTCCGCGGCCCGGGTGTGCGCCTCGATCCGCCAGCCGGCGCCCGCCCCCTGGTACACCGCTGCCCGCACCAGCGGATGGCGGAACCGGAACTGGCGCGTGGAGCCTACCTGGCGTACGAGGTCCCGTTCCGCGACCTCGTCCAGGGCGGCAAGGGCCTGTGCCTCACCGGTCTGCGCCACGACTGCCACCATGCCGGCTTCGAAAGAGTCGCCGAGCACCGCGGCCGCCTGTGTACAGACCCTCGCAGTGGCCGACAGCCCTCCCAGCTCCTCCAGCAGCGCGGCCCGCACCGACTGCGGCAGATCGCCGACGACAGGTGCCGAGACGGCCGGCGCCGCCGGCGGGCTTTCGTTCCCGGCGCTTCGGGCCAGCGCCTCCAGATAGAACGGGTTGCCGCCGCTGGCCTCGTACAGCCGTTGGAAACGCCAGTGATCCGTCCTGGCCCCGCACAGCTCCGCTCCCTCGGCTGGGGACAGCGGACCCAGCTCGACCCTGGCCACTCTTCCCTCCGTTCCGGCCCGGGCCAGTGCCGCGGCCAGTCGCGGCGGGGCCTGCCGGGGACGGTAGGCGAGCGCGAGCAGCAGCGGTGTCCTTGGCGGGTGCCGTACGAGATGATCGATCAGCTCGGCCGTACCGTCATCCGTCCACTGCAGGTCGTCGAGGCTGAGCACGAGCCCGCCGTCGGCACTCAGCGTCTCCAGCAACGTCCGCACCGCCCGGTGGAACCAGTACCGTTCGACCTTCACCGGCTCCGGCCCTGTCGGGAACCGGTCACAGAGCGCGGGGAAGACCGTGCTCAGCAGGGCGAACGCGCCCGGCGGCAACCCGTCGTGCCGGAGCCGGAGGAAGTCCTCATGGCCGAGGTGGTCGTCCAAGGCGTCCACGAACGCACCGTAGGGAGCCCGGTCGAACTCCACGCTGCGGCCGGTCAAGGACACGAAACCGCGCTGTCTCGCGCGCTCGCCCAGCTCGCCGAGCAGCCGCGTCTTGCCGATACCCGGTTCCCCGACGACCTCGACGACCCCTGGCGCACCGGCCAGGGCATCCTCGATCGCGCCGTCGAGGACCGTCAGCTCCGTGGCCCGCCCGACCAGGTGGCTCCCCGTCCGGGGACGCCGCGGTGTCGGCGGGCCGGGGAGGTCGGCGCCGCCCCGTGGGGTGCGCACCGGCGGGGGCGTGGGTAACGGGCGCGGCACGAGAGCG
This sequence comes from Streptomyces sp. NPDC049687, assembly GCF_044465285.1. Lineage (NCBI taxonomy): Bacteria > Bacillati > Actinomycetota > Actinomycetes > Kitasatosporales > Streptomycetaceae > Streptomyces > Streptomyces sp. NPDC049687. The sequence goes on from NZ_JBITLN010000001.1 coordinate 880,463, forward strand.
GGTGCGGACCCCGGAGCACGCCCGGCGGCTGGGACGTTCAGTGCGGGGTCGGTGGTGAGGATCTGCTGGTGCAGCTGCCGAAGCGGAAGGCTGGGGTCACAGCCGACTTCTTCGGCCAGCAGCAGCCGGATCTGCTGGTAATGGCTGAGGGCGTCGGCCGGGCGGCCGCAGCGGTACAGGGCGAGGATGAACTGACCGGCCATCCGTTCGTCCAGTGGGTGTGTCTCGACCCGGGCGGACAATTCGGCCAGCACTGCGGTGTGGTGACCACAGCGGAGCCGAACGTCGGTGTGGTCCAGTTCGGCCGCGACCCGTTCTTGGTCGACCGCGTCGCGGAGGGCGTTGATCCAAGGGGTGTCCAGACCCGCGAAAGCGTTTCCCCGCCACAGGCCGAGTGCCTGCCCGAACAGGGTTGCCGCTTGCTCGTCCTGCTCGTTCCGCACGGCCGCCCGGGCCCGTGCGGCAGCGTCACGGAAACGATGCAGATCCACTGCCGTCGCCTCGACGTCGAGGACATAACCACCGGATCGCCGGCCGATATCCGCCCCCTCGGCGATGGCCAAGGCTTGCCGCAGACGGGAGAGGTAGCCGTAGAGCGTGTTGCGGACCCGTTGTGGAGGACGGTCGGCCCAGACGCGCTCGACAAGCTGGTCCACCGAAACCACCTGGTTGGCGTCGACAAGCAGCACTGCGAGCACACACCGCTGCCGGGCGTGGCCCAGATCGACGATCCGTCCGCCCACACGCGCCTCGACGCTGCCGAGCACAGCGAACTCAACCGTCACAGCATGCCCCCGAGTCTCAGTTCCCACCCTGGCATAGCACCTTCGACCAGCTCATTCAACGTTTGTCCAAGGTTCACCGACGTTCGGCGGCGCGCCTTGGTCCAGGACAGGAACGGCGCGACACACCACGGCCCCGACGAACGCGTTCAGGTGGCGCCCCGGCGCCGCGTGACTGACACCGATGTCCCGGGCCGGCTCACGCAGCGACAGTGACCCCGCCGGTCGCGGCGAGTCGAAGGGCGCCCCGACCCTCGTGGGCCGCACGGCCGCCGTCGGCGGCCCGGTGGCCGCCCGCCGTCTGTGGACGGCTTCGGTGCAGCTCACCGGGGCGAGCTTCCCGCGCGAGATCCAGGCCCTGAGCCGAGAGTCCGCATCCAGGTGACATCAGTGCAAGGCCGCTGACCGCGGAGCCGCGGGCCGCCACCGCCGTCCGCCTCCACGACGAACCCAAAAGCGGGATACTCATCCCGTATAGTTAATCGGGATAGCCATCCCGCTTGTGGGTGGCCGTCCATCCCCACAGGAGGTCTACGTCATGAGCAAGGTCTGGTTCATCACCGGTTCGTCGCGCGGTTTCGGCCGCGAGTTCGCCCTCGCCGCCCTGGAGCGCGGCGACCGGGTCGCGGCCACCGCCCGCAACACCGAAACGCTGACCGATCTGGTCGAGCGGTTCGGCGACGCGGTGCTGCCGCTGCGTCTGGACGTCACCGACCGTACGCAGGTTTTCGAGGCGGTCGCGGCGGCCGAGGAGCGGTTCGGCCGGCTGGACGTGGTGGTCAACAACGCCGGTTACGCCCTGGTCGGCGCCGTGGAGGAACTCGGCGAGCAGGAACTGCGCGACGAGCTGGAGACCAACGTGTTCGGTGTCTTCCACGTCACCCAGGCGGTACTGCCCGTCCTGCGTGCGCAGGGCAGCGGCCACATCGTCCAGATCTCCTCGGTCATGGGGCTGACCACCTTGGCCGGCGCGGGCGGCTACAGCGCCTCCAAGTGGGCGCTGGAAGGCCTGAGCGAGGCGCTCTCCCAGGAAGTCGCGCCCTTCGGCATCAAGGTCACGGTGATCGAACCCGGCGGCTTCGCCACCGACTTCAAGAACTCGTCGGCCTTCACCGCGCACCGCAAGGACGCCTACGACCCGCTGCACGCGTCGCTGACCGAGATGAGCGCCGCCGCCCAGATGCCCGGCCCCGAGGGTGTCGGCGGTGCGATTCTCCAGCTTGTCGACGCCGAGGAGCCGCCGCTGCGCGTGTTGTTCGGTGAGCAGCCCACCCAGTGGGTACCCGCGGTGTACCAGCAGCGCCTGGAGACCTGGGCCGAGTGGGCGCACGTGTCCAAGGCCGCGGAAGGCAAGTAAAGAACTTCCGGCCCTCGGGCCATGACACGCCCACTCCACGGCGTGCCACCCGTACCGCCGGCGCCTGAGGGAGCCCGGGCGGCAAACCGCTCGGGCTCCCTCACCCGCAGGCAGCAGGTGCTTCTCCAGCGAAGCACCTTCGACGTCACCTTCGTCCCGCACAACCGACAGCAGCGCAACCAGGAGCGGGCCGACCGGGCCCACCCGACCCACACCACCGAGGCCCGCTGAAGGAGCCCCACCATGCCCACCACCAAGCGCCGCGCACTGATCCTCATCTCGTCCGGCCGCCGGCTGCCGCTGGTCGAGCCGGCCGAGGTCAAGTCGATCTCGACCGGGTTCTTCCTGGTCGAGATGGCTCAGGTGCTCAAGGAGTTCGAGAACGACTACGAATTCACCTTCGCCACCACCGACGGCAACGCCCCGCAACTCGACATCAACGGCATGGCCCTGTCCGTGCACTCCATCGAGAAGACCGGCGCCAAGACCCTCCCCCTCCGCATGCAGCAGCGCCGCCGCTCGTTCGACGTCAACGCCTTCCGGCAGCGCCACCCCGAGCTGGTCGCCCGCCGCGAGCAGGAAGTCCGGCTGCTGGAGCGGCACATCGGCCGGATCCCGGTCTCCGAACTACTGCCCAACAGCGAACCGGAGCTCGCCGAGTACCGCCCCGAACTGATCCGCCGCCTCGACAAGCTGCCCGAGGGCACCTTCCACTCCCTGCGGGAACTCGTCCAGCGCCACCGCGACCCGGCCGACCCGTTCACCTTCGCCGACTTCGACTTCATCCACGCCCCCGGCGGTCACGCCCCCATGGTCGACTTCCGTGACGACCCCTGGCTCGGCGAAACCCTCCACGTGGCCCGGGAGAACGGCGTCACCATCTCGTTGATCTGCCACGCGCCCATAGCGGTGACCTCCACCCGGCAGCGCGTCGACGCGCAGGGCCGCTCCTACCTCGTCAGCGACAACCCGTTCCTCGCCGCCACCATCTCGACCGTCCCCAAGATCGGCGAGCGGTTCGCGCTGCGGTTCCTCTACCCGCGCGTCCCGGGCAAGACGACCCGACTCCCCTACTTCGTCGACGTGGCCATCAAGGAAGCCGGCTTCACCGTCGCGTCCTCCCCCAACATCTCCGCCCCGAAACTGGCCTACGAGCCGTCCGTACGCCTGCTCACCGGCAACGGCCCACAGGCCGTCGACCAGCAGACCGCCGAACTCCGCAGCATCCTCACCCACAGCCCCGCTGCCCGCCGGACCAACGGCAAGAAGGCGAGCGCGTAGCCACGACCACATGTGCCGACCAGGCAGCCCACGACGCGGGCGAGCAGACGGGACAGGTGCGGAGGCGGGCCGATACGGCCCGCCTCCGCACCTGTCCCATGCCGATCTGTAGCTCCGGCAAGGAAGCCGCCGTCCCGAACCGGACCCGGTAGCGCACGACCAGTGGCGCACCCTGCTGGAGGCCCGGCCCGACGACGAGCCACTGTGGACCTCACTGACCGTCGTTCTGCTCGACTACGTCGAGAGCCGGCGCGACACCATGCCGCTGGACCACCGCCTCAGGGCGCAGTCGCCGGCTCTCACGCAGTCGGCCCACGCCTTCGGCGACCAGCTCCGCACCGACCTGCGCACCTGCGTTCCATTGGCAATGATCTCTCACGGCAAAAGAATCCTCAGCCTCCCACCGATCACCCGGCCCCAATACCCACACGTCGCGTCAAGCTTCGCCGCACCGGGTCCCCTCGGCCCGATCCTCGGCGCGGTCGGCAGACGCCGCTACCGCTGGGCGCGCAGGCCCGCGCACGCCAGGTCGACCATGCGCTTGCGCGCCTCCGGGTCGGGGCCCTGCTGCTCCCGGGCCAGACAGCCGACGATGAGCGCCTTGACGTCGGCACGCACGACGTCCGGCCGCACGGCGCCGACTTTCTGCGCACCGACGAGCAGTTCCTCTTCCACGGCCAGCAGATTGTGCTCGGGGGCCAAGGCCACCGAGTGGACGTCGAAGCCTGTCCCGCTCATCGCCTGCGACAGACCGAGGTTGGCCGCGAAGTGATCGACCATCAGGGCGAAGAACTCGAAGAACGCTGCGCCCGGATCACGGGTCGCGGCCAGTTGCCGGGCCCGGTCGACGATTTCGGCCACCAGACGCAGCACGATCGCCTCGTACAGCGAGTCCTTCGTCGGGAAATGCCGGCTGACCGTCCCTGTGCCCACACCGGCCCGCCGGGCGATCTCCGCCACCGGCACCGACAGCCCCTCGGCGGCGAACGTCTCCAACGCCACCTCGAGGATACGCTCGCGGTTGCGCTCGGCATCAGCACGCATCAAAGACCCTCAGACTTCCGACCAAGCGGGACAACTGTCCCGATTGTAGTGGACCGGCCTTCCGGGACCGCCACGGCAATGGACTTACGCATCCGCCCCTCCGAGCCCTCCGATGCTGATCCAGGTCTTGCCGGCCCGCCGGCCCGCTCCGGCGAAGGCTTCCTGGGCCTGCTCCAAGGGGTATCGGCATTCGACGGCCCGTCCGGGCCGGGCACTGGCGAGTTCGGCCATGGCGTCGGCGAAGTCGTGGGGGTGGTCGTAGATCATGGAGCCTCTGATCACGAGCTGACGCCGGACCACGTCGTCGGTGGTGAGGGGGAGAGGGTCGGAATTGAGGCCGACCAGCACCACGGTGGCGCCGGGTGCCGCCCGGTCCAGGGCGGGGCGCAGCGCGGGGGCGTGGCCGGAGGTCTCGAAGACGAAGGTGAATCCGGCACGCCCGTCGTCGGCGAGTGCGCCGAGACGCCGAGCCCGGGCCGCGCGCTGCGGATGCGGCTCGACGACCACAGGACGGGCGCCGACGCGCGCGAGGATGAGGCAGACCAGCAGTCCCTGTGCCCCGGCTCCGACGACCAGGCAGCGGTCCCCCGCGGTGACCCCGCTGCGCCGTACGGCGGTCCGGGCGACGGTGTACGGCTCGGCGCTGGCGAGGTCGGCGCCGGACAGGACGTCGGGGACCGGGTGGGCGAAGTGCCCAGGGAGCGCGATCCGTTCGGCGAGTACGCCGGGGGCGTTGAGGCCGACGATGGTGCGGTGGGGACAGGCAGATGTGAGGCCGCGGAGACAGTCGACGCACTTCAGGCAGGCGTAGTTGGGCTCGACGACCACCGTCTGTCCGACCGTGCGGTCCCGTACCGCAGCGCCTGTGGCCACGATGCGTCCGAAGCCCTCGTGGCCCATCACCCACGGCACTTCGGGGGGACGGCGCTTGCCGTGGAACACGGCGAGGTCGGTGCCGCAGAGTCCGACACCACCCACCTCCACGACCACGTCGCGCGGTCCGCAGGAGGGCTCCGGCCAGTCCGCGACCGTCTCTACGCGACAGGTGCCCGTGAGAACCGCTGCTCTCATCTTCTTCTCCCTGATCTCACCGAGTCCGCCTAGTGGACCATACGATCCGAAACATGGTTTTACCAGGGTCCGTTCGAGATTCCTCGGCACAGCCGGCCGCTCCCGGCGGCGCATGCCAGGGGCGGGCGGCGCGGGAGCAAAAGCAGAGCCGCCGTACGTCCGGCTGGGACGTACGGCGGCTGCGAGAGCCTCCGAGGCTCACCGGAATCCGTAGCGCGAAGGGCCTGGAGCGGTCCGCCCACAGGGCAGTCCGTCACAGGGCGATCAGCCGACGGGCCGGCGCTCTGCCGAAGGCGGCATGCGAGGCGGTCCGCCAGGGGTCAGACCATCTTGCTGACGGGCTCCGCCCGGACCGCGGCGGGAGTCTGCTCCCGTCCGCCGCTCATCCGCAGGGCGACGACGAGGGAGATGAGGCAGCCGAGGGTGAAGTAGCCGGCGACGAGGTACCAGCCGCCGTCCGCCCACAGGACCAGCGAGCTGAGGACGAAGGGGGTGAAGCCACCGCCGACGACGCTGGCGAGCTGGTAGCCGACACCGGCGCCGCTGTAGCGGTACTCGGGGCCGAACATCTCGGTGAACAGGGACTGCTGCACGGCGACCGCCATGTCATGGGCGCCGTTCACCAGCAGCACCGCGCACACGATGATCAGCACCATCGACCCGGACTCCATGGCCCAGAAGAACGGGACGGAGCCCGCCATGCCCAGTATCGACCCCCACACGTACACCGAGCGGCGGCTGTAGCGGTCGGCGAGGTAGGCGAACGCCGGGATGGTGACGATCGCGAGCGCGCCCACGGCGAGGTTGACGTTGAGGAGGCTGTCGCGGTTCAGGCCGAACTCGGCCGTGCCGTAGCCGAGGGCGAAGTTGGTCACCCCGTAGAAGGTGAACAGCTCCACCAGGCGCAGGCCGATGATGGCGAAGAAGCCCCTGGGGTTGGACCTGACGGCGGCCACGAGGGGCATGCTCGGCTTCTCGTCCTGGCCACGCGCGGCGACCTCCTTGGTGAAGACCTCGGACTCCTCGACCTTGGCCCGGACGACCAGACCGACGATCACGATGACCGCGCTGACCAGGAACGGAATGCGCCAGCCCCAGGACCTGAAGGCCGCGTCCGTCATCCCGCCGGAGGTCGTCTTGGTGATCAGGGTGGCGAGCAGCAGACCGACCGAGGCGCCGACCTGGACGCCGCTGCTGTACAGCGAGCGCCACCTGGCGGGCGCGTTCTCCACGGCCATCAGAGCGGCGCCGCCCCACTCCCCGCCGACCGCGAAGCCCTGCGCCGCGCGCAGCACCACCAGCAGGAAGGGCGCCCACAGGCCGGCCTGGGCGTGGGTGGGCAGCACACCGATCAGCGTGCTCGCCAGACCCATGATCAGCATGGTGAGGACCAGCATCTTCTTGCGGCCCAGGCGGTCCCCGAAGTGACCGAAGACGATGCCGCCCAGTGGCCGGAACAGGAAGCCGACACCGAACGTCGCCCAGGCCGCCAGGGTGCCCACGGCGGGGCTGACGTCGGGGAAGAACAGCTCGTTGAAGAGCAGGCCGGCGACGATGCCGTAGAGGAAGAAGTCGTACCAGTCGACGACCGCTCCCATGAAACTGGCTACGGCCGCTCTCTTCGCCGCACCGGGGTTCACGGTCCCGGCGCCTGCTGCCGGGTTTTGGATGCTGCTCAACTCACACACTCCATTGGATGCTGTACTCACCGGCCGCGCCGAGAGGGGCGGCTCGAGAGGGGGACGGACATCAGGACAGGCGACTGCCATGGGGACAGGTGTCGCGTTCGGCGCTGCGCGCTCCGGGGTGGGGAGCCCTGCCACCGGACGACACCGGGGGCCACGCCTGGCGTGAGGCGACGCCCGAGCGACTGATCCGCTGTGTGGACCGGTTGGACCGAATGGCGGGAAGATACGGTCCCTGGTCTTGCGCAGGCAAGAGTTACTGCAAGATTTCCGGCACACTTCGCTTCCCGCGGTCCGCACAACGGACTACCGTCAGTAACGAGAGCACCCCACACGAGCGGCGCACCGGTACCCTCTTGTGGGCAATGGACTGGGGAGGCAGAAGAGTGGCAAGCAGCGGCGCAGGGGCCGACTCGGAGAAGGAGCCGAACGGCACCGGAGTCCGCAGTGTGCGACGCGCCCTGGACATTCTCGGCCTGCTCAGCGAGGAACGGCCGCTCATCACACTGCGCGAGATCACCGAAAGCACCGGCCTTCCCAAGACCACGGTGCTGCGCCTCGTCCAGACGCTGGAGGAGAGTGGCCTGCTGTGGTCGGACGCCGGCGGTTACATCGCCGGCCCCGGCCTGTGGCGCTGGGCCTACCTCGCTCGCGGCCAGTGGGAGATTCCCCGCGCCACCCGCAAGGTGATGCGCGAACTGGCGGACCGGCTGGGCGAGACGGTCAACATCTTCGTCCCCCGCGACCTCCACCGTGTCTGCGTCGCCCACGAGGAGAGCCCCCACCCGCTGCGCCATGTCGTCGACGTGGGCGACGAGCAGCCACTGTGGGCCGGCGCGTCCTCGAAGATCCTGCTGCGCGACGCCCCCGACACCCTGCTGCGTCGGCTGGCCCTCGCCTCCTCCCACGACGAGACATACGCGGACCAGCTGCGCGCTTCGGCGCAGGAAGCGGCACGGCGGGGCTACGCGGTCAGCAGCAGCGAGTGGGACGAGGGTCTCACCGCCGTCGCCGTCCCGATCTCCGGCGCCTCCGGCGCCGTCATCGCCTCACTGTCCGTGAGCGGCCCCGACCACCGCTTCACCTACGAGGCCGTCGAACGTTTCGCCACCGAATTGGCCGACGCGGCACGCCTCATCTCCGACCAGGGGTTCACACGACCGCTCAACGGCGGACGCCAGAGCAAAGCCGACTGACCGATCCGGACGTCGGCAGATCAGCCCGGGCCCCTGGCCGGATCACGATGCCCACCACTACTACGCGAGCCGGGACGCGCTGGTGGGCGGACTGACCGCGGACTTCTTCCAGGAGCTGGCCGAGGCCATGGAACACGACCGGGACAAGCACGCGGGCGCCCCGCACAGCCCACCTGCGGCGACTCGCCCCGGCAGTGGGCTGATACGTGTACGCAGGTCAGAGCGTTTCCAACCAGCCCCGACCAGAGCGGCGTCGAACTCACGAGCAGCGGATTCAGTCCGTTCGCCCAACGCCCTGAATCCGCAGGCCCGCTGAGACGTTTCCGCAGGTCACAGACCTGCCTGATGGGGCAGGTGGGACTCGAACCCACGGCCGACGGATGATGCGTCCCTTGGCAGAGGGCGTCATGCTCGGGCGAGGCGGGAGGCGGGCCGCGGGCCGCCACCATGCCCTCACTCGATGTAGCCGACGAACCCGTGCCAGGGGTCGGGGTCGTCCAGGGCGACGGCGACCGCGTTGGCGCAGGCGTCCATGCGGTCGAAGAAGACGGCGTCGACCAGCTCCTCCTTCGTGGGGAAGCGGCGGAACATGGTGGCGATCCCCACCCCCGCCTCACGGGCCACGGAGGTCATCGAGGCGCTGACGCACTCCGCCCGCCCCCGCCTCGACCTGGTCAACGACCGGACCCGTCAGACCACTCAGATCCGTTCGCACCCGCAGACCGTCCGGCCGGCGCCGCGAGGCTTCAGTTACTCGGCCAGGTGCTGAGTGCCTGGTCGGCGACGCGGTGCATGTCTTCTCGGCTGGCGCCGCCGGCGGCCTGCACCGCGAGGCCCTGCCCGACGGTGTGCACATAGCGGGCGAGGGTTTCCGGATCGGCGGTGAGTGGCAGGTCGCCCTCGGCCTGGGCTTGTTCGAACCGTTTCCGCAGGGCGGCTACTCCGGCCTCGCGGCGTTCGGCCAGGTCGCGGCGGACCGGTTCGCTTTCCGGGCCGGCGGCCAGCGCGGACTGCACCAGCAGGCAGCCGCGCGGGCAGCCGGGCGCGGTGTGGGCCTCCACGCCTCCGTGCAGCATCGCCTCGGCCACCTGCCGGGCGGTGGGCAGCTCGAGTGCCGGGGCCACAAAGGCTCCCGGGCCCTGCACATAGCGGTCGACGGCCTTGCGGAACAGCTCCTCCTTGTTGCCGAAGGCGGCGTAGATGCTGCGCCGGTTGATCCCCATGGCCTCGGTCAGCGCGGCGAGCGAGGCACCTTCGTACCCCTCGGCCCAGAACACCCGCATCGCCACCTCCAGTGCCTCGTCGGTGTCGAAGGACCGGGGCCGTCCCGTGCTGGGCATCGAAGCCTCCTTGAGAAAAGTTCGCCGCCACGGAAGGAATCCCGTGGTTGCTCAGGTTAGTGTCATCATGGATATAGTAACCGAGCGGTTCGGTTCGTAAGTGAAGCGCTGAAGAATCGGAGACACCTATGGGCACCCAGCTCGCCCCCGGCACCACCCGGTCCGGCGTACGGCCCCTCGACGGCAAGACCGCCCTGGTCACGGGCGGGTCCCGGGGCATCGGTGCCGGGATCGTGCGCCGTCTGACCGCCGACGGCGCCCAGGTGGCCTTCACCTACGCCAGCGCCAAGGACCAGGCCGACGCCGTGGCCGAGGCGACGGGCGCCCTGGCCGTGCAGGCGGACAACGCGGACCACGAAGCCGTCCGGGCCGCGGTCAGCCGCACCACGGAGCATTTCGGCGGACTGGACATCCTCGTCAACAACGCCGGCGTCTCCCACGCCGCGCCGATCGAGGACTTCCCGCTGGAGGAGTTCGACCGGCTCATCGCGGTCAACGTCCGGGGCGTGTTCAGCGCCGTCCAGGCCGCCGCTCCCCACCTCGGCCAGGGCGGTCGCATCATCACCATCGGCAGCGTCATCGTCGACCGCGTCCCCTTCCCCGGCGCAACCGTCTACGCCCTGACCAAGGCCGCTGTCGCCGGTCTCACCCGGGGACTGGCCCGCGAACTCGGTCCGCGCGGCATCACTGTCAACAACGTGCAGCCCGGCCCCACCGCTACGGACATGACCCCTGACTCCGGCCCGTACGCGGAATCCCTCAAGCAGCTCATGCCGCTCGACCAATTCGCCGAGCCCGCCGACATCGCCAGCGCCATCGCCTATCTCGCCGGCCCCGAAGCCCACTTCATCACCGGCACCAGCTGGAACGTCGACGGGGGCATCGCTGTCTGACCGCCCAGCCCGGGCGGCCGCAAGCAGGCGCGGTCCACCGGCCTCCAGCCGCACCGCCGTGCCCGACGACACCCCCTGTCACAAAGGACGTACCACCCCCATGAACGCTTCCGCCACAGCCTCCACGACCGCCCTGGCCTTCGGGTCGGAGGAGCCGCTCAGCCCCGGCTACGACGCGGCGACCAAGGACGACGCCGAGTTCGCCAAGCTCTTCCGGCACGGCTTCACCACCATCGACGACCTGCAGATGCACCACGTCATCGGCGGCGACGGCCCGCAGGTCATGGTGCTGCTGCACGGCTGGCCGCAGAGCTGGTACGAGTACCGGCAGATCATGCCCTCGCTGCTGCCCGGCCGCACCGTCATCGCCATCGACCTGCCGGGCCTGGGCGACTCGACCGGAAACCCGCCCTCCAGGGCCAAGACGGTCCTGGCCACCTACGTCCACAAGCTGCTCGACCACCTCGGCCACCGCGAGAACGTACACGTCGTCGCCCACGACTTCGGCGTCAGCGTCGCCTACCCGCTGGCCGCCCAGTACCGCGAGCAGATAGCAGGCCTGTTCCTCATGGACTACGGCCTGACCGGCAAGAACCTGAAGTTCGCCGCCATCGAGTCGATGTTCTGGCACTTCTCCTTCAACAAGCAGAACCCGCTCGCCGAGGAACTGGTCACCGGCCGGGTCGAGACCTTCCTCACCCACTTCTTCCAGGGGATGAAGACCGCCGGCGAGAACATCTCCGCCGACGAAATGACCGAGTTCGTCCGGCTGTACTCCCGCCCCCAGGTCCTGCACGCCGGCTTCGAGCTCTACCGGACCGAGACCCAGGACGAGGCCGACAACACCAAACTCCAGGAAACCCCGCTGACCATCCCGGTCCGCATGATCACCCAGGCCGGCCTCGCCGACATGGTCCTGCCGCCCCTCCAGGACGCCGCCCCCCACGCCACCTCCGCCGACGTCCCCGGCGCCGGACACTTCCTCCTCCACGAAGCACCCGACCGCGTCCTGGCCGAGATCAACGCCTTCTACCCCAACCCCACAGCCTGACCGGCTTCGAAAGCCGGCACACCGAGGTGAGAGGAAAGCCCCTGATGAACACCCAACCCACTTCCGCCCGCGATGTCCCTACCCGCCTATTCGCCGCCTTCGACGCGGGCGATATCGACGCGCTGGACACCCTGGTCTCGCCCGATCTCGTCGACCACAACCTGCCCCAAGGGGCTCCCTCGGCGATCGAGGGGATGAAGGGGATGGTCGCTGCCATGCGCGACGGGTTCACCAACCCTCACCACGAGGTCGTCTACCAGGCCGAGACAGACGACGGCTGGGTCGTCTCCCAGTGGGTGGTCACAGCGACCCACACCGGTCCTTGGTTCGGCCTGCCCGCGACCGGCCGTGAGGTGACCTGCTCCGGCATCGATCTCGCGCGGGTGGTCGACGGTCGGATCGTCGAGGTCCGGCACGTCGAGGAACTGCTGCAACTGCAGATGCAGATGCAGCTCACCGACTGAGGCAGCAGCAAAGACGCATCAGCGCGGCGCGAGCCGACCCGGACAAGGGACCCCGGCGAAGAGTCGAAGTTGATCGCTTCACAGACCCTTCGCCGGGGGTTCTCATGGCTCACGCTGTTGCCCCGTCGGGTCCTTAAAGGCCGCCTGACGACAGACCGGAGGAGCTCGCTCCGTTTCCGCCCTCTCAGATCTCCTGGGGCTTGTAGGAGCTGGGATCGCGCAGGATGACGCGGCGCAGGAGGTCGACGGTTTTGGTGACGCCCTCGACGGGGGCCACGAGAACGTCCTCGTGCTCGATGCTCAGGACGTCGTCGTAGCCGGCTCGGCGCAGGGCGAGGCAGAAAGCGCGCCAGAAGTCGTCATCGTGGCCGTAGCCGAGGGTGACGTAGTTCCAGGAGCGTTCCTTGGCGGCCATGACCGGCAGCGTCTCCAGCCTGCTGGTCAGCGCCTGCCGGGTGGGTTCCAGCCGGGTGTCCTTGGCGTGCACGTGGTAGATCGCCTCGCCCAGGGTCTCGATGGCGGCCAGCGGGTCGGCACCCATCCACATCAGGTGACTGGGGTCGAAGTTGGCCCCGACCACGGGCCCTACCTCCTCGCGCAGGCGCAGGAGGGTGGGGACGTTGTAGACCGCCTGGTGGGCGTGCATCTCCAGAGCGAGCTTGGGTACGCCCCGGTCGCGGGAGTGTGCGACGAGGTCTCGCCAGTACGGGAGTACGACCTCGGTCCATTGCCAGTCGAGGATCTGTGTGGTCTCCGGCGGCCAGGAGACCGTGATCCAGTTGGGGTTGGCGTCGCCCGGCCCGCCCGGCAGCCCGGACATCATCACCACGCGGTCGACGCCGAGGAGCGGGGCGAGAGCGATCGTCCTGCGCGCGACCTGGTCGTGCTCGCGGCCGCTGGGCCCGGGGTGCAGGGGGTTGCCTGAGCAGGTGAGGGCGCTGATCGTGAGCCCTCGGTCGGCGACCTTGGCCAGCAGTTCGCGGCGCGCGCCGTCGCTGTCGAGAAGCCGGTCGATGTCGATGTGCGGGGCCGTGGACCAGGCGCCGGTGGCGAACTCGACGTGGTCCAGGCGGAGTTCGGCGGCCAGGTCCAGGGTCTCGTCGAGGGTGAGCTGTCCGACGCTGTCGGTGTTCAGACCGATCTTCATGTTGCGTCCCGTCTGCGGTGTGGTCGGGCGGGGAGCGGTCGGTCCCCGCTGGTTCGGTGTGCCGGCGGTGGGGGTCAGATGTAGAGGGCTGGGCGCTCGGCCAGTTCCACCTCGACGCGGCGGCCCTCGGTCTGGGCGTGGATGCCCGCCTCGCAGACCGCGGCCACGGCGTAGCCGTCCCAGGCGCTGGGGCCGGTGACCTCGCCGCGTCGGGTGGCGTCGACCCATGCCTGGACCTCGCGGTCGTACGCTTCCTCGAACCGCTCGACGAAGCCGGGGGTGACCGTGCCGCCCCAGCGTCCGCCGGTGGTGACGAGCATGTCGTGCCGGTCGCCGATGCGGGCGGTGCCGTGCTCGCACACCGCCTCGGCCTGGACCTGGTAGCCGTAGCGGGCGTTGACGTAGATCTCGACGTCGACCAGGGCGCCGCCGTCGGTTTCGAAGACGACGAACTGGGGATCGGCCAGTCCTTCGGGCGCGTTGCCGGAGGGCCGCGGCCGCATGACGGTGACGGAGGTGATCTCCTGGCCGAGCAGCCAGCGGGCGATGTCCATCTCGTGGGTCACGGAGTCGTTGATGAGCATGGCGCTGGTGAAGTCCGGCGGACAGGACGGGTTGCGGTGCCGGTTGTGCAGCATCAGCGGCCGGCCCAGTTCCCCGCTGTCCAGCAGCGCTTTGAGCTTGATGTACTCGTGGTCGTAGCGGCGCATGAAGCCCACCTGCACCCTGCGGTGCCCGAGCCGCTGCTCGGCCTCCAGCACGCGCAGGGCGGAGGCGGCGTCGGGGGTGAGGGGCTTCTCGCACAGGACGGGCAGGTCGTGCTCGAACGCGGTGAGCAGTGCCGCCTCGTGGGCGATGCCCGGGGAGGCGAGCACTACGGCGTCGACGTCGGGTGAGGCCATCGCTTCGGCGACGTCGCCGTAGGCCGCGCATCCGTCGATGTCGGCGGCGACCGTCTTGGCGCGATCGATGTCGACGTCGACGACCGCGGCCACATGGGCGCCGCTGGTCACCTCGCTGATCCGGCGTACGTGGTCGGCGCCCATGCGACCGGCGCCGATCACGGCGACTCCAAGGGAGGTGTGGTGGGTCATGTGGTTCCTTGCCTGGGGATGAGGGGGCGGCGGTGGCGGTCAGCCGCAGGCCGGCCGAACCCGCATGGGTCCGGCCATGACCCGAGTCGTACGCGTCACCGTGTTCCCTTGGCCGCGAACGTGGCGACGGTTGCGACGTTGGACTTGTCGACGAAGGCCGGGCCGGTCAACACGGGCGCCACGCCACCGCCGCTGTAGTTGCCGTTGTTCTTGTAGAGCCAGAGGGAGTCGACCGCCAGGTAGCCCTGCAGGTAGGGCTGCTGGTCGACGGCGAACTGGATGCTGCCGTCCTGGATCGCCTTCACGAGTTCCTTGTTGAGGTCGAAGGTGGCGACCTTGGCCTTGCTGCCGCCGTCGGACACCGCCTGCGTGGCGGTCAGCGCGACCGGGGCGGCGAGGGTGACGACGTAGTCGATGGAAGGGTCCTGCTTGAGCTTGGCGGTGATGGTCGACTTCACGGACGGCATGTCGGCGCCGTTGACGAACAGGTTTTCCGTCGTGCCCGAGAAGCCCTTCTCGACGCCCGCGCAGCGCGCCTCGAGGGCGACCTGGCCCTGTTCCTGAATGACACAGGCGACCTTCTTGGCACCGAGGGCACTCAGCTTCTTCCCGACCGCCTCGCCCGCGACGGTCTCGTCCTGGCCGAAGTACTCGAGCAGTCCCTGCTTCTTCCAGTCGTCCACACCGGAGTTGAAGCCGACCACGGGTATACCGGCCTGCACCGCCTTGGCCACGGTGCCCTTCATGGCATCGGGCTTGGCGAGGGTGACGGCGATGCCGTCGACCTTCTGGTCGATCGCGTTCTGCACCAGGTTGGCCTGGTTGCCCCCGTTCGGGTCGGAGGAGTAGACCAGCTTGACGTTGTCCTTCGCAGCGGCGGCCTGGGCGCCCTTGCGGATGGTGTCCCAGAACGTGTCACCGGGGACGGCGTGCGTGATCATCGCGATGGTCATGCGGGGCGTGGTGGCCTTGCCGGCAGAGACGCCACCGGCGCTCTCCTCCGACTTCTTGCCGCCCGAGCTGCTGGAGCAGCCGGCAAGTGCCAGGATCGTACTGGCGGTCATGGCCACCAGGACGGTGAATCTGCGGGAGCGGGAGGGAAGCGAGCGGTTCATTTCGGCACCTCACTGTGCTGACTTGCGGGAAGGGGTGATCCACCGGCGAGATGCAAGGCATCCCGTCGTGGGTCGGACGGGGAGCTACTGGGTGGCCGGCTGTGCGGCTCGGGATGGGGATCAGGCGGTGAACGCGGCGCGAAACCGCTCCATGGCGGTGTGACTGTCACCGGAGGGCCGTGCCTCCAAGGCGACCGTGCCGTCGTAGCCGAGGTCGGTAAGGGCGCGGGCGACGGCCGGATAGTTGATCTCTCCGGTGCCGGGTTCGCGACGGCCGGGCACGTCGGCGACCTGGATCTCTCCGATCAGGCCGGCGCTGTGCGCGCGGCGGGTCAGCTCGATGAGGTTTCCCTCACCGATCTGGGCGTGCTACAGGTCCAGATTCATCCGCAGACCGGGCCGATCGACTGCCGCGACCAGGGCGAAGGTGTCGTGGGCCTGCGCGAACGGGACGCCGGGGTGGTCGAAGGCGGTGTTGAGGTTCTCCAGAGTGAGGGTGACGCCCGCGCTTTCGCCCAGTTCGGCCAGGCGGGTGAGCGTGCGGTGGGCGGTGATCCACATCTCGCCGGTGGCCTCGCCGTCACCGGCACCACGGGCAGGCCCTCGCTGTCCGGGCCGGTGCCGTGCAGGTTGAGCCGGGGGCAGCCGAGATGCTCGGCGGCCTTGATCGACTCCTCGGCTGTGCGCAGGAGTTCGGCTGCGCCGTCCGGGTCGGCCAGGGTGCCGCGGATGCAGCCGGTCATCGAGGAGAACTCGGCGGCGGTCCGGGCCGGTGCGTTCAGGTCGTGCCGGGTCCGGTCCCGGATCTCCACCTGGAAGCCGGCCTCGTGGATGCGCCGGGCCCGCTCCTCGATCGGCAGGTCCCGGAAGACCCTCTCGGCACAGACCGCCAACGCGTACATCGCAGCTCCCGACTTATAACGTTCTAAGAGAACAGGAGCAGTACGCCAGGCGCCGGGCGGCCTGTCAAGGGTTTGTGCGGACATTGGATTTATAACGTTGTAACAACGTTGACCAGTGCGTGTCCTGCTCGGCTCGGTCTACGATCACCTCGGAGAAGACCCTCGATCAGGAAGGCCGACGGTGCCATCGCGCTCTGCCGTCCCGGACGGAAAGCGGCCGACGCTCAGCGACCTCGCGGCGCGGGCAGGTGTCTCCGTGCCGCTTGCCTCCATGGTCATGCGCGGTGCCAAGGGGCCCAGCGCGGCAAGTCGCGAGCGGGTGCTGCGGGCCGCGCAGGAGATCGGCTACCGGCCGGACAGCAGGGCCCGCCTCCTGCGCAGCAGCCGCTCGCACCTGGTGGGAGTGCAGTTCGACCTGCAACAGCCCTTCCACGCCGACATGGTCGAGGCGCTCTACGCCGCGGCGGGGGCGGCCGGCTATCAGATCGCGCTCAGCGCCGTCGCCGCGAGCCGCAGCGAACAGGAGGCGGTGGAGACGCTGCTCGCCGACCGCTGCGAGGCACTGATCCTGCTCAGCCCCCATGCCCCGGCGGCCCGGCTGGCAGAACTCGCGGCGCAGCTGCCCGTCGTCTCCGTGGCCCGCCGGCTGCGCCCGCTCGCCGACGGCGTCGACGTCGTCCGCGCGGCCGACGACGAGGGCGCCCGACAGGCGGTCGACCACCTCGTGGCACTGGGCCATCGCGACATCGTCCACATCGACGGGGGCAGGGCACCGGGCGCGGCGGACCGGCGCCGCGGCTACAAGTCGGCCATGAAGCACCACGGCCTCACCGACCGCGTCCGCCTCGTGCCGGGCGGGCTGACCGAGGACCACGGTGCGGCAGCCGCACGAACACTCCTCGCCGAGGCTGCCCGCCCCACCGCCGTCCTCGCCTTCAACGACCACTGCGCGATCGGCGTCCTCGACACCTTCCTGCGCGCCCGTATTCCTGTGCCCGACGAGATCTCGGTCGTCGGCTTCGACGACAGCCACCTCGCCCGCCTCGCCCACGTCCAACTCACCACGGTCGGGCAAGAAGCCCGCCAGCTGGCGCGCCGGGCCGTGAGCCGGGCCGTCGCCCGGCTGGAGGGCGGGGCGACGGACGACGAACGAGAAGTCGTCGTCCCACCACACCTCGTCATACGAAGCACCACCAGGGCACCTTGCCGCTCCTGACCCGCACTGCTCCACGTCCCGGCTCGAGCTGGTCGAAGTTCCACCGCGCCCCCGTCATGCCCGCAGACACCACCCCGCAGGTCAATTCCCGTGACCGACCTCGCATCCGGCAAGAGCCACGGTTCCGGCGACAGCGACGGCATCGCCGGCATCTCCCGCCTCAGTGAGCCTCCGATCGACGCCATCCTCCTGTACAAGCAGCCAAACGGCACCTTCAGTCACGACCCGTCCGGACAGCGACGCGCCGACCTCGCCCGCCAGACTCCCCCGCCCGCCGCCGACAACAAAAGGACCTCCTCCTCAACTCCGCGCACAGCAAAAACGGTCCGTGGCCATCTGCCCCTCGCGCCGGCCCGGACGAGGCTCTGGAACCTGCCCGCAGCGGATTTCCGTTCCGACGCAGAAAGGCCCCACCCCGTTGCCGATTCCAGGGGTCGGTGGCAACACGTGGTCGTGTTGTTCAGGCCGAGCGGAGTCCCTATGGACCTACTCGGCGGCAGACTCGCGTATGAGGGGTGTTTCACCATGCCCGCCCGGGCCGGGAGGTCCGGGGATTCCGGCTACTTCAGCGCGCCTGCCATAACGCCGTTGACGAACTGACGCTGGAAGGCGAAGAAGACCACGAGCGGGATGATCATGGAGAGGAAGGCGCCGGAGGACAGGACGTCGATGTTGGTGCCGAACTGGCGCGTCTGCTGTTGCAGGGCGACGGTGAGCGGGGCGGAGTCCGGGTCGGCGAAGATGAGCGCGACGAGCATGTCGTTCCAGACCCACAGGAACTGGAAGATGCCGAGCGACGCTATCGCCGGCCCGCCCAGCGGAACGACGACCCGGGCGAAGAGCCACAGCTCGCCCGCCCCGTCGAGGCGGGCGGCCTCCAGCAGTTCGCGCGGGATCGCCGCGAAGAAGTTCCGCAACAGGAAGATCGCGAATGGCAGGCCGAAAGCGACGTGGAAGAGAACGACACTGACGATGCTGCCGAAGATCCCGATGTCCCCGAACAGGGTGGTGATGGGCACCAGCGCGACCTGCAGCGGCACCACGAGCAGTCCGACGACGATCAGGAAAACCCAGTCCCGGCCCGGGAACTCGACCCACGCGAAGACATATCCGGCCAGTGAGCCGACGGCCACGACCAGCAGCGTGGACGGCACGGTGATCAGCAGACTGTTCAGGAACGAACGCGTGATCGTCGGGTTGTCCAGCAGGTTGGTGTAGTTGTGCAGGGTCAACTGCGCGGGCTTGGTGAGGACCGTCCACCAGCCGGACGACTGTATGTCCAGTGGCCCGCGCAGCGAGGAGAGCAGCAGGCCGACGGTGGGCAGCAGCCAGAACAGGGCGACGGCGAGCAGCACGAGTTGCGTGGTTCCGCCGGCGAGCCGGCGAGCCGCTCGGGCGGCGGCGCCCGGTCCCGCTCGGCCGGCGGCGGTCGGCGGGGCCTGGGCACCCCGGGCGGCCTGAGCGGCCTGCAGGGTTGTCACCGTGACGTCTCCTTTCGGAACCGCTTGATGTTCAGGAACATGGCCGGCGCGACCAGGGCGAGCAGCAGCACGGCGAGCGCGCTGCCGGTGCCCTGGTCGTTGCCGCCGCCGAAGGAGGACAGGTAGAGCTGCAGGGCCAGTACGTTGGCGTCCTGCTGGCTGGCGCCGGGCGCGATGACGTACACCAGGTCGAAGATCTTCAGGACGTTGATCACCAGCGTGACCAGGACCACGCCCAGCACCGGCGCCAGGAGCGGCACCGTGATGCGGCGGAAGACCTGCCACTCCCGCGCACCGTCGACCCGTGCGGCCTCCAGCAGTTCCCGGGGGATCCCGGCCAGCCCGGCGGCGATGAGGACCATGGCGAAGCCGGTCCACATCCAGACGTAGGCACCGATGATCGACCAGGTGACCAGGGTCGGACCGAGCCAGTTGACGCCCGCGTACTGGGCGGTGAAGTTCGCCTTGGGCAGGCGCAGTTGAACCGGTGAGGTACCGATCCGGGACGCGGGCAGGGTGAAGGTGCCGTCCTTGGCGGCGGTTGCCGTGGCGACGACGCGTCCGGAACGCACGGCCTCGACCCGGACGCCGGACAGCGCCTTCTCCCCCCGGTCGATCTTCCCCGGGGTGCCGCCGCCCGGTGTGAAGTCCAGCCAGACGATGCCGCACAGGGAGCCGGACGGGCAGCCGCTCGGCGCAGCGGCCTGCGTCACGTCGGTCAGTGTGGTGGGCTGCACTCCGACCAGTGGCAGCGCGGCCGGGCCGCTGCCGGGACTGATGGGCTTGCCGGTGTAGGGGCCGCCCACCGGGCCCGTCAAGGTGCCGCTGCCCGCGCCCGCGACCCGGGGGTGGGCTCCGGGGTACGCCGACGCCTTGAAGAAGGTGTCATGGACGCCGGTCGCCACGGCGTTGGCCACGCCCTTGCTCGGATCCTGGTCGTAGACCAGCCGGAAGATGATGCCGGCGGCCAGCATGGAGATGGCCATCGGCATGAAGACGACCAGTTTGAACGCCGTACCCCAGCGGATCCGCTCGGTGAGCACGGCGAAGATCAGGCCGAGGCCCGTGGCCGCGACGGGGGCGACCACGACCCAGATCGCGTTGTTCTCGATGGCGACGAGGGTCTGGTGGTCGGTGAAGACGCCGGTGTAGTTGGACAGCCCGACGAAGTGGGTGAAGCCGTCGGGGCCGAAGAGGCTGCGGACCACCGACCACACGATCGGATAGACCACGAGCGCACCGAGCAGGACCAGCGCGGGCAGAAGGAAGAACGCCGCGATCCACCCACGGGCCAGGGGCTTCCTCCTCCCGTGGCCGGCGGATGGCCCCGCCGCCCTGGGGGCGGCGGGGGACGGAGGGGAGAGGGTCTGTGACATGACGACTGCCTCAGCCCGCCTTCGCGAACGCCTTCGCGGCGTCCGCTTCGAGCTGCTTCTGCGCACCGGCGACGTCGGAGGGCTTGGCGAGGAAGTCCTGCAGGTCCTTCCACTCCCCCTGCCCCTTGGTTCCGCCGAACGCGGCCGGGGCCTGGTCGGACATGTCGAACCGGATGTTGTCGCCGGCCTTGATCAGGTTCTTCGCTATGGTCCGGACGGTGTCGTCACGGTAGCCGGAGAAGGCGACCGCCTTGTTCGGTGACAGGAAACCGCCCTGCTGCACGGCGATGCCCCCCGCCTCCGGGGAGGCCAGGTAGCGCATCAGCGCCCGCGCGCCCTCGCCGTCCTTGAGCGCGACCGCGACGTCGCCGCTGCTCAGCACCGGTGCCTCACCGCCGTCCACGGCCGGGAAGGGGAAGATCTTGGCATCGGTGCCGACCTTGGCCTTGGTCTCCTGGGTGATGTTGGTCGCGATGAACTCGCCCTCGTAGACCATCGCGGCCTTGGGCGGGTCGGAGAAGACCTGGCCGACCGAGGTGGGGAAGTCGGTCTGCAGCGCGCCGCGCGTGCCTCCGGCGATCAGGTCGGGCCTGCCGAAGAGTTGGCCCAGCGTGGTCAGCGCCTTGGTCACCGACGCGTCGGTCCACTTGATCTGATGCTTCGTCAACTTGTCGTACATGGCCGGGCCGGACTGACTGAGGTAGATGTTCTCGAACCAGTCGGTGACGAGCCAGCCGTCGGCAGCTCCTATGGAGAACGGAGGGGTACCGGAGTCGGAGAGTGTCTGGCCGTCCTTGAGCAGCTGGTCCCAGGTGGTGGGGGTGTCGGTCAGTCCGGCCTGCTCCCAGACCGCGGTGTTGTACCAGAACAGGGACTTGTTGGTGACCTTGAAGAACACGCCGTACTGGGTGTCCTTGTACGTGCCGAGGTCGCGCCAGACCTGGCTGTAGTTCTGGTTCAGCTCCTTGGTCACGGCCGGCTGGAGCGGCTTGAGCCAGCCGGCCTCGGCGAACTGCTGCAGCACGCCGGGCTGGGGCAGCAGAGCCACGTCCGGCGGAGAGCCGCCCTGGATCTTGCTGCCGACGAAGGTCGACACGTTGTCGCCGGTGGGCACGAAGGTGGTCTTCGCTCCGGTCAGTTCGTCGAAGCGGGCCAGTACCTTGAGGAAGTTCTTCTGCTCGGCGCCCGTCCAGACGCCGGCCACCTGCAGGCTCTGCCCGTCGAGCTTGGGCAGGTCCAGCGTGGAGGCGTCCTTGGCACCGGTGGTCGCCGGGGAGCCGGCGGCGCCCGTGTCCGAGGAACTGCACCCGGCGGCTCCGATCGCCAGGACGGCGACGGCCGTCAGTGCTGCCGCTCTGCCATTCATGGGGTCACTCCTTTGTGAAGGACGGAAAGACGGATGGAACGTGTAGCAACGGACGGAATCTGTGGGCGGGGGCAGATGGGTCATGCCTGGTGAGCGGTGTCTGCCGCCCACCAGGCGGCGGTGCTGCCGGGGAGGGTTCCGGGCGGGCAGGGGCCGCTCGCGAGCAGCGGGGTGCCCGGGACCGGGGCGGGACACGGGACGTCGCCGAAGTTGACGGCGCACACGAGCCCGTCACCCAGCCCGTCACCGCGGACGAAGGCCAGGACCTGCGGCGGGGACTCCAGCCAGCGCATGGTCCCGTTGCCGAGCGACGGCAGGCTCGCGCGCAGCCGCAGCGCGTCGTGGTACAGGTGCCAGAAGGAGTCGGGGTCGGCCATGAGCCGTTCGGTGGTGTGCGCGGCGAACCAGTCGGGCTGTGGCAGCCACGGTTTGGCGGCGCCTGCGCCCGGGGTGAAGCCGAACGGGGACAGGTGCCCCGACCACGGCAGTGGCACGCGGCAGCCATCGCGGATTCCCACGCGGCTGCCGCTGCGGTGGAAGATCGGGTCGGTGAGCACCTCGTCCGGCAGGTCGACGACCTCCGGCAGGCCGAGCTCCTCACCCTGGTAGATGTAGGCGGCGCCGGGCAGCGAGAGCATCAGCAGCGCGGCGGCGCGGGCACGGGCGGCCGTCGCGTACCGGGTGACGGTGCGGACCTGGTCGTGGTTGTTGAGCACCCAGGTGATGGTCGAGCCGGTGTCGGCGATGTCCCGCAGAGCGTCCCGGATGACCCGGCGGAAGGTGGGGGCGTCCCAGGGGGCCGTCAGCATGTGGAAGAAGAACGCCTGATGGAGCTCGTCCGGGCGGACGTACGCGGCCTGCTCGGCCGGGGTTCGCACCGACACCTCTCCGACGAGCAGCCGGTCGATGCCGTCCCGTGCGGTGTACTCCTCGCAGATACCGCGCCAGGCACGCCAGACGCCGTGTGTCTCGGGCTGGTTCCACGCCAGGGGGTTGACCGTGTCGCGGGCCCGGGCGTCGGCCGCCGGGTCCGGGGAGTCCGGAAGGTCGGGATGTTTGAAAAGCCCGGTGGCCACGTCGATACGGAACCCGTCGACGCCGCGGTCCAGCCAGAACCGCAGCACCTGCTCGAAGGAGACGCCGACCCCGGGGTTGCGCCAGTTCAGGTCGGGCTGTTCCGGCCCGAACAGGTGCAGGTACCACTGACCCGGCGTGCCGTCGGGCTCGGTGACCCGGGTCCAGGCGGGCCCTCCGAACATGGAGTGCCAGTTGTTGGGCGGCAGTTCGCCGCCCGCGCCACGGCCCTCGGCGAAGTGGAAGCGTGACCTGGCCGGGCCGTCCCGGCCCTCCACCAGGGCCTGCAGGAACCACGGGTGCTTGCTGGAGCAGTGGTTCGGGACGATGTCGATGAGCACCTTGAACCCCATGCGGTGCGCGTCGTCCACCAGGCGGCCGAACTCCTCCAGGTCTCCGTAGACCGGGTCCACGTCGCAGTAGTCGGCGACGTCGTAGCCGTGGTCGTACTGCGGCGAGGGGTAGAACGGGTTGAGCCATATGCCGTCGACACCGAGTCGCTTGAGGTACGGCAGGCCCGCGCGGACACCGGCGAGGTCGCCGATGCCGTCGCCGGTGCTGTCGAGGAAGCTGCGGACGTACACCTCGTAGATGACGGCGGTGCGCCACCACTGCTGTTGTGCGGTGTGCTCGGACCGCTCGGAGGGGCGCGGTCCGTTCTGCATCGGGCCGTCGTCGACGAACGCGTCGATCATCAGGAAACCGTCCTGGGCTGGGCTGCTTGATGGGAACCGGCCGCCGGGCGGGGAGGGCGACGGCCGGCGGACCGGGGGCTGGATCCCGCGCCGTGGAAGGCGCGTGGGGAAACGGATTGCGAGGCCGGCCGGAAGCCGGTGGGCAGGTTGATCGGCGGGCGGGGGCTTCGGAGCCGACAGGCGCGGATTCGTTCGGCGGCGAAGCCGAAGCCATGGGCAATGGGCGTGACCGGCCGCCGGTGGAGACGAAGGGCCGATCGCCGGAGACGACGCCCACCGACAGTTGTCAGGGGTGCCGAAGACCGTCAGATCGCGGATAACCGAGGCAGCGTGGAAGCGGCACCGGAGGGATGCGCGGTGGCGTTCAGCGCCGCACCCATCGCGCCGGCGTACGGACCGAGCGCGGCGGCCAGCAGCATCACCGGTCCGATCAGTCGCTGACGGTCGTGCAGTGCCGGCTCGACGGCTGGTCGCATCACGTCGAAGGCCGGTGCGACACCGCCGCCGACGACGACCGTCGAGAGGCCGAGCTGAACCAGCACGCATCCCAGCACCGCGCCGACAGCGGTGCCGGCGATGCCGAGGATCTCCAGGGCCGCGGTGTCGCCCGACCGCGCGGCCCGGACCAGGTCCTCGGGTGTGGCCGGCCGGTCCTGGTGCCCCATCCCGCGCGAGGCGAGGGTTCGGCACCAGGCGCCTGCCAGTGCCCGGCCGCCCGCCACCGTCTCCAGACAGCCGCGGGCCCCGCATCCACAAGGGGCACCGCCGGGCTCGGCGGTCATGTGACCGATCTCCCCGATCCTGTCGCCGGGCCCGCGCAGAACGCTGCCGCCCAGGGCGATCGCACCACCTATCCCGGTGCCCATGGTCATGAAGACCACGTCGGTGTGACCGCGCGCGGAGCCCAGGGCGAGTTCCGCCGAGGCGAACGCGCGCGCGTCGTTCATCAGCAGTATCGGCTTCGCGGTCGCGCGCTGGAGCGTGTCCGCCAGCGGGAAGTCCTGCCAGTCGCCGCCGATGTTCGGGATGGTGGTGGTCGACCGCAGGTCCGGGCTCAGGTGGCCGGGCAGCGCCACGCCGATGGCCTCGACGGTGTGCGCCTCCGCGATCTCGGCGATGGCCGCGGCGACCTGCGCGGGGCCGGCGGTTGGGGTGGGCAGCGTGCCCCGCGCGACGACGACCGCGTCGGCACGGTGCACCCACTTGATGTTCGTGGCCCCGATGTCCACCCCCAGGGCGGACCCGTCGGGGCGAGGACCGCTCCTGGTCGCGACCATACGATCTCCAGATCAGTATTGCCTGTATAGACTTAACGGGAAGCTAGGCCCGGACAAATCGTTCAGTCAATCAGTTGAACCGCAAAGAATCTGAAATTTTGGCTGGTTGCGACCACATGACAGGGCGTCAACAGCCTCCAGCGTCGCAACCACGGCCTGTCTAGCCTTTTATGGCAAGGATGGTCAGCAGGGTGAGATCAGGGCGCCGTCGTCTGCCAGCTGCTCCCGCAGTTCGACGATGTCCACATCGCGAGGCCTGCCCCCGGCGGCGACCGCCAACGCCGCAGCCGTCCCGGCAGCCTGCCCCGTCGCCATGCACTGCCCGATGGAACGGACGGAGGCATGGGCGTCGTGAGTGGCCGACAGGCACCGGCCCGCGACGAGCAGACCGTCGACGCCGCGAGGGAGCAGACACCGGTAGGGCACACCGTAGGTGCGGCCGGTGGGTGTCTCGTCACCGGAGCCGACGTACTGCCAGATCGTCCTCTGCCCGGCGGCATGGTCTTCGATCGGAGCGCCGCAGAGCGCGATGGCGTCCTCGAACTGGCGCGCCGTCAGGACGTCTTCCCTGTCCAGGACGTACTCACCGATCAGGCGGCGGCTCTCCCGCACACCGATCCGCGGCGCGGACGCGATGAGGAAGGCCCGCTCGTACCCCGGCACTTGATCGACGAGGAACCGCGTGTACTCGACGACCTGGCGGCGCCCCTCCTGCTCGGCTGCCGAAAGCTGCCACGGGTCGGTCGGGTCGACGCCGCTCACGCGGGTCACGTTGGTGTGGACGACCCCGGGTTCGGTGGTCCGGTGGACGGATCCTTCGCGCCGGGGCAGCTCGTACGCTCCCGAGCCCGCGTGCAGAGCCATCAGGCGGTGCAGCTCCGCCGTCGGGGTCGCCGCGGCGTCGACGCCGGCGAGCCGGAAGGTCTGGGTGAGCGGTTGCACGACACGGTCCTCGGCCGGCCGCTCCAGCGCCGCCCCCGCGCGCCACGCGACGTCGGCGTCACCGCTGGCGTCGACGACGACCCCGGCGCGCACGTAGCCGGGGCCGGCGACCGTCTCGACGACCACCCCGAGAACCTCCTCCCCCTCCATCACCACCCGTGACGCACGGGCGTGGAACAGGACGCGCACCCCCGCAGCGCCCGTGAGCTCGTCCCAGACCAATTTGAGCGTCTCGGGGTCGTAGGTGACGCCGGTACCCGCGCCGTAGGTGTTGGGTCGCTCGAAGGCCGCCTTGCGATCGGTGAGCGCCTGGCACACCTCCCAGCCGACACCGCCGACGACGCGATCACCCGTGCCGGGCGCGTAGAAGCCGTAGAAGGTGTCCAGGACGCTCGCCCCCGTACCGCCCAGGTGAGCGGCGCCCTCCACGAGCAGGGTGCGAGCGCCCCGCCGGGCGGCCGCGACGGCTGCCGCGGAGCCCGCCGACCCACCGCCGACGATCACCGCATCGCCGTTCCACAGCAGGGGATAACGCCCGGCCTCCGCCTGGCTGATGCGCGTGCCGTTCACCTCAGGTGCCACCCTCCGTCTACGGGGACCACCGCGCCGGTCGTGCGGGCGGAAGCGTCCGACAGCAGCCACACGGCGGCGTCGGCGATCTCCTCGGGGCTGCAGGCCCGCGCGCCGAGCGGCATCAGCCGCGGCAGGCGGTCCTGGATCACGGGATCGGTCATGGCGCGCGCGGCCATCGGAGTGTCCACCAGGCCGGCCGCGACGATGTTGACGCGCACCCCCTTGGGGGCTCCGGTGAACGCGGCCGAGCGCACCAGCGGGACCAGGGCGCCCTTCGCGCTGGCGTAGGCCACGGTGAGGAAGTCCTCATCGAGTGTGCTCGCCAGGGCCGAGCCGATGACGACGATCGACCCGCCCGATCCGGACAGCTGCCGCATACCGGCGCGCAGCAGGTAGAACACCGAGTCGAGGTCGACCCGGTGCACCTCCCTCCATGCCTCGTCGCTGCACTCGTCGACCGGCCCGTCGCCGAGACGCCGGCCGGACATGCCCACCGCGTGCACGATGCCGTCGAGACCGTCCAGAGTCTCGGCCGCCCGCGCCACCGCGGCCTCGGCGCCCCCGGGCACGGTGATGTCGTACGTGTCGCGGTCGGCCTCGAAGACCCGAGCGCCGGCTGCCCGCGCCGCGCTGACGCACGCGGCGCCGATTCCGCCCTGAGCGCCGACCACCAGCAGGCGCTTCACCGTGCACCTTCCGCGGTACGGGGGCCATCCGCCGTGCGGGCACCGTCCGCGGTACGCAGAGCGGCGGCGGAGCGGCGGGCGAACTCGAGGTAGGCAGCCTCGAACAGCTCGTTGCTACGGTCCGCGCCGACCAGGCGGGAGCTCGTGATGACCGGCGGCATGGCACCCCGCTCGGCCAGCAGCTCGGCGACCCGAACCTTGATCTCGTTGACGACGGCGATCGCGGTGAAGGTACTCACCGGGCCGACCGGGACGTCCAGGCCGGTGACGCGGCAGACGGCGTCGCCGATCGGCGATCCCAGATCGATCACCACATCGGCGTGGTCGGCGAGCCGGGATCCGCTCGGATGCCGGGGTTCGGCGGCGTTGGTCTCCTGCAGCGACGTGACCGCGATGACCGGCAGGCCCGCCTTCTGCGCGCCCATCGCCATCTCGATGGGGACGGCGTTGAGCCCGCTGACGCTGAAGATGAACATGCTGTCCGAAGGGCGCAGCCGGAAGTTGGCCAGAATCTGCTCGGCCAGCCCCTCGACGCGCTCGATGAACATCGCCTGCCGCTGCCCGTTGGCCCCGACCACCTGGGTGTGGAACGTCATCGAGAGCTCCACCAGCGGTTGGAAACCGGGGTAGGAGCCGTAGCGGGGAAAGATCTCCTCCACCGGCATGCGCGAATGGCCGGTGCCGAAGGTGTAGACGACGCCGTCGTCGGCGATCGACCTGGCGGCGATCCGGGCCGCGGCCTCGATGGCGCCGGCCTGGGTCTCGGCAACCTCCTCCACGATCCCGACTGCGGTACGGATCCACGATGGCACGTGCGGAAACCTCTCGGTAGGCAGCGAAAACAGAGCACGAGGCAATATGTATAGACAGGCTGGACCTGCGGCACGCTATGGCGACAATCGCCGAGACGTCAAGCATTCGGACCAAGCTGATCACTGGTTCCGGCAGAGGAGGTCGGGTGTAGACGCCTACCGGACGACGACCTATGCTGCGTTGATGCATACCGGTATAGACAAGAGGAGGGAAGCCGTGGCTCGCCGGCCCATGCCGCGACACGAAGCAGTCGAACGGCACATACGCGGCCGAATCGCGGGACTGAAGCCCGGAGATCAGATCGAGTCCGACGCGGAGCTGTGCGAACTGTTCCAGGTCAGCCGGATGACCGTCAGACAGGCGACCCAGCGTCTGGTCGCCGAGGGCGCGATCTACCGGATCTCCGGCGTCGGCACCTTCGTGGGGGAACCGCAGGTCCACCGGCAGATGGGCAAACTGCGCTCCTTCACCGAGGAGATGGCCCTGCGCGGCATGAGCGTGTCATCGACCGTCCTGGCGAGCGAACTGCGCCCGGGCAGTCAGGAAGAGATCACCGCGCTCAGGCTCGCTCCCCAGTCCAACGTCGTTCACGTACGGCGTCTGCGGCTGGCCGACGACCAGCCGATGGCGATCGAGAACGTCGTGCTGCCGCCGTCCTGCTCCTGGCTGCTGCGCGAGGACCTGGCCCACGGCTCACTGCATCAGGCGCTCACCGAGCAGGGTTTCGCCCCCTCCCGCGCGACCGGAACGCAGATAGCGGCCATCGCCACCGCCGACGACGCCGCGCTTCTGGACCTGCCCGTCGGCGCGCCCATCTTCGTCGAGCGCCGGCTGATCACCACCGCGGACGGCACCCCGGTCGAACTCACCGAATCCCGCTACGCGGGTTCCCGTTTCGTCTTCCACATCGAACTCGCCTAGGGCGTGTTTCGGCCGGGAGACGTGATGAGGCCGACGTGCCCGAGTCGGGGCGGTAGCCGGAAGGAGACAAGCTGTGCCTGACGTCGAAACGGTTCTGGGCCCTGTCGCCGCTGACGAACTCGGCGAGGTGGATGCCCACGAGCACGTCTTCCTGCGCACCCCCGTCAACCCGGGGGACGAGTTCCTCGACACCGGCAAGGCGGCGGCCGAGCTCCGGCGGGTGGCGGCGAGCGGCATCCGAACCGTCGTCGACCTGACACCGGTCGGCCTCGGGCGCCGCCCCGGCCAGCTCGCCGAAGTCTCCCGCACCAGCGCGATCCACATCGTCGCCGCGACCGGCTTCCACCGCAGCGCGCACTATCCAGCCGCTCACTGGGCCCGCCACGCCGACGACTCGACACTTCTCGACGTGCTCCTGGACGACCTGCGGGTCGGCATGGACGCCCACGACTGGGACTTCCCCCGCCCCGCACCCACCCCCCACAAGGCCGGGATCATCAAGCTCGGGGCTTCCTACCACCGCGTCGACCGCCACGAGGAGCGTTGGTTCGCCGCAGGAGCGGCGGCGGCCCGGAAGACAGGAGTGGCCGTGGCGGTGCACACCGAGGTCGGGACCGCAGCACACGCCACCCTGGACATCCTGGACAAACACGGCATCCCGGCCCGGCGGGTCCTGCTCGCCCACACCGACCGCAACCCCGATCCGGAGCTCCACCTCGACCTGATCGCCCGCGGCGCCCGCCTCGTCTACGACACGATCGGGCGGATCAAGTACAGGCCGGACTCCGTCGTCCTCGATCTCATCGAGCGCATGGCCGAGGCAGGCAAGCTGGGCCACATCTGTCTGGGAACCGATGTCGGGCGCAAGTCATCGCTCATCGCCTACGGAGGAGGACCAGGCATGGACGTGCTCGGCCGGGACTTCGTCCCGCGACTTCGTCGCCGCCTGGGCGACGAGGCGGTCGAGACCGTACTGCGGCATGCCCCCCAGGCACTGCTGGCCAAAGAGACGTCTCCCTTGTGAACACCCGCGCGCGGAGAAACCGCACCGAAGCCGGGTAGGCAGAGCAAGGCGCCGGCCGTGCTCTGGACGGCGTTTCTGGCACCGCCCTTCACCTTGGCCCAGAGCGGCGACCATCTGCACGCCCTGACGGCCGGACTCCTGAGGGCCCTGTTGTCAGCGGCGTTGCCCTACAGACGAGGGCACCGTGATGATGCGCCGGTACGGCGGCACCGAGCGACCACGCCACCGGGCACAGCTCGCTCCTGGGGCGGGTGGGACTCGAACCCACGGCCGACGGATCAATAGCTCGAAGGTGGCGGGCGCGTTCGGTGCGCCGAAGCTGTCGGCCTCGCGCATGCGGGGATAGGTCGTAGTGATGCACCCCGGAGACATCGACCGCCGAGGTCAGAGGCCGACATGGTGTTCCTGCTCCGGAGATCAGGCTCGTGCGTCTCGCTGCTGAACTTCCTTGAGGACTCCGGCCACCGTCGCGAAGTCATTGTCCACGTGGAGGACGGTCTGCCCATGGTGTACAGCTGTCGCACACACCAACAGGTCGATCGCTCCCGCCGCCCGATGCCGGCCCCTCTGGGTCAGTTTGTACTGGGCGGTGTCGACCCACCGCCAGGCGTTCTTCGGAACCGGAGAGAGCAGACAGAGCGCGTCCAGTTCCTCGGCCAGCTCATCTCGGTGAGACGGGCTGGTCACCGAGTAGAGGAATTCGGCACGTGTCGGCTCGCAGATGTGGAACACCCCGGCGGCGATGTGTCCCTCCCAGGGGCGCAGCGCACCTGGTGTACGGAACAGATGCCACAGAGCCGAGGTGTCCACCAGATATGTGATCACTCGAAGGCCTCGCGCCTCGCACGCTTCTCGGCTTCATGCGCCGCTGCGGCCTGCTCGAACTCGCCGCGCTCACCTCGCGCGGCCAGCTTCTCCGCGGCCTCGAGCCTCCTGATCCGCGCCACGTAGTCCCGAAGCGCCGCGTTGACGGTCTCCTTCTTCGTCGTGGCACCCATGAGCCGCATGGCCTCGGCCAGCGCCTCGTCGTCGAGATCAATCTGAGTCACGGACACCGGACACCTCCAACGTCCACAATGTATGCATCCACGATACATCGCCAACATTGCCTACGGCCACCGACCGCACAGACCGCTCAAGGGGGGCGCGCAGGATGCCGAGGCGTTTCCATTTGAGGGGGCTTCGGGGGCCCGAAAGCGTGCGACCGGTGATGCCGGCTGCCTACGGTGGTCACCGAGGAGAAGGTGAGTGCGATGTCCCTTATCCCCGGCCCGGCGGACCCTCCCGGGACCAGTCGCAGCACGTCGGCGACGATCCAGCCGAACATCCTGCGCTGCCTGGTCGTGGTCGCCGACGAGCGCGGCATCGATCTGCGGCCGGTGTTGAAGCAGGTCGGGCTGGACGAGACGATCATGCGTTCCGCCGCGCTGCGGGTGTCGTACCGGCAGGGCAGCGCGGTGATCCGCCGTGCGGTGGAGCTCACCGGGGACGAGCGCCTGGGGCTGAAGGTCGGTGCGGCGCAGCACCTGACCGCGTGGGGCCTGCTCGGCTTCGCCCTGATGGCCGACGACACGTTGCGGCACGCCATCGGGACGGGCGTGAGGTACCAGAACCTGTCCGGGGCGATGGTGGTGTGGTCGGCCGGTGCGGGTGAGGAGGACGACGCCTTCGTGCTGCATGCCGATCTTCCCGATCCCGCCATGGACCCGGTCGTGGCTTCCTTCCTGATCGAGGAGGCGTTCGCCTCCGTGGTCACCCTGTCCAGGCTGGCCGTCAGTCCGGACTTCGCGCCGAAGGTCGTGGAGTTCTCCTTCCCGCCACCCCGCCAATACGACGTGTTCGTTGCCCTGTTCGGCTGTCCGGTCCGGTTCGACGCCCCCGCCAACCGCCTGGCCATCGACCCCGCGTGGGCCCGCACCCGGATGCCCGGCCGGGATCCGGTGAGCTACGCGTCGACACTGGAGATGCTCGACGCGCAGCTGGCTTCCCGCCGTGACCAGCAGGATCTGCTGGAGGTGCTGGAGATCTCCGTTGCGCAGAGCCTCCCCCTGGCGCCTTCGTTCGGTGAGCAGGCGCGGCGGCATGCGACAAGCGAGCGGACGCTGCGCCGTCGGCTGGCCGAGTGCGGCACGACGTACGAGGCACTCGTCGAGGGAGCCTCCCGACCGATTGTTCGGTCAGCGTCAGCCGTGACGAGTACGCACTGTCGGGCCTCTCCTGCGGCACAGCAACCGGTGTCGCGGCCGGCTGTCGGTCGGGCATCCTGATCGCCAGTCGGACCCGTGGACGGCGAGGGGGTATGCCGTCGGGCTGCCTTCTTCAGACTGGCCCGCAGGGGATGATCTGGCTTCCGACGCACAGCGGCGCCGCTCCTGAGGAGAAGCCGCGCCCCTGCGGCACTGAGTTTCCGCTCGCGAGCGTGATCGTCGGACGGGACTCGCGAGCCGCGACGGTGCCGATCTCGCGCCGACAGCGATCCCGTCAGGCCTGGGCCGTCTCCGGTTCCGCCAGGGAGGGTTCCTGGAAGATCTCCGCGAGGGGGGCCGTCTGCTCGACCGGGCGTCGTGGGGTCGTGTTCAGCAGGAGTCGGGTCACATCGGGGCGGGAGTAGTGACCGACGGGGTCGGCGGCTGCCTTGGCCACGGCGATGGCGGACAGGTCGATGTCGGCATAGAGGATGCCTTCGGCGTCTTCCGGTAGCGGATCGGCCAGGGGCCTGCCGTCGGGGCCGTAGATCCGGGCGAAGCCGCCGCCGCGTTGCAGCAGCTGCTGCTTGACGGGGTCGTCACCGCAGAACAGGTCGATGGCCGCGTCGCCGACGACCGCGCAGGGGGCGAGAACGAAGACCTGCCCTTCGACGGCGTAGAGCTGGGAGGCTGCCGTGTTGACCTCGGGGCCGAGGGCGTAGGCGGCCCCCTTGTAGACCGAGAAGCTGGGCCAGGCGGCCACGTGCACCTGCTCGTGCTGGCTGAACATGGCGTACTTCGTGAGCGGCTGCAGGTGCTCCCAGCAGCACAGCCCGCCGATGCGGCCCAGCGGGGTGTCGTGGACGGCCAGGTCGGAGCCGTCGCCCTCGCCGAAAACGGTGCGCTCGACGTGGGTGGGCTTGAGCTTGCGGCGGGCGTGGACGAGTTCGCCGTCGGCGGAGATCAGCGCCTGACCCATGTACAGGCTGCCACCGCTGCGCTCGCTGAAGCCGGCGACGACGGCGATGGCGTTGGTGCGTGCGGCATCCAGCAGGCGTGCGAAGCGCGGCCCGTCAAGTGTGAGCGAGTTCTCGTGATAGCGGCCGAAGAAGGCGAAACCCGCGGCGGGGGAATCCAGCCACAGCCACCACGGGTAGCCGGGGACGAAGGTTTCGGGGAAGGCGATGAGCTGCGCTCCGGCCCTGGCGGCCTCTTCGATCAGGGCGATGCTCTTTTCGATCGTGGCGTCGGCGTCCAGCCACACCGGCTCTGCCTGG
Source organism: Streptomyces sp. NPDC049687 (assembly GCF_044465285.1). Taxonomy (NCBI): domain Bacteria; kingdom Bacillati; phylum Actinomycetota; class Actinomycetes; order Kitasatosporales; family Streptomycetaceae; genus Streptomyces; species Streptomyces sp. NPDC049687. Next base: position 913,792 of record NZ_JBITLN010000001.1, read on the forward strand.
ATCGCGGCGGCTTTGAAGGCACCCGTGTAGTCGACCATGTGTTCTCTCCTCTTCCTTGCCCGTACGGTGCCGGCTGTCGTCAGGCGGTGACGGTGCTGTGGTGGTGGGTGGCGAGCGGCAGGAAGCCTGTTCTCGCATGGCAGTTGACGTACTCGGTGGTGACTGAGCCGCCGGGCAGGACCGACACCTCGTGCCAGAACGCGACGTCGAGGGGCCCTTCGCCGCCTGAGACCATCTGGAAGAAGCTGGCGTAGATCTCCAGGTGGGTGCGGTGGGAGCGGCACCAGGTCAGGAGGTGGTCGATCGAGGCGAACCAGGCGACGGTGCAGGCGCGCTGCAGTGGTGAGCCGTCGGGTGACTGCTCATCGAGGTTGCGGGCCGCGATGCAGCCCGAGTCGGGGTTCGCGGCGAGGAAGTCGACCCCGCGGTCCTTGACCGGCTTGACGTCCGCCAGGTACTTCTCGCGGTACAGGGTGCTGGCGGACCAGTCCTGCGCGGTGCGGATGAGCGCGACGTTGCCGGGCACCTCGACGGTGAGCCGCCGGCCGAGGGTGTCGTCTTCCTGGGCGGGCCGGGGCTCGAACACCGGCAGTGCGGGCTCCAGCGCCTCGACGGCCGAGGCATCGATGCGGTCGCGGGCGGCGCCCCAGTAGTCGTGCACCGGGGTTTCGGGCAGGTCGACCGCCTCGTACTGGGACAGGCCGCTGGTGGCGTAGTCCTCGCGGCGGTGGGTGTGCAGGGTCTCGTTGCGCTCGGCCGGGATGACGCACACCTCCCGCCAGTGGCCGACCGGGCCGTCGGCGGGCAGCTGGTCCCATGCCGAGCGCACGGACTCGGACTGCTGCCACCGGTCGTACGTCTGCGGATCGAACCAGTAGGCCAGCCACACCACGTTGTGGGCGCCGGCGCTGTCGACGAATGATCCGCGGTCCAGTACGTCCGGCCGGTGCGCTCCGGTGAACAGCTCCGCGAGCGCGGCGGTCCCCTCCGCCGCCTGGTCTGCCGCCCTCGCCTGGCAGGCGTACTGGGCGAACACGAACGCGTCCGTGCCCTTCGGCAGACGCGAGCTGTACGCGGGGAAGCGCGGAGTGTGTCCGGGCGGTCCGGTTCTGGGCATGGTCTCCTCCGACGGCCGGTGTTCAGGCGGGATGGAGGCTGAGGCTAGGCCGGGCATGTGGCCGGATTTGACCGCTCGCGACCGACGACTTGACCGATTGCGACGCATCGCGGCTTCCGCTGTGACACGCCGTGCCTTCCGCCGCGGCCGGATCTGCGCGCAGGAGCATCGATACGCGTGCGTAACGCGCCACGGGTGTCCGCCTGGCTACAGTGCAGGCACTGCACCTGCGACAGAGGAGGCGTTGTGGCCGTCGTCCTCTCCACGGATTCCGTACCGCCCAGCGAGCGGCTGGCCTACTGGCACGACGCGGTGTGGCGCACTTTCGTGCCACTCGACGTCACCGCTCCCAAGGGCGAGCCCTTCTCAGGAGCGGTCACCACGGAGCGACTCGGGTGCCTGCAGATCTCCACGGTCGACGCCGACCGGGAGCTGGTCCGGCGCAGCAGACGCCTGATCGCGGAGTCCTCCGACGACTACATGCTCGTGGGCCTGCAGACCTGTGGCCCCGGCGTCGTCGTCCAGGATGAGCGGAGCGCCCCGTTGAGTCCGGGCCAGTTCGCCTTCTACGACACGACCCGCCCGTACACGCTCCACTTTCCGAGCCGTTTCGAGATGGTGGTCTTCCAGATGCCCCGGCAGTCGCTCGGATTGCCGGAATCGGACCTGCGGCGCATCACCGGCGTGACGATCGGACCCGAGCAGGGACTGGCCTCCATGGTCGCACCGTTCCTGTCGAAGCTGACCGCCGAGGCCTCGACCTGCCGTCCTGAGGTCGCAGAACTGCTGGCCCGCAACGTGACGGATCTGCTCAGCACCGTCATCACCGAACAGCTCGGCCGCGACCTTGCCGGAACGGACGCCGCCCAGCACACCCTGCTGTTGCGTATCCGCACCTTCATCGACGCCCACCTCACGGACGCGGACCTCTCGGCCGAGACGATCGCCGCCGCCCACCACATCTCCGTACGCCACCTGCAGCGCCTCTTCCAGGCGCAGGGAGCCACGGTGAGCGGATGGATCCGTGGTCGTCGTCTTGAGGAATGCCGCCGGGAACTCGGCCGCCCACGTCGGAGCAGGCCTGCGGTTGCCGCCGTCGCACACCGGTGGGGTTTCCTCAGCGCGGCCCACTTCAGCCGGGCGTTCCGTACCGCCTACGGGATGTCCCCGCGGGAGTGGCAGGCCCTGGCGGACCGGGCTCCCGCCCTTTCGGGAGATCCTTCCTCGCCTGCATGACCGAGGTGCCGCTGCTAGAGAGAGCGACGACTAGCGGATCGTGAATGTCAGGCGTGGACTCGACCTCAGCGGCGGCGAGGGTCACTCGGTCCACTACGGCACCGACGCCATCGTCGCCTTTGATACGTCTGTGCAGGTCAGAGCGTTTCCAACCAACGCCGATGACAACGGCGTTGAACTGGCGAGCAGCGGATTCAGTCCGTTGGCCCAAAGTCCTGAATCCGCACGCCCGCTGAGACGTTTCCGCAGATCACAGACCTGCACAGTGGGGCGGGTGGGACTCGAACCCACGGCCGACGGATTATGAGTCCGCTGCTCTAACCGGCTGAGCTACCGCCCCATAGCGGCGTGTCGCGTACATGTGTGCGCGCCGTCTGCCGCAGCATAGCCGCTCATACGATCTCACGCTCCGGCTGGTCGACCTTGCGTGACCAGGGAGACCGCGCCGCGGCCTGCGCGGTTCCCGCCGGCGTGACACCGACATGAAAAAGGACCCCCACGGGGTCCTCGTTCACGATGCTCCCCCGACTGGACTCGAACCAGTAACCTGCCGGTTAACAGCCGGCTGCTCTGCCAATTGAGCTACGGAGGACCGAGCTCCCCCGACTGGACTCGAACCAGTAACCTGCCGGTTAACAGCCGGCTGCTCTGCCAATTGAGCTACGGAGGAATGCCTCGTTGCATCGAACGCACCTACCTGGGTATTCGCCAGAGGGCGGGCGCTCGCTGCGACACATACATTAGCGCAAGCAGGGGGGTGCTCCGCCAATCGGTTCCAGGAGAGGGTGGCCGCCATGCGCTACAAGCTGACGTTCGTCGTCGGACTCGCCGTCGGGTACGTGCTGGGCACGCGGGCCGGGCGCGAGCGTTACGAACAGCTGAAGAAGTCCGCACGCCAGGTCGCCCAGAACCCGGCCGTGCGCAACACCGCCGAGACCGCCGCCCATCAGGGCCGGCAGTACGCGGGCAAGGCGTACCACGCGGTGAGCACGAAGGTCGGCGACCGCATGCCCGAGTCGGTGGCCGGCAGGGTCCGCTCGCTGCGCGACCGCAGCGCCCACAACGGCGCCGAGGACGACTGGGGCACCAGCAAGCCCTGATCGTGGAGTGCCGCATCCGACCTGAGGGGGCGCGGGCCGTATCGATATGCGGCCCCGCCGCGCGGGCGCGACCAGCCACAACGTGCCCGCACCCGCACGACCGCACGCGCCCGTCCGGTCTACGCGGCTCAACTCCGGCGGAGCGTGCGGCAGAATTTTGTGCATGGGGATAGTCGCCGGGTTGGACAGTTCGCCCGATTTCACTCGTATCGTCGTCTGCGACGCCGAGACCGGAGCCGTGCTCAGGCAGGGGTATGCGCCGCACCCGGTGGAGAGTCCGGACAGCGGGGGCCGGCCCAGCGACGTCGATCCGCAGGCCTGGCTGCTCTCCCTCGGGGAGGCGGCCGGCGGTGGGCTGCTCGAGGGGGTGCAGGCCATCGGGGTGTCCTCGCAGCAGAACGCCCTGGTGCCGCTGGACGCGCAGGGCAACACCGTGCGGCCGGCGATGGTCGGCGGCGACAAGCGCGCCCAGGTCGCGGCGGCCGATCTGATCGAGGCGCTCGGCGGCCGGGAGGCCTGGGCGCAGGCGGTGGGGTGCGTGCCACAGGCCGCCCAGCCGGTGACCAAGCTGAGGTGGCTCGCCAAGACCGAGCCGGAGGCCGCGCTGCGCACGGCCGTGCTGATGCAGGCCCATGACTGGCTGGTCTGGCAGTTGCTCGGACGGCCCGTGAGAAGAACCACCGATCGCGGTGGGGCGTCCGGGACCGGGTACTGGTCCGCCGCGACCGGCGGGTACCGGCCCGACCTGGTCGAGCTGGCGCTCGGCCACCAGGTGATGCTGCCCGAGGTGATCGGGCCGTCCGACGCGGCCGGTACGACCCCGGAGGGGCTGCTGATCTCCGCCGGCACCGGCGAGACCATGGCGGCGGCACTGGGGCTCGGCCTCGGGATGGGGGACGCGGTGGTGTCCCTGGGGGCGTCCGGGTCCGTGATGGCGATCCACCCGGAGGCGCTCGTCGACCAGAGCGGGATGATCACCTCCCTCGCGGACGCGACGGGCATGCACCTGCCGGTCGTCACCACCCTGAACGCCGTACGGACCCTGCGCGGCGCCGCCGAGCTGCTCGGTCTGCCGGATCTGGAAGGTCTGTCCGACCTGGCGATGAAGTCGACGCCGGGGTCGCACGGCCTGGTGATGCTGCCCTACCTGGAGGGCGAGCGGACGCCCAACCTGCCGCACACCGCGGGCACGCTCGCCGGTCTGAGGCGGGAGTCCATGAAGCCGGAGCATTTCGCGCGGGCCGCGTTCGAGGGCATGCTGTGCGGGCTCGCCGACGCGCTCGACGTACTGCGCGGGCGGGGCGTGGAGGTACGGCGGATCTTCCTGCTGGGGGCCGCTGCCGAGCTGCCCGCCGTGCAGGCCGCCGCGCCCTCGCTCTTCGGCGCGCAGGTCGTCGTACCGCAGCCCGCGGACTACGCGGCGATCGGGGCGGCCCGGCAGGCCGCCTGGGCGCTCGGGGCCAAGCAGGGCACGCTCGATCCGCGCAACCCGCCGGCCTGGCAGGGGGCGGCTGCACAGGTGCTCGAACCGGGTGATCAGCTGGCGGTGGGGCAGGCGGTGCGGCAGCAGTACGTGTCGGTGCGGGAGCAGACCCATCCCGGGGCGTTCCGCGCATAACGGGCAGCAGCGGTCATCGCCGCACACCTGAGGCCGTATATCGCACTGCTCTCGGCTTAATCGGTTGAGGTAACACGGGTGGAGTGTCCGACGATAGGGGCCAGGGGCAACCAATGCCCCTACCGTCGACTCCGAGAGACGTGGCGTGCTCATACGACTTCTGAGGACTCACCTCAGCCCCTACCGAAAACCCATCGCCCTGCTGGTGCTGCTGCAACTGCTGCAGACCTGCGCCACTCTGTACCTGCCCACGATGAACGCGCACATCATCGACAACGGCGTCGTCGAGGGGGACACCGGTTACATCCTGTCCTACGGCGGCGCGATGATCGGCATCTCGCTGGCGCAGGTCGTGTGCAACATCGGTGCCGTGTACTACGGCGCCAGGACCGCCTCCGCGCTCGGCAGGGACGTGCGGGCGGCCGTCTTCGACCGGGTGCAGTCCTTCTCGGCGCGCGAGGTCGGCCAGTTCGGCGCGCCCTCGCTGATCACCCGGACCACCAACGACGTCCAGCAGATCCAGATGCTGTCCCTGATGGCGTTCACCCTGATGGCGTCGGCGCCGATCATGTGTGTGGGCGGTATCGTCCTGGCGCTCGGCCTGGACGTGCCGCTGTCCGGGGTGCTGGTCGCCGTCGTCCCGGTGCTGGGGATCTGTGTGACGCTGATCGTGCTGCGGCTGCGGCCGCTGTTCCGCTCGATGCAGGTGCGGCTGGACACCGTGAACCGGGTGCTGCGCGAGCAGATCACCGGCAACCGGGTGATCCGTGCCTTCGTCCGCGACGAGTACGAGCAGCAGCGCTTCCGGAACGCCAACGCGGATCTGACCGGCATCTCGCTGAAGACCGGCAACCTGCTGGCGCTGATGTTCCCGGTGGTCATGACCACGGTGAACCTGTCGTCGATCGCGGTGGTCTGGTTCGGCGCCCACCGGATCGACAGCGGCGGCATGCAGATCGGCGATCTGACCGCGTTCCTCGCCTACCTCATGCAGATCGTCATGTCCGTGATGATGGCCACCTTCATGTTCATGATGGTGCCGCGCGCGGAGGTGTGCGCCGAGCGCATCCAGGAGGTGCTGGACACCTCGTCGTCCGTGGTTCCGCCGGTGGCCCCGGTCACCGAGCTGCGCCGGCACGGGCATCTGGAGATCCGGGGTGCCGGCTTCCGCTACCCGGGTGCCGAGGAGCCCGTCCTCAAGGCCATCGACCTCGTGGCCCGGCCCGGTGAGGTGACCGCCGTCATCGGCTCGACCGGCAGCGGCAAGTCCACCCTGCTCGGGCTGGTCCCCCGGCTCTTCGACGCGACCGACGGGGAGGTCCTGGTCGACGGGGTGGCGGTCGCGGACATCGATCCCGTGGTGCTCGCCAGGACCGTCGGGCTCGTGCCGCAGAAGCCGTACCTGTTCGCGGGGACGGTCGCGACCAACCTGCGCTACGGCAACCCCGACGCCACCGACGAGGAACTGTGGCACGCGCTGGAGGTGGCGCAGGCCAAGGACTTCGTCAGCAAGCTGGAGAACGGCCTCGACTCCCCCATCGCCCAGGGCGGCACGAACGTGTCCGGCGGTCAACGGCAGCGGCTCGCCATCGCCCGTACGCTCGTGCAGCGGCCGGAGATCTACCTCTTCGACGACTCCTTCTCCGCCCTCGACTACGCCACCGACGCGGCCCTGCGCGCGGCGCTCGGGCAGGAGACCGCCGAGGCGACCGTGGTGATCGTCGCCCAGCGGGTGGCGACCATCCGCGACGCCGACCGGATCATCGTCCTCGACGAGGGCCAGGTCGTCGGCGCGGGCAGCCACCGCGAGCTGATGGCCGACAACGAGACCTACCGGGAGATCGTGCTCTCCCAGCTGACGGAAGCGGAGGCTGCCTGATGGCCGGGCCCATGGGACGCATGATGGCCGGCACCGGTCCCGACAATCGCTCGCTGGACTTCAAGGTGTCCGGCAAACGACTGCTCGCCCAGTTCAAACCGGAACGGCTCACCCTCTACGCCATGCTGTTCTGCGTGGTGCTGAGCGTCGGCCTCAACGTGGTCGGGCCGAAGATCCTCGGCAAGGCCACCGACCTCGTCTTCGCGGGCATCGTGGGACGGCAGATGCCGGAGGGCGCGAGCAAGGAGCAGGTCCTCGACTCGATGCGCGAGCGCGGCGAGGGCAGCGTCGCCGACATGCTCAAGAGCACCGACTTCACCCCCGGCAAGGGCATCGACTTCGACCAGGTCGGCGAGGTCCTGCTGTTCGCGCTCGGGGTGTTCCTCGTCGCCGGTCTGCTGATGGCGGTGGCGACACGCCTGGTCAACAAGGCCGTCAACCGCACGATGTTCCGGATGCGTGAGGACGTGCAGACCAAGCTGTCCAGGCTGCCGCTGTCGTACTTCGACAAGCGGCAGCGCGGCGAGGTGCTCAGCCGTGCCACCAACGACATCGACAACATCGGGCAGACCCTCCAGCAGTCGATGGGCCAGCTCGTCAACTCGCTGCTAACCATCATCGGTGTGCTCGCGATGATGTTCTACGTCTCCTGGCTGCTCGCGCTGGTCGCGCTGGTGACCGTGCCGCTGTCGGCGGTCGTGGCGGCCAGGGTCGGCAAACGGTCGCAGCCGCACTTCGTGCAGCAGTGGCGCTCCACCGGCAAGCTGAACGCGCACATCGAGGAGATGTACACCGGCCACACGCTGGTGAAGGTGTTCGGCCGCCAGGAGGAGTCGGCCGCGCAGTTCGCGGAGCAGAACGAGGCGCTCTACGAGGCCGGGTTCAAGGCGCAGTTCAACAGCGGGATCATGCAGCCGCTGATGTTCTTCGTGTCGAACATCAACTATGTGCTGGTGGCGGTGGTCGGCGGGCTTCGGGTCGCGTCCGGTGCCCTGTCCATCGGTGACGTGCAGGCCTTCATCCAGTACTCGCGCCAGTTCTCGATGCCGCTGACGCAGGTCGCGTCGATGGCGAACCTGGTGCAGTCGGGTGTCGCCTCGGCGGAGCGGATCTTCGAACTCCTGGACGCGGAGGAGCAGGAGGCGGATCCGGCGGCGGGCGCCAAGCCCGAGGAGCTGCGCGGGCGGGTCGCGCTGGAGCACGTGTCGTTCCGGTACGAGCCCGAGAAGCCGCTGATCGAGGATCTGTCGCTGACGGTGGAACCGGGGCACACGGTCGCGATCGTCGGCCCGACGGGCGCGGGGAAGACGACGCTGGTCAACCTCCTGATGCGCTTCTACGACGTCTCCGGGGGCCGCATCACCCTCGACGGCGTCGACATCGCGCGCATGTCGCGGGACGAGCTGCGCGCCGGGATCGGGATGGTGCTGCAGGACACCTGGCTGTTCGGCGGCACGATCGCGGAGAACATCGCGTACGGGGCGTCCCGCGAGGTCACCCGGGGCGAGATCGAGGAGGCGGCGCGGGCGGCCCACGCCGACCGGTTCATCCGCACCCTGCCCGACGGCTACGACACCGTGATCGACGACGACGGCAGCGGAGTCAGCGCCGGTGAGAAGCAGCTCATCACCATCGCGCGGGCGTTCCTGTCCGACCCGGTGATCCTGGTGCTCGACGAGGCGACGAGTTCCGTCGACACCCGGACAGAGGTGCTGATCCAGAAGGCGATGGCGAAGCTCGCGCACGGGCGCACGTCGTTCGTCATCGCCCACCGGCTGTCGACGATCCGGGACGCGGACACGATCCTCGTGATGGAGAACGGGTCGATCGTGGAGCAGGGGGCGCATGCCGAGCTGCTGGCGGCCGAGGGGGCGTACTCGCGGCTGTACCAGGCGCAGTTCGCGCAGGCGGTGGCCGAGGTGGACTAGGCCTGGCGGGGGTCGTCCCAAGGGGCGGCCCCCGTCAGTCCAGGTAGCCCCTCAACTGGTCAGCGAAGGCGTGGTCGCGGAGTTTGTTGAGGGTCTTGGACTCGATCTGCCTGATGCGTTCGCGGGTCACGCCGAAGATGCGGCCTATCTCCTCCAGGGTGCGCGGGCGGCCGTCGGCGAGGCCGTAGCGGAGTTGTACGACCTTCCGCTCCCGTTCACCGAGCGTGGAAAGGACGGCCTCCAGGTGCTCGCGCAGCAGCAGGAACGCCGCCGACTCCACGGGGCTCGTGGCGTCGCCGTCCTCGATGAGGTCACCGAGGGCCACGTCGTCCTCCTCGCCCACCGGGGCGTGCAGGGAGACCGGCTCCTGGGCCAGGCGCAGGACCTCGCCGACCCGCTCGGGGGGCAGGTCCAGCTGGCCGGCGACCTCGTCGGGGGTGGGTTCGTAGCCGCGTTCCTGGAGCATGCGGCGTTGCATGCGCACGACCCGGTTGATGAGCTCGACGACATGGACCGGGACGCGGATGGTGCGGGCCTGGTCGGCGAGGGCGCGGGACATGGCCTGCCGGATCCACCAGGTGGCGTAGGTGGAGAACTTGTAGCCGCGGGCGTAGTCGAACTTCTCCACGGCCCGGATGAGCCCGAGGTTGCCCTCCTGCACGAGGTCGAGCATGGTCAGCCCGCGCCCGACGTACCGTTTCGCGACGGACACGACGAGGCGCAGGTTCGCCTCGATCAGGCGGCGCTTGGCCATCCGGCCCATCACGACCAGCCGGTCGAGATCGATGGCCAACTCGCTGTCCAGATCGGGGGCGTTGAGGAGTTTCTCCTCGGCGAACAGGCCGGCCTCGACCCGGCGGGCGAGTTCGACCTCCTCGGCGGCGGTGAGCAGCGGGATGCGGCCGATCTCCCGCAGGTACTGGCGGAACAGGTCCGAGGACGGCCCGCTGGTGTCGGCCGCCCGGACGGGGGGTGCCTCGACGGGCTCGGGCGTCTCGTCCGGGGCCTCTTCCAGGGCCTCCGGGGGCGGTTCCGCCTCCGGGTGGTGCGCGGCACGGTTCTGCGGCGGGACCGCGACCAGGACGTCGGTCTCGGCGTCCGGTTCCGTGTCGTCGGCAGTGCTGTCGTTCTGCGTCAGGGTCTGGGTCTGCACGGGGGCGACCTCCAGGATGATCGCTGCTGAGGTGAGCGGCAGCGGTACTCCGGGGGCCGCTCCGAGGACTCAGGCACCGGACCCAGTGTGGAGTACGACACATCCTCGCCACGAGGGGCGTGCGATGACTTTTTGAGTCCGGCCCGTAACCACCTGTTCAGAGAGCTGCGGCTCCGTGCTCGCGCAACGCCTGGTCGTACTGCTGAAGGATCCACAGTTCGTTCTGTACGGCGGCCAGTTGGGCCTGGTCGCCTCCGGCGGCGAGGCGGGCCAGCTGGGACTGGACGTCCCGGACGCGGCGCTCGACGGCCCGTCGGCGGACCTGGACCAGGACCGTGCCGGCGTACACCTCGTCGACCGTACGGCGCATGATCGGTTCGACGGCGAGTTCGGTGACCATGGCGCGAACGGTGTCGTCGGGGGCGGCATCGCGGACGCGGACCAGGTACTCCTGGGCGTCCTGGACGCCCCACTCGGCGCCGCCCGCGTCCATGACCGCCTGGCGTACGGCCGCGTAGGGGGCGGCGGTGAACTCGTCGACGCCGTACGCGTCGAAGGCCGGGGAGACCAGCTCCGGGTGCTGCAGGGCGAGTTTCAGCAGCTCGCGCTCGGTGGCGTAGACGGGGTTGCGGAGGGTGAGGGCGGGTCCCGCGGTGGCGGGGCGGGGGGCGGCCTCGTACTGCTGGGGGCCGCGGCCGGCCGGCGCCGGTCCCTTGCCGCCGCGGTCGCGGGCCCAACGGGCCAGCTGGGCGACCCGCTTGACCACGAACTGGGTGTCCAGGATGCCGAGCATGCCGGCGAGCTGGACGGCGACCTCGTGCTGGGCGCCGGTGTTCTTGATGCGGGCGACGATCGGGGCGGCCTCGTCGAGGGCCGCGGCGCGGCCCGCCGGGGTGTCGAGGTCGTAGCGGACGACGATCTGGCGGAGCGCGAACTCGAAGAGCGGCGTGCGGGGTTCGACCAGGTCGGCGACGGCCTCGTCGCCCTTCGCCAGGCGCAGGTCGCAGGGGTCCATGCCGTCGGGTGCGATGGCGATGTACGTCTCGGCGGCGAACTTCTGGTCGTCCTCGAAGGCGCGCAGGGCCGCCTTCTGTCCGGCCGCGTCACCGTCGAAGGTGAAGATCACGCGGGCCGAGCCGTTGTCCATCAGCAGGCGGCGCAGGATCTTGATGTGGTCGCCGCCGAAGGCCGTGCCGCAGGTCGCGATGGCGGTGGTGACGCCGGCGAGGTGGCAGGCCATGACGTCGGTGTAGCCCTCGACGACGACGGCCCGGCTGGTCTTGGCGATGTGCTGCTTGGCAAGGTCGATGCCGTACAGCACCTGGGACTTCTTGTAGATCGCCGTGTCGGGGGTGTTGAGGTACTTCGGCCCGTTGTCGGCCTCGTAGAGCTTGCGCGCGCCGAAGCCGACGACCTCGCCGCCGATGTCGCGGATGGGCCACATCAAACGGCCCCGGAAGCGGTCGATGGGCCCGCGGCGGCCCTCCTGGGCGAGGCCGGAGAGGAGGATCTCCTTGTCGGTGAAGCCCTTGCCGCGCAGGAAGCGGGTGAGGTGGTCCCATCCCTGGGGGCTGTAGCCGACGCCGAAGTGGACGGCGGCGGCCTGGTCGAAGCCGCGCTCGGCGAGGAAGACCCGGCCGGTGTCGGCCTCGGGGCTGACGGCGAGCTGTTCCGCGTACCAGTCGGCGGCGATCTTGTGGGCCTCGACCAGGCGGATGCGTTCGCCGCGCTGGTGGGAGGGGTTGTAGCCGCCCTCCTCGTAGCGCAGGGTGATGCCGGCCTGGGCGGCGAGGCGCTCGACGGCCTCGGAGAAGGTGAGGTGGTCGACCTTCATCACGAACGTGATGGTGTCGCCGCCCTCCTGGCAGCCGAAGCAGTGGAAGAGACCCTTGCTGGGGCTGACCTGGAAGGAGGGCGACTTCTCGTCGTGGAACGGGCACAGACCCTTGAGGTTGCCGCCGCCCGCGCCGCGCAGCTGGAGGTACTCGGACACCACGGCGTCGATCGGGACCGCGTCCCGTACCGCCTTCACGTCCTCGTCGTTGATCCGTCCTGCCACGAGGTGATTCTACGGGGGTGGACCGACAGCTACGGGAGGAGACTTTCGAGGGGGACGTGCGGGTCCGCCAGCGCCTCCGTGTTCACCGGGGTTCTGGAGGTGATCAGTTTCTGGATCGGCTCTGTGACGTCCCACACGTTCACGTTCATGCCGGCCAGTACGCGTCCTTCCCTCACCCAGAACGCGATGAACTCCCGCTTGCCCGCGTCGCCCCGGATCACCACCTCGTCGTAGGAGCCCGGCGGCGCCCAGCCGCTGTACTCCATGCCCAGGTCGTACTGGTCGGTGAAGAAGTAGGGCACGCGGTCGTAGGTGACGTCCTTGCCGAGCATCGCGCGCGCGGCTGCCGGGCCGCCGTTGAGGGCGTTGGCCCAGTGTTCGACGCGCAGCCGGGTGTCGAAGAGGCCGTGCGGGAAGGACGCGACGTCGCCGGCGGCGTAGATGTCGGGGTCGGAGGTGCGCAGACGGGCGTCCACGGCCACGCCGCCGCCGTGGGCGCGGTCGGCGAGGGTGAGGCCGGCCGCCTCCGCGAGGCCGGTGCGGGGGGCCGCGCCGATCGCCGCGAGGACGTCGTGCGCCGGATGCTCCTCGCCGTCGTCGGTGCGGGCCGCGAGGACCATGCCGTCCTGGCCGACGATCTCCGTCAGCCGGGCGCCGAAGCGGAAGCGGACGCCGTGCTCGCGGTGCAGCTCGGCGAAGACGTTGCCCAGCTCGGGGCCGAGGACGCCGTGCAGCGGGGTCGAGGACGGCTCGATGACCGTGACCTCTGCTCCGTACTCGCGGGCCGCCGCCGCCACCTCGAGCCCGATCCAGCCGCCGCCGGCGATCACGAGGTGGCCGTTGTCGCGGCCGAGGGCGGCCAGGACGCCCTTGAGGCGCTCGGCGTGCGCGAGCCGGCGCAGATGGTGGACGCCCGCGAGGTCGGTGCCGGGGATGTCCAGGCGGCGCGGCTCGGCGCCGGTGGCCAGAAGCAGTTTGTCGTAGTGGACGAGCGTGCCGTCGTCGCCGAAGCGGACCGTCTTCGCCGTGCGGTCGATGGCGTCGACGGTCTGGCCCAGGTGCAGCTCGATGTCGTTCTGCGCGTACCAGGCGGGCTCGTGCACGAAGACGCTCTCGCGGCTCTCCTTGCCCAGCAGATAGCCCTTGGACAGCGGCGGGCGCTCGTAGGGGTGGTCGCGTTCGTCGCAGATCAGTATCACGCGGCCGGTGAAGCCCTCCGCCCTCAGCGTCTCCGCCGCCTTCGCGCCGGCCAGGCCTCCTCCGACGATGACGAATGTCTGATCCGCGTCGACCACGTGATGCCTCCTCGTAAAGGAACCGCCACATGCGAGCGTCCCGCACGCAACGTGATGGGGGAAGGGGGACGTGCCCGATCAGGGCACCCGGGGCCGCGTTCGGGCCCGTTTGGGCGCACCCGCCCCGCGCAGGTCAGGGTCTCGTGTGCCCCGTCAGCCGGGAGTGGAGCGAGCGCGCCGAGGCGTCGGTGAGGGAGGCGATCTGGTCGACGATCACCCGCTTGCGGGCCCGGTCGTCGGGAGCCCGTTCGAACAGGACACGGAACTGGGGGTCGAGGCCTTCCGGCGCCCGGGCGGTGAGGGCCTCGGCCAGCTCGGTGATGACGACGCGCTGGTCGGCACGGAGCCGGGCCTGCTCGGCGCGCTGCATGACGTACCGGTCGGCCACGGCCTTGAGGACCGCGCACTCCAGGCGCGTCTCGTACGGTACGACGAGTTCGGCGCCGTAGCGGGTCAGGGGCCCGGAGCCGTGTCTCTCACGCGTGGCGCCCTCGGCGGCGAGGCAGAAGCGGCCGATGAGTTGGCTGGTGGCGTCCTTGAGACGGGCCTGGGCGACCGCCGTGCCGTCGTAGCCGTGGGGCCACCACTCCTGGCCCAGGAGGCGGTCGAGGGCGGCGGCGAGTTCGGCCGGGTCGGTGTCGGCGGGGACGTACCGGCCGACCGCGACCCGGAAGACCTCCGCGCGCTCCGGCTCCGCGCGCAGGCTGCCGGGGGCGATGTGGCCGGCGTGCAGACCGTCCTCCACGTCGTGCACCGAGTACGCCACGTCGTCGGACCAGTCCATGACCTGTGCCTCGAAGCACGTGCGGGTGCCGGGGGCCTCCTTGCGGACCCAGTCGAAGACGGGCCTGTCGTCCTCGTAGACGCCGAACTTGCGGGACGCCGGGTCCGTGGGGTGGGCGCCCCGCGGCCAGGGGTACTTGGTGGCGGCGTCGAGGGTGGCGCGGGTGAGGTTGAGGCCGACTGAGCCCTCGGAGGTGAAGCGTTTGGGCTCGATGCGGGTCAGCAGCCGCAGGGACTGGGCGTTGCCCTCGAAGCCGCCGCAGTCCTGGGCGAAGTCGTCCAGGGCCTGTTCGCCGTTGTGGCCGAACGGGGGGTGGCCGAGGTCGTGGGACAGACAGGCCGCTTCGACCAGGTCGGGATCGCAGCCGAGGGCCGCGCCCAGCTCTCGGCCGACCTGGGCGCATTCCAGGGAGTGGGTGAGGCGGGTGCGGGGGGTGGCGTCCCATTCCTGGCTGCGCTCCCCCGGGGTGACGACCTGGGTCTTTCCCGCGAGTCTTCTCAGCGCCGAGGAGTGCAGGACCCTTGCGCGGTCGCGTTGGAAGGCGGTGCGGCCGGGGCGCTTGTCGGGTTCGGGGGCCCAGCGTTCGGCTGACGGCGGGTCGTAGGGCATGTCTCGACAGTAAGCGGCGGTAGTGACAATCGGGTGCCTACTCGTCTGCCGGGTTCCGCGCGTTCGCGGGTGACAGCCCCGCTTAGCTAGTCATTTAAGGTCCGCTATCGAACACGGCTCGAACCTGATCGGCGTTTTCGCTGTTCATAGGACGTGAGAGCGGCCTTCGGCTGATCCTTTGCTCCGTCACAGAGGCAGAGGACAGCGCGAAGGCCGTGGTCGTGAGTTTGGTTCATCAGGCGCCCTCTACGGCGGCCTCAATCGGGACAGATCGACGTTGCCCGGCTGCGTCGCGCGTTGGCCTCGATGCCGTTGCCCAGGGCGGCGGACGGTCGGATCGTGCTGGCCGCAGACGTCTCGCCGTGGCTGCGGCCAGATGCCAACACCTGCCCTGACCGGGCTTTCTGCCATAACTTCGGCCGGGGCGAGGGCAAGCATCAGATGGCCCCCGGCTGGCCGTACTCGATCGTGGCCGCGCTGGAGACGGGGCGAATGTCGTGGACGGCGGTGCTGGACGCGGTCCGTCTTCAACCCGGCGCGGACGTCGCTCGACGCCCCGCTAACTGCGATGGGGCGCTGGGAAGTTGCGGTGCCGACTGCTGGCGCCGGGCTCCTTCAGGCCGCCAGCAGCGGGCCGAGTTCGGCGGCCCACTCCGGATAGAGCGCGACCTTCTCCTCATGCAGGGCGAGGATGTCCCGGGCCAGGGTGGGCGTCATGTCGTCGGACAGGTCAGGGCCGATGGCGATCCTGGCCAGGTAGGGCGTGACCTGCGGGTCGCCTGCCAGGTGAACCGGGTCGTGCAGGTAGCGCCGCAGGGTCGGCAGGTCGGTGATGCCCACGCAGTAGGCGTGGGTGAAGCCGTCGGGATCGCCGAGGCATTGGCCCACCGTCGAGAACGACACCGACTCAACAGAGGCCGTGCGCCGCAGCACCGCGAGTACGTGCTCGCGATCTTCCTCGGTCGCGGTCTCCTTGAACGTGAAGCGCAGCATGTGGACGATCACGCCGGTCCCACCCCTCCCATACAGACTGAACCAGCTGGTTCAGAAATTCGTTCCGTCTGGTTCAGTCATTACACTGAACCCATGGGTTCAGAAGTGTCAACCGGGGGCGGACGTTCCGCCCGTGGACGGATCGAGCGGCGGCAGGCGATCCTGGACGGTGCGTTCGCGGTATTCACGCGACACGGCTACGCCCAGGCGTGCGTGAAGGAGATCGCGCAGGAGGCGGGCGTTGCCAAGCCGACCATTTACAGTCACCTGAACGACAAGGAGAGCCTCTACCGCGAGGCCGTAGAGGCCGCCGCCGACCGGGTCGGCGCACAGAGCCTCGCCATCGTCGAGCAGCTGCGCGAGGCTGTCGCGGACAGTGACCCGCGCGCGTCACTTACGGCCGTGGCCCACGGCCTGCTGCGGGCGTTCAGCAACGAAGACGCTCGCGCCGTGCGACAGTTGGCCTGCGCCCAGGCGGCTCAATTCCCCGACCTGGCGGCGAGCGTACGCGAGCGCACAGTCCTGCGGGTGCGTTCCGCCCTCGCTGACCGCCTGGCCCGCCTGGCTCTCGACGGCCGCCTGCGCCCGTGCGACCCGGAACTCGCCGCCGAACACTTCCTCTCTCTGCTCACCGGCCCGTTGGAGTACCGCCCCGACGCCGTCCCGGACACCGTCGCTGACACTGCGATGGACGTCTTCCTGCGCGCTTACGGAAAGTGACCCCCAACCTGTGCTCGACCATCAAAGAGGCGCGCCTTCTACTGGTCGAGGGCCAGGTTGTGCATACGTGCGATGCCGCTGGCGACCCAGTCGCGGTCCTGCACGCTCGCCGCAGTCACGGCAACGGCCAGGACCAGGCCGAGGCAGTCCACCACCAGGTGCCGCTTGCGGCCGCCCACCTTCTTCCCGCCGTCCCACCCCGAGGTGGAGCGCGGGATGTTCGCCGTTGCCCGCACGGACTGAATCGGGATGTCTGGGTACGTTTTCACAGCCTGCCGGAGTCGAAGCGGTATGCGGAGGACGAGAGCGAGTACACCGTCGTCCTGGAGCGTTACAACACGGTCCTCGATGAGCTGTTCGCTGGTGCGGACGTGTATGTGATCACTCCGCTCTGGACGACCGAAGTCGAGGTTCCGTCAGTGGAACCCGCCACGGGGTATTGGCAGAGCCTGCTGGTTGAGGACGATCCTGACCCCGAGTTCCACACGTATTGCCATCTCTTCGCCGCACACCGGCCCTGGCAGCGCGGCTGCATCGACGACTTGCTCCGAGATACCGCCGACGACAAGGTGGCGGGAATTCTCATCACCGACACCCGCATGCAGCGCATCCACCACCCTACGACGGTGGTGCCGACGTCTTCCTCACCACGCGCGAAGAACGGGACCAGATGCGCGATCGGCACGCCGACTGGCTTTCCAGTCACCCCTCGGGTCTCTGACCGGCTCGGATCGCCGCCCCGCTCAGAATGGTCTTCACCGCAAGCACCGGGTTGAGAGGCTCCGCCAGTTCCTTGGTGGCGACGGCCACGAGGCGCGCGGGCGCATCGCCCTCCAGCAAGGCGCCCACGTATTCGATGGCCTCCGCGGGCGAGAGCACAGGCAGCCTTTGGCGCAGTGTCCTCACAGCATGCATGCGTCCGCGCGCAGCGGCGACTCCGCGGAGCGCATCGTGTAGATCGTCCACTGCAGTGCGCACCGGCAGACCGCGTATCCGAGCCCGGTAGTCGGCCTCCCACTCCCCGGTTACCGCGGAGACGACGCCGATCTGATGCAGTCCCCCGTCTACGCGGTCGACCAGATACGGCCCATTACCAATCAGCGCGTACTTCGAGTTCCGGGTGCGTACGAACTCCTCGGACTGCCAGGAGACGATCCACACCAGCTCGTGCTCCTCGACACGGACCACAGCCATCCTCACCGCGTCCGCGCTCACAGCCCGCCACTGCTGGTAGTCGCGCTCCAGTTGGTCCTCGACTGCCCGAACGGCGGCTTCTCCCTCGATCACGCGTGCAGCATCCCGTACCGGCCCCTCTGCCGACCAGCGAATTCGCATGGCTCAGCGCCACGTACGTGACCGCCGGTGCTGAGTGACTTCCCGCTCTACCGCTCGGCGGTGCCGTCCGCACCGTCAATTTCGTAGATCCGCCCTTGAAGCCGTTCACCGGCCCAGTCGAGCTCCACACCCAGGTCAAACCAGTGCCGATCCTTGCGGACTCCGGGCGGTGAGAGGTTCACCGCCGCCCACGAGAACACCCCCAGAAGAATGGAACGCCCGTGCTGCGTGGTGCGCACGGACAACGCAAACGGTGCGGCGAGTGCCGCGCGGGTCACCAACATGACCTGTTCGTCCTCAGAATGTCGACGCCCACCCGTGAGAAACCGAGGCGTCTCAAGGATCTTGACCCACTCGACCACTGCATCTGCCACCTGGGCTCGCAAGGACTCTTCGATGCCCTTCCGGACGGCGATCGCGGGATCATCGCCGAGCCAGCCAAGCCAGTGATCAGGGTCAGTGAGCTTGCTGAAGTCGTCCTGCGGCACCCCGTGACGAGGATTCTCCTGGTACTCACCTGTCAGTTTCCCGCTGCTGTCTACCAACCACGCGCCGCGGATTGCCTCGGGCGGCACGTAGCCGTTCGGATCGTCGATATACGTCGGGTCGATCTCGGCGACGCTGCCACCGGGATTCTCAGCAGCCGCCGCCAGTAGTGCTGGCTCGTTCGGTATGCCCTTACGTCGGCTTCGCGAGCCAAAACGCCCCACGTTCCCACCCCCACCGTTGCTTGCCCAGTTGACCGTGATTGTGCCGCACCGGTCAGGACCGCATGAGGGGGTGTGCGTGACGGCGAGGGGTGGGTGGGGAATCTCAGCGAGCCGCTCTGTCCCACCCCCAAGAGCCGCGCGCAGGATCATTCAGTCCCGGGATGAGCCTGCAATCACAGGGTCAGGACGGTCGGCCTCAACAACGCTCGTGATCAATACACCTAGGCGGCGTTGCTGGTGCCGTCGGCTTCGAGTGCGCGGTCGTAGCGGTGGAGCAGCAGGCTCGCCATCGCGGGGTGGGTGCCCAGAGGCGCCGACGCGATCCACGGGGCCGCGTCCGCGCACTCCGTCGCGAAGCGGCCCGGGGCCGTGAAGTACGAGGCGACCGCCACGCGGTGCCGGCCCCTTGCCGCCAGAGCGTGGACCGCCGTCGGGACCGTCGGTGTCGCCGTCGAGGCGTACGCGGGGACCACCGGGACCCCCAGACGTGCCGCCAGGAGGTCGGCCGTACGGCGGGTGTCGACCGCCGAGTCGGGGTCGCGGGAGCCGGCGGCCGCCAGGACCACCGCGCTCGTGCGGCGCTGGGACTCCGTCATGTCGGGGCGCCAGCCCGCCTCGACCAGACGGGTGTACAGGGTTTCCACCAGCAAGGGGTGCGGACCAAGCGGGGCCGCCACGCGCGTGCGTAGCCGTGCCCGCGCCGCCATCTCGGGGATGTCGCGCTTGACGTGGTAGCCGCGGGCGAGGAGCAGGGGGACCAGGACGGCGTCCGTGGTGCCGCGGGCGTCGAGGTCGGCCAGGGTGTCGGTGAGCAGGGGCTCGTTCAGCTCGATGTGGCCGAGGTGCACCGGCAGGCCGGGGCGCTGTGCGCGGACGCGGTCGAGGAGGGTGCGTACGGTGCTCAGGGCGCGCGGGTCGCGGCTGCCGTGGGCGACGACCACGAGCGCGGGCGGGGCCGGGCGCCGGCGGCCGGCGAGCTGGACGAGGCTTGGCTGGCTCATGCACCGATCCTGGCGGGGCGAGGTTGCACCCCCGTTGCCTGACCGTCACGAGTATTTTCCGGGGGTTCACCGCCGGGGTGGGCGCGGTGTGAGGTGCCCACCGCGCCGGGCGGCGAACCGGATCACGGCGCTCAGCGTCTTCCCAGGCCGAACGGGATTTCGACCCAGATCGACGCAGGGGGCACCTCATGAACGTCCGTCGACCGCGGCTGCCGCGCACCCGTGCCGGGCGGCGCCGGCTGGTGCAGGCCGTGATGGCGGGGTGTGTGCTCGCTCTGCTGCCGGCCACCTGGCTGTACGTGTCCACGGCCGGCCGGATCGGTACGACGGCCGGGGCGCCGCGCACCGAGGTCGCCGTGGTCTTCGGGGCGGGGCTGTGGGACGGGGAGCCGTCGCCGTATCTCGCGCACCGGCTGGACGCGGCGGCGAAGCTGTACCGGGCGGGCCGGATCGAGGTCGTCCTGGTCACCGGTGACAACAGCCGCGAGGACTACGACGAGCCGGACGCCATGCGGACCTATCTCACCGCGCACGGGGTGCCGGACGGGCGGATCGTCAGTGACTACGCCGGCTTCGACACCTGGGACTCGTGCGTGCGCGCCAAGAAGATCTTCGGCGTGGACCGGGCCGTCCTGATCAGCCAGGGATTCCATATCCGGCGGGCCGTCGCGCTGTGCGAGGCGGCGGGCGTCGACTCGTACGGCGTCGGCGTGGCCGCCAAGCACGACGTGACCTGGTACTACGGGGGCGCACGGGAGGTCTTCGCGGCGGGCAAGGCGGCCCTGGACGCGGTGTTCCGGCCCGATCCGCGCTTCCTCGGGCCGCGGGAGAAGGGCGTGGAACGGGCGCTGGCGGCGGCCAGGTGACTCCGCGCGGCCCCCGCGCTCCCGCGCGCCCGGTTCGACCTGCGGCCCGGTAGCCCCGGCCGGCCCCGGCCGTGCGCCTCACGGCGGGCGGAGGCCGGCGGGGAGGGCACCACCACACCGCCGTAACAGGAGACCGCACGGCGTGTAACACGGCCGAAGCACGCTGAAACGCATGCGGACCACCTCGACGCCCACCCACTGCCCGTACTGCGCCCTGCAGTGCGGGATGGCCCTGTCGCCCCTGCCCACGGGAGGCGTCGAGGTGGTCGAGCGCCCCGACTTCCCGGTGAACCGGGGCGCGCTGTGCGGCAAGGGCCGTACGGCGCCGGCGGTGCTCTCGTCCCGGGTGCGCCTGACCTCCCCGTTGGTGCGTTCCGGTGACTCGCTCGTGCCGGCCACCTGGGACGAGGCACTGGACCGGATCGCCGGTGAGCTGCGGCGGGTGCGTGGCGAGCACGGGCCCGACGCGCTCGGGGTGTTCGGCGGCGGCGGGCTGACGAACGAGAAGGCGTACGCGCTGGGCAAGTTCGCGCGGGTCGTGCTGGGCACCTCGCAGATCGACTACAACGGCCGTTTCTGCATGTCGTCGGCGGCGGCGGGCGGCATCAAGGCGTTCGGCCTGGACCGCGGACTCCCCTTCCCGATGGAGGACATCCCGAAGACGGGCTGCGTGATCCTCGTCGGCTCCAACCTCGCGGAGACCATGCCGCCCTCCCTGCGCTTCTTCAGCGAACTGCGGGAGAACGGCGGCACGCTGATCGTCGTCGACCCACGCCGTACGAAGACCGCCGAACAGGCCGACCTGCATCTGATGCCCCGCCCCGGCACCGATCTCGCGCTGGCGCTCGGCCTGCTGCACCTGGTCGTCGCCGAGGGGCGGGTCGACGAGGAGTACGTCGCGGAGCGGACCGCCGGCTGGGAGGACGCCCGCGCGGCGGCCATGGCCCACTGGCCGGAGTACGTGGAACGGATCACGGGGGTGTCCGTTCCCCAACTCCGCGAGACCGTGCGGATGTTCTGCGAGCCCGAGGCCGCGATGGTGCTCACCGCGCGCGGCCCCGAGCAGCAGTCCAAGGGGACCGACACGGTCGGCGCGTGGATCAACCTCTGCCTGGCGACGGGGCGGGCGGGCCGGCCGCTGTCCGGCTACGGCTGTCTGACCGGGCAGGGCAACGGGCAGGGCGGCCGTGAGCACGGCCAGAAGGCCGACCAGCTGCCCGGCTACCGCAAGCTGGACGACCCGGCGGCGCGGCGGCACGTGGCCGAGGTGTGGGGCGTGGACCCCGACTCGCTGCCCGGGCCGGGGCGCAGTGCGTACGAACTGCTGGACGCCCTGGGTACGGACGTCAAGTCGCTGCTGCTGATGGGGTCGAACCCGGTGGTGTCCGCGCCGCGCGCGGCCCATGTCGAGGAGCGTCTGCGGTCGCTGGACTTCCTGGCGGTCTGCGATGTCGTCCTGTCCGAGACGGCGGCGCTCGCGGACGTGGTGCTGCCGGTCACGCAGTGGGCGGAGGAGACGGGGACGACGACGAACCTCGAGGGACGTGTCCTGCTCCGCCGGCAGGCGATCACCCCTCCGGAGGGCGTCCGAAGCGACCTGGAGGTCCTGCACGGCCTCGCGTCCCGGCTGGGCGTGGAGAAGGGCTTCCCGACCGACCCCGAGGAGGTCTTCGAGGAGCTGCGGCGGGCCAGCGCGGGCGGGATCGCGGACTACTCCGGGATCACCTACCGTCGGCTGGCGGAGGAGAACGGGGTGTTCTGGCCGTGCCCGGCGGAGCCGTCCGGTCCCGAGGAGCACACCTCGGCGAGCGTGCACCCGGGAACGCCCCGCCTGTTCCTCGACGGTTTCGCCACGCCGGACGGCCGGGCCCGCTTCACCCCGGTCACACACCGCCCGGCCGCCGAGGAACCGGACGACGACTACCCGGTCCTCCTCACCACGGGCCGGGTCGTGGCCCAGTACCAGTCGGGCGCCCAGACCCGCCGCGTGGACGAGCTGAACGCCGCCGCGCCGGGGCCGTTCGTGGAGCTGCACCCGCGGCTGGCGGCACGGCTCGGGGCGGCCGAGGGCGACCCGGTGGCCGTGGTGTCCCGGCGCGGCCGGGCGGTCGCCCCCGCCCGTATCACCGCCGACATCCGCCCGGACACGGTCTTCATGCCGTTCCACTGGCCGGGCGAGGGCCGCGCCAACACCCTCACGAACCCGGCCCTGGACCCGACCTCGCGGATGCCGGAGTTCAAGGTGTGCGCGGTACGGCTGGAGATCGCGGGCTCCTAGGGCGTGTTTCGAAAGTAGCGTCGTCCGCCCGGAGGGCGGGGCCCGCGGCGTCTGGTGCGGTGCATCGCAAGGCGGAGGGTCGTCCGCGTACCGGGCGTACGCGGGCGATCCCGACAACGCGGCGAGGCGCCGTGCCAGGCGTCGCGGGCCAGACGGGACTTTCGAAACACGCCCTAGGAGGCCTGGCGGGGCAGACGCAGGGCGAGGCCGTCCAGGACGACGTCGAGGCCGTAGGTGAACTTGGTCTCGCGCAGGACGGCCGGGTCGGACGTCTCCACGGCGTACTCGCCGGCGAGATGATCGTAGGGCGCGGCGGCCCGGCGGGCGGCGGGCATCAGGCGGTTGACGAACTCGGCCTCGGTCTCGCCGGAACGGGCGACGGTGGTGAGCCAGGCCGCCTCGGTGGTGCTGATGCCGATCACATAGCCGAGCAGCGGCTCGATCGCGCGGCCCGGCTCGGGGAAGCCGGCCGCGGTGAACAGGGCGGCGAGGCGCTCGGTGTACGTCATCAGGTTGGGCCCGAGGTAGACGAGACCGGCCTGGCCGAGGACCGAGGCGAGCCAGGGGTGCCGTAGCACCGTCCCGCGGAACGACCGCGCCGCCTCGGTGACGCCCGCGCGCCAGTCGGAGCCGTCGGCGGGCGGGGCGTACGTCTCGGCGGCGACCTCGTCCACGGCGAGCTCCATCAGCTCGTCCTTGGTGGCGACGTGCCGGTAGAGGGAGGTCGCGCCGGCGCCCAGGCGGGCGCCCAGCTTGCGCATGCTCAGCGCCTCGACGCCCTCGGCGTCCAGCATGGCGACTGCCTCGCGGACGATCGCGTCCCGGCTCAGCGAGGGCTGGTCCGGCTCGCGCTTCTGCCGGGTCCAGACGGACGGGACGGCGGTCGGGTTCTTCGCCTTGGCGGCCACGGCACACTCCGGAGATCGGGACTGGCGTACATCGTGCGCTTCAGCGTACAGAGTTCTGCACTTGCGCACACTGTTCCACACTGCGTACAGTGTGCGCATCGAACGGAACACCGTACGCAGCAGTCGGCGGAACGGTGTGCGCATGACGTGAACACCGTACGCAAGGGCTGATGAAAGGACCCGACCTTCCCATGGAAACCCGCAATCCACGCCGCTGGTGGATCCTCGTCGTGCTGTGCCTGAGCACGCTGGTCCTGACGATCGACAGCATGGCGCTGACCGTCGCGGTGCCCTCGATGACCGAGGACCTCGGAGCGAGCGCGCAGGACACCCAGTGGATCCTCGACTCCTACATCCTGGTCTTCGCGGGCCTCCTGCTCACCTCGGGCAGCCTCGGCGACCGGTTCGGTCGCCGGCGGGTGATGCTGATCGGCCTGGTGCTCTTCGGGGCGGCGTCACTGGCGGCGACGGTCTGCACGAACCCCGGCGAGGTGATCGCGGTCCGCACGGCGATGGGCGTCGGCGGAGCCCTGATCATGCCGTCCACCCTCTCCATCCTCATCACCGTCTTCGACGAGGAGGAGCGCGGCAGGGCGATGGCGGCATGGGGCTCGGTGTCCATGCTCGGCCTGGTCGGCAGCCCGGTCCTGGGCGGCGTGCTGATCGACCAGTTCTCCTGGCACTCGATCTTCTTCCTCAACGTGCCGGTCGTCGTCCTGGCGGTCGTCGCCGCTGTCGCGCTGATGCCGGAGTCCAAGGCACCGTGGCAGAAGCCGGACCCGCTGGGCGCCGTGCTCTCCGCCGTCGGCATGACCGCCCTGGTCTGGTGGATCATCGAGATCCCGCAGCACGGCGCGTTCGCCGGCCGGTCCGCCCTCAGCCTCGCGGTGGCCGTCGCCTCCCTGACCGGCTTCGCCGTCTGGGAGAACAGGACCGCGTCGCCGATGGTCCCCCTGTCCCTCTTCAAGCACCGCAACTTCAGCGGCGGTTCGCTCTCGCTGGCCCTCGTCCAGATCGGCAACGGCGGTCTGCTGCTGGTCCTCACCCAGTACCTGCAGTTCGTCCTCGGCCACTCCCCCGTCAAGGCGGGCCTCGCCTTCCTCCCCCTCGCCATCGCCGCGCTGATCGGCAACGGCCTGGGCGTGAAGCTGGCGGCGAAGATCGGCAACCGGTTCGTGATCCTCTCCGGCATGCTGGTGATGGCCGCCTGCTTCGCCCTGCTGACGACGGTCGACGCCGCCTCCGGCTTCACGGTCCCGGCGATCGCCCTCGGCCTGCTGGGCTTCGGCGCGGGCATGGCGATGCCGGCCGCGGTGGGCGCCCTGATGGGCACGATCCCGGCGGACCGGGCGGGCGTGGGCTCGGCCCTGAACGACACCATCCAGCAGGCCGGCACCGCCCTCGGCATCGCGATCCTCGGCTCCCTCCTCACCAGCGGCTACACCGCCGAGATGCCCGCCGACGCTCCCGAGGCGGCCCGCCAGTCGATCGCCGGGGCCCTGGCGGCGGCCAACGGCGACCCGGCCCTGATCCACGCGGCCCGCGAGGCCTTCACCACCTCCATGACGACCACCTTCACGGTCAGCGCGATCGGCGTCCTGGCAGCGGCGATCCTGGCAACCCTGGTCATGCGTGACCGCAAGCCGAAGGAGGAGGCGGCGGAGGCGGTCGCCAAGGCCCCGGAGCCGGTCGCCTGACCGACACGACTCCCACTCGGGGAAGGCCGGCCCCGCAACGGGAGCCGGCCTTCGGCGCGCTCCGCGTGCGCGGCCCCCCGGGGACTCAGGCTCCGCCCGTCCACCCCGGGATCGTGGGCAGGACCTTCTCCGCGACGCGCAGGAGCGTGGCGTCGTCGGGCGGCACGGAGTCCTGGCGCCAGATGGCTATCTCGTAGGAGCCGCCGCCGTCCTTCGGGTCCTGGGCGACCACGAGGCCGCGGGCACGGTGACCGGGAGCGCTCTTGGCCTTGCCGCCGCCGAGGTCGAAACTGAAGGCGATGGTCCCGGTCGAGTAGAGGACCGCCGGGCGCCCGAGGACCGTTCGCTCCCGCGCGTCGCCGCCCAGGAGGTCGGCCATCCCGGTGACCGGGAAGTCGTCGTAGGACGCCGAGAGTTGCACGGAGTACGTCGTGAACGTGACGTCCCCCTCGGGGACGGGTGCCTCACCGCTTCCGACCGACTTCACCTCCTCCCCGGGCGTTCCGAGCAGCGTCGGCAGATCCGGGCGGTTCAGCACCTTGCAGAGCTGGCTGCCCAAGAGGCGCTCGGCGTTCTTCGTCGCACCGCGCGTGGGCTTCGGCGTCGAGCAGGCCATCGAGCTCGCGCCGTTCCCGTCCCCGGAGTTCTTCTGGAACACCCACAGCCCACCCCCGATCACCGCGACCACCACGAGCGCCGCGACCACCTGGGCCCACGCGTTCGGGCTCTTCCCGGCCACAGCGACTTCTTCGGTCAAGTCCTCCATTACCCGCGGTACCCCCTGGTCACCCTGGTCCCCCGACGCGCGCCGGTCGTGCGCGCCGGGGGAGCCTAGCGGGTGACGGGGGTCCGCGGAAGCGGGTTTCCTCAGTTCACGTTCACCGCACTCCACGCCGCCGCCACCGCGTTGTACTCGGTGCTGGCGGAGCCGTAGAGGTCACGGGCGGCGTTCAGGGTCGCCGTCCTCGCCCCCGCGTAGTTCGTCGACGAGGTCATGTAGACCGTCAGCGCCCGGTACCAGATCGCGCCCAGCTTGTCCCGGCCGATCCCGGTGACCGTCGAGCCGTTGGACGTCGGGGAGTTGTAGGTGACGCCGTTGATGGTCTTGGAGCCGCTGCCCTCCGCCAGCAGGTAGGCGAAGTGGTTGGCGACCCCGGACGAGTAGTGGACGTCGAGGTTGCCGACCGAACTGCTCCAGTAGTCGGCCGAACTGCCGTCCTTGCTGGGTTTGTCCATGTACCGCAGCGCGTCCCGGCCGAAGCCGGAGCGGACGATCTTCTCGCCGATGAGGTAGTCACCGGCATCCTTGGAGTTCCCCGCGTAGAACTCCACCAGCGATCCGAAGATGTCGGAGGTCGCCTCGTTCAGGCCGCCCGACTCGCCCGAGTACGTCAGCGCGGCCGTCTTCGACGTCACGCCGTGGGACATCTCGTGACCGGCCACGTCCAGCGCCACCAGCGGGCCGAGCTGCGTGCCGTCGCCGTCGCCGTACGTCATGCAGAAGCAGCTGTCGTCCCAGAAGGCGTTGTTGTAGCTGTTGCCGTAGTGGACGCGGTTGTAGGAGCCCTTGCCGTCGTTTCCGATGCCGTTGCGGCCGTGGACGTTCTTGTAGTAGTCCCAGGTCACGTTGGTGCCGTACTGGGCGTCGACCGCGGCGGTGGAGCGGTCGGACGTCGTCCCCGTGCCCCAGTGGTTGTCCGCGTCCGTGAAGAGCGTCGCCGGGGCGCGGCTGATGCAGATGCCGAAGATGCACAGGTCGGTCTTGTTCGCCGCGTCACCCGTGTACGTGTTCCCCCGGGTCGGGTCCTTGAGCTGGTTCGTCGCCCCGGACAGGGTCGTCTCCAGGGGGACCGTGCCGCCGTACAGGGACTGGCCGTCGCCCGTCGCCGTCTCGATGGAGTCCCAGGCGTCGATCTGGGCGCCGGTGCGCGCGTCGGTCAGCACGGTGCGGGCGACCGGGTTGCCCAGGGAGTCCAGGGCCACGGCGTTGGTCCGCCAGGCCAGCCTGGGGGCGCCGTGCAGGGCGTCGACGACCAGCTGCGGCTTGGCCTTGACCTGCTTGAGGGTCTCGCCGAGGTTCGCCGCGCGCAGGGCGTTCACGGCGACGTCGGCGGCCTTCGGGGCGGACAGCCTGGGCGTGATGGTGGTGAGGGAGATCGCGCTCCTCGTCGCCCGGTTCGCGCTGCGGTACGTGCCGTCGGGGGCCAGGTGGACCACGAAGTCGCCGCCCAGGACCGGGAGTTCGCGGTAGGTACGGTCGTAGCGGACGTGCTGGGTGCCGTCCTTGTCGACGACGACGTCCCGGACGGACGTCTCCTGGGTGGAGGTGAGGCCCAGGCTCGCCGCGTGGTCGGCGAGGGCGGCGGCCGCGTTGTCGAGCGCGGTGGCGCGGGTCGGTCTGTCGGCCGCGTCGGCGGCCGGGGAGAGTACGGCGGCCAGCAGGGTGGCCGTGGTGGCGGCGATGCCGGCGGTGGCGAGACGGGAACCTCGGACGTGCTGCCGTATCCGACTCATCGGTCTCCTTGGAAAGGCGCCGTGGGGGGCGCGTGTGGGGGTGGCGCTGAGGTCGTGCCTGATGCCGTCCTGCGATTTAAGTGGGCATGACATGTCATGTCCATAGCGCCTCCGTGCCGGAGCGGTGAGGGGGCGGTGAAGGGGAGGGCGAACGGGAGAGAATCGTTTCCGTGAGCATCCCAACCACCCCGTCCCGCCCCGACCTCCCGTTCTTCGTCTACGGCACCCTCCGCCCCGGCGAGGTCAACCACGACCTGTTCCTGCGCGGCCGCACCCTGCGCGAGGAACCGGCCCGGCTGACGGACGCCGTGCTGTACGACGGCCCCGGCTATCCGTACGCGGTGGAGGAGCCGGGCGGCGGCGGCGTGGCCGGGGACCTCGTCACCGCGCGGCCCGAGGCGTACGAGCGGCTGCTGGCCGAACTGGACCGGCTGGAGGAGTACACGCCGGGCGATCCGCGCAACCTGTACGAGCGAGTGACGCGGCAGGTGGCGGTCGGCGACGGCGCGGTCCGCGCCTGGGTGTACGTCGCGGCACCCGGTGTGGCCACCCGGCTGCGGACCCGGGGGAGGATCGTCGAGGGCGGCGACTGGCTCGCCCACCGCTGACCGGTCACCCGTTCACACCCCCTGCCGCCGCTTTTCCGCGCCCCCGCCGCCCGCACACCGGTGACCTGCTGAAACGACCGCCTGATCACCCCGCCCGGCCGGACACCTGACACCCGTTCATCCCATTCCTGACATCCCCTCAGGAAGCGCGCCGGCCGCGCTGCGACTTACCTCGGAAGGGCAGGGACGCGACCCGAAGAGCCCGGAGGACCGCAGATGCGTCGCACCGCCCGTCGTACCGCCCGACTGCTGACCGGCACCGCGCTCGCCGTCGCCGCCGCGGGCGCGGTCGCCGCCCCCGTGCACGGAGCGGACGGCGATGTCGGGGATCTCGGGTTCCGCCCCGCCACCGCGGTGCCGGGCGGCCCGGTCACGGTGAACACGGCGGCGTGCGGCGAGGGCGGTACGGCGGCGGGCGACGCCGGCGCGGTGGGTGCCGGCCGCTTCACGCTGGCGCCCGGCACCCACCGGGGCGAGGCGAGCGGGGAGTTCCGGGTGCCGCCGAGCGCGCAGCCGGGGACGTACGAGATCGTCGCCCAGTGCGCGGAGGACGGCCGGCGGATCACCGGGGACCTGGTCGTGACGCTGGCCTCGGACCGGCAGCAGCCGGTGCCGCCGCGCGGAAGTGTGAAGACGGGGGTCGGCGGCGCACTCGGCCCCGACCCCGTGCAGACCGCGGCCGGTGTGGCGGCTCTCGCCGTCGCCGCCGCGGGCGGTACCTGGCTCCTGCATCGCCGGGCGAGAGGCGACGGGATCTGACGGACACCCTCCGCTGTCCGTCCAGCGGTACCGCATGTCCCCTCCCCCTCCGGGCCCGACGCCCCTCGCGGCCCGGAGGGGGGCACGGGGCCGGGCCCCGAGGAGAAGGGTTGTGATGCACATGCGCGCGGTCGGCAACACCGTCATAGCGGCCGTCACCGCGGTCGCCCTCTGCGCGGGCGCGTGGCTGCTGCGCAGCGGCGCCGAGACCCATGCCCCACCGCAGCCTTCCGCCGCCCAGGCCGCCCACGCGGGCGGCGACGACAGCGGCGACGACGCAGCCATAGGGTCCGCCCCGGCCCTGCCGCCCTCCCCGCCCGACCGGATCCGCATCCCCGCCATCCACGTGGACGCCCCCCTGACGGGCCTGGCCCTCACCGCCACCGGCGGCCTCGGCGTCCCGCCCGCCGAGAAGAAGAATCTCGCCGGCTGGTACGAGGCCGGCACCACCCCCGGCGAACGGGGCACCGCGATCGTCGCCGGACACGTCGACAACGGCGAGGGCCCCGCCGTCTTCTACGATCTCGGCGCCCTGCGCAGACACGCCACCATCGAGGTCGACCGCCGGGACGGCACCGTCGCCGTCTTCACGGTGGACGCGGTCGAGGTCCACGACGCCCGCCACTTCCCCGACACCAAGGTCTACGGCGCCGCCGCCCGCCCGGAGCTACGGGTGATCACCTGCGGCGGCGGCTACTCGAAGACGACCGGCTACCAGGGCAACGTGGTCGTGTTCGCACATCTGACGGGGAGCCACTGGACCGGCGACCGCTCCTACGCGAGCATGGCGAAGGGGATGTCCGGCCTGGCCAGGGCCCCGCGGTCCCGGTAGGCGCGCGAGCCGCGCACCTGAGGGTCTTCCGAGGTGACGGCCTCCCGCGAACTCCTCACACACCCCCTCCCACCGGCCACGGAAACCCTCACACTCCCGCCCCGCCCCCGCTGAGGGCAGCGTTCCTCGCGGGAAACAACCGTGATGCGACCGGGTAACCTCCGCACCGCACGCTCGATGACATGACCTCGAATTCGCGTGTGGTGGTGATCGGCGCCGGCCTCGCGGGCGTACGTCTCGCCCGCCGGCTCGGTGAGTTGGGTATGCCCGCGCTGCTCGTCGGCGAGGAGGAGCACCGTCCGTACAACCGGGTGCTGCTCGCCGAGGTGCTCGCCGGCCGGTACGCCCCCGAGGTGATCGCGCTGCCCGCGCCCGCCGGGCTGGTCCGGACCCGGGTCACCGGCATCGACCGCGACCGGCGGACCGTGGCCTGCGCGGACGGCTCGGAGATCGCATACGACACGCTGGTCCTGGCGACCGGCTCCAACCCGGTGCTGCCGCCCCTGCGCGGCCTGTTCACCCCGGACCACGTACTCCCCGAGGGTGTCCACGCCTTCCGCACCATGGACGACTGCCTGGGCCTGTCCAAGGCCGTACGGCCCGGCGTCCGGGCCGTGGTGATCGGCGGTGGGCTCCTCGGGGTCTCCGCGGCCCGCGCCCTCGCGGTGCGCGGCGCGCAGGTCGTGCTCGCCCAGCAGTCCGAGCGGCTCATGGAGCGCCAGCTCGACCCGGGCGCCTCCCGGCTGGTGCTCCGGCACCTGAAGGACCTCGGCGTCGAGGTCCACACCGAGTGCCGGGTGCGGGACGTGCGCTGCGTCGGCGGCGCCGTCCGCTCCGTCGAGATGGCCGACGGCTACGCGCTCGACGCCGACCTGGTGGTGCTGGCCTGCGGGGTCTCCCCGCGCGCCGGTCTCGCCAAGGCCGCGGGGATCGCCGTGCACAAGGGAATCCTGGTCGACGACGAACTCCGTACGTCCGACCCGCACATCCGCGCGATCGGCGACTGCGCCCAGCACGACGGGAACGTGTACGGGCTGGCCGCCCCGGCCCTCGAACAGGCCGATGTGCTCGCCGAGTCGCTGGCCGGGGACACCGGCTCCCGCTACACCGGCACCCGCGCCCTCACCCGGCTCACCCTCTCCGGGAACAGCGCCTTCGACCTCGCCGCGTTCGGCGAGACCGAGCCGCTCCCCGGCGACGACGTCGTGCAGCTCGCCGACGCCACCCGAGGCACCTACCGCAAGGTCGTCGTCCGCGACGACCGCCTGGTCGGCGGGGTCCTCGTCGGCGAACTCGGCACCGTCGGCGCGCTGGCGCGCGCCTGGGAGGGAGCAGAGCCGCTCCCGTCCGACGGCGGCCCCCTGCTCCACCTGCTCACCAACGATGGAGGCTCCTGATGACCGCCACCCTGGGGGCCACCCCCACGATCGTGCTCGTCGGCCACGGCATGGTCGGCCAGCGCTTCCTCGAAGCGCTCGCCGAGCGCGGCCTGACCGCCACGCACCGCGTGGTCGTCCTGTGCGAGGAGCCGCGTCCCGCCTACGACCGCGTCGCGCTCACCTCGTACTTCTCGGGCAAGACGCCCGAGGAACTCTCCATGACCGACATGGAGTTCATCGCCACCCACGGCATCGAGCTGTACGTCGGCGACCCGGCCGAGACGATCGACCGCGAGGCGAAGAAGGTCACGGCCAGGTCCGGCCAGGTCTTCGAGTACGACACCCTCGTCCTCGCCACCGGCTCCTACCCCTTCGTACCGCCGGTCCCGAACAAGGACGCCGAGGGCTGCTTCGTCTACCGCACGATCGAGGACCTCCTCGCGATCGAGGAGTACGCGAAGACCAGGGCGACGACGGGTGCGGTGGTGGGCGGCGGTCTGCTCGGACTCGAGGCGGCCGGTGCGCTGAAGGGGCTCGGACTCACCTCCCACATCGTGGAGTTCGCGCCGCGTCTGATGCCCGTCCAGGTCGACGAGGGCGGTGGCGCGGCCCTGCTGCGCACCATCGAGGACATGGGCCTGTCCGTCCACACGGGCGTGGGCACTCAGGAGATCGTCGTCGGCGAGGACGGCGCGGTCACCGGTATGAAGCTGTCCGACGGTTCCGAACTCGCCACCGACCTGGTGGTGTTCAGCGCCGGTGTCCGCCCCCGCGACCAGCTCGCCCGCGACTGCGGTCTGACGGTCGGCGAGCGTGGCGGCATCACGGTCGACGAGCAGTGCCGGACCGTGTCCGACCCGCACGTCTTCGCGATCGGCGAGTGCGCCCTCGCGGCCGACGGCCGGGTGTACGGCCTGGTGGCCCCCGGCTACGAGCAGGCGGAGACCGCCGCCGCAACCATCGCCGCGGACGAGGCGTCCTTCACCGGAGCCGACCTGTCCACCAAGCTGAAGCTGCTCGGCGTGGACGTGGCGTCCTTCGGTGACGCGCACGGCACCGCCGAGGACTGCCTGGACGTCGTCTACTCCGACTCCCGCTCGGGCCTGTACAAGAAGCTGGTCATCGGCCGGGACGGCACACTGCTCGGCGGCATCCTGGTCGGCGACGCGGACGCGTACGGCACCCTGCGGGCCCTGACGGGTTCGGTCCCGCCGATCTCGCCCGAGTCGCTGGTCCTGCCCGCGGGCTCGGGCGGCGGCGCCCAGCTCGGCCCGTCCGCCCTGCCGGACGAGGCGATCATCTGCTCCTGCCACAACGTCAGCAAGGGCACGATCCGCGGCGCGGTCACCGACCACCAGTGCACGACCGTGCCCGAGGTGAAGAAGTGCACCAAGGCGGGCACGGGCTGCGGTTCCTGCGTCAAGGTCCTCGGCCAGCTGGTCACCGCCGAGCTGGAGGCGAGCGGCGTCGAGGTCGACAAGGGCCTGTGCGGCTGCTTCTCCCAGACCCGCGAGGAGCTGTACGAGATCGTCCTCGCCCTGCGCATCAACACCTACCAGGACCTGCTGGACCGCTACGGCCGCGACGGCGCCCGGGGCGGCGACGGCTGCGAGGTCTGCAAGCCGGCGGTCGCCTCGATCATCGCCTCCCTCGCCCCGACGATCGGCGCGAGCGGCTATGTCCTGGACGGCGAGCAGGCGGCCCTGCAGGACAGCAACGACCACTTCCTCGCCAACCTCCAGAAGAACGGCTCGTACTCGGTCGTCCCGCGCATCCCCGGCGGTGAGATCACCCCCGAGGGCCTGATCGTGATCGGCGAGATCGCCCGCGACTTCGGCCTCTACACGAAGATCACGGGCGGCCAGCGGATCGACATGTTCGGCGCCCGTGTCGAGCAACTGCCGCTGATCTGGGCACGGTTGGTGGACGCCGGCTTCGAGTCGGGCCACGCGTACGGAAAGTCGCTGCGGACCGTCAAGTCCTGCGTGGGACAGACCTGGTGCCGCTACGGCGTCCAGGACTCCGTCCGGATGGCGATCGACCTCGAGCTGCGCTACCGGGGCCTCAGGTCCCCGCACAAGCTCAAGTCGGCGGTGTCGGGCTGCGCCCGTGAGTGCGCCGAGGCGCAGTCGAAGGACTTCGGCGTCATCGCCACCTCCAACGGCTGGAACCTGTACGTCGGCGGCAACGGCGGCGCCACCCCGCGCCACGCCGACCTGCTCGCCCAGGACCTCACCGACGCCGAACTGATCCGCCTGATCGACCGGTTCCTGATGTTCTACATCCGCACCGCCGACCGCCTCGAGCGCACCTCCACCTGGCTGGAGCGGATCCCCGGCGGCCTGGACCACGTGCGCGACGTGGTCGTGGAGGACTCCCTCGGCATCTGCGAGGAGCTGGAGTCCCTGATGGCGGACCACGTGGCGAACTACGCCGACGAGTGGGCGACCACCATCAACGACCCCGAGAAGCTCGCCCGGTTCGTGTCCTTCATCAACGCGCCGGACACCCCCGACCCGGTCGTCGGCTTCGTCCCCGAGCGCGACCAGATCAAGCCCGACCTGCCGCTGCTGACCATCGGCCACCGTCCCCTGGAAGGGAGCGCCCCGCGATGACCCTGGCACCCGAGACGACCGATCTGAAGGTCCAACTGCTTCTGGGAGAGGGAGCGGAGGGCTGGTTCACGATCTGCGACCTGAGCCGGCTCCTCCCCGGCCGGGGCGTGGCCGCCCTGCTGCCCGACGGCCGCCAGGTCGCCCTGTTCCGCGACCGCGCGGGCGAGCTGTACGCCATCGACAACCGCGACCCGTTCGGCGGGGCGGCGGTCCTCTCCCGCGGCCTGACCGGCACCCACCAGGGCCGCCCGTTCGTCGCCTCCCCCCTGCTCAAGCAGCGCTTCGACCTGCGGAGCGGGCAGTGCCTGGACGACGAGACGGTCCGCATCGCGACGTACGAGGTGCGGACGGCGGCCTGAATCCGGACCAGACGGCGGCATCGGGTCAGCGCCGACCCGGTGCCGCCGTCTGCAGGGGTCTCGCCGGCCGCTGGGAGGGCACTGCGACGGCGGTCCGGCCCAGTACCGCCGGAAGCCGGATCACGGCGTCGAGGCCGCCGCGCGGCGCCCGCCGCAGGACCGCCTCGCCACCGCTCGCGTGGGCGAGGCGCTGCACGAGAGCCAGGCCGAGACCGGTACCGCCCTTGGGAGCGTCCGGGGCACGCCAGAACCGGTCGAAGGCACGACGGCGCTGCTCCTCGGTCATGCCGGGGCCCTCGTCCATGACATGCAGCTCGACCCAGGCCGGCGCCGTGGCGCGGTGCGGGAAGCGGCGCTCGTGGAGCGCGTGGTGACGCGGGTCGATGGAGACCGTGGAGCCGGGGGGCGACACCCGCAGGGCGTTGGAGAGAAGGTTGTCGAGGATCTGCTCCACCGCGCCGGGCAGCGCCAGCACCTCACCCGTGTAGTCCCCGGCCAGCGCGAGCCACACGCCGTGCTGCTCGTACAGCGGAGTCCAGGCGCGGTGGCGTTCCGCGCACACCTGCCCCAGATCGATCCGCTCCGGCTCGGCGGCGCTCTCGTCGAGCCTGGCCATCGCCAGCAGCCCCTCCACCATCCGGGCCAGCCGGTCGGTCTCGGTCAGCGCGGCGGTGAGTGAGCCCCGCGCGTTCAGGGCGATGTCGTTCTCCAGGTTCTCCAGCCGCAGCCGCAGCGCCGCGAGCGGGGTCTTCAGCTGGTGCGAGGCCTCGCCGGCGAAGGCGCGCTGGGAGGCCAGGAGGTGTTCCAGGCGGGCGGCGGTGCGGTTGAAGGTGGCGGCGAGGCTGCGCACCTCCGGCGGCCCCTTGGTGATCGCCACCGGCACGGCGGTGCCGCCAACGGCCAACTCATGGGTGGCGTGCTCCAGTTCACGGATCGGGCGGCCGGTCCAGCGGGCGATCGCGAACCCGACGACGGCGACCGCGGTGAGTGCGGCGAGCCCGCCGAGGACCAGGAGCAGCCAGACGTGGTGGACCCGTTCGTGCACCATCCGGGTCGGCACGGTGATGCGGACGGCGCCCTGCTGCTCGGCGCCGTGCCGTACGGGGGTGGCCACCGCGAGGTACTCCACCCCGCCGATGGTGGAGGTGCGCACGTCCGCGGTGGCGGTGCCGCGCAGTGCGGCGGCGATACCCGGCCAGGAGGCGAGGCTGCGTTCCTCGGAGGCGCTGAGCGGATGCGAGGTGGCCAGCAGGGCGCCGTCCTGGTCGACGATCAGCACCTTGCCGCCGATGCGTTCCGCGCAGTGCGCGGCACGCTCGGGCAGGTCCTGCGCGGCCCGGCCCGCCGAGACGGACAGCGAGGCGAACGCCGACACCGACTCCGCCTCGTCCTTCGCCACGTTGATCACCTGCTCCCGCTCGCCCCGCGAGTAGACGAACCCCAGGGGGATCTCCAGACAGAGCAGGAGCAGGGCGGCGAGCGTGAGGTAACTGAGCAGCAGACGCCGCGTCATCAGTAGGCCGCCGAGGGGTGGGGGGTGGGGACGGGGCGGGTGAACGGGTGGTCGTACGGGGGCCGTTCGTAGGTGGGCTGCGCGTAGGCCGACTGTTGGTAGCCCGACTCCTCGTAGGCCGGCCGCTCGTACGCGGGCGGGTCCTGGTACCCGGTGGACCGGTACTGCTGTGACTCGTGGGCGGCCGGCTGGGGCTGTGGGGCGGGCGGCTGCGGGGCGGCCGGCGGCTGGGAGTGGACCGCCAGCCGGAATCCGACTCCGCGCAGGGTCTGGATCCACGCCGGGTTGCCCAACTTCCGCCGCAGCGTGGCCACATGCACGTCCAGCGTCTTGGTGGGCCCCTCGTAGTGCGGGTCCCAGACCCGGTCGAGGATCTGCTGCCGGGAGTACACGGCCCCCGGGTCCTCGGTGAGCAGCGCCAGCAACTCGAACTCCTTCGGCGTCAGCGTCACCGCCTCCTCCCCCACCCACACCTGCCGGGTCCGCCGGTCGACGACCAGCGGGCCGGCGGCACCGACGGGGGCCTCGGCCGGCGGGGACGCGGGGGCCGGAGGCGAGTACACCGGCTCGAAGGAGGAGGCGGGGGCCGCGAAGGACTCCCCACCGGCCGGCTCCGCCCCCGCTGCCCCGCGCTGGGTCCGCCGGGTCACCGCCCGCACCCGGGCCACCAGCTCCCGCATGCTGAACGGTTTCGCCAGATAGTCGTCGGCCCCCAGCTCGAGGCCCAGCACCCGGTCGGCCTCCTCGCCCCGCGCGCTGAGGATGATGATGGGGACGTCGGAGGCCTGCCGGATACCGCGGCAGACGTCGATGCCGTCCACATCGGGCAACCCCAGGTCGAGCAGGACGACATCGCCGTACGGCCCTCTCAAACCCTCGTTCCCCGTGCCGACGTGATGCACCGTCAGCCCGAAGTGCCCGAGACCCTCGACGAGCGGTTCGGCGATCGTCTGGTCGTCCTCGATGAGCAGGACTCGTACGCCCATGCGTTCCCGTCTCTCCCGTGAACCGAATTCGCGTGTTCCGTGGAGACGCCACGCTACAACGAACGACCGATAAACCGCCGTATCGATCGGAAGAATGTGAGCAGCGGCTCAGTTCGCGACCACCCGGGATGAAAACTGTCCCATTTTTGTCGGCGGTTTAGTGTTCCTCTAACCTTCGCCTGGCAAAGCCTCCCCTACGGTGAAGAGGAACTCGTCGGACCTGGTCGGCCCCCCACGACGACCAGCTCTGACCTGGGATGAAAGCACCGGGAGGAAACGTGAAAGCACTGCTGGACCGCGCCCGCTCGTTCCAACGACGGGTCGGCTTCGAAAGCGGCGAATACCAGCGGCTGGCCGAAGGTCAATACCCCGAGGCATTGTTCATCACCTGCTCGGATTCACGGGTGATTCCAGCCCTGATAACGGGCGCTCGGCCCGGTGAGATATTCGAGCTGCGCAACGCGGGAAACATCGTTCCGCCGCACGGCAGGCAGGGCGCCTCGGGCGAGGCCGCCACCATCGAGTACGCGCTGGAGGTGCTCGGCGTTCAGGACATCGTCGTGTGTGGCCACTCCCACTGCGGCGCGATGGGCGCGCTCAAGTCCGGCGACGACCTGTCCGCCCTGCCCGGCGTGGACGCCTGGCTGCAGCTGGCCCGCCCGAGGCTGGCCCCCGTCCTGGACGGGGACGTGGCGGATCCGCGGCTGCCGGACATCGCCCAGCTGAACGTCGTCAACCAGCTCGCGGTGCTGCGGAGTTACCCGGCCGCACGGCGGCGTCTCGACGCGGGAGGGCTGCGGCTGCACGGCTGGTACTACGAGGTGGACACCGGCCGGGTGCACGAGCTGGACGAGGACGGGCTGTTCCGGGTGCATGCGGCATGAGCGGCGCACACGCCACCAGGACGCGGGGCATGAGGGCGCGCGACCCCAGGGCACGCGACCCGAGGTCCGGCGACCCCAGGGCAGACGACCCGAGGTACGGCGACCCCAGGGCGGGCGACCCGAGGTACGGCGCCCCCGCGGGCTCGGCGCACGACACGGCGGCCGACCGGACGAACCAGAGGAAACAGAAGGGCCCCAGGCCCGACCTGGCCACCGAGATCACCGCGTCCCTCGTCGTCTTCCTGGTCGCGCTCCCCCTCTGCATCGGTGTGGCCGTCGCCTCTGGTGTCCCCGCCGAGCTGGGCATCATCTCGGGGGTCATCGGCGGTCTGGTGGTGGGCGCGGCGCGCGGCAGCACGCTCCAGGTCAGCGGGCCGGCCGCCGGTCTTGCCGCGCTGGTCTCGGAGACGGTGCTGGAGCACGGCGTGGCCATGCTCGGTGTGATCGTGCTCTTCTCGGGCCTGCTCCAGATCGTCCTCGGCCTGGTGAAGCTGGGCCGCTTCTTCCAGGCGATCTCCCTGGCCGTCGTCCAGGGCATGCTCGCCGGCATCGGTCTGCCGCTGATGTTCAGCCAGGCGTACCCGGCGATGGACGCGAAGGCCCCCGGCACCCCGATCGAGAACATCGCCGGCATCCCCGGCCTGCTCGCGGACACGGTCGCCGACCCGCAGGCGATGATCGCGGCCGGCCTCGGCATCGTCACGGTCGTCCTCAGCTTCCTCTGGAAGAAGGCGCCCGGACCGGTGAAGAAGGTGCCGGCGGCCCTGGTCGCCGTGGGCATCGGCATCGCGGTCGCCGCGCTCCCGGGTGTGGAGGTGAAGACCCTCCAGGTGGGCAACCTGCTGGCCGCGGTCGACATGCCGGGCCCGGAGCAGTTCGCGGGTCTGGCCGACGCCGGCATCATCACGGCGATCCTGACCTTCACGGTGATCGCCTCCGCCGAGTCCCTGTTCACGGCGGCCGCGGTGGACCGTATGCACGACGGTCCGCGCACCCGCTACAACCCCGAGCTGATCGCCCAGGGCGCCGGCAACACGGTCGCCGGACTCCTCGGCGCCCTCCCCATCACGGCGGTCGTGGCCCGCAGTTCGGCGAACGTCCAGGCGGGCGCCAAGACCCGTCTCTCCCGCACCCTGCACGGCCTCTGGCTGCTCGCCTTCGCACTGCTCCTGCCCCAGGTACTGGCGCTGATCCCGATCTCGGTCCTGGCGGGCGTGCTCGTGCACAGCGGCTGGAAGCTGTTCGCGCCCGAGGAGTTCCCCAAGATGTGGCGGCAGGACCGGGGCGAGTTCGCGGTCATGACGGTCACCACGCTGGTCATCGTGGCGACGGCGCTCCTGGAGGGCGTCCTGATCGGCCTCGCGGCGGGCATCGTCCTGGCGGCCGTCCGCATGTCCCAGACCGTCATCCGGCAGCACATCGAGGAGGACACCGCGAAGGTGGTCATGGCCGGGAACGCGACGTTCCTGCGTCTGCCCCAGGTCATCGAGGCCCTGGAGGCCGCCGCCGAGGCCGGCAAGCCCCGGATCCGCCTCGACCTCACCGGCGTGACCCACCTCGACCACGCCTGCCGCAGCCAGGTGGAGCAGTTCACCGCCCAGCAGCGCGGGAAGGGGCTGCGGGTGGAGCTGCTGATGCCGGGTCCGGGGAAGCACCCGGCCTCCGACACCGGTCCGGTCGAAGAGGCGAGGGCTGAGGAGTCCGCGCGGCTGACGGACGAGCCGTTCCCGCACCCGCGGGACGAGGCGTTCCCCTGGCCCGGGGACGAGCGGTTCCCGCCGACGGGTGACGAGCGGTTCCCGCAGCCCGGCGCCGGCTGGCCGCAGGGGCCGGGAGCCGAACGACACCCACAGCCGGGAGCCGACTGGCCCCAAGGGCCGGCAGCCGAACGATCTCCCCGGCCGGGAGCCGTCCGGTCCCCGCGACCGGGCTCCCTCCCCCGCCGCCCGGCCACCGCCTCCGCCCCCTCTGCCGCCGCGGCCGCTCCCGGCCCCACCGCCGAGTGGTTCTACCTGGACACCACCCCCATGCCGGAGGACTTCGCACAGCGGTACGCGGAGGAGTACGCGCCGGGTTACGGGCAGCGGTAGTCACGGACCGCCCGACTCATCGGTGAACCCGAGGTCATCGGTGAAGAGGTGAAGTGTCGGCGGGGCCCGGTCCGGGCCCCGCCTCGCCGGTCAGTGATCCGGCGGCGGGTAC
Organism: Streptomyces sp. NPDC049687; assembly: GCF_044465285.1. NCBI lineage: Bacteria > Bacillati > Actinomycetota > Actinomycetes > Kitasatosporales > Streptomycetaceae > Streptomyces > Streptomyces sp. NPDC049687. The sequence continues at coordinate 953,729 of NZ_JBITLN010000001.1, forward strand.
AGCCACCGCCGCAGCAGGCGGCTCAGCCGTGGCATCACCAGGTACGTCAGCGTCGGCAGCAGCACCACCGGGAACACGGCGGACCGCAGCGGCAGGGGCCAGGCACCCGTGCGGGGCGTCACCAGCGACTGGATCAGCAGCGTGAAGGGATAGGCGCCGAGGAACGTGGTGAGCACCATCTTCCAGCGGGGCGGGGGCTGCACGGTGGTGCCGGGCAGGCTGAACCAGGTCTCCATCCCGGACGTCGACTGCCGCTCGCTGCCGATCTCCGTGGCGACGCCCGCGATCCGCGCGTGCCAGGCCGCCCGCTCGTCCGACTCCAGCCAGGCGGCGAGCCGGTGCTGATCGGACCAGCGCAGCACCGCGTGGAAACGGTGGCCCTGCTCGGGCCGCAGCCACGAGACACCCTCGTTGCCCTGGAACCGTCTGGCGCAGCGGGTGATCCCGCGCGTCCAGTCCTCGAACTCCTGCTCCCGACCGGGGCGCACCTCCCAGGTGAGGACCGTGGTGATCGGCTCACCCCGCCGCACTTCCGTGGTGCTCATGCTCACCACGGGTGCCACATACGGCGCGGGTCATGCCTGGTCCGCGCCGCCGAATGAACCGGTCCGCGGAGCGGTCATCCGGCCTTGAGTGCGTCGTAGGACACACCCGTCAGCTCCGCGGAGGCGTCCCAGAGCCGCCGCGCCACCGCGTCGTCGGTCGTCCAGGGCGCCCGCCTCGACGGTGCGGGCGCCCCGCGCCACATCGCGAGGGACGGCCCGGTGAAGGAGTCCGGCCGAACCCCGGGCGCGGTGGCGGCGTACAGGGCGGGCAGCGCACCGGCCTCGGCGGGCTGGGCGATCACCCGGTTGCCGAGCTCCATCAGCCGCTCGGCGATCCGCCGCCCCTCCGCCCGGGGACCGGCGAGCTGGAGGTTGGTGGCCGCGTACCCGGGGTGCGCGGCCGCCGCGACGACATCGGCACCGGTGAGCGCCAACCGCCGCGCCAGCTCGTGTGTGAACAGCAGATTGGCGGTCTTGGAACGGCCGTAGGCGACCCAACGGCGGTACCGGCGCTCGGAGTTGAGATCCCGGGGGTCGATGTTGCCGAGCAGATGGGCCATGCTGGACACGGTGACGACCCGGGCACCGGGCGGTGCGGCGAGCAGCGCGGGCAGCAGCAGCCCGGTGAGCGCGAAGTGCCCGAGGTGATTGACCCCGAACTGCGTCTCGAAGCCGTCGACGGTCGTCCCGTACGGCAACGCCATCACGCCGGCGTTGTTGACGAGAAGGTCGAGGGGGCCGTCGTACGACATCGCGAACTCCCGTACGGAGGAGAGGTCCGCGAGATCGAGCCGCCCGAACTCCACCTCGGCACCCGGCACCTCACGCTTCAGCCGCCCGAGAGCCTCCACGCCCCGCGCCTCGCTCCGGCAGGCGAGCACCACGCGCGCCCCCTTCCGGGCGAGTTCGCGCGCGGTGACGTACCCCAGCCCGCTGTTCCCCCCGGTGACGACGGCGGATCGACCGCCCTGGTCGGGAATGTCGTACGCGCTCCAGCCTGCCATGACCGCTGCCCTTCCGTCGCTCCGCTGCTCACCGCTGCTCGTCCGAGCCTACGGCGCTCCCGGTCACGCATCCCCGGTTCGCGCCGTGTCCACGACACCGCGACCCTGCGCTTCCGGCGTCCACCCGGCGGGCGGCGTCACCGGACCCGCCTCACGACGGTGAACCCGTCCCACCCCTTGGACCCCACCGTCTGCAACGCGGTCGCCTCCAGCCGGGAATCCCGAGCGATGTCCGCAAGCACCGCCCGCACACCCTGGACCCGCGCATCGGCACTGTCGGGATCGACGACGGCACCATTCCGCACCACGTTGTCGATCACGATCACACTCCCGGCGCGGGTCAGCGCGAGCGAGGCCTTCAAGTACTCCGGGTTACTGGGCTTGTCGGCATCGATGAACACAAAGTCATACGGCTCCACCCCCTCCTCGACGAGCCGCCAGGCCGACTCCGCCGCAGACCCGACCACGACGTCAACCCGCCCGGCGACACCGGCCCGCTCCAGATTGCCCCGAGCGACGGCGGCATTGTTCTCCTCGAGTTCAAGCGACGTGACATGCCCTGCGTCCCCCACGGCCCGCGCGAGCCAGACGGTGCTGTACCCGACCAGAGTCCCGAACTCCAGCACCCGGCGCGCCCCGACCATCCCACACAGCAGGGCAAGAAGCTTCCCCTGGTTGGCAGCCACCTCCGCCTGAGGCATGCTGCTCCCCCGCCCGGACTCCCGAGCCTCGACCAGCGCCTGATCCTCCGGAACGAGCGTGTCGACAAAGTAGGCGTCGACATCCCGCCAGGCGCTTTCGGATTCGTACATGACCGTCTCCCCCTGGCTCATGACTGCGCCACTACCGACCGCCAGCCTAAACCTCAAGATCGCCCGGACCGGGGCCGGCCTGTGCGGGTGACGGACGAGGCGACTGTGTGACGAGCACTGGCCGCCGTCCTCCCGCCAGCGTGGGCCCACGAGGCCGTGGGCTTCTGATCCCTCGGCGAACAGGAGGCGGGGCTCGACCTGCTTGTCTCCACCTTCCTCGACGAGACGGCCTAGATCTCTGTGTTCGATCCTGAAATTCCCCGAAGGCCGTCAGGATCGCAGATCCGGAATCAGGCATGGTCGCTTGCCCCTAAGAGGCAACCGACTCCTCACACGCATCGCTTCAGTCAGTAACCCGACGCATCGAAACCGGGCACCACCGAAAGGGGCGGCACCTCACAGCAGGTGCCGCCCTTCGCTTCGTGCAACTTTCGACTGTCAGTCGCGCCGAATCAACTCGGGATCGATCCGCCGACCGACCAACGGCCAAGATCCCGCAGCCGCAATGATCACCGTCCCGAAGGCGCAAGCCAACAGTAGTGGCACACCGTCGCCATCCCAGAAGATGGCACCACCGCCAGTGACGAGATAACTCGACTCCGCCATCTTTCCAAGGACAACGGCCAAGACGAGCCCTACTACAAGCGGCACCACAACCTGGACGGCCTGGACGACTCGAAGGGTACGAGCGCGCGCGCCGAGCAAAGCGAGGGCTGTCACCTGTGGGCGACGCTCAACGGCGCGATCGGTTGCCGCTACCAGATACGCGGCAACGCCGATGACCATGCCGAGGACCATGCCCACTGCGAGCAATGATTTGACGATAGCCACCTGCTGGAGGGCACTGACATTGATTCCAGGCGTCCTCACTTCCACGGTCGGGTCAACTCCCCCAATGCCGTCCAGGACCGTCCGGACGGTATCAGGGGCTGACCGGCTAATCAGCGTGAGAGTAGCGTCCTCCGGCCGGAAGCCTACAGGCAACGCAGACGGAGGCACGAGAATCTGGCCGCTATTGAAGACGGAGAGGCCCGACTCATCCCGGAACCGGACGGTTGCGTGTGGGACCTTCAAAGTCATCACACGGCGCTCACCCTTCTCGTTCCGCAGATGGAATGGGTAAGAAACCCCTGGTCGGGCCTCCGCGTCCATATCGGTATTGGCGGAATTCACGAGGACTGCTGGCTGCCCTTCCTCACAGTGGCCGAAGTGAGGTGCCATGGCACGCACCTGGCGACACGTGGCCACCACAGCGTGAAGCTTCGGATTGCGCCAGGCATCAGGCTTGGCCCACGAGGCCGCCTCAACCGCATGCCCTCGGATTCCCGGCAACTCCTCAAAAGCTCGCTGCTGCCCGTACGTCGCAGCATCGAGATTGAGTTTGTATGTTTGGGTCGCCGACGTATTCCGCGTGACTTGATCCAATTCGATGAGTACACCCTGCACGAGAGAAGCTCCGAACACCAGAAGAACTAGTCCGGTAGCCACTCGGAACGCCCCACCCGGTTCGACCTCATGGCGTCGCATGGCAAGCCCGAGAGATAGTGAACGGGTCGACTCAGCAAAACGCCGAGCCACCGCCCCGGACAGCAACGGCAGAGTCAGGACCAGTCCGACACCGACCAACACGACGGCGATCGGCATGAGAATCGAGGAAAGCTCAGTGTCTCGAGGCGCATGACCCGTCGCCCCAGCCACGCAGTACCCCGTCACAACACCCAGGCCAGGAACGAGCGGGAGCAACCCCCACTTCGCCGGCCGCTTAGCCACAGCGCTACGCCGGACTTCCAGCGGCTTTGAAGCCGCTTGGCGACCACCCAATCGCCCCGCGAACCAGGCCAGTAAGGGGCATCCGACCAGACAGGTGGCGACCGTGGACCGCGACAGCGATCCGTCAGACGGATACCATTTGAAGCCTGGCAGACCGATCCGGGCAACGACCAGGTTCACGAGCCAGTAGCCAGCGATCCCCAATACAGCGCCTAGAATTGCGGCCACCACAGTTTCGGTAGCATTGACCCGCCGCACGCCCCTCTGGCTCATCCCCAGAAGCCGCAGTGCCGCAAGCCGGCGGTTCCGCGAAGCAGCGGAAAGCTGAGCGCATACCACCAAGAAGACGCCAAGGGGCAGCAGGACCACTCCGGCAAGAGTGAAGCGCACGATGTCGAGCGCTGAGCCCTCCACCGTCGGGCTCCATGTAAAGGACATACCGAAGCGTGTAAATCGATCACCCTCCGCGAGATCGCCCCGACCGACGCCGATGTAGGCGTAAAGCTCATCAGGATGAGCCAGTCCTTGGGAGGTGATCTGTCCAGCCTCCTTACCAGGAAACAGTTGCGAAAGCCCCGGCGCATCCCGCAGTACCTCATGCAATCGAGGAGACACGAAAAATTCGCCAGCCGAAGGAAACCCCTTCAAGCCCGGCGGGGGATCCATCGGAGTGGTTCCGCGAGCGAGAAAGACACGGGTCATGGGCTGAGAACCGAAGGGATCCGTACGGACCAGTTCGAGAGCCGCTCGGCGGCCGGCGTTACAAATACCTCGTCCGTCGACAACACACTCCGGCTCGCGCGCGGCCTTGCGAGCGTCCTGCGCTGCCAGAATCCCGGGGATTGCCAGGACCATGGCCAGGCAGCACACGCCGATTGCGGCACCGAGCGTCATGAGCAGAAACCGCGCGCGATTGCCTCGACCGCTGCCCAACAACAGCCGCAGTCCGAGCAGCAGTTCTTTCACGACGCCTCCCTGGTTTGGCAAGCCAGCACACCGTCTCGCATGGTGTAGCGGGTGTCCGCACGAGCGGCCACAGCGGGATCGTGAGTAACGAGAACAACGGCCGTGCCCTGATACCTGGCCAGGGCCAGGAATTCCTCCAGTACGGCGTCAGCGTTCGCGCTGTCGAGCGATCCTGTAGGCTCATCGGCGAAGACCACTGCCGGTCGATGGACCAACGCGCGGGCGACAGCTACGCGTTGACTCTGGCCTCCGGAGATTTGCGAGGGCCTGCGTTGTCGCAGTTCCTCAAGCCCCAGCCGTCCCAGCACCTCCCCTGCAGCGGTGAGCGCCTCGGCTTTGCGCTGCCCAGCCAGGCGCAACGGCAACGCCGCATTCTCCTCCACTGTCAGCTCTGGCAGCAACTCCCCATACTGGAACACGAACCCGAACCGTTCTCGCCGCAGGGCGCTAAGTTCCTCGTCATCCAGCTCCGAAAGGGAGCTTCCCTCGAACCGCACCTCCCCACGGGCTACAGGCAGTACTCCGGCCAGGCAGTACAGCAGCGAGGACTTCCCAGAACCGCTCTGCCCTGTGATCGCCACGACCTCGCCGCGACGCACTGTCAATTCCGCACGTGTGACAGCCCGGGTCTCGCCGTAACAGAGCTCAACGTCCTTGGCCCACAGAACTTCTGACGTGTTGATCTTTTTCCCCTATGACGAGCTGAGGCCCGGGCACCCACCCCGGGCCTCAGCAGTTCGAATTGGAGTCAGTGCGACGGGTTCCTACGGTGAACCGTCGGGGAACAGTTGTCCGGCCGGAGACTGCCACGATCGCGACACGCCCTGATTTCGGCGTCTTGCGTGTAGCGTTGGGCACCATCCCAATTGGAGTGGTGCAAGTAGACCGTGCGACGCTGCTTGCCGTTGTAACGGGACCAGCCGTGCCTCTCGACCCGTGCTTGGATGTAGACGTTGTGGCCATCGTTCGGTGCGGCATCCTCGAGGTATCCCGTCCACTCGAAGGCACCGTGGTTCCGCTCAGCAGGATTGAATCGGTAGGCACCGTCGCGGAACGCAACACCATCCGGGCGCATCTCAGGGAGCTCCTGCCACGCGTCCGCTGCCGCCGTACCCACACCCACAAAGAACAGTCCCGCAGCAAGCACGGCCGTCCATGCCCTCTTCATTCCTCGCCCTCTCTGTCGAGCCCTAGAGCTTCCACCGACCCCAGGAGTCACAGAAGGTAGCGGATTGATTACAAGCTGAATCCTTCCGTCACCTACCTGCCATCCCATCAGGTGATCGACTTCCAGCCACCCCGCCCCAAACCCATCGCAAAGGGCGACACCCACACAGAGTGCCGCCCTTCTCTCGTGCGCCAAGCCGCCGCCGATCGGTGTGGATCGAGTCCGACGATTCAGTCCCCTAGATCACCTCACGACACCGGCCCAGCCCAGGAGTCAGCCCAAGAGTCAGTCCAGGCGTACGGCCCGGCATAGGTCTGCCCTACGTACGCATCCGGTGCGACCTGCGCGTACGCGTACCCCTCCCGCCCCACAGGGCAAGCCCCCGTCTCCCCCCTGTCCGCGGAGCCCGTGTTCTGGGAGCCGTGCAAGCGGGCGTAAGTGCCGCCGTGGGACAAGAGGTCGGCGTGGTGGCCCGTCTCGGTGATGTGGCCGGTGTCGAGGACGAGGATGTGGTCGGCGTCGGGGGCGAGGTTGAGGTCGTGGGTGATCATGATGGTGGTGCGGCCGGCCATCAGGCGGCGCAGGGGTTCGATGATGCGGCGGGTGGCGATGGCGTCGAGGCCGGTGGTCGGCTCGTCCAGGACCAGGACCGGCGCGTCGCGGAGTATCGCCCGTGCGATGGCGAGGCGTTGTAGCTGGCCGCCGGAGAGGCAGGCCGAGTTGGGGTCGATCCGGGTGTCGTAGCCGTCGGGCAGCGCGGTGATGAAGTCGTGGGCGTCGGCCGCCCGCGCCGCTTCGATGATGGCCTCTCGCGCCGGGCCGGCCGCAGGCGATGTTCGCGCGGACCGTGTCGTGCAGGACCAGGGTCTCCTGTGGGAGCAGGGTCACGTATTCACGCAGTCGCTCCAGCGGGTAGTCGTGAAGGGGGGTGCCGTCCAGGAGGACGGAGCCGGAGTCGGGGTCGTAGAAGCGCAGGAGGAGTTTCGAGACGGTGGACTTGCCCGCACCGCTCGGGCCGGTGATGATCACCAGTTCTCCGGGGTGCGCGGTGAAGGAGAGGCCTTCGACGGCCGCGGCCCCGTTCTCCGCGCCGGGGTAGCGGAAGGAGACGTTCCGTACCTCTACCGTTCCGTCGGGGCGCCCTCTCGGACGAGGGGCCGAGTCGATCGGGTCGGCTACGGCGGGACGCGTGTCCAATACCTCGACCAGGCGCTCCGCGCCCGCCGTGGCGGCGGTGATCAGGAGGCCGAGCTGGGCCAGGCTGCGGATGGGTGGGTAGAGGTAGCTCAGGAGGGCGGCGAAAGCGAGGAGTTGGCCGAGGGTCATGTGGCCCTCAGAGATCTCCCAGACCCCGATGCTGATGACCGCCAGGACGCAGACCGTCTCGATGACCTGGACGAGTTGACCGTATGCCTGGTTGAGGCGGGCCGAGCGGACGGCGGCCCGGAACCACGCCGTCGCCTCCTGGCTCAGCCGACGGCGCTCGGCGTCCTGGCAGCCGTACGCCTGGGTGAGGACCAGGTTGCCGAGAGACTCTTCGACAACCGACGTGACCGCGCCGTCGGCCATCACTCGCCCCGAAGCGGCTCCAGCCCAAAGCTCAGGTCCAATAGCCGAAGACAATCGGCTCGACCACCGGGTAGCAATTTTCGCCGCCACGCTGAGAGATGCGGGTCGGCTCTCAGAGGTACGAACGGTGATCGCTGCCACCACTCCGAGAGGAGATTGTGCCCCCTCCCTCCTCCGCCACCTGGAGAGCGAGTCCACCACAGCCTGAACGAGACCCCGAAAGCCGCAGCGACCGGGAGGTGTGAGGGCATCGGACCGGAGTCTGCGCGCACTTCCCCCAGGTGTCCCCTGGCAAGGGCCAGCGACTGGGAATCCCCAGGCCACGAGGAGCGGGCGGCGCCCGTCAGGGAAGGTTTGCTCCCTCCCAAAGAGCCGTTCGCCGGTCGGCTCCGTCCAGTCGGGCCCCTCTAAGCTCAGTGTTCGTGAAATTCGTGCGCGTGAGTGTTGCGGCCGGGATATCTTGCGCGGAGTCTTTACTAAAGTCGGCCTCAACGGCGTACGCACCCGTCAAGTTTGCTTCGGTCAAGTCCGCACCTGAAAATTCTGCGCCGCTCAGATCCAGAATCCCCTCGTCGTCGCCCAAGAAGTCGGCACCGGTCAGGTTGGCGCCTGTCAGATCCGCATTCTCAAAACTTGCCCCATTCCACCAAGCGTGACTGAGATCCGCATTAATGAAAGTAGCCTGGTCGAAATCGGCGTTCCCCAAGAGCGATTCGGACATCCGGGCATCGTCGAACCAGGCGCTTTCGTACATTCCGTCACGTAGATCTGCGCGAGTCAAGTCTGCACCGCGAAGGTCTGCGTCGTAGAAACCCGATCCACCGCCGAGGGATGCTCCGACAAGGAACGTGTTCTGAAGATCTACTACCGGATCCGCCTCTGAGTTGATTTCTCGCGAACCTAGAACATCAAGGGCAGCCTGAACATCATCCGCCGGACGAGTTTTCTCATTTTTCCTTAGCTTCTCTGCTTCTTTCGGGCTAGGGATTTTAGCGTGCCCCCGGACGTAAGAAGCCAGGATTTTGACAAGTGCAGGCTGGTCGCTAGGAGAATCTCGCATGATCCGTTGAATGGCAAATATGGCACTGGTTCGGACGTTTATTGATTCGGCGCCAAGATTGTCGACGGTATCGTTGTAGTCGGAGGCGATTTGATCCCGCTGGGTGAGCTTCAGTGTGTCCGCCGCTTGACTTACTGTTACCGCAGTGAACCCCAGAGCAAGGAGAGCTGGAATCGTGGGTAGTGCTGTCGCTATGGCCACGAATCGTTGTCCCCCTCTCGAATCTGCTGATGGTGTTGCCGTTGGGGAGCTCGGAGCGGGGGGCGGGTTGGCGCTGGCTGCGCTGCTCAACGTAGACGCATCGAGCAGTACGAGCCACCGCGATTCATGTAGCCGGCCCTGAACGGTGGCAAGTAATTGTATGAGTGTTGGCAATGAGCCGTTACCGTCTCGCAGAACCTTTCCCATTGCGGCGTGAAGGACCTGGGATACCTGTTCACCGTGCTCCCTGAATTCGGCGCGGCGGTCGATGTCTCCAGGGAGCCCTACTCGAGAGAATTCTTTTATCGCCGCGCGCAGTTCGGAGATTCGATTGTCGAGGAGTGATAGGTTGGGGGGAGTGGGGCGCAAGGTGTCACGGCACGAGGCAAGGGCACCTAGGCATTCCAAGATTGGGGGGTATTGCTTGCCCCAGACGTCAAATTCGCGAGCGGCTATTCGACGGATCCTCCATGCACAAAATAGGCACGCCAGGGATATTCCGAAGAGAAAACCGGATTCAATACCGCCCCACCATGGTTCGCTCGTTGATTCGCAGCCTCGTAGGTAGGTCCATGAATTGCAGTTTTCGCTTACGCGGTTGTACCATCCTTTTGAACCCAATGTGACTTCGAGAGTTTTGTAGAGGTCGGGTAGCGAAGATAATGGTCCGGTGGAAAACCGCTCGGAGAGCAGCCATATTCCCAGCATCACGCTGCCGAGCAGGAGTACAGAAGGTATTACGAGGGTCCAGACGAGGCGGCCCATTGCAAGCTGACGCCTGGAGCGATCCATTGCTACTAACTCATGAAGCGAGTGCGGTGTGGTGGGCAATCCCTGATGCCGTCGGAGAGCGGAACAAGCGCGCAACTTACCAGTGAGAGTCCCGGTACGAGGGCGGATTATCCAAAGAGGTACAGGAATGACATGACGCCCAGTGCGGCCGTACGGATCGCTAAAAGAAGCGGTCTTTGTTACCAATGTCCAGACCAGCATGATTGCTGCGTATGTGACTGCCGCACCCAATAATGCGCGTGCCCAATCGGCCCAGAAAGTGAAATCCACCGCTCTTCCCCTGTTGTCACCCTACGGTCGTGATCACCGAACCGACCGCCAAGTAAGTATCCCTTTCAGGGCGTGCCTGGAGGGAGCCTTAGCTGAAGGTCCTGCGGAGGCATCCGCAGGTTGGCCCAAAGAAGTTGCAATTTGGGTGACTTTGCTTCGATTTGCCAATGTTTCTGGCCGGTCTGTTGCGAAGGTAACGACGAAGATCGTCCCCCATCTGTCCCCGAGTTGAGCGGGATTCTGTATTCGGCCAGGTCAGAGGTGGCTGCGTAGGCCCGCAGTAAATCTGCCGGCCCAGCCTTGCCTGCAAGCCGCTCGTTGTCTTGGTCGTGTCTAGTGCATCGACGAACGCCACCGTCAACGCCGCGTCACCCCGCTGAACTAGCAAAACAAGGGGGCCTGCCCTGGGAGGGCGGGGCCCCTGTGGTGATGGCTCGTGACGGGACCAGCCGCATGTGGAGGGCACAACGAGGGCACAACAGCTTTACGCAGGTTCAACGGCAACCAACGCCAGCAAACGCCATTTTCCCTGGTCAGCAGCGTAGCTTGACAGCCTCGGCAGATGATGCCCAAGAGGGCGGCACCCCCGCACAGGGTGCCGCCCTCATCTTGCGTGCCGGAGCCGCCGCCGATCGGTGCTGAGGGTCGGGGACCGACAGCGGCTCCGGGGCCAGGTGGCCGAGGGGGCTCAGCAGCCCCCTCGGGTCTCAGCGGTGGTCGCTGCCCTGCGACTGTGTCGCCGCCCGTCCGGCCTCCAGCCGGGCGACCGGGATCCGGAACGGCGAGCAGGAGACGTAGTCGAGCCCCACCTCGTGGAAGAAGTGCACCGACTCCGGGTCGCCGCCGTGCTCACCGCAGACGCCGAGCTTCAGGTCGGGGCGGGTCCGGCGGCCCGCTTCGGCCGCCGCCTTCACCAGCGAGCCGACGCCGTCCTTGTCGATCGTCTCGAAGGGGGAGACGCCGAAGATGCCCTTCTCCAGGTAGGCCGTGAAGAAGGAGGCCTCCACGTCGTCGCGGCTGAAGCCCCACACCGTCTGCGTGAGGTCGTTCGTGCCGAAGCTGAAGAACTCCGCCGCCTCCGCGATCTGGCCTGCCGTCAGGGCGGCGCGCGGCAGCTCGATCATCGTGCCGATCGCCAGCTTCAGCGCCACCCCCGTGGCCGCCTCGACCTCCGCGACGACCTGGTCGGCCTCGTCGCGGACGATCTCCAGCTCCTGGACGGTGCCGACGAGCGGGATCATGATCTCGGCGCGTGGGTCGCCCTTGGCGTTCTTGCGCTCGGCCGCCGCCTCCGCGATGGCACGGACCTGCATGGTGAACAGGCCGGGGATGACCAGGCCGAGCCGCACACCCCTGAGGCCCAGCATCGGGTTCTGCTCGTGCAGACGGTGGACGGCCTGGAGCAGGCGCAGCTCGTTCTCGTGCGGCTCCTGGCGGGACTCCGCCAGCGCCACGCGCACCGACAGCTCGGTGATGTCGGGCAGGAACTCGTGCAGCGGCGGGTCCAGGAGACGGATCGTCACCGGGAGGCCGTCCATCGCCTCGAAGAGTTCGACGAAGTCCTGCTTCTGGAGCGGTAGGAGCTGCTTGAGGGACTCCTCGCGATCGGTCTCCGTGTCGGCCAGGATGAGGCGTTCGACCAGCTCACGGCGGTCGCCGAGGAACATGTGCTCCGTGCGGCACAGACCGATGCCCTGGGCGCCGAAGCGGCGGGCGCGCAGCGCGTCCTCGGCGTTGTCGGCGTTCGCGCGGACGCGGAGGCGGCGCTTGCGGTCCGCGAAGGCCATGATGCGGTGGACGGCCTCGACCAGCTCGTCCGCGTCGTCCGCGCCCGCGTGCATACGGCCCTCGAAGTACTCCACCACCGGGGACGGGACGACCGGGACCTCGCCCAGGTACACCTTCCCGGAGGAGCCGTCGATCGAGATCACGTCGCCTTCCTCGACGACGTGCCCGCCCGGCACCGTCATCCGGCGCCGCTTGGTGTCGACCTCCAGCTCCTCCGCGCCGCAGACACAGGTCTTGCCCATGCCGCGTGCCACGACGGCCGCGTGGGAGGTCTTGCCGCCGCGGGAGGTCAGGATGCCCTCCGCCGCGATCATGCCGTCGAGGTCGTCGGGGTTGGTCTCCCGGCGGACCAGGATGACCTTCTCGCCCGAGCGCGACCACTTCACCGCGGTGTACGAGTCGAAGACGGCCTTGCCGACCGCCGCGCCCGGGGAGGCCGCGATGCCCCGGCCGACCTGCTGCGTCTTCGCGTGCTCGTCGAAGCGGGGGAACATCAGCTGCGCGAGCTGGGCGCCCGTCACCCGCTGCAGCGCCTCCGTCTCGTCGATCAGGCCCTGGTCCACCAGCTGGGTCGCGATCCGGAAGGCCGCGCCCGCCGTGCGCTTGCCGACGCGGGTCTGGAGCATCCACAGCTGACCGCGCTCGATCGTGAACTCGATGTCGCAGAGGTCCTTGTAGTGGTTCTCCAGCGTCTCCATGATCTGCATCAGCTGGTCGTACGATTTCTTGTCGATCGACTCCAGCTCCGCGAGCGGCACGGTGTTGCGGATGCCCGCCACCACGTCCTCGCCCTGGGCGTTCTGCAGGTAGTCGCCGTAGACGCCCTGGTGGCCGGAGGCGGGGTCACGGGTGAAGGCGACGCCGGTGCCGGAGTCGGGGCCCAGGTTGCCGAAGACCATGGAACAGACGTTGACGGCCGTGCCGAGGTCACCCGGGATGCGCTCCTGGCGGCGGTAGAGCTTGGCGCGGTCGCCGTTCCAGGAGTCGAAGACCGCCTTGATGGCGAGGTCCATCTGCTCGCGGGGGTCCTGGGGGAAGTCCCGGCCGGCCTCCGTCTTGACGATCTTCTTGAAGCGCGTGACCAGCTTCTTCAGGTCCGCCGCCTCCAGCTCGGTGTCGACGGTGACCTTCTTCTCCGCCTTCGCCGACTCCAGCGCGTCCTCGAAGAGCTCGCCGTCGACGCCGAGGACGGTCTTGCCGAACATCTGGATGAGACGGCGGTACGAGTCCCACGCGAAGCGGTCGTCTCCGGCCTGGGCGGCCAGGCCCTGGACCGACTTGTCGGACAGGCCGATGTTGAGGACCGTGTCCATCATGCCCGGCATGGAGAACTTCGCGCCCGAGCGGACGGACACGAGGAGAGGGTTGTCCGGCTGGCCGAGCTTCTTGCCCATCCGCTCTTCCAGGGCCACGAGGTGCGCACTCACCTCGTCACGCAGTGCCGCCGGCTCCTCGCCGCTGCCGAGGTAGACCTTGCAGGCCTCGGTGGTGATCGTGAAGCCGGGCGGGACGGGAAGGCCCAGGTTGGTCATCTCGGCGAGGTTCGCGCCCTTGCCGCCGAGCAGGTCCTTGAGGTCCTTGTTGCCCTCGGTGAAGTCGTAAACGAACTTCACGCCCTCAACGCTCGCGGCCGACTCGGTTACCGGGAGATCTTTGTTTTCCGACACGGGTCTCGACTCCTCGAGGACGCGGTGGCTGCCCTGACGGCCAGGAACATACCCAGATCAAAGGCGCCTGGGTACGTCCACTTGCGCGTCATGCGCCTGTAACCAGTCGTCCGCCACCGGATCGAAGTTCAAGGCTTGGCAAGCGCATGGCCGCCGATGTTTTCACTTCTTGAACACAAGCATCCCCCGACCACCCCAAGCCCTACTCATATGAGCACCCTTCGCCACGTCTGATTTCGATCGATGAACGATCAGGGGGTGGCACGCAGTGCCACTCCTTGGAGAAGTGCATTCGATCCATGATCCGCTCATTTGAGCAGAACCCCCCTCAGGGGTGGCGAGAATCACGCTTCGACCCGGGGTCCGATTTCACCATGCGGACGGGTATCCGGACGGAAACCCGCATGTCATACGAGCGTCCCTCACACCCCCAGCGCCAGCAACCGCTCCTCCACCCGCTCCGGCGCGTACAGGTACTCCACGACCAGCGCCCCCGCCCCCACCAGCGCCGCCTGGTCCCCCAGTTTCGAGGTCACCACGTCCAGATGGGCCGTGGAGCGCGGCAGCGCCCGCTGGTAGAGCAGCTCGCGCACACCGGTCAGGAAAGGGGTTCCGGCCAAATCCCCGGCGATCATCAGGACGCCCGGGTTCAGCAGGGTCACGACCGTCGCCAGAACGTCCCCGACCCGGCGCCCGGCCTCCCGTGCCAGAGCCGCCGCCTCCGGATGCCCGGCGGTGAGCAGGTCCCGCACATCCGAGCCGGACGCCGCCGGCAGGCCCGACTCGACCAGCTTCCGGGCCACGGCACCACCGCTGGCCACGGCCGCGAGACAGCCGTAGGAACCGCACCGGCACAGCGCCTCGGCGCCCACGCGTATATGCCCGATGTCCCCTGCGCCGCCGTCGATGCCCCGGAAGATCGAGCCGTCGACCACGACCCCGGCACCGATGCCCGTCGACACCTTGACCAGGACGAACGCCGAACAGTCGGCGTATCCGCTGCGCTGTTCGCCGTACGCCATGAGGTTCGCGTCGTTGTCGACGAGGACGGGCACCTCGGCGGCCCCGGTGCGTTCCGTGAACGCCCGCGACAGGCGCCCTCTTATGTCGTAGCCGTCCCAGCCGGGCATCATCGGCGGCTGCACCACCCGGCCCGTCTCGCTGTCCACCGGGCCCGGGACGGCGAGGCCGATGCCGCAGACCTCCTCCGCCCGATGGCCCGCCTTCTCCAGCAACTCGGCGAACCATCCGCCCAGCTCGCCGAGTACGGCGTCCGGGCCGTCGTCGATGACCAGCGTGCCGCCGTGCTCGGCGAGGATCTCGCCGGTCAGGGACAGGACGGCGGCACGCGCGTGCCGTGTGTCCAGGTCGGCGGCGAGGACGACCGCGTGGGCGTCGTCGAATTCCAGAGTGATCGAGGGGCGGCCGCCCAGCGGTGACTCGACGGGGCCGCCGGCGCCCTCGCGCAGCCAGCCCGCGCGGAAGAGGCGGTCCAGACGCTGGCCCACGGTCGCGCGGGAGAGGCCGGTGGCCTGCTGGAGGGCACCGCGTGTCGTCGCCCGCCCGCTGCGCACCAGTTCGAGCAGATCTCCGGCGCTGGCCTGACTGCCCGCCCTGCCGGTCCGTCCCGGACGCCCGGTCATGCGCACCCCCTTGTGTTTCTCAAGCCTGCATTACATATTGAGTTTTGCGTGTTAAATAGACGTAACCCTACGGTAGCCACCGCCGAACCCGGTGGCCCAGACGTCTTCGGGGAGCCCCGAGTGGATCGCACCGCCCAGCTCATCGCCCGCCCGGCGAAGGACGCCGTTGCATACGATCCGGCGGCTCCGCCGGGTTCGCCGCACACCAGGGCGCTGCACCGCCGAGCCGTGGAGGTGCTGGCGGCCAACTGGACGGGGACGTCGACGGTGCCCTCGCGCCGGCTGTACCCGCACCAGTGGTCGTGGGACTCCGCGTTCATCGCGATCGGGCTGCGGCACGTCTCGCCACGCCGGGCGCAGACCGAGCTGGAGACGCTGCTGGACGCCCAGTGGGGCGACGGGCGCATCCCCCACATCGTCTTCAACCCCTCCGTGCCGCTCGACGCGTACTTCCCGAGCCCCGACTTCTGGCGCTCCTCGACCGCGGGGCGCGCTGCGGGCGCCCCGCGCACCGTACAGACCTCCGGCATCGTGCAGCCACCGGTGCACGCGCTGGCGGCCTGGCTGGTGCACTGCTCCGACCCCGGGCTCTCGCGGGCCCGGGGCTTCCTCGCCCGGGTCTATCCCCGGCTGGCCGCCTGGCACCGCTATCTGCTGCACCGGCGGGACCTCGGCGGGGGCGGGCTCGTCTCCGTCGTACACCCGTGGGAGCAGGGGATGGACAACGCGCCGAGCTGGGACGCTCCGCTCGCGCGGGTGACACCGGCCCCCGCCCGCTCCTTCCGGCGCGCCGACCTCGACCACGGGGCGGCCGAGGACCGGCCGACGGATCTCGACTACGGGCGGTACGTGCGGCTGGCGACGGACTACCGGGACGCCCGGTACGCCGACGGCACGAGCGAGTTCGCCGTGGAGGACCCTTCCTTCAACGCGCTGCTCATCGCCTCCGAGCACGCCCTCGCGCGGATCGCGCAGGAGCTGGGGGCGACGGCCACCGCCCGGTACGGGCGTGCGGAGCGGCTGACGGCGGCGCTCGTCGAGCGGCTGTGGGACCCGGCGGAGGGGATGTTCTTCTGCCGGGACGTGCGGGGCGGGGGGCTCGTGCGCGAGCGCGGGGTGTCCGGGGTCGTCCCCCTGCTCCTGCCCGGGCTGCCGCGCGAGGTGGTGACGGCCGTCGTCCACACCCTCAAGGGCCCGCACTTCGGTCTCGGTACGACCACCCGTCTCGTCCCCAGTTACGACCTGCTCGGCGAGGCCTTCGACCCGCACCGCTACTGGCGCGGCCCAGCCTGGTTCAACACCGCCTGGCTGCTGCAGCGCGGCCTCGGGCTGCACGGCCGCACCGCCGAGGCGGACGAGCTGCGCCGGGCCGTCCTGGACACCGCGCTCACCTCGGACTTCGCCGAGTACGTCGACCCGTTCACCGGCGAGGCCTGCGGCGCGACCGGCTTCAGCTGGACCGCCGCGCTCACGCTCGACCTGCTCCACCAGCACACCACGGGTATCAAGGGAGGGGACCGGGCATGACGGACCGGCATCATCTGCTCGTGTACGGCGGGACGTTCGCCGCCGTCGGTGACCACGGGGACATCAGCGGGGTACGGGGCGCCGGCTCCTCTCCGGAGGGGCTGTTCGTCAGGGACGCCCGGCACCTCAGCCGCTGGCAGCTGACGGTCGACGGCGCGGTGCCGGAGGCTCTCGTGCCGGTCGCGGACGGGGACACCGCGCGCTGTGTGCTCGTCCCGCGCGGCGGGCGCAACGAGCCGCCGTCCTGCACGCTGTTCCGCGAACAGGCCGTCGGTGACAGCTCGTTCGTGGAGTCGGTACGGGTCGTCAGCAATCGCCCGGTGCCGACGACGGTCCGGCTGGCCCTGACCGTCGACGCCGACTTCACGGACCAGTTCGAGCTGCGCTCCGACCACCGTACGTACGCGAAGACGGGCGCCGTGCGCCGCCGTGAGGTCCTCGACGACGGCGTGGAGTTCACGTACCGGCGCGGTGAGTGGAAGTCCTGTACGACCGTCACCGCCGAGCCCGCTCCGGACGGCGTCGAGGAGACCGGCACCGGTGCCCGTCGGCTGGTGTGGAAGCTGGAGCTGGAGGCGCACGGCTCCGCCGAACTGATCCTGCGGGTGATGGCCCGGCCGCACGGCGAGAAGCGGGCACTGCGCGTGCCGAGCTCTCCGGCCGCAATGGCTGAAAAGCTACTTGCGGATGAGGGCGAGTTTGTGGAAGGTGTCGCTTTTCCTACGGAATGGCCCGAACTGGCGACCGCTTGCGTTCGAGGTCTCACCGATCTGGCCTCGCTTCAGGTCCAGGCCACCGGTCCGGACGGCGAGGAACTGCGCGTACCGGCCGCCGGGGCGCCCTGGTTCCTGACCCTGCTCGGCCGCGACGCCCTCCTCACCTCCCTCTTCGCTCTCCCCTACCGCCCCCGGCTGGCCGCCGCCACGCTCCCGGCTCTCGCCGCCGCCCAGGCCACCGAGACCGGTCCGCGGGCGGTGTCCCAGCCCGGCAAGATCGTCCACGAGGTGCGCCACGGCGAGCTGGCCCACTTCGGGCAGGTCCCGTTCGGCCGTTACTACGGCTCGGTCGACGCGACACCGCTCTTCCTCGTCGTCCTCGGCGCGTACGTCGAGCAGACCGGGGACGCGGAGATGGCCCGCCGACTGGAGCACAACGCCCGCGCGGCGATCGCCTGGATGCTGGACCACGGCGGTCTCACCTCCCGGGGTTACCTGGTCTACCGCGCCGACCAGGGCGGCCTCGCCAACCAGAACTGGAAGGACTCCCCCGGCGCCATCTGCTCGGCGGACGGCACCCGCGCCACCGGAGCGGTCATGGCGGCGGGGGCCCAGGGGTACGCGTACGACGCGCTGCGCCGCACGGCGTGGGTGGCGCGCACGGTGTGGGCGGACGAGACCTACGCGGCGCTGCTCGAACAGGCGGCCGCCGACCTCCGCGACCGCTTCCAGCGGGACTTCTGGATGCCGGAGCGGTCCTTCCCGGCGCTCGCGCTGGACGGCGAGGGCCGCCAGGTCGACGCGCTGGCGTCCGACGCCGGGCACCTGCTGTGGTCGGGGCTGCTGGACAAGGAGTACGGGGAGGTCGTCGGCCGGCGTCTCCTGGAACCCGACTTCTTCTCCGGCTGGGGCGTACGCACCCTGGCGGCGGGGCAACCCGCGTACCACCCGCTCTCCTACCACCGCGGCTCGGTCTGGCCGCACGACAACGCGCTGATCACCCTGGGCCTCGCCCGCTACGGCCTGCACGACGAGGCCCGCGCGGTCGCCCACGGCCTGGTCGACGCGGCGACCGCGACCGGTCACCGGCTCCCCGAGGTGCTCGCGGGCTACGGCCGTGACACCCACGCGGCACCGGTTCCGTACCCGCACGCGTGCGTACGCGAATCCCGCTCGGCGGCGGCTCCGTTGGCGCTGCTCACGGCGGTCGGGGGCGCGTGACGCCCGCTCCGGCCGGGTGCTTGGCGTGACGTTTGCGCGGTGTTTGCCGAGCACTGGCCGAGGGGGGTGAACGCGGGCCGAGGGCAGGCCGTACGAAACTGAGGCGGATCCGACTTCCCGCGCCGGATCCGCCGAACCACCGGGCTTCGTACGGAAGGACCCTCGGGTGCCTGTCTCCACTCGCTCATCCCAGCCGCCGGCTTCGAAAGAACCCGAGGACGACCCGACCGCGGAAACCGTGGACGCCGGTGGCCCCGAGGAACCGGCGAAGCCCGCGCAAGCGGCGCCGGAAACCGGGGGCGCCGAGGAGGCCGGGGGCTCCACCGGGGCCGGGGGGACCGGGGACGGCGAAGGGGCCGCGGAGATCACGGAAACCGGGGAGGCCATGGAGGCCGGAGAGGCGGTGGAGGTGGTGGAGGCCGCAGAGACTGAGGCCGCGGGCTCACAGGCCTCGGGCCGGGACACCCCGGCACCGGACGCCCAGGCCACCGACGCCTCCGCGCCGGACACGGCAGACCCGCGTGTCCCCGACCCGGACGCCCCGGCACCCGACGCCTCCGCGCCCGACAACCAAGCCCCACCCGCCCCCGACACCCCTGCGGCGGATTCCGCCGCTGTCGGCGCAGGTGGGCGCAAGTCGCTCAGGGCCCGTATCGCTCACCGGCGTGCCTGGCGGGGGCGGCATCCTCGGGCTGCGCGGGTGGTGTGGTGGGCGGTGACGGTTCTCTCGCTCGTGCTGGTGATCGGCGCGCTGTTGCTGCCGAACCGGATGGCCGCGCTCCAGGTGAACCGGTTCGTCCGGCTGCCGGGTGAGGCGATCATCGGGGCGGCGGTGCTGCTGGCGCTGCCGCGTCGGCCGCGAATCGCCCTGGCGGCGCTCGGGGGCGCCGTCCTCGGTGCGCTGACCGTGGTGAACGTGCTCGACATCGGCTTCTGGGAGTACCTCGGCCGCCCGTTCAACCTGGTCCTGGACTGGGGCCTGCTGGACGACGCCCAGTCGTACCTCGCCGACACCATGGGCAGGACCACCGCCGTCGCCGCCGCGGTCGGCGTCGTTCTGCTCGTCCTCCTCGTGGTCACGCTCATGGCGCTGGCGACGGTTCGGCTGAGCAACGCCCTGATGCTCGACACCCGCCGGGCCACCCGGGGCACACTGATCGCCGGCACCGCCTGGATCACCTGTTCCGTGATCGGTCTGCAGTACGCGGGGGTCCCTGTCGCCTCCGACCGGGCGGCGAGCCGCCTGGAGTCCGAGGCCCGGTCGGTGCGCAGCACCCTGCGGGACGAGGCCGCGTTCGCGAAGGAGGCCCGCAGGGACACCTTCGGCGACACCCCGCCCGACCAGCTCGTGCCGGACCTGCGCGGCAAGGACATGATCTTCACGTTCATCGAGAGCTACGGCCGCAGCGCCATCGAGGACCCGATCATGGCACCCGGCGTCGACGCGACCCTCGAAGCCCGCACCGAGGCCCTCGCGAAGGCCGGCTTCCACGCCAAGAGCGGCTGGCTGACCTCGGCGACGTACGGAGGGAGCAGCTGGCTCGGCCACTCCACCACCCTGTCCGGGCTGTGGGTCGACAACCAGCAGCGCTACCGCACGGTGATGGCCAGCGACCACCTCTCCCTCACCAAGGCGTTCCGCAAGACCGGCGCCTGGGACACCGTCGGGATCATGCCGGGCGTCCAGAAGGGCTGGCCGGAGGCGAAGTTCTACGGCCTCGACAAGGTCTACAACGCCTTCCAGATGGGCTATCAGGGGCCGAAGTTCAGCTGGTCGACCATGCCGGACCAGTACGCGCTCGAGGCGTTCCAGAAGCTGGAGCACGGCAAGGACCGCGACAAGCCGCTGATGTCGGAGATCATCCTGACCTCCAGTCACCAGCCGTGGGGGCCGATCCCGGAGATGGTCGGCTGGGACGAGGTCGGCGACGGCTCGATCTTCCAGGGCATCCAGGCGGCCGGGAAGAAGGCGTCCGACGTCATCGCCGACTCCACCCTGTCCCGTCAGGAGTACGGCAAGTCGATCCAGTACTCGGTGACCGCCCTCACCGAGTGGCTGGAGCGCTACGGCAGCGACGACACCGTCCTGGTCTTCCTCGGCGACCACCAGCCGATCGCCCGGGTCAGCGGTGACAACGCCAGCCGGGACGTACCGATCTCGATCGTCGCCAAGGACCCGAAGGTGCTCGACAAGATCGCCGGCTGGAACTGGACCGACGGCCTCAAGCCGGCCCACAACGCCCCGGTGTGGAAGATGAGTTCGTTCCGCGACCGCTTCCTCACGGCGTACGGGTCGACCCCGCGTCCCAGCAAGGGCTGATCAGCCGCCGGACGTGTCCAGTTCCGCGTCCTCGCTCACGCCCGCGCAGTCGTACGGGTCCTTCAGCCAACCGTCCGGCAGCACCACCCGGTTGTTGCCGGACGTACGGCCGCGGGGCCCGTCGGCGTCGGCGGGCCAGGGCTGGTCGAGGTCCAACTCGTCCAGCCCTGTGCGGAGTTCCTCCAGCGAGGACGTGATCGCGAGCCGCTTGCGCATCTCGGAGCCGACCGCGAACCCCTTGAGGTACCAGGCGACGTGCTTGCGGAAGTCGACGACCCCCTTGGACTCGTCGCCGATCCACTCGCCGAGCAGGGTGGCGTGCCGGACCATGACGTCGGCGACCTCGCGGAGAGACGGCCGCGCGATGGCTTCCGTACGTCCTTCGAAGGCCGCCACCAGGTCCGCGAACAGCCATGGCCGCCCCAGGCATCCGCGCCCCACGACCACTCCGTCGCAGCCGGTCTCCCGCACCATCCGCAGCGCGTCCTCGGCCGACCAGATGTCCCCGTTGCCGAGTACCGGGATCTCCGGCACGTGCTCCTTGAGCCGCGCGATCGCGTCCCAGTCCGCCGTGCCGCCGTAGTGCTGGGCCGCGGTGCGGCCGTGCAGGGCGATGGCGGTGACGCCCTCCTCGACGGCGATACGCCCGGCGTCGAGGTAGGTGATGTGGTCGTCGTCGATGCCCTTGCGCATCTTCATCGTCACCGGAAGGTCGCCGGCGCCGCTGACCGCCTCGCGCAGGATGGCGCGCAGCAGGTTCCGCTTGTAGGGGAGCGCGGACCCGCCGCCCTTCCTGGTCACCTTGGGGACCGGGCAGCCGAAGTTCAGGTCGATGTGGTCGGCGAGGCCCTCCTCCGCGATCATGCGGACGGCCTTGCCGACGGTCGCCGGGTCGACGCCGTACAACTGGATCGAGCGCGGCTTCTCGGTCGCGTCGAAGTGGATCAGCTGCATGGTCTTCTCGTTGCGCTCGACCAGCGCCCGGGTCGTGATCATCTCGCTCACGAAGAGCCCCTTGCCCCCGCTGAACTCCCTGCACAGCGTGCGGAAGGGCGCGTTGGTGATCCCGGCCATGGGGGCCAGCACGACAGGCGGCCGGACGGTGTGCGGGCCGATCTGCAGGGTCGTGTTCTTCGCGGGCGCGGTCGTGGGCATTCCTCCATTGTGCCGTGTGAGACACCCGGCTCATTCTTTAGTTAGCCGCACTATCGACCTGGGCGTACGATGGGTCGCATGCCCGAGCTCAGCCTCCGCCGACGTCAGCTCGTCCTCGCGATCTGCTGCATGAGCCTGCTGATCGTGAGCCTCGACAACACCGTGCTCAATGTCGCCCTGCCCGCGATGGAGCGTGACCTGCACGCCTCCACCGCCGGGCTGCAGTGGACGATCGACGCCTACACGCTGGTACTGGCCACGCTGCTCATGCTCGCGGGCTCCACGGCCGACCGGATCGGCCGCAAGAAGGTCTTCATGGCGGGCCTGGTCGTGTTCTCGCTCGGCTCGCTGCTCTGTTCCCTGGCCCCCAGCCTCGAGTTGCTGATCGCGGCCCGGATGGTCCAGGCGGTCGGCGGTTCGATGCTCAACCCGGTCGCCATGTCGATCATCACCAACACCTTCACCGACCCGCGTGAGCGCGCCCGGGCGATCGGCGCGTGGGGCGCGGTCGTGGGCATCTCCATGGCGGCGGGCCCGCTGCTCGGCGGGCTGCTGGTGGAGTCGGTGAGCTGGCGCGCGATCTTCTGGCTCAACCTGCCGGTGGGCCTGGCCGCCCTCCTGCTCACCCTCCGTTACGTCCCCGAGTCCCGCGCCCCGAAGGCCCGCCGCCCCGACCCGGTCGGCCAGTTGCTGGTCATCGCGCTGTTCGGCTCCCTGACGTACGCGATCATCGAGGCGCCCGGGGCGGGCCCGGCGACCAGCGGTCCCTTCGCGGCGCTGGCCCTGGCCGCGCTGGCAGGGCTCCTCCTCTACGAACCTCGCCGCGCCGAACCCCTCATCGACCTGCGGTTCTTCCGTTCCGCGCCGTTCAGCGGGGCGACGGTGGTGGCGGTCAGCGCGTTCGCGGCGCTGGGCGGGTTCCTGTTCCTGTCCACCCTGTATCTCCAGAACGTACGGGGTCTGGACGCGCTGCACGCCGGTCTGTGGATGCTGCCGATGGCCGTACCGACGTTCCTGTGCGCGCCGCTGTCCGGCCGCCTGGTGGGCACCCGGGGTCCCCGCCTGCCGCTGATCGTCGCGGGGTTCGCGATGACGACGAGCGCGCTGCTGTTCGCCGCCTTCGACGCGGAGACGTCGAACGTGACGCTGTTCCTCGGGTACGTGCTGTTCGGGGTGGGGTTCGGCTTCGTGAACGCGCCGATCACGAACACGGCGGTGTCCGGGATGCCGCGCAGCCAGGCGGGGGTGGCGGCGGCGGTCGCGTCCACCAGCCGCCAGCTGGGCCAGACCCTCGGTGTCGCGGTGGTCGGCGCGGTACTGGCGGCGGGCGTGAGTGTGACGTCGTACCGGGAGACGTTCGTCTCCGCCGCCGTCCCCGGCTGGTGGATCCTCACCGCCTGCGGGCTGCTCGTCCTCGTCCTCGGTGCCCTGACCACCGGGCCGTGGGCCCGGCGGACGGCCGAGCGGACGGCGGAGCGCCTGGAGGCGAAGGACGTCCGGGAGTCGGCGGGCGTCAGCGCCTGAGCGTTCTGCCGGCGCCAGGTGGAGGCGGTGCCGCGGCACTAGCTCACCGCGAGCAGGTACAGCTTCTCCAGCCGCTCCCGCGTCGCCTCGTCCACAGGGGTGTACGTCACCAGACGGGCCCCGTGCTCCGGGCTGAGCCACAGGTCCGTGTGGTGGAGGTTGAGCAGGCCCACGTGCGGGTTGCGGAACTGCTTGGTCTTGCTGCGGTTGGCGAGGATCTCGTACCGCTCCCAGTTCTCGCGGAACTCCGGGGACTCCGTCTGGAGCCGCTTGACCAGCATCTTCCAGGCCGGTTCGGAGAGATGGCCGGCCATGGAGGCGCGCAGCTTCGCGGCCATCAGCCGCATGGTCTCCTCCAGGTGGACGATCGAGGACCGCCACTCGGGGTGCGTGTGGACCAGAAGCATGCAGTTGCGGTCCTCGGGCGGGATCGCGTCGAGGTCGCACAGGAGGCGGGAGTAGGTGCGGTTGTAGGCCGCGATGTCGTAGCGGCTGTTCTGGACGCAGGCGGGCAGCGGGTCGAGCTGGTCCAGCGTCATGCGCACGGCGTCGGTGATGCCGGTGCAGGACGCGGCCGGGGTCGGGTCGACGGCGCCGGCCAGCTGGAAGAGGTGGACGCGTTCGCTCGCGTCGAGCATCAGCGTGCGGGCGAGCGCGTCGAGGACCTGAACCGAGACATGGATGTCCCGGGCCTGTTCGAGCCAGGTGTACCAGGTGACGCCGACCGAGGAGAGATGGGCGACCTCCTCGCGGCGCAGACCCGGTGTACGGCGGCGGGCTCCGCGCGGGAGCCCGACCTCTTCCGGGGTGATCCGCTCACGGCGGCTGCGCAGGAAGGCGGCGAGTTCGTGGCGACGGATCTCCGACCCGGCCACGGCCTGCTCCTGGACCATCGTCGTCATGTCTCCAGCGTGCCGCCACCCGGACCCTGTTGCCAGGTGCTCCTTGTACCAGGATAAGAACACTCTGGTACCCGTCTGGGGCGCGGTGCAGCCTCAACAGAGTGACTCAGACAACCACCACCCAGCCTCTCCTGGGCGCCCGCGCACCGAAGACGGCGCTCACGTCCTTCGGGCTGTTCACCGTGCTGCTCGGCGCGGCGCTGCCCCTCATCGACTTCTTCATCGTCAATGTCGCCCTGCCCACCATCGGCCGGGACCTCGACGCGAGCGAGTCCGTCCTGGAACTCGTCGTCGCCGGGTACGGGGTCGCGTACGCCGTCCTCCTCGTCCTCGGCGGGCGGCTGGGCGACCTGTTCGGCCGGCGCCGGCTCTTCCTCGGCGGTATGGCCGCCTTCGGCCTGACCTCGCTGGTCTGCGGGCTAGCGCCCGGCGCCTGGTCGCTGGTCGCGGCACGGGTCGCCCAGGGCGCCTCGGCCGCCGTCATGGTCCCGCAGGTCCTCGCGACCATCCAGTCGTCCACGGAGGGACCGCGCCGGGCCAAGGCGATGAGCCTGTACGGCGCCACGGCCGGGCTGTCCATGGTGGCGGGCCAGATCCTGGGCGGTGTCCTGGTGGCGGCGGACATCGCCGGCACGGGGTGGCGTTCGGTGTTCCTGGTGAACGTCCCCGTCGTGGTCGTGGGCCTGGTCCTCGCCGTCCGTACGGTCCCCGAGACCCGCTCGCAGCACCCGGAGCCGGTGGACGGCCCCGGCACGGTTCTCCTCGCCGCGGCCATGCTGGCACTGCTGGCCCCCCTCACCGAGGGCCGCGCGGCGGGCTGGCCCCTGTGGACCTGGCTGTCCCTGGCCGCCTTCCCGCTGGTCGCGGCGGCGTTCTACGTCGTCGAACGCCGGGCCGACCGACGCGGCCGTACGCCCCTGGTCCCGCCGAGCCTTTTCGCGCTCACCACGCTCCGGCGCGGTCTGACGATCATGGCGCCGCTGGCCGTGGGCTTCAGCGGGTTCATGTTCGTGCTGGCGGTGGCCCTGCAGCGCGGGGCGGGCCTGGGCCCGGTCCCGGCCGGTCTGGCTCTCGCCCCCATGGCCCTCGCCTTCTTCGCGGCCTCGCTCGCCGGTCCCCGGCTGGTGGCCCGGTTCGGGTCGCGGGTGGTGACGGCGGGGTCGGTGCTGCAGGGCATCGGCATCCTGCTGATCGTCCTGACGGTCCGCGCCGACTGGCCCGACGTGGGCTTCGCCGAACTGCTGCCGGGCGCGGCGATCGCCGGCGCCGGCCAGGCCTTCCAACTGCCCGTGGTCATGCGGATCGTGATGTCCGAGGTGCCGCCTGCCCGGGCGGGGGTCGGCAGCGGGATGATGGTGACCACCCAACAGGCCTCCCTGGCCCTGGGTGTGGCCACTCTCGGTACCCTCTTCCTCTCCCTGGTGCCGGGGTTGGGCATGCGGGACGCGCTGCTGACGACGCTGGTCGTGCAGGTGGGCGGGGTGGTGGTGACGGGGCTGCTGAGTCTGCGGCTGCCGCGGCGGATCGGTTAGCGGCAGGGAAACAGGTTGGTCAAGCAGCGGCCCCCGATCCCCCGTTGATGTTGGTCTTGCTGCACACTCCCTGCGGGAGGCGTCATGCTGCAGATCAACACGAGCAAGGTGACCCGCTGGGACCAGCACGGACGTGAACACGTCGTCCAGGTGCGGCGCGCGGGTGTGCAGCGCACCATCACCTGTGACACCTGCGGCTGGCGCAAGGGCGCGCAGTTCCTGCCCTGGCTGAAGGCGGCCGAGCACCTGGCCGAGGCCCACCAGGCGACGGTGGATCCGTCGGGGGGCGCGCAGCAGCGATGAGTTCCGGGCGCGCGGGGAGTCGTAGGTGTCGTGGCTGACGACAGGACGACCCGCACCGGAAGGCCCGCGGCATGAGCGCTCTGTACAAGACCCTGCGACGGTACGTGGACGACGGCACGGTGCCGGGAGCGGTGGGTCTGGTGGCCCGCGGCGACGAGGTGGAGGTGGTGACCGTCGGTTCCGTGGACGCCGACGGATCGGCCCCGATGGCCCGGGACTCCCTCTTCCGCATCGCCTCCATCACCAAACCGCTCACCGCCGCGGCGCTGCTGTTGCTGGTGGAGGAGGGGGTGGTGGGTCTGGAATCCCCGATATCCGAGTGGCTGCCGGAGCTGTCGGATCCGGTCGTGGTCCGTACGCCGTCCGGTCCCGTGGACGACGTCGTCCCGGCGTCCCGCCCGATCACGGTCGAGGATCTGCTGACCTCCCGCCCCGGCTGGGGTTTCCCCTCCGACTTCGCCCTCCCGGCGGTCCGGGCCCTGTTCACCGTGCAGAAGGACGGCCGCGCCCCGCAGGCGTACCCCGACCCGGACACCTGGCTGACTGATCTGGCCCGGGTGCCGTTGCTGTACCAGCCGGGAGCGGCATGGCTGTACGGCACGGCGTCCGACCTGCAGGGCATCCTGATCGCGCGGGCGTCGGGCCGCGCCTTGCCCGACTTCCTGGCGGAGCGGCTGTTCGAGCCGCTGGGCATGAAGGACACGGCGTTCGAGGTGCCGAAGGAGAAACGGGACCGCTTCACCACCGCGTACCGTCCCGACGGCTTCGGCGCGCTGGAGCTCGCCGACGGGCCGGACGGGCAGTGGAGCGGGGTTCCGGCGTTTCCCTCGGGGGGCGGGGGCCTGGTGTCGACGGCCGACGACTGGCTGGCGTTCGGGCGGCTGTTGCTGAACGGGGGCGGTGGGCTTCTCTCACCGACCTCGGTGAGCCGCATGACGAGCAACCACTTGAGCATCCCGCAGCGGGAACGGGGGGCGCTGTTCCTGGAGGGCCAGGGGTGGGGGTACGGCGGCCAGGTCGACGTCGCTCCCCTGGATCCGTGGAACGCACCCGGGCGGTACGGCTGGGTCGGCGGGACGGGCACCACGGCACACGTCGTCCCGGCCACGGGCGCGGTGACGATTCTGCTGACGCAGGTGGCGATGGAGAACCCGACGCCGACTCCGCTGATGCGGGACTTCTGGCGGTGTGCGGCGGGCGTCTGAGGCCTGCCCGGTGGACCCCCTAGGCTTCGTCGGCGCCGAGGTCGCTGACGAGGCCCCGCAGCAGCGGTCCGTATTCCGGGTGGGCCAGGGCGTGGGCCATTTGGGCGACCAGGTAGTCGGCGGGGTTGCCGGTGTCGTACCAGCGGCCCTGGATGACCTGGCCGTAGACCGCCCGGGTGGCCGCGTAGGCGTTGATCGCGTCGGTGAGGTAGATCTCGCCGGTGCGGTGCTCGTACCAGCGGCGGGTCTGCTCGCGGAGTTCGTCGACGATACCGGGGGTGATGACATAGCCGCCGATGGCCGCGAAGGAGGACGGGGCCGTGGCGGGGTCGGGCTTCTCGACCAGGCCGGTGATGCGGAGGGTGCCGCCGCCGAGGTCCTCCTTGACGACGGGGACGCCGTAGCGCTGGGAGTCGGCGGGGTCCATCGGCATGAGGGCGAGCACGGGGCAGCCGGTCCGCTCGTAGGCGCGGACCAGCTGCTGGGCCCGGGGCACCTCCGCCACGAACACGTCGTCGGGCCACAGGACCAGCACCGGCTCGTCGCCGAAGGAGCGTGCGGCGTTCAGCACGGGCGTGCCGTTGCCGTACGGGCCGCGCTGGTCGAGGTAGGTGATGTGGCCCTTGCGGGCCAGCTCGGCGATCTCCTCGACGGCGTCCGCGTAGGCCTGCTTGCCGTCGGCGCGCAGTTGGTCGACCAGGGCGGGGTTGGGGCGGAAGTGGTCCTGGATGAGTGACTTGCCACCGGAGACGACGATGGTGATGTCGGTGATGCCGGAGTCCACCAGTTCGCGCACGGTGTGCTCGATCACCGGCTTGTCCCCGACCGGGAGCATCTCCTTCGGCGTCGCCTTGGTCAGCGGCAGCAGACGGGAACCGAGCCCGGCGGCCGGGATCACGGCCCTGCGGATCGTCGGGGGCATCAGGTCTCTCCGGGTTCTGTCTCGGTCGTCTCACGGTCGGGCCGCACACTTTAGTCCGCGGCCCGCCGGCCCGCCCGCAGTCCCCTCAGCAGCAGGTCCACCAGCGCCGTGAAGTCGGCGTCGGCCTCGGGCCGCTCCCACACCTCGAAGTAGCCGGGGTCGTGGAAGCGGCCGGTGGCCTGGAAGACGGCGCGGGCCTCGGTCGCCGGGTCGGGGGCGGTGAAGGCCCCGGCCCCGGCCCCCGCCTCGATGATCCGCGTGAGCTGACCGGTCAGGTCGGCGAGATGCTCGCCGACCACCTCGCCGCTCTCCTCGGACAGCACCATGTAGGTGGCGAACAGCTCGGGGTCGTCGCCCGCCTTGCGCCGCTTGGCCTCGAAGAGGGCGGCGAGCCAGTCGCGCAGCCGGGTCCCCGGGTCGCGAGCCGTGTCGGCGGCGATGCCGGCGAGCGCCTCCGACGTGCGGTCCAGCCAGCGTTTCGTGACCGCCTCGCGCAGCGCCGCCTTCGTACGGAAGTGGCGGTAGACGCTGCCGTGGCTGACGCCGAGCGCGCGGGCCACGTCCACCACGGTGGCCTTGGCCGGACCGTGGCGCCGCAGCACCTCCTCGGTCGCTTCGAGGATCCGCTCGGCGGTCAGGGTCTCGGAGGTCTGCGGTGCCATGCTCAGACCGTACCTGGAGGGGGTTTCAGCGCTCGCTGTCGAGGCGCTCCATGGCAGCCGCGGCGTAACGGTCGCCCGCCGCCGCGTCGGCCGGGACGGCCTCCTCGATCGCCGCGAGGTCCGCCGCGTCGAGTACGACGTCCAGGGCGCCCAGCGACTCCGCGAGCCGCTCCCGGGTGCGGGCGCCGACCAGCGGGACGATGTCCTCGCCCCGGGCCAGCACCCAGGCGATCGCGATCCGGGCGACGGAGACGCCCTTCTGCTCGGCGATCTTGCGGAGCGCCTCGACCAGGTCGAGGTTGTGCCGGAGGTTCTCGCCCTGGAAGCGGGGCGAGTGGGCCCGGAAGTCGTCGGCGGCGAGCCGCCGGTCGGCGGTGAAGTGGCCGGAGATCAGGCCCCGGCCGAGGACTCCGTACGCGGTGATGGAGATGCCCAGCTCACGGGTGGTGGGCAGGATCGACTTCTCGACGCCCCGGGAGATCAGCGAGTACTCGATCTGGAGGTCGGCGATCGGCGCGGTCGCGGCGGCCCTGCGGATGGTCTCGGCGCCGACCTCGCTGAGGCCGATGTGGCGGACGTACCCCTGCTCGACGAGTTCGGCGATCGCGCCGACCGTCTCCTCCACGGGGACGTCCGGGTCGAGGCGGGCGATGCGGTAGACGTCGATGTGGTCGGCGCCGAGGCGCTGGAGGGAGTAGGCGGCGAAGTTCTTCACGGCGGCGGGGCGGCCGTCGTAGCCCGCCCAGGAGCCGTCGGGGCCGCGCAGCGCGCCGAATTTCACGCTGGTCAGCGCCTGTTCGCGGCGCGCGGCGGGCGCGGTGCGCAGGGCCTCGCCGATCAGCAGCTCGTTGCTGCCCATGCCGTAGAAGTCGCCGGTGTCGAGCAGCGTGACACCGGCCTCCAGTGCGGCGTGGATGGTGGCGATCGACTCGGCCCGGTCCGCGTGGCCGTACAGCGCGGTCATGCCCATGCAGCCGAGGCCGAGGGCCGAGACGCGGGGGCCGGTGGTGCCGAGCGGGCGGGTTTGCATCGTCGAGTGCGTGGTCATGCACCCAGCTTCACAGGATGGCTGACAGATTTCAATATCTGTCAGTCAATATTTGTCAGCCGCGAGCCGTCGCCCCGGTCCCCCGGCCGCGCTTCGCGGGCCGCCCTCTGTCAGTCGCCGTGGGGCACGAGCTGCACCCTGATGTCGTTCTTGTACGGAAGGACGACCGTCTGGTCCCGGCCCTTCTCCCAGTCCGCAGTGACCAGGAACAGCCGCCCGCCGGAAGCCAGCAGCAGCCGGAAGCCCTGGTACCGGTAGCGGTACGCCCCCGCCGTCTGCCCCGCCGCGCCCACCCGTGTCTCGGTCACGCCGGTGGGCAGACCGTTCAGCGGCACCCTGGTGTCGACGACGACCTCGGGGCGGTCCGCGAGCCGCTCCACGTCCTCCTCGCCCCGGCCTTGGCCGTACGCCCACGCCAGCTGCGTCGACGCCCAGAACAGCCCGGCCACGCACAGCAGGATCGCGAACATCGCGCCGTTGCGGGCCAGGCGCTCCGACAGCAGCGGATGTCCGCGCTGCCGGCCGTAGATCCAGACGCCGTACGCCACCGCCGCGGGTCCGAAGGCCAGCGACACCGGCACGATGCCGATCCGCACGCTGGTCTCGTAGTTCGGTGTGAAGACCCCGATGAGCGCCTGCGCGGTCAGCAGGACGCCGATGAGCAGGAAGCCGTACGCGACGAACGCGCTGGTACTGGCGGCGGGGCCGCCCTCTCCCGAGTCGCGGGACAGCACCCACAGGACGAGGGCGTGGATGCCGACGAGCGCCAGGGCGGCGAGGAAGAGGATGACCGCCGGAACGTAGATCACCTCCAGGCCGTCCAGCATGAGGTCCTGGTTGGAACGGCCGGTCATGTCCACGGGGACGCCGAAGTACTCGTACCGCGCGCGGGTGGCGATGTAGCCGAAGTAGAAGAGCAGCGCGGTCACCAGCGTGGTCGGCCCCACCGCCTCCGCGAACTGCCGGATCCGGACGGAGACGGGTTGCTGAGCGGGGGCCGGGTCAGCCGCCGCCGGTGAGGCAGGTGGGGTCGGCGGCGGGTCCTCGTCCGTCATCGTTCTCCGGGGAAGGAGGGGAGGGAGGGGAAGGAGAGCTGTCCGGCTCTGGCGGGGAATCCGGGGCCGGCGAGTCGTCCGGTTCGGGCTCGGGGGGCGCGTCCCGCGACGGCCCGACGTCCAGCGACGGCTGCGGGACGTTGCACTTGGTGTCACTGATGACCAACACCGGGTCCTGCCTCGTCGGCGGCCGAGCACCCCAGTGGATCTCGCTGCAGGGGGAGTTTTCCGGGTCGTCGCACAGATAGCGGACATGCACCCACGCCTCGACGTCGTACGCGCCCGGCTTGGCGCCCGCCGCCGGGACCACCCCCGCCAGGCACCGCCCGCTCGGGGGCAGCCGGACGGCACGGCAGGGCGGCGGCGGCCGGTCGTTGGGATCGTCCTCGGGGTGGTAGTCGCCCGAGCAGTGCGCGCCGTCGTCGGACCGGACCGCCGCACCCTGCGGCCCCGACTTCACGGCGAAGGAGACGCTGTCGACGGTTCCGGTCATGCCCGTCTTGTTGATGACGGTGAGACAGCCCTCACCACCCCGGTCGCCGTCGAGGTGCAGGCCGTTCACGTGCAGGGAGCGCCGGCCGCCGTCGGTGGTCTCGCCGTCGCCGCCCGTCTCGCCGTCATTCCTCCCGCCGTCGTTCCTCTCGCCGTCGCCGGCCGTCTCGCCGCCGGTCGACGTGCCGCCGCCCGACGTGCCGTTGCCGGAGGCGGTGCCGGACGCGGTCGTTCCGTCGTCGTGCGTACCGCTGCCGGTCCGCGTGCCGACGGAGCCGGTCGCGTCATGGTCGGCGGACGTCCCGCTGTCGACGGTGGCGGATCTGACCAGCCATACGATCCCGAGCACCGCCACGACACCGAGGACCGCCGCCATGACGCTGAGGCGGGCACGCGAAGGTGGCATGTCTGGAGAATATGGTCATCTCTCGCACCCTTCCCGCTGGACTGCTCCAAGCGCCTGAACAGCGTGAGGCCGGCCCCGACGTCAATCCCCCGTCGGGGCCGGCCTCCTCACTGCTCCGGGTGCCGTGAGCGGCTAGGGCGTGTGGTGAAAGTCCCGCCTGCCCGGCCCTCCGGGCGGACGACGCTCGTGATCAATACACCTAGGCGCCGATCAGGCGACCCGCCAGGTAGCTCTCGATCTGGTCGAGGGACACGCGCTCCTGCTTCATCGAGTCACGCTCGCGGACGGTCACCGCGTTGTCCTCGAGGGTGTCGAAGTCGACCGTCACGCAGTACGGCGTACCGATCTCGTCCTGACGGCGGTAGCGGCGGCCGATGGCACCGGCGTCGTCGAACTCGATGTTCCAGTGCTGGCGCAGGGCGGCGGCGAGGCCCTTGGCCTTGGGCGACAGCTCCGGGTTCCGCGAAAGGGGAAGCACGGCGACCTTCACCGGGGCCAGGCGGTGGTCGAGGCGCAGGACGGTGCGCTTCTCCAGCTTGCCCTTGGCGTTCGGCGCCTCGTCCTCGATGTAGGCGTCGAGGAGGAAGGCCAGCATCGCGCGGCCGACACCGGCCGCGGGCTCGATGACGTAGGGGGTCCAGCGCTCCTGGGCCTCCTGGTCGAAGTAGGAGAGGTCCTGGCCGGAGGCCTTGGCGTGCGCGGAGAGGTCGAAGTCGGTGCGGTTGGCGACGCCCTCCAGCTCGCCCCACTCGTTGCCGCCGAACTGGAAGCGGTACTCGATGTCAGCGGTGCGCTTCGAGTAGTGGGAGAGCTTCTCCTTCGGGTGGTCGTACCACCGCATGTTCTCCTCGCGCAGGCCCAGGCCGGTGTACCAGTTCCAGCGCTGCTCCATCCAGTACTCCTGCCACTTCTCGTCCTCGCCCGGCTTGACGAAGAACTCCATCTCCATCTGCTCGAACTCGCGGGTGCGGAAGATGAAGTTGCCGGGCGTGATCTCGTTGCGGAAGGACTTGCCCATCTGCGCGATGCCGAACGGCGGCTTGCGGCGCGAAGTGGTCTGCACCTGGGCGAAGTTGGTGAAGATGCCCTGGGCGGTCTCGGGGCGCAGGTAGGCGATGGAGCCGGTGTCCTGCGTGGGGCCGAGGTGGGTGGAGAGCAGACCCGAGAACTGCTTGGGCTCGGTGAACTGGCCCTTGTTGCCGCAGTTGGGGCAGTTCACGTCCGCCAGGCCGTTCTCCGGCGCGCGGTGGTGCTTGGCCTCGTACGCCTCTTCCAGGTGGTCCGCGCGGAACCGCTTGTGGCAGGAGGTGCACTCGGTCAGCGGGTCGGAGAAGGTGGCGACGTGACCGGAGGCGACCCAGACCTCGGGGGCCAGGATCACGGACGAGTCGATGCCGACCACGTCCTCGCGCGACGTCACCATGTAGCGCCACCACTGGCGCTTCAGGTTCTCCTTGAGCTCGACACCCAGCGGTCCGTAGTCCCAGGCGGCCTTCTGACCGCCGTAGATCTCACTGCACGGGAATACGAAGCCACGGCGCTTGCTCAGGCTGACGATGGTGTCGATCTTGTCGGCGGCCACGGTGCTCTCTTCATAACGACGACGGACGACGAAGCGAGATGCTTCCAGCGAATGATTCAGGGTACCGGCGGGGGCTCCCCCACGACCAAATCGGATCCCGTTCCCGAGGCCGGGACCGTCGCCCCCACGGGCCCTGCCGGCCTCTTTCCGGAAGCTTGTTGACAACGGTTTCCATATTAGTTGAAAATGACTGTCATGAACGTGCGACGACTCATACCGGGCACCGCCCTCGCGGCGGTCACCGCCCTCGGCTTCGGCACCCTCACCGCCTGCTCCTCCGACAGCGCCGCGGCCAACACGGACAAGTTCGACGTCGTCGCGTCGTTCTACCCGATGGCCTTCCTCGCCGAGCAGATAGGCGGGGGCCATGTGCACGTCACCAGCCTGACCGAGCCCGGCCAGGAGCCGCACGACCTGGAGATCAGCGCCCAGCAGACCGCGCGGCTCCAGGAGTCCGACGCGGTGCTCTACCTCAAGAACCTCCAGCCCTCCGTCGACCAGGCCGTGGCCCAGTCCGAGATCAAGACGAAGATCGACGCCGGCTCCCTCACCACGCTGGAGAAGCACGGCAACGAGGTCGGCGGCCACGCGGCCTCCCACGACGACTCCGAGAACGACGAGCTGTCCGGCCTCGACCCCCACATCTGGCTCGACCCGGTGCGCTACGCCCAGGTCGCCGAGGGCGTCGGCAAGGCCTTCGAGAAGGCCGACCCGGATCACGCGGCCGACTACAAGACCAACACCGCGGCCCTGGTGAAGAAGCTCGACGGCCTCGACACCGAGTTCAAGACCGGGCTCGCCGACACCAGGACCAAGGTCTTCATCACCACCCACGCCGCCTTCGGCTACCTCGCCGAGCGCTACGGCCTGACCGAGGAGGCCATCAACGGCCTCGACCCCGAGTCGGAGCCCAGCGCCGCCCGGGTGAAGGAGCTTGAGAAGATGGCCAAGGCCGACGGCGTCACCACCGTGTTCTACGAGACGCTCGTCAGCGACAAGACCGCGAAGACCATCGCCTCGGACGCCGGACTGAAGACGGACGTCCTCGACCCGATCGAGGGCATCACGGACAAGTCCCGGGGCAACAACTACTTCTCGGTCCAGAGGGCCAACCTCAAGGCGCTGCAGACGGCCCTGGGAGCCAAGTGACCTGCGATCGGAGAGCGGCATGACCGAGCCCGTCATATCCCTGCGCGGAGTCCGCGCCGACCTGGGCTCGCGCCCCGTCCTGCGCGGCATCGACCTCACCGTGCGCCGCGGAGAGGTCGTCGCCCTGCTCGGCGCCAACGGCTCCGGCAAGTCGACGGCCGTACGCGGCATCATCGGCCAGGTGGCGATCGGCTCGGGTGAGATCGAGCTGTTCGGCACCCCGCAGCGCCGATTCCGCGAGTGGGCCCGCATCGGCTACGTCCCCCAGCGCACGACAGCCGCCGGCGGCGTCCCGGCCACAGTCACGGAGGTCGTCTCCTCGGGCCGCCTCTCCCGCACCCGCTTCGGCGTCTTCCGCAAGGCCGACCGGGAGGCCGTACGGCGTGCCCTGGACCTCGTGGGCATGACGGACCGGGCGAAGGACAACGTCGACGCGCTCTCCGGCGGCCAGCACCAGCGGGTGCTGATCGCCCGCGCCCTCGCCTCCGAGCCGGAACTGCTGATCATGGACGAGCCGATGGCGGGGGTGGACCTGGCGAGCCAGGAGGTCCTGGCGCAGACGCTGAAGGAACAGGTCGCGGCAGGTACGACCGTCCTGCTCGTCCTGCACGAGCTGGGCCCGCTGGAGCCTCTGATCGACCGGGCGGTCGTCCTGCGCGACGGCTGTGTGCTCCACGACGGCCCGCCCCCGCGGGCGGTCGGCCAGCACGCCCTGCCCGGCCACGACCACGTACACCCGCACGAGCACGAGCCGATGCGCACGGGCCTGCTGAACTGATGGGCTGGTAATGGACTTCCTCGACTACGCCTTCATGCAGCGGGCGCTGCTCGCCGCCGTCCTGGTCGGCATCACGGCCCCCGCCGTGGGCATCTATCTGGTCCAGCGCCGCCAGGCGTTGATGGGCGACGGCATCGGCCACGTCGCGATGACCGGCGTCGGCCTCGGCTTCCTGCTCTCCGCGTCCCCGGTCTGGATGGCGACGGCGGTCTCGGTGCTCGGCGCGGTGCTGATGGAACTCATCCGCTGGTACGGCAGGACCCGCGGCGACATCGCCCTCGCCATGCTCTTCTACGGCGGTATGGCCGGCGGCGTGATGTTCATCAACCTCGCGCCGACCGGGTCGAACGCGAACCTCACGTCGTACCTCTTCGGGTCCCTGTCGACGGTGTCGGACTCGGACGTGACGGCGATCTGCCTCCTCGCGGCCCTCGTGGTGCTGGTCACCGTCGGCCTGCGCCGCCAGCTCTTCGCGGTCAGCCAGGACGAGGAGTTCGCGAGGGTGACGGGCCTGCCGGTCCGCGCCCTGAACCTCCTCACCGCGGTCACGGCGGCGGTGACGGTGACCGTCGCGATGCGCGTGGTGGGCCTGCTGCTGGTGAGCGCGCTGATGGTGGTGCCGGTGGCGGCCGCCCAGCAGCTGAGCCGGAGCTTCGCCGCCACCTTCGCGATCGCGGTGGCGATCGGTGTGACGGTGACGATCAGCGGCACGGTGACCTCGTACTACCAGGACGTCCCGCCCGGCGCGACGATCGTGCTGTTGACCATCGCCGCGTTCCTCACGCTGAGCGCGCTGACCGCCCCGCTGGCCCGGCGCCGCGCCCGTGCGGCAGCCGCCGCCCGGCCCGCCGGGGACCCGGCCGAGTGCGCGATTCCGGCCGGCCGGGGGGCCGGGGATGGGATCGGCGTCTGACCGCGCACAGCCCGGGCTGGCACAATGGCCCGGCAAGCCGCAGACGTGAGGAGGCAACGGTGACGACCGCTGGACCGCCCGTGAAGGGCCGCGCCACCCGGCAGCGCGCCGCCGTGGCGGCGGCACTGGACGAGGTCGACGAGTTCCGCAGCGCGCAGGAACTGCACGACATGCTCAAGCACAAGGGCGACTCGGTCGGTCTGACCACGGTGTACCGCACCCTCCAGTCCCTCGCCGACGCCGGCGAGGTCGACGTCCTGCGCACCTCCGACGGCGAGTCCGTCTACCGCCGCTGCTCCAGCGGCGACCACCACCATCACCTGGTCTGCCGCACCTGCGGCAAGGCGGTCGAGGTGGAGGGGCCCGCCGTGGAGAAGTGGGCGGAGGCGATCGCGGCGGAGCACGGGTACGTCAATGTGGCGCACACCGTGGAGATCTTCGGCACCTGCGCGGACTGCGCCACGGGCTGAGCCGCTGCCCGCCGTGCCCCTCGCCCGGTTGTTCCGCGGCCGCGCGGGCGGGGCCGGCCCAGCAGGGCGCACACGGCCAGGGTGAGGGCGGGGGTCCCGCGCGGTCTCATGTCCGGATCGTCGATGACCTCCGTGAACCCCCGACGGATGCGAGGTGGCCGGTCAGGTGGTCGGCCTGCCCTCCATCGCCAGCAGTTCCTCGTTCGGGATGGCCCCGCCGAAGCGGCGGTCCCGCGAGGCGAACTCGACGCACGCCCGCCACAGGTCACGCCGGTCGAAGTCCGGCCACAGCACGTCCTGGAAGACCATCTCGGCGTACGCGCTCTGCCAGATCAGGTAGTTGGAGGTGCGCTGCTCGCCGCTGGGGCGCAGGAACAGGTCCACGTCCGGCATGTCCGGGTAGTACAGGTACTTCGCGAGGGTCTTCTCGGTGATCTTGGCGGGGTCGAGCCGGCCCGCCTTCACGTCCTCGGCGAGGGCCTGCGCGGCGTCGGCGATCTCGGCACGTCCGCCGTAGTTCATGCAGAAGTACAGGGTGAGGCGGTCGTTGTCCTTGGTCTGCTCCTGGGCGACCTGGAGCTCCTTGGCGACCGACTTCCACAGCTTGGGCATCCGGCCCACCCAGCGCACACGGATGCCGAGTTCGTCGAGGGTGTCGCGGGTCTTGCGGATGAAGTCGCGGTTGAAGTTCATCAGGAAGCGGACCTCGTCGGGCGAGCGCTTCCAGTTCTCGGTGGAGAAGGCGTACAGCGAGATGTTCTTCACGCCGATCTCGATCCCGCCCTGCAGCACGTCCAGCACCCGCTCGGCACCGACCTTGTGCCCCTCGGTCCGGGGCAGGCCGCGCCGCTTGGCCCAGCGCCCGTTGCCGTCCATGACGATCGCCACATGCTCGGGAACCAGTTCGCCGGGGAGCTTCGGCGCGCGGGCGCCGGAGGGATGCGGCTCAGGTGCCTTGTACTCCCGACGCTGCCGCCCCAGGAACCCGCGTACGACCATGTGTCTCGTCTCTCCTCTTGCCCTTGTTTCTCGCGGCTTATTTCTCTACGTACCGAAGGGAGCGCAGGCCGCGCTCCAGATGCCAGTGCAGGTAGGCGGAGACCAGCCCGCTCCCCTCCCGGACGTACCGCGGCTCGCACGCGTCCGCGGTCTCCCAGTCTCCCGTGAGCAGCGCGCCCAGCAGCACCAGGGTCTGGGGCGAGGGTACGACGCTGCCGGGCACCCGGCAGTCGGCGCAGACGCTGCCGCCGGAGGCGACCGAGAAGAACCGGTTCGGCCCGGGCATGCCGCACTTCGCGCAGGCCTCGAAGCTGGGGGCGTAGCCGTTGACGGCGAGGGATCGCAGCAGGAAGGCGTCGAGGACCAGGTGGGGCGCGTGCTCGCCCCGGGCCAGGGTCCTGAGCGCCCCGACGAGCAGCAGGTACTGCTGCACGGCCGGCTCGCCCTCGTGGTCGGTGAACCGCTCGGCGGTCTCCAGCATGGCCGTCCCGGCGGTGTAGCGCGCGTAGTCGGTCACGATGCCGCCGCCGTAGGGCGCGATGGTCTCGCTCTGCGTACACAGCGGCAGACCGCGTCCGACCAGCTCGCTCCCCCGGGCGAAGAACTGCACGTCGACATGGGAGAAGGGCTCGAGCCGCGCCCCGAACTTCGACTTCGTCCGCCGCACCCCGCGTGCCACGGCCCGCACCCGCCCGTGCCCGCGGGTGAGGAGGGTGATGATCCGGTCGGCCTCACCGAGCTTCTGGGTCCGCAGGACGACTCCGTCATCCCTGAAGAGACTCATCGCACACCGCCCCGGAACCGTTCACCCGGGTTCTGGGTGCGCGGCACGATGCCGTCGTCGCGGAACAGGCTCATGCGGCCCATTCTCGCCTACGCGGCGGGGGTGCTGTGCCCGGGCCGTTAGGATCCGCCGGGTGGTGCGGCAGGCGCTGGGGCGCGATTTCGGGTGGTTGTGGTCGGCGTACACCGTCAGCAGCGTCGGAACCTGGGTGGCCTTCAGCGCGTTTCCCCTGATCGCCGTACTGGAACTGCACGCGGGGCCGTCGGAGGTGGCGGCGCTGGCGGCCGTGGGGCCCGCGGTGGGGGCCGTGCTCGCGGTGCCGCTCGGGCCGTGGGTGGAGTTCCGCCGGAAGCGGCCGGTGATGATCGCCGCGGACCTGATCCGGTGCGGGGCCATGCTGAGCGTCCCCGCGGCCTACGTGCTCGGCGTCCTCTCCCTGGCACAGCTGCTGCTGGTGTCGGTGGTCGTCGCGGTGGCGGACATCTCCTTCACGTCGGCGAGCGGGGCCTTCCTGAAGGCGCTGGTGCCGCCGGAGAACCTGCTTGCGGCGAACGGCCGGTTCGAGTCGACGACGTGGACGTCCACGATGCTCGGGCCGCCGCTCGGCGCGGCGTTGATGGGACTGTTCGGCCCGGTCGTGACGGTCGCGGCGGACGGGATCAGCTATCTGCTGTCGGCACTGGGATTGCGTGCGATCGCCGGCCCGGAGCCGGATCCGGCTCGGAAGGACTCCACGGGCCGACTGACCGCCGGAGCCCTGCTCGCGGGCTGGCGCCATCTGCTCACCCACCGCGGTCTGCGTCCCCTGTTCCTCAACACGGTCCTGGTCAACGCCCTGATCATGGCCGGCTCGCCGCCGCTGACCGTGCTGATGCTGGGCCCGCTGCACTTCGAGCCCTGGCAGTACACGACCGTCTTCGCGATGCCCTGCCTGGGCGGCCTGCTCGGCTCCCGGCTCGCCCCCCGGCTGGTCGCCCGCCACGGCCGCCGCCGCGTCCTGCTGACGACGGGAATCCTGCGCGTCTGCTGGCCGCTCGGGCTGGCGTTCGTAGGACCCGGCGCGGGCGGACTGGCGCTGGTGATGGCCGTGGAGTTCGGCCTGATCACCTGCGTGGGCATCTACAACCCCGTCCTCGCCACGACCCGCCTGGAGCTGACCCCGACGGACCGGGTGGCCCGTACCCTCTCGGCCTGGACGGTCGCCGGCCGGGCGACCACCGCCACGATCACAGCCCTCTGGGGCACCCTGGCAACCCTCACCGACCCCCGCACCGCCCTCGCGGCGGCGGGGGTGGCGCTGTTGGTTACGCCTTTGCTGTTGGTGGGGGTTGGGGGGAGGGGGGAGACTCCGGTGACGGCCAAGGAGACCGCTGAGGCAGCCGAAGCTTCTTGACCTGGGCGCTCAGACTGCCCCCGGGTCGGCCTCGTTCCACAGCAGGTTGAACCGGCGGACCAGGGGTTCGACCTCGGCCGCGCGGGCGTTGATCGTGGTCAAGGAGTTCACGCTGAGCTGGTCGGCGCGGATCTCGTAGGACAGCGCTTCGTCGAAGACAACGAAGTCGATCATCCCGCCGCGGCGTGAGTGGGGCAGGAGTTCCTCCAGGGCGACCACCCGGACGTCGATGCCCAGGTCCCGCTGCTCGGCGCAGACCGGGGCGAGGGCGGCGGACTCCTCGGGGCGCTTGACGATGAACAGCCGCCTGACCGTGATCCCGCGTTCGGTGATCGCCTGGCGCTGGGCCGTCAGATAGCGGCCGGCCGGTTCGGTGCTCCAGAAGCCGTCGTCGACGACCGCGGTGCTGACGGCGTCGATGCTCGTTCTCGTGCACCGTGTGAGAGTAATCAGCCAGTCGTCGTTCACGCCGGGGCACTCCGCGCTGAGGCTGGTGAAGTCGTTCATCTGCGCGGCCAGGCGGTCGATCTCGGCGTACGCGAACGCCCGCAGGATCTCGGGTCCCATGGAGACGACCTGGGTGGCATGCTCAGCGAGCCGGGGCACCCCGTCACCGCGCAGCTTCTCCACCGCGATGAAGAGCTTCGTCGCCCGCCCGATGTCGGCGAGCCGCTTGTCCACGGAGTCCTGCAGAGCGTGCAGCTGGTTCACGAAGGAGACCAGGAA
The DNA here is from genome assembly GCF_044465285.1 of Streptomyces sp. NPDC049687. Lineage (NCBI taxonomy): Bacteria > Bacillati > Actinomycetota > Actinomycetes > Kitasatosporales > Streptomycetaceae > Streptomyces > Streptomyces sp. NPDC049687. The sequence goes on from NZ_JBITLN010000001.1 coordinate 994,768, forward strand.
CTGCACGATCAGCACGATGCCGCCGCACAGTACGGCCAGCACGAGTTGCGGGCTGCCGTCCTCGCCGGACGGTCCAAGGGCAATGGCCAACAGATACACGACGCCGCCCACCACGACGGCGACCAGGGGCTTCATTGCGCCTGCGGCTGGGGTGCGGGGTCCGGGCTCGGCTCGATGGCGGCCTCCCACAAGTCGTTGAAGCGCCTGACCTGGCCGTCGACACGACGGGCATCCGCGTCCAGCCTGGTCTGGAGGTTGCTCTGCTGCCGGTCCGGCTCGAACTCCAGGTACACCGCGCTGTCGAAGATCACGACGTCCCGCGCCGCAGCCCGGGTGTGCCGCTGCGGGGAGAGGACCATGTAGCGCACCTTGATCCCGAGATCACGCTGTCCCTGGCAGAGCGCCAAGAAGCCGGGGTCGCTCTCCTCACCGGCGTTGATCATGAAGAGTCGCCGGATGTTCACCCCGGGATCCCGCATCGCCTCGATCTGCGCGTCCAGATAGGGTCCCGCCGGGTCGGTGTCCCAGAAGCGCCGGTCCACGGAGCTGCTCGTGGCGTCGATGGTGCGTTGGGCGCACTCGGTGAGTCTGATGAGCCATTCGTTGTTGTCCCGCTGCCAGTGGGCGGTCATGCCGGTCAGGGCCGTGACGACCGATGCAAGGCTCTCTATCTCAGCACGGGTGAAGGCCTTCACGATCTCCGGGCCCTGTAGCCCCACCTGGTTCGCGCTCTTGATGAGCCGCCTTGCGTCACTGGTGCTCATGCCCGCCTGGTCGAGCTCGCTCAGCAGCCCGGCGGCCTCACTGAGCTGGACGAAGTGGTCGTGGAGTTCTCGGGTTCGGTCGCGCTGGCCGGTCTCCATCGCGGTCAGCCGCTGCTCGAAGTCGACCATGTACTGCACGATGAGTGCCGAACCGCCGATGACGATGGACACCGCGAGCTTCCACAGGTCGTCCCCGGACTGGTTGACCAGGTTGGTGATCACGTACGCGACCGTGCTCACGACGACGGTGATCAATGTCTTGAGCACGACGGGCGCTATCCGCACCCCTCCCGTCCCGGCCGACCCCGGTGTGCCCGATGCTCCGTCCATGCCCGCCTCTCCCCCCGCCAGGTATCCGTAGGATGGTGCCCGGTCAGGGCGAGGTCGGCACCTCGTTCCTGAACCGAATCGTTTGCAACGCCAGTTGGTCGCGGATGCGCTGGGCCAGGGTGTTCCACTGCCTGCTGAAGCCGGAGTTCTTGTCCAGTTGCTCCCAGACGCTGTGCAGGGCACGGTCGGCGCGGGCCTGCGGCATCCACAGGTGCAGCAGATGGTCGACGAGCGGGCGCAGTACCTTCAGGACGGCCCGGCCGTCCTCGGAGCCGAGCCGCAGTCCGTCGAGTTTGTACGCCACCGTCGTCAGCAGCCAGTCGTGCAGGGCCAGGTCCTCGCAGAGCCCGGCCGCCGCGGCGGGCGCGGTGCCGCGCGGCAGTCGCAGGTCGACGATCCGCAGAGCGTCCTCCGCCTTGGTGAACAGCAGGGACGCCTCCTCGCCTTCGGCGGCCGCTGCCGCCGTCCAGCGCAGGCTGGTGTCGGCAGTGGAGAGCGGGGTGTCGTAGTCCAGGATCCAGTGCTGCCGGGAGATCCTCGCCAGCAGGCTCTCGGCGATGGATCCGACGTCCAGCACGCCCGGTTGCCGCCCAGTCAGGAATCCTTCGGCGACGGACTTCTCGGGCAGCCGGCCGACCGGGATCAGGCGACCGGGCCGGACCAGGTAGTAGCCCCAGGGCTGGCGCCGGTCGGGGCCGGATGCGGGTGCGGAGAAGTACGCGGTGGACTGCAGGACCCGGCCCTCGGTGAGTACCGCGCGGGCCGTCACCGTGCCCACCGCTCGGCTCCGGGCGCCCGTGGCGGTGGGCAGCCGGCAGTCGACGCCGGTGAGGACGTCCGGGGAGACGGCGTACCGGTTGGGGTGCCGGGAAACCCGTACGCGTTCGTCGGCGCGCAGCCGCAGCAGTTGTACGGCCGTCCGCTCGTCCACCGCGTCGCGGGTGAGCAGCAGGCTGGTGCGCACCTCACCGCAGACGAGCACAGGACCCGAGGTGGTGCCCAGGCCGCTCATGTCACAACCCCGGAGGGAACACGTACGAGGTGCGGTCCACCACCGCCGTGGGCACGGCGAAGCCCTCCCCCGCGGACCGCTCGGCGGCCTGCGCGAGCGCCTCGGCCTCGACATGGACCTGGTCGAGGATGACGCGTACGGCGTGTTCGACGGGCAGGAAGCGGGCGGGGAGCACGCTGCAGGTGACGTACGCGGTGAAGGGGGGCGCGGTCCCGTTCAGCCTCAGGACCGGCGGCAGCGCGTCCCAGTCGGGCGGGAACTCCTTGTCGTCCCAGGGAATGGGGGTGAGCACCGCGCGGCCGTTGTCGCGCAGCAGTCCGAGGCGGACCAGCTGCCATACGGAGGCGAGGAAGGCGCAGGACCAGGTGCGGTCGTCCTCGGGGCCGTTCCACAGCTCGACGTCCATGAAGACGGAGTGGCCGCGGGCGCCGGTCTCGCTGGGCGGTTGCCAGACCGTGCCCGTGGAGTCCAGGGCGGCGGAGGTGCGCCCACCGGGGGCGCGCCGGCCGTTGGTGAGCCAGCCGGTGCGGCTGACAGGCGGGCGGAAGCCGCTGCTGCCGGGCGGCGGGGACTCCACCAGCCGGTGCAACACGGACTCCGCGGGTTCGGCCTGGTCCCGGTACGCGGGGTCGGCCACGGCACATCCCGACTCGCGGGCCAGGTAGTCGATGGTCAGTCCGGCCTCGGCGGCGGCTTCCAGGAGCGGCGGTATCAACTCGGCGGGGGTGGAGAGCCGGGAGAAGTAGTCGTCGATCAGGAAGCAGGTACTGATTCGGGGGCGTTTGCCGGAGTGCAGCGGGCCGAGGCCGGCCCGGGCGGCGTCCGCCCAGGGCCGTACGGCGGCGAAGTGGCGGCGCAGCCGGGACGGCCCCTCGAGAAAGTCCTCCATGTACAAGTGGCCCAACTCCAGGGAGAGGTGGGCGAACGGGAGGGATTCCGTGCGCGGCTCGGCGCTGGTCTCCCGGAAGGCGGCCGCGGGCCGGTTCACAACTCTCCCCAGAACTTGTCGTCGGTGACCCGCTGGGCCAGGTCCCCCATGGCCTGCCAGGTCTCGTTGCCGGCGATCCCGCGGTCGTACACGTCCTCGTCGGTGATGAGGCGTTCCTGCCATTGCAGGACGGGTTCCAGCGGAATGGAGGTCAGCACGCGGGTCCTGCCGATGCCACGGCCGGCGGCGAGTTCCTCGAGTTCCTTGTCGCACTTCCGCATCCATGCGAACTGCGCGGGCGACACCCGCGACCACAGGAGCGACTCCAGATCCGGTACGGCCGCCCGGACGAAACGGATCGAACCGTCGAGCGTGTCGGGCCGGTGCCCCATGGCGATACCGGCCTGGACAATGCCCTGCTTTCCGTACACCAGTTCGGCGGCGGCCATGACGTGCTGGCGGGTCCAACGGTGATAGACGAGCCAACGTGTTTTCAGCCGACCGAGCCCACCGCGGGGTGAGGTGGCGACGAGTGCGAGGTCCATCGCATAACTGCGTCCGGCGCTCAGGTCGACGACGATGACGTCGAATTCGCGTTGCAGACTCAGGACGAGATCGACACAGCGGTGGAGGTTCTCCTCGTCGGTGACGAACTCACCGCCGGCGCGGTCGCCGGGCAGCAGGACCAGCCGGCCTGATCCGCCGGGCCGATTGCGCAGGTCGGGGTGTTCGGTGCGGGCCCAGACGTCGACCCGAAGCGGTTTGCCGATCCTGCCCCGCAGATACGAGTGCAGGCCGCAGCTCTCGGATTCGGAGACGACATCGGGCAGGTCGAAGACGGCGGCCGCGGTGGGTGACCCGAAGTCGAAGTCCAGGTAGCAGACATCGTCCCCGTCGAGGGCGCGGTGATAGGCGAGGTTGGCACTGGTCACGGAGCGGCCGGTGCCTCCCTTGTCGGAGGCGGCGAAGACCAGCACGGCTCATACCCCCCGGGATCCGGAGTCGCCCCGTGCACGGTCGAGTTCGTAGAGCCGGGCGAGGACGCCGAGGGCCAGCGAGTGAGCGGTGCCGGGCTGCCGGTCGAGCAGTTGGCGGGCGCGGCGCAGGTCGGCCTCGATGGCCCTGACCTGTTCGCCCTGGGGACTCCTCGGGGCAGGGGCCGGCTGGTTCATCTGCTCCTTGCCGAAGAGGTGGGCGGCCTCGCTGAGCGCCGCCTGGGCCAGCGTGGACATCTCCTGGCTGCGGATCGGGTTCTGCGAGTAGAGGCCGTGTGCGGCGACCATGCACTCGGTGACGCGCTCGGTGATGCTCCAGGACAACGGGCTCTCGCGGGCGGGGCACTCCGGGTAGACGGCGTGCACGTTGTCCCACAGGCCGACGCCCTCGCCCTCTGTGATCCGGCGGGCCCAGAGGTGGTCGAGGATGCCCTCTGCGAGCCGCAGCAGCCGGTCCTGCGAGGCGATGTTCCGGGACAGCGCGCACAGTTGGATCGTCCGCTTGAGCAGGTGCGCGGAGAAATCCGTCATCGTCCACTTCATGGCCGGGCCGAGCTTCTCGCTGCCCAGCAGCGGCAGGCTGACGCCGGGATTGTGCAGGCCGATCGCCGGGTCGTCACGAGTGGTGCCGCTGGTGATCCGGCCGCGTTCCGCAAGGCGTTCCATGACGGCGACGGTGCGGGTGAGGTCGTCGTCGGTGGCGCGGCGGCGCACCAGGTCGTAGACGAGGATCGAGGCGACGGAAAGGGAGAAGTACTCCGACTCCAACTGCTGGAGCGTGGTGCGCCAGGGGATGTCCTCCAGCGGCCAGGCCGCGTCGTCGAAGCGGGCGATGGCGGACCAGTACTGCTGGGTGATCTCCCAGCGCAGCCGCAGCGCCTCGGCCAGCCTCTGTTGTTCGGCGGTGAGCAGGCCGAGAACGAGGGTGCGCTCGGAGAAGAGGTCGACGATGCCGTCGAGGGCGACGACGGTGAAGTAGAGATAGGGCACCGGGCGGGCGACGCCCTGGGGCTGCTTGCCGACATCGTGGGCCGTACTGGGCTCCAGGTCGATCTCGGGGGCGCCTTCCACCACGCTCCAGGCCCAGCCGCACTCGAAGAGGCGGTTCTCGTTGCGGAGCTCGTCGGTGACGTCGACGTCGAGGCCGAGAGTGACGCTCTCGGCGATGAGGGCGCGCAGCGACTTGAAGCGGTCCTGGAAGCGCTGCAGGACCTGCCGGTCGGAGAGCCGGCCGCGGCCGAGGAGCCGGGTGAGCGCCTGTCCCTGGTCGGAGGAGTTGTCGACGACGTCGACGGTGAAGGAGCGCAGCATGCTGATCATGGCGGCGGTGAGCCGGGCGCTGGTCTCGTCCCGGAGCCGGTCGATGAGGGCGAGGGTGGAGACCCGCCTCGTCTTGCCCCGGTACACCTTGAGGAAGCCGAGGGTGGCCAGGCACACGGTGATCGACAGGGAGTAGGAGTCGACGACGCCGACGTCCCGCTGTTCCCGGGTAAGTTCCTGCTCGGGGTCCTCCGGCGCGAAGGAGTGGCCACCGACGAAGGTGGGGCCCTCCTGCCCGCGGTGCTTCTCCATGAAGTCGGCGAGGATCTCCACGAGCTTCGCGGGGAGCTCCCTGGAGTCGCCCGCGTTCCTCAGCGCCCTTTCCACGTCGAGCTGCGTGGTGTCGGGATCGTCCAGGCGGAACGGCTCCATTTCGGTGGCCGGGTAGAGAAGACAGAGCAGCCGCTCCGCGTCGGTCACGCTGCTGAGCCCGCCCAGCTCACCCCAGGACCAGGTCCCCGCATCGAAGGAGTGACGGGCCAGAGCCTGCCAGATCTCCAACAGGTTCTGACGCGGCTTGATCTGCATTCTGTGGCCCCCTCACAGATCGCTTCGCCCCGCCGGAAGGGCCATTCGAGAGTTACCCGCCCGGCGGAAACCGCAAGCAAGAATCATGGACGTATAGCCGGGGCGCACCTCCCCCGGCTCGCCGACCCGGTAGATCCGCAGGCGTTCGGCGTAGCCCTTGATGCTGTCACGGATGTCGGATTCGCTCACGTCGCATGCGGGAAAGGGGGTTTCTCCCACCCAGTAGCCCTCGGAGTGTTCCATGAAAGCCGCCGCGAAAGGCGCACCCGGTGTGAGGGATCGCAGGAAGCACTCCACTCCCTTGCGGAACCTCTCGTAGGAGGTGGAAAGGGATTCGGCGACGAAGAACATGGTCCCGAGCTGCCACTGTTCCGGTCGGTCGACCAGCGCGAAGATGTCGCCCTGCTCGACCCGGGCGACATCGCCGAACCGCTGCCAGGGCCCGCCGTGCATGGTGGCATAGGCGTCGTCCAGGCACAGCTCCCGCCAGAAGGCGTCCCAGCCGTGGTCGTGCCGGTCGAACTGCTGCTTCAGATAGTGCAGGTTCGGCGTGGATCGGTCCAGCAAGGTGATCTCGTCACACCAGGGCAGCATGGCGAAGGTCGGATACAGATTGGCTCCGGCGCCCACGTCGATACCCCGAACCCGCAGGCCGGGAAATCCACGGAAATGATCGCTGAAGTGGGCGCGGACGATCGATATGATCTCCGCGTCGACGGGGAGCACGGTGCGGTAGTTCTTGCGGACGTAGGCCACGGGGTCGAAGGCGTCCCACCGTGCCTCTGCGTTCAACTGCGCCGGGTTTCCCGGTGATCCCAAAGACATGCCCCACGGTATCAACACGGTCGTACCCGGGCTTCTCCTCGTTGCGATCTCCTTCGGGTGAAGGAGGCATGGGGGGCGCACGGCAGCACGCGTCCCCGGACACCTGATCCAGGGACTTGAACGGTCCGTTTCACCGGGCAATTCTGGTGCGATGCCAGCACTTCGCCCCCTGTCCGTTTCCGTGGACAACGTCGACGACACGGATCTGCCCGACCTCGCCCGTGTCGATCGTGAGGCCTTTCCCAAAGATCCGTATCCCGAGTCCGTCCTGCGCCAGTTCATGGACACGTTCGCAGACCATCTGCTGGTGGCGAAAGAGGACGGCATCCTGTGCGGATATGTGCTGGCCACGCCGCCGAGCGGGGGACAGAGCTGGATCTTCAGCCTGGGCGTCGCGCCCGGCAAGCGGCGGAAAGGACTGGGCCGACGGCTGATGACCGAAGTGCTGGAGAAGCTGCGGGACGAGGGCGCGCACACCGTCAAGCTCTGGGTCGAACCGGGCAACGCCCCGGCCGTCGCCCTCTACGAGTTCCTGAAGTTCACGCCCGACCCCGAGGGCCCGCGCGAGAACCATTTCGGCCCCGGCGAAGACCGCCTCCTCATGACGCTGGTTCTCTGAACCGCCGCACATACCCCCGCTGCCAAGGCGTCTCCACCGCCCGTCGGTCGTAGTGGCGGCGGACGAAGGACACCGCCTCGGCGGGAGGTACGCCGTCCAGTACCGCGAGGCAGGCCAGTGCGGTGCCCGTGCGGCCCCGGCCACCCCCGCAGGCGATCTCGACGCGTTCGTCCGCCGCCCGCCGCCATGCCTCGGTGAGGGCCGCGGGGGCGTCGGTGCGGTCCGTGGGGAGGCGGAAGTCGGGCCAGCGGACCCAGCGCGCCTCCCAGGCCACCTCGGGGGGCCTTCGGGCGAGGAGGTAGAGACCGTACGAGGGGGTGGGTGCCGTCGGGTCGAGTGGTATGCGCAGGCCCCGTCCTCGCACTCTCCGCCCCGAAGGCAGTACGAGCACCCCGGGCTGTCCCGTCCGCCAGGCCCACGCGTCACCGTCCATCCCCTCATTGGAACGTGGTCGTGGCTTGCGGGCAACCGATTCCCCCCGACCGGTGGTCTGGAGGGCGAGGAGGGTGCTTGATGCAAGCCGAACTTGAGGATCGGTTTCAGGAGTTCGTCAGAGCGCGGTGGTCTCGGCTGGTGCGGACCGCGTATCTGCTCACGGGCGACGTCCACCACGCGGAGGATCTGACGCAGACCGCGCTGGCGAAGGCGTACCGCTCGTGGCGGCGGATCTCTCGGAGCGACAACCCGGAGGCGTACGTCCGGCGGATGCTGGTCAGCTGCAACAGCGACCGGTTCCGCAAGCGGCGGGTCACCGAGGCGTTGACCGCGGCGCCGCCGGAGCGGGCGGGGCGGGACGAGGCCACGGGGCGGGTGGATGAGCGGGGCTCGCTGATGGCCGGGCTGGCCCGGCTCCCGAAGAAGCAGAGGGCGGTGGTCGTGCTGCGGTACTGGGAGGACCTCTCGGAGGCAGAGGTCGCCCAGGTGCTCGGCTGTTCGCCCGGCACGGTCAAGAGCCAGGCGTCCAAGGGGCTGGCGAAGTTGCGTACGTATCCGGGACTGGCCCCCAGCCGCACGGTTTCCGGTCAGGCCCAGGGAGGCAGCAGGTGAGCGGGGAACAGCACGTCTACGTCGACGACGAGTTCGAGGAGCAGGTGCGCGAGCTGCTGGCGCGGGACGCGGACGCCGTACGGCCCGTTCCGGCGCCGTATCCGGCGATCCGGCGGCGTGGGGTGGCCGAGCGGCGGCGGCGGACGGCCGTGGCCGGGGCGACACTGCTGGCGCTGACCGCGGTGCCCGTAGGGGCTTACGCCTGGGCCGGGGGGAGCGGCACCGAGGGCTCGGTGACGGCGGCGGAGCCCAAGCCGTCGGTCAGCGCCCCGCGCACCCCGGCGGCGTCCGCCGCTGCGTCCGGGCCGGGCCGGCCCGCGACGGACGGGCAACTGCTCGACGGCATCACCTTCACCGAGGCGGCGAAGGCGCTGAAGCAGTGTCTCGCCACCGAGCACGTGTCGTCCCTGATGGGCGGGGACCAGGGGAACGTGGACAACTACCGGATCATCCTGGCGGCGAAGAGCACCGGCGACTCCAACACCCCCGGCGACGGGATCCACGTCGTCGGCGTGAGCGACCGGCCGGCCGGCTTCCGGGTGATCTGCAACGTCAAGGACGGTGTGTCCGCCGGCATCAGCACCAGCGCGAGCGGGGCCGAAGGGCCGGACGCGGGCCCGGTCGTGCCCGACGCCAACGGCGGCGATCTGTACCAGCAGTCGATCATCGACAAGGGGAAGTGGAAGCTTCCGTTCCGATGGGGGATGATCGGCACGGTCGACCCGTCCGTGGCCAAGGTCACCGTCTCCTACGGCGACAGCAGCGCCGACCCGGCGGTCCTCGACCACGGCTGGTTCGTCGCCGCCGGTGTCCTCAACCAGCAGGTCGTTCTCGCCCCGCACGTCAAGGGCTACGACGCCGCCGGCAAGCTGGTCTACGACTCCGACGACGACAAGACCTACGACCGCACCCTGCCGTAGAGGTCGTCGACGTCCAGCCGCCGGAACTGGATCGTCTCGTACGGCCCCGCGGTCCCCGTCTCGTACAGCACCCCCACCGTCTCCGCGTCCACCCGTACCAGGTCGGAGTACGCGGCCGGGAGCGCCGACAGGGTCACCGCCGGGGTGAAGCCCGCGGCCGGGTCCGTGGCGCGCCACACCGCCGCCGCCCGGCGGGCGGTGGGGTCGGAGGGGGCGGAGAAGAGCAAGGGGGCACCGGGCTCCGGGAGGTGGAGGGCGCTGCCCTGGACGACGGGGACACCGGAGAGAGCGGGCTGCGGGGCGTAGGGGCGGGTCAGGGTTTCGCCGCCGTCCCGCGAGACCGCGTCCACCCGGTTGCCGGGGGCCCTGCCGCCCTGGTCACGGGCCGTGAAGTACACGCGGCCGTCGGGGAGTTCGGCGGCCGAGGACTCGTTGACGTTCACCGTGCCGTCGTGGTCGGCGTCGACGAACCCCAGCCGCCAGGTGCGCCCGCCGTCGTCGCTGAGCAGGGCGTGGCCGCCGTAGTAGCGGGGCTCCCGGCCGGTGTCCGGGGAGCCGGCGGGCGGGGTGGCGGAGTGGTTGGCGGGGACGACGAGGCGGCCCGCGTACGGGCCCCGGGTGAGGGCGAGGGCGTGGCCGGGGCCGGTGGCGTACCAGCGCCAGCCGGGCAGGCCGGTCTCGGCCGTGATGTCCCGGGGCGGAGTGAAGCCGATCCCGTCGTCCCGGCTGTGCTGCACGTACACCCGGCGGGCGGGCGCCTCCCCGCGCATGATCTGCGCCTCGGTCGCCGTCCCGGGGTTGGCGCAGCTCACGAGGACCACGGCGCCGGTGCGCGGGTCGACCACCGGCGCCGGATTGCCCCGGGTGTCCCCCGCGCCGGCGGCGACCACCGTCAGCGGGCCCCAGGTGCAGCCGCCGTCGGTGGAGCGGCGCAGCACGATGTCGATGTCCCCGGTGTCCCCGGGCCCGTTCCGGCGGCCCTCGGCGAAGGCCAGGACGGTCCCCCGGAGCGTGGTGACGGCGGCCGGGATGCGGTAGGAGGCGTAGCCGCCCTGCCCGGAGACGTACGGCACCGAGGAGGCGCAGCGGGTCGTGGCGGCGGCCGGGGCGGCGGTGAAGGGCGTCAGGAAGACGGCGGTGGCGAGGAGGGTACGGCTCAGGAGGGTCATCGAGGAACTCCCACGGGTTCGGGGCCGGCGAGCACACCAACGGGCTGCTCTTCCTCTTCCCTGCCCCCATGAGGGGTCGCTCCCCCGGGGATTGCTCCCGGGCGGGTGTCAGGAGGGCGTGCCGGCCGCCACCAGCAGCCGTGTCACGTCGTCCGCGGGGAGCGTCAGCGCCGCCCCCACCGTCGCCAGCACCTCCCGCTCGGCCGGGGTGTACGGCCCGTCCGCGAGGGCGATGCGGGCACCCTGCAGCAGGATCGACTCGCGGCCGGGCGGGGCGAGGTGCGGGGCGAGCGGGTCGAGGGCCTCGTGGAGCTCTATGGCGAGCCCGGCGCCGCAGGGTTCGCCGTAGCTGCGGCCGGTGTCGGAGGCGAGGGCGTCGACGAGGGCGGCGAGCTGTTCCTGGGTGCAGTCGGTGAAGCCGGCCGCGCGCACCGCGTCCGCCGCCGTCTCCAGGGACGTACGCGCGCAGGTGCCGCCCGCGGAGAGGACGGCGAGGGCTACGGTGTGGACCGCGTCGCGGAGCATCGCGGAGAAGCGGGTGGTGGTGGGGTGGTCGAGGACGTCGGTGCCGTACTGGTCCCGGCAGGCCGCGCATTCGACGACCGGGCCGGTGTCGCCGCGCGAGAGCACGGGCACGCCCAGCAGGGTGAAGCGGCGCCGGCCGGTCAGCCGCTGGTAGTTGCGGTCGCCGCCGCAGCCGGGGCAGAAGAACTCGCCGTCCCCGACGGGCGTCCACGCGGTGCGGGTGCCCAGGATGCGCGCATGCCTGGTGACCTGGCCGTCTCGTCCCCGTCCTGGCAGCACGTCGCACCTCCGTAACCCCGCGGCAACATCGCCACGTCTGCGTGATGTTAGCCACATCGGGGAGGAGTAGTCAGTACCCAGGACGAGACCTTTCCGTGACCTCCACGCGGCGGTGGCCGATAAGCGACGGGGCCTCGACCGCCGTATACGACGATCAAGGCCCCGAACCACCGGTCAGAAGGGGCGGCGCGTCGCGCGGTTGACGGCGGAGACGACCGCCTTCAGGGACGCACGTGTCGTGTTCGCGTCGATGCCGATGCCCCACAGGACCTTGTCGTCGATCGCGCATTCGATGTAGGAGGCGGCCTGCGCGGAGGCGCCCTCGCTCATCGTGTGCTCCTGGTAGTCCAGCAGACGTACGTCGATGCCGATGGACTGCAGGGCGTCGAAGAAGGCCGAGATCGGACCGTTGCCGGTACCGGTCAGGACGGTGTCCTCGCCGTCGACCGTCGCCTCGACCGTGAGGGTGTCCACGCCGTCCGTGTCGGTCGTCGACTGGCCGGTGCGGACCTGGATGCGGCCCCACGGGTTCTCCGGGTTCGGCAGGTACTCGTCCTGGAACACCGCCCAGATGTCGCCGCCCGTGACCTCGCCGCCCTCGGCGTCCGTCTTCGCCTGGATGATCTTCGAGAACTCGATCTGCATCCGGCGGGGCAGGTCCAGCTTGTGGTCGTTCTTCAGGACGTACGCGATACCGCCCTTGCCGGACTGCGAGTTGACGCGGATGACGGCCTCGTAGGAGCGGCCGACGTCCTTGGGGTCGATCGGCAGGTAGGGGACGGCCCATTCGATGTCGTCGACGGTGACGCCCTTCGCGGCCGCGTCGGCCTCCATGGCGTCGAAGCCCTTCTTGATGGCGTCCTGGTGGGAGCCGGAGAAGGACGTGTAGACCAGGTCGCCCACGTACGGGTGGCGCGGGTGGACCTCCATCTGGTTGCAGTACTCCCACACGCGACGGATCTCGTCGATGTCGGAGAAGTCGATCTGCGGGTCGACGCCCTGGGAGAAGAGGTTCATGCCCAGGGTCACCAGGTCGACGTTGCCGGTGCGCTCGCCCTGGCCGAACAGACAGCCCTCGACGCGGTCGGCGCCGGCCATCAGCGCCAGCTCGGCGGCGGCGACGGCGGTGCCGCGGTCGTTGTGCGGGTGGACGGAGACGCAGACGTACTCACGGCGGGAGAGGTTGCGGCTCATCCACTCGAAGCGGTCCGCGTGGGTGGAGGGGGTGGAGCGCTCGACCGTGGCCGGCAGGTTCAGGATGATCTCGCGGCCCGGGCCGGGCTGGTAGACGTCCATCACCGCCTCGCAGACCTCCAGGGCGAAGTCCAGCTCGGTGTCGGTGAAGATCTCGGGGCTGTACTGGTAGCCGAACTCGGTCTCCGGGCCCAGCAGCTTCTCCGCGTACTCCATGACCAGGCGGGTGCCGTCGACGGCGATCTGCTTGATGTCGTCCTTGGAGCCGCGGAAGACCACCCGGCGGAAGACCGGCGCGGTGGCGTTGTACAGGTGGACGGTGGCCCGCCTGGCGCCCTTCAGGGACTCCACGGTCCGCTCGATCAGGTCCTCGCGGGCCTGGGTCAGGACGGAGATCGTGACGTCGTCCGGGATCGCGCCCTCTTCCTCGATGATGGAGCGCACGAAGTCGAAGTCGGTCTGGCCGGAGGCCGGGAAGCCGACCTCGATCTCCTTGTAGCCCATCTTGACCAGCTGGTCGAACATCCGGCGCTTGCGCTCGGGCGACATGGGGTCGATCAGGGCCTGGTTGCCGTCGCGCAGGTCGGTGGAGAGCCAGCGGGGGGCTACGGTGATCCGGTTGTTCGGCCAGGTGCGGTCGGGGATGTCGACCTGGTCGTACTGACCGTACTTGTGGATCGGCATCTGACTGGGCTGCTGGCGGTTCGCCATGGTGCGTTGGCTCCTCAGGGTGACCGGAGAACGTCCGGACGGAAGGACGGCCGACACGCAACACCAAGCTCCGCGGGGAGGGGGTCGGCCTCGACTACAGGCCCTCGCCGCGGCAGCTAAGGAGAAGCAGCCCGAAACGCATAGTGCTCCGCAGCCTAGCCGAGCCGCTTCTGTCGCGGGGGTCCGTATCAGTATGCGGGACCGCGGGGACCAAAGGGGCGAAACGTGCGCTATACCACTCCCCGCTGGGGATCGGCCGTGTTTGTCACCGTTTTTCACCGATCATGGTTGCCTGTGGTGACAGCGGCATAACACAGTGCAAGGGTGCCGCTCATGACGACGAACGGGGGCTTCGAGCCCGTCTTCTGCACCGTCGTACCGCCGCATGTCCTCGACAAGCTGGCCCGGCACGACGACCCCGCCCTCTCCGGGCCCGCCCAGCGCACCCTGGTGCGCGACAGCGAGCTGCGCGCCAGGCGCCGGGTGACCACCGAGTTCCGCCTGTGGGCGGGTCCGACGGTGAAGGCACCGTCCGACCAGCCGCTGCGCACCATCTACGACGCCGGGCACGGCACCGACCTGCCCGGCACCAAGGTCCGCTCCGAGGGGCAGGACCCCGGCCGGGACGCCACCGTGAACCGCGCCTACGCCGGGCTCGGCGCCACCTTCGACCTCTACCTCAAGGCCTACCGGCGTCACTCGATCGACGACGACGGCCTGCCCCTGGACGCCAGCGTCCACTACGACGAGGGCTACAACAACGCCTTCTGGAACGGCGAGCAGATGGTGTTCGGCGACGGAGACGGCGAGATCTTCGTCGACTTCACCAACTCCATCGACGTCATCGGCCACGAGCTCACCCACGGCGTCACCCAGTACACGGCGAACCTGACCTACTACGGCCAGCCGGGCGCCCTCAACGAGTCGATGTCCGACGTCTTCGGCTCGCTCATCAAGCAGTACTCGCTCGGCCAGACCGCCGCCGAGGCCGACTGGCTGATCGGCGCGGGCATCCTCGCCCCGGGTGTCACCGGATCGGCCCTGCGCTCGATGAAGGCCCCGGGCACGGCGTACGACGACGACGTCCTCGGCAAGGACCCGCAGCCCGCGACCATGGACGACTACGTCCGCACCGGCCGTGACAACGGCGGCGTGCACATCAACTCCGGCATCCCCAACCACGCGTTCTACCTGGTCGCCACCGCCATCGGCGGCCACGCCTGGGAGAAGGCGGGCCAGATCTGGTACGACGTGCTGACCGGCGGCGAGCTGTCGTCGAAGGCGCTCTTCACCGACTTCGCCAAGCTGACCGTCCAGGCGGCGCGCGAGCGCTTCGGCGACGGCGGCGACGAGTTCCAGGCCGTGGAGAAGGCGTGGGAACAGGTGGGGGTGCGGATTCTCTGACCGAGGGCTAGACAGGACCCATGCGTATTCAGGTGAGGCGCACGGGCGGGTTCGCGGGCATCGATCGGCAGGCCGAGGTGAACACCTCGGGGCGGCCCGACGCCCAGGGGTGGCACACCCTGGCCGAGCAGGCGGTCGCCGCCGGGCAGGGGGTGCCGCCCATGGGCGTGCCCGACGGATTCGCTTACGAGATCACGGTGGACGGGAAGACGGTGTACGCGGCCGACCCCCGGCTCACCCCGGAGCAGCGGGAGCTGATCTCGAAGGTCCTTAAGGAAGGGGCGTAACTGGTAGTTCACGCCGGGACGTTGACTTCCTTACCGATCGGTAAGGATGATCCCGCCCATGGCGAACGATCCGCGTGCCGCGGCCCACCCGATACCCCAGTTCCCGGCCGGCTTCCTGTGGGGTGTGTCCACCTCCGCCCATCAGATCGAGGGCGCGGTGGACGAGCGAGAGCCGTCCGTGTGGGACACCTTCACGGCCGAGCCGGGGCGGGTGAAGGACGGCTCCACGGCGGCGGTGGCCTGCGACCACTACCACCGGTACGCCGAGGACGTGGCCCTGCTGTCGGGGCTCGGCGTGGACGCGTACCGCTTCTCGGTCTCCTGGCCGAGGGTGAACGCGGCGAACGGCCTCGACTTCTACGACCGTCTCGTCGACGAACTGCTGACGGCGGGCGTACGTCCGGTCCCGACCCTCTTCCACTGGGACCTGCCGGCGGATCTGGACTGGCTGGAGCGCGACACGGCGTCCCGGTTCGCGGAGTACGTGTCGGTGGTCGTGGACCGGCTGGGCGACCGGGTGAAGAAGTGGATCACCCTCAACGAGCCCGCCGAACACACCCTGCTCGGCCATGCGCTCGGCACCCACGCCCCCGGGAAGCAGCTGCTGTTCGACGCGCTGCCGGTGGCCCACCACCAGTTGCTGGCCCACGGTCTCGCCGTACGGGCCCTGCGCGCGGCCGGTGCCACGGACATCGGCGTCGCCAACTCCCACGGCCCGACCTGGCCCGCCTCCCAGGAGCCGGCCGACCTGGAGGCGGCGGCCTTCTACGACGTCCTGCTGAACCGCCTGTTCGCGGAGCCGCTCCTGCTGGGCGAATACCCGGAGGGGCTCGGCGAGTTGATGCCCGGGGACGTAGCGGCCGACCTCAAGGTCATCGGTGAGCCGCTCGACTGGTACGGCGTCAACTACTACGCCCCGACCCGGGTGGGCGCCCCGCAGGGCACGGAGATCGAGTTCGGCGGGATCCGTATGCCGGCCGAACTGCCCTTCTCCGTCCGGGAGATCGAGGGCGTCCCGGTGACCGACTTCGGCTGGCCGGTGGTCCCCGAGGGCCTGACCGAGCTGCTGACCACCTTCAGGGACCGCTACGGCGACCGGCTCCCGCCGGTGGTCATCACGGAGAACGGCTGCTCGTACGAGGGCCTCGACGACCAGGCCCGGATCGCCTACCTGGACGGCCACATCAGGGCCCTGCACAAGGCGATGGAGGCGGGCGTGGACGTCCGCGGCTACTTCGTGTGGTCCCTGCTGGACAACTTCGAATGGGCGGAGGGCTACGAGCGCCGCTTCGGCCTGGTCCACGTCGACTTCGCGAACCGGGCCCGGACCCCGAAGGCGTCGTACGGCTGGCTGCGGGACGTCCTGCGGGCGCAGAGATGACGACCGCGGACCGGGCCCCGGCGGCCGCGCTGGCCGAGCCGGTCGAGCGGGTGGGGAAGGGCTGGGCCTCGGCGCTCTCCCTCGCCAACGGGGCGATCTGGGTGGGCTGGTACGGCCCCCTGCAGATCCTGCTGGCCTCTCAGGCCAAGGACTTCGCGCCCGGCTCCGGCATGTCCAAGGAGACCATGCTGGCCTGGGTGACGGGCGTGGGCGCGCTGGTGTCGCTGGCGGCGAACCCGCTCTTCGGCGCGCTGTCGGACCGTACGACCTCCCGGTACGGCCGCCGTACGCCGTGGATCGTGGCGGGTGCGGCGGGCGGCGCCCTCTCCCTGCTGCTGCTCGCGGTGGCGGACGGGGTGTGGACGATGGCACTGGGCTGGTGCCTGGTGCAGCTCACCCTGAACGCGGCCTTCGCGGCGGTGACGGCGGCGGTCCCGGACCGGGTGCCGCGCCTCCAACGGGGTGCGGTGGGCGGCTGGCTGGGGGTCGCGCAGGTCCTCGGTGTGGTCGGCGGGACGGCGCTCGCGACGGCCGCCGGGGGCGTGGGGGCCGGGTACGTGGCGTGCGCGGTGTTCACGGCGGTGGGCGTGCTGCCGTACGTGCTGCGCTACGAGGATCTGCGGCTGGGGGTGGAAGAACGGCCGAGGTGGTCCTCGCGGGCCTTCCTGGCCGGTTTCTGGCTCAGCCCGCGCCGCTACCCCGACCTGGGCTGGGCCTGGCTGACCCGCTTCCTGATGAACCTCAGCAACGCGCTGGTCCTGCTGTACCTGCTCTATTACCTGCGGGACCGGCTGCACTACGCCGACCCCGAGGAGGGCGTGCTGATCCTCACGGCCGTGAACGGGGTGACGCTGCTCGCCACGGTCGTCGTGGGAGGGGTCTGGTCGGACCGGGTGTGCCGGCGGAAGCCGTTCGTGGTCTGGTCGGGGGTGCTGATGGCGGTGGCGACGGCGGGACTCGCGGTCTGGCAGACCTGGCCGGGCGCGATCGTCGCGGCGGCGGTCCTGGGCATCGGCTTCGGCGTGTTCACCTCCGTGGACTTCGCCCTGATGACGGACGTCCTGCCGAAGGCCATGGACCGGGGCAAGGACCTCGGCGTCATCAACGTCGCCAACGCCCTGCCCCAGGTCGCGGCGCCCGTCCTCGCCGCGCCGATCGTGACGTACCTGGGCGGCTACCGGGTGCTGTACCTGGTGGCGGCGGTCGTCGGACTGGCGGGGGCGGTGCTGGTGGGGCGGATCAGGGGGGTGGACTGAAGCCCGGATCTACAGGGCTCCGGCGTCCCGGGCGGACCAGACGGACGGGTGGATCGGCCGGAAACCGAGGTCCCGGCGGATCCGCTGGTTGGACATGATCCCGAACCACGGGTCGGGATCGGTATGGGTGTGCATGTCGGCGGGCAGCTCGACGCCGTTGAGCTGGTACAGCTCCACGGCCGTCACGGGGGCGTCGTCGGCGATGTTGTAGATCGGCCCGCTCACGGCCGGCGCGTACAGGAGACGCAGCAGCCCCTGGGCGACGTCGGCGTGGTGGGCCATCTGCAGCCGCTGGGCCGGGGCCCAGTGCGCGGCCCAGCGCAGGGACTGGGCGAGATGCGGGTCGCCGTCGCCGTAGACGAAGGGCAGTCGCCCGATCCGTACCTGCATCCCCTCCCCCACGAGCGCGAGCAACTCCCGCTCGGCCGCCGCCTTGGACTCGTTGTAGGCACCCCACATCTGGCCGCCGGGCCGGACCTCGTCGTCCTCGGTCAACGGTCGCCCGCGTCCCACGCCGTACACCATCCCCGTGCTGACCTGCACGAACCGCCGTACCCCGGAGGCCAGTGCGGCGCGGCCCAGCTCCACCGCCGCGTCCCGGTTGACGGCCCAGGCCTCCTCGTCGGGCACCCCGCGGAAGGAGGCCGCGACGTTCACCACCGCGTCCGCCCCGGCCACCGCCTTGGCGAGCGCGTCCTCGTCCCGCAGATCCCCTACGACGACCTCGGCACCCAGCTCGGCGAAGGGCTCCCCGCGCACCGCGTCGCGCACCAGGACCCGTACCTGTTCGCCGGACTCCCGCTGGGCCAGCAGCCGCGGCACGAACCGCTTCCCGACCTGTCCCGTCGTCCCCGTCACCAGTGTCAGCATGATCTGCTCCTCGGTCTGTGCCACTCGGTCTGTGCCACTCGGTCTGTGCCACCACCCTCGGGCGGAGCCGGGCCGGCCGGGAGGGACCCGTCGATCAGGGGACCGGCAGTCCCTGGATAAGCCGGGCCGGGTGCCGCAGCCTGGAGAGGTGAACCGGACCGAACTCGCCGACTTCCTGCGCCACGGCCGGGCCCGGCTGGCCCCCTCGGACGTGGGCCTGGCCCCGGGCCCCCGCCGCCGTACCCCCGGACTGCGCCGCGAGGAGGTGGCCCAGCTGGCGGGCATGTCGGTGGACTACTACACGCGCCTGGAACAGCGCCGGGGTCCGCGGCCGTCCCGCCAGATGCTGACGGCACTGGCCCGCGCCCTGCGCCTCACCGACGACGAACGCGACCACCTCTTCCACCTGGCCGGCGAGGAGCCCCCGCGCCGCGAGACGCCGTCGGCCCACGTGCCGCCCGGCCTGATGCTGATCCTGGACCGCCTGTACGACACCCCGGCGCAGGTGGTGACCGACTGCGCAGAGGTCCTGGCCCAGAACGCGATGGCCAGGGCCCTGACCCTCGACGTCATGTCCCGCCCCCGGCGCGAACGCAACCTGGCCCGCCGCTACTTCCTGGACCCGGACGCGCGCGCCCTGTTCCCGGAGGAGGACCGCGAGGAACACGCCCGCGCGGCCGTGGCCAATCTGCGCGCAGTGACCGCCGCCCGCCCCGACGACCCGGAACCGGCCGCACTGGTCGCCGAACTCCGCGCGGAGAGCGAGGAGTTCGCCCACCTCTGGGACGCCCACGAGGTGGCCCTGCGCCACCGCGCCACCAAACGCTTCCAGCACCCCCTGGTCGGCCTCCTCGACCTCGACTGCGAGGTCATGCTCAGCCACGAACACCACCAGTACCTGATCATCCACACGGCCCGCCCGGGCACGGTCACCTATGAACGGCTGCGGTTGCTGCGGGTGGTGGGGTTGCAGGACTTCGCAACGAGCGGGGTGGAGCACGGGGACTGAGACCCCCACCTCGAGAACTACCGCTCCACATCACCCACTTGTCTCTGTTTGCCCATGTGCCTCCCCCGGGCATCACCTGCCTACTAAACAATGCGCACGGTGAACGGGGGTGGTGCGCGATGGAGCGCGAGCCGGTCGAGGACCTGGTGGTGGTCGTTCCTGGCATCATGGGCAGCCGCCTGGCGGTGGACGGACGCGAGGTGTGGGGGCCTTCGCCGGAAACGGTGTGGGGGACCATCAGAACGTTCGGCAGCTCGGTGAAGCAGTTGGCCCTTCCGAAGGACATCGGCGACGACCATCCCGGGGACAGCGTCGAACCGGTCGCCCTGTTCGGCTCGTTGCACGCGTTACCGGGTGTGTGGCCGCTGATCGCCGGCTACGACCGCCTCCTCGCCTGGCTGACGGACACCTTCACGCTGGACGGTACGACGTCCGAAGCACCGGGCAATCTCGTGGAGTTCGCCTACGACTGGCGGCTGTCGTGCCGCTACAACGCACGTCTTCTGGCCCGCCGGGTGGACGAGGCCCTGGGCCGCTGGCAGGCGTCCGCACCCGGGCGCCGGGACGCACGCGTGGCGCTGATCTGCCACTCCATGGGCGGCCTGGTGGGCCGCTACTACGTCGAGTGCCTGGGCGGCGCGGAGGTCACCCGCAGGCTGATCACCCTGGGCACGCCGCACCGGGGCTCGATCGGGGCGCTGGACTCCCTGGTGAGCGGCCACCGCGTCGGCCGGCGAGGACCGAGAATCGGCGCCCTGACGGACTTCGCCCGCAGCCTTCCCTGCCTGCACCAGCTCACGCCCTACTACGCCTGCCTCGAGAGCGCTACGGGACTGCTGTATCCGCGGGAGATCGCGGGCGGCCTGCCCGGTGTGGACCCCTGCCTCCTGCGGGACGCGCACCGCTTCCACACGCAGATCCGTACGGCCGCCTTGCAACGGGCGGCGCAGGGCGGCAGCGACCGCCTGTGCCTGCCCGTGGTGGGCGTGCGGCAGCCGACGGCGACGACCGCGACCCTGGACGGCGAGCGACTGCGGTTGTGCGAGACCACCGGGGACGCGGACGGGGGTGGCGACGGGCGCGTGCCACGGTTCGCGGCCTACCCCGCCGAGGTCCCCCTCGACAGCGAGGCCGTCGGGATCTCGTTCGCTCTGCATGGCAGCCTCAAGTCACACGCCGGTGTGCGGGAGAAGCTGTACGGGTGGCTCGCCCCCGCACCACGCGTCTGGCGGGGCACCGAGCCTGCCCACCCGTTGAGCGTGCGCGTCCCCGACCAGGTGGCCGCCGGCGAACCGCTGCCGGTGCACGCGCAGGCCGCCCTGGCAGGTGAGGGAGCGGACGAACTGGCCGTCCTGGCACAGCTGAAGGGCCCGGGTGGCTTCTGCGCGCAGCGCACGCTGCGCAACCTGGGAGGCGGCCGCTACGGCGGGCAGTTCACGGACCTCGGCCCGGGGGCGTACTGCGTGACGGTCCACGCGGAGACGGACCACCCGGCCGGCGCGGTGACGGCTCTGGCACTCGTGGGGGACGAAGGCGAGGACAGGTGAACGCCGACGCGGTCTCGGGGCACGAGGGAACATTCCTGGTCGTCGTGTACGACGCATACGAGGACGCGCGACGGTTCGTGCCGCTCGACGGGGCGGTCCAGCAGATCGAGGACCTGGCGGGCGAGTTGAGCCCCTTCGGCTACCGGTCGCTGGTCCTCGCCAACCCGGACCAGGACGAGCTGACCGTCGGACTCGGGCGGTGGGCGACGGAGTGGAAGGCCGAGGGGCAGCACGGCCCAGCGGTGGTGGCCTGGTCCGGACACGCCGAGGTCACCGCCGGGGGGGACCTCCAGCTCATCACCCGTGGGACGCAGAACCTCGACGACGACGAGGACTACTTCAGCGCCGAGCGCCTCACCAACCGGGCACTGTCCGGCCGGGCCGACCAGATTCTGATCCTCCTCGACACCTGCCACGCGGGAGCGGGCGCCCCCGCAGCCCTGAAGAAAGCCCTCACCTCGATGGCCAAGAGGACCCTGCCCGAGCCCCGGAGGGCCTGGCTGGGCGTGCTGGCCGCCTGTCGTGCGCACGAGCGCGCAGAGGGCGCCCGTGGCCTTCTGCTGGAGACGGTGCTGCAGGTACTGCGCCATGGGCCGACGCGGGACGGCACCCTCCCTGGGGGCCGGTACCGGCACGAGTGGAGCGTGCGCAACAAGGGCATCAGCGGCGAGACCCTCGCCCTGGCCGTCATGGAGGACTGGCCCGAGAGCGGCCAGATTCCGGTACGGGCCTCAGCGGGCACGCCCGAGCCGATGTTCCGCAACCCCCTGTGGCGCCCGAACGCGCGTGAGGCCCTGGTGGAGCACCTGGTCCTCGCGGCGAAGGGCATCGACCCGACGGAGGAAGGCTGGTTCTTCACCGGGCGCCACCGGATTCTGCGGGAGATCACGGACTGGCTGGCGGAGGGCCGGGCGGGCCTGTTGCTGCTGACCGGCAGCGCGGGCTCGGGAAAGTCCGCGGTGGCGGGCCGTATCGCCGCGCTCTCCCACCCGGAGGAACGCCGGGCCGTCCTCATCCACGCCCCGTTGTCGAAGGACGACCCGGACCCCGGGGAGAACAGCGTCGACGCGGCACTGCACCTGCGGGGCATGCGCCTGCAGGACATGGCCGAGGCGCTGGCCGAGAAACTGGGCCTGCCCGCGCCGGAGACACCGGCGGGCCTGATCGCCGCGCTGGAGGGCCTGGAGGCGGGGGGCGCGCGACGCCATGTCCTGGTGCTCGACGGCCTGGACGAGGCGGCCTCGGAGCAGGCGGGCCCCATCGCGGACCAGCTCCTCGTGCCGCTGAGCCGGTTGTGCACGGTACTGCTGGCCTCGCGGGACCGGCCGTTCCAGCCCCACCACGAGCCGGGGGAAAACCTCGACGCGGCTCTGACCCGTACCGTCGGGTCCACAGTGCGCGTGCTGGATCTGGACGAGGAGGAGGACACGGCCGGGGACATCGCCGTGTACGTACGCAGCCGACTGGTGGCCGACGGCGTGTCCAGGGCAACGGCCGACGACATCGCGCCGGTGCTGGCCCTGCGGGCCATCGGCGGCAACGGCGGCTTCCTCTTCGCCCGTGTCGTGGCCTCCTCCCTCGCCCGCCATCTCACCGCGGACCCCGACCGGCCCTGGCGCGAGCTGATCCCGGAGGGCATCACCGACGCCTTCGACCGCGACCTCGCCTCCGGCGCGGCACTGCACCGCGACGGCCACCTGTTGCCGCACGCGGCGGACGATCTCCTGACGGCACTGGCCTGGGGGGCGGGCAACGGCATGCCCGCGCACGGTGTGTGGGAGACCGTGGCGAAGGCCGTGAGTCATGACGGCACGACGTATGGGCCCGAGGACATCGACTGGGTCCTGCTGCACTACGGCCGGTACATCGTGGAGGACAGCGACGGGCAGCAGGCCGTGTACCGGCTCTATCACCGGGAGCTTGTCGGTCATCTGCAAAGACGCGGGGCGAGCGACGTGGCGGAGGGCAGGACACCCGCTCCGTGGACCGTCATCCATGAGCTCGCCGCGCTGGTCCTGAGGCAGACCGGGAACGGGGCGCATCCGCAGGAAGCGAACCCCTATCTGCGGCGGCATCTCGCGGATCACGCGCTGCCGGCGACGAACGTCGGCATCGCCGTACTCCGGCAACTCGTCGAGGCGAACGCCCCGGCGTACATGCACGTCCTCGCGTCGGCGTTGAACGACCTATCCGTGCTCTGCAAAGAGGCCGAGCTCCCCTTCGACGTGGTCGAACTGGCCGACGAAGCCGTTGGCATCCACCGCGAACTCGCCGAGTCCGATCCTGCCGCCCACCTCGCCGACCTCGCCGACTCGCTCAACAACCTCGCCATGCATCTGGGCGGGGCCGGACGACCGAAGGAAGCCGTGGAACCGGCACGGCAAGCCGTGGACCTTCGCCGTCGGCTCGCCCGCGACAACCCCGAGGCCCACCTCGCCGATCTGGCGGTCTCGCTCAACAACCTGTCCAGTCGGCTGTCGGACGTCGGACGTCGGGACGAGGCTCTGGCAGCGGTCGAAGAAGCCACCTCGCTGCATCGCGGACTCGCCCTCGACAGCCCGGCCACCCGCCTTCCCTACCTGGCAGCCTCACTCAACAACCTCGCCAGACAGTTGTCGGAAGCGGGGCGGTGGGAGGAAGGCGCACAGGCCATGGAGGAAGCCGCCTCCCTCTTCGACGAGTTCACCCACCCCGACTCCGGCGTCCATCTGCCCAACCGGGCGGCGTCACTCCTCAACCTCGCGGCGCATCGGGCAGAGATCGGACAGGTGGCGGAAGCTGTGATTCCGGCCCAACAGGCCGTGTCCCTCTACCGCGAACTCGCCCAGGACAGTCCGAGTATCCACCGCCCCAAGCTGGCGATGGCTCTCAGCAACCTTTCCAATCGGCTCCGCGCGGTCGGGCGGCGGCAGGAAGCCGTGGAGCCCGCCCAGGAAGCCGTCCGCATCCGCCGCGAACTCGCCCGCGACGACCCCGAAGCCCACACACCCGGTCTGGGGAACTCACTCAACAACCTCTCCCTGCGGCTGGCGGCGGTCGGGCGGCGGCAGGAAGCCGTGGAGCCCGCCCAGGAAGCCGTCCGCATCCGCCGCGAACTCGCCCGCGACAACCCCGAGATCCACACACGCGGGCTGGCGATCTCACTGAACAACCTCGCCCTGCGACTCGGGGAGGTGGGGCAACACAAGGAAGCCGTCGGCCTGGCCGAGGAGGCTCTCGGTATCCGCCGCGAGCTCGCCCGGCAGAACCCCACAGCCCACACCCGCGACCTGGCGAGCTCACTCGAAACCCTCGCCTTGCGGCTGTCGAAGGTCGGGCGGCACGCCGAAGCCGTGAAAGCGGCCCAGGAGGCCCTCGACATCCGCCGCCGACTCGTCCGTGACAACCCCGCGATCCACACCCCCGACCTGGCGGACTCGCTCAACACACTCGCCCTCCGCCTGGGTGCGGTCGAGCAGTGGGACAGAGCCCTGGAACTGGCCCAGGAGGCTGCCGCTCTCTACCGCGACCTCGCTCAGGAGAACCCTGCGGCGCATACACCCGACCTCGCCATGGTGCTCAACAACGTCGCCATGGCGCTGGCAGAGGCGGGACGACCGGACGAAGCCCTGGAACCGGCCCGGGAGGCTGTCCGCCTCCGCCGCGAACTCGCCCGCGAAACCCCGGCCGCCTATCTCCCCAACCTCGCCCTGGCACTCAGCAATCTCGCCAAGCATCTGGCAGCGGTCGGGCAACGTGAGGAAGCCGTACCACCCGCCGAGGAAGCCGTCCGTCTCTACCGCGACCTCTGCCGGGCCAACCCCGAAGGCTTCCTTTCCGGCCTCGCCATGGCACTCAACAACATCGGAGTCCACTTCGCCGGAGTCGGGCGGCGGGACGAAGCCCTGGCAGCGGCTCGGGAAGCCGTCGGCATCCGGCGCGAGCTCGCCCGCGACAACCCTGTGGCCCACCTCCCCGAGTTCGGCGAGTCACTCGACAACCTCGCGCGCCGGCTGACGGAGGGCGGACAGGAGGAAGCGGCCGAGCAGAGCTATCGAGAGGCCATCGACGCGTTCAGCGACCGACCGCTCGTCGCCGCGCAGTTCTCCTGCCGGCTCGCCGAATTCCTCTTGAGTGTCGAAGCCCACGAAGCAGCCGTGCACACCCTGTGTCCGCTCGCCGTCCAGCCCCCGGCCGACGCCGGCGTCGGCGCGCGCATCGTCCTCCGGTCACGCGGGTTCCTGCGCCAGGTGGTGCGTTCGCACCCCGAGCAGCGGGCGACCGTGTTGCGCCTGTGCGGCGACGGGGACGGGGCACGGCAATGGCTGGACGTCACAGAGGCGGCGCTGGAGTTGACGGCTTCCTGGCTCGACACCCCGACCTGGGAGGATTCCCGCGTCTTTCTGCACGCCCACCCCGACCTGCTCGGCGGTGAAGCCCTCCTGGCGCTCGGCCAATGGACGCTGATCGACACGACCGCCGACCTTCACAGGGATCTGCTGCGACACATAGCGGCCGGAACCCCGATCGACGCGGCGTATCGTCCGCTGGTCGTGCGGGAGGCCCTCGTCCAGTGGCTTTACAGCAGCGCCGGAGGAACCGACTGGGCGAACTCGGCAGCGCACCTGACAGCGCATGCCGAAGACCTCCTCGCTCCGGACACCGCCCTGGACCTGGCCGCCGCGAGCAGCTCCGAACCCGGCATGGAGCGGCTGTTCCGTATCCACCGCGCCATCCTGACGCTGGCGGCCCGGGACGGAGTCGCGTCCGCCTACGGACCGGTCATGGACCCGCAGGCGCTTCACGCGGGTCTGCGCGAGGCGGTGAGCGCCGCGCATCACGAAACACTGGGCCTACTCGCTGTGATCGAGGAGCTCGTCTCCGGGGCGCCTTGGGCCTCCGCCGTACACCGACTGGCCGCGCGGGCTCTGGCGGACGAACCCGTCGGCACCGAAGAGCCGACCCCCGAGGCCGTCCTCACCACCGCGGCCCGGCAACGGGAGCCCACCGCGGAGGAGCGCCACCAAGCCGCCTCCGAGATCGCCACCCTGATCGCCGCCCGCCCGGACCGGGCCGTCGAGCTGAGTCTCGTCCTCCGTGCGGCGATGGGCGATCATTCACGCATCGCGACACAACAGGGGGAAGCCTGATGCGAGTCGGCAGTTGGGGACTGGAACTGGTCTGTGTCTGCTATCTGTTGATCGTGTACATCACCAGCCGAGGGCTGATAGCCGCCCCCCGCTATCGGCTGCTGCAGGCGCGGCTGCGGGACTGCCGGTCCCGGGTGGAGTGCCTGGCCGCGGCCCGTGGCGACGATTCGCCGGAGAAGGCGGTGGTCGCCGCCGTGGCGGGCCGACTGGATGCTCTGGAGCTGGGTGGCACGGTGGTGTGGCGGCTGAGTTCCCGGTACGGGGTGATCGCGATCCCCTTGTCGAAGCTCGCCGCGGCCTGGCGGGCGCTGCATGCCTCGGAGCGTCGGCTTCTCGGTGTCGAACCGCCCGACGAGGTCCTCGCCCAGCGGGAGGTGCTGCTGATCCAGCTCGCCGCGTCGAGCGATGCGGGTGACGCGGAGCTGGCCGCGAAGCTCGCCGCCGAGGCCGCCGCCGACCCGCGTTCGGCCGAGGCCCGGGCTCTTGTGCTCGCCGCCGCGCAGCGCGTGCACGAGCTCGAGGACAGCGCGGCCGAGCGGGACTACGACCAGCAGCGCGTCGCGCTGTGGCTGGCGCTGACCGGGCTGTTCGCGATCCTGCTGATCGGCAGGGTGCTCGACCACCGGGAGACGATGCTGCTGGGCGCGCTGGGCGGCTTTCTGTCGCCGGTCGTGGGGGTGATGCGCTCGCAGCGTCCGTCGTCCTGGGGCGTGCTCGTCCTCGCGCCGGTCGGCGGTGCGCTGGCCGCGGTCGGGGGCCTGCTGCTCGTGCGGATGCTCGCCGACCCCGACCTCAACCTCCTCGGTCAGGTGTTCCTGGAGAACTCGTGGGGCGCCCCCGAACGCCCAATCGCCCTGGCCGTCGCCCTGCTCTTCGGATTCTCCGGCCAGCTGTTCTCCCGCCTGGCCCTCACCGCCACGGGCCAGCTGACCGCACCGGCACCGTCACCACGCGCGGTGTGACCCAGGGCCTGTCGTTCGGCCCTAGAAGCCCAGCTTCCGCAGCTGCTTCGGGTCGCGCTGCCAGTCCTTCGCGACCTTGACGTGGAGGTCCAGGAAGACCGGGGTGCCGAGCAGCGCCTCGATCTGTTTGCGGGACTTGATGCCCACGTCCTTCAGGCGGCGGCCCTTCGGGCCGATGATGATGCCCTTCTGGCTGGGGCGCTCGATGTAGATGTTGGCGTGGATGTCGAGGAGCGGCTTGTCGGCGGGACGGTCCTCGCGGGGGAGCATCTCCTCGACGACCACGGCGATGGAGTGCGGCAGTTCGTCGCGGACGCCCTCCAGGGCGGCCTCGCGGATCAGCTCGGCGACCATCACCTGCTCGGGCTCGTCCGTCAGGTCGCCCTCGGGGTACAGGGCGGGGCTCTCCGGGAGCATGGGGACCAGCAGGTCGGCCAGCAGTTCCACCTGCTTGTCGCCCACCGCCGAGACCGGGACGATCTCCGCCCACTCGATGCCCAGCTCCTTGCCCAGCTGGTCGATCGCGATGAGCTGCTCGGCGAGCGCCTTGGGGTCCACGAGGTCGGTCTTGGTGACGACCGCGACCTTCGGGGTCCGCTTGATCCCGGCGAGCTCCTTGGCGATGAACCGGTCGCCGGGGCCCAGCTTCTCGTTGGCCGGCAGACAGAAGCCGATCACGTCGACCTCCGCCCAGGTGGTGCGGACCACGTCGTTGAGGCGCTCGCCGAGCAGCGTGCGCGGTTTGTGCAGACCCGGGGTGTCGACGAGGATCAGCTGGGCGTCGGGCCGGTGCACGATGCCCCGGACCGTGTGCCGGGTCGTCTGCGGCCGGTTGGAGGTGATCGCCACCTTCTTCCCCACCAGAGCGTTCGTGAGGGTGGACTTGCCCGCGTTGGGGCGGCCCACGAAGCAGGCGAAGCCGGCACGGTGAAGGGTCCCGGCCGGCTGCTCGGATGACTGGTTACGAACGCTCATGGCCCCCATTCTCCCTGATCCATCGAGCCCCGCCGCACACACGAGCGGCAGAACCTTCCGTGGTGAGCTCCCGGAAACCTCCACGCAACGAAACGTCGCGGAAACACATCCGTATGCGACTGGAAACGCACGCCGGTGACTCTCTGACGAGCCCTCGCACCGATGGAGACACCGTGACGCCTCTCGCCGCCGCGCACGTGAACACCGGCGACACCGCCTGGCTGCTCGCCGCGACCGCCCTCGTCCTGCTGATGACCCCGGGCCTGGCCCTGTTCTACGGCGGCATGGTCCGCACGAAGAGCGTCCTCAACATGCTGATGATGAGCTTCGTGTCGATCGCGTTGGTCACGGTGGTGTGGCTGGCGGCCGGCTACTCCCTGGCCTTCGGCGACGACATCGGCGGCGGGCTGATCGGGGGGCTCGAGCACGCCGGGATGGCGGGCCTCGGACCGGACAGCGTCCAGGGCACCGTCCCCACCCTCCTCTTCGCCACCTTCCAGCTCACCTTCGCGATCATCACGGCGGCCCTGGTCAGCGGCGCGATCGCCGACCGCGCGAAGTTCGGCGCATGGCTGGTCTTCGTCCCCGTCTGGGCGCTGCTCGTATACGTTCCCGTCACCCACTGGGTGTGGGGCCCGGGCGGCTGGATCCTGAACGGGCTCGGCGCTCTCGATTTCGCGGGCGGTCTCCCGGTCGAGATCACCTCCGGCGCCTCCGGACTGGCGTTGTGCCTGGTCCTCGGGCCCCGCCTCGGCTTCAAGAAGGACGCGATGCGTCCGCACAACCTGCCCATGGTGATGCTGGGCGCGGGTCTGCTCTGGTTCGGCTGGTTCGGCTTCAACGCGGGCTCCGCCCTCGGCGCCAACGGCCTCGCCGCCGCGGCCTTCCTCAACACCCTCGCCGCCGGCTGCACCGGTCTGCTCGGCTGGCTCTTCGTCGAGCAGAAGCGCGACGGCCACCCCACCACCCTGGGCGCGGCCTCCGGCGCCGTCGCCGGTCTGGTCGCGATCACGCCCTCGTGCGGCTCGGTCTCCCTCCTCGGTGCCCTGGTCGTCGGCCTCGCCGCCGGTGTCGTCTGCTCGTACGCCGTGAGCTGGAAGTTCAGGCTGGACTACGACGACTCGCTCGACGTCGTCGGCGTCCACCTGGTAGGCGGTGTCATCGGCACCCTCCTGATCGGTGTCTTCGCGGTCGAGTCGATGACCGGGGGCGCGGAGGGTCTTCTGTACGGCGGCGGGCTCGCCCAGCTCGGCAGGCAGCTGGTGGCCGTGGTGGTCGTGGCGGCGTACGCCTTCGGTGTGACGTACGGCATCGGCAAGCTGCTCGACCGCACGATCGGCTTCCGGGCGGACGCGGACCAGGAGCACACCGGCCTGGACCTTACGGTTCACGCCGAGACCGCATACGATCACGGCGTCCTGGGCCATGGCGCCCCGGTCGCCCACTCCGTCCTCCCCTCCGCCCAGAAGGTCAAGCCGCAGGCATGAAGCTCATCACCGCGATCGTCAAGCCGTACCGCCTCGACGAGGTGAAGACCGCTCTTCAGGAACTCGGGGTCCACGGCCTGACCGTGACCGAGGCCAGCGGGTACGGCCGCCAGCGCGGCCACACCGAGGTGTACCGGGGTGCCGAGTACCAGGTCGATCTCGTGCCGAAGGTGCGTATCGAGGTCGTCGTCGAGGACGCGGAGTCCGACGCCGTGATCGACGCGATCGTGGGGGCCGCGCGGACCGGGAAGATCGGGGACGGGAAGGTGTGGGCGTTGCCCGTCGAGACCGTCGTACGGGTGCGGACCGGTGAGCGAGGGCCGGACGCGCTCTAGGCTCCGCTGGTCTGGCCGATTTTCGGCTGCGGGTGTGTGGGGGCCGGTCGCGCCGCCAGGGGGTCGCGGCGCCGCCTGATCAGGAACCACACCCCTCCCGCGATCCCGACCACCACTGTCCCCACCACCAGCCACGGCACCGCCACGAACG
Source organism: Streptomyces sp. NPDC049687 (assembly GCF_044465285.1). Taxonomy (NCBI): domain Bacteria; kingdom Bacillati; phylum Actinomycetota; class Actinomycetes; order Kitasatosporales; family Streptomycetaceae; genus Streptomyces; species Streptomyces sp. NPDC049687. The sequence continues at coordinate 1,024,727 of NZ_JBITLN010000001.1, forward strand.
ACGCCGTCGCCGACTCCTTCGTGTCCTTGGCGGTCGCCGTCAGTTTCACGTCCGCCCAGTCGAGCTGGGGGGCGCCGCTCCAGCGTTCGGTGAGGTGGACGCGCTGGCCGGGGAGCAGCTGGGAGGGGATCTTCTTCAGGTCGCGGGTCAGGAGCGCGCGGCCGAACAGGCCGCTCGCCGTCAGCCGCACCTTCGGTTCGAGGGTGACGTTCCCCGTGTTGTGCAGGGTGTAGGAGATCGTCGCCGTGCTGTCGCCGAGGCCGGGGACGAGGGGCTGGTGGTGGCTGATGTGGACGTTCTCGACGGCGAGGGCGGGAAGGGTGGGGCCGCCGACCGAGAGGTAGACCCGGGCGCCGACCGCCCGTTGCACGCCGAGCGCGACCGCGCCGTCGCCCTGGTCGATCCGCTCGTCGAGCGCGACGATCGCTCCCGGGTGGTCGCCGGGCTCCGCGCCCTCGGGCACCTTGACGGTGAACGGCACGGTGACGGTCTTGTGGCCGGCCACGGTGACCCGGTCCTTCGGCAGCTCGGCCCACGCGCCCACGCCCCGCATCCTCTCCCCCGGGGACTTCACGGCGAAGCCGCCGTCGCGCGCGGTGTTGTAGGCGTCGGCGGCGTAGAGCCGGAAGGTGAGGGGCTTGTCCGTCTTGTTGGCGACGACGACCTTGTCCTCGATCGTCTGCCCGGGGTCTGCGGAGACGTAGAAGTACGGCCGTGCGGCGACGGCCGAGGCAACGGGGTAGACGGACCAGCTGCCGTTGTCGGCGGCGCGGGCGGGTGACGCCCACAGCAGTGACAGCAGCATCGGCAGGATCGGCAGGAGGAGGGCGTACGGCTTGCGCATGGGTGCGGACCCCCGCGAACGGATGTGAAGGGCGGGGTGGTCGGGCGGGTGCGGACCTGTGGGGCGGGCGCCCGGCCACCGGGAGAACGGACGGTGGGTCAGGTGAGCGTGAGCGTCAGGACGCCGGCGTAGCTGCCCGGGGTCGTGAACGCCGGTACGTGGAGGGAGAGTCCGGCGTTCGCGGTGAACTCTCCGCCGGTGAGCGTGCCGTCCGGTGCGGACGCCAGGGTCGCCCCGGCGCTGCCCACGACTCCGGCCGACCCGGCCTGACAGGTGCTCGGGCTGCCCGCCTTGGTGGTGCACGCGGGCGTCCAGCTCAGCTTGCCGGCGTCGATCTTGGCGCCGGGTCCGCTGAAGTCGGTGACCTTGCCGGTCAGGGACCAGCCCGCGGGTCCGCCGCGGTAGTCCTTGACCGTCACCGCGTTGAGGTCCCCGGTCGAGGCGTCGCCGGAGCCGAAGTCCACCGCGGACATCGCCACGGCGTCCCCGGCCTGGGACATCGACAGGGTGCCCGCCTTCACGGTCGTCGTCAGCTTCTGACTGCCCTCGGGTACGGGCGTGTCGTCGATGACGATGTACGCGACGGGTCCGGCCCCGAGGTCCGAGCTCCAGCTGCCGCCCTCGTACGCCACCAACCCGCTCGTGGTGAGGTCGTTGACGACGAGCGAGCCGGAGATGCCGCCCGAGGAGTCCGCGGTGACGGTGGTCCTGTCCGCGGTCTCGTCGGATCCGGACCGGCCGGCCACGGTGACCGTCGCGCCCGGGGTGAAGCCGCTGCCGGTGAACGCGACCGGGTCACCCGGGCTGCCGGAGGCCGAACCCAGGCTGATGGAACGGGTGTTGGCCGGCGGGTTGGCGGCCGCGGTGACCGTCTCCGACACCGGGGCGGGCGGGTTGGTCACCGTGCAGACGGTGTCCAGTTCCAGGAGGTAGCTGGTGTGGATGTTGTAGTCGCCGGGCGAGAGGGTGATCGCGCCGGGCGAGGTGACCGTGAACGTGCCGGTCATCGAGAACGACGGGAAGGCGGCGTGGCCCGGCACCGGGTCGTTCTTGCGCGGGCCCGCGACGGTGACGTCGCCGGTCTGCGCGCCGCCCAGGGTGACCTTGCCCGTCGGCGTCATGATGTCGGCCGGCAGGTCGATCGCGGTGGGGTTGCTGGCGGCGGCCGCGACCACCGTGTAGGTCACGGTGACGGTGTCGCCGACCTTCGGGCTGGTGTTGTCCACCGTGATCTTCGCGGTGGTGGTGCCGTCGATCGGCGGGAGACCCGCGATCGCCGGCGGGATGCAGTGCGTCGCGAAGTCCACGTTGCTCGCGGCGCCGGCCGGAGCGGCCAGCGCCCCGCCGGCGGTGACCGCGAGCGCGGTCGCCCCGAGCAGCGAGGCCCAGCGCCGTCTTCGGGAACCTCGGGATTTTCGGGAAGTTCGGGGTGAACCCATGACTGCCCCCTCCTCCAGGGTGCGGGCGCAGCGGCTCTTCTGCGCCGACAGGGGGCATTGATGTGCGGATCGCGCGAGAAGTCAATGGACACGGCCAAATGAACTGATGGACCGTCAGCTTCCCTGTCCCGCAAAGAAACTGACGGCCCGTTGGCGCTGTTCCCAACCGCTATCAGTTGAACACGAACGGTCCGGGCGACTGCGGGGCGCTCGCCGTACAGGTGACGGTGATCCCGAAGACGACCATCTTCAGGGAGCCGCCGTAGAAGTCCAGCTTGTCACCGGAGGCCACGGTCCCGTTGAGCGGGCCGACGGTGATCGAGCTGCCGGCGGGCATGGCGGGGTTCACCGAGCCGCTGAAGACCCGGTTGGGTCCTGTGGAGTTCGCCATCGTGAGCGTGGAGGCGATGGAGTTCTGGTTGATGGTGAGTGGCGTGGTGATCGCGCTTGACTTGAGCGTGATGGTGGCCGAGGTCCCGCTCTGGGTGGCCGTGAGGGTGGCGGCTCCGCCGCCGAACAGACCGCAGTTGGCGGTGATGGTCGCCGTCGTCGGGGTGACGGCGGCGGCTGAGGGCGCGAGTGCCAGCCCGGTGACCGCGAGGGCCCCCGCCAGCAGTGCCGCACCTGATCCGATTCGCTTGCCTCTCATGGGAGTTCCGGCTCCTTCCCGGATGTGGGGAGACGGACGGCCACAACGGGACGGTGGGTGCGGTCACCAGGCCCGGTGGGGAGTGAATCTGACGGTCCGTCGGAAGATACGGTCCCATTGACGCGGGAGGGTGGGGGGACGGCAAGGTTGAAAACCGGCCTAGTTGGAGCCGGTGGCTTTTTGTCCGGACGAGATCCCTCAGCCCGCGGAAACGGTCAGTCGAACCGTCCCGTCCGGCGCGGCCAACAGCACCGGCGTCCCCGGTCCGCCGAGATCCCGTACGGCGGCCAGATCGTCCTCGGCGGCTCCCTCCGACGAGGTGACCACCGCCGCCGCCTCCAGCGACTTCGCCCCCGACGCCACCGCCATCGCCACCGCCGTGCGCAGCGCGCTCAGCTTCAGCGAGGGCAGGTCGACCGTCCCGGCGACATACGTACGTCCCGTCTCGTCCCGTACGGCGGCACCCTCGGGCACACCGTTGCGGGCCCGCGCGGAACGGGCCAGGGTGACGATCTTGCGGTCCTCGGGGTCGAGCGCGTTGCTGTCGGTCATGCCCCGAGCATACGAAGAACCGCCCGCTCGTCCCGCCATGGGTCCCCGCTCACCCCGCCACCGGGTACATCGCGCCCCGCCGCCCCTCCGGCGAGGCCAGCCACTCCAGCTTCGCCGCGGTGTGCGCCTCGTCCAACGGCGTGTGCAGCACGATCGTCAGATCCGGCCGGGCCGGCACCTTCATCGCCGTACTCTCCACACACAACAGCCCGACCAGCGGATGGTCGAGCTCCTTGCGGACCACCCCCGCGTCCTGGATGTCCCGCTCGTCCCACAGCCGGGCGAACTCCGGGCCGGCCGTCTCCCGCAGCTCCGCGAGCACCGCCTGGAACCCCTCGTCGTCGGGGCAGGCCGAGCAGGCGGCCCGGAACTGCGCGACGACCGTGCGGGCGTTCTGCTCCCAGCTCTTCGTACGGGACCGGTACAGCGGGTCGGTGAAGAAGTCGACGAGGCAGTTCTGGGTGGTGCCCGGCCGCATGCCGAGCACCCAGCCCGCGGCCTCGTTGTAGATCACGCAGTTGTAGTACCGGTCCATGATGTGCGCCGGGAACGGCATCCACGCGTCGATCAGCCGCCGCAGCCCCTCGCAGCCGTGGTCCGGCGCCGGTTCGGGCGCGGGCGGGTTCAGCCCGGCGAGGACATAGAGGTGGCGCCGCTCGGCGTTGCTGAGCCGTAGCACCCGGGCGACGGAGTCCAGGACCTGCGGGGAGACGGAGATGTCCCGCCCCTGCTCCAGCCACTGGTACCAGGAGGCGCCCACACCGGCGAGCACGGCGACCTCCTCGCGCCGCAGCCCCGGTGTGCGCCGCCGCGCCCCGCCGTCCGGCAGCCCTGCCTCGGCCGGACTCACCCGGGCCCGCCTGCTCATCAGGAACTCGCGCAGTTCGCTCAGCCGACGGCTCTTCAGCGCGTCCCTCGTTCCGCCTTCCGGCACGTGCCGCTCCCCCTGGCCGTATCTGGTGGTGTCACCACCACCATAAGTTCCGACTCCCCACGGGTATTCCGACGGCCGGAAGCTCCTGCCATGGCGATCGACACCACCACCCGGACCACCGCCTCCCCGGCACGAGAGACGCCCGACACGCCCCGGCTGTCGACGCGCGACCGACTCGTCCTCTTCGTCCTGTGCGCGGCCCAGTTCATGGTCGCGCTCGACTTCTCCGTCCTGAACGTGGCCCTGCCCGTCCTCGGCGCCGACCTCGGCATGAGCCAGTCCGCCCTCCAGTGGGCGGTCACCGCCTTCGCGCTCCCCTCCGGCGGCTTCCTGCTCCTCTTCGGCCGCGTCGGCGACCTCTACGGACGCCGCAAGCTGTTCCTGACCGGTCTGGCCCTGTTCGCGGCGGCCTCGCTCCTGGCCACCTTCGCCTGGGACCCGGCCTCCTTCCTCGCCGGACGGGCCCTGCAGGGCCTGAGCGCGGCGGCGATCGTACCGGCCGGCATGTCCCTGCTGACCACGACCTTCCCGGAGGGCCGGGCCCGCGACCGCGCCCTGGGCATCTCGGGCACCCTGCTCTCCCTGGGCTTCACGGTCGGCATGGTGGCCGGCGGCGTCCTCACCGACACCCTCGGCTGGCGCTCCACGATGGGCCTGCTCACCGTCTTCGCCGTGATCGTGCTGCCCCTGGCCCCCGCCCTGCTGCCCGAGTCCCGTACCCCCGAGCGCCCGCGTCTGGACGTCCCCGGCGCGGTGACGGTCACCGGCGGTCTGCTCTCCCTGATCTACGCCCTGTCGACGGCCGCCGACCACGGCTTCCACCGCACGGACGTGATCGCGACCCTGGTCGCGGGCGTGCTGCTGCTGACCGCCTTCGTCGCGGTGGAGTCCCGCACCCGGGCACCCCTGGTCTCGCTCGCCATGCTCCGCCGCCGCACGGTGGCCTGGGGCAACCTGGGCGGTCTGATCACTTTCTCGATGATGTCGACGGTCGTCTTCGTCCTGACCCTCTACCTCCAGGAGACGCTGCGCCTGTCGGCCTTCGAGACGGGCCTGGTCTTCGGCGTCCAGGGCGTGCTGTCGGCGGTCGCGGGCACCTTCGCCCCGAAAGTCATCGGCCGCTACGGCGCCCGCCGCACCCTCGTCGGCTCCCTCGCCGGCCAGGGAGCCCTGGTCGCCGCCCTGCTGGGCCTGAACGCCCACACCTGGTCCGTCTGGCTCGCCACGGCCGCCGTCTCGCTGGCCAGCATGTGCCACCTGGGCGCGATCGTCTCCTACGGCCTGACGGTCACCTCCGGCGTCCCCGACGCCGAACAGGGGCTGGCCACCGGCCTGGTCACCTCGACCCAGCAGATCGGCCTCACCGTGGGCATCCCGCTCCTCGGCGTCCTGGCCACGACCTCGGACGACCTGCTGTCCGGCGTGCACACGGTGCTGGCCCTGGACTCGGGGATCGTGCTGGCGGCGGCGGTGCTGGTGGGACTGGGGCTGCGGGATCGCCGTACCGCCTGAGGACCTATCCCTCGGTCCCGAGGTCGCCTTCGAGGACCGTCCGCGTGATCGGCGGGCGGTCCCAGAGGGCGAGGAGTTCGTTGGCGAGGGCCACGACCGGGAGGGGGTGCCGGTCGTGGCGTGCCTCGATGCCGGCCGCCGACAGGCTGCGCGGAACGGCCCCGGCGTCGAGGAGGACCCGCCAGTCCTCGGGCGCGAGTTCGAGGTACTCCAGGCCGGTCAGCGCGGCGATCTCCAGCGGGTCGGCGAGGGTGCCGCGGCAGGCCTGAAGGGTGCGCAGCCGGGGCAGCCCGACGACGGGGGCGAGGCTGAACGGCTCCCCCTCCCACACGCCGAGGGACAGGGCCTCCAGCCCGGGGTGGGCGGCGGCCTCGACGCTCTGCAGACTCGCGCGGTTGACCCAGGCCACCGCGGGCGAGTGCGCCCCCCGACCTCGGCCGCGCCCCTTCTCGCGCCCCCTCAGCACCAGATCGGTGAGGGAGTCCGCGACCAGGCCCGCGCCGATGTTCTCCTCGTGGCTGAGGATGATGATCTGCCCCACGTGCCCGCGCGGGCCCGGCGTCAGGTCGACCGCGATCCGGTCGCCGCCGCCGTTGTCGCCGAAGGCGATCCAGCCGGGCGAGCCGACCAGCCCCTGCACCGCCGCGTCGGGCGGGGTGACGACCGCCTCCTTCGCCCCGAACCGCCAGGGGCACGGGCGGGACGCCACATCGGCGAGGTACACCTCGTCCAGGGGGAAGAGCTCCAGACCGACCGCCGTGCGGGCACGCTCGGCGGCCTCGTGGTCGTCGCCCCAGTCCTCCCACCGCGCCCGCGTCACCCGGTACAGCGCCTTGAGCTCGTCGGGCAGCACGACACCGAGACGGGCCTCGGCGGCGGCGATCTCCTCCTCGGTCGCGCCGATGGCGTCGGGGACGCGCTCGCGCAGCGTCCGCTCCAGGACGGCCGGATCCGCCGTCGGCGCCGGTGCCGCGCCGGGCATCGGCTCGGGCAGGCGGCGCCAGGGCTCGGGGACGGCGTCCTCCACCAGGACGAGCGCACCCGGGTGCGGACCGCCGATGCCGGGCTCGACGGCGGGGTTGGGGTCGAAGAGGTGGAGCGTGGCGGCCCCGGCCGGCGCGATCTCCACCATGAACGGGACGCCGTCGGCGCCACTGTCCGCGAGCGCGCGCTGCACCCGGCTCACCGCGTCGAACTCGGCCCGCATGTCCTCGGCCCGGAGGGCCCGTCCGGGCTGCGGGGGCATCCGTCGCACGGGCACGCTCCACGCGCGCCGGCCGATCCGCCCCACGACATGGCCGCCCGGCACGGCGAAGGTCTCCGCGTTGCCCGCCCGCACGAGCCTCAGCAGCGGCTCCCAGGTCGCGAAGTCGTGGAGCGAGGACACGGTGGCCTCCGAGGTCGGTCCGGCGCTCGCCGGCGAAAGGTGATCATCATGGACAGCGCGAGCGGCCGGTGATCCGTCACTCCGGCCGCTCCCGGCCAGGCCGTCTCAGGGCCGGTCGAGCCGCAGCCGCTCCGCACGCGGCAGACCGGCCACCACCAGGTCGTACGAGTCCTCGATCAGTTCCCGGACCAGCCGGTCGGGGAGCTCGCCGTCGACCGTCACCGTGTTCCAGTGCCGCTTGTTCATGTGGTAACCGGGGGCGATCAGATCCGGGTGGTCGGCGCGCAGCCGGACCGCGTCCTCGGGGTCGCACTTGAGGTTCACCGTCAGGGGCTTCGCGTCCAGGGTCGTCAGGGCGAACATCTTGCCCAGGACCTTGAAGACCGAGATCTCCGGACGGAACGGGAAGTCCTCCGTCGCCGCGTTGAAGGACAGACAGAAGTGGCGCAGCTCCTGAGGGGTCACTCGGGCTTCTCCTCCTCCGTCGGGTCCGCCGGTTCCGCCACCGGCTCCACCAGCACCGTCACGATCTTGTTCCGGCGACCGGCCGCGGCCTCGGCGGTCAGCCGCAGTGCCCGGCCGTCGGGAAGGTCGACGACGGACGACGCCCCGGCGATGGGGACCCGCCCCAGGGCCTTGGCCAGCAGCCCGCCGACGGTCTCCACGTCCTCGTCGTCGTACTCCTCCAGGCCGTACAGCTCGCCGAGGTCGGTGATGTCGAGGCGGGCGGTGACCCGGTGGCGGTCGTCGCCCAGCTCCTCCACCGGCGGGAGCTCACGGTCGTACTCGTCGGTGATCTCACCGACGATCTCCTCGAGGATGTCCTCGATGGTGACGATGCCGGCCGTGCCGCCGTACTCGTCGATGACGACGGCGACGTGGTTGCGCTCCTGCTGCATCTCGCGCAGCAGATCACCGGCGTTCTTGGTGTCGGGGACGAAGGCGGCGGGCCGCATGGCCGTCGACACCAGGTCGGACTCGGCGTCGCGGCTGATGTGCGTCTTGCGGACCAGGTCCTTCAGGTACACGATCCCGACGATGTCGTCCTCGCTCTCCCCGGTCACGGGTATCCGCGAGAAGCCGGAGCGCAGGGCGAGGGTGAGGGCCTGGCGGATCGTCTTGTACCGCTCGATCACCACCAGGTCGGTCCTCGGGACCATGACCTCCCGCACCAGGGTGTCGCCCAGCTCGAAGACCGAGTGCACCATACGGCGCTCCTCGTCCTCGATCAGCGATTCCTTCTCGGCGAGGTCGACCAGGGCCCGCAGCTCCGCCTCGGAGGCGAAGGGGCCGCGGCGGAAGCCCTTGCCCGGCGTCAGCGCGTTGCCGATGAGGATGAGCAGATACGGGATCGGGCCCATGATCCGCGCCAGCGGCAGCAGGATGTACGCCGCCGCCGTCGCGGTGTTCAGCGGGTGCTGGCGGCCGATGGTGCGCGGGGAGACCCCTACGGCGACGTACGAGACCAGGACCATCACGCCGATCGCGGCCAGCAGGGCCGGGGCCGTGCCGTCGATCTCCTGCAGGCAGGCGTAGGTGACCAGCGCGGCGGCCGCCATCTCGCACGCCACGCGGACCAGCAGGGCGACATTCAGATACCGGGTCGGGTCGGCGGCGATCTGCGCGAGTTTGGCGCTGCCGCGCCTGCCGGACCGTACGGCCTCCTCGGCGCGGAAGCTGGAGACGCGCGCGAGGCCCGCCTCCGCGCAGGCGGCGAGCCACGCGACGACGACCAGGGCGATCGCGCCGGTGACGAGAGTCGGGCTCATGACACGGTTGGGGCCGGAGACGGGCCGGTCAGGCCCTTCTCCGCACGCCAGCCGTCCACGATGGCCGCCTGCAGGCCGAACATCTCGGCCTTCTCGTCGGGCTCCTCGTGGTCGTAGCCGAGCAGGTGCAGCACGCCGTGGACGGTGAGGAGCTGCAGTTCCTCGTCCATGGAGTGCTGCGTCGGGGCGTCCGCGCCCTGCTTGGCGGCGACCTCCGGGCAGAGCACGATGTCGCCCAGCAGCCCCTGCGGGGGCTCGTCGTCGTCCTTCGAGGGCGGCCGCAGCTCATCCATGGGGAAGGACATGACATCGGTCGGCCCGGGCAGGTCCATCCACTGGATGTGCAGCTGCTCCATGGCGTCGGCGTCCACGACGATCACCGAGAGCTCGGAGAGGGGGTGGATGCGCATCCGTGCGAGCGCGTAGCGGGCGATGTCGAGGATCGCCTGCTCGTCGACCTCGGTTCCGGACTCGTTGTTGACGTCGATCGACATGGTGCTGCTCTGTCTACTTCCCCTTGTGCCCGGACTGCCTGCCCCGGCCGCCCTTGTGGGTGCCGTTCTCGGTGCCGTGCTTGTTGTCGTACTCCTCGTACGCGTCGACGATACGGCCGACCAGCTTGTGACGTACGACGTCCTGGGACGACAGGCGGGAGAAGTGGACGTCGTCGAGGCCCTCCAGGATGTCCTGGACCTGACGCAGACCCGACTTCGTGCCGTTCGGCAGGTCGACCTGGGTCACGTCACCCGTGATCACGATCTTCGAGTCGAAGCCGAGGCGGGTGAGGAACATCTTCATCTGCTCGGGGCTGGTGTTCTGGGCCTCGTCCAGAATGATGAAGGCGTCGTTGAGCGTACGCCCCCTCATGTACGCCAGGGGCGCGACCTCGATCGTGCCCGCGGCCATGAGCCTCGGGATCGAGTCGGGGTCGAGCATGTCGTGCAGGGCGTCGTAGAGCGGACGCAGGTAGGGGTCGATCTTCTCGTAGAGGGTGCCGGGAAGGAAGCCGAGGCGCTCGCCGGCCTCGACCGCCGGGCGGGTGAGGATGATGCGGTTGACCTGCTTGGACTGGAGGGCCTGAACGGCCTTCGCCATGGCGAGGTAGGTCTTGCCGGTGCCCGCGGGGCCGATGCCGAAGACGATCGTGTGCTTGTCGATCGCGTCGACGTACCGCTTCTGGTTGAGGGTCTTCGGTCTGATGGTGCGGCCGCGCGAGGACAGGATGTTCTGCGTCAGTACCTCGGCCGGGGTCTCCTGGCCGTCACTCGTCCCGTTCTCACTCGCCCGCAGCATGGCGATCGAGCGTTCCACTGCGTCCTCCGTCATCGGCTGCCCGGTGCGGAGCACCAGCATCATCTCGTCGAACAGGCGCTGGATGAGGGCGACTTCCCGTGCGTCGCCGACCGCGCTGATCTCATTGCCCCGGACGTGGATGTCGGCCGCCGGGAAGGCCGTCTCGATCACGCGCAGGAGGGAGTCGCCGGACCCCAGCACGGTCACCATGGGGTGCTGGGCGGGGACAGTGAACTGTGCTCTCGCCTCCCCCTGCGCGGGGGTCTGAGCTGTGGGTGTCTCAGTCATAGGCCGGCCCGAAGGCCTCTACGTCCTCCCGGATGCGTCTCGCCTGCCACAAGGGCGGCCTGGCGATTTCAAGAGTACGCCAGGGCACTGACAACGCCGTAGGACTTTTCCTCATACCGGCACGGTCACGCCGAGCGGCCGAAACCGATCGTCGGGACCGCGCGGCGCAGCGGCCAGGGCGTGGTCTCCTCGGGTGGGAGCAGGGCCTGAAGGAACGCGTACCGGCGCAGTGCCTCCGGGTCCTGGCCGTCGACCGACTGCACCCTGCGCCACCAGGCCGCGATCTCGCACCAGCCGGGGGCGGAGAGGGAACCGCCGAACTCCTGGACCGACAGCGCCGCCGTGAGGCCGGCGAAGGCGAGGCGGTCGGCGAGCGGCCAGCCGGCGAGGGTGCCGGTGACGAAGCCGGCCACGAAGACGTCACCGGCGCCGGTCGGGTCGAGTGCCTCGACCGCGATCGCCGGCACCTCGGCGCTCTCGCCGGTCCGCCGGTCCACCGCGTACGCGCCCTCCGCCCCGAGGGTCACGACCGCGAGCGGTACGTGCTCGGTGAGGGCCTGGGCCGCGGCGCGGGGGCAGTCGGCGCGGGTGTAGCGCATGGCCTCCTCCGCGTTCGGCAGGAAAGCCTCGCAGTGCTCCAGGTCGGCGAGGCCGGCCAGGTCCCAGGCGCCGGTGTCGTCCCAGCCGACGTCGGCGAAGATACGGGTGCCACGGCTCGCGGCCTGGGCGATCCAGGGGGCGCGCCGGCCGGGGGTGAGGGAGGCGACGGCGGCGCGGGCGTACGGCGCGTGTTGGGGGGCCGGTTCCTCCGGTGGCGGTTCGTGGCCGTGGGAGACCATGGTCCGCTCGCCCTCGTAGGCCATGGAGACGGTGACGGGCGAGTGCCAGCCGGGGACCGTGCGGGAGGCGGCCAGATCGATGCCCTCGCCCTGCTCCAGGGCGTCCCAGCAGTACTCGCCGTAGTGGTCGTCGCCGAAGGCCGCGGCCAGGGAGGTCCTCAGGCCCAGGCGGGCCAGGGCGGTGGCCATGTTGGCGACACCGCCGGGGCTGGACCCCATGCCGCGCGCCCAGGACTCGGTGCCGCGCACCGGGGCGGAGTCGAGCCCGGTGAAGATGATGTCGAGGAAGACGGTGCCGGTGAGATAGACGTCCCAGGGCGGGTCGCCGGGGGCCCGCCGAGCGCCCAAGGGGTCGACCAGGGCGGCCTGGCCGGTCCGACGGTGGTGTCCCTCTCCGGTGGACGGGGTGGACGGGGTCACGGTGCGCTCCCTGACGTGGTGCTGATCTGGCCAGTGTGCACCACGCCACGGACACCCCGCCGCTCGTCACTTCGGAAACAGGAGCGCGCGGCGGGGCCCGCGCCGGTCCTGACCGGCGCGGGCCCCCCGAAGAACTCTGCCGCGGGCACCGGGCCCGGCCGGCAGGACCCCTGACTACCAGCGGGGGACGGCCGGGGTGACCCAGTCGGGGTCGGTGACGCGCATCGCGGCCGCGTCGTCGCGGTCCTTCAGCGCACCGTCGTCGTCGAGCCAGCGGCGGTGCAGGAACGCCAGCTTGTCGCGGTCGAGCTCGACGCCGAGACCCGGCGCGTCCGGGACGGCGACCTTGCCGTCGTCGAAGGTGAGGCGTTCGGTGAGGACGTCCTCCGACTGCCAGGGGTAGTGCGAGTCGCAGGCGTGGTGGAGGTCGGGGACGGTCGAGGCGACGTGGGTCATCGCGGCCAGTGAGACGCCCAGGTGGGTGTTGGAGTGCATGGACACCGCGACGCCGAAGGTCCGGCAGATGGCGGCGAGTTGCTGGGTGTTGCGCAGTCCGCCCCAGTAGTGGTGATCGGAGAGGACGACCTGTACGGCCCCGCGCGTGAACGCCTCCTTGATCTCGGCGAACGTCGTCACGCACATGTTGGTGGCGAGCGGCACGTCGGTGCCGGCGGCCACCTCGGCCATGGCCGGGGTGCCGAGCGCGGGGTCCTCCAGGTATTCGAGGACGTCCCCGAGTTCCTTCGCCACGTTCAGCGAAGTCTCCACACTCCAGGCCCCGTTGGGGTCCAGGCGCAGGGGGTGCCCGGGAAAGGCCTGCGCGAGCGCCCGTACGGCGGCGATCTCCTCCTCCGGCGGGAAGACACCGCCCTTGAGCTTGAAGGAGGTGAAGCCGTACCGCTCCTTGAAGCGCCGCGCCTGCTCGACGATCCCGGCCGGGTCGACGGCGGCGCCCCAGTCGTCCCTCTCGCCGGCCACGCCCTCGGGGTGGCCGGCCCACCTGTAGAAGAGGTAGGCGCTGTACTCGACCGCGTCGCGTACCTTGCCGCCGAGCAGCGCGTGCACGGGCAGCCCGAGCGTCTTGCCGAGGGCGTCGAGGCAGGCGACCTCGAAGGCGGAGACGACGGACAGCCGCAGCTTGTCGGCGGTCTGGACGCCGCGCAGCCCGCCGACGTCGACCTGGCCGGAGACCCGGGAGCTGTCGACGGCCACCTCGTCGGCGACGAGGAACAGCCCGTTGAGGTCGCTGACGTGACGGCCGATCAGCTTCCGCGCGAAGGGCCGTGCCAGCTCCAGGTACTTGGTGTCGCCGTACGTCTCGCCGACGCCCGTGGTCCCGTCGGCGGTCTCCACCTCCACGATCAGCCGGGGGGTGTACGGCTGGTGCACGCCCTGGGTGTTGAGCAGGGGCGGGTCGGCGACCAGGATCGGCGTCAGCCGTACGTCCGTGACGGCGAGGTTCACAGGGTGGCTCCAACGAGGTCGAGTCCGGTGGCGAGCAGGGTGGTGAGGTCGGCCAGGTCCGCGGCCCCCGGGTCGGTGAGCGGGGCGCGGACGCCTCCCACCGGGCGGCCCCGCAGCCGGGCCGCCGCCTTCACCAGGGACACGGCGTATCCGGGCACCCGGTCGCGGAGTTCGACGAGCGGGACGTAGAAGTCGCGCAGCAGCTTGTCGACCGTGCCGCCGTCGCCGTCCCGCAGCGCGGTGAAGAAGGCGTTCGCGATCTCGGGGGCGAAGGCGTGGACGGCGGAGGAGTAGGCGGGGACGCCGACGGCGGCGTAGGCGCGGGCCTGGATCTCGGCGGTGGCGGCGCCGTTGAAGAAGAGGAAGCCCTCCGGGGCGGCGAGGGTGAGGCGCTGGAGGCGGTCGAGGTCGCTGTGGCCGTCCTTGAGGCCGATGACGGTCGGGATGCGCGCGATGCGCTTCAACGACTCGGCGGTGAAGGCGACTTGGCCGCGCTGGTAGGCGATGAGCGGGAGCCGGGTGCGGGCGGCGATCTGCTCCAGCTGGGCGACGAGGCCGTCCTGCGGGGCGGCGACGAGGTAGTGCGGGAGGACGAGGAGGGCGTCGGCGCCGGCCTCCTCGGCGATGCGGGCGAACCGGACGGCCTGGGCCCAGCCGTAACCGATGCCGGCGACCACGGGCACCTTCCCCCACGCGGGAACACCCTCGCGTGGAGGGACCCCCTTGGCCGCCTCCGTCACGGCGATCGAGACGACCTGCCGGTATTCGTCCTCGTCCAGGGAGAAGAACTCGCCGGTGCCGCAGGCCGGGAAGACGGCGCCGGGTGCGGTGGCGAGCTGGGCGGCGATGTGGGCGCGGAAGCCCTCGGGGTCGAGTGAGCCGTCCTCGCGGAAGCTCGTGAGCGGGAACGACAGCACTCCTCTTGCCATGCCCTCCCGCAGTCTCCGGGCCGTGTCCGTCTCGAGGCTCAACCGGCATCTCCCTATGTAGACGGTATCCATGTATGAAGATGGAGGTTAGATATGCGAACGGCGCCCGTCAATGACCCGCACCCCGCCGATTACGATCGCCGCATGCCGGAGACAGGGAGCGGAGTCCGCGAGGTGAAGTCGGCCGCCCGCACGGTCGAGCTGCTGGAACTGCTCGCCGCGCGCGCCGACCGCCCGGCGCGACTGCAGGAGCTGGCCGACGAGCTGGGCGTGCCGCGCAGTTCGATGTACGCGCTGCTGCAGACCCTGATCGGCAGAGGCTGGGTGCGCACCGACGTCACCGGCTCCCTGTACGGCATCGGCATCCACGCCCTGCTGACCGGCACCAGCTACCTCGACTCCGACCCGCGTGTCCGTCTCGTCCGCCCCCATCTCGACGAGGCGTCCGAGGCACTGGGCGAGACCATCCACCTGGGGCGGCTGGACGGGCGGGGCGTGGCCTATCTGGCGACGCGCGAGTCGCACGAATACCTGCGCACGATCAGCCGGGTGGGCCGCCGGCTCCCCGCGCACGTCGGCGCCCTCGGCAAGGCCCTGCTGGCCGAACGCCCGGACGACGAGCTGCCCGAGGGGCCCTACGAGGCACTGACCCCGAAGTCGCACACGAGCCGCGAGTCGCTGCTCGCCGACCTGGCCGGGGTCCGGGCGCGCGGCTACTCCGTCGACCGCGAGGAGGGCGTGACGGGCATCGTCGGCTTCGGTTTCGCCCTGCGCTACGACCGTCCCGCACAGGACGCCATCAGCTGCTCGGTGCCGGTGGCCCGGCTGACGGCGGAGCACGAGGAGCGGATCGTCGCGGTGATGTGCGAGATCCGGGCGCGGATCGAGACGACGGCGTCGGCGCCGGGGGCGGGAAACGGGCCGGGCGGGGCCGTGAACTGGCGTTGAAACGCGTGCGTTTACCCGTTCACCCCCACCCCAAACACAAAGTGATCCACATCACCCACCCCGCGCTTCTGCCCCCTTCCCCGGCTTGATACAAATTGGCCGCGCGTTCCTGTCCGTCGACGGCCTGCGCCACTCCCCCTGAGCCGCTTCTTTTCGCATGCCCTGGAACGCCCGTGTTCGCCCGCCGCACCCCCACGCCCTGGCCCCTCGTCGCCCTCTTCACGGCCGGGTATCTCGCCCCGTATCTGCTGCCGACCGTCGTCGGCCGACTGGATTCCGGACTTCCGCTGACCGCCACCGAGGCGGGTGCCGTCGGCAGCGGGCTGCTGCTGAGTTCGGCGGCGGCGGGGTTCCTGCTGGCCTCGCGGGTGGAGCGGATCGGCGCCCGGACACTGGCCCGCGTCGGGCTCGCGCTGGCCGTGCTCGGTTACGGCGGGGCCGCCCTCGCCGGTGACGTACCGAGCGTGGTCGCGGGCGCGGTGCTCGGCGGCTTCGGCTCCGGTACGGCCACGGCGGTCGCCGCGACCCGGATCGCCGCCCAGCCCGACCCGCACCGCGCCTCCACGCTGGGCCTGCTCGCCGTCTCCGCGCTCGCCGGTGTCGTGTATCTGACGGTGCCGCATCTGGGGGCGGGACACGGTCAGCCGCTGGCCGCCATAGCGCTCACGGCGGCCGCCGTATGGCCCCTGACCGGTCGGCTGCCCGGCCGGACGGCACCCGTGGCACCGGTCCGGCGCGCGGAACGCGCCCGTCTCCCCGAGCCGCGCTCCGGGCTCGTCCTCGCCGCCGCCATGCCCTGCTGGTCGCTGGTGCAGAACTCGCTCTGGGGAGTGAGCGGCCGGATCGGGCTGACGCAGGCCCACCTCAGCGAGGCGGCCGTCGGTGCCGTCTTCGCGGTGGCGCTGGGCGCCGGGCTCATGGGCGTGCTCGGCGCGGGCGCCCTGGGACCGCGCCTCGGGCGGGCGGTGCCCATCGGCGCCGGGACCGTCCTCATCGCGGGCTGTGTCGTCGTGAGTGCCTCCGCGACCGGGCCGGTGAGCTTCGCGGCCGGGGAGATCGCCTGGAACGTGCTCTACCCGGTCGTCCTGTCGTACCTCATCTCTCTGGCCGCCTCGCTGGACCCGCGCGGCCGCTGGGCGGTGCTCGTCGGATCGGCGGGCTCGCTGGGCACGGCGGCCGGACCGCTGACCGGGAGCGTGCTGTCGGCGCAGGCCGGGTTCCCGGTGATGGGGCTGGTGCTCGGGGCGGGGCTGCTCGTCATCGCCGTACCGATGACCGCCGTCGCCCTGCACACGGGCGGGCGGCCGCTGTTCGCGAACGCGGTACGGCGGCGGGGCGGGGCCGTCGCGGAGCAGCCGGTCGTGGAGATCCCGTTGGACGCTCCGGCCGTGTCCGCACCCTCCGACTACGACACGGCCGGACCCCGGCAGGCGGGTGCCGCACCGGGGTCCGGGAACTGACCTACTGGGCCCTCGCCCGTCGGCGGACGTACCAGCCCGTCGCCGTGAGCAGGAGCGCCAGGCCCGCGACCGTGCCGACCGTGACGCCGGTGGCGGCGAGGCCGCCACCGGAGGCGGCGCCAGCGCTCGACCGGCGGATGCGCGGTGAACTCGCCGCGGCCCGCGCCGCCGTCCCCCGGGGCAGCAGGCCGAAGGTCGCGTTCCTCTACATGCGGGGCAGCGCGGCCGTCTATCTGATCGGCGGCAAGGGCTCGGGCGCGGACTCACTGCTGCGGGCGGCGGGCGCGGTGGACGCGGGGACGGCGGCGGGCCTCGACAAGCCGTTCACGCCCATCACCACCGAGGCCCTGGCCCAGGCCCGGCCCGACGTCATCCTCATGATGACCAAGGGACTGGACTCGGTCGGCGGCCTCGACGGACTCCTCCGGATCCCCGGCATCGCCCAGACCCCGGCGGGCATGAACCGCAGGGTCGTCGACCTGGAGGACGGCGTGCTGCTGAGCTTCGGCCCGCGCACGCCGCTCGTCATCGACATCTTGGTGGACCGCGTTCACCGCAGCTGATCAGAACGTGTACTCGTCCACCTCGGCGAGACACCGTGCCCGCCGCTCCTCGTCGTCCTCCAGGAAGGAGGCGATGAAGGAGTTGCGGGCCAGTTCGCGCAGCCGCTCCTCACTCAGGCCGAGCGTGGTGCGTACGGCGTCGAAGTTGTCGCCCGCGTAGCCGCCGAAGTAGGCGGGGTCGTCGGAGTTGACCGTGCACACGAGCCCCGCGTCGAGCATCGCGGGCAGCGGGTGGTCGGCGAGGGTGCCGACGGCGCGCAGCCGGACGTTGGACAGCGGGCACAGCGTGAGCGGGATCCGCTCACGCACCAGCCGCTCGACGAGCGCCGGGTCCTCCATGCACCGCAGCCCGTGGTCGACGCGCTCGACACCGAGGACGTCGAGGGCCTCGGTGATGTACTCCGGCGGCCCCTCCTCCCCCGCGTGCGCCACGCGCCGCAGCCCCAGCGCGGCGGCGGCCTCGTACACCTCCCGGAACTTCACCGGCGGGTGCCCCACCTCGGCGGAGTCCAGCCCGATGCCGATGATCCGGTCGAGGTAGGGTTCGGCGGCCCGAAGGGTCTCGAGGGCCGACTCGGCGGATTCGTCGCGCAGGAAGCAGAGGATGAGCCGGGTGGAGACGCCGTAGCGGGCCTCGCTGCTCCCCAGCGCCCGCCACAAGCCCTCCACCACCGTCCCCATGCCGACGCCCCGGGCGAGGTGGGCCTGCGGATCGAAGAAGATCTCCGCGTGCCGCACGCCCTGGGCCGCGGCCCGGGCGAGATAGGCGCCCGCGAGGTCCTCGAAGTCCCGCTCGGTGCGCAGGACGGCCATGAGCTCGTAGTACAGGTTCAGGAAGGACTGGAGGTCCTCGAACCGGTATGCCTTGCGCAGCTCGTCCGTGTCGGCGTAGGGCAGCGTGACCCCGTTGCGGGCGGCCAGCTCGAAGGCCAGCTCCGGCTCCAGGGTGCCTTCGATGTGCAGGTGCAGTTCAGCTTTCGGGAGGGGCATCAAAGCATCGTACGGCCGCTTTACCGCCGTTTCGGTACCGGCACCCGCATCAGGTCCTGAGCCACGGTCAGCTCGCCCTCGAAGCCGGCGGCCCGTGCCTGCCGTTCGAATTCGTCCGGTTCGGAGTACCGCTGGCTGAAGTGGGTGAGAACGAGATGCCGTACGCCGGCGTCCCGGGCGGCGCGGGCAGCCTGACCGGCCGTCAGATGCCCGTGTTGGACGGCGAGCTGCTCGTCCTCGTCGAGGAATGTCGACTCGATGACGAGCAGGTCGGCGCCCTCCGCGAGCGCGTGCACGCCGTCGCACAGCCGGGTGTCCATGACGAACGCGAACCGCTGCCCGCGGCGTACCTCGCTGACGTCGTCGAGCGAGACACCCCGGATCTCCCCCTCCCTCTGCAGCCGCCCGACGTCCGGCCCCTTGATGCCGTGCGCGGCGAGGCGGTCGGGCAGCATGCGGCGGCCGTCGGGTTCGATCAGCCGGTAGCCGTAGGACTCGACGGGGTGGGAGAGCCTGCGGGCGTCGAGCGTGTAGGAGGGAGTGGCCGCCAGGGGACCGTCCCGGTCGACCGGGGCTTCGGTGATCCGGACGGTCTCGCGGTAGGCGGTGGCGTACCGAAGCCGGTCGAAGAACCGTTGCCCGGAGAGCGGGTAGTGGGCGGTGACGGGGTGCGGGACCTGGTCGAGATTGATGCGCTGGACGACCCCGGCGAGGCCGAGCGAGTGGTCGCCGTGGAAGTGCGTCACGCAGATCCGGTCGAGGTCGTGGGCCGCGACCCCGGCCCGCAGCATCTGGCGCTGGGTGCCCTCGCCCGGGTCGAAGAGAATCCCCTCCCCGTCCCATCTCAGCAGGTAACCGTTGTGGTTGCGGTGCCGGGTGGGGACCTGGCTGGCGGTGCCGAGGACGACCAGTTCACGTACCGACATGGTGGATCACCCGGGAGGCCACTGCAGGCCGCGGCCGCCGATGACATGGGCGTGGGCGTGCCAGACGGTCTGCCCGGCGCCGCTGCCGGTGTTGAAGACGATGCGGTAGCTCTCCAGCTTGTCCTCGTCGGCGATGGCCTGCGTCTCGCGCAGTACGTCGGCGGCGAGCTGCGGGGCCTCGGCGGCGAGGACGGCGGCGTTCTCGTAGTGCGCCTTCGGGATCACCAGGACGTGGGTGGGTGCCTGCGGGTTGATGTCCCGGAACGCGACGGTGGTCTCCGTCTCGCGGACGATCGTCGCCGGGATGTGCCCTTCGACGATCTTGCAGAACAGGCAGTCGTCCTGCGCTTCCCCTGCCATGGGGTCTCCTTTGCGGCGAGTGATCTCTTACGGGGCATCGTAGCGAGCGGTGTTTTGTCAGGAGGGCAACGGCGGAGCCACCTTCGCGGGGGTGGTCTCCAGCGCCTCCAGCGCCAGCCGTACCGCCTCGTCCAGTTGTACGTCCCTCCCCGCCGCGTAGTCCTGGGGGCGGCAGATGACCTCGACGTCGGGGTCGACACCGTGGTTCTCCACGTCCCAGCCGTAACCCTCCAGCCAGAACGCGTACTTGGGCTGGGTGACGAGGGTGCCGTCGACGAGGTGATAGCGGCTGTCGATGCCGATCGTGCCGCCCCAGGTGCGGGTGCCGACCACGGGGCCGATCCCGAGCGCCTTGATCGCCGCGTTGACGATGTCCCCGTCGGACCCCGAGAACTCGTTGGCGACCGCCACGACGGGACCGCGCGGCGCGTCCTCCGGGTAGCTGGACGCCCGCATCCCGCGCGGCACGTCCCAGCCGACGATCCGCCGCGCCAGCTTCTCCACGACCAGCTGGGAGGTGTGCCCGCCCCGGTTCTCGCGGACGTCGACGACGAGCCCCTCCCTGGCCACCTCGACCCGCAGGTCACGGTGGATCTGGGCCCAGCCGGGCGCCTGCATGTCGGGGACGTGGAGATAGCCGAGCCGGCCGCCGGAGACCTCGTGGACGTACGCCCGCCGGTCCGCGACCCACGCGTGGTAGCGCAGCGCCTCCTCGTCGTCGACGGGGACGACGACCGCGTGCCGTGGCTCGCCCCCGCCGGCGGGCGAGATCGTCAGCTCGACCACCTTGCCGGCCGTACCGACGAGCAGGGGTGCCGGGCCCGTCACCGGGTCCACCGGATGCCCGGCGACGGCCACGATCGCGTCGCCGGCGCGCACCGCGACGCCGGGCGCGGCGAGCGGGGAGCGGGCGTCGGGATCGGAGGTCTCCGAGGGCAGCACCCGGTCGATGCGCCAGCTGCCGTCCTCGTGGCGGGAGATGTCGGCGCCGAGCAGACCCTGGCGGGCGCCCCGGCCGTAGCCTCCGGGCGGTGAGACGTAGGCGTGCGAGGTGCCCAGCTCGCCGTGCACCTCCCACAGCACGTCGACCAGGTCGTCACGGGTGGCGACCCGCTCCAGCAGGGGCCGGTAGCGGTCCAGGACCCCGTCCCAGTCCACTCCGCCCAGATCGGCCAGCCAGAAGTTGTCCCGCATGACCCGGCCGGTCTCGTCGTACATCTGCCGCCACTCGGCGGCCGGGTCGACGATCTGCCGGATCCGGCCGAGGTCGACGGTGATGTTGGTGTCGCTGTCCTCGTCGCCGGAGGCACGCCGGTCGCTGGGTACGACCTTGAGCTTGCCGTCGCTCCACAGCAGCAGCCGCTTGCCGTCGCCGCTGACGTCGAAGCCGTCGGCGTCGGCGGCGAGGTGCTCGATGCGCTGCTGGACGAGGTCGTAGCGCTCCAGCTCGGTTTTGGGGTCGGGGTCGTCGGGGGTGGCGCGGGAGGCGCCGAGGACTCCGCGCACGGGGTGGCGCAGCCACAGCACACCGTCCTTGGCCGCCGCGAGCCCGGAGTAGCGGCCGGCCTCGACCGGGAACGGCACTATCCGGTCGGCGAGGCCTTCGAGGTCGATGCGGGTGGCCGGGGTGCCCTCGCTGTCGGGTGTCTCGTCCTTGTCGGGCGCGTCGAAGGGGCGGCCGTGCCGCTGCGGGCCGAAGGGGGACGGGGTCGTCGCCGCCAGGGTGATGAGATGCGGGCGGGCGCCGGCCGGGAAGGAGAGGTCGAATGCGTGTTCGTCGTAGACCGGGTCGAAGGCACGCGTGGACAGGAACGCCAGGTGCTTGCCGTCGAGGGTGAAGGCGGGCGCGTAGTCGCGGAAGCGCAGCGGGGTGGCCTCGGTGACCGAGAGGTCGGTGACGTTGGCGAGCTTGAGCTGGGCGAGGGGGCGCGGGCCGGGATGCGACCAGGCCAGCCACGCCGAGTCGGGCGAGAAGACCAGGTCGCAGACGTCTCCGTCGGCGCTGCGGTCGACCTCGCGGACCTCGCCGCTCTCCCGCTCGACGAGCAGCAGCCGTCCGTCGTGCGCGGCGACGGCGGCCCGGCTGCCGTCGGGCGCCATGGCGAGCTCCAGGACCCGTCCGAGCCGTCCGGCCGCGAGCCGGCGCGGCGTGGCGCCCGGGGCCGGTCCGGTGGCGGGGGCGAACTCCAGGGCGTCCTCGCCCTCGGCGTCCGTCACCCACACCACCCACTCCTCGCCCTCCGTGCGGAAGGTGCGCGGCAGCCGGGCACGGACGCCGGGCTGGGCGGCGAGGGCGCGGGCGGGCCCGGAGCGGTGGGTCACCCAGTGCACGGCCCCGCGCACTTCCACGGCGCTCCCGCGCGCGGTGTGGTCCGGCGCGGCCCCGCCCAGCCAGCGTGCGGCGGTCACCGGGTAGGGGCGGCGGTCGGTGCGCTGCCCGCCGAGCCGGATGTCGAGCCGGCGCGGCTCGGCCCCGTCCAGGTCGTCGAGCAGCCACAGCTCACCCGCCGACATGTACACGATCCGGCTGCCGTCCCCGGCCGCCTGCCGGGCGTAGAAGCCGTCGAGGGGGGTGTGGCGCCGCAGGTCGGACCCGTCGGCGAGCGACGAATAGAGAGCCCCGGTCCCCTCGTGGTCGGACAGGAACGCGATCCGCTCCCCCGCCCACACCGGGTGCTCGATGTTCCCGTCCAGCTCCTCGTGCAGCCGGACGAACTCCCCACCGCCCTCCCGGTCGATCCACAACTTGCCCGCCGTACCGCCCCGGTAGCGCTTCCAGTGGGCGGCCTCGCGGCCCATCGGCGCGGACAGCAGCACGGTGTGCGGGCCGTAGGCGACGGCGCCGACCGGGCCGTACGGCAGGGTGGTGGCCGGTCCGCCGTCGACCGGGACGGCGCGGGCCCAGCTGCGGCGCAGGGTGGCCTGGTCGTAGGTGCTGACGGCGAGGACCTGGCCGTCCGGGGTCCAGCCGCGCACCCGGGTCTGCCAACTGCCCCAGTGCGTCAGGCGGGTGGCCGGTCCGCCGTCGACGGGGGCGATGTGCACCTCGGGGGCGCCGTCGCGGGTGGAGGCCCAGGCGACGGTGGTGCCGTCGGGCGAGATCCGGGGTGTCGAGACGGGTACGTTGTCGGCGCTGACCCGCCAGGCCCGCCCACCGTCGAGGGGCGCGAGCCACACGTCGTCCTCGGCGGCGAAGGCCACCAACTCGCCGTGCGGATGCGGGAAGCGGAGGTATGCGGCAAGTGTCGCGGACTGTGTCACCCGATCACTGTATTCAGGTACGGGACCGCAGGTCAGGGGTTTCCCTCACTTCTCCTGGCCGTTCCCGTCCACGGTCTTGGTGACGGTCACGGTGACCGTGACGGTCGGCCGTCCGCCGGGCTGTGCGGAAGCGGGAGCGGACGGGGACGGCTCGACCGCCGAGGGCGTCGCGGACCCGCAGTCCCCGAGCCCGCCGACCCGGAACAGCTCCTTCTTGCCGACATCCGCGCGCAGATCCCCGCGCACGCACTTCCCGTCGACCGCCCGGGCGACCTTGCCGTCGACGGCGATGTCCTGCCCGTCGTCGGTCTCCCCCTGGCAGTCGACGGAGACGACCGTCTCCTCGTTGCCGGCGGTGCAGGTCAGCCAGCGCACGTCCACGTCCCGGCGCTCGATCTCGGCCGTGGCGGTCTGATCGGTCGTGTACGCCACGGACACGCCGCTCACCCCGCCCCCCGGCTCACAGGCCACGGCACCACCCACGACCACGGCCACCACACCGAGAAGCCGCATCCGCCTCAAGCCCCACATGGAGGGCAGCCTGCCACTCCCCCACCCGGCACGACAGCCTGTATGCAGCCACGATCGGGCCCGGCGGGGTTCAGGACCAGCGGCCGGTTCTGCCCAGGAGCAGGGCCGTGGCGGCGGTCCCGGCCGTCGAGGTGCGCAGGACGCTGCGCCCCAGCCGGTACGCCTTCGCGCCCGCCTCCTCGAACAGGGCCAGCTCCTCCGGGGAGACACCCCCTTCGGGGCCGACGACGAGCACGATCTCGCCCTCGGCGGGAAGGTGCGCGGCGGCGAGGGGCTCGCTGCCGTAGTCGCGGTCCTCGTGCAGGACGGCGGCGAAGTCGGCCCCCGCCAGGAGTTCGCCCACCTGCCTGGTCGTGGCGGCGTCGGCGACCTCGGGGAAGCGGACCCGGCGGGACTGCTTGCCGGCCTCGCGGGCGGTGGCCCGCCACTTCGCGAGCGCCTTCAGCCCGCGCTCGCCCTTCCACTGCGTGATGCAGCGGGACGCGGCCCAGGGGACGATCGCGTCCACCCCGGTCTCGGTCATCGTCTCCACGGCCAGCTCGCCCCGGTCCCCCTTGGGCAGGGCCTGTACGACGGTGATGCGGGGCGACTCGACGGGCTCCTCGACGACGTCCTTCAGGCTCACCACCAACCGGTCCTTGCCCTCGGCGGCGACGACCTCGCCCTCCGCCCAGCGACCGGCGCCGTCGGTGAGCACGACCGCCTCCCCGGTCCGCAGCCGCTTCACGGAGACGGCGTGCCGCCCCTCCGGCCCGTCCAGGACGAACTCGGAACGCCCCCCGGGAAGTGCGTCGACGACGAACACGGGCGCGGTCACGAGGCGGCACCACCCTGACCGGCCGGGCACTCGGCCAACGCCGCCCGCGCCGCTTCGAGCTCCTCCACCAGGACCTCCACCAGCCGCCCGGCGGGCAGCTCCCGGGCCATCCGGTGGCCCTGCCCCGCCCACAGCGCCATCCCCTGCGCGTCGCCCGCCTTGGCGGCCGCCTTGCGCAGCGGCGAGGTGAGGTGGTGGACCTCGGGGTAGGCGGCGGGGGCGTACGGGCCGTGCTCGCGCAGGAAGCGATTGACCAGGCCGCGGGCCG
The DNA here is from genome assembly GCF_044465285.1 of Streptomyces sp. NPDC049687. NCBI lineage: Bacteria > Bacillati > Actinomycetota > Actinomycetes > Kitasatosporales > Streptomycetaceae > Streptomyces > Streptomyces sp. NPDC049687. The sequence goes on from NZ_JBITLN010000001.1 coordinate 1,049,170, forward strand.
GGCGGCCGGAGAAGGCGCGGGTCAGCTCGGTGCGCACGAACAGGGGGTTGGTCAGCGCCTCCTTGTGCACGGCGTGCGCCCCCGACTCGGGTGTGGCGAGGAACGCGGTGCCCAGCTGGGCCGCGCTCGCGCCGGCCGCGAGCACCGCGGCGATCTGGCTGCCGCGCATGATGCCGCCGGCGGCGACGACGGGCAGCCCCACGGCCTCGCGGACCTGGGCGACCAGGGAGAGCAGTCCGATGCCGGAGCCGTCGTTCTCGGGGATGTCCTTGTGGGTGCCCTGGTGGCCGCCGGCCTCCATGCCCTGCACGATCACCGCGTCCGCCCCGGCCTGCTCCACGGCCACGGCCTCCTCGGTGGAGGTCACGGTGACCAGGGTGAACGTTCCCGCGCGGCGCAGCGACTCCAGCGTGTCACCGCTCGGGACACCGAAGTGGAAGGACGCCACCGGCACCGGGTTGTCCAGCAGTACGGCGATCTTGGCGTCGTAGCCGTCGTCGCGGCCGCTGTCGGGGTCGCCGAGCTCGGTCTCGTACCAGGTGACCTCGCCGGCGAGCTGCTCGGCGTACAGCTGGACGGCGCCGGCATCGAGGGGCGCGGCGCCGGCCGCTCCGGTGGAGCCGGTGCTCGTACCGGGGTGTTCGGGCTGCGGCATGAAGAGGTTCACGCCGAAGGGTCGTCCGGTGAGCCCCCGGAGCTGCTTGATCTCCTGGTACATGCCGTCGGCCGTCTTGTACCCGGCGGCGAGGAACCCGAGCCCGCCGGCCTCGGACACGGCGGCTGCCAGCTGCGGGACGGAGACCCCGCCCGCCATGGGGGCCTGCACGATCGGGTGGGGGAAGAGATCGGTCAGCGCGGAGGACATGACGGCATGTTGTCACGTCCTCCGAACAAGTCCGAATCCGGTCGCGTCCCTACCGGTCAGCGACCGTTGAACGCGTCCTTCAGCCGCGAGAACAGGCCCTGCTGCCCCGGCTGGAACTGCCCCTGCGGACGCTCCTCACCCCGCAGCTTGGCCAGCTCGCGCAGCAACCGCTCCTGCTCGGGATCGAGCTTGGTCGGCGTCTGGACCTCGACGTGCACGATGAGATCGCCGCGTCCGCCGCCACGCAGATGCGTGACACCCCGGCCGTGCAGCGGGATCGACTGCCCGGACTGGGTGCCGGGCCGGATGTCGACCTCCTCCAGGCCGTCCAGCGTCTCCAGCGGCACCTTCGTGCCGAGGGACGCCGCGGTCATCGGGAGCGTCACCGTGCAGTGCAGGTCGTCGCCGCGCCGCTGGAACATCGCGTGCGGCAGCTCGTGGATCTCGACGTACAGGTCACCGGCGGGACCGCCACCGGGCCCGACCTCGCCCTCGCCCGCGAGCTGGATCCGGGTGCCGTTGTCGACACCGGCGGGGATCTTCACCGTGAGCGTCCGGCGCGAGCGCACGCGCCCGTCGCCCGCGCACTCCGGGCACGGCGTCGGCACGACGGTGCCGAAGCCCTGGCACTGCGGGCAGGGCCGGGAAGTCATGACCTGGCCGAGGAAGGACCGGGTCACCTGGGACACCTCACCGCGGCCGCGGCACATGTCACACGTCTGGGCGGTGGTGCCGGGGGCGGCGCCCTCACCGCTGCAGGTGGCGCAGACGATCGCGGTGTCGACCTGGATGTCCTTGGTCGTACCGAAGGCGGCCTCCTCGAGGTCCACCTCCAGCCGGATCATCGCGTCCTGGCCGCGCCGGGTGCGCGAGCGCGGGCCGCGCTGGGACGCCGTACCGAAGAACGCGTCCATGATGTCGGAGAAGTTGCCGAAGCCACCGGCTCCGAAGCCGCCCGCGCCGCCGCCCGACTGGGAGAGGGGATCGCCGCCGAGGTCGTAGACCTGCTTCTTCTGCGGGTCCGACAGCACCTCGTAGGCGGCGTTGATCTCCTTGAACCGCTCCTGGGTCTTCGGATCCGGATTGACGTCCGGGTGCAGCTCGCGGGCGAGCCGACGGAAGGCCTTCTTGATCTCTTCCTGCGACGCGTCGCGGCGCACGCCGAGGACGGCGTAGTAGTCCGTGGCCACTTACGACTCCGCCAGGATCTGTCCGACGTACCGTGCCACCGCTCGTACCGCTCCCATCGTTCCCGGGTAATCCATGCGGGTCGGTCCGACCACGCCGAGTTTGGCGACTGCCTCGCCGCCCGAACCGTAGCCGACCGACACCACGGAAGTGGAGTTGAGTCCCTCGTAGGCGTTCTCGTGACCGATGCGTACGGTCATGCCCGAATCCCCCGCCTCGCCCAGGAGTTTGAGGAGAACAACGTGTTCCTCCAGGGCCTCCAGGACGGGCCGGATGGTGAGAGGGAAGTCATGTCCGAAGCGGGTGAGATTGGCGGTGCCGCCGATCATCAGCCGCTCCTCGTTCTCCTCGACGAGCGTCTCCAGCAGGGTGGAGAGCACCGTCGAGACCGTGCCGCGGTCGTCGGCCTCGAAGGCGTCCGGCAGGTCCTCCACCAGACGCGGCACGTCCGAGAACCGGCGGCCCGCGACCCGGCTGTTGAGCCGCGCGCGTAGATCCGCCAGCGAGGCCTCCCCGAAGGGCGCCGGGCAGTCCACCATCCGCTGCTCGACCCGTCCGGTGTCCGTGATCAGCACGAGCATCAGCCGGGCGGGCGCGAGCGACAGCAGCTCGACGTGCCGCACGGTGGACCGGGTCAGCGACGGGTACTGCACGACCGCGACCTGCCGCGTCAGCTGTGCGAGCAGCCGCACCGTCCGCGCCACGACGTCGTCGAGATCGACGGCACCGTCGAGGAAGTTCTGGATGGCCCGCCGCTCGGGCGCGCTCATCGGCTTGACGCCGGCCAGTTTGTCGACGAACAGCCGGTAGCCCTTGTCGGTCGGGATGCGCCCGGCGCTGGTGTGCGGCTGGGCGATGTACCCCTCGTCCTCCAGGGCGGCCATGTCGTTGCGGACCGTCGCCGGGGAGACGCCGAGGTTGTGCCGCTCGGTGAGCGCCTTGGAGCCCACGGGCTCCTCGGTGCCGACGTAGTCCTGGACGATGGCGCGCAGCACTTGCAGCCTGCGTTCACTCAGCATCCGCGCACACCTCCAGAAGTCGTCCCCCAGTCCCCTGGGCGTCTGCCCTGGCACTCTTCGCTTATGAGTGCCAGCGTTCCCCGGCCCAGTGTACGGCTGTGGGGTACACCGGGGGCAAGGTCGGTCATGGCGGGGGCCCGTACCGTTAGCGTCCCGGTATGACGGTGACTTGGGAAGAGCTGGGATGGGAGCGGGTCGCGGCCGGGGTCGGGCGGGTGCGGCTGCCGGGCTGGGACTGCACGGCCGGGCTGGTCGTCGGGGCGGGCGCGGTGCTGGTGGTGGACGCCGGCTCGAGCCTCGCGGAGGGGGCACTGCTGCGGGCGCAGGCCGAGGAACTGACCGGCGCGCGTGTGACCCATCTCGCGCTCACCCATCCGCACTTCGACCACGTGTTCGGCGCGGCGGCGTTCGCGGGCGCCGAGGTCTTCGGGGCGGTGGGGATGGACACGGTCCCGGCGGAGGAACTCCGCTCGGACGCGGTGCGCCACGGCCTGGACGAGACGACGGCGACCGAGGCCGCGGACACCCTGGTCCGCCCCCGCCACCTCGTCTCCGGCGAGTGGACCCTCGATCTGGGCGGCGGCCGCCAGGTCCTCCTCGCCAACGTCGGGCCCGCCCACACCGCCCACGACCTGGTGGTCCTGGTCCCCGAGGCCCCCGGCTCACCGGAGGTGGTCTTCTGCGGCGACCTCGTCGAGGAGTCCGGCGAGCCCCAGGCCGGCCCCGACGCCGTCCCCACCCACTGGCCCGCCGCACTCGACCGCCTGCTGGACCTGGGGGGCGAGGACGCGCTGTACGTGCCCGGTCACGGGGCGGTGGTGAACGCGGCGTACGTGCGCGCGCAGCGGGACGCGCTGGCGGCCCGTTTCGGCGTGTCGCCGTAGTGACGTCCGGGCTTCTCCTATCGTCATCCGAATGCGCCAGTACTCCGCCGACCTGACCCCTCCGTGGAAGAAGCCGAAGCCCGTCCCCGAGGTCCCGGCGGAGCCCGGCCTGGTGGTGGAGGAGCCCGGTACCGGCTTCTGCGGCGCGGTGATCCGCTGCGAGGCGGGCACGGTGACCCTCGAGGACCGCTTCGGCAAGCACCGGGTGTTCCCGCTGGAGCCACGGGGGTTCCTGCTGGAGGGCCGGCCAGTGACGCTCGTACGGCCGTCGTCCGGTGGTCCGGTACGCCCCACCCGCACCGCCTCCGGCTCGGTCGCCGTCCCCGGCGCCCGCGCCCGGGTCGCCCGCGCCGGCCGCATCTACGTCGAGGGCCGGCACGACGCCGAGCTGATCGAGAAGGTCTGGGGCGACGACCTGCGCGTCGAGGGCGTGGTCGTGGAGTACCTGGAGGGCGTGGACGACCTGCCGTCGATCGTCGCGGGCTTCGCCCCGGGCCCGGACGCACGCCTCGGCGTCCTGGTGGACCACCTGGTCCCGGGCACGAAGGAGTGGCGTATCGCCCAGTCGGTGACCAGCGAACACGCCCTGGTGGTCGGCCACCCGTACATCGACATCTGGGAGGCGGTGAAGCCGTCGTCGCTGGGGATCCCGGGATGGCCGCGGGTGCCGCACGGGCAGGACTGGAAAACGGGGGTGTGCCGGGCGCTGGGGTGGCCGTCGGAGAACACGGGTGCGGTGTGGCAGGCGATCCTGGCGCGGGTGACGTCCTACAAGGACCTGGAACCGGAGCTGCTGGGGCGGGTGGAGGAGCTGATCGACTTCGTCACGGCAGCCGGTGACTCCTGACTCCGGTGAAGGTCCCGAATGCGCTCTGTGTCCGGTTCCACGCGACGCACTTCATGCAGCTCGGGGTCGCCGGACTTCGTGATCCACTGCCCACGGCAGTCGGCTTGCTCTCCTCGCCCGCTGGGGTCGGTCAGCGGAGATTCGGCCGCCTGAGTGATCAGTCCACAAGATCCCGCACCACCGCGTCCGCCAGCAGCCGACCCCGCAGGGTCAGCACCGCACGCCCCCGGTCGTACGGCGCTTCCTGGAGCAGCCCGTCCGTCAGCGCCCGACGGGAAGCCGTAAGCCCCTCTTCCTTCAGGAGATCCAGCGGCATCCCCTCCCGCAGCCGCAGCTCCAGCAGGATCCGCTCGACCCTGCGGTCCTCCTCCGACAGCAGCTCGCGCCCGGCTCCCGGCGAACGGCCGGAGGCCAGCGCCGCCGCGTACGCCCCCGGATGCTTCACGTTCCACCACCGCACCCCGCCCACGTGCGAGTGCGCCCCGGGGCCCGCGCCCCACCAGTCGGCCCCTCGCCAGTACAGCTCGTTGTGCAGGCAGCGCCCCGCCTCCGAGGTGGCCCAGTTGGAGACCTCGTACCAGTCGTAGCCCGCCGCCGACAGCATCTCCTCGGCGATCAGATACCGGTCCGCATGCACGTCGTCGTCCGTCATCGGGACCTCGCCCCGCCGAATCCGGCGGGCCAGCTGCGTCCCCTCCTCGACGATCAGGGCATACGCCGAAACGTGATCCGGTCCCGCCCCCAAGGCCGCGTCCAAGGACGCCCGCCAGTCGTCGTCCGACTCGCCCGGGGTGCCGTAGATCAGGTCGAGGTTCACGTGCTCGAAGCCGGCCGCCCGCGCCTCCGCGACACACGCCTCGGGCCGTCCCGGTGTGTGCGTGCGGTCGAGGATCTTGAGGACGTGCTGCCTGGCGCTCTGCATGCCGAAGGAGACGCGGTTGAAGCCGCCCGCGCGCAGGGTCGTCAGATACGCCGGATCCACGGACTCCGGGTTCGCCTCCGTCGTGACCTCCGCGTCGGCCGCGAGGCCGAACTCGTCGCGGATCGCGCCCAGCATCCGGACCAGGTCGCCCGCGGCCAGCAGGGTGGGCGTGCCGCCGCCGACGAAGACCGTGCGGACCTCGCGGGGGTCGTCGCCCAGGACCTTGCGGGCCAGGCGGATCTCGTCGATCAGCGTGTCGGCGTAGTTCTCGCGGGAGGCGAGGACACCACCGGTGCCGCGCAGCTCGGTGGCGGTGTAGGTGTTGAAGTCGCAGTAGCCGCAACGGGTCGCGCAGTAGGGGACGTGCAGATAGAACCCGAGAGGGCGGTCGGCGGCGCCGGTGAGCGCGTGCGCCGGGAGCGCGCCGTCGTCGGGGACCGGCTCGCCGTCGGGGAGTGCGGAAGGCATGCCTTCCATTGTCCAGCACTCCCGCCGTTGCCTACTCCGCCTGCAGCACCAGCAGCGCCAGGTCGTCCTCCGGCGGCTGCTCGCCGAACTCGTGCACCAGGCGGCGGACGCGTTCGGCGATCAGTTCCGCGTGCAGGCCCACGCATCCGGCGAGCGCGGCGGCCAGTCCGTCGCCGTCGTCGAACTGGCGGGAGCCCGAGCGCCGTTCCGTCACCCCGTCGGTGACGCACAGCAGGCTGTCCCCGGGCCGCAGTACGAAGACGTCACAGGTGTACGTGGCGTCCTCGATGACGCCGATGAGGGTCTGCGGGCGGGCGGCCGTGGCGACGGAGCCGTCGGGGCCGAGCACCAGCGGCAGCGGGTGTCCGGCGGAGGCGAGGGTGCAGCGGACCCCGCCCTCGAAGGGGGCCAGTTCGCCGTAGAGGAGGGAGAGGAATCGGGTCTGCGGGCCGTCGGCGGGGCCGACGGGGCCGACGAAGGCACGGGCGGAGGCGTCGGCGGCCTCGGTCGCGTCGTCGAGAAGGAGCTGGTTGAGGCGGTCCAGGACGTCGGCGACGCCGTAGCCCTCGCGGGCCAGCAGCCGCAGCCAGGGGCGGGCCAGGCCGATGACGACGGCCGCCTCCGGGCCCTTGCCCTGTACGTCGCCGATGGCGAAGCACCAGCGGCCGTCGCCCGCCGGGAACAGGTCGTAGAAGTCGCCGCTCGGCCCGCCCTGCTCGCGCGGTTCGTAGACGAGGGCGCTGCGCACCCCGGGGATGTCGGCGACGGCGCCGGGCAGCAGACCGCGCTGCAGGACGGCGCTGATGGTGACCTGGCGGGCGTACTGGCGGGCCGCGCCGATCGCCAGCGCCACCCGGCGGCCGAGGTCCTCGACGAGCCCGGTGACCTCGTCGGCGAAGGCGCTCGGCCCGGACCGCCCGATGACCAGGGTGCCCAGCGGGCGGCCGCCGGCGATCAGCCGGTAGGCGAGGGCCGTGCCGCGCGGGCCGAGTGCCGCGCCGGGCCAGGGAAAGGGCTCGGGGCCCGAGCGCGGGGCGCCGGACGGGCGCGGCGGGTCCTTCTCCAGGGCCCGGCGCAACTCCTCGATATGGCCCTCGTCACCGTGCCAGACCCGGGCCAGCCGCGGCCCCGGCCCGCCGGCCCACTCGCCCCATCCGCCGCCCCGGCCGCTGACCTCGTCCTCCAGCCACACCGCGCACCAGTCGGCGAGCCGGGGCACCAGCAGCTGACTGGTGAGCGCGGCGACGAGATCCTCGTCGAGCTGCCCGGCGAGCAGGTCGGAGGCCTCGGCGAGGAAGGACAGCGCACCGCGGTTCAGCCAGTCGCGGCCCCGGTCGGCGGACTGCGGTTCGGGGGCGAGGGCTTCGAGGAGGTCGAAGGAGCCGGCGGGCTCGGTGGCCGCCAGCTCGTCGGCGTCGTCGTACGGCAGCTCGGCCTGCGCCGGCAGCAGCCGCGCCCAGACCGTCTTGGTGCCCCTGCGGTACGTCACTCCCCAGGCGTCCGCGAGCGTGGCGACCAGGCGCAGGCCGCGGCCGTACTCCTGGGTCTCGTACGACTCGTACGACTCGTGCGTCCTGTACGGCGGTTCGGGCGGGTTGTCGCGCGGGGCGCGGGAGGGGTGGTGGTCGGAGATCTCCACGACGACCGCGCGGCCGTGTTCCGGACACTCCTCCAGCCTGCACAGCAGCTCGACATCGGTGCCGGCGTGGACGACGGCGTTGGTGACGAGTTCGCTGACGGCGAGTATGGCGTCCTCGGCGAGGCGCGCCGGAACGTTCCACTCCGAGAGCGCGGCCCGCACCAGGTCACGGGCGGCGCCGGGGGCGAGGGAACTGCCGGCCAGGGTGGCTCGGGCGTGCGGGAGCGTACCCGGGAGCGCGGGCGCGTCGGTGGCGAAGGAGACGATCTCCCGCTGGGTCGGAATGGCCCCCATGCACGCTCCCCGGGCAGTTCGGATGCTCCCAGGGTGACAGAAGGATCCCAGCCATAAGCGGGGGGTGACCGAAGGGGATCGGCTTGGAGGGGAAGAGGCTGCGCGTGTGAACGCAAGTGATGGATGAGGGGCGGAATCAGGTCGACTTCTGAGCACCGGCGCTGCAGTTGGCCTGAAAGGGGCGCGGGACGGTGCCGACTTGCGGCTTCGCCGCGTGGGCGCGAGCGACCACAGCGCACCCGTGGCCGCCCGCGCCCCCTTGCGCCCCTACGCCTCCCGCGTACCGGCGTACATCTCCTCGATGAGGTGCTTGTACTCCCGCTCCACGACCGGCCGCTTCAGCTTCAGGCTCGGCGTGATCTCACCGTGCTCCACGTCGAGATCCCGGGGCAGCAGGCGGAACTTCTTGATGGTCTGCCACTTCTGCAGCCCCGCGTTGAGCTCCGCGATGTACCCCTCGACGAGGGCGACCGTCGCGGGCGCGGCGACGACCTCCGCGTACGACTTGCCCGCCAGCCCGTTCTCCTTGGCCCAGTCCAGGATGGCCACCTCGTCCAGGGCGATCAGCGCGGTGCAGAAGTTCCGGTCGGCGCCGTGCACGAGGATGTTGGAGACGTACGGGCACACCGACTTGAACTGTCCCTCGACCTCGGTGGGCGCGATGTACTTGCCGCCGGATGTCTTGAAAAGGTCCTTCTTGCGGTCGGTGATCCGCAGATAGCCGTCGGGCGACAGCTCGCCGATGTCGCCGGTGTGGAACCAGCCGTCGGCCTCCAGCACCTCGGCCGTCTTGTCCGGCAGCCCGTGGTAGCCCTCCATGATGCCGGGGCCGCGCAGCAGGATCTCGCCGTCCTCGGCGATGCGCACCTCGGTGCCGGGCAGCGGCTTGCCGACCGTGCCGGTGCGGTAGGCCTCGCCCGGGTTGACGAAGGAGGCGGCGGAGGACTCGGTGAGGCCGTAGCCCTCCAGGATGTGGATGCCGGCGCCGGAGAAGAAGAAGCCGATCTCGGGGGCGAGCGCCACGGAGCCGGAGACACAGGCACGCAGCTTGCCGCCGAACGCCTCACGGATCTTGGCGTACACCAGCGCGTCGGCGACCTTGTGCTTGGCGGACAGGCCGAAGGGGGCACTGGCGGTGCCGGTACGGCGGAAGTTGTCCTGGCTGACCTTGGCGTACTCGCGGGCGACCTCGGCGGCCCACCGGAAGATCTTGTACTTGGCGGGGCCGCCGGCCCGGGCCTTGTTGGCGATGCCGTTGTAGACCTTCTCGAAGATCCGCGGCACGGCCGCCATGTACGTCGGCTGGACGACCGGCAGATTCTCGATGATCTTGTCGACACGGCCGTCGACGGCGGTGACGTGCCCGACCTCGATCTGACCGGAGGTGAGGACCTTGCCGAAGACGTGCGCGAGCGGCAGCCACAGGTACTGCACGTCCTCCGCGCTGATCAGCCCGGTCGCGGCGATCGCCTTCGCCATGTACGACCAGTTGTCGTGCGGAAGGCGGACACCCTTGGGGCGGCCGGTGGTGCCGGAGGTGTAGATGAGGGTGGCGAGCTGGTTTCTGGTGATCGCGCCGACCCGCTCCTTGACCAGCTCGGGGTCCTTCTCCAGCCGGGCCGCGCCGCGCTTCTCCAGCTCGTCGAGGGTGAGGATCCAGTCTTCTCCGGTGTCGACGCCGGTCCCGTCGACGACGACGACATGGGTGAGGTCGGGCAGCTCGGCGCGCTTCTCGACCGCCTTGGCGAGCTGGGTCGCGTCCTCGGCGATCAGCACCCGGCTGTCGGAGTCGGAGAGGATGAACGCGGATTCCTCGGCGTTGGTCTGCGGGTAGACGGTGGTGGTCGCGGCGCCGGCGCACATGATGGCGAGGTCGGTGAGGATCCACTCGATGCGGGTGGAGGACGCGAGCGCGACGCGCTGCTCGGGCTGGACGCCCAGTTCGATGAGCCCGGCCGCGATCGCGTACACCCGCTCCGCGGTCTGCGCCCAGCTCAGCGACTTCCAGTCGTCGGGGCCCTCACCGGACGCGGCGGGGACCGGGTGGCGGTATGCCTCGGCGTCGGGCGTGGCCGCCACGCGCTCCAGGAAGAGGCCCGCGACGGACGGTGGACGGTTCTCGATCAAAGTCTGTGTGTCGCTCACGACATCCTCCGGGGCCCACGACGGCGCGGCTGGCTCAATGCGGCTGTTGTTTAACTCGCGAGTAACTATCGAGCAGGGGATCAGAGTAAAGGGCGACCGGTCGGTGCGTAAGGGGCCTTGAACCGTGGATTTCACCCGAGAAGCGGCACGGATTCCCCTGGAAAGAGCCCCGGGGCCCGCCGCGCTGTCGCGTGACGGGCCCCGGAGACCGGCGTCGGCCGTGGCAGTGAGGTGGCTACTTCTTGCCCTTGGCGGTGCTGGAGCCGTCGTCACTGCTGAGGACGGCGATGAAGGCCTCCTGCGGAACCTCCACGGAACCCACCATCTTCATTCGCTTCTTGCCCTCCTTCTGCTTCTCCAGCAGCTTCCGCTTACGGGAGATGTCACCGCCGTAGCACTTGGCGAGGACGTCCTTGCGGATGGCGCGGATGGTCTCGCGGGCGATGACGCGGGAGCCGATGGCGGCCTGGATGGGCACCTCGAAGGCCTGCCGCGGGATCAGCTCGCGGAGCTTGGCGACGAGCCGCACCCCGTACGCGTACGCGGCGTCCTTGTGGGTGATCGCCGAGAACGCGTCCACCTTGTCGCCGTGCAGCAGGATGTCGACCTTGACCAGGCTGGAGGTCTGCTCGCCGGTGGGCTCGTAGTCCAGCGAGGCGTAACCGCGGGTCTTCGACTTCAGCTGGTCGAAGAAGTCGAAGACGATCTCCGCGAGCGGAAGGGTGTAGCGGATCTCGACCCGGTCCTCGGAGAGGTAGTCCATGCCGAGCAGGGTGCCGCGCCGGGTCTGGCACAGCTCCATGATCGAGCCGATGAACTCGGTCGGCGCGAGGATCGTGGCGCGTACGACGGGCTCGTACACCTCGTTGATCTTCCCCTCGGGGAACTCGCTCGGGTTGGTGACGGTGTGCTCGGTGCCGTCCTCCATCACCACCCGGTAGACCACGTTGGGCGCGGTCGCGATCAGGTCGAGGCCGAACTCGCGCTCCAGGCGCTCGCGGATCACGTCGAGGTGGAGCAGGCCGAGGAAGCCGACGCGGAAGCCGAAGCCGAGGGCTGCGGAGGTCTCCGGCTCGTAGACCAGCGCGGCGTCGTTGAGCTGCAGCTTGTCCAGGGCCTCGCGCAGCTCCGGGTAGTCGGAGCCGTCCAGCGGATACAGACCGGAGAAGACCATCGGCTTGGGGTCCTTGTACCCACCGAGCGCCTCCGTGGCCCCCTTCTGCTGGCTGGTGACGGTGTCACCGACCTTGGACTGGCGGACGTCCTTCACACCGGTGATCAGGTACCCCACCTCGCCGACGCCGAGGCCGTCGGCCGAGAGCATCTCCGGCGAGTTGGTGCCGATCTCCAGCAGTTCGTGCGTGGCGCCCGTCGACATCATCTTGATGCGCTCGCGCTTGTTGAGCTGCCCGTCGATGACACGGACGTACGTCACGACACCCCGGTAGGAGTCGTACACCGAGTCGAAGATCATCGCGCGGGCGGGCGCGTCCTTGACCCCGACCGGTGCCGGGATGTCCCGGACGGTCCTGTCGAGCAGCGCGTCCACGCCGACCCCGGTCTTCGCCGACACCCGCAGCACGTCGTCGGGATCGCAGCCGACCAGGTTGGCGAGCTCCTCCGCGAACTTCTCGGGCTGCGCGGCCGGCAGGTCGATCTTGTTCAGTACGGGGATGATCGTGAGGTCGTTCTCCATCGCCAGGTAGAGGTTGGCGAGGGTCTGGGCCTCGATGCCCTGGGCGGCGTCGACGAGGAGGATGGTCCCCTCGCAGGCCGCGAGCGATCGCGAGACCTCGTAGGTGAAGTCGACGTGCCCCGGGGTGTCGATCATGTTGAGGATGTGCGTGTTGCCCGGGTCCTGGGTCGGGGCCCAGGGCAGGCGCACGGCCTGGGACTTGATCGTGATGCCGCGCTCGCGCTCGATGTCCATCCGGTCGAGGTACTGAGCACGCATCTGCCGCTGCTCGACCACGCCGGTCAGCTGGAGCATCCGGTCGGCGAGCGTGGACTTGCCGTGGTCGATGTGCGCGATGATGCAGAAATTGCGGATCAGAGCCGGGTCGGTACGGCTCGGCTCGGGCACATTGTTAGGGGTCGCGGGCACGCAGGGTCCTGTCTCTTGAGGCGCCTTATGCCTCGGGTCGGATCGTTACGTAGGCTCCATGGTCCCACGGGCGGCGACCGGGGGCCGGTTTGGGCCATTCTCCGGCCCACTGGTAGCCTGGGCAGCTGTGTCTCATGCCCTCTCAGCGCGAGGCACCCAGGAAACCAGGAAATAGAAGAGGCTTATTCGTGGCGAACATCAAGTCCCAGATCAAGCGGATCAAGACCAACGAGAAGGCTCGGCTGCGCAACAAGGCCGTCAAGTCCTCCCTGAAGACCGCGATCCGCAAGGCCCGCGAGGCCGCTGCCTCGGGTGACGTCGAGAAGGCCACCGAGCTGCAGCGCGCTGCCGCGCGTCAGCTCGACAAGGCCGTCTCGAAGGGCGTCATCCACAAGAACCAGGCCGCCAACAAGAAGTCGGCGCTGGCTTCCAAGGTCACGTCCCTCAAGGGCTGAACCCTTCTGATCTGACCGCCGGAAGGACCCAGGGCGGGCCCTCTCTCATCCGCTCCCGACCGGCGCCCCGAGCTCATACGCGGCCTGCGTTCGCCACGCGGGTATGGGCTCAAGAGCTTGTAGCGAAGGCCCCGGCACCTCGCCCTTCCCCAGGGCGGGTGCCGGGGCCTTCGGCGTGTACGGGACTCTGCCGGCGTTCACGCCAAGGTCTGGCGGCGCTCACGACGGTCCGGCGGCGCTCACGACCAGAAGTCGTTGGCCTTGTCCATGTCCGCGAGGCACTCGTCGAGGTCGGTGATCTTGTCTCCGACGATCCGGAAGATGATGCCTCCCATCTCGTCGATGTGCTTGCTGCCCCGGTCGGCGGTGAAGTGGTGCATGGTCATGGCGTGGCCACGGCCGTCGACGAATATGTTGCGCAGCTCGACGCGGAACGATCCGCCCGTCTCCGAGTAGAGCCGGTTGTAGTACCCGTCGATGATGTTGTCGAGCCCCTTGTAGTCCCCGGAGAGCGGGTGGGAGCCGGGAACGTGGTGCGTACAGTCCCCGGTCATCATCCCGCGCAGGGTGTCCATGTCTCCGCGCTGGAAGGCCTCGTAGCCTTCGCGGACGATCTTGGCGTGCGGGTGCTCAGCCATGGTGATCGCCACCTTTCTGGTCCGGTCCTGGTCCGGCGATGGACGGCTGATACGCACGATTCTCCTCCGGGACCCGCCTATCGTCCTCTGGAGCGGGCGGCCCGCGCGATGGCCACCACGGCCTTCTCCAGGGCGTACTCGGGATCGTCCCCGCCGCCCTTCACCCCGGCATCCGCCTCGGCCACGGCCCGCAGCGCGAACGCCACCCCGTCCGGCGTCCACCCCCGCATCTGCTGCCGCACCCGGTCGATCTTCCAGGGCGGCATGCCCAGCTCCCGCGCGAGATCGGCGGGGCGGCCGCCACGCGCGGAGGACAGCTTTCCGATCGCCCGGACGCCCTGCGCCAGCGCACTGGTGATCATCACGGGCGCGACTCCGGTGGCCAGCGACCACCGCAGCGCCTCCAGCGCCTCGGCCGCCCGTCCCTCCACGGCCCGGTCCGCGACCGTGAAGCTCGACGCCTCGGCCCGCCCGGTGTAGTACCGGCCGACCACGGCCTCGTCGACGGTCCCCTCCACATCGGCGACCAGCTGGGACACGGCCGAGGCCAGCTCCCGCAGATCACTGCCGATGGCATCGACGAGGGCCTGGCAGGCCTCCGGCGTCGCGGACCGCCCGGTGGCCCGGAACTCCTGCCGCACGAACGCCAGCCGATCGGCCGGCTTGGTCATCTTCGGGCAGGCCACCTCACGCGCCCCCGCCTTGCGCGCGGCGTCCAGCAGCGCCTTGCCCTTGGCCTGGCCCGCGTGCAGCAGCACAAGGGTGATCTCCTCGGCGGGCGCCGACAGATAGGCCTTGACGTCCTTCACGGTGTCGGCCGACAGATCCTGCGCATTGCGGACGACGACGACCTTCCGCTCCGCGAAGAGCGACGGGCTGGTCAACTCGGCGAGCGTGCCGGGCTGCAACTGGTCCGGTGTCAGGTCACGTACGTCCGTGTCGGCGTCGGAGGCCCTGGCAGCGGCCACGACCTCCCGCACGGCGCGGTCGAGGAGAAGCTCCTCCTGGCCCACGGCAAGGGTCAGCGGGGCGAGAGGGTCGTCATTCGCGGTTTTCCTGGCCATCGCTCACAGCATGGCACGTCCCACCGACAACGGATGTCCGTCGGACTGCGGGCAGTCGTGCCGCTGCGGCGGCTCGGGCGGGCGTCGCCGCAGCACCGCGGGCGGGCGATGGGGCTCTCGCCGAGCACCGCAAGCGGGCGATGGGGCCCGCCCAGCACCAGCACCAGCACCAGCACCCTTACAAGCTACGGCTCCTCCCGCCACCCCTCCCAGGCGCCCACGAACTCGTCCAGCACCCCTGCCTCCAACCGCCCTTCCTCATCCCGCAACACCACCAACCACTGCGCATCCTCCGCATCGTCCTCCCCCGCCAACGCATCCCGGACGACCAGCGGCTCCTCCCTCACCCCGAACCGCTCGGCAAGAGCCTCCACCACCTCCTCCGCGGCATCTCGATCGGGCAGCACCAGCACATGTCGCACATCACTCACGGAGCCATTTTCCGGCACGCCGGCACCCCCGCCCTCCGCCGTCGAGCGGAGCGCGGCTCAGCCCTTCGGCACGATCTGCACGTCCAGCTCGATCCGGATACTGGGCCCGACCACCGCGATGCCCCGCGCCAACATCGTCTGCCAGCTCACGGTGAAGTCGTCCCGGTGCAACTCGGTCCGCGCCCGGCAGGCCGCCCGCATCTCGCCACCCATGCCGTGGCCGAGCCCGAGATACTCCGTGTCCAGCGTCACCGTCCGCGTCACACCGTGCAACGACAGCGCCCCCGTGACGGCCCACCGGCTCCCGCCCTTGTGCACGAACCGCTCGCTGTAGAACTCCAGCGTCGGATACCGCTCCACGTCCAGGAAGTCCGCCGACCGCAGATGGTCGTCCCGCATCCTGACGTTGGTGTCGATGGAGGCCGCGTCGATCACCACGTGCATCGCCGACTGCTCCATCCGCTCCGCGATCCGCACCACCCCCGCGAACGAGTTGAACCGCCCGTGGATCCGCGCGAGCCCGATGTGCCGTGCGGTGAACCCGATCGAGGAGTGCGTCGGCTCGATCTCCCAGTCGCCCGGCGCCGGCAGCTCCGGCGGCCGCGCCACCTGGAGCGTCACATCACCGAGCGAGGCCAGCGCGTTCTCCCCGACCGTCGCGGTCGCCCGGTACGGCGTGTACCCCTCGGCGGACACCGCGAGCCGGTACTCCCCCGCAGGCACGGTCGTCACGAACGCCCCGAAAGGATCCGTCCCGCCGCTCACGATCTTGCGCCCCATCGCGTCGCTCAGCGCGAACTCCGCGTTGCGCACCGGCTCCTGGACCGGATCCAGCACCCGGCAGCTCAGCACCCCGGCGTGCTCCGGGGTCTGGACCGCCGCGAGGGGACTCGTCCGTTGCACCCGGTTCATACGTTTTCCCAGCCAACGGTCGAACATCTACGCCACCCCTGCGCGACTTGACTCACCTACTGCCGAAGACGCATTCGATCACCGATGCGGCTTTCGAGGCAAGACAAGCCCACATCACAGGAAACCAGCAGATGTGCTGGTACTACGCACGAGTAGCGCTGTCTGGCCTGATTTACTCTCTCTCGTCGGCACCTCCGCCTCTCGCCTCCGGCACCCGCGCCAGCTCGATCCCGAACCGCTCCCTGTACACCTCCAGCACCTCCTGGTCCGTCGCCAACTCCCGCTCCGTGCTCCTCCCTTCGGGATCCGTCGCCTTCCAGCGGCGCCCGCTGAGCGTGATCCTCCCGCCGTCCTGCGTCACCCGTGAACAGACCAGCGACCGCGTGAAGTGCGACTCCGGCGAGGTGCTGTGCCACCAGGCCCCCGCCACGAAGTCCCCCAGCGCCCTCGGCCGCACCTCCAGCCGGTACTGCGGCACCCCGTTCCGCACGACGTCCAGGTCTGTGGGGAACCCCGCCGCCCCGGCCGCGTCCGGACCGGCCTCCACGATCCGGAACACCCCACCGGGATCCCGTTGCTCACCCCGGTCGTACCACCTCAGCGGGTAGTGGCTGTGCGTCCCGAAGCCCACGTCGGCCAGCCATTCCTCCTCCTCCGCCGTGCCGACCAGCAGCGCCATGTGGTCGTACGGGATCCCGAGCCGTCCCTCCTCCCCGTACACCCGGGCCGCCAGCAGCGTCACCTCGAACCCCAGCGCCGCCAGCAGTGCCCCGAACGCGCCGTTCAGCTCGTAACAGAAGCCTCCCCTCCGCCCCTCGACCACCTTCGCCACCAGGCGCCCCTCCTCCATCACGATCGCCTCCCCGAGGTGGACCGAGAGGTTCTCGAAGGGCACGGCCCGCAGATGTCGCAGATGCAGGTCGCGCAGGGCCTCGACGGTGGGTGCGGTGGGCCGGGCCCGGGGCTCGACCCCCAGGCGATCCAGATAGGCGGCGACCTGACGGGCATCGATCTGCGCGGAATCCATGCCCTCAGTCTCGCGCCACCCGCAGCGCCCCGCCCCCACCGATGACCGCCAGCGCCCCGTCCCGGTCGGTGCGCAGCACCGTCGCGCCGCCTGCCCGCAGCGCCGCGACCGTGCTGGGCGCGGGGTGTCCGTACGGGTTGTCCGCGCCGCACGAGATCAACGCCAGCCGGGGCGCCACCGCTCGTATGAGGTCCGGATCCTGGTAGGCCGAGCCGTGGTGGGCCACCTTGAGCACATCCACCCCGCTCACCGACGCGGCCGCAGGCGACCGCAAGAGTGCCTGCTGGGCCGGGGGCTCGAGGTCACCCAGCAGCAGCATCCGCAGCCCGGCAGACCGCACGAGCAACGTCACACTCGCGTCGTTCGGCCCGTCCGCTTCCGGCGCCGGACCCGGTGGCGGCCAGAGCACCTCCCAGTCGAGGCCACCTACCCGCCGCCGCTCCCCCGCCACCGCCCGGAGCACCGGCACACGCCGTGCCCGCGCCTCCCTCCGTACGAACTCCACCTGGTCCAGGGGCTCCTCCAGCCCCGTCGTCTCGATCGCGCCCACCGCCCGCCCCCGCAGCACACCCGGCAGTCCCGCCACATGATCGGCGTGGAAGTGGGTGAGCAGGACCAGCGGCACCCTGGTGATGCCGAGCGTGCGCAGACACCGGTCGACCGGCTCCGGATCCGGCCCGGCGTCCACCACCACGCCGGTTCCCTCGCCGGCCGCGAGGACCATCGCATCGCCCTGCCCCACGTCGCACATCGCCAGCCGCCAGCCCGGCGGCGGCCAGCCCGTGAGCACCCGGGTCAGCGGCGGCGGCTGCACCACGGCCAGCAGGAAGACCACCCCGCCGACCGCGCACAGCCACGGGCGGCTCAGCAGCCGTCGTCCGAGCAGCACCAGCACCGCCGTGACGAGGGCGAGCAGCAGCGCCCCGCCCCAACTGCCGGGCCAGTCCACTCCCCCGCCGGGCAGCGCCGCCCCCGCCCGCGCGACCTCCGCGATCCATCCGGCCGGCCAACTCGCGCCCCAGGCAAGCGCCTTGGCCACCGGCATCGCCACGGGCGCCGTCGCCAGCGCCGCGAAGCCCAGCACCGTGGCGGGCGCCACCGCGAACTCCACCAGCAGGTTGCACGGCACCGCCACCAGACTCACCCGCGCCGACAGCACCGCGACGACCGGCGCGCACAGCGCCTGCGCGGCCGCCGCGGCCGCCAACGCCTCCGCCGGCCGCGGCGGCACCCCGCGCCCGCGCAACGCGGCACTCCAGCGCGGCGCCACCGTCAGCAGGGCCCCCGTGGCGAGCACCGACAGCAGGAACCCGTAACTCCGGGCCAGCCACGGGTCGTACAGCACCAGCAGCAGCACCGCCGACGCCAGCGCGGGGACGAGCGACCTGCGGCGGCCGGTGGCGAGGGCCAGCAGCACCACGGCCCCGCAGGCCGCGGCCCGCAGCACACTCGGGTCGGGCCGGCACACCACGACGAAGGCGAGCGTGAGCGCTCCGCCGAGCAGCGCGGTCGTCCGCAGGGAGATGCCGAGGCGGGGCGCCAGGCCACGACGCTCGACGTACTGGGCCAAACCGGGCGGCCCGAGCAGCAGGGCCAGGATGATCGTGAGGTTGCTGCCGGAGACCGCGAGCGTGTGGGCGAGATCCGTCTCCTTGAAGGCCTCGTCCAGTTCGGGTGTGATCCGCGCGGTGTCCCCGACGACCAGCCCCGGCAACAGCGCCCGGGCGTCCGCCGGCAGCCCGTCGGTGGCCTCCCGCAAGCCCGCCCGCAGCCGACCGGCCAGCCGCTGCGCCGCCGACGGCTCCCGTACAACCGCCGGCACCCCACGGCCCTTCACCCGCAGCACCGCCGCGATCCGGTCCCCGCCCGTCAGAGCGGGGACCAGCCGCCCGGTCACCCGTACCCGCGTGGACGGCAGCAGCGCCGGCCACGAGGCGGTGGGCGGAGCGGGGAGGACCGACGGCCACGACTCGGCCGCCCCACGCGCGGCCGTACGCCGTATGCCGGTACCTCCGCGGACGTCCACGAGCATCAGCACCGGCGCCCGCGTCGCGACCGCCGCCCCTCCCGGTTCCTCGACCCTGCGCACCTCCGCGTCGATCAGGACGGAGTCCGGGGTCACGTGGTCCCCACGGACCCGGGGCCGGGTGAACCGTGGATCGGAGGTGATCTCGACCTCGGCGGTGACGGTCGTGTACTCCCGCGCCAGCACCGGAACCGGCCCGCGCCTCAGATCGGCCCCGTGCAGCCCGGCCGAGGTCGCGGCCGCGGCGACACAGAGCAGCGTGGCGGCCACGGGGATCCGTGGCCAGGTGCGCCGCGAGCCCCGAGGGCGCCACCCGCGCCACCGCGCCACCAGTGCGATCCCCGTGATCAGGCAGACCAGCGCGAGACCCCCGACCAGCCCGGGCGCCGCGTCCAAGGTCAGCGCAGCCGTGGCCCAGGCCGCGAGTGCGGGCGGGACCAGACGCAGGTCCACCGGCCCTTCCTGCCGGGGATGGGCCTCACCCAGCCGCTTGCCGGAAGCGGCATGCACGGCGCGGCGGTCATGAGAGCCCGGGCCGGCCTGCTCGTCCCTGACCGCGACGCTCTCTCCTCCGTCCCCGCCCCTCATGGCCGCACGAGATTCCGCAGATCGGCATAACGCCGCTCACCGATGCCGTTGACCTCCCGCAGCTCGTCCACCGAACGGAAACCGCCCTGGGCTGTGCGGTAGTCGACGATGTGCTGCGCGAGCACGGGACCGACGCCGGGCAGGGTGTCGAGTTGGTCGACGGTGGCCGTGTTGAGGGAGACGGGAGCCGACGGTCCGGCAGCCGCTCCGGCGCCGCCCTGCCCCGCCGCTCCCGCAGCCGCCGGGGGCGCGGGACCTCCGACGACGACCTGTTCGCCGTCCACGAGGAACCGGGCGCGGTTGAGACCGTCGGTGTTCGTGCCGGGCCGCACCCCGCCGGCCGCGCTCAGCGCGTCGACCACGCGTGAACCGGCCGGAAGCCGATGGATCCCGGGCTTGCGGACCTTGCCGCTGACGTCCACCACGATCTCGGTCCCGGCCGTGCCCACGGCACCCCGTGTACCGGCCGAGGCTGCCGTGGCGGCCGGCTCGGCGGCTTCCTTCCCCGCTCCCGCCTCGTAGGGAGCCGCCGCCCGCACCACCTCCGGCGGCCGCACGGGCTGGGTCCGGCCGGTCCAGAAGTGCTGCACGGCGAAGACAGCGGCGGCGACCAGCACCGCCGTGAGAGCGAGCACGCTTCTGCGTTCCATCCCACAGCGCGCCTGCACCCAGACCGGCATCCGCTCCCGCAGGGCCATCCCGGCCCGCTCCCGCCAGTTCCCCGCCATCCGGCCGCCACCGCCGCGCCCCTCGTCGAAGTCCGAGGACCCCACCTCCGCGACCACACCGGCGGGAAGCCCCTCCGGCCCCTCCGGCCCCTCTCGCGCATCGGCAAGAACAGCGTCCGCGCCCTGTGGGCTCTCCCCGCCCCGGTCTCCGCCGCGGGCGGCGAACAGCGACTCCGCGCGCCGGCGGAGCTCCTGGGCAGAGGCGTGGCGGTGTCCGGCGCGGCCTCCGCGGGGTGAACTGCGGGGGCGGACGCGGCCGTCGGAGCCAGGACCCCGCCCGGGGCCGCTGGTCGCGTTCGGGGTGCGTGAGAGTGATCGAAGTGCCATGCCACGAGGATGGGACACTTCACCGAATCGCGATGATCTTGCTCAATTCCCGGGGAATACCACCCAGTTGTGGATAACTCCACCACCCGTACGAGTGAGGGAACTCATGAGGCAACGGCGCCCCTCACCTCGGCGACACCACAACTCCCAGCAGTCCCGGCCCCGTGTGGGCCCCGATCACCGCGCCGACCTCACTCACATGCAGATCCGCGAGCCCGGGGACCCGCCCCCGGAGACGGTCCGCCAGCGCGGACGCCCGCTCGGGAGCCGCGAGATGGTGAACGGCGATGTCGACCGGCGCACTGCCCGCACGGTCGGCCACCAGTTCCTCCAGGCGGGCGATGGCCCTCGACGCCGTCCGCACCTTCTCCAGGAGGTCGATGCGCCCCTCATGCAGCTGGAGCAGCGGCTTCACCGCGAGCGCCGAGCCCAACAAGGCCTGGGCTGCGCCGATCCGGCCGCCACGGCGCAGATAGTCGAGGGTGTCGACGTAGAAGAAGGCGGAGGTGCTGTCGGCCCGTTTCTCCGCGGCGGTGACCGCGTCGTCGATGCTTCCACCGGTCTCCGCCGCCTCGGCGGCGGAGACCGCGCAGAAACCGAGGGCCATCGCGACCATCCCGGTGTCCACCACCCGCACCGGCACCGGCGCTTCCCGTGCCGCGAGGACCGCGGCGTCGTACGTGCCGGACAACTCGGCGGACAGGTGCAGGGAGACGATCCCGGTCGCGCCGGCCTCGGCGACCCTGCGGTAGGTCTCGGCGAAGACCCGGGGGCTGGGGCGCGAGGTGGTGACGGGGCGTCGCTTCTGCAGCGCCTGGGCCAGGGAGCGGGTCGAGATCTCGGTGCCCTCTTCCAGAGCCTGGTCGCCGAGGACGACGGTCAGGGGCACCGCGGTGATGCCGTGGCGCTCCATCGTCCGCTGCGGCAGGTAGGCCGTTGAATCCGTGACGATCGCGACATGGCGGGACATGAGCTGGAGGTTACCTGGCGTAGCGCCCGGACGGCAGCCCGGGCCCTCTGGCCTGGGCAGCCCTTGACCGAATCACATAGGGCTCAGGTACCGGTCGCTTCGTGGCGGGGCTTCTTCTGCCAGGGATAAGTGGGACGCGGCCCGGGCGGGGTGATGGAGGGCCGGGTCGGCTCCTGTGCCGGATGCGACCGAGGTGTCTCCGGTGTCTGCTCGGGGTCCGAGCTGGTCCAGTGCCGCAGGGCACCGGCTTCGACGTCGATCTGGGCGCTGAGGGTGTCCAGGTCGTCCTCGGCGAAGCGGCCGGCTCGGTCCTGGGCCGCCCAGCGCAGGGAGTCCGCCGATTCCGTGATGCGCTCGGTGCGCTCGCGCAGCGATGGCAGCCGCTCGGCGAGCTTCGCCCGGTCCGGCTCGACCTCGAGGCGCTTGAGCTCGCCGTCCAGTTCGTGACCGTGTGCGCTGAGCCGCTGGAACAGACCGAGGGACTCCCGGAGCGACTCGTCCTCCGTCACGCCCGCCTGCAGCGCGTCCTGGGTGGCCCGCATCGATGTGCGCAGCCTGAGCCGGAGCTGGGCGATCTCGCCGGCCGGTCCGGGCTGGGCGAAGGACCTGGCGCGCAGGGTGTGGTCCTCGACCGTGCGGCGGGCCTGGTGAATGGTGCGGTCCACGCCGCGCTTGGCGGCGCCGACGGCCTTCACCGTCGCGTAGACACCGAGCACGGCGAGAAGCACGAACAGCAGGGCCACGACTGCGATCACTGCTTCCACGAGCTCCTCCTCGGTCTGCGTCCCTCTTCAAACCGTAAACGAGACGGGCAGGCCCGGAGTTCCAGGAGAACCCCGAACCTGCCCGTACCGAACCCCTAGGGGACGGCCGCACGCCTCAGACCTCACGCCTCAGACCTCAGGCCTCAGACTTCAGGCCTCAGACTTCAGGCCTCAGTGCCTCACGCCGGAACGATGTTCACCAGCTTCGGTGCCCGCACGATCACCTTGCGGATCCCCGCGCCGTCCAGCGCCTTGACCACGTTCTCGTCGGCCAGGGCCACCTTCTCCAGCTCCTCGTCGGAGATGGCCGGGGACACCTCCAGACGCGCCCTGACCTTGCCCTTGATCTGCACGACACAGGTCACGCTCTCGTCCACGACGTACGCCGGGTCGGCGACCGGCAGGTCCTGGTGGACGACCGAGTCGGTGTGGCCCAGCCGGGCCCACAGCTCCTCGGCGATGTGCGGGGCCAGCGGGGCGACCAGCAGCACCAGGTCCTCGGCGACCGTGCGGGGCAGCGCGCCGCCCGCCTTGGTCAGGTGGTTGTTCAGCTCGGTGATCTTGGCGATCGCCGTGTTGAAGCGCAGGCCCTCCAGGTCCTGGCGCACGCCGTCGATCGCCTTGTGCAGCGCCCGCAGGGTGTTCTCGTCGGGCTCGGCGTCGACGACGGTCACCTCACCGGTGGCCTCGTCCACGATGTTGCGCCACAGCCGCTGCAGCAGGCGGTACTGGCCCACCACGGCACGCGTGTCCCAAGGGCGGGAGACGTCCAGCGGGCCCATCGCCATCTCGTACAGGCGCAGGGTGTCGGCACCGTACTCGTCGCAGATCTCGTCGGGAGTCACGGCGTTCTTCAGGGACTTGCCCATCTTGCCGTACTCGCGCCTGACGGGCTGGTCCCGGTAGAAGAACTTCCCGTCCCGCTCCTCGACCTCGGCCGCCGGGACGTACACACCGCGGGAGTCGGTGTAGGCGTACGCCTGGATCATGCCCTGGTTGAACAGCTTGTGGAACGGCTCCGCGGAGGAGACGTGCCCCAGGTCGAACAGGACCTTCGACCAGAAGCGCGCGTACAGCAGGTGCAGCACGGCGTGCTCGGCGCCGCCGACGTACAGGTCGACACCGCCGTGCGGCCGTCCCTCGCGCGGGCTCATCCAGTACTGCTCGATCTCCGGGTCGACCAGCCGCTCGCTGTTGTGCGGGTCCAGGTAGCGCAGCTCGTACCAGCAGGAACCGGCCCAGTTGGGCATGGTGTTGGTCTCGCGGCGGTACCGCTTGGGCCCGTCGCCCAGGTCCAGGGTGACGTCGACCCAGTCCTCGTTGCGGGACAGCGGGGTCTCCGGCGAGGTGTTCGCGTCGTTCGGGTCGAAGGTGCGCGGCGAGTAGTCCTCGACCTCCGGCAGTTCCAGGGGCAGCATCGACTCGGGCAGCGGGTGGGCGATGCCGTCCTCGTCGTAGACGATCGGGAAGGGCTCGCCCCAGTAGCGCTGACGGCTGAACAGCCAGTCGCGCAGCCGGAAGTTGACGGTGCCCTCGCCGATGCCCTCGCGCTCCAGCCACTCGGTGATGCGGGCCTTGGCCTCGACGACGCCCAGGCCGTCCAGCGAGACGGCGTCGTTCGAGGAGTTGATGATCTTCGCGTCGTACGAGGCGAAGGCGTTCTCCCACGTGGCGGGGTCGGTGCCCCGGCCGTCGGTCGGCTCGACGATGCAGACGATCGGCAGCTCGAAGGCGCGGGCGAACTCGAAGTCGCGCTGGTCGCCCGCCGGTACCGCCATGATCGCGCCGGTGCCGTAGCCCATCAGGACATAGTCGGCGATGAAGACCGGGACCCGCTCGCCGTTGACCGGGTTGGTGGCGTACGCGCCGGTGAAGACGCCGGTCTTGTCCTTGGCCTCGGCCTGCCGCTCGACGTCGGACTTGGAGGCGGCCTGCGCGCGGTAGGCGGCGACGGCCTCGGCCGGAGTCGCGTGACCGCCGGTCCACACCTCGTGGGTGCCCTCGGGCCAGGCGTCCGGGACGAACTTGTCGACCAGCGGGTGCTCGGGCGCCAGGACCATGTAGGTCGCGCCGAACAGGGTGTCCGGGCGGGTGGTGAAGACCGTGATGTGCTCGCCGTCGACGGGGAAGTCGACACGGGCGCCCTCGGAGCGGCCGATCCAGTTGCGCTGCTGCAGCTTGATGGCCTCGGGCCAGTCCAGCGCGTCCAGGTCCTCCAGCAGCCGGTCGGCGTAGGCGGTGATCCGCATGTTCCACTGGCGCAGCTTGGCCTTGAAGACCGGGAAGTTGCCGCGCTCGGAGCGGCCGTCGGCGGTGACCTCCTCGTTGGCCAGCACGGTACCCAGGCCGGGGCACCAGTTGACCGGCGCGTCGGAGGCGTAGGCCAGCCGGAACCCGCCCAGGACGTCTGCGCGCTCGGTGGCGGTCAGTTCGCTCCACGCGCGCGTGTGCCCCGGTACCGCGCGCTCACCGGACTCGAACCTCTCGATCAGCTCGGAGATCGGGCGGGCCTTCTTCGCCTCGTCGTCGTACCAGGAGTTGAAGATCTGCAGGAAGATCCACTGGGTCCACTTGTAGTAGTCCGGGTCGATCGTGGCGACGGACCGGCGCTTGTCGTGGCCCAGCCCCAGCCGGCGCAGCTGGGCCTTCATGTTCTCGATGTTGGCCTCGGTGGACACGCGCGGGTGCGTGCCGGTCTGCACGGCGTACTGCTCGGCGGGCAGGCCGAAGGCGTCGAAGCCCAGGGTGTGCAGGACGTTGTGGCCGGTCATGCGCTGGAAGCGCGCGAAGACGTCGGTCGCGATGTAGCCCAGGGGGTGGCCGACGTGCAGGCCCGCACCGGACGGGTACGGGAACATGTCCATGATGAACTTCTTGGGCCGGCCGACGACAGCGGGGTCGCCCGCCAGGTCGCCCGTGGGGTTGGGAGCGGCGTACGTGCCCTCGGCGTCCCAGAAGTCCTGCCAGCGTGCCTCGATCTCGGCGGCCATGGCCGCCGTGTAGCGGTGCGGCGCGGCCACCTCGGCGGCGGCAGCGGGGTTCGTCTCGCTCATGATCCTCAAAGCTCCATCGATCGTCTCTGCCAGCGGCTGTGACTTCCCTGGAAACGAAAAATCCCCTCGCACAGGAGGGGACGCCGCGCCGATTCCGAACCGTCCGGTCCACCGGCGTTCGGGACTGATCAGCGCGGCTCGCTAAGCAGAAGGCGTACGGCACGCATGGCGCTAGGGTACCGCAGGCCTTGAGCAAGCTGCGACGGACTTACGTATGACCTACGGACACCGGGCACACCCGGCCGAAGTTGAACAAAGGTCAAGGATTACTTCGCGTAACAGCCACTAAGGGGACATCGTCCCGCCCAGCTTGTCACTTGATAACAACGCAATAACTCAAACCGCGTACCCATCGGTATGGAGCCGCTTAGAGTTCGGCAGCGGGACCGCTTTCCCGAAACTGCTCGGAGTTGCCCCCATGAACCCTCTTCTCAGTAACAGCTCGATCCCCAAGCCCGGCCGGTCGGCCTATGGGGTGGCCTCGGCTGTCGTCCTGGTCCTCATACCCGTGGTCGTGCTCGCGGGCGGTGACCAAGTCCAGGCGTTCCTCAACTTCGGTGCGGGTGTGCTCTCGCTGGTGTGCCTCACCTGTTCGGTCATCTGGGGCCTGGTCGCCCAGGACCGGCTGATCCTCAACACCCGCCAGAGGATCGTCGCGCAGGCCATCCACCGGGTGACCGCCGTCGCCTCGATCGCCTTCCTGCTGGTGCACATCACCGTCAAGATCGCCCTGCAGCACACCGTCCTGCTCGCCGCGATCATCCCGTTCTCCCAGGGCGTCACCGGGATCGGCGGTCTGATCGGCCTCGGTTCCACGGCCGGCCTGCTCATGATCTTCGTGGGCATCACCGGCGCGCTGCGGAACCGGTTCGCGGCCCCGGCCGAGGTCGCCGCCCGCTGGCGTGCCATGCACATGCTGGCCTACCCGGCGCTGTGCGCGGCCCTGATCCACGGCCTGTACGCGGGACGCGCGGCGAAGCCGTTCTTCCTGATCTCCTACCAGCTGTGCCTGGTCGGCGTCATGGCCGCGCTCGCTCTGCGTGCCGCCCCGCGCCAGTTCAAGCGCAGGGTCGCCGACCAGGTCGCCATGCTGATGGGCACCCAGGACCGCTACGGCATGGACGGCCTGGAGGCCTCCCGCTCGCGGGTGGCGGAGTCCGGGCCGCGCCCGCGGGGCGGTGACACCGGGTCGCTGCCCGGCTACGAGGGCCGGCCGTCCCGGTCGTCCGGGCCCGACACGACGGGCTCCCCGCTGTTCGGCACTCCGGCCCCCGCGGAGACCGCGAACGGCTTCGCGGCCGCCTACCGCACCGTCAACACGCCGAGCCAGCAGCAGTCTTACGCCGCAGCCGACCAGACCGCGCGGATGAACATGCCGTTCGACATGCAGGCCACGGAGGCGATCCCGCGCATGGACAGCGGCGGCAGCACCTCGGGCAGCTGGCCGATCCCGTCCCCGCCGCCCGTCGGCGAGGCACCCCCGTCGGCCTACGACCCGCTCCAGGACACCGGATTCAACATCCCGGTCTATGGCAATTCGGGCACCGGCGGCTACGGCGGACGTGATGTGTACGACACCGGTGAGACGAACACCCAGTACGGCACGTACAACTCGAATGACACGTACAACAGCGGTCCCGCCAGTGAACCATCCCCCGGAGCGTCCTTCGACAATCCGGGTTCGGGCGAACCTTGGAACACGCCTTCCGGAGGCTATAGGTGAACGAGGCCCTGCCCGACGTCCCAGAAGTCCGCGTGGTCGGCCTTCCGCAGCTCACGTCGGGCTTCGACCTTGTCGAGAGACTCGATCTGCCCATGCACCTGAAGGTGCATGGGCCGCTTGAACCCATGGGCGGAGAGAAGCTGGCGCAGCTCTCCGAGCGCATCAACCTCAAGGGCCGCGGGGGCGCCGGCTTCCCGTTCCACAAGAAGCTGCGTTCGGTCGCCGACGCGGCGATCAAGCGGGGCGTACGGCCGGTCGTCGTCGTCAACGGCAGCGAGGACGAACCCGCCTGTCGCAAGGACACGGTGCTGATCAACCGTGCCCCGCACCTCATCCTGGACGGCGCGCTGCTGGTCGCGGAGGCGCTGGGTGCCCGCACGCTCGTGGTGGGGGTCACCCGGGAGTCGACGGAGCGCTCCATGGAGGCGGCGCTGGCCGAGCGCGGTCTGAGCAACGGCCGCCGCTCGGCGCTGAAGGCGTTCGTCCAGCGCAACCCGATCCGCATGGTCACCGGCGCGGCCGCGTCGCTGATCCGCTCCATCGACGGCGGCCCGGCGATTCCGCCCGGCCGCAAGACCAGCGCCTCCCAGAGCGGAGTCGGCGGTGCACCGACCCTGCTGTCCAACGCCGAGACGTTCGCCCAGTTGGCGATCGCCGCCCGCATCGGCCCCGAGCGCTACGGCAACACCGGCCTCTACGACGAGCCCGGCACCGTCATGCTGACCGTCTCCGGCGCGGTCGCCCGCCCCATGGTGATCGAGGTCCCCACCGGCGTCCCGCTGCGCTACGTCCTTCAGCTCGCCGGCGCCCCGCCGGTCCCCCAGGGCGTGCTGACCGGCGGCTACCACGGCAAGTGGATCGACGCGGCGACGGTCAACGAGGCGATCGTCTCCCGCAACTCACTGGACGCGGTGGGCGGCGCCCTCGGCGCCGGCGCGATCCTGCCGATCAGTCAGGAGACCTGTCCGCTGGGCGAGTCGCTGCGGGTGGCGCAGTGGCTGGCGGAGGAGAGCGCGGGACAGTGCGGTCCCTGCTACCTCGGCCTGCCGGCCGCCGCGCGCGGCATGGAGGACATCCTCAACGGCGGCGGCCCGGCCGCCCTGGAGGCCCTCAAGCAGGTCGCCAAGAACGTCAAGCGGCGCGGCGCGTGCTCGCACCCCGACGGCTCCGCGATGTTCCTCGAGTCCACCATCAAGGCCTTCACCGACGACCTCGCGGCGCACGTCCTCGGAAACGGCTGCGGACGGCCCGTGGAGGGCGTTCTCCCGCTCTTCGAGGACGGCATGCTCCCGGCGGGCATCTCCAGCGGCGGAGCGCCCCAGGAGACCGGCGACAGCCGTCAGAAGATCTTCGTGGACTGGACGCTGTGCCGCGGCCACGGTCTGTGCGCGGACATCCTCCCCGAGGTCTTCCAGCTGGGCGCCGACGGCTTCCCCACGGTGGCGCAGGCAAAGGTGCCGCGCTACGCCGAGGCGAAGGCGCTGCGCGCGGTTCGCCGCTGCCCGGCCCTCGCCCTGCGCCTCGAGGAGGACACCCGCTCGCAGGCGCCCTCCCGCAATCTGCCGGTCCTCTCCCAGGGCCGCGGCCGCCGCGCCCTCGGCCGCTGAACCTGAACGCGCCAACGGCGGGCCACCGAAGTCGGTGACCCGCCGTCGCCTTTCCCGGGCCTCGGGAATCCGCGCGGACATGCATCGAGGGCGGACCATCCAACCGGATGGTCCGCCCTCGACTTCTGTGGAGCTAAGGAGAATTGAACTCCTGACCTCCTGCATGCCATGCAGGCGCTCTACCAACTGAGCTATAGCCCCTTGCGGCGTTGCTTCCGGGTTTCCCCGGCGGCGACGCCAACATTACCGGTCCTCCCGCAGGAGAACCAAATCGATTTCACCCCTGCCCGATTTGCCCGGAGTGCCCGGCAAAGGTCTCAGGTCAAGCGGTGACGAACGAATAGAACCGCTTGAGCGTGCAGTGCTCCTCGAGGAGCCGGCCGTAGATCGGCTCGCCCTCCAGCTCGCGGTACGTCTCGATCGGGTCGCCCTTTATGATCAGCGCCCGCGCGCATTCCTCGCACCAGTACTGGTAGTCGGGATTCACCGGTTCCATGTCGCGGACGATCGGGGTGCCACTGCCGCACCAGTCGCACTTCCGCCTGTGTGCACCCATCGATCAGCTCCAGCTGTGGCCGCAGGCCGTGCACACGTAGGAAATTCCGCCGTTGTCCCCGAGGACTTGGGCCACGAAGGCGGAACCACAGGAGGGGCAGCTGAGCCGGGTGGCCTTGTTCCGTGTCAACGCTGCTTCGAAGAGGTGGCCGACCTCTCCGAGGATGCTCGCAGGCATCGCTACTCCCTCCCGTCGGGCCGCGCCCCCTTCCGGCCGTTTGATTCTGCCACGACCGGACCGATACGGTCAGCGACGCCTCAGTACCAGTCCGGACACGGCACCCAGCGCGGCTGTCGCAGCGAGCGCGAACATGCATGTGAGAAGCGCTTTCGAAGAGGTATACGCCTCTGGGGCCCCAAGTGACTCAAGCCGGTTGAGGAACAGTGTGCCGAAGGCCGCCACCCCGATCAGCTGGCCGAGCTGGGTCACCGTGGCGAGCAGACCGCTGGCGTCCGCCGCGTCCTCGGGCCGCACGGCGGCCAGCGCCCGGGTGAGCGTGGGGCTGAAGGCGAGCGCGAGCCCGGCGCCCACGCCAGGATACGCCCCGTACACCCATGCGCCTCCGCCGTCGCCGCCCTCGAAGGCCAGCCCCACGCCTGCCACGGACACCGCGGTGAGGGTGAACCCCGCCGGGACCAGGGCCCGTTGCCAGGAAACGGGCCACCGGCGCCACGTCAGGCCGACCACGCCGAAGACGACCGCGGTCGGCGCGAAGGTCAGACCGGCCCGCAGCGCGCTGTAGCCGAGGCCGCCCTGCACATGCAGGGTGAGTACGAACAGGAAGCCGCCGTTGACCGCCATGACGGCCGCGATGCGCAGGACGGCGAGGCCCATGCCCGGGTGGCGCAGCACGCGGGGAGCGATCAGCGGAGCGCCGCCGCGCCGGGCCAGCCGGGACTCGTAACCGCCGAACAGGGCGAAGAGAAGCGCGCCGGCGGCCAGGGACAGCCAGGACCACAGCGGCCATTCCTCCTCCTGCCCGAGCACGAGCGGCACCGTGACCAGGGACACGGCCGCGCCGAGCAGCACCAGTCCGGGCCCGTCCAGAGCGCGCTCCCTTTCACGCGCCTCTCCGCCCTCCCGCGCCTCTTCCCGCGCCCAACCGCCTTCGCCCGCCCCATCCCGCACCCATCCGCCGTCGCGCGGCAGGACGCGCCGTCCGGCTGCCAGCAGGACGAGACCCACCGGCACGTTCACCAGGAACACCGGGCGCCAGCCGGTGCCCAGCAGGTCGGCGTCGACCAGGACACCGCCCAGCACCTGCCCGGCCGCCGCGCCGACGGCGAGGACCGCCGAGTAGGCGCCGAGCGCCCGCACCCGGGCCTCGCCGGTGAAGGCGCGCTGGATCAGGCTGAGCACCTGCGGAATCATCACCGCCGCCCCGGCCCCCTGCACCAGCCGGAAGACGATCAGCTCGGTGCTGCCCCGGGCCAGCCCGCAGGCCAGCGAGGCGGACGTGAAGAGGGCAAGACCGACGAGGTGGACCCGGCCGTGGCCGAACCGGTCGCCGAGCCGGGCGCCGGTGATCAGCAGCACGGAGTAGGTGATGGCGTAGCCGGCCACGACCAGTTGGAGGTCGGCGCCGGACGCGTGCAGGTCGGAACCGATGGTGGGGGCCGCGACGTTCACGATGAAGACGTCGAGCAGGGCCATGAACTGGGCCGCGAGCACGACCGCCAGCAGCCGCCGAGGCCGTTTGTCAGTGCCGGGCGCTTTACTGGGGGCAGGACGTGAAACAGGGGCGGGACCCGGGCTCGTCCGGGATGTCGTCGTCATGCCGTTGAGCCTGACGACGCTCCGGTACGGGTGCCGAGTGCCTGCCGATGCTGGTACTGACAGCACCTGTCAGGGGACGGTCGGGACATCGACCATGGGGGACGTGACGATGG
Source organism: Streptomyces sp. NPDC049687 (assembly GCF_044465285.1). Classification (NCBI taxonomy): domain Bacteria; kingdom Bacillati; phylum Actinomycetota; class Actinomycetes; order Kitasatosporales; family Streptomycetaceae; genus Streptomyces; species Streptomyces sp. NPDC049687. The sequence continues at coordinate 1,080,303 of NZ_JBITLN010000001.1, forward strand.
GAACACAGACGAGGCCGGAGACGGGGAGTACGACGGGGGCGGCACACCGGCGCCGGCCCGAGCTGGCCGCTTTTCTGCGCAGCAGGCGGGCTCGGGTGACACCGGCCGACGTCGGGATGCCCCCGGGGTTGCGCCGCCGTACACCGGGGCTGCGGCGCGAGGAGGTCGCGCAGCTCTCGGGGGTGGGGGTGACCTGGTACACCTGGCTGGAGCAGGGCCGGCCGATCAACGCGTCGGCGCAGGTCCTGGACGCCGTGGCGCGCACGCTGCGGCTGGACCCGCCGGAGCGGGAGCATCTGTACCACCTGGCCGAGGTGCCCTACGCGGCGACGCCGGAGGCCCTGATCCAGAACGTGGGTGCGGAGATCCAGGGCATCATCGATGCCCTCGCGCCCCGCCCGGCGGTCGTCTACAACTCGCGGTACGACATCCTCGCCGCCAACGCCGTCTACCGGGACCTGTTCTTCACCTCGGCGGACATCGCCTCGCGGGCACCGCTGAACGCGCTCTGGCGGCTGTTCACGGCCCGGGAGGAAAACTGCCCGCTGCTGCACCGCGAGTTGGAGCTTCCCGTGATGGTGGCGACCCTGCGGGCGGCGTACGGGCTGCATGCCGGGGAGCCGTCGTGGGAGGGGTTCATACGCAAGCTGTCCGCGGCGAGCCCCCTCTTCGCGCGGCTGTGGAGGACGGGTGACGTGGCGGAGCCGGGGCGGCGGGTGAAGATCTTCCGGAATCCGGCCGGGGGCGAGCTGCGGATGACGTCCACGTCGTTGTCGATCGACGGGATGCCGGAGTGCCGGATCGTGGTCTACACGCCGGAGGAGCCCTGACACCCGACAGGAGGGCTATGAAAAATCCCGCCCCCTGGGGGACGGGATCTTCCGAACCGATCTTTGACAACTCAACAGAGTGTCGACCAGTGGAGCTAAGGAGAATTGAACTCCTGACCTCCTGCATGCCATGCAGGCGCTCTACCAACTGAGCTATAGCCCCTGGTGTTCTTCGTTGCCCCGCTCGGCGGGGCGAACAAGAAGAACTTTAGCCTGCGACCTGCCGGAAAGTGAAATCCGGGTCGTGGGCCCGCCTCGGACCGCTCAGTCGTCGTCGCCGAGCACCGGTTCCGGCAGGGTGCCGGCGTTGTGCTCGAGGAGGCGCCAGCCGCGGGCGCCCTCGCCGAGGACGGACCAGCAGCAGTTGGAGAGGCCGCCGAGGCTCTCCCAGTTGTGCGCCTCCAGGCCGAGGAGGCGGCCGATGGTGGTGCGGATGGTGCCGCCGTGGCTGACGACGACGAGCGTGCCGTCCTCGGGGATCTTCTCGGCGTGCCGCAGCACGACGGGAGCGGCGCGGTCGGCGACCTCGGTCTCCAGTTCGCCGCCGCCGCGGCGGACCGGTTCACCGCGCTTCCACGCCGAGTACTCCTCGCCGTGCCGGGCGATGATCTCCTCGTGGGTCAGCCCCTGCCACACGCCCGCGTAGGTCTCCCGCAGAGCCTCGTCGAGGGTGACCTCCAGGCCGGTGAGCACGGCCAGCTCGGCGGCGGTGTTCACGGCGCGCGAGAGGTCCGAGGCGACGATTGCGTCGGGCTGGAGGGAGGCGAGCAGCCGGGCGGCGCGGCGGGCCTGGGCCACGCCGGTCTCGGTCAGCTCGACGTCCGTGGTGCCCTGGAAGCGGCGCTCCACGTTCCAGGCGGTCTGGCCGTGCCGCCAGAGGATGACGCGGCGGCCCCGGCCCGGCCGGCGGTCGACGGCCTGCGCGGGGGCGCTCACCGCAGCTCCCCGAAGCCGGCGGTCTCGTCCTCCTCGGCCCGCAGCTTGGCGTACTCCGCGGCCTTGCCGCGGGTCGCCTGGGCGTCCTCGGGCAGGTCGAGCTCGGGGCAGTCCTTCCACAGCCGCTCAAGGGCGTAGAAGACGCGCTCCTCGCTGTGCTGGACGTGGACGACGATGTCGACGTAGTCGAGCAGGATCCAGCGGGCGTCGCGGTCGCCCTCGCGGCGCACCGGCTTGGCGCCGAGTTTCTCGTGGAGGCGCTCCTCGATCTCGTCGACGATCGACTTGACCTGGCGGTCGTTGGGCGCGGAGGCCAGCAGGAAGGCGTCCGTGATCGACAGCACATCGCTGACGTCGTAGGCGATGATGTCGTGCGCGAGCTTGTCGGCTGCCGCCTGGGCGGCGGTGTGGATGAGCTCGATGGAGCGGTCGGTGGCGGTCACTACGCGGCTTTCCGTCGGCGGTCGTTTGCCCTCAAGGGTCTCACGGACCGCCGACGGCACCCCACGTGAATAAGGGATCACAGGGCCGGACGGGGTGCTCCGGCCAGGGCGAACCACGCCCTGGCCAGTGCCGCGGCAGGCACTAGGACGAGGAGGGCTTGTAGTCCTGGCCCAGGACGACCGTGACGTCCGCGTTGCCGGAGGCCTTGCCCTTCTTCACGGTGCTGGTGGGCAGGCCCAGGGTCTTGGCGACCTCGATGGCGTTCTCCTTGTCGGCGGCATCCGAGTAGAGCACCTGGGAGGTGGCCTGGGTGCTCGGCGCCGTGCCTCCGTCCAGGAAGGTGAAGCCGCCGTTGAGGAGGGTCACGCGGGCGTCCTCGGTGTCGGCCTTGGTGCCGCCGGCGTTCCGGACGGAGACACTGACGGCCGCGTCCTTGTCGGGGCTCTTCGCGGTGCCGCCGAGGACGTCCTTGACCACATCGGCGCTGCCCTCGGCACTCAGCGTGCCGTCGGCCTGGACGGGCAGCAGGGCGGTCTTGAAGTCGCCGCCCTTGGCGAGGTCGGAGAGCCTGGCGAGGAAGGCGCCGAGATCCTTGTCGGTGAGGGGAGGGTCCAGGATCTGCGCCAGCGTCTGCACGGTGGTCGTCGCCGCCGTCGGGTCCGAGGAGACCTTGCGCAGCACGCCCTGCATGACCTGGCCGAACCGCTCCAGCTGGGCGTTCTGGGCCTCGCCGGAGGCGCGGTAGGTGGCATAGGCGACGGCCATCTTGCCGCTGAGGGTCTGGTCCTTGCCCTTGTTGACGAGCGGGGCCTGGCCCTTCTTCTTGGCGGCCGGGTCGGGCACGTCGGCGTCGGTGTCGACCTCGATGTTGCCGACGAGGTCGACGAGGTTCTGCAAATAGGGGGTGTCCAGGCGCCAGGTGCCCTGGATGTCCGTACCGAGGACGGTGTCCAGGGCGTCGCGGGTGCCGGCGGAGCCGTCGTCGTCGACGGACTTGGCGAGGGTCGTCGTGGTGCCGTCCTCGTCGGTGAGGACGAGGGAGTTGGGCAGCAGGACGGTGGTGCCCTGCTTGGTGGTGGTGTTGTCGACGAGCAGGGCCGTGGAGGTGCCGCCGCCGGAGGTGTTGTGCAGGTGGACGACGAGCACGTCGCGCTTCTGGGCGGCGCTCGCGGTGGTGGTGCCGCTCTTGGAGCCGGAGGACGACGACAGGCCGGGCAGCTTCCCGGCGTACCAGAGGTAGCCGACGCCGCCGACCGCGAGCAGGGCGAGAACCACCGTGAGCGCGACGAGCCGGCTGCGGGCCCGGCGCTTGGCCTCCTCGCGGCGCTCGGTGCGGTTCTCGGTGAAGTTCAGCCAGTCGATGACGTCCTCGGAGTCGCCGTCGGGCTCCTCCACGAACGCGAACTGCTCGGTGTGGTACTCGCGTTGGGACCGCTCCGAGGCCTCGGGGGCACCCCGGCCGTCCGTCTCGTCCTCGGCCGGGCCGGCCTGCTGCGGGATGTAGGCGGTCTGCTCGGCGACGCGAGGCTGTTCGACCCTGGGCTGCTGACCGCTGGTGGAGGTCTGCCCGTAGGGGTCGTAGGGGGCGGCGGTCGGGAAGCCGCCCTGGGCGGGGATGGCGCCGGTGCCGTAGGCGTCGTAGCCGACGGGGGCCTGGCGGCCGGTGTCGTACGCGGGGGTGGACGGCTGCTGACCGGTGTCGTACGGGTCGTAGACGGGCGGCTGCTGCTGCCCGCCGGTGGTGTACGGGTCGTAGCCGTAGCCCTGGCTGTGCTGTCCCTCGTGCCCGTACGGGTCGTAGCCCTGCTGCTGGGGCAGCTGGGAGGACGGCACCTGCCGGTAGACGGGCCGGCCGTACTCGTCGTAGCCGACGAGCTCGTACGGGTCGCCCCCGTAGCCCGCGTCGTATCGGTCGTTCACCGGTACCCCTCTCGGCTCACTCGCCGCGGTACAGCTCGCGCTTGTCGATGTAACGCACGACTCCGTCCGGCACCATGTACCAGATGGGGTCGCCCTTGGCGACTCTCGCACGGCAGTCCGTCGAGGAGATGGCGAGCGCGGGCACCTCCACGAGGGAGACGCCGCCCTCCGGGAGACCGGGGTCCGTGAGGTGGTGGCCGGGCCGGGTCACCCCGATGAAGTGTGCCAGGGAGAACAGCTCCTCGCTGTCGCGCCAGGTGATGATCTGGCCGAGGGCGTCGGCGCCGGTGATGAAGAAGAGGTCGGTGTCGGGGTTGAGCGCCCGCAGGTCGCGCAGGGTGTCCACGGTGTAGGTGGGGCCGCCGCGGTCGATGTCGATGCGGCTGACGGAGAACTGCGGGTTCTCGGCGGTCGCGATGACCGTCATCAGGTAGCGGTCCTCGGCCGGGGAGACCCTGCGGTGGCTCTTCTGCCACGGTTCGCCGGTCGGGACGAACACGACCTCGTCCAGGTGGAACTGCGCGGCGACCTCACTGGCCGCCACGAGGTGTCCGTGGTGGATCGGATCGAACGTTCCGCCCATGACGCCGAGGCGGCGTTTGCCCGGCTTCGACGGGCGGCCGGTAGGCATGTCCTGCTCTCCCATGCGTGCAGACCCTACCGGCCCGTCCTGAGGGCACCGGCCGACCGGTGCCCGAAGTATCCCGGTATGACCACAGAGTGCCTCAGCGGTCGCGGTTGAAGCGGGTGGTGACCCACAGCAGGAGCAGCAGGATGAGGAACGCTCCGCCGCCGGTGACCAGCGGGTTCAGGCTCTCGTGGTTGCCACCGTGCTCCTCGCCCTCGGCGGCGAGGGTGACCAGCTGGGCAGCGGCGCTGTGAAGGCTCATCTTCGGCAGGACCTATCCGATGGTGGTCCCCCCGCTCGAGCGAGGTCGAGAGTGGGGGAGGGCGGGATAAAGATGTCGGCTCATCGTAAGCGGGCGGCTCTGCGGCGATCACGCCGACTCCGCCATTGGGAACCTTCCCGCGGACTCAGTCGTCCTTCCGCTTGTAGCCCCGCAGCAGGAACCACGCGGTGAGCACACAGCCCAGGATCATCACGATCAGCACGACACGGAGCAGATTCCCCGCCCCCTGCTGTTGGGCGGCCTCGGTCAGCCAGGCGGCTGCGGAGTGGTGCTCCATGGCGCGGGACTCCTTCGGTGTGGTGCCCGTCCACGGTAACTCCGCCTAGGCTGGGCTCTGCTTCGGGGGCGCAAAGGGCCGCACAAGGGTCCGCAAAGGGCGGGCCGCACAACCAAGGGCCACACAGACGCACATGGGGGAGTACATGTCCGACGACGGCCGCCAGAACGATGGCTCCGAGAACGTGCCGAGCAGGCAGCGCAAGCGGTTCCCGGGGATCTCCTCGCGTGCGTACGAGCACCCGGCCGACCGCTCCGCCCTCGTGGCACTGCGCAAGCTGAGCGGTTTCGACACCGTGTTCAAGGCGCTCAGCGGGCTACTGCCCGAGCGGAGCCTGAGGCTGCTGTTCCTGTCCGATTCGGTGCGGGTCTCCGACCAGCAGTTCACGCACCTCAACGACATGTTGCGGGACGCCTGTTACATCCTGGACCTGGAGAAGGTCCCGCCGATGTACGTCAACCAGGACCCGCAGCCGAACGCGATGTGCATCGGCCTGGACGAGCCGATCATCGTGGTCACCACCGGGCTCGTCGAGCTGCTCGACGAGGAGGAGATGCGGGCCGTGATCGGCCACGAGGTGGGGCACGCCCTGTCCGGGCACGCGCTGTACCGCACGATCCTGCTGTTCCTGACCAACCTCGCCGTCCGGGTCGCCTGGATCCCGCTGGGGAGCATCGCGATCATGGCGATCGTCACCGCGCTGCGCGAGTGGTTCCGCAAGTCGGAGCTGTCCGCCGACCGCGCCGGTCTCCTCGTCGGACAGGACCTGCGGTCCTCGATGCGCGGCCTGATGAAGCTCGCGGGCGGCAACCACCTGCACGAGATGAACGTGGACGCGTTCCTCCAGCAGGCGGACGAGTACGAGGCGGGCGGCGACCTGCGCGACTCGGTGCTCAAGATCCTGAACGTACTGCCGCGCACACACCCCTTCGCCACGGTCCGCGCGGCGGAGCTGAAGAAGTGGGCCGAGTCCCGCGACTACCAGCGGCTCCTGGACGGTCACTACCCGCGGCGCGCCGAGGACAAGGACACCTCGGTCTCGGACTCCTTCCGCGAGTCCGCCGCCCACTACGCGACGAGCGTCAAGAGCTCCAAGGACCCGCTGATGAAGCTGGTCACCGACATCGCGGGCGGGGCCGGCGGCCTCGGCGGCCGGGTCCGCCGCGGCTTCGACGGCTTCACCGGCCCGGCCCCCTCGGACGACCGTCCGAACGGCTCCTCCGGGGACGACTCGGACGGTCCGACGGACACCCCACGACGGGACGAGGACTGACGCTCCCCTCTGGCCCCTCTGCCCCTCCGCCCCGTCCCTCGGGGAGACACTTCGCGCACCCGTGGGACGGGCCTCACACCTTCGGCTGCGCGCTCGGCGCCAGGGCCCCGCACAGGGCCGTCGCGCTGCCCGTCGCGTAGGGGTCGGTGCCGGCCGGGCCGCCTGCCTTGGCGGTCTGGCCGGCCAGCAGCGGCCGCAGATGGTTGGTGGAGTCCTCGGCGCAGGACAGCGGACCCGCCTGGACGTAGGACACGATCAGCTGGGCCTGGTGGGTGCGCAGGTCGTCGCGGTCGAAGCGGAAGTGCAGCTCACGGCGGACGGTGAACAGGGAGGCCGGGGTCTTCGCGTCGGCGCCGGCCGGTCGCAGGGCGTACACGAAGGTGTGGTCGGCCGTGACCTCCAGGGTGGAGGAGTCGGTCTCGGCGGCCGTCAGGGTGCCCTGGACGCGGATCCGGCGGTCGGCCAGCTCTGCCCGGGAGGGGTCGAAGCGGACCAGCCAGCCGGTCGGCGCGTGCCGGCCGTCGGCGGCCGGGTGGCTGAAGCTCTCGTCGAACTGGTCGAGCTGGGCGGCGTCGATCAGCCCGCGCACCGGCTGCACCTCCTGCCCGGTGAGCACCTCCGGGTACAGGGAGGAGCGCACGAGGTACTCCTTGGCGGTGGTCAGGGCGGTGACGACCTGGCCGTCGGAGAAGTGCGCGGTGCGCCGGGAGGCCGGCAGCGGAATCCCCTCCGCGCCGATCCGGAACTGCGCGGCGGGGCTGTGCTCGAACAGTGACTCCGCGTCGGCGTCGCCGGGCACGGCGCCCTGCGGGGCGAGCGGGATGACGGTCATCCGCAGGGGTTCCACGGGCCGGCGCGCGGCCGAGTTCTGGTACGGGTTCCGTACACCCATGTAGATGGCGGTGCCGAAGGCGAGGGCGATCAGCAGGACCAGGAGCAGTGCCTGCCGGGACAGGCCCCTGTGCAGAGGCGGGCGGCGCCGTACGGCGGGCGTGTGGTCGGTCATGCGCTCCTGCGCGGAGTACTCCTGCAGGCGGGCAGCACGGACGAACGATTCGTCGAAGACGACGGATCGGTACTCGTCCTCTCCACCTCCGGGAGTGCCCTCGGGTGTCCCCTCCGGTGGGTCTCCAGGCCCGGCCATACTTTCAGAGTAGGTCGTGGGGAGCCCGGGTAAACGCCCTGCTGCGCGACAAGTTCTGACAGGTTCTCACCAGGTTCGACGCGCTGGACGGGGCCCCGCGCCGTCCCCGCCCTCAGGGTGTGCGGGGGACCGCCGAAACCGGTGGCTGGTAGTCGGTGGAGGGGGGCGCCGCGCTCCCCTGTTCGAGTCCGGTGGTGGCGGGCGGCGGCATCTGGTCCCGGCTGCCCGAGGAGGCGCCCCGGTAGACCGCGGCGAAGGCCAGCGCGACCATGCCGACGCCCATGACCACGGCGAGCATCCAGGCGACGGGGCGGTGCCAGCGGACCTGCTTGCCGTACGGACCCACGGGGCGGTAGCGGCCGTCCGGGTAGTCGGAGTCCAGCTCGTCGAAGTCCGGATCATGGCCGAAATCGCCCGGGCCGTCGGGACCGTACACGTCGTCGAAGCGGTCGCTGCGGGCCCGGCGGGCTTCGGCCTCTGAGGCCTCGGCTCTCGCCTCGGCGGCGGCCAGAAGGCGTTCCACGGCGGTCGGCTCGTGCACCACGGCCGCCCGTACGAAGGCCTCGTCGAAGACCACGGAGGCGAACTCTTCGTCCGACACCCCGCGGTCGTGGTCGTCGTCGGGCTCCCAGCCGTCAGGGAACGGCGTACCCCCCACGTCCTCCGGCACGGATCCAGAGTAGACCTGGGGGATCAATTTGGGCAGACGGTGGGGAAATTCGTCCGCCCGGTGAGACGCCTGTCACGGCACCCGCCCGGTCCGGCGAACGCGTCAGCGCCGTACGTGCCCGTCGCCCGTGACGATGTACTTGGTGCTGGTCAGCTCCGGCAGGCCCATCGGGCCGCGGGCGTGCAGCTTCTGGGTGGAGATGCCGATCTCCGCGCCGAAACCGAACTGGCCGCCGTCGGTGAAGCGGGTGGAGGCGTTCACGGCCACCGTGGTGGAGTCGACCAGCTGGGTGAAGCGGCGGGCGGCCTGCTGGGAGGTGGTGACGATGGCCTCGGTGTGGCCGGAGGTCCACAGCCGGATGTGCTCGACGGCCTTGTCCAGCGAGTCGACGACGGCCGCGGCGATGTCGTAGGAGAGGTACTCGGTCTCCCAGTCCTCGGCCGTGGCCTCCACGACGGTCGCCTTGGAGTCCTTGGCGTACGCCATGACGCGTTCGTCGGCGTGGACGGTGACGCCGGCCTCGGCGAGGGCGTCGAGGGCGCGGGGCAGGAACTCGGGGGCGATGTCCTGGTGGACAAGGAGGGTCTCGGCGGCGTTGCAGACGCTGACCCGCTGGGCCTTGGAGTTGATCAGGATGTCGATCGCCATGTCGAGGTCGGCCTGGGCGTCGACGTAGACGTGGCAGTTGCCGGTGCCGGTCTCGATGACCGGGACGGTGGACTCGGAGACGACCGTCTGGATGAGGGAGGCCCCACCGCGCGGGATCAGCACGTCCACCAGCCCTCGGGCCCGCATCAGCTCGCGTACGCTGTCGCGGCTCTCGCCGGGCACGAGCTGGACGGCGTCGGCGGGCAGCCCGGCGCCGCCGACGGCGTCGCGGATCACCCGGACGAGGGCGGCGTTCGACTCGTAGGCGGAGGCGGAGCCGCGCAGCAGGACCGCGTTGCCGGACTTCAGGCAGAGCGCGGCGGCGTCCACCGTCACGTTCGGGCGGGCCTCGTAGATGATGCCGACCACGCCGAGGGGGACACGGACCTGGCGCAGGTCGATGCCGTTGGGGAGGGTGGAGCCGCGGACGACCTCGCCGACCGGGTCGGGCAGCGCGACGACGTCGCGGACGTCGGAGGCGATCGCTCGCACCCGCTCCGGGGTGAGGGTCAGCCGGTCGATGATCGCCTCGCTGGTGCCTGCCTCGCGGGCCGTGGCGATGTCACGGGCGTTGGCCTCGACGATCTCGCTCGTACGGACCTCCAGCGCGTCCGCGATGGCGAGCAGCGCGTCGTCCTTGGTGGCCCGGGGCAGCGGCGCGAGGTCGGCGGCGGCCGCCTTGGCGCGATAGGCGGCCTGGGTGACCGGGGACATGGAGTCGTACGGCGAGAGCGTGGTCATACGGGAAGGGTAGTCCGCCGCGCTGAGGCGTCCACGGTTCATCCCACACCCCGAGACACCCGGGCGAGACACCGGAAGGCGTCAAAACGGGTGGACCCCCACGGGGCTCGCCGGGGCCGGGCCGTACCCCTCGGCGATGCGCTGATGGTAGGTCTGGCGGTCGATGACCTCCAGGCCGACGATCTCCCAGGGCGGCAGCCCGGCCGTCTGGCGGTGCTCGCCCCACAGGCGCAGGGCGACGGCGGCCGCGTCGTGCAGGTCGCGGGCCTCCTCCCAGTACCGGATCTCCGCGTGATCGTGGGCGTATCGGCTGGTCAGGAGGAAGGGGTGGTCGTGGGCGAGCTGTTCGAGGGCGCGCCTGACCTCCTTGAGCGGGGCCTCCTCGCCGGAGACGCTCAGGGTGACGTGCCACAGGCGGGGCGCGTCGGAAGGGCGCGCGCGCTCGGGTTTCTCGCGGTTCTCCGTGCCCTCGCTCTTCTCGGCGGCCCCCGCACGCTCCTGGGCCCGGTACCGCTCGCCCGCGACGACGCTGGTCAGCGCACGCTCCTCCCGGCCGGCGCCGCCGTCCCGGCCGGCGCCGACGGCGCTCGTACTCGTACTCCCACGGGCCGCTGCCACCCCAGGGCGCACTCGTCTCACGACGGCCTCCTTTACGCAGCGCTCGTGCGGAACGGGTCCCGCGGGTTCTTGTCACTGAGACAAAGTTGAGCAGGCCGCAGGGCTCCTTGGGGCGGTTTCACGGAACGTCCCCCACCGGTACGGACCGTTCGAGGCCCTCGCGCGACAGCCGTTCGACGGCCTCAGGGGTGGAGGATGACCAGGTCGTCGCGGTGTACGACCTCCCGCTCGTACTCCGCGCCCAGCTCGCGCGCCAGCTCGCGCGTGGACCGCCCGATCAGCCGGGGGATCTCCTTGGCGTCGAAGTTGACGAGTCCGCGCGCCACGGCGTGCCCGGTGGTGTCCCGCAGCTCGACGGGGTCGCCCGCGACGAACTCGCCCTCGACACCGGCGATGCCGGCCGGCAGCAGCGACTTGCGGCGGTCGACGACCGCCCGGACCGCGCCGTCGTCCAGGGTGAGCGAGCCCTGCGGGGTGGACGCGTGCTGCAGCCACAGCAGCCGGTCGGCGGAGCGCTTGCCGGTGGGGTGGAAGTAGGTGCCGGTGTCGCCGCCGGCGAGGGCGTCGGCGGCGTGCACGGCGCTGGTGAGGACCACCGGGATGCCGGCCGCGGCCGCGATCCGGGCGGCCTCGACCTTGGTGACCATGCCGCCGGTGCCGACGCCCGCCTTTCCGGCGCTGCCGATCTCGACGCCTTCGAGGTCGGACGGCCCCCGCACCTGTGCGATCCGTGAGGTGCCCGGCCGGCTCGGGTCGCCGTCGTAGACCCCGTCGACGTCGGACAGCAGAACCAGCAGGTCGGCGTGGACCAGGTGGGCGACGAGGGCGGCCAGGCGGTCGTTGTCGCCGAAGCGGATCTCGTCGGTGGCGACGGTGTCGTTCTCGTTGACGATCGGGAACGCGCCCATCGCGAGCAGTTTGTCGAGGGTGCGGGAGGCGTTGCGGTGGTGGGCGCGCCGGCTCATGTCGTCGCTGGTCAGCAGCACCTGCCCGACGCGGACGCCGTAGCGGGCGAAGGAGGCGGTGTAGCGGGCGACGAGCAGGCCCTGGCCGACGCTGGCGGCGGCCTGCTGGCGGGCCAGGTCCTTGGGGCGGCGACGCAGGCCCAGCGGGGCGAGACCCGCGGCGATGGCGCCGGAGGACACGAGAACAATCTCACGCTCCCCCCCGCTGCGGCTCTTGGCGAGGACGTCGACGAGCGCGTCGACGCGGTCGGCGTCCAGACCGCCGGAGGCGGTGGTCAGCGACGAGGAGCCCACCTTGACGACGATCCTGCGGGCCTCGCCCACGGCCTGCCTTGCCCCTGCCACCTTGTTCTTCGTCCCCTCGCGCAGCTTTCGGACCCCTCTGGCAATCTACGCGAACGGGGCCGGAGGCCGCGCGCGGGTTCCAGTCCCCGGACGGTCACCCTCCAGTAACCGTTTGCTCACGCGTTGCATACGGCAAAAAGGTTGTGCCGGTTCCACATGGAATCTGAAGGGAATACAAATTTATTTTGAAGTTTGTGTCACCTACAGTTCGCCCTGTGAAGCGCATACTCCTCAGGTCGGGGAAGAGCCCCTTCGACGTGGTTCCCGTCGAGGAAGCCCTCCACCGCGACGTTTTCGCCACCAACGCCGGCAACTTGATCTTCAGTGACGCCGCCCACAAGATCCTCACCGTGCCCGGCAGCACGGAGGTCGTGTCCAACGGCATCGCGACCACCCTGGGCGCGGCGGGACGCATCAACGAGGAGTACGACGCCTTCGTCGTACCGCTGGCCAACGCGTTCCGGCCCTCCTTCGAGGCCTCGCTGCGACGGCTGACGCAGCTCATATCGAAGCTGAAGATCCCGGTCGTGGTGCTCGGCGTCGGTGCGCAGGCCGGCCTGGACAACGACCCGGCGCGGCTGAAGGCCATGGAGCCGGCCGTGCGGGAGTTCGTCTCGGCGGTCCTGGACCACAGTGCCTCCATCGGCGTGCGCGGCGAGTTCACCGCGAAGTACCTGACCGACATGGGCTTCAAGGACGTCGAGATCATCGGCTGCCCCTCGCTGTTTATGTACGGCGACCGGCTCGAGGTGGAGAAGCGGGCCGCGGCGCTCACACCGGAGTCCCGGATCGCGGTCAACGGTTCGCACAGCGCGGTGCGGTCCGGGGGCCTCGACCCGATCATCACCCGCACCCACGCGCACTACCCGAACCTGTGCTTCATCGGCCAGAACCTCACCGACGCCCGGCAGCTGCACTGGCGGGACGTGGACTCCCCGGCCGGGAAGATCAAGCAGATGCCGACCCACCCCGACCACCCGATGTACCGCGAGGGCAAGGTCCGGGTGTACGTCGACCCGGTCACCTGGATCGACGACCTCAAGGAGTACGACTTCTCCTTCGGCTCGCGCATCCACGGCAACATCGCGGCGCTGCTCGCGGGCACTCCGGTGACCGTGCTGTGCGGCGACTCGCGGACGCTGGAGCTGTGCCGGTACTTCGAGATCCCGCACCGTCAGCTCGACAAGGTGCCCTCGGACGTCGACGCGGCGGTGCTGTACGAGGAGGCCGACTTCGGCGCGCTGACCGGCAACCACCGGGAGCGGTTCGACCGGTTCACCTCGTTCCTCGACAAGAACGGGCTGGAGAACACCTTCACGCACGGCGACGGCGGCGCGGACTTCGAGGAGAAGCTGCGCAAGCTGAACTTCCCTGCGGGTGTGCGCCCCTGGATCGACGCGGATCTCGCCTCGCTGACGAGCCGGTTCGGCTGGCTGCAGCAGCGCATCACCGAACTGGACACCGACAACGCGCAGTTGAAGCGCGAGCTGGCGAAGTCCCGGGCGGCCGGGGCGAAGGCCGCCGCCAAGGCCACGGCGATCGTCCCGGCGCCCTCGATCTACCGCCGTGCCCGACGCGTGGTGGGCGGCCCGCTGCGGCGAGCGCTGAAGCCGTCGAAGTAACGCCGGCCCCGTCGCCGTACAGGTCGCACACCTCGCCGTACACACGTCGTCGTCCATACGTCGTCGTATACGGGAAGGCCCGGCCCCCCACGGGACCGGGCCTTCTCTCACGTGCTCACCCCACGGCTCAGGCCGCCACCCTGCCCCTTGGTCCCGTCACCCTCTTCTTCAGCCGGCGCAGCTTGCGCCGCACCTTGCGGGTCGCACCGCGCAGGAAGGTCTCGGCCGGGACCTCGCGCCAGCCCGGATACGCCTTGGCCTCGCGCGGTTCGGCGAGGTAGACGCGGTCGGGGACACCCGCCTTGCGGGAGCGGTAGCCCGGGTAGGCCAGATAGAGCTGCGTGCCGCGCTTCTTGAGGACGGCCTTGGGCTCGCTCTTGGCCTTCATGAACTCCAGGACCTCCAGGAGGACGTCCGGGCGCTGCATGGCCACCAGCTGCAGCCGCAGCCGCTCGTGGACCTTGAGGCGCTGGGCGACGCCCTCGTTCCAGTACGCGTCCATCAGCGGCTTGGCCAGCTCGAACTTGGTGCGCCGGATCGTCTCGTCCTGGCGCAGGAAGACCGGCCCGAACTGCGGCAGCAGCGTGACGAGGAAGGGCCGGACCATGAGCACGTCCCGCTTGGGGCCGGGCGGGAGCATCCGCTCCAGCAGGTCCATCAGGGCGCGCGCGGAGTCGAAGCGCAGGGTGTAGCTGCCGCTCTTCGTCACATGCTTGCCGTCGTCGCGGCCCACCAGGTAGTAGCAGGTGTAGTCGGCGACTACGGAGACGCCGTCGGCCCGCAGATAGGCCTCCATCGTGAACAGCGCGTCCTCGCCGGTCCACAGGGACTCGTCGAAGCGCATGCCGTGGCGCTCCAGGAAGGCCCGTCGGAACAGCTTCTGCGCGCTCAGCGTGAACTTGATGTTGGAGGAGAAGACGTCCGTACGCTCACGGTTCTTGCCCCACATCGACTTGGGGGCGCCGCGGTTGACGCCCTCGACCTTGCCGAGGACGACGTCCGTGTCGTTGCGGTCGGCCATGGCGACCATCCGCTCCAGCGCCTCCGCGCCGAGCCGGTCGTCGGCGTCCAGGAAGAACACGTACCGCCCGGTGGCCTTGGACAGGCCGACGTTGCGCGGGCCGCTGGGGCCGCCGGAGTTCTCCTGGCGGATCACGGTGACGGCCATGGGCGCGCGGGCGGCGAACTCCTCGAGGTAGTCCCCGGTGCCGTCCTTGGATCCGTCGTCGACGGCGATGACCTCGACCCGCTTCGGGTCCAGCGTCTGCGCCTCGACCGATGCCAGGCACTCGACGAGGTACGGCATCGCTTCGTACGCCCCGATGATCACCGTGACGTCAGGCTGCGCAAGAGTCACTTTTCCCTCTCATCACGCAACGGTTCCCCCTCATCCACTGTTCAGACACTCGATAGACGGTTGACAGGTAAAGCAGGTTGCCTCGATCAAAGCACGTGTTCCACATCACAGCATGGCGAAAAGGCCCGGCTTCGGAGAGCTGCTCCGAAGACCGGGCCTTTCGAAATACGGGCGTCAGACGGCCGTAACACCGTTGGTGAGTTCCGCGCCGTCGCCGGTCCCGGCCTCGGTCTCGGTCTCGGTCTCGGTCTCGGTCTCGGTCTCGGTCTCGGTCTCGGTCTCGGTCTCGGTCTCGGTCTCGGTCTCGGCCACAGTCTCGGCCACGCCGTCCGCCGCGGCGATCCGGGATTCCTGGCCGACGTTACGTGCCTCGGCCTTGAGGGCGAGGTTCGCGATCGCGGTGTTGAACTGGTCGAGGGAGGTCGGCTCGTCGGGGCCGAGCAGGTACTCCTTGAGCTCCTTGCGGTCCTCGGCCAGCGTGTCGGTGGCCGGGTCGCGCACCGCGTCCAGCAGCTGGTCCAGCTCGGCGGCGCTGTTGGTGAGGATCACGGCCGCGCGCACCGCGGTGTTCTGCCGCCGGAACTCCTCCGCGCCCAGCTCTGCGGAGTCCGTGACCGCGTACGGCTTGCCGCTCGCGATGAAGTCGGAGACCACGCTGGAGATGTCGGAGACCATCGCCTCGCAGGCGTTGAAGCAGTCGTACAGCCGCGGTTCGGCGCCGGTGATCACCCGGTGCTCGAAGTCGGGGAAGGTCCGCCAGTAGGCGTCGTTCCACTCCGCGCGCAGCCGGGCGGCCTCTTCGTGCTTGCGCATGTCAACAATGCCGTCGCGACTGGTCACCGCCTCGTCGGCCTTCTCGTCGAAGGACAGCGAGAGGTCCTCCAGGCGGGCCTTGAGGCGGGTCAGCTCGGCCTTGGCCTTGGCCTGCGCCGCCGCGTCGGCGGTGAAGCGGGAGTCGCCGGCGCGCTGCTCGGCGGCCTTCTTGATCAGGGCGGTGATCCGGCGGTGCGCGGCCCCGGCGGCCGCGCTGCGGGTGCCGGTGAACGGGTGCGGCTTGTACAGGACGCGGACCGGGGGCTCGGCCGTGAGCAGCTTCTTCACGATGTTCTCGCCGGCCAGCAGGATCGAGGTGTTGCCCGGGTTGTCGTCCCAGCCCTCCCAGGTGGGCGCGTACAGCACGGTCGGGATGCCGTCCTTCGGCGCGGCCTTCCAGGTCTGGATGGGTGCGAGCTGCGGGCGGCCGACCTCGACGATGTCCTCGTCGCGGATACCGACGTCGGCGATGGCGTAGCGGTCGCGGCCGGCCCGGCCGGCGGTCCACACCTCGTCGTACGCCTTGCTGAACGGGTTGACGCTGGCGAGCTTGTCGCTGTCGCCGTGGCCGATGAAGACGTGCTTCATGGTCGGGACGCGCAGCATGTGGATGTTCTTGCCGACGTTCGCGGCGTACAACGTGACCCGCACCATGGACAGGTCCATGTTCATCAGGTGCACCCCCCCGGGCACGCAGATGACGGGGACCGTGGTGGGCGCCATCCGCTCCAGGACGGAGCGCTCACGCAGGATGATCAGGGGCCGGGAGTCCAGCTGCTCCATGGTCTCCAGCCACATGTTGACCTGGTAGGCGGAGTCCTTGGAGCCGGAGAAGTACAGGACCGTCTCCGGGCGGTACTCGCGCAGCCAGGCGCTGACCGTGGCCAGTACCTTGTCGGGCTTCGGCGGCAGCCGGTGGGCGCGCAGGTGCGGGACCAGCACGACGACGTACAGCGTGCCGAGGACCAGGGTGACGCCGACGCCCAGGTAACCGGCGAGGTCGCTGCCGCCGAAGGCGTAGACGAGCAGGCCCGCGATCGCCGCCAGGTCCAGGTGGAGCATCTTCTGCGGCGCCTTGGTGAGCAGGCGGCGCGGCGGGGCGTCCGGGATGGTCAGCCGGGAGGCCAGGTCGACGTTGCGGGTCACGACCGGCATCTGGCGGCGCTTGCCGATCAGCGTGACCAGGGCGCCGTGCGGTGCCTGCAGACCGAAGAAGATCGTGAAGCAGGCGATCGCCGCGTAGAAGACCGGCTCCTCCGAGAGGCCGAGTCTGGCCAGCAGCAGGACGAGCAGCAGCTCACGGACCAGGAACCGGGTGGACAGGCCGGCCCTCATCTTGTTCAGCAGGTTGATGAGGTAGGTGCCCTTGCGGTGGAGATAGAGGTCCGCCAGGTAGGTCACGGCGGCCGCGGCGGCGAAGGCGGGGGTGCTCGGGACGAGCGCGGCCAGCATGAGGCAGGGGTAGCCCAGCATCATGAGGACCGCCGCGGCCAGTTCGGCCGCGCTGCCCACCCGGGCCACGCGAATGGCAGTGGATATCACGGAGAAACCTGCTCTGGGAGGGGTGCCGGTCATAGAAGCCTAAAAGTCCGGAAAGTCCTTTGTGAAGGTTTCGGGAGTTTTACGGATTCAGGCCTCTGTGAATTCTCCGTAAACAGGGAGCCACAGAGGCCTGAAATTCAATGGCTATTTGTGCTTGATTATGCCACGCCGTCCTGCCGGTCGAGCACCGAGGCCAGAGCCTGCTCGAAGCCGGAGGCCTCGCCCGCGGCGGCCGTCGGGTCCTGCTGGCGGACGTCGATGACGTGCCCGGTGAGCTCGGAGAGCAGGACGTCGAGCGAGGTGCGGGCGACGGCCTCGGAGGAGAGCAGCGTGCCCGCGGGCTCCTGGCCGAAGGCCTTGGTGCGCATGGGGGTCGCCGTGCGCTCCGGGTTCACGCAGTTCACCCGGATGCCGTCGCCGGCCCACTCGTCGGACAGGGCCTGGGTGAGGTTCACCATGGCGGCCTTGGTGGAGGAGTAGAGGCTGTACTCGGCGCGGCCGCGGGTGTAGCTGCTGGAGGTGTACAGCAGCAACTGGCCCTTCGTCTCCGCGAGGTACTTGTAGGCCGAACGGGCGATCTGCACCGGCGCGAGGTAGTTCACCTTCAGCGCTTCCTCGATGGTCGCGTTGTCGGTCTCGGCCAGCTTGCCGATGCGCAGCACGCCCGCGGTGTTGACGACGTAGTCGATGCGCCCGGACTCGCTGTAGGCCTTGGACAGCGCGTCGTCGACCTCCTCCGGGTTCTCGACGTGGGTGCCGGTGGTGGAGCGGCCGAGGGCGTAGACCGTGGCGCCGTAGGACTCGGCCAGTTCGGCGATGTCCTTGCCGATGCCGTAGGAGCCGCCGAAGACGACGACGGTCTTGCCGGTCAGCAGTTCGCGGTAGACCTCCTCGCCGTTCTGCTCGGGCGCGGCGGTGGAGGCCAGCTGGAACAGCTTGTCGGCGATGAAGACGTCGACCGGCTGAGTGACCTTCATGTTGTACTCGTCGCCCGCGACGACGTGGATCGGCACGTCCGGCAGGTACTTGAGGACGACGGTGCAGTCGTCCGTGGCCTGGAAGTTGGGGTCGCCGGCCGCCACCTCGTACGCACGGCGGATGGTGGACAGCTTGAAGGCCTGCGGGGTCTGGCCGCGGCGCAGCCGGGAGCGGTCCGGGATCTCGGTGATGAACTCGCCGTCCTCGCCGTGCGTCCGGGTGACGATGATGGTGTCGGCGGACGGGATGGCGACGTCGACCGCCTGGTAACGCTCCAGCGCCGCCACACAGTCGTCGATGACGCGCTGCGAGAGCAGGGGGCGTACGGCGTCGTGGAAGAGGACGTTGAGGTCCTCGCCCTCGGCCAGTCCCTCGCCCAGGGCGTTGATGGCCCGCTCGGTGGTCTCGTTCCGCGTGGAGCCGCCCTCGATGATCCTGGAGACCTTCTCGAACCCGGCCTTGGCGACGATCTTCTCGATGTCGGGCACATAGCCCGGCGCCATCAGCACGATGATGTCGTCGATCGAGTCGGCCTTCTCGAAGGTGGTCAGGGTGTGCTCGATGACGGCCTTGCCTGCGATCTTCAGCAGCTGCTTGGGGATCGACAGACCCACACGCTGACCGGTACCGCCGGCCAGGATCACTGCGGTCGTACGGGGCTTGGCTATGTGCTGGGACACCAGAAGACCTACCTTGGGGCGACAGGGAACGGGGAAATGGTCCCACTTACGGTTACCGCGATGCAAGGTGAGCGCCCTTCACTGCATATGTGCGCGCTACCCGCCATTCACCTTGAACCGCTGGTGATTGGGTAAGACGCGTGCGGGACCCATGAGGATGCTCCCTGGAAATCCTGTGAGTAACTCCACAGGGAGTAACGGATGCCTCAGAGTGACGGTGAGGCGTCTTCAGCGGCGGCGCAGCCGCTTGAGACAGCGGTGCCCGAGGACGCGGACGAGTTCCCTGGACGAGGTCTGGTGGACCCCTCGCTCCGCGGGCCGCGAAGCTGTCGCGGCCACCGCGGCGAGTGCCCCGTACAGGGCCTGAGCGGCCACCTCGGGCGCGATCCGGGGCTCCTGCAGCGTCCCCTTTCCGGCCTTCTTCGGTACGGCGGACAGCAGGGCCGGATCGCCGAGGACGCGTACGCCCATCGCGGTGATGCGTTCGGCCATCCCGGCGCCGATCCCGGCGGCCGCCTCCACCGCCCACTCGGGAGTGGAGATCTTCACGTCCTGCGACGAGGGGCTGCACGCGTTCTTCATATGCATGACCGCGCCGTTGCGGATAAGTTTCGAATAAAGCTCGTCGGGCAGGCCATTGCTCCGGAATTCCTTATTAAGATTCCGCAGCATTTCGGTCTCGGCGAGGGTGAGAGAACGATTCACGGTGTCCGGAACCGGCTGCAGGAGATCGGCCGGAAGACCGAGCAGCGCCTCGAAGGTCCGCATCAGCCCCCCGCGGTCCCGGTCGTCGACCACGACGACGGTGACCCGCTCGGCGCCGACCACCCGCACCCACCGCTCCACCAGCCGGTCGTGCCGGTGCCGCCGCCAGAAACTCGGGTTGGGCTTCTCGTACGGAGCCTTGCGGAGCATGTGCTCCAGCCAGTCCTCGTAGCCCATGCGCAGCCCGTTCTGCACGTACTGCTGCCACTGCGAGGGCATGATCTTCGCCAGTGGCCGCAGAGTTACCAGAACGTGTACGCGCTCGCCGCCGAGTTGCTCGACGACTCGCCGGACGGTGGCGTCGTCGGGGGCGTCGGCGAAGAACTCGCTGCTGATCACCGAGGTGTTCCGGCCGGTGGCGTGCACCTGGTCCAGCAGTTGCCGCCAGTGTCGCTCGGTGGGTGCGCTGTCACCCATCATCCCGCCGCAGGAGCAGGCCGCCTGCACGGCCGACATGGGGTGCCTGCTCGTCGCCGGGAACTCGACGCCGTACGCCGGCATCCGGTCCTTGGCTCCGAAGAGGGCGCCCTGGATCGAGGTGGTCCCGGTCTTGTGCGGGCCGATGTGCAGCAGGCGGGTGCCGGCGGGCAGCGGGGCCGGCCGCGCGTGCGGCGCGGTGGGCTCCGCGGCCGTCTTCACCGGGGCGTCGTCTCTCGTACAGTCCGTCTCCATGGTCAAGGGACGGTAAGAGGTGTTCCTTAGCGTGCGCTGAGAGGAGCCTGGGACACGGATGAGTCCCAGGCTCCTCTCACACGGTTTTCATACCCTGCGGACGCCCGGCTTGCCGTCCGTGACCCGCAGCCTCGCCAGCGTGCCGGCGGTCGCCTTCGGTCGGAGGACGGTGTCCACGACGCGCACCTGGGCGTCGACGGCGTCCCGGCGGATGTCGAAGAGGTGGTAGCCGCGGTGGGCGTCGATCAGCTTCCAGTGCGGGTTGTCGGCCTTCAGCGGGTCCCACTGGGCGTGGAAGGCCGCCTGGTCCTGGTCGCCGTTGCTGGAGATCGACGTACCGACGAACTCGGCGCCGACGACCGGGGAGGAGGGGGCGGCGAAGTCGCGCTTCAGGTCGCTGATCATGGTGAGGTGCCGGTCGCCGCTGAGCACCACGGGGTTGCGGACGGACGCCAGCTCCTTGAGCAGTGCGTTGCGTTCGGCCTGGTAGCCGTCCCAGGCGTCGTAGTACCAGAGCTTGCCCGGGCCGGCCAGCAGATCGGTCTCCGCCATCATGATCTGCGAGGCGACGAGGTTCCAGCGGGTCCCCGAGTTCCTCAGCCCGTCGATCAGCCACCGCTTCTGCTCGGCGCCGAGCATGGTGAGCGCCGGGTCCTGGGCGCCCTCCTGGCTGACGGCCTGGTCGCTGCGGTACTGCCGGGTGTCCAGCACGTTGAGGCGGGCGAGCCGGCCGAACCGGAAGCTGCGGTACATGCGGATGTGCGGACCGTTCGGGATCGCCGTGGCCCGGACCGGCATGTGCTCGTAGTACGCCTGGTAGGCCGCGGTCAGCCGGGCGGTGAACGCGTCGTGCGACTGTTTGTCGGGGTCCTGCGGGATCTCCCCGGCGAAGTCGTTGTCGACCTCGTGGTCGTCGAAGGTGACCACCCAGGGCGCGTGGGCGTGCATCCGCTTCAGATCGGGGTCGCTGCGGTACTGGGCGTACCGGTTGCGGTACTGGGTGAGCGTGTACGGCTCACCGCTCCCCTCGTGCCGGCGCACGGCCGTCGCCGAGGGCCCCGACTCGTAGATGTAGTCGCCTACGAAGAGGACGACGTCCGGGTCCTGCGCCAGCATGTCGGCGTACGGCGTGAAGTAGCCGTGCTGCCAGTTCTGGCAGGAGGCGAGCGCGAGGCGCAAGGAGCCGTTGGTGCCGAGGGGTTGGGGCGCGGTACGGGTGCGGCCGACCGGCGAGATCTGCCCGTCCACCCGGAAGCGGTACCAGTAGACACGACCCGGCAGCAGCCCCCGGACATCCACGTGAACGCTGTGCCCGTACTCGGGCCGGGCCTGGGCGGTTCCCCGGCGTACGGAGGTGGCGAAGCGCGAGTCCCGCGAGATCTCCCACTGCACCGGCACCGTCCGGTCGGGCATGCCGCCGCCGTTCAGCGGGTCGGGGGCGAGCCGGGTCCACAGCACGACACCGTCGGGCAGCGGGTCCCCGGAGGCCACGCCGAGGCTGAACACACCGTCGGGGAGCGGGGCTTGGGCCGCGCGGGCGGTCGCGGGCAGCCAGAGCTGGGCGGAGGCCGCGGCGCCGACGACGGCGGCACCGGCGGTCAGAAAGCGGCGGCGATCGGGGGAAGCGGCTCGGTTCGCGGTGGCTCGCTCGGCGGCCATCGGGGAACTCCCTTGCGTCGCTGGCATCGTGGACGCAAGAAAGGTGGCATGGACACACAGTCAGCTCGCTGAACAGAGCGTCTCGCGTTCATGACAAGCAGACGGATAAAGGGAGGACCCGCTGCCGAGGTGGGCAGCGGGTCCCTGGGTGCGTCAGCGGGTCAGAAGGGCTCGAAGCCCTCGAACTCCTGGGCTGCCTCGTCGCGTTCGGCCTGGCGGTCCTTGCGGCGCTGGGTGGCCGGGCGCGGGGCGTCGAAGCGGTGGTCCTCGCCGCGGCGGCCCAGCATCTCCGCGCCGGCCATGACCGTGGGCTCCCAGTCGAAGACGACCGCGTTGTCCTCCGGGCCGATCGCGACACCGTCGCCGGCGCGGGCGCCCGCCTTCATCAACTCCTCTTCCACACCGAGGCGGTTGAGCCGGTCGGCGAGATAGCCGACGGCCTCGTCGTTGTTGAAGTCGGTCTGGCGGACCCAGCGTTCGGGCTTCTCGCCCCGGACCCGGAACAGCCCGTCCTCCTGCTGGGTGACGGTGAAACCGGCGTCGTCCACGGCCTTGGGCCGGATGACGATCCGGGTCGCCTCTTCCTTCGGCTGGGCGGCCCGGGCGTTCCCGACCAGGTCGGCGAGGGCGAAGGACAGCTCCTTGAGCCCCATGTGCGCCACGGCGGACACCTCGAAGACCCGGTACCCCCGCGCCTCCAGATCCGGCCGCACCATCTCCGCGAGGTCCTTGCCGTCCGGTACGTCGATCTTGTTCAGGACGACGATGCGCGGACGGTTGCCGAGCCCGCCGTACTGCCGCAGCTCCTCCTCGATGATGTCGAGGTCGGAGACCGGGTCGCGGTCGGACTCGAGGGTGGCCGTGTCGAGGACGTGCACGAGGACGCTGCACCGCTCGACGTGGCGCAGGAACTCGAGGCCGAGCCCCTTGCCCTGGCTGGCGCCCGGGATGAGTCCCGGCACGTCGGCGATCGTGTAGACGGTCGACCCGGCGGTCACCACCCCGAGGTTCGGGACGAGGGTGGTGAACGGGTAGTCGGCGATCTTCGGCTTGGCGGCGGAGAGCACGGAGATCAGGGACGACTTGCCGGCGCTCGGATACCCGACCAGCGCCACGTCGGCGACGGTCTTCAGCTCCAGTACGACGTCCTGCAGCTCACCCGGCTCACCGAGCAGCGCGAATCCGGGCGCCTTGCGGCGGGCGGAGGCCAGGGCCGCGTTGCCGAGCCCGCCGCGGCCGCCCTGGGCGGCGACGAAGGAGGTGCCGTGCCCGACGAGGTCGGCGAGCACGTTGCCCGCCTTGTCGAGCACGACCGTGCCGTCCGGCACGGGGAGGACGAGGTCCTGCCCGTCCTTGCCCGACCGGTTGCCGCCCTCGCCCGGCTTGCCGTTGGTGGCCTTGCGGTGCGGCGAGTGGTGGTATTCGAGAAGCGTGGTGATCGACTGGTCGACGGTGAGGATCACATCCCCACCGCGCCCGCCGTTGCCGCCGTCCGGCCCGCCGAGCGGCTTGAACTTCTCACGGTGGACGGAGGCACAGCCGTGGCCTCCGTTACCCGCGGCGACATGCAGTTCGACGCGGTCCACGAAGGTGGTCATGGTGGGGTGCCTCCTGGGGGTGCCCCGGCCGAAGACCGGGGGAGATACGAGTACTACGGGGGTAACACGCGAAAGGCGGACCCGCCTTCCCTGTCGGGAAGTGAGGTCCGCCTCGCGATGCGTTCGGTCTGGGCCTGAGGTCAGGCGACCGGAACGATGTTCACGACCTTGCGGCCACGGTGGGTGCCGAACTGCACCGAACCGGCCTGCAGGGCGAACAGCGTGTCGTCGCCGCCACGGCCGACACCGGCGCCCGGGTGGAAGTGGGTGCCACGCTGGCGGACCAGGATCTCACCCGCGTTGACGACCTGACCGCCGAAGCGCTTCACGCCGAGCCGCTGGGCATTGGAGTCGCGACCGTTCCGGGTGGACGATGCGCCCTTCTTGTGTGCCATTTCTCCTCAGTCCCTTACTTCGCAGCCGCGGGGATCTCAGTGACCTTGATCGCCGTGTACTGCTGGCGGTGGCCCTGACGACGGCGGTAGCCGGTCTTGTTCTTGTAGCGCAGAATGTCGATCTTCTGGCCCTTGTGGTGGTCCACGACCTCGGCCTGGACCTTGATGCCGGCCAGCACCCACGGGTCGCTGGTCACAGCGTCGCCGTCGACAACGAGCAGGGTCGAGAGCTCGACCGTGTCGCCAACCTTGGCGGTGGAAATCTTGTCAACCTCAACGATGTCGCCGACAGCAACCTTGTGCTGGCGACCACCGCTGCGCACGATGGCGTACAAGCGGATCTCACTCTCTCGCTCGGGAACGGCACCCCCGCAGTCCAGCCACCCGGGAACAGTCACGGACAGCCTCTCCCGGCCACCGAGGTACCGGTATCCGGGAGGAAGAGGTTTACGGGGATGTGGCGTGCCTAGTGAACACGCCGACGGTCAAGGCTACGGGGCCCGGCTCGAGGGGTCAAACCGGGCCCCGTGCTCAGCAGAGCGATCTCATACCGCTCAGTCGACGAGCGGTTCCGGGGCGATCCCCAGGATCAGGCACTCCAGTCCAGCCCGTTCCTCGGCGAAGCGGCTCAGCGAGTCGATGACCTGATAGACCACGCCCTTCTCATCGATGCCGAGAAAGCCGCCCCGCCCTTCGTCGAACTCGCCGATCGGAAAGATCCTCTCTTCGATCTCGGCGCTCCAGTCGGCGAACCTGCCCTCCTCCCCCAGGCACAGCAGGGGGTCCAGTTCAAACGACTGACGCGCCATGGAGATGCCGTTGCCCGCGGGCGGGAAGGACAGCCCCCCGAACTCCGCGAGGAATCGTTCGGCCGCCTCGTGCATGACGACCTGGCCGGAGGCCTCCAGCCCACGCCGCCATTCCTGGGTGCTCACGCGCCGGCCGGGCCGCCATCCGGCACCCGCCAGCGCGCGCTCGACCTCCTCCGACAGATCGTCCATGGGTACCACTCTCATCTCTCGACCCCACTCATGTCACGAAGTCGATGTCGAAATGCTCGACCAAGGCCGCGCAACTGTTGCAGGGTCCTACAGGCATGCCGTGTTTCGCGTGATTCACGCTGTTGCGGATGACCACCGCGGCGCCTCTTGCTCCCATGGGGCTCTTGCCCGAGAACAACGCCTGGGACAAGCAGACGACGAGGCCGCACTGGCCGTGCCCCTTGCCCCGGCTGGCCCGCGAGGCAACCGTGTTCAGCACCGACTGCACGGCCGGGTGCACCCGGACCTTGGCCCCCCGGATGCTGGTGCTCGCGATGACCTGGCCGTCGGACAGCTCGATGCCCTCCGCGATGGCCGGGCGATCCTTGTCGGGCCTGATCGGAGCGGCCTGGTCCGCCACGTCCTGCACCGCGTCCATGAGGGCGTCGGCGTCGCCCGCCTCCGGGCACTCGTCGTTGTTGTGCACGAGGAGAGGCGTGGCCTCGGCGTACACGTAGTAGGTGTGGATCCGGCTGATGGTGAGGTCGTGCGTGCGCTGGAGCTTCTGGTACGCACGGACCCCGGTGACCTCGGCCGTGCCGCCGTCCACGGTGTGCAGCAGCATGCCGGGGCGCAGTTCGGAGGCCTCGAGCCAAGCCTGCTCGGAGTCGACCCAGAAGGGATGGGTGGTCGTCGAGACCAGCTTCTCCTCGTCGGCCTCCTTCGCCTTCGCGCCGCCCTTCACGGTGGCCGTCTTCGTGTTCCTGACCGTCAGGTCGACGAAGTGCTTGTCGTCCTCGGTGACGATCGTGCCGGCCACCTCACTGGTGGTGGTCTCTCCCGTCACCGGGTCGGTCACCGTGACCTTGTCACCGGGCTCGACCTGCTCGATCGGCTTGGTGGAGCCGTCGGCGAGGAGAACCCTCGTACCGGGCAGGAAGCTGTGGCGAACGGGGCAGGACCCGCCGGCTTTCTTCTTCTTCAGCGCCGCCGCGGCCTTCTTGCGGGCATCGGCCAGCTTGTCCGCCGCCTTGGCGAGTCCGGACTTCGCCCGGCCCACCGCCTTGTTCGCCTTCCACAGGTCCTTGGCCCCGCCGATCAGGTCACCGACCAGGCCGGTCACCCGCTTGGCGAGTTTGAGGCCCTTGGCCCAGTTCCACGGGGCGCCGTACTTGGCGAGGATCTTGCCCGCCAGACCGCCCGCGAAGCTGCCCGCGATGTTGAGCAGGGTCTCGCCACAGGCTCCGACGTCACCGGTGGAGATGCAGTCCAGGGCCGCGTCCACACCGAGGATGTCCCGGGCGATCTTGACCAGGGCCTTGCCCGCGGACTTGATGCGCTGCTTCGCCGCGGACTGCTGGCCCTGTGCCGCCGAGACGTTCCGGGAGGCGTTGTCGTAGTCCGACTGCGCCTTCTCCTCCTCGGTCTGATGAATGACCGGCAGACCGCCCCGGCACTCGATCAGACCCTCACGACACTCCGGGATGATCATGCCGCTGGGGTCCGCGTGCGTGACCGGGGAGTTGTTCGCGTACGCGTAGCCGTTGATCTGCTGCGGCTGCGTGTAGTCGATCACCGGGTCGGCGGAGACGAACTTGCCGATCTGGGCGTCGTATTCCCGTGCCCCCAGGTTGGTGAGCCCCGTGGACGCGTCGATCGTGCCGCCGACGAAGCCCTTCTGCCCCGGCCAGGTGCCGGTCTTCTCGCCGCGCTCGACGCCGTACGGATCGAAGCGGCGCTGGGAGATCGCCCCGCTCTCGGAGTCGATCGCGAGCTCGCCCGTGCCGTGGTGGTCCGAGCCGAGGAAGAACGTCTTCCCGGCGGTGCGTACCGCGACGGTCTGGTCGAGGTAGGTGTAGTAGCGGGTGGCCTCCTTCTTGGTGCCGTCGGCCGACAGCTTCAATTCGGTGCCGGGCAGGTAGACGGTGGTGCCGGAGGGGTCCTTGCGCAGAACCCGGGTGCCGGTCGGGTCGTAGAGATAACTGGTCTCGGAGCCGCCGGCCTCGGTGACCTTGGTGAGCTGGCCGGAGTCCCCCCAGACAAGGTTCTGGGCATCGCCGCCGATGGTGCGCTTGGTGGTGTTGCCCGCGTCGTCGTACTCGTACGTCGACTGCTTGTCCCCGGTGGGCGTCTTCTCGATGACCTTGGTGACCTGGTGCGGGCCGTCACCCAGGGCGCCGGCCCCGCCGTACTCGTAGCTGCGGGTGATGTTCTTCGCGGTGTTCAGCGTGGTGTCGTGGTTCGTCTCGGAAACCCGGTTTCCGATGGCGTCGGTCTCGTACGACTTCCAGTACGCCGCCGGACCGCCGAGCGCGTTCGAACCTGGCGCCGAGTCGCACGCCTTCGGCCCGGTGCCGTCGACCGGCGCGGTGGAACCGCGCGTTCCCCTACCGGTCGCGTCGGCGGCCGTGGTCGCCGGGGTCCAGGCGTCCGTCAGCCTCTGCCGGCTGTCGTAGGCGAAGCACTGCACGTCGAGCGCCGCGGAGTTCGCCGTGTCCGCGATGGAGAGGACGTTGCCCGCCTGGTCGTAGGAGTAATTGGCCTCCTTGGCCGGAGCGCCGGCGCCGTAGACGTCGACGACCGAGCGCGTCAGCCGGTCGGTGCCCTGCTCGTAGTCGTAGGTCTGCCAGACCTTCTTGCCGCTGCCCGTGGACAGTTCCAGCTGCTGGAGCCGGCTGCTCTTCGAGTAGACGGTGTTGGTGACGTACGAGGTGCTGCCGGTCATGGTCGTCGGGCGTTGCAGCGCGTCGTAGGTGTAGGTCACCGCCTCCGCCGGCAGGTCGGCCACGGCGGGCAGGCCGGTGCTCTGCACCGTTCCGTCACGGTTGTACGACGTGGTGAAGACGTACGTGCCGGCCAGCGATCCCTGGGAGGCGGGGATCTGATAGGCGGTCTTCAACGGCTGGTAGAACTCGTCCATCGACTGAACCGCGACGGCGAAGTACTCGGTCGGGGAGACATAGCTGAGGAAGCCGTAGGCCTGGCCCAGCCAGCCGGCCTTGTCGTACTTGGTCTCGGTCACCTTGGTGCCGGTGTTGGGATCGCCCTGCCAGGTCGACAGCACACGGCTGAGCGAGTCGTACACCGTGGACGTCTTCTTGTCACGGCCGTCCCAGGCGACCACCGGCCTGTCCAGTTCGTCGTACTCCGTACGCGAGGTGCCCGCGTCCGGGTCGATCGACGTGATCTGGCGACCCAGCTGGTCGTACTCGTACCGCCACACGTTGTTCTTGGCGTCGGTGACCGTCTCCAGCTTTCCGGCCGTGTTGTACGTGTACTTCGTCGAGTCGTACGGGACGCCCACGCCCGGCGAGGCGCCGCGGTAGTGGCGGATCTCCGATGTGTTTCCCTGCCCGTCCGTCACGGTCGTGGTGGGCACACCGCCGACCGGCGGATCGACGTGGGTCAGTTCACCGTCGTACGTGGTCGTGGTGCGCCACTGCTCGACGCCCGACACCGCGAAGATCTGGGCGGTGGTGCGGCCCAGGCCGTCGTACTCCAGCAGACTCTGAGCCCCGACCTCGCCGTTGTGGACGAGCAGCAGCTCGTCCGAGGGAGTGCCGGAGGCGTTGTACGTCGAGTTGGTCTTCTTGACGTTGCCCGTGCCGTCGTACCAGGTGTCGGCGACCATGCGGGTGCCGTCCGCCCCCTGAGTCTGGATCTGACGGGCCCGCAGCAGGCTGTCGTAGAGCTGGTACTCGGCGCCGTAGGAACCGTCGTTCTCGATCTTCTCGGTCTTGACCGAGGTGACCTTGTCCTTGCGGACGTTGTACGAGTACTTGATGCTCGGCGTCTGGGTCGAGGTCCGGTCCGCCAGCCACACCGACGTCAGGCGGCCCATGGCGTCGTAGGCGAGGTCCGTCCGCTTGCCGTTCGGGTCGGTCTGGCCCGCCGACATGCCCCAGGCCGGGGCGTAGTCGGTGGTCGTCGCGTGGCCGAGGGCGTTGGTGACCTTGGTCTTCGTCAGCAGGCCGTTGGTCTCGGTGTAGACGGTGCTGGTCTGCTCCGTCGTCCCGATCTGCTTGGCGTCCTTCTGCGTCAGCGGACGGCCGAAGTCGTCGTACGTCGTGACGCCCGTGACCTGGTAGGTCGCCGTGGTGCCGTTGTGCGCGGTCAGCCGCTCGGTCTTCGTCGCGTCACCCTTGGTGGGCGCCGCGCCGAACGCGCCGCCGTCGTAGGACGTGCGCTCATCCGCCAGGACCTGGGTCTTGCGGTCCGGGGTGGCGGAGCACTTGACCGACACCGACTCGCTGCGCGCCGGCAGCGAGAGGATGTTCTTCGCGGTGTTGTCCGCGTACGTCGTGCGGGTGCAGCTGTCGTCCTTGGCGGTGGAGACGTCACCCTGGTCGTCGACGGTCAGGACGCGGCCGGTGCCGTTCGCCGTGTCGTACGTCGTCGTGGACTTCGTCTCGCGCCAGGTCCCGTCGGACTTCAGATCAAAGCCACGGCCCGTCTGGGTGCGCACGATCACCGCGCGGGTGGTGCCCCAGCTCCTGGTCTGGGTGGCGGAGTAGTGCTTCCACGGGGCGCTGATCGACTTGGAGATCAGCTGGGAACCGTCGTAGGTGGCGACCTCCAGCTGGTGGCCGGTGAACTCCTCCGAGTCGGTGTAGGACGCACCCGTGGAGTCCTTCACCGTCACCGAGCGCGCGTTGCCGCCGGCGTCCTTGTCCCCGTCCATACCCTGGAGGAACGTGTAGTCGACCCGGGTCTTCTGGTTGTCGGAGGTGCCGCTGGTGACCTTGACCTTGCCGTAGCCCTGCCAGCCGCCCCAGGTGAGGTACTTTTCGTCGGTGATGCCGTCCGGCTTCGCCTTACGCCAGGCCGCGTCGCCCTGGTAATCGTAGCGGGTCACCATCGAGTCGCTGCCGCCGGTGCGGTCGGTCTCGATCACCGCCGACACCACGTACTTGTGGAACCAGTCCGTGATCGGGTCCACGTAGCCCGGCGGGGCCCACTTCACCGGGTAGCAGCGCTTCGTCGACTCCCCCGGCTTCGGCAGAGAAGCCTTGGTGCAGTCGGTGGCCGCGTACGTGACGTCCAGCTGGGCGCCCGTCTCACTGAGGACCATGGACAGGCGGAAGCGGTAGAACGGGGCGATGTTGTCGCCGATCGCGTCGACGCGGTTGGCGAGCTGCTCGCCGAACAGGTCCACCGAGGGCAGCTTGACCGCCGTACCGACGCGGCCCTCGTGCTCGATCTTCGACAGCCACAGCGTCTTGGAGTCGTCGCCGTTGTCCGTGAACAGGTGCGTGAGGATCCAGGCGTCCACGTCCTGATACGTCGTGGCGTCCTTGCGCATCTGCGTGACGACGGACGTCAGCCGCTTGGTGGTGAAGAACGTCGGCACGGGCGAGGTGCACTTGGTGCCGGACTTGCACTCCTGGTCGACCGGGACGTCCGGCCAGTGGGAGGCGTTCGCCTTGGTGCGCTTGCTCTCCGCGCAGTCGAAGTCGGAGGTGACCAGGCAGCGCTCGGCGGTGTTGAACACGATCCGGGCCGGCGCCTTCGCCGCGTACACCTGGCCGTCGCGCTGACCGTAGTCGACGCGCTTGAGGTAGCCGCCGCGGTGGTACGCGGTGCCGTTGACGTCCGTCTTCCCGTTCAGCGCGTAGTAGTTGGTCTCACGCTCGTAGAAGTAGGACATCACGTTGCCGTGGGTGTCCTTGACGTAGTCCAGCGACCAGCGCCAGGCCTGCTGGCAGTACGCCGAGGTGAAGGTGGCGTTGTAGCAGGGTTCACCGGAGTCGTCACCGAACACCGGCGCCGTCCAGACCGAGTTGGTCTCCTCGTTGCCCGTCGCCCAGCCCGGGAGGCGGTTCTTGCCGAAGTAGTACTCCGTACCGTCCGACGTGGTGATGCGCCAGTACTCGCCGTCGTTGTCACCGTTGGTGCCGCCGGTCAGCTTCTCGACCTTCGAGCCGTCGTCGGACGACATGTGCCACTCACCCGTGGTGTCGTCCTTGACCAGCTCACCGGAGCTGCCGTTGAGCATGACCGTGGCGTTCTCGAACGCCCAGCACTGCTCGGCCGAGCTGTCGTGACCGTCCTCCGCACACGGCTTGTAACGGCGCTCGATGTACCCCGGGTCGTAGGAGAAACCCTCACCGATCCACGAACCCTGATTGTTCGTCGCCGAGGTGCGGCCGTCCGCCGACTGCGACGAGTAGCCGAGGCCCACCGTCGGGGTCAGACCGCCGGGGGTCGGGACCGAACGGAAGGGGTAGTTCCAGTTGAACGCGCCGGACGAGGTGGCGACGCTCCAGCTGGCGGAGGGCGCAAGCGCCGTGGCCTTGTACGTGCCCTGCGCGCTCGACGGACCCGCCGCCACCGCCACCAGGGACGTCGCCTCCGCCGCCATCGTCGAGACACCCTCGGCCGAAGCCGGAGCCGCCGTCACGTCGGCCGAGACCGTGCCCGTCTTCACGTCGTTGACCGTCGGCAGCACCTTCGGCTGCTCCGGGCAGGCCTTACTGCCCGGCGTACCCAAAGCGGCACACGCCGGGAGCTGCACCAGCTGAAGACGCGAGCCGTACGAGCCGCCGAAGCCCTCCGCGAACTCGGAGTAGTCGACCGTCAGGCGGACCTTGCCGGCCTTGTCCTCGCCGTCGGTGCGCTCGACGCCGAGCAGGACATCGGCACCAAGCTTGTCGGCACGCTTCGGGGCCAGGACGTCGACCCGGACGCTCTCTGCGGCCTGGGCTGCCTTGACCTTGGCCTTCGCCCTGGTCACCTTCACCGGCAGCCCGCCCGCCTCAGCGGTGGCCCCCAGCTTCACCTCGGCGCCGCCCTGCTTCGGCCACACCGCCTCGTCCAGCCCCTTGACCGCCGCCCTGCGCGCCGGATCGGAAGGGCGGGACTTCGATCTCGCGTCGGAACCCTTGGCGGGATCACCATCGTCCTGGACGCCGGGGCGACTGGTGCGGCCCTTGTCGTCCGCGGTGAGCGGCACCGCCTGGACCGTGGACGCCGGGAGCGCCAGGGCCAGGCTCAGCACCGTCGTGCCGAGAATGCGCCTGGGTATTCGTCGGCTCAACGGCCGACTCTTCCAATACATCAATGATCTCCGTTTGTGGACAGGAAATACTCGCCGCGGCGCATGGGGTGCGCCGCGGCGAGGAGAGAAGAGGTCAAGGAATGCGGAGCGGAATGGCGTTCCTCTCGGCGGGACCGGAGTCCGCGGGGCCGGCGAATTCCGGGACCACGACGGTGTTCCCGAAGAATTCGTACGGCCAGTCGTCGGTGCTGTCCGGCGCGGCTCCCGCGCCGGTGACGACTCCGCGCAGCAGCCAGCCGGGGCCGTCGAAGCCGAGGAAGCGCGAGTGCATGGTGGCGTGGGAGCCGTCGCGGCGTACGACGGGCACCTCGGCCCGCAGTTCGACTCCGGCGGGGCCCGCCCATTCCCGTACCGACGCGCCGTCCCTGCTCAGCTTCGCGAGCAGGTCGGCGCGCACGGTGTCCCAGGAGCGGCCCGGGGTCCGGTGGTAGGCCTGGAGCTGGAGCGCGGTCCGGCCGTGGACGACGGTGACGGCGAGGACGCCGCCGTCGCCGCTCCGGTCGCCCACGAACTTGAGCTCGTTGCCCGGCTGGGCGGGAATGCGCAGGCCGCCCAGGTCGGTGTACTCCCCTTCCGGGACGCCTGGCGAACCGGCGTCCCAGGGGCCGGAGACGGGTCCCCGCAAGGCCGCGCGGGCAGCCTCCTCCGCGAAGCCCAGCAACTCGTCGATTTCGGATTCGGTGTAGCCCTCGGCCTCGATCACGGCCCGCAGCAGGGTCAGCACGCCGCTCAGCGCGAGGCGGCCCTGCTGGTCGGCGTGCCGGAGCGCGGCGACGTCACCCAGCAGGCCGGTGATCACTGCGGCGGCCTCCTCGTGGCCGAGCCCCGGCCCCGACCCCACTCCCGCTCCCGGCCCCGGCCCCGGGGTGAAGCCGAGGTCCGTGGCGATGCGCTCGGGTGAATGGCCCTCGGTCCTGCGGTCGTTCAGCTCCAGTTGCAGGGCCGTGAGGAGGACCCGGCCAGGGGTCAGCCGGTCCCATACGCCGAATTCCGCCGCCGACTCGCTCTCCGGCGCGATGAACCCGTCGCGCCGGAACCGAGCGAGAATTTCCCTTGCTTTACGGCGCACCGCGGCCCCTCTTCCATTTCTTGACGGCTTGCCCGATCCTCGCGATCACGAGTGCCGTGGCGATGGTGGCCTCGACTATCCCAGGGGACGCTCCGGCCTGATGGGTGAAGGGCTTCAGGATTTTCCCGGCGTTGGTGGAGGCGCCGGAGAGCGCACTCTGCCGCTGCTTCGCCGCGTCACCGACGGCCTCGGAGGCACGACGCGTCTCGCCCTCGGCCTCACGGCGCTTGACCGGCTTGTAGTCGGCGTCGTTCGGGTCGTAGAGGTCGGGAACGGAGCTCGGGTCGGAGTCACCGTGGTCGGAGCGCTCGGGGTCGCCGCTGCTGCGGGTGCCGCCGCTCCCACCGCCGGTACCGCAGTTGTGGACGAGGAGTGGTTCCTCGTCCGCCAGCACGTAGTAGGTGTGGATGTCCTCGACAGTGAGGTCGTGCGTGCGCTGCCGCCGCTCGAAGGGACTGACCGCCTCGACCGTGGCGAGGCCGCCGTCCGCGGTGAGCAGCCGCATGCCGGGTTCGAGCTCGCCGGCCTCGATCCAGGCCCGCTCCGACTCCACCCAGAAGGGATGGGTCGTGGTGGAGACCAGGTCGGACGGCTCACCGGACTCGCCGCGCACCGTGAGGTCGACGAAGTGCTTGTCGTCCTCGGTGACGATGGTGCCGACGACCTGACGGGCCGTCGTCTCGCCCGTCTCCGGGTCGGTCACCAGCACCGCATCGCCGAGTTCCACCTCCTCGATGGGTTTGCTGCCGCCGTCGGCGAGAGCGACCTTCGTCCCCGGCAGGAAGCTGTGGTTGGGCAGGGCGCTGGTCGGGCAGGTTCCCGAATCCTCCTTCTTGCCCTTCTTGATCACCGCCTTGAGCTTGGCCCGTGCCGAGGAAAGCGCGTCCTTCGCCTTGCCGAGCGCCTTGTTGGCCTTCAGCAGGTCCTTGACCCCGCCGACGAGGTCGCCGACCAGGCCGACCACGCGTTTGGCGAGTTTGGCGCCCTTGGCCCAGTTCCAGGGGGCCCCGTACTTCGCGAGGATCTTGCCTGCGATGCCTCCGGCGAAGCTGCCCGCGATGTTCAGCAGCGTCTCGCCGCACGCGCCCAGATCACCGCTGGAGATGCAGTCCAGTGCCGCGTCCACACCGAGGATGTCCCGGACGATCTTGACGAGAGCCTTGCCGGCCTGCTTGATCCGCTGCTTGGAGGCGGACTGCTGGCCCCGTGCCTTCGAGACCGACTGCTCGGCCTCGTACTCCTCGGCCTCGGCCGCGTCCTTCTCCGGGTTCTTCGGCTTGTACGGGCCGTACGTGCCGTTGTCACCGGAGCAGTACGAGTACGGATAGCAACTCTCCAGGCCGGACGGATCACTGAATGTGACCGGAGAGTTGTCCGCGTAGGCGTAGCCGTTGATCTGCTGCGGCCGGGTGTAGTCGATGAGCGGGTCGACGGAGATGAACTTCCCGATGACCGGGTCGTATTCACGTGCCCCGAGATGGGTCAGACCGGTCGAGGCGTCGACGGTGCCGCCGACGTAGCCCTTCTCCCCCGGCCAGTTGCCGCTCGACTGGCCGCGGTTGACACCGTACGGGTCGAAGCGCCGCTGCGAGATCGCACCGGTCGCCGCGTCGATCGCCAGTTCGCCGGTCCCGTGGTGGTCCGCGGCCAGGAAGGACAGCTTGCCGTCGCTGGTCCGCACCGCCACGGTCTGGTCGAGGTACGTGTAGTACCGGGTCGCCGCCACCTGGGAACCACCCGTGGGCAGGTGCAGTTCCATGCCCGGCAGATAGACGGTGGTGCCCGACGGGTCCTTGCGCTGGACCCGCTCGCCCTCGGCGTCGTAGAGGTAACTGGTCTCCGACCCGCCGGCCTCGGTCGCCTTGGTGAGCTTGCCGGAGTCGTCCCAGGTCAGGGTCTGGGCGTTGCCTCCGATGGTGCGCTTGGTGGTGTTGCCCGAGTCGTCGTACTCGTAGGACGACTGCCGGTCACCGGTCGGGGTGTTCTCCACGATCTTCGTGACCTGGTGCGGACCGTCACCGGCCGTACCCGCCCCGCCGTAGGTGAAGGTGCGGGTGATGTCCTTCGACGCCACCAGTCCCGTGTCGTGCACGGTCTCGCCGGTGCGGTTGCCGATGGCGTCGGTGGCGTACGACTTCCAGTACGGAGCCGGACCACCCAGCGGGCTCGCTCCTGGTGCCGCCTCGCACGCCTTCGGGCGGGAGCCGTCGACCGGCGCCGTGGTCCCCAGGGTCCCGCTGCCCGCGGCGTCGGCCGCCGTCGATGCCGGTGTCCAGGCGTCCGCGAGCCGCTGCCGGTTGTCGTAGGCGAAGCACTGGACGTCCGGGGAGGAGGCGTTGGCCGTGTCGGAGATCGACAGAACGTTTCCGGCCTGGTCGTAGGAGTAGTTCGATTCCTTCGCCGGCGCGGTCGCTCCGTAGACGTCGACGACCGAACGCGCCAGCCGGTCGGTGCCCGTCTCGTAGTCGTAGGTCTGCCAGACCTTCTTCCCCGACCCCGCGTACTGCTCCAGCTGCTGGAGGTGTCCGTGCGTGGAGTAGCGGGTGTCGGTGACGTACGAGGTGGTGCCGGTCATGGTCGTCGGGCGCTGCAGTTCGTCGTACCCGAAGGTGACGGCCTCCGCCGGCAGCCCGCCCGCCGCCGGGATCCCTCCCGACTGGGCGGTTCCGTCGCGGTTGTAGGTGCTGGTGAAGACGTAGGTGCCGGCCAGCGCGCCCTGGGAGGCGGGCACCGAGTACGCCGTCTTCAGCGGACGGTAGAACTCGTCCGTCGACTGCACGACCGTCGCGAAGTACTCGGTCGGCGAGACGTAGCTCAGCTGCGCGTACACCTCGCCGAGCGAGCCCGCCCTGTCGTACCGGGTCTCGGTCAGCTTGGTACCCGTGTCGGCGTCGCCCTGCCAGGTCGAAAGGACCCGGCCGAGCTTGTCGTAGACCGTCGACAGCTTCTTGCCCCTGCCGTCCGTCGAGGAGACGGGGAGGTCAAGGGCGTCGTAGGTCACGGTCGAGGTGCCGGCGTCCGGGTCGACCGACTTGGTGTTGCGGCCCAGCTGGTCGTACTCGTAGCGCCAGACGTTGTTCTTCGCGTCGACGACCGTCTGGAGCTTGCCGGACGGGGTGTAGGTGTACTTGGTGACGTCGTAGCCCGACATCGGGTTGGGGGAGGCGCCCCGGTAGTGCCAGATCTCGCTGGTACGGCCTGCGGAGTCCCGCACCGTCGTCGTCGGGACACCGCCGACGGGCGGGTCGATGTGGGTGCGCTCGCCGTCGTACGTGGTCGTGGTGCGCCACTGCTCCACACCCGAGACGGCGAAGATGCTCGCCGTGGTACGGCCCAGTCCGTCGTACTCGAAGAGCGACTGGGTGGCCACTTCGCCGTTGTGGACCAGCAACAGCTCGTCGGACGGGGCGCCCGCTGCGTTGTAGGTCTCGTTGGCCTTCCTGACCTTGCCGGTGCCGTCGTAGAACGTGTCGGCGACCATGCGGGTGCCGCCCGGCCCCTCGGTCTGGATCTGACGGGCTCTGAGCAGTCCGTCGTAGAGCTGGTACTCGGCGCCGTAGGAGCCGTCGTTCTCGATCTTCTCGGTCTTGATCGCGACGACCTTGTCCTTGCGGACGTTGTACGAGTACTTGATGCTCGGCGTCTGCGAGGCCTTCACCCGGTCCGGCAGCCACACCGAGGTGAGGCGGCCGAGGCCGTCGTAGGCGAGGTCGGTGCGCTTTCCGTTCGGGTCGGTCTGGCCCGCCGACATGCCCCAGGCGGGCGCGTAGTCGGTCGTCGAGGCGTGCCCGAGCGCGTTGGTGAACGTCGTCTTCGAGATCAGTCCGTTGACGTCCGTGTACGAGGTCTTCGTCAGTGCGCCGGAGGCGTCCGTCTGGGACAGCGGGCGGCCGAAGGAGTCATAGGTCGTGGTGCCGGTGACCTGGTACGTGGCCGTCGTGCCGTTGTGCGCGGCCAGCCGCTCCGTCTGGGTCGCGTCACCCTTCGTCGGCGCGGCGCCGTGGGCACCACCGTCGTACGAGGTCCGTTCGTCGGCCAGCACCTGGGTCCTGCGGTCCGGCGTCGTCGCGCACTTCACGGACACCGACTCGCTGCGCCTGGGCAGGGAGAGGATGTTCTGCGCGGTGCTGTCGGCGTACCAGAAGCGGGTGCAGGTGTCGTCCCCGGTGGTGGACACATCGCCCAGGTCCTCGACCTCGGTGACCCGGCCGGTGCCGTTCGAGGTGTCGTACTTCGTCGTCGACCTGGTCTCGCGCCAGCCGCCCGAGGCGAGCGGGCTGAAGCCGCGGGTGGTCTCCGTGTTGACGACGGCCGCCCGGTTGGTGCCCCAGCTCTTGGTCTGCGTGGCGGTGTAGGCCTTCCACGGGGTGTTGATCACCTTGGAAGCGAGCTTGCTTCCGTCGTACGCCATCGCTTCGAGTTCGAAGCCGGTGAACTCCTTGGCGTCCGTGTACTCGGCGCCGGTGGAGTCGGACACCTTCACCGAACGGGTGCCGCCGGAGGAGGTCTTGTCCCCGTCCATGCCCTGGAGATACGTGTAGTCGATCCGGCTGGTCTGGCGGTCGGCGCTGCCGCTGGTGACGGTGACCTTGCCATAGCCCTGCCAGCCGCCCCAGGTCAGGTACTTGTCCTCGGTGATGCCGTCGGGTTCCGCCTTACGCCAGGCCGCGTCGCCCTGGTAGGAGTAACGCGTGACGAGCTGGTCGCTGCCGCCCGTGCGGTCGGTCTCGATGACCGCCGCCACCACGTACTTGTGGAACCAGTCCGTGATCGGGTCGATGTAGCCCGGGGGCGACCACTTCACCGGGTAGCAGCGCTTGGTGGACTCACCCGGCGTCGGCAGCGCGTCCTTGGTGCAGTTCGTCGCCGCGTAGTTGACGTCGAGCTGGGCGCCGGTCTCGCTGAGCACGGTGGACAGGCGGAAGCGGTGGAAAGGAGCGATGTTGTCCCCGATCGCGTCCACCCGGTTCGCCAGCTGCTCACCGTACAGCTCCAGCGTGGGCAGTCTCACCGCCGTACCGACCCGGCCCTCGTGGTCGATCTTCGACAGCCAGAGGGTCTTGGAGTCGTCGCCGTTGTCGGTGAACAGATGCGTGAGGGTCCAGGCGTCCACGTCCTGATACGTGGTCGCGTCCTTGCGCATCTGGGTGACGATCGAGGTCAGCCGCTTCGTCGTCCAGAAGGTCTGACCGACGGTGCACTTGGTGTCGGCCTTGCACTCCTGGTCGACGGGAACGTCCGGCCAGCGCGATGCGTTCGCCGTGGTGCGCTTGGATTCCGCGCAGTCGAAGTCGGCCGTGGGAAGGCACCGTTCGGCGACGTTGAACACGACCCGCGCCGGGGCCTTGGCCGCGTAGACCTGGCCGTCGCGCTGACCGTAGTCGACGCGCTTGAGGTAGCCGCCACGGTGGTACGCCGTCCCGTTGACGTCCGTCTTGCCGTTCAGCGCGTAGTAGTTGGTCTCCCGCGCGTAGTAGTACGACATGACGTTGCCGTGGGTGTCCTTGACATAGTCGAGGCTCCACCGCCACGCCTGCTTGCAGTGCGCGCTCGTGAACGTCGCGTTGTAGCAGGGCTCACCCGAATCGTCACCGAAGACCGGAACCGTCCACGTCGAATCGGTCTCCTCGTTGCCGGTCGCCCAGCCCGGCAGCCGGTTCAGACCGAAGTAGTACTCCGTGCCGTCGGTGGTGGTGACACGCCAGTGCTCACCGTCGTTGTCACCATTGGTGGCACCGGTCAGCTGCTCGACCTTCGTACCGTCGTCGTTGGCCAGATGCCATTTGCCGGTCGTGTCGTCCTTGACCAGTTCCGTCGAGGAGCCATTGAGGAGAATCGTGGCGTTGTCGTACGCCCAGCACTGCTCGGCGGACCCGGAATGACCGTCATCGGAGCAGGCCTTGTAACGGCGCTCGATATAGCCGGGGTCGTAGGAGAAACCCTCACCGATCCACGAACCCTGGTTGTTGGTCGCCGCGGTGCGGCCGTCCGCCGACTGCGACGAGTATCCGAGGCCCACCGTCGGCGTCAGACCACCCGGAGTCGGCACCGTCCGCATCGGGTAGTTCCAGGAGAAGCCGCCGGAGGAGTTCGAGACGTTCCAGTCGGCCGACGGAGCGAGCGCCGTCGCCTTGTACGTGCCCTGCGCGCTCGAGGGGCCGGCCGCGACCGCGACCAGCGAGGTCGCCTCGCTCGCCATGGTGGAGACGCCCTCGACCGTGGCCGGTGCGGCCGTCACGTCGGCGGAGACGGTGCCCGTCTTCACGTCGTTGACCGTGGGCAACACCTTCGGCGGCTCCGGGCACTCCCTGGTGCCGGGTATGCCGACAGCGGCACACGCCGGGAGCTGGATCAGTTGGAGACGAGAGGCGTAGGAACCGCCGAAGCCCTCGGCGAACTCCGAGTAATCCACCGTCAGACGA
This sequence comes from Streptomyces sp. NPDC049687, assembly GCF_044465285.1. Taxonomy (NCBI): domain Bacteria; kingdom Bacillati; phylum Actinomycetota; class Actinomycetes; order Kitasatosporales; family Streptomycetaceae; genus Streptomyces; species Streptomyces sp. NPDC049687. The sequence goes on from NZ_JBITLN010000001.1 coordinate 1,119,634, forward strand.
ACCTTGCCCGCCTGCGCGGAACCGTCGGCTCGCTCGACGCCCAGCAGTACATCGGCGCCCAGCTTCTCGGCCCGCTTCGGGTCCAGGACGTCGACCCGGACGCCGGCCACAACCTGTGCTGCCTCGACCTTGGCCTTCGCCTTGGTCACCTTCACCGGCAGACCGCCGGCCCTCGCGGTGGCGCCTGTCTTCAACTCGGCGCCGCCCTGCTTCGGCCACACCGCCTTATTGAGTCCCTTGACCGCCGCCTTGCGCGCCGGATCGGAAGGGCGGGGCTTCGCTTTCGCCTCGGACCCCTCGGCGGGATCCCAGTTGTCCTGGACGCCGGGGCGGCTGGTGCGGCCCCGGTCACCGTCGTCGAGCGCCAACGCCTGAACCGACGAAGCCGACAGCGCGAGCGTGAGCCCGAGCACTGTCGCGGCGAACGCCGGTCTGGGCATGCGGCGACTCGGTGAGCGACCACGGAAGAACATTCGGCAACTTCCTGATCGTAGGGAACGTCATGAAAGGACGAGGAAAGGAAGAGGGCAGGACAGGTGTGCCGGGCCCTCGACGGACCCGGCACACCCCCGAAGTGATGACGACCCGTCACATATCGGGGAGGGCCGTCAGCGCGGCCATCTGCTGCACCGCGATCTGGTCGGCCGCGCCGCTGTAGACGCGGACCTCGTCGATCGCGCCGGCGAAGTACTCGCTCGCCCCGCGCAGCGAACGGCCCACCTGGAGGCCGCCGGTGGCGGACCACAGGGTGTCGTCCGTGCCGTAGGCACCGGCGACGAGCTGGCCCTCGACGTACAGCCGCACCGAGTTGGCGAAGGCGTCGTAGACGACCGCCAGGTGCTGACCGGAGCCGCCGCCGTCGGGCTTTTCCTGGTCGTCGGTGAAGGTGACGACCCCGGCGGCGGCCGCGTCCGTCTTGGCGACGGCGAGTTCCCACTGGCCGGTGGTGGCCTGGTAGCGAACCTGTAGACGGTTGGCGTTCGTGCCCGGCAGGGACAGCACCGTCTGCGACATCTCGGCGTCCGGTGTGGTCAGCTGGGCGCGGACGGACACGGTGAAGCTGGTGTTGCCGGTGACCGGGGCGGTGGCGGTGGACGCGTAGTCCCCGTTCCCGTCCAGGACCAGGTTGCCGTCGCCGACCAGCGCTGCGGTGTCGAACACATCGGCCGGGCGGTAGATGGAGGCGTTGCCCGCGAGGGTCAGCGCCTGGCCGCCGCCGGTCTCGGCGGAGGCGCCACTGGTGGCGTCGTCGAGCTGCCAGTAGGCCTTGCGCTCCGGCTTGATGGTCATCAGCTCGGCGACCTGGGCCGCCGGCAGGACCCGGTCGAAGACGCGGACCTCGGCGAGGTCACCCGTGAAGTTGTCGCGGTAGCCGCTCTTGGCCGTGGCGCGGCCGATCTGCAGCGGGCCGTACGACTTCCAGGTGGACCGGCGCGTGGCGGAACCCTTCAGGTCCTTGTTGATGTAGAGCTGGAGTTGGGGGCCGTTGCTGTTCTGGGCGTCGTACACACCCGTGAGCAGCACCCACTGGTCCTTGACCGGGGTCACTCCGGTCGAGACGGCTTTCCACTCGCCGAGCGAGTCCACGTCGTTGACCGGGACGGAGAACTTCCAGGTCTGCGCGGACGCGTCGTAGCCGAAGGTGAAGCCGGGCTCGCCGGTGCCGTCCTGGCTGACGACCACCATGTCCTTGTCCAGCGCGGTGGGCCGCACCCACGCGCTGACGCTGAAGCTCTTGGCGGTGTCGAGGACGGTCTCGCTGGCGTCGAGGTAGGCCTCGGAGCTGCCGTCGAAGTGCGCGGCCTTGTCGACCTTGCCGCCGGGGCCCTCCGCGCCGAACGCGACGGCGGTGCCCGCGGTCGCCGAGAACTCGCCGCTCTCGTCGTGCGCTTCGGTGTCGCCCGCCTGGTCGGCGAGGTTCCACTGGGCGACGACCGGCGTGCCCTCGCTCACCAGGAACTCGTAGTGCGCCCTGGTGCTGGGGTTCTCCGCCTTGTCGACGGCGATCACGTCGACCCAGTGCCGCCCGGCCCGGGTCGGCATCCACTGCACGGAGACGGAGCCGCCCGCCGCGGACGGGGTGGCGACGGTCGCGGGGCTCGCCGTGCTGTCGAAGGCGTACCGGTACTTGACGACGTCGGTGTCCGGGATGGAGTCGTTCGGGTTGGGGGCGAAGGTGAAGGTGCCGTAGGTGCCCACGCCGTCGTGGTAGACCGTGTCGGACGGGTACTGCTTGGACAGGACGTTCGGCTTGCCGGGCAGCGTCTTGTCGTACATGAACTCGCAGCGCTGCGCGGTGTCGCCGTCGTAGCTCCACGGGCCGTAGCCGTCACCGTCGGTGGCGCGTGCGCTCCAGTAGATGACCGTGTTCTGCGGGATCGACGACTTGACCGTGTGCGTGAACCTGGTGCTGGTCGTCGGGGAGAGCCAGTCCGGCGTCAGGTACGTGTAGGACTTGGCCTCCTTGGTGGTCGGGTCGGTCCACTCCACCTTGAACTCGACCTTGACCTTGTCGGTCTGGCCGTTGCCGTGGTCGGGGTCGCTCGCGATGGCCTGGAGCTTCGGCGGCACCTCGGAGTACTCGCGGCTCGAACCCCACTTGCACAGACCACCGGGGTCCGTGGACATGTCGGACGTCTTGATCTGCCGCGGCAGGTTGTTGTACTTGACCGACAGGTAGGCGTTGCCGCAGATCCGCTTCCACTCGGCGAAGCGGGACTCGTCGGCCGCCCTCAGGCCCAGCGTCATCGAGCTCCAGCCACCCGCGGCGGCCGTCTTGATCTCACTGGTCAGCTCGCCGGACGCGCCGCTCTCGAAGTGCAGGTTGGCCTGGCTGGAGCAGGAGGTCGGGGAGATCGCCTTGTCGACGGTCTGGAGATAGTCGTCCCAGTCGTCCGAGGTGTTGGACCAGCTGCTCGACGACGTCAGCGAGTAGTTCTGGCCCCCGATCCGGTAGAGCTGGATGGGCTCCGCGGTCGGGGACGCGCTGTAGATGTGCTCCACCCGGGCGGAGAAGGTCGCGCCCAGGATCTGCTTCCCCTTGTAGAAGGAGAGCGGCATCGTGAACATCACGCGGCGCACGCCGACACCGTTGCAGGAGACCGGGTTGTAGTCGGTCGGGCACTTGCCGACGCCCGCGCTGCCGGAGTACTTCCAGTCCTGCTCACCGGGCATCCCGGACATGACGCCGGTCCAGGAGGTGCGCGAGGTGGTGCGCGAGATCGGGTCGATGACGACCGGGAAGACGGTGTCGGCGCCCTTGAGGAGCTTCTGGTCGGGGACGAGGCTCAGCTTGCCCTTGCCGACCTCGACGCCCAGCGGGGCGACACGGCCGCCGCCGCCCGGGCCCTCCAGGGCGGGTTCGGGGGCGACCTGCGGGCCCGGGGTGGTCGTGGGAGTGGCAGCGGTGGTCTCGTCCGCGCCCGCCGCGGCGGACTTCAGCGCCTTCGCGACGGCCTTGGGGCCCTGCTTCCTGGTGGCGGCCTCCTCGACGGCGGCCGAGTCCCACATCGAGGGCTTGCCGGCATGGAAGACGGTGCCGCCGACGACGGAGTCCTCCGCGACGATCGCCCCGGTGGCGTCCTCCGCGACCTTCAGACCGTCGGTGGTCATACCGAGGTCGACCTTGGCCAGCCTCGGGTCGGCCGCCGCCTCGGGCGTCTTGACGACCAGCAGGTGGCCGAAGCCGTCGGCCTCGGCGCGCACGGTCAGGTCGACGCCGGGCAGAACCTCGGCGTAGGTGGCGGTGTCACCCTCCACCTTCGGCGCGGGCAGCTTGCCGTACGGCCAGGTCAGGGCGAACTCGCGGCCCGCCCGCTGCATCGTCACGAACGGCTTGCCCGCCTGGCCGGCGGAGAAGCTGAGGTCCACGGTGGCGGCCTTCGGGCCCCACGTGCCGTCGGCGCGCTTCACCAGCGTCGCGTCGACCGGGACCCACTTGCCGCCCTGGACCGTGCGCACCGGCTCGGTGTACTCGCGGGCGGTGAAGGTGCCGTCGGGCTCGGCGAAGATCTCCCGGCGCTCGGTGCGCAGGCCGACGACCTCGGTCTTCTTCCCGCTGTCCTTCGCGGCCGCCATGGCCTGCTGCTCGGTCACCATCGGCTGGTCGGCCGCGACCGTCGTCTGGTCCCGGCCCGGAGCACCGCCCGGCAGGACCGCCAGGGTGCCCGCCGTCACCGCACCGGCGACGGCGGCCGCGACGGCGGCGCGCACCAGCACGCCACGCCGTAGGGGTCTGTGTCTGTCTGCGGACACGCGTCCACTCTCCCGTTGCTTCATGTCTGTCTCGGGTCGGGTCATCGGATGGTCGCTCCGAAGGCGCCGCCAACCGCGGGAATGCCATGCCGTCGGTCGTCGCGTTGAACGGCAACGTCCAACGGACGGGCAGGCCTCGTCAGCGGACAGTCGCCCCGAAGGCGACGCCGGTCGCCGGGATGCCGCCCTCACCGGGCTTGATCGTCTGAGTCGGCGCCCCGCCGGAGGTCACGCTCCATGGGAAGCCGTAGACCGCGTGGCCCTCGGCCGGGCCGTAGGGCATACCCACGTACAGCAGGGACGGAGTGGCGGCCAGGGAGAGGCCGGTGAGCATGCGGGGCGCGGGCGTGGACGGGATGCCGTAGCCGGGGTCGATCCACTGGTCGGAGGCGCCGGGCGCGCCGACCAGCGGGACGATCTGCACGCCGCCCTTGTCCGAGTGCTCCTCTGAGGACTCGTCGCCGGGTACACCGATGGCGACCTTGGTGGTCGTGGCCGTGGAGGTGGCGTTGGGGGAGGTGTTGACGGCGGTGAGCCGCTTGCCGAACAGATCGCCGGCGTCGGCCACCTCTTCCACGTTCTCGGAGTTCTGGTCGATCCAGGCGAGCTGGCTGAAGGTGCCGCTCGCCGTGAGCCTGAAGACCTGGACGGCGCCCGCGTCGACGGTGGTCGCCAGGTCCTCGCCGGGGACGCCCACCACGAGCAGCGACTCGGTGGTGGAGGTCGCGCCGGAGGCCCGGTACGGGACCATGGCGAGCGCGGCACCGAACTGGTCGCCGACCTCCTCGGCGCCGCTGATCTCGTCCTGGTCCTGGCCGAGGCCGCCGAGCGGTTTCGGGGAGTTGGAAGTCAGCGTGTGGCTGAAGTAGGCGGCGCCGCCGGCGAAGGCCACGGTGCCGAGCGCCTCGCCCGGGGTGCCGACCGCGAAGTGGGTCGGGGTCGCGGCGAGCGTGGAGCCGAAGCGGTCGTCCTGTTCGGCGGTGCCGGGCACGGCGCCGGCGGTCTCGGTGTTCTGGCTGACACCGACGACCGTCTGGGCGGTGCCGCTGACGTAGAAGAAGGATCCCGCGTCCTCGACGGTGCCGATGGACTCCCCGGGGCTGCCGATCAGCAGGAACGGCGTGCCGGCCGAGGTCTTCCCGGCCGCGACGGCGTAGCCGACCCAGTCCTCGGCCTCCGCTGCGCCGGCCAGCGGCTTGTCGCTGCCCTGGAGGAACTCCTTGACGGCCTTGCCCGAGCCCAGCCCGGTAGTGGCGCCGTAGATCACCTGGACGAATCCCGCGTCAGGAGCGGTGCCGAGGTCCTCGTAGGGTGTGCCGACCACGAGGTCGCTGCATCCGTCGAGGTCGGCGTCGTAGACGGCCAACGAGTAGCCGTACTGATCGCCCCTCTCGGGAGCGCCCGGGATGGTGTCCAGGGCCTGGGTGATGGTCGTGCTGCCCTTGCCGCCGCCGTACACGACGTGGACGGCACCCGCTTTGGCCACGCCGTCGACGGTCGCCTCCGGGTCGGCGACCGCCGTATCCCTGACGCCGTCGCCGTTGAAGTCCGACTCGACTCCCGACGGGCACGCGACTGCGGCCGCGGCGGGAGTGCCGCCGCTTCCGAGCCCCGAGGTCAGTAATGCCCCCGCCGCAACGGTGACGGCAGCACGCCGCCACGTTTTCCCCACCCTTGACACATTCGCCCCGTGAATAAAGAGAAGTTAAAGAAAGTCAAGGAATCCTCTCCTTGCTCGTCGTGCACATGCAATACCAAACCGTCACTGCAGAACGTGACAACAATCACAGTAATCACACACGTTTCCCCAAGATGCCGTGCCGCGCACCGCACGACCACCGCCCCCACACCCACCCGCCCCCGGCCCCGTATGCTCGCCACGCGAACGCAGACACCGGAAGGCGATGAAGTGAACTACAGGGTCCAGCCCAGCGCGCAGGTCGACGAGAGTGCCGAGATCGGCGCGGGCAGCAGTGTCTGGGACCTCGCGCAGATCCGTGAGGGCGCCCGCCTCGGCGAGGGCTGTGTGATCGGCCGGGGTGCGTACGTCGGTTCGGGCGTGCGCATGGGCGACAACTGCAAGCTGCAGAACTACGCGCTCGTCTACGAGCCCGCCGAGCTGGGCAATGGTGTCTTCATCGGCCCCGCCGTGGTCCTCACCAATGACCACAACCCGCGTTCCGTTGACCCCGACGGCAAGCAGAAGCGCGGCGGCGACTGGGAGGCCGTCGGTGTGAAGATCGCCGACGGGGCGTCGATCGGGGCGCGTTCCGTGTGCGTGGCACCGCTCACCATCGGACGCTGGGCGATGGTCGCCGCAGGCGCCGTCGTCACCAGGGACGTTCCCGACTTCGCCCTCGTGGTGGGCGTGCCCGCCCGGCAGATCGGCTGGGTCGGCCGCGTCGGCGTCCGTCTGGTCGAGCGCGAGGGCGAGACCGGCGTGTGGGAGTGCCCGAAGACGGGCGAGCTGTACGACGAGAAGGACGGCGTCCTCACCGAGCGCGCCCTCTGAGGACAGCGGTACCGCCGGAGTACGGCCCCACCGGCCCGGCCTCGGCTACTCCGACGGGCGTGGCATCGGCTCCCGCGGCGGATGCCACGTCCAGTGGCGGTCCACCACCAGTGGCAGCCCCAGGACCACCGGCATCCACATCAGGACGGCCAGGCGGTCCGCCTCCTGGACGAGGGGATGGGCGGTGACCAGGCACACCCCCGTGAGCCCGGTCGCCAGGGCGAGCCGGCCGAGCCCGTCGCCGTAGCGGACCAGGGCCCAGGCCGCGAGGGCCGTGAGAGCCAGGAAGTACGGCAGCTCCGCCTGCTGGGCCGCCCAGTCCCGCCAGAACCGTGCGGCGAGACCGAGCAGTCTGCCCCAGGGGTCGGCGACCTCCGGATCCGCGAAGTGGTGGGTGAAGGTGTCCTGCAGGGTGACCTGCGAGGACGGCAGGGCAAGGGCCCGCATCGCCACGAACACCCCACCCGCGGCCAGCGCCGACAGCCCCGCCAGGACGACCGTGCCCCGGTGCCGGAGCCGTCCCGGGAAGCACAGGCCCGCCGTCGCGGCAGCCGCCACGAACGCCGCGAGGACCAGCACCGACGAGTAGCGAGTGACGGCGCCCGTCCCGTAGGCGAGGGACGTGAGGGCGGCCGCCCACGGCAGGGACCGGTTCCTGAGCAGCAGCAGACCGCCCCACAGCGCGCCGAGCACGCACACCGTGAACAGCCCCTCCCCCAGCGCCTGGGCACTCCACCACCCGAGCGGCGTGGCGAGGAACGCCACTTGGCCGACGACCGCCGCCCCGCGCGCCAGCCCCGCGCCGCGCAGCAGACCGAACACCATGAGCGAACCGGCCGCCGCCGTGAGCAGCCCCAGCAGCCGCATGCCCTTCAGCACCCCGAAGGCACCGACGAAGGGGGCCGCGAGCAGCGGGTAGCCGGGCCGGCTGGAAAAGATGGCCTGGTAGCGAGGGTCGGCCGTGGTGATGTCCTCGGCGTCGGCCCACCGGTCGAGGCAGGCCCGCTCGGCATCGGCCTTGAGGGCGCTCGCGCTCTTGCGGGTCGTCGGCTGGAGCCGCCCGTCGTGCGCCGCGCGGTCGGCCCGGCTGGTGCAGAACGCCGCCAGCGCCGTGCGGTGGGCCTCCTCCCGGGAGGCGCCCAGGTACTGCTCGGCGGCGCGGGCGTAGCGGTAGGAGTCGGGGAAGAGGGTCCACTGGGGGCCGGCGGCGAGCTGAAGCACGGCGTACACGAGGCAGGTCAGCAGGGGGAGGGCGGTTCGCCACCGGGACGGACGGGTGACGGTGGGCGCCTCGGTCGGCGCGGTGCGGACGTCCGACACGTAGGGGTCCCCCGGCATAGGAAAACGGCCCCGGCCGACTGGCCGGAGCCGCATCATCCTACGACGGTTCCGCCGCGGTCATCAGCCGCCGATGACCACCCGGCGGACGCCCTTCCAGGCCTCCGGGTCGGTGGTACGACGGCCGTCGACGAGGACCGTGACGTCCGGCAGGTCCGCCGGGGTCAGGGTGCGGTACTCGGCGTGGTCGGCCTGGAGGATCGCCGCGGTGACCTTCTCGCCGGCATGCGGGGTCAGACCGTGCGCGGCCAGTTCCTCGGCCGTGTACATCGGGTCGGAGACGAACGGCACCGCGCCGCGCGCCTTGAGGGCCTCGACGGTCGGGAAGACGCCCGAGAAGGCCGTCTCCTTGACGCCACCGCGGTAGGCGGCGCCCAGGACGAGGACGCCCACGCCGGTCAGGTCCCCGTAGGCGGCCGCCAGCAGGTCCACCGCGTACTCCGGCATCGCGGCGTTCGCCTCACGGGCGGAGCGCACGACGGTCGCGGCCGGGTCGTTCCACAGGTACATCCGCGGGTAGATCGGGATGCAGTGGCCGCCGACCGCGATGCCCGGCTGGTGGATGTGGCTGTACGGCTGCGAGTTGCAGGCCTCGATGACCTTCTTGACGTCGATGCCGTTGCTGTCGGCGAACCGCGCGAACTGGTTCGCCAGCCCGATGTTGACGTCCCGGTAGGTCGTCTCGGCCAGCTTGGCGAGCTCGGAGGCCTCGGCGGTGCCCAGGTCCCAGACGCCGTTCGGCTGCGGCAGGTCGGCGCGCTCGTCGAAGTCGAGGACCCGCTCGTAGAACTCCACGCCACGGGCCGTCGACGCCTCGTCGATGCCGCCGACCAGCTTGGGGTAGCGGCGCAGGTCGGCGAAGACCCGGCCGGTGAGGACACGCTCCGGGGAGAAGACGAGGTGGAAGTCCTCGCCCGCGGTCAGACCCGAGCCCTCGGCGAGCATCGGCGCCCAGCGGGTGCGCGTGGTGCCGACCGGGAGGGTCGTCTCGTACGAGACCAGCGTGCCGGGCTTGAGGCCCTGCGCGATCGCCTTGGTCGCCGCGTCCATCCAGCCGAAGTCCGGCACGCCCTCGGCGTCGACGAACAGCGGGACGACCACGACGACGGCCTCGGACTCGGCGACCGCGGACGCGGTGTCCGTGGTCGCGCTCAGCAGGCCGGCGTCGACGGCCTGCTTCAGCTTGACGTCCAGGTCGTGCTCACCGGGGAACGGCTCGACACCGGCGTTGACCAGCTCGACGACCTTCTCGTTGACGTCCGCGCCGATGACCCGGTGGCCCTTGGAGGCGAACTGCACCGCCAGCGGGAGCCCGATCTTGCCGAGCGCTACTACACAGATGTTCATGGAGGGTCGCTACTTCTTCCTTTTGGAACGGGACTTCAGTTTCCGGACAAGGCCCCCCAGCGCCCGCCGGACGACAGTTGTCTTCGGGGGGTACATCTGGGCCGTGTCGACCACCACGCGTCCCTTGGAGTTGACCAGCGCCGACGCCCGGTACGGGTCGTCGTCCCGGCCCCACCTGCGGGCCAGCGGCATGGGCAGCCCCTTGCCCCGCACGGGGATCTCGTACGTCGAACCGGCCACGTCCACGTACACGCGCACGCCCCGCTTGCCGTTGACGAGCTCCAGCGGGACCCGGGCGTGCAGCACGCAGGCGGCACCGTCCTCTGCCGTCTCCACCCGCATCCCGCCCACCACCGGGGCCAGTTCGTGCCCGGCCTTCAGCCGGCGCGCGCCCGGCTTGTCCGCCGACTTCGGCATCGCGCCCTTGACCAGCCGCAGGGCCGGGCCGGCGCCTTCGACGTCTCCGAGGATCGGCAGCCGTACGGACGCCGTGTAGGCGAGCGTCTCGCCCTGCTGCTCCCAGCCGGAGGCCAGCAGCTCGGTGCCCTTGGCGAGGCGGCCCGGGACGGCCTCCCCGACCAGCTCGTAGACCCGGTCGGGAACCCCGATCCGCGGGTCGCGGAAGCCGGGGTAGCGGGCGTAGGCGCGCTCGCCCTCGACGACGAACGGAGGCGCCCCGTGCTCCTTCTCCGACGAGATCGCCTCGGCCAGCTCGTCGACCGCCCCGGCCTGCGCCAGCGCGATCCGCACCCGGCGCTTGACGTCCATGGCGTCCCGGATGCCGTCGGTGAAGTAGGCGTCGGCGAGCCGGCCGATGCCCGCGCAGAGCTGCCGCTGCAACTCCCGGTCCAGGGACGGGAAGTCGTCCTGGACCAGCTTGGCCAGCTCCCAGGTGAAGTGCCGGCGCAGCACGGCGTCGCGCCCGGGGCCCTCCTCGATGAGGCCGGCCGTGAAGTCGACGATCTCCGCCGCCGCCCGCAGCCGCGCCAGATGGTCGGCGCGGTAGGTGATGTTGCTGGCGTCACCGCGCTTGACGGCGTAGTAGCAGGTGTAGTCGGCCACCACCGAGATCTTCCGGGCGCGGACGCACGCCTCGATGGTGAACGGCTGGTCGCTGCCCACGGGCAGGTGCTCGGGGAAGCGCAGCTTGTGCTTCTCCACCAGGTCCCGCCGGAACAGCTTGGTGTTGGCGAGGGTGAACGGCAGCGCCGAGTCGTACAGGCTGACGTCCGCGACGTTCTCCTTGTACAGCGCCTGGTGCACGTACCGGCCGTTGGTGCCGACCATCTTGCCGACGACGACGTCCGAGTCGTTCTCGTCGGCGCACTTCACCATGCGCTCCAGCGCCTCCTCGCCGAGGTAGTCGTCGGAGCCGATGAAGTAGACGTAACGGCCGGTGGCCACGTCCAGCGCACGGTTGCTGGGCGCGGCCGGGCCGCCGGAGTTCGGCTGGTGGATCACCTTGACGGTGTCGGGGTACAGCGCCGCGAACCGGTCCAGCTCGGGGCCGCTGTCGTCCGTGGAGCCGTCGTCGACGGCGACGACCTCCAGACGCTCCCGGCCGATGCTCTGCCCGATCAGGGAGTTCAGACACTCCGTCAGGTACGGCATGGTGTTGTACACCGCGACGACCACGCTGACGTCCGGTGTGCCGCTCATGCTCCCGCCTCCACCGGTCTGCGCTCGGCCGCCGGGCGGACCGCGCTGCCGGGAACCAGCCGGGTGTAGACCTTGTCGAGGAGCTCGGCCTGGGCCTCCCAGGTCCACTCCTCCAGCAGGCCGGAGGTGTCGTACACGCCCCGGTAGCGGGCCGCGTCGCCGAGCACCGACTTCACCGCGCGCACGTAGTCCTCGACGTCCTCGGCCTTGAAGACCTCGCCCTGGCCGGTGCGCTGGACCATCTCGCCCATCGTCTTCACATCGCTGACGATCAGCGGCAGCCGGGCGTGCGAGTACTCGAAGAACTTGGTGATGAGGGCGATCTCGTGGTTCGGCCAGTGGTGGATCGGGATGACCCCGAGGTCCGCCGCCGCCAGGAAACGCACCACCTGGTAGTGCGGCACGTACGGCAGGATGTGCAGCCGGTCGGAGACACCCAGTTCCTCGGCGCGCTCACGCAGGCCGCGCATGTACTCGGACTCGGTGTTCAGCACGACGAACGCGGTGTGCACCTCCGACAGCTGCGGCAGCGACTCGACCATGATGTCGAGGCCGCGCTGCGGGGCGGCGGCACCGCTGTACACGGTCAGCGGCACGTCGTGGCCGATGCCGCACAGCTCGCGCAGGTCCGGGACCGGCTCGGCGGCCTGCTCCGGCGAGATCTCCGCGTCGGGGGCGTTGAGCACGACGGACGGGCGCTCCTTGAGCGAGTGCCGCTCCTGGAGCATCCCGGCGAGCGTGTCGGACACCGTGGTGACGGCGTCGGCGAACCGCGAGTACTCCAGCTCGTGCGCGCACTGCGCCTTGTGCCAGCGCGGGTGCGAGTTCCACGGCTTGATGCCGGGCAGGAACTCGTGGGCGTCCCACACCAGCTTGACGTCGCGGCCCCGGGCCCGGGCGCGCAGCGTGGCGCGGGCGCCGACACCCAGCATGCGGAAGTCGTTGGCGTGGATCAGGTCCGGGTCGAGCTCGTCGATGACCTTGCCGTACGCCAGCTCCAGGTCCCACAGGTGCGGGTCGAGCTTGCGCCAGCTGCGGGTGCCCATCGTCCTGTGCCAGAACGCGGTGGTGAACCGGTCCAGCGGGCCTTCCATCTCCTTGCGGCTCTTCTCCAGCTTGGCTGTCTTGCGCGCCCGCAGGTTCACCCAGTTCTGGACGAACCGGGAGGCGACCCGGGGCAGCACCAGGCGCAGCCGGGTGAGGAACGAGCCCTCCTGCTGGGCGAGGATCAGCCGGATGTTGAGGTCGGCGCGCCAGGCCTTGATCTTCTGACGGCGGTACGCGGCCAGCGGGCCCGGCTTGTAGGCCAGCGGCGAGCGCAGCACGGCCCTGCGGTACTCGTGGCGTCGGCGGTGCATCGGCCCGGGCACCGGCAGCAGACGCACCTGTGCCTTGCCGATCTCCCAGGTCGTCTCCTGTTTCCCCTTGCCCTTGCCGAGCAGGATCACGTCCCACCCGGCCTCGGCGGCCGAACGTGCTTCCTTCTGCACGCGCGAGTCGCCGTTCACCCCGTTGTCGACGAGCATGACGATGCGGCCACGCACCGACTTCTGCGCCGACGTGTTCTCAGCTGCCATGAGTTGCCAGGTCCTCCGCCTGAAGGGAAACGCTACGGTTCTCGGTCGCCGACTGCAGCACCGCGGCCGCCACCTGAACGGTGCGCATCCCCTGGCGCAGGGTGCAGATGTCGGCGTCCTTGCCGAGCACGGCGTCCCGGAACAGTTCGTGCTCGACCTGCAGCGGCTCACGCTTGGGGATGGCGTACCGGATCATGTCGCCCTCGGACACGCCGCGGAAGGCCTGCAGGGCCTCCCACTCGGTGGTCACGGCGGCGTTGGAGTGGAACGTCAGGTCGGCGGTGAGGGTGTCGGCGATGAAGCAGCCGCGCTCGCCGGTGACCGAGGTGAAGCGCTCCTTGAGCGGGCTCAGCCAGTTCACCAGGTGGTTGACCATGGTGCCGTCGTCGAGGCGGCCCACCGCGGAGACCATGTCCTCGTGGATGCGGCCGCTCTTGGAGACGGTGTGCGCGGCGATGGACACGTACTCGCGTCCGGTCACCCAGCCGGTGAGGTCGATGTCGTGGGTGGCGAGGTCCTTGACCACGCCGACGTCCGCTATGCGGTGCGGGAAGGGGCCCTGGCGGCGGGTGACGACCTGGTAGACGTCACCGAGCTCGCCGGCCTCCAGCCGGGCGCGCAGCGAGCGCAGCGCGGGGTTGCACCGCTCGATGTGACCGACACCGGCGACCAGACCGCGCGACTCGAACGCCTCGACGAGGCGGCGGGCGCCGTCCACGGACTCCGCGACCGGCTTCTCGATGAGCGCGCAGACCCCGGCCTCGGCGAGCGCCAGGCCGACCTCCTCGTGGAGGTGGGTGGGGCAGGCCACGACCGCGTAGTCGACGCCGAGGGCGATGAGCTCCTCGACGGTGTTCAGGATCGGCGCGCCCTGGGCGGCGCCGAACTTGTCACCCATCGGGTCGACGACGCCGACGAGGTCGACGCCCTCCAGACCGGACAGGACACGGGCGTGGTGACGCCCCATGGAACCGAGACCGACGAGTCCCGCCCGCAGCGGCTTCCCGATGCTCACAGCTGCTCCCCCAGCGCGTTGACGGCGGCCACGATGCGCTCCAGATCCTGGGCGGACAGGGCCGGGTGGACGGGCAGCGACACGACCTCCGCGGCGGCGCGCTCCGTCTCGGGCAGGTCCCAGTCGCGGCCCGCCTTCTGGTCCGGCTCCCAGTACGGCTTCAGCCGGTGGATGGGGGTCGGGTAGTAGACGGCGTTGCCGACACCGGCCTCGGTGAGCCTGGCCATCGCGGCGTCGCGGTCGCCCTGGATGCGCACGGTGTACTGGTGGTAGATGTGCCGGGCGCCCTCGGCGACCTTCGGCGTGACCACGTTCGGCGCGCTGATGTGCTCGGTGAGGTACGTGGCGTTGGCGATGCGCTGCTCCGTCCAGCCGCCGAGCTTGCCGCGCTGCACACGGCCGATCGCGGCGGAGACGTCCGTCATGCGCACGTTGGCGCCGACGATCTCGTTGGCGTAGCGCTGCTCCATGCCCTGGTTGCGCAGCAGGCGCAGGGTGCGGGCGACCTCGGCGTCACCGGTGGAGATCATGCCGCCCTCGAGGCTGTGCATGTTCTTCGTCGGGTAGAAGCTGAACGTGCCCGCGGCACCGAAGGCGCCGACCGGCGTGCCGTTCAGCGCGGCCGCGTGGGCCTGGCAGGCGTCCTCGACGACGGCGAGCCCGTGCTGCTGGGCGATCGCCATGATCCTGTCCATGGCGGCGGGGTGGCCGTAGAGGTGCACCGGCATGATCGCGGCGGTGCGCGGCGTGATGGCCGCCTCGACCGCGGCGGGGTCCAGACAGAAGGTGTCGGCGTCGATGTCGGCGAAGACCACGTCGGCGCCGACCAGCCGGACCGCGTTGGCGGAGGCCGCGAAGGAGAACGACGGCACGATGACCTCGTCGCCCGGGCCGAGCCCGAGGGCCATCAGCGACAAATGCAGCGCGGAGGTGCCGGAGTTGACCGCGACACAGTGGCGCCCGTCGACCAGCTCCGAGAACTCCTCCTCGAAGGCGGCCACCTCGGGACCCTGGACGACCCGGCCACTGCGCAGTACGCGCACCGCGGCCTCGATCTCCTCCTCGTCGATCACGGGTCTGGCGGCCGGTATGAACTCATGGGCGTCGGTCATCGACATCCCCTCCTCTACGGCGACCTCGAAGGCGCACCACGTCATGCGGTCGGGAAGGGCCATGTCGATGCTCAGCACGGCCGCATCCCTGGTTGTCCACCGTTGCCTGTAGGCGGATGGACGGCTTGTACACAGGACCCCGCCCCCCGAGGGTTCCTTGCGGGAAGTCAGCCGTACCCGGCATGGGGCCGGATGTGCTCATCGGCTGCGGTCACGGTGTGTTCGTCTTTGGCCACCGGGACCAGACTGCACGTTACCAGCACGAGGACCGCAATTTTCCCCAGTGTTACCACAGAGAAACCACCGCCCTGGGTGCCCTCCATCACAAGCAAGACACAGCGTAACTCTCCGGTAAACGGATGGCGACGCGAGGTGACCCGCAGGTCGGGGAGCGCCACGACGGCGGCGCGGACGCCCGGATCACACCGGGCGCCCGCGCCGCTGCCACACGGAGACGGAGGTCAGTCCTCCGTCGAGGCCGAGACGGTCGGCACGCTCTGCTGCGCCGCCGCCGTCTTCTTCGACGTGACCGACTTCGCGGCCTTCTTGGCCGTCGTCTTCTTGGCGGCGGTCTTCTTCGCGGCCGTCTTCTTGGCCGCCGCCGTCTTCTTGGTGGCGGCCTTCTTCGCGGTGGCCTTCTTGGCCGTCTTGCGGGCGGCCGTCTTCTTGGCCGGAGCGGCCTCCGCCTCCTCGCCGACGGGCGTCTCAGCGGTGGCCTCCGCAGGAGCCTCGGCCTCGGGGGCCTCCGCCGGAGCCGCCGGGACCACCACGACGGCCGTCTCCTCGGGGGCGGTCGGCGCGGTGGCCTTGCGCACGGCACGGCGCCGCGGGCGGGCCGGGGCCGCGTTCTCGGCGACCGGCTCGGCCTCGGCGGCCGGCGCGGCCTCGGGCTGCTCCACCGGGGCGGCCGGGGCCTCGGCGGCGGCCGGCTCCACGACCGGCTCGACGACCGTCACCACGGCCTCGGCGCCGGCGGGCGAGCCGGCCGGCGCGGACACCTTGCGGGTGGCGCGCCGACGGGTACGGCCCTTGGGCGCGGCCTCGTCCTCGGCGGGGGCCGGGGCCTCGACCACCGGGTCCTCCACGGCGACCGGCTCGGCCTGCGCGGCAACCGCCTCGGCCGGCTGCACCGGACGCTCGGCCTCCGCGTCAGCGGTCACGTCCTGAGCGGTGGGCACCTCGGCGAGCGCCTCGACGGACGCCTCGACGGGCTCCGCCGTGACGAGCACCTCCGAGCCGCCCGCCCTCCGCGTACCCCGGGGGGCACCGGCCGGAGCGGACGCCCGACGGCCCGTCCTACGACGGCTGCGCCCACGGGTGGCCGCTGCCTCCGCCTCGGCGACGCTGCTGTACAGCTCCTCGTCGGCGGCGAAGTCGGGCGCCGACAGCGCGACCGGCTCGGCCGCCTCGGCGGCGACCTCGGCCTCGGTCTCGGCCTCCTCCTCGACGCTCAGCAGCGGCTCGGCGACCTCGACGGCCTCGTGCTCGTGGGCGTCGCCGCCACGGCCGCGCTTCTTGCGCTTGCCACCGCCACCGGCGGAGGTCGGCTGCTCCATGTGGACGATGACACCACGCCCGTTGCAGTGCACACAGGTCTCGGAGAACGACTCCAGCAGACCCTGACCGACCCGCTTGCGGGTCATCTGCACCAGCCCCAGCGAGGTCACTTCCGCCACCTGGTGCTTCGTACGGTCACGGCCCAGGCACTCGAGAAGCCGGCGCAGCACCAGATCCCGGTTGGACTCCAGCACCATGTCGATGAAGTCGATCACGATGATGCCGCCGAGGTCGCGCAGCCGCAGCTGGCGCACGATCTCCTCGGCCGCCTCCAGGTTGTTCCTGGTGACGGTCTCCTCGAGGTTGCCGCCCTGGCCGGTGAACTTGCCGGTGTTGACGTCGACGACGACCATCGCCTCGGTCCGGTCGATCACCAGCGAACCGCCGCTGGGCAGCCAGACCTTGCGGTCCAGCGCCTTGGCGAGCTGCTCGTCGATCCGGTACGTGGCGAAGACGTCGACCTCGGAGGTCCACCTGGACAGCCGGTCGGCCAGGTCCGGGGCGACGTGCGCGACGTACCCGTGGATGGTCGACCAGGCCTCGTCGCCGCTGACGACGACCTTGGAGAAGTCCTCGTTGAAGATGTCGCGCACGACCCGGACGGTCATGTCCGGCTCGCCGTAGAGCAGCGTCGGCGCGTTGCCGTTCTTGGCCTTCTTCTGGATGTCCTCCCACTGCGCCTGCAGCCGCTCGACGTCACGGCGCAGCTCGTCCTCGCTCGCGCCCTCCGCGGCGGTGCGCACGATGACGCCCGCGTCCTCGGGGACGATCTTCTTGAGGATCGTCTTCAGCCGGGCCCGCTCGGTGTCGGGCAGCTTGCGGCTGATGCCGGTCATCGAGCCCTCGGGAACGTATACGAGGTAGCGGCCCGGCAGCGACACCTGACTGGTCAGGCGGGCGCCCTTGTGCCCGATCGGGTCCTTCGTCACCTGGACGAGCACGGACTGCCCGGACTTCAGGGCGCTCTCGATCCGCCGAGGCCCGTTGGCCATGCCCAGCGCCTCGAAGTTGACCTCACCGGCGTACAGGACGGCGTTGCGCCCCTTGCCGATGTCGATGAAGGCGGCCTCCATGGACGGCAGCACGTTCTGGACCTTGCCCAGGTAGACGTTGCCAACGTACGAGGTCGACTGCTCCTTGTTGACGTAGTGCTCGACGAGCACGCCGTCCTCGAGGACGCCGATCTGGGTGCGCTCACCGCTCTGGCGGACGACCATCACCCGCTCGACGGCCTCGCGGCGGGCCAGGAACTCGGCCTCGGTGATGATCGGGACGCGTCGGCGCCCCTGCTCACGGCCTTCCCTGCGACGCTGCTTCTTGGCTTCGAGGCGGGTCGAGCCCTTGATGGACTGCACCTCGTCGGACGGCTCGGCGGGCTTGCGCGGCTCACGGACCTTGACGACGGTCCGCTCGGGGTCGCCGTCACCCGGCTCGACGTCGACGGAGGTGTCCCCGGCACGGCGGCGACGGCGACGGCGGCGACGGCTGCCGGCGGTGGAGCCGAGGCCCTCGTCGTCGGCGTCCTCTTCCTCCTGCTCGGCGGTGTCCTCGGCGTCCTGCTCGGCCTGTTCGGCGGCGAACTCCTCGGACTCGGCGTCCGCGCCCTCGCCCTCGACTGCCTCGCCCCGGCGGCGGCGACGGCCTCCGCGGCGACGCCGGCGGCGCGACCCCGTCTCCTCGCCCTCCTCGCCCTCCTCGTCGCCGTCGACGACGTCCTCGGCGGCCTCGTCGGCCTCCTCCGGCTCGGTCTCGTCCTCGGCGACGGGCGCGGCGGCGACAGCCGGTGCGGCGGCCTCGGTCTCCTCGGCGGAGGCGGCACCCCGGCGGCGGCGCCGGCGACGCGAACCGCCCGCCTCCTCCACCGGGACCTCGGCGGTCTCCTCGACCTCCGGCGTCTCCTCGGCCTCCTCGGCCACGGCGGCAGCGGCCTCGGCGGCAGCGCGCTGCGGCGTCTGGAACTGCGGCTCGGCGAACACGGGTGCCTGGAACACGGCGACCGTGGGCCGCGCGGGCCGACGCGGAGCCTCCGCCTCGCCGTTCCCCTTCACGGGCTCGGGCTCGGAGAAGCCACCGGCGGCCCGCCGCACGACACGCCGCCGGGGCCGCCGGGAGCCGGCGTCCTCATCGGCGGGCGCCTGGGCGGCGGACTCCTGGGAGGCGGTCTCGACGGCGGCGGGGCCCTCGTCGGCCTTCGCACCGGCGTCGGCGGTCGCCGCGGGAACCTCGGTCTCGTCCTCTGCGGCAGCGCTCGCGGGTGCCCCGGCGGGCGCGGCCGCCCGGCGGGTGGACCGGCGACGGGTACGCGGCGCGGCGGCCTCGGCGGGCGCCTCGGAGGAGGCGGCCGCGGTCTCGGCGGAGGCCGCGGGCGTCTCGACGGAAGCGGCGGGCGCCTCGGTCTCATCGGCCGTCCGGGCCTCGGCGCTCACCGTGGCCTCGGTGGGCGCGTCGGCGGGCGCGGCGGCCCGGCGGGTGGCCCGGCGACGGGTACGCGGCGCGGGAGCGGCCTCGGCGGCGTCCTCGGACACCTGCGCGACGGGCGCGGCAGGGGCCTCGACGGCGGGCGTCTCAGCGGCGGGGGTGGCCGCGGGCACGGTCTCGGCGTCCTCGGCCGGGGCCGGGGCGGCGGCGGGCGCGGACACGCGGCGCGTGGCCCGGCGACGGGAACGGCGAGGAGCGGTGTCCTCGGCGGCAGCGGCCTCGGTGACGGGCTCGCTCTCCTCGACGGCGGCCTCTTCGGCGGCGGGCACCGGCACGACGGCCTCGGCGGGCGCGGGCACCACCGTCTCGGCGGCCTCCGCGGACGCGGGGGCACCGGCGGGCGCGGAGGCCCGTCGGGTGGCACGCCGACGCGTACGCGGCGCGGGAGCGGCCTCGGCGGCCTCCTCCGTCCCCTCGGCGTCCTCCGCCGTCACCTCGGCCTCATCGCCCACGATCGCCGCGGCGGCCTGGTCGGCCTTGACGTCCTCGTCGGTCCTGACGCCCTCAATGGCCTCCTCCGCCAACTGCTCGGCGGACTCCACGGCCGGTATGGCCGGCGCGGTGATCTCGGCCGGGGCCTCGGCGGCGCCGACCGGCGGACCGGCCGGGCGGGAAGCGGCACGGCGCCGACGACGCGGCGGCAGGGTGTCGCTGGGGGTGTTGTTCTGTTCTTCGGAACCCTTGGTGGGTTCGGTCGGCTCGAGCATGCGGGTGTGTCTCCCGTCAGGCTCCCGGGCGCCGCACCTGGGTCCGGCGCCGATCATGTGGATCGGTCACCGTTGACGTCCGCGGCTCGCGCTGTGCGCGGTGCCGCCGTCCGGGGCGCGGCCGCCGCACGGGAGCTCTCTGTGTCCTGTCTCGCCGGTTCCGTAGCCCTGTTGCGACGGCCTGGCGAAAGTCTTCTGGTCGGTGCGCTG
Source organism: Streptomyces sp. NPDC049687 (assembly GCF_044465285.1). Lineage (NCBI taxonomy): Bacteria > Bacillati > Actinomycetota > Actinomycetes > Kitasatosporales > Streptomycetaceae > Streptomyces > Streptomyces sp. NPDC049687. The sequence continues at coordinate 1,139,400 of NZ_JBITLN010000001.1, forward strand.
CCCGACCCAGGTGGCTCCCGAGTACGAGGGCGGCGCTACGACGTCCGTCCCTGTGCGGAACCTTCCTTACGCCGGCGCCTTCGCGGCGGCAGTCGCATCGGCCGTTGAGAAGGCCTCGGCTGCCTCGCGGTCGGGCGCGAGCGGGTCGGTCACCGCGCCGGTCTCTTCATCGAGCAGCCCCTGCGCCAGCCTGGTCACCGCTGCGGGGACCGGCGGCGCCAGGTCGGCCACGGCGCGGAGACCGGACAGGACGTCGTCGGGTCGTACGGCAGGCGTCACGTGCCGAACAACCAGCCGCAGTATCGCACAGGGCTGGTCGGTCGGCCTATCAGCCATTTCACTCTGTGTTTCGAGACGCACGACCGCCGGGCGGGCGTCGAAGGTGCGCACGCCGTTCTTGGTCATGCGCTGGACCTCGACGGACTCGGCGGTGTTGAAGGCCTGGACGGCGCGTCGGGCGTCGGCCGGGTCCACTCCGTCGAGCCGCAGCTCCCACACGGAGGCCGTGAGCCGGTCGGCCAGGCCCGAGGTTCTCGCCTCGACCGCGTCGACGATGTCGAGGCCGGTGGGCAGGGACTCGTCGAGCAGAAGCCTCAGCTTCTCCGGCTCCCGCGCCGCGGTGAGCGCGATCTCCAGATACTCCGCCTCACTGCCCGTGCCGGTGGGTGCGGCATTGGCGTACGACACCTTCGGGTGCGGCGTGAACCCCGCCGAGTACGCCATCGGCACCTCGGCACGGCGCAACGCGCGCTCGAAGGCGCGCTGGAAGTCACGGTGGCTGGTGAACCGGAGGCGGCCGCGCTTGGTGTAGCGCAGTCGGATGCGCTGCACCGCGGGTGCGGGCGGCGGGCCTTCGGGCTGTCGCTTGCCCAGTGTCGTTCAGTCCTTCGTGAGTTTCGTGAGAGCGGTCGTACTGCTATCAAGAGTACGTGCACCGAGCGGCCTCGGTTCCCGCCGCGGGACGGCGTCCCTCTCCCGTGGCTCCCCGAACAGCGCCCGCCGCACGTCGGCACGGGTCTGCCGGACCGTCTCGCGGGCGGCGGCGAGGGCCTGCCGGGCCGTCCGCCCCACAGCGCGCGCGGCCTCGGCGGCGGGCCGCAGGACGACGTCCCGCACGACATGCGCGAGCGGTGCGAGGACGGTCCGGTACACCCACCGCACCGGCTCCACGAAGATCCACCGGAACAGGGTGGCGAGAAATCGTCCGACGGCACGCGAGAGGTGTCCCGCGATCCGCCAGGCGTGTCCGAGCGCGTCCCCCACCTCACGCGCCACGACAGCGAGAACGCGCCCCACGGGAACCAGCACCCAGCGCCACAGCGCGAGCGCGGGCAGCACCAGCAGCACCCGGGTGATCCAGTACACGGCCACCCCGACCCCGCTGACCAGCAGCCCGAGCAGCCGTCCCACCCCGCGCGCACCCCATGCGAGAGCCCGTCCGACGGGCGCGAGGATCCACTCGTAAACCCAGCAAGCCGGTACGACGACCAGATACCGCACCAGCCACAGAACCGCATGCCCGACGGGCGTCAGCACGCGCGCGTACGCCCAAGCCAGCCCGGCACCGACACCCCGCGCCAGCCACACCAGCGCACGCCCGGCCGGAGCGAGGAGGTACCGATGGAGGAACACCACCGGTACGACCACCAGCACCCAGCCGAGCCGGCCCAGCACCCAGCCGACCGGCACCACGACATACCGCCACAGTCCCACCAACGGCCAGACCAACAACACCCGCCCCAACCACAACAGCGCCCGCCCCAACGGTCGCAGCACCGCGTCCCCGAGGAACCGCCCCACGACGACGAGCCCGTCCCACACCATTCGCACGGGCACGACGAGCACCAGCACCACAATCCGCACGGGCATCCGGATCGCGACGACGAGACACCCCTCCGGCTGCTGCGGTTCGACGGCCGGTTTCTGCAGGTCCATATGGGTGTAGACGCCGCAACCACCCCCTTGGATGCATGAATTCAGCCGGACGAGTGCACCGATCCACCCGACAGGCGGGGGGTCGGCGGTCAGAGGCCGGCAGTGCGGTCGAAGCTGGTGATGTTGAGCTTGACGCCCTTCACGGTCTTGAGCGTCGTGGGGTACTCGTCCCAGGCGGTCTGGCCGGGTCGCACGTCGGTCTCCAGTTGGGATCCGTTCGTCAGACGGGTGCCGCTGGCTCCGACCGCCTCCCAATCCCATGAGTAGTCGGACTTCTCGCTGCTGCTGTTCCTGATCGTCCAAACGACCCAGATATCGGTGATACCGGCCTGTGAACGGTCGTCGAGCCGGAAGCTGATGAGGTCCGCCCGTTCGCCCCGGGAGTCCCGCGTCTTCTCGGTGGTGGTGTCGGTGGGCGCGGGTGTGGTGGTCTCGTCGTCGGCACCCAGTGCGATCACGAGCATCGCCACGACGATGACGATCACCGTGGCCAGAGCGCCGGCACACCCCCAGAGACAGCCACGACCCCGCGGCTTCGTCCGCGGCGGCCAGGGGGGAGAGGGCCTTCCCCTCCGAGGACCGCCCGCAGACGGTTCACTCGTCGGCATGGCTACCTCCTCCGCGGCGGATATCGCCACGCTAGGAAGCCTGGGGAAGCCCCGCGAACCGAGAACAGCCACTCAGGTGACGCCATCGGTGACCCGCCCGTGTCGGCATCCGAGCCCTCAGCCCTGACTTCGAGAAAGCGTCAGCCTGCGTCGCTCCGACGCACATCCGCGTCCGGAAACTCATGTTTACATCATCGACTTCGGGAAACTAAAGTTGTCACATGGCCCCGTATGAGATCACCCCCGAAGAACAGGTGGAGCTCGACAAAGCCCTCTACGACGCTCTCGACCCACTCGCAACGGCCATGCGCTCCCGAGCATCCGGACTACCCGGAGACCGCATGTGGGAGGCCGACCCGGTCGAAGTCGCCCTGTCCGTCCTCGCCACCTGGAAGGTCGTGGACACCGAGGTCAAACGGTTGACGGCGATCGCGGCAGGAACCGCTGGTTCTTACGGCGCCAGCTACGAGCAGATGGGAGCCGTCTGGGGTATCACCCGGCAAGGCGCCCGCAAGAAATGGCCGGACGCCATCAGCCGCGCGGCAACCACCGCAGCCACGGCAAGCGCTCCACTCGAGCTGTGCGGCGGGAGGGCCGAGTTGACGCAGGACCCTTCGTCCGGCGGCTGGAGGTGGACAGGCAAGGGCGCCGACGGAACGCACGGGGCGGCCGACGGCGACACCTGGTACGCGACGAAGGAAGAGGCCGCAGCCCACGCAGGGGCCTTCCTGAGGGAGCATGCCGTCCATCAGCCCTGAGAACAGCGTCCAACCAGCAAAAAGCCCCTCAGAACCCATGCCTGAGGGGCTTTCGGCCCTCACACCCGTTTCAGCCGGTCGGAGCGGTGTTCTTGACCGTCAGCGGCAGGAGCTTCTTGCCCGTGGGGCCGACCTGGATGTTCGTGGCCATCGTCGGCTACAACGCACACCACACGCCCAGATCGCTGGGCACCCCCACCCGGATGAAGCTGCGCACAAGGGCCCATGCGCGGTCGACGCTTAGGACGAAGTCGCCGGTGAACTCTGCTGGATCGTCCATGATCGGGACGTCGACCACGGCGCCCACGGGGACGGTGCCGTCTCCCACGAGAAGAGACATCCCCTCAGCGTCATCGATCAGATGGATCACCGCGTGATCGCCTCGGAAGCCGAGGCTCAGCTGAGGAAGCTCCCTGTCCGGCAACCGGACTTCGAGGTACCCCTGGCCACGGGAACGCAGTTCGCCGAAGCGGTCCGCCAGATCCTTCACGTCCGAACGTCTCTCGACTGCGGAGAACCGTCCCGATTCCGGCGACGTCGCCGCCCACACAACGTTCATCCAGCCCCCACGGGTCACCGCAAGAGAGCCGAGCGCTGCGGACACCTCATCCTCTGTGACGTCTGCCACAGCCTCGGCGCTGCGCCGCAGCGGCTCACTCACCTCAGTGTCCCGTTTCAGCCGGTCGGAGCGGTGTTCTTGACCGTCAGCGGCAGGAGCTTCTTGCCCGTGGGGCCGACCTGGATGTTCGTGTCCATCGCCGGGCACACGCCGCAGTCGAAGCACGGGGTCCAGCGGCAGTCCTCGACCTCCGTCTCGTCGAGGGCGTCCTGCCAGTCCTCCCAGAGCCAGTCCTTGTCGAGGCCGGAGTCCAGGTGGTCCCAGGGCAGGACCTCCTCGTACGTGCGCTCGCGGGTGGTGTACCAGTCGACGTCGACGCCGAAGGAGGCCAGGGCCTTGTCGGCGGACCGCATCCAGCGGTCGTAGGAGAAGTGCTCACGCCAGCCGTCGAAGCGGCCGCCGTCCTCGTACACGGCCCGGATGACCGCGCCGACCCGCCGGTCACCGCGTGAGAGCAGGCCCTCGACGATGCCGGGCTTGCCGTCGTGGTAGCGGAAGCCGATCGAGCGGCCGTACTTCTTGTCGCCGCGGATCTTGTCCCGGAGCTTCTCCAGGCGGGCGTCCGTCTCCTCGGCGGAGAGCTGCGGGGCCCACTGGAAGGGGGTGTGCGGCTTGGGCACGAAACCGCCGATCGACACCGTGCAGCGGATGTCGTTGGAGCGGGAGACCTCGCGGCCCTTCTGGATGACGCTCATCGCCATGTCGGCGATCTGCAGGACGTCGTCGTCGGTCTCCGTCGGCAGGCCGCACATGAAGTACAGCTTCACCTGGCGCCAGCCGTTGCCGTACGCCGTCGCGACCGTGCGGATCAGGTCCTCTTCGGAGACCATCTTGTTGATGACCTTGCGCATGCGCTCCGAGCCGCCCTCGGGGGCGAAGGTCAGACCCGAGCGGCGGCCGTTGCGGGTCAGCTCGTTCGCCAGGTCCACGTTGAAGGCGTCGACACGCGTGGAGGGGAGGGACAGGCCGATCTTGTCCTCCTCGTAGCGGTCGGCCAGGCCCTTGGCGATGTCACCGATCTCGCTGTGGTCCGCCGACGACAGCGACAGCAGGCCGACCTCCTCGAAACCCGTCGCCTTCAGGCCCTTGTCGACCATCTCGCCGATACCGGTGATGGAGCGCTCGCGCACCGGGCGGGTGATCATGCCGGCCTGGCAGAAGCGGCAGCCGCGGGTGCAGCCGCGGAAGATCTCCACCGACATGCGCTCGTGGACCGTCTCCGCCAGCGGGACCAGCGGCTGCTTGGGGTAGGGCCACTCGTCCAGGTCCATGACCGTGTGCTTCGACACGCGCCACGGCACGCCCGACCGGTTCGGTACGACACGGGAGATCCGGCCGTCGGGCAGGTACTCGACGTCGTAGAACGCCGGGATGTACACCCCGCCCGTCCTCGCGAGGCGGAAGAGGACCTCCTCGCGGCCGCCGGGGCGGCCCTCCGCCTTCCACTCCTTGATGATCCGCGTCATGTCGAGCACGGCCTGCTCGCCGTCGCCGATGACGGCGGCGTCGATGAAGTCGGCGATCGGCTCGGGGTTGAAGGCCGCGTGACCGCCCGCGAGGACGATCGGGTCGTCGATCGTGCGGTCCTTGGACTCCAGCGGGATGCCGGCCAGGTCCAGGGCCGTCAGCATGTTGGTGTAGCCGAGCTCGGTGGAGAAGGACAGGCCGAACACGTCGAACGCCTTCACCGGGCGGTGGCTGTCGACCGTGAACTGCGGGACTCCGTGCTCCCGCATCAGCGCCTCCAGGTCCGGCCACACGCTGTAGGTGCGCTCGGCGAGGACGCCGTCCTGCTCGTTCAGCACCTCGTAGAGGATCATGACGCCCTGGTTGGGCAGACCGACCTCGTACGCGTCCGGGTACATGAGCGCCCAGCGGACGTCGCAGGACTCCCAGGGCTTGACCGTGGAGTTGAGCTCGCCTCCGACGTACTGGATCGGCTTCTGCACGTGCGGGAGCAAGGCTTCGAGCTGTGGGAAGACCGACTCGACAGACATCGCGGGGTTACCTTCGTGAGCTGACTGGGGTACCCCCGGCCGAAGGCAGGGGGAGGGTGACCATCAAGCCTAACGCGCCCGAAGGACTCCCCCGCCCGCGATGATCCGGTTCTCAAACGTCCATCGAGCCGCTCGTCTTCTTCCACTCCCCCGGCACCGCTTCCTCGACCCGCTCCGCGCGCCGCTCCTCACGGGCGTACAGCACTCCGTACGTGAAGGCGCTCTCGCCCGCCGCGTGCGCCACGGCGGACAGCTCGCGCAGGGTGGTGCGGACCATGACGCTGTCCTGGTGGTCGCCGAGCAGGCTCTGGAGCGACTTCATGGACTTGACCAGGTCCTTCGCCGGGCCACCGAGGGCCGGACCGGCCGCCTCCGCCGCGTACCGGGTCCGCTTGGCCTTCTTGCGGGCCTCGTGCAGGGCGAGGTCTCGGTCGGTGCCGGGCGGCTGCTCCATGGCCTCCTCGACCAGCACGGACACCTTCCCGAAGTCCTTGCGTACGGCCTTGGCGAGCACCTTCTCCGGCTTCTTGGCGGCCGCCTTGCGCAGCGGCGGGTCGGCGACCACGGCGTCCAGGGTGTCGAGCAGGGCCAGATAGCGCCGGGAGTCCAGGACGCCGAGCAGCCGTCGGCGCGAGCCGTGCCCCCCTGCCTTCGCCCAGGCCTGCAGCCGCTCGTGGACCGGGCCGGAGACCAGGGTGGCGGGCAGGTCGTCGAGGGCTGCGCCCAGCCGCTCGGCGAGCACCTCGTGGTCGCGGCCCACTCCCAGCTCTCCGGCGAGCCACTTCAGCTCGGCGCCGATCGGGTCGGTGACCTCCCGGTCGAGGATCGCGCGGAAGGAGCGGAACGTGCTGCGCAGCCGGCGGGTGGCGACCCGCATGTCGTGCACGGACTCCTCGGCGTCCTGGCGCACGGCCGGGTCCAGCTCGACGATCGCGTCCCGCTGGGCGCGTACGTACGCCAGCAGGTGGTCCCCCGCGGTGAGGGGCTTTCCCGGGCCCGTGTCCTTCGGCCGCGGCTGCCCGCCCTTCGTCTCCGCGAGCGCCCGTGCCAGCTTCGACGCGGACTTCGACGGCCGTACGCCCGTCTTGCGCAGTCGTTTCTCCACCTTGTCGAGGAAGGCCGGGTCACCGCCGTCGGCCAGTTCCACCTCGATCTCGGTCCACTGGGCGCCGCCCTCCCCGCCGAACAGCCGCTCCGCCCGTACGGTGTCCACGCTGGCCTCGGCCAGGAGCCGACCGCCTGCGTCGACCAGGTCCCGCACATCCCGGGCGGAACGCAGCCGGACCACCGGCACCAGCTGGCCCTCGCGGACCCGGGCGCGGACGAGTCCGGCGAGTTCGTCGGGGACGGTGTCGGAGAGCGGCGCCCGGATCTCGTCCCGGACGCCCGGGCCGACCGGCAGTTTCAGATGCCAGCCGGCGTCGGAGCCGCCGGTGCGGCGGCGCAGGGTGATCGCAGCCGAGGCCAGGCGTAGGTCGGACGTGTCGTAGTAGGTCGCGTCCAGCTCCGCGGTGCCTTTGTCGAGCACGCCCGCGACCCCGGCGACGCCCGTCAGATCGGGCAGCCCGCTCTCGTCGGATTCGTACTTGCGCTCGATCTCGCGTTTCGTCTCCGCCATGAAATGAATCTAGTGCCAGTCGGGCCTGCACGGCAGTGCTACGCCGACATGGGCCGTTGCACCCTGATGGACTGCAGCAACCCCACCGCCACCCACACCGCGAACATCGACGTTCCGCCGTACGACACGAAGGGCAGCGGCAGGCCGGTCACCGGCATGATGCCGAGGGTCATGCCGATGTTCTCGAAGGACTGGAAGGCGAACCACGCCACGATGCCGGCCGCGACGATCGTGCCGTACAGCTCGGTGGTCTCGCGGGCGATCCGGCAGGCGCGCCACAGGACCACGCCCAGCAGCAGGATGATCAGGCCCGCGCCGACGAAGCCCAACTCCTCGCCGGCGACGGTGAAGACGAAGTCCGTCTGCTGTTCCGGGACGAACTGCCCCGTCGTCTGCGAGCCGTGGAACAGGCCCGAGCCCGTCAGCCCGCCCGAACCGATCGCGATCCGCGCCTGGTTGGTGTTGTAGCCGACGCCGGCCGGGTCGAGGCTGGGGTTGGCGAAGGCGGCGAAGCGGGCGATCTGGTACTCGTCCAGGATGTGCAGCTGCCAGACGGCGACCGCGCCGGCCGCGCCCGCGCCGATCAGCCCGAAGACCCAGCGGTTGGAGGCACCGGAGGCCAGCAGCACGCCCAGCACGATCATCACCATCACCATGACCGACCCGAGGTCGGGCATGAGCATCACGATCAGCATCGGGACGGCGGCGAGACCGAGCGCCTGGACGACCGTGCGGTGGTCCGGGTACGTCCTGTCGCCCGCGTCGACCCGCGCCGCGAGCAGCATCGCCATGCCCAGGATGATCGTGATCTTCACGAACTCCGAGGGCTGGAGCGAGAAACCGCCGCCGAGAACGATCCAGGAGTGCGCGCCGTTGACCGTCGAGCCCAGCGGGGTCAGTACCGCGAGGATGCCCATGAGCGAGAGGCCGTAGAGCACCGGCACCGCGTTGCGCAGGGTGCGGTGGCCGAGCCAGATCGTGCCGATCATCAGGGCCAGCCCGATGCCGGTGTTCATCAGATGGCGGATCAGGAAGTAGTAGGGGTCGCCCTGGTTGATCTCGGTGCGGTTGCGGGTCGCGGAGTAGACCAGCACCGAGCCGATGAGGGAGAGGGCGACGGCCGAGAGCAGTATCGGCCAGTCCAGCCTTCGGGCCAGCGAGTCACGGGCGAAGACCCGCGTCCATCCGGCCCGCTCGGGCCCGTACCCGGAGACGGAGAAGCTGTTCACGCCGGTCATGCGAGCGACCTCCGGCTTCCTGTCCCACGGCGTCCCGCTCCCCGGCATCCGGCTCTTCTGCGTCGCCTGCGGGTGTTCTGGTTGGTCGTGTTCTGCTGGGTGGTCCCCGCCGGCTGCGACCCGTCGGGCTCGGGTGCGCCCTGCTGGCTGGCGCGCTGCTCCTTGGCCGGGTCCTTGGCGATCTTCGGGGACTTGATCGTGCCGTCCGACTGGATGGTCGGCAGGCCCTTCTGGGGGGTGGGCAGCAGTGCGTTCTTCTTGTCGATCGAGCCGTTCTCGGAGACGCCGTAGAGCGCGTTGTAGATGTGGCGCACGGCCTCACCGGAGGCGCCCGAACCGGTACCGGCCTGGGCGATGGTCATGATGACCGTGTAGTCCTTGCTGTAGGTGGCCAGCCAGGACGTGGTCTGCTTGCCGTAGACCTCGGCGGTACCGGTCTTGGCGTGCAGCGGGATCTTGTCCTGCGGCCAGCCGCCGAACTTCCACGCGGCGGTACCGCGGGTGACCACACCCTCCAGGGCCGCGTCCATGCCTTTGAGCGTCGCCTTGTTGATCGGCAGCCTGCCCGTGGACTTGGGCTTGATCTCCTGGACGGTCTTGCCGTCGGCGCTGAGGATCGCCTTGCCGATGGTCGGCTGGTACATGGTGCCGCCGTTGGCGAGGGCGCCGTAGATCACGGCCTCCTGGATCGGCGTGACGAGGGTGTCGCCCTGGCCGATGGAGTAGTTGATCGAGTCGCCCTCGCGCATCTTGTTGCCTTCGAGGCAGTTCTCGTACGCGATCTTCTCGACGTAACTGCCGTCCTTCTTACCGGACTTGCACCAGGCGTCCTTGTTGGCCTTCCAGTAGGCCTCCTTCCACTGGCGGTCCGGGACGCGGCCGGTGACCTCGTTCGGGAGGTCGATGCCGGTGGTCTTGCCGAGGCCGAACTGGTGGGCGGCCTTGTAGAAGTAGTCCTTGGGCTGGCCCTTCTTCGGGTTGATGCCGCCGTCCTTCTTCCACTCCCTGTCGGCGAGGCCGTAGAAGACGGTGTCGCAGGAGACCTCGAGCGCCCGGCCGAGCGAGATGGGGCCGAAGTTCTCGCCCTCGAAGTTCTTGAAGACCTGGCCGCCCACCGAGTACGAACTGGTGCACGGGTAGCCGCCGTCCCACACGTAACCCGCCTCGACCGCGGCGGCCGTGGAGACCACCTTGAACGTCGAGCCGGGCGCGGACTGACCCTGTATGGCCCGGTTCAGCAGCGGGTAGTCGGACTTCTTGCCGGTGAGCTTCTTGTAGTCCTTGGCGGAGATGCCGCCGACCCAGACGTTCGGGTCGTAGGTCGGGGCGGACGCCATGGCGACGATCCGGCCGGTCTTGGCCTCCATCACGACGACGGCGCCGGAGTCGGCCTTGTAGTTCTCGCCGGTGATCTTGTCGAACTGCTGGCGGGCGATCTTCATCGCCTGGGTCAGCTCGTACTCCGCGACCCGCTGGACGCGGGAGTCGATGCTGGTGACGAGGTTGGAGCCGGGCTGCGCCGCGTCCGCCTCGGCCTGGCCGATGACCCGGCCGAGGTTGTCGACCTCGTAGCGGGTGACGCCGGCCTTACCGCGCAGCTCCTTGTCGTACTGCCGCTCCAGGCCGCTGCGACCGACCATGTCGGAGCGCAGGTAGGGCGAGTCGGTGTCCTGCGCCTTGGTGATCTCCTCGTCGGTGACCGGCGAGAGATAGCCGAGGACCTGGGCGGTGTTGGACTTGCCCGGCGCGGGATAGCGGCGCACGGCCTCCGGCTCGGCGGTGATGCCGGGGAAGTCCTCGGCGCGCTCCCGGATCTGCAGGGCCTGCTTGGCGGTGGCCTCGTCGGTGATCGGGATCGGCTGGTACGGCGAGCCGTTCCAACAGGGCTGAGGCGTCTTGGCGTCGCACAGCCGGACCTTCTGCCTGACCTCCTCGGGCTCCATGCCGAGGACGCCCGCGAGCTTGGTCAGGACGGCCTTGCCGTCGTCCTTCTGCTTCAGCAGCTCGGTGCGGGAGGCGGAGACCACGAGCCGTGTCTCGTTGTCGGCGAGGGGCACTCCGCGCGCGTCCAGGATCGAACCGCGCACGGCGGGTTCGACGACCTGCTGGACGTGGTTGCCGGAGGCCTCCTTGGCGTACTCCGCGCCCTCGCGGATCTGGAGGTACCACAGGCGCCCGCCGAGGGTGCCGAGGAGGGAGAGGACGAGGATCTGGATCACGACGAGCCGGATCTGGACCCGTGGGGTCCGACCGGTCTCGGGGATGTTGGTCACTGCGGCTGCCTCCCCCTCTCAGTGCGCGAACGAGTGTGCGCGGCTGTGCGTGCGTACGAATGATGAACGATCAGCCTGTGAGGCCGGGTTCCGCCGGGACTTACCCGTTCGGGTGAACTCGCCCGCTCTCACAGCCGCTTGACTCCCTTGATGCGCCCGGCCCGGGTCGCCCGCGCCTTGGCCGCCTTCAGCTTCAGGCCGCCGCGCTGCCCGCCGATCCTGAGGCCCGTCCCGGAGGAGAGCCAGCCGGAGGAGATGTCCGAGGTGGTGGCCGCGGAACCGGTCTCCGCCAGCGGGTCGTTCTCGGCGCGCCGGGCCAGGAACATGATCCCGGGGACGACGAACGGGGCCAGCAGCAGGTCGTACAGGGCGGCCGAGAAGAGCAGCCCGGTCAGGCCGACGTGCCGGGCGGCGGTGTCGCCGACGAGGGCGCCCACGCCCGCGTACAGCAGAGTGGAGCCGACGGCCGCGGCGACCACCACGACCATCGGACCGGTGGCCGACTTGATCTGCCCGGTCTCCGGCTTGACGAGCCCGGCGAGATAGCCGATCACACAGAGCACGAGGGCGTAGCGCCCGGCCGCGTGGTCGGCGGGCGGGGCGAGGTCGGCGAGGAGCCCGGCGCCGAAACCGATGAGGGCGCCGCCGACATGGCCGTAGACCAGGGCGAGGCCCAGGACGGTGAGCAGCAGGAGGTCGGGGACGGCGCCCGGGAGGTGGAGCCGGGCGAGGACGCTGACCTGGATCACCAGGGCGACCACGACCAGCGGGACGGAGAGCAGGATCCGGTTGACGCGCATGGGGGTTGTCAGCTCCTACTGCTGCTCTTGCTGCTGGCCGTCGGCGTTCGGGGTCACCGTGACGGTGACCGTCGGGGTCGGGACCGGCTTGGGCTTGGCCGGGAGCACGGTGTCGCGCGGGTCCTTCTTCGGGGCCTCGACGACCACGCCGACGACGTCGAGCTTGGTGAAGCTGACGTACGGCGTGACGTAGAGGGTGCGGGTGAGGTCGCCGCCGGAGGGGTCGACGCGCGCGACCACGCCGACCGGCACGCCGGGCACGAAGGGCTTGTCGGCCTGCGAGCCGAAGGTGACCAGCCGGTCGCCCTTCTTCACGTCCGCCTTGCCGTTGAGGAGTTCGACGCGCAGCGGGCTGTCGCCCTGCCCGGAGGCGAAGCCCAGCTCGTCGTTGCCCTCCATCCGGGTGCCGACGGTGAAGTCGGGGTCGTTGGCGAGGAGCACCGTCGCGGTGTTCGGGCCGACGGTGGTGACCCGCCCGACGAGCCCGTCGCCGTTCAGGACGGTCATGTCGCGCTTGACGCCGTCGTTGGCCCCGATGTCGATGGTGATCGTCCAGGAGAAGCCCTGGGCCGCTCCTATCGCGACGACCTCCGCGCCCTTGATGCCGTACTGGCCCGCGCCCGCGATCTTGAGCATCTTGTCGAGCTGGGCCAGGCGGCTGCGGTTGCGGTCGTCGCTGCCCAGCTTCGCCTTGAGGGCCGCGTTCTCCTTCTCCAGCTGCGCCAGCCGGTCGTGGCGCTCACCGGAGTCGCGTACCGCCGAGACGGCGTTGCCGACGGGGTTCACCGCCGACGACACGCCGTCCTCGATCGGACCGAAGACCGCGGCCGCGGCCTGCCGGGCACCGTCGACCGGGGAGTCCTCGCCACCGCGGATGTCCACCGTGATCAGCGCGAACGCGACGGCGATCAGCAGCACCAGGAGCAGCCGGCTCTCTCGTGTGTCCCTCACGTGCGGCGGCCGTGCCCTTCCTCGTCAGAGAAATCACTACACAGGAATTCGGGTAGCCCCGGGCCAAGATGACCAAGGGCGCTTTGTGGGAGCTTATGCCTGAATATCAACGATCCGCCGTACGAGAGGAGATCATCTCGTACGGCGGGACCGAAGCGTTACGTCATCTGCGGGGCGCGGCGTCCAGGACCTGCTGGAGCGCCTCGAACTCCTCGACACACTTGCCGGAGCCGAGCGCCACGCTGTCGAGCGGGTCCTCGGCGATGTGGATCGGCATACCGGTCTCCCGGCGAAGCCGCTCGTCCAGACCGCGCAGCAGCGCGCCGCCGCCGGTCAGAACGATTCCGCGGTCCATGATGTCGCCGGACAGCTCCGGCGGACACTTGTCCAGGGTGGTCTTGACGGCGTCGACGATCGCGTTGACCGGCTCCTCGATCGCCTTGCGCACCTCGGCGGCCGAGATGACCACGGTCTTGGGCAGCCCGGAGACGAGGTCCCGGCCACGGATTTCGGTGTGCTGGTCGTCGTCGAGGTCGTACGCGGAACCGATCGTGATCTTGATCTGTTCGGCGGTCCGCTCACCCAGAAGGAGGCTGTACTCCTTCTTGATGTGCTGGATGATCGCGTTGTCCAGTTCGTCGCCCGCGACACGGATGGACTGGGCGGTGACGATGCCGCCGAGCGAGATGACCGCGACCTCCGTGGTGCCGCCGCCGATGTCCACCACCATGTTGCCCGTGGCCTCGTGGACCGGCAGGCCGGACCCGATGGCAGCGGCCATGGGCTCCTCGATGATGTGCACCTGCCGGGCGCCGGCCTGGGTCGACGCCTCGATGACGGCACGGCGCTCGACGCCCGTGATGCCCGAGGGCACACAGACGACGACGCGCGGACGAGCCAGATACCGCCGCTTGTGGATCTTCAGGATGAAGTAGCGGAGCATCCGCTCGGTGATCTCGAAGTCGGCGATCACGCCGTCCTTCAGCGGCCGCACGGCAACGATGTTGCCGGGGGTCCGCCCGATCATCTTCTTCGCTTCGGCGCCGACCGCGAGGATGCCACCGGTGTTGGTGTTGATCGCGACGACGGACGGCTCGTTGAGTACGATCCCGCGACCCCTGACGTACACCAGCGTGTTGGCGGTCCCGAGGTCGACAGCCATGTCACGGCCGATGAACGACATTGAGTTCCCCATCAGGATTCGACTGGCCTTCCCATGAGCTTTTGAGGGCTTTTCAGGTAGGGCGTGGTGGGTGCTGTGACGTGAAGGCTTCCATCGTAGACGCGCCTTCACGAACACTGCGGAAGGGTCCTGGCCATTGTCAGCAGATGCTGTGTGGGTTCGCTTCTGGAGACGGGCGTTCGGGGAACCTCGTTCCCTCGATCGCCCGTTTCAGCCGTCGCGCGGGGGTTACGCCCGACCGGGGAAGAAGATCTTGACCTCGCGCTCGGCGGACTCCTCGGAGTCGGAGGCGTGGATCAGGTTCTCGCGGACGATGACGCCGTAGTCGCCGCGGATGGAGCCGGGCGCTGCGGCGATCGGGTCGGTCGGGCCGGCGAGCGCGCGCAGGCCCTCGATGACCCGCTCGCCCTCGACGATGAGCGCGACGACCGGACCTGACGCCATGAACTCCACCAGCGGCTCGTAGAAGGGCTTGCCCTTGTGCTCGCCGTAGTGCTGCTCCAGCGTGTCCTGGTCCAGGGTGCGCAGCTCCAGCGCGGTGATCTGCCAGCCGGCCTTGCGCTCGATACGGCTGATGATCTCGCCGGTCAGGCCACGACGGACGGCGTCGGGCTTGAGGAGGACGAGGGTGCGCTGGCTCACGAGGGGCTCCTTACGACTGCTGATGTGCACTACTGCCGGGGTGCGGTGGGACGAGATTACAGGGCGTGTCCGTGCGCCTGTTACGCAGCGTCAGCAGTAGCCGCGGCGAAGCGCGCCCTGGCCTCGTCGACCTTCTTGCCATAGTGCACCGACGCCCACCACAGGGCCCCGAACAGCACCCCCAGGAAGAACATCATCGGCACGAAGAAGCCGGACGCGACCAGCGCGATCTGCAGCGCCCAGCCGAGGGCGACCCCGCCGGGCCGGGTGACCACCCCGCACAGCAGGACGCTGAGGAACATCGCGACACCGCACACCGTCCACACCGTGGTCGTGGCCAGGTCGGGGTCCTTCATGGCGACCAGACCGGCGAAGCCGATGACGAAGAACTCGCCGATCAGGGTCGAGGAACAGAGCGTACGCATGGCTTCGGGACTCAGCCCTTCCCCAGGAGCAGTCGGGCCTCGCCGACCGTGATGACGGAACCGGTGACCAGGACGCCGCCGCCGGCGAACTCGCCCTCCTCCTCGGCGAGCGTGATCGCCGCCTCCAGGGCGTCGGGCAGCCGCGGCTCGACCTGGACCCGCTCGTCGCCGAACACCTCGACGGCGATCGCGGCCAGCTCGTCGGCGTCCATCGCGCGGTGGCTGGTGTTCTGGGTGACGACGACCTCCGCGAAGATCGGCTCGAAGGCCTCGAGGAGGCCCCGGACGTTCTTGTCGCCGCTGGCCCCGACGACCCCGATGAGCCGGCTGAAGTCGAACGCCTCGCCGACCGCCTCGGCGGTCACCCGCGCCCCGGCGGGGTTGTGGGCGGCGTCGAGCACGATGGTCGGGGAGCGCCGTACGACTTCGAGGCGGCCCGGCGAGGACACGGCCGCGAAGGCCTTGCGGACCGTGTCGACGTCGAGCGGCTCGGGCCGCTGGGAGCCGACGCCGAAGAACGCCTCGACGGCGGCGAGCGCGACGGCCGCGTTGTGCGCCTGGTGGGCGCCGTGCAGCGGAAGGTACACCTCGGGGTACTCGCCGCCGAGTCCGCGCAGGGTGACCAGTTGGCCGCCGACGGCGACCTGACGTGCGACGACCCCGAACTCCAGGCCCTCCCGGGCCACCGTCGCGTCGACCTCGACGGCCTTCTTCAGCAGCACCTGGGCGGCGTCGACCGGCTGCTGGGCCAGGATCACCGTCGCGTCCTGCTTGATGATGCCGCCCTTCTCCCCCGCGATCTCGGCCGGCGTCTCCCCCAGCCGGTCGGTGTGGTCGAGGTCGATGGGCGTGACGACGGCGACGTCACCGTCGATGACATTGGTGGCGTCCCAGGAGCCGCCCATGCCGACCTCCACGACGGCCACGTCGACCGGCGCGTCCGCGAAGGCCGCGTACGCCATGCCGGTCAGCACCTCGAAGAAGGACAGCCGGAACTCCTGCTGCGCGTCCACCATCTCGACGTACGGCTTGATGTCCTGGTACGTCTCGATGAACCGCTCGGCCGAGATGGGCGCGCCGTCCAGGCTGATCCGCTCGGTGACGGACTGCACGTGGGGGCTCGTGTACCGGCCGGTGCGCAGTTCGAAGGCGCCGAGCAGGGCCTCGATCATGCGGGCCGTGGAGGTCTTGCCGTTCGTCCCCGTGATGTGGATCGAGGGGTACGACCGCTGCGGCTCGCCGAGGATGTCCATCAGCGCGGAGATCCGGCTGACCGACGGCTCCAGCTTGGTCTCGCCCCAGCGGGTGGCCAGCTCCGCCTCGACCTCGCGCAGGGCCCGGTCGAGCTCGGGGTCCTCGGGGCGCGTGGGCACGTCCGCGGTGGGCTGCCCGCCCTGGGTGCGCAGGGTACGGCTGCCTGCCTCGATGACCGCGAGATCGGGGTCTCGGTCGGTTTCGGCCTCGATGATCTCGTCGAAGGGGTCGCTGTCGCTCACGGGGCCAGTCTACGGAGGCGGACCGACAGAAGTGGGCGAAGGCCCCCGGAGCTGCATGTTCCGGGGACCTTCGGTTGCGTCGGCACGCCGCACCCCTACGCCTGGGGCAGACGCTCCAGCTGGGCCTCGATTCGGGCGATGTCCTCGTCCGCCTTGGCGAGGCGGGTGCGGATCTTCTCCACGACGTTGTCCGGGGCCTTCCCCAGGAAGGCCTCGTTGCCGAGCTTGGCGTTGGCCTGGGCCTTCTCCTTCTCGGCGGCGGCCAGGTCCTTCGCGAGGCGCTTGCGCTCGGCCGCGACGTCGATCGTGCCGGAGAGGTCCAGTGCGACCGTGGCGCCGGCGACCGGGAGGGTGGCCGTCGCCGAGAAGCCCTCGCCCTCCGGCTGGAGGCGCAGGAGCTGGCGGACGGCCGCCTCGTGGGCCGCGAACGGCGTGCCGTCCAGCGTGAGGCGGGCCGGGACGCGCTGTCCGGGCTGCAGCCCCTGGTCGGCGCGGAACCGGCGGACCTCGGTGATGACCGACTGGAGGCTCTCGATCTCCTTCTCGGCCGCCGCGTCCCGGAAGCCGCTGTCGGTCGGCCACTCGGCGATGACGAGGGACTCGCCGCCGGTCAGCGTGGTCCAGAGGGTCTCCGTGACGAACGGGACCACCGGGTGCAGCAGCTTGAGGGTGACGTCGAGGACCTCGCCGAGGACCCGCTTCGAGACCTCGGCCGCCTCGCCGCCGGCCTGGAACGTCGTCTTGGACAGCTCGACGTACCAGTCGAAGACCTCGTCCCAGGCGAAGTGGAACAGCGCGTCGGAGAGCTTCGCGAACTGGAAGTCCTCGTAGAACGCGTCGACTTCGGCGACGACGGAGTTGAGGCGGGAGAGGATCCAGCGGTCGGTCGCCGACATCGCGGACGCGTCCGGCAGCGGGCCGTCCACCGTCGCGCCGTTCATCAGCGCGAAGCGGGTCGCGTTCCAGATCTTGTTGGCGAAGTTGCGGGAGCCCTGGACCCAGTCCTCGCCGATCGGGACGTCGACGCCCGGGTTGGCGCCCCGGGCGAGCGTGAAGCGCAGGGCGTCGCTGCCGTACTTGTCCATCCAGTCCAGCGGGTTGACCGCGTTGCCGAAGGACTTCGACATCTTCTTGCCGAACTGGTCGCGGACCATGCCGTGCAGGGCGATGGTGTGGAACGGCGGGGTGCCGTCCATCGCGTACAGGCCGAACATCATCATCCGGGCGACCCAGAAGAAGAGGATGTCGTAGCCGGTGACCAGGACGGAGTTCGGGTAGAACTTCGCGAGCGACTCGGTCTGTTCGGGCCAGCCGAGCGTGGAGAACGGCCACAGGCCGGAGGAGAACCAGGTGTCGAGGACGTCGGTGTCCTGACGCCAGCCCTCGGCCTCGGTGCCGGGCGGCTCCTCGTCGGGGCCGACACAGACCGTCTCTCCGTTCGGGCCGTACCAGACCGGGATGCGGTGGCCCCACCACAACTGCCGCGAGATGCACCAGTCGTGGAGGTTGTCGACCCAGTCGAAGTACCGCTTCTCCATCTCCTGCGGGTGGATCTTGACGCGGCCGTCGCGGACGGCATCACCGGCCGCCTTCGCGAGCGGGCCGACCTTGACCCACCACTGCATGGACAGGCGCGGCTCGATGGTGGTCTTGCAGCGCGAGCAGTGGCCGACGGAGTGGACGTACGGCCGCTTCTCGGCGACGATCCGGCCCTCGGCGCGCAGCGCGGCGACGATGGCGGAGCGGGCCTCGAGGCGGTCCAGGCCCTGGAAGGGGCCGTGGGCGGTGATGACGGCGTGCTCGTCCATGATGGTGAGGGACGGCAGGTTGTGGCGCTGGCCGATCTCGAAGTCGTTCGGGTCGTGGGCCGGGGTCACCTTGACGGCGCCGGTGCCGAACTCCGGGTCGACGTGGGTGTCGGCGACGACCGGGATGAAGCGGTCGGTCAGCGGGAGGCGGATCTCCTTGCCGACCAGGTGCTTGTAGCGCTCGTCGTCGGGGTGGACGGCGACGGCCGTGTCGCCGAGCATCGTCTCGGCGCGGGTGGTGGCCACGACGATGGTGTCGTCCCCCTCGCCGTACTTCATGGAGACGAGCTCGCCGTCGTCGTCCTGGTACTCGACCTCGATGTCGGAGATGGCGGTCAGACAGCGCGGGCACCAGTTGATGATGCGCTCGGCGCGGTAGATCAGCTCGTCGTCGTACAGCCGCTTGAAGATGGTCTGGACGGCCTGGGAGAGACCCTCGTCCATGGTGAAGCGCTCGCGGGACCAGGCGACGCCGTCGCCGAGGCGGCGCATCTGGCCGCTGATCTGGCCGCCGGACTCGCCCTTCCACTGCCAGACCCGCTCGACGAACGCCTCACGGCCCAGGTCGTGGCGGGACTTGCCCTCCTTGCCCAGCTCGCGCTCGACGACGTTCTGCGTGGCGATGCCGGCGTGGTCCATGCCGGGCTGCCACAGCGCCTCGTGGCCCTGCATGCGCTTGCGGCGGGTCAGGGCGTCGATGAGCGTGTGCTCGAAGGCGTGCCCGAGGTGCAGGCTGCCCGTGACGTTCGGCGGCGGGATGACGATGGTGTACGGCGGCTTGTCGCTCTTCTCGTCCGCCTCGAAGTAACCCCGCTCTACCCAGCGCTCGTACAGCGGCCCCTCTACGTCGGCCGGCGCGTACTGGGTCGGCAGTTCGGTGTTGGGCGCTGGTGGCTGCTGCTGAGCGTTCTCGGTCACGGAGCCAGTTTAGGGGTGTCACGGCGCCGTCCCGAAACGTGTTTGCCTTGTAACGGTCGGGGCCCCGCCGTCTGACAGGTACCGGGTTTGAGCCAGGATGTGAAAATCACATAAGCATCTGGAGGGGAACCCAGAATGAGTCACAACCAGCCGGGCCCGTACGGCGGGCAGCCCCAGCAGCCCGGTCCGTACGCCGGCCAGCCCGGCCCGTACGGCCAGCCGCCGCAGGCACCCCAGCCCGGCTACGGCTACCCTCAGCAGCCCCCGGCCCCGCAGCCCGGGTACGGCTACCCGGCGCAGTCCCCGCAGGGCGCCCCGCAGGCCAACCCCTACGGCCAGCAGCCCGGGTACGGCCAGCAGCCGCCGACCGTGGCCTACGGCGGCCAGCAGCCGCCTTACGGTCAGGCCCCCTACGGCGCCCCGCAGCCTCCGGCGTCGGGCGGCGGCAAGAAGAAGGCCGGCATCATCATCGGCGCGGTCGCGGTGGTCGTGGCCATCGGCGTGGGCGCCTTCTTCGTCCTCGGCTCGGGCGGCGGCACCGGAGGCCTCGAGGACGACGGCCCGCACAAGCTGACCGCGCCGTCCTCCCTGCTGTCCGACAAGTACAAGCGCATGGGCGACTCGGCCGAGGAGGAGGCGAGCTCCAGCGACGCGAAGGACCTCGCGAAGGCCGGTGTCACGGACGCCACCTCGATCGGCGCCCTCTACTCGACCGTGGACCTGACCTCCCTCGACAGCGGTGACCCGGACGCGCTGGCCAAGGCCCAGACCGCCGAGAGCGTCACGTTCTTCGGCGTCTACGGCAAGGTGGCGGACCCCCAGAAGGCGCTCGACACCACCATCGCCCAGATGAAGGCGGGGTCCGACGACGACGTCAAGCTGATCGGCGACGCCGAGAGCGTCACGCCCGACGGTCTCGACGGCGCGGTGATGAAGTGCCAGCAGGCGGAGACCGAGAACGCGGTCACCCGCAAGACGCAGAAGACCTACATGTGCATCTGGGCGGACTACAGCACCATGGGCGTGGTCGAGCCCACCGCGGGCGCCAAGGAGTACTCGCTGGACGAGTCGGCGAAGATCGCGGCCGATGTGCGCAAGGACGCACGCGTCAAGGCGTAGGACCCGCACGGCGTGAAGGGGCCCCGGTCGGTGGACCGGGGCCCCTTCACTGTTCCGCGCTTCGGTTACGCCGTCTTCTGCTCGCCCGGGCCCCGGCCGCCGCGCGCCTCGCGCGGGATGAGGGTCGGGTTGACGTTGGAGTGGACGACGTCGGCGGTGATGACGACGCGGGCCACGTCCTTGCGGGACGGGACCTCGTACATCACCGACATCAGGACCTCCTCCATGATGGCGCGCAGGCCGCGGGCGCCGGTCTGGCGGAGGATGGCCTGGTCGGCGATGGCCTCCAGGGCCTCGCGCTCGAAGTCCAGCTCCACGCCGTCGAGTTCGAAGAGGCGCTGGTACTGCTTGACCAGGGCGTTGCGCGGCTCGACCAGGATCTGCAGGAGCGCTTCGCGGTCCAGGTTGTGGACGCTCGTGATGACGGGCAGGCGGCCGATGAACTCGGGGATCATGCCGAACTTGACCAGGTCCTCGGGCATGACGTCCTCGAACTGGTCCTTGGCCTCCAGCTCGCGCTTGGAGCGGATCGTCGCGCCGAAGCCGATGCCCTTGGCGCCGGCCCGGGACTCGATGATCTTCTCCAGCCCCGAGAAGGCACCGCCCACGATGAACAGGACGTTCGTCGTGTCGATCTGGATGAACTCCTGGTGCGGGTGCTTGCGGCCGCCCTGCGGCGGGACCGAGGCCGTGGTGCCCTCCAGGATCTTCAGCAGGGCCTGCTGCACGCCCTCACCGCTCACATCACGCGTGATCGAGGGGTTTTCGCTCTTCCGGGCGACCTTGTCGATCTCGTCGATGTAGATGATCCCGGTCTCGGCCTTCTTGACGTCGTAGTCCGCCGCCTGGATCAGCTTGAGCAGGATGTTCTCGACGTCCTCGCCCACGTAGCCCGCCTCGGTGAGGGCCGTGGCGTCGGCGATGGCGAACGGGACGTTCAGCATGCGCGCGAGGGTCTGTGCGAGGAGGGTCTTGCCCGAGCCCGTGGGGCCGAGCAGGAGGATGTTGGACTTCGCCAACTCGATGGCGTCCTCGCGGCTCTGTCCGCCGCCGTTCTCACCGGCCTGGACCCGCTTGTAGTGGTTGTACACCGCGACCGACAGTGCCTTCTTGGCGGCCTCCTGGCCGACCACGTAGCCCTCGAGGAACTCGTAGATCTCGCGCGGCTTCGGGAGTTCCTCCCAGCGGACCTCGCTCGTCTCCGCGAGCTCTTCCTCGATGATCTCGTTGCAGAGATCGATGCACTCGTCGCAGATGTACACACCGGGCCCTGCGATGAGCTTCTTGACCTGCTTCTGGCTCTTGCCGCAGAACGAGCACTTGAGCAGATCGCCGCCGTCACCGATGCGTGCCACGGTGTGCTTCCCCTTCGCCTGGGAGACGCCTGGACGCTTTCGAATCCAGCGGCTCCTGGTGCTGCCTTATTCCGACGGTACCTTGCCGGGACCCCCGTTCGGGCCCCCCTTGGCACGGTTCACTTCCACGTGGACCGTGTCACACCGTGCCAAGGGGTACGGACGAGAGGGCCCTGTGCGTCAACGCAGAGTCGCGTTGTTCATCTTCCGGGTGGAGATGATCTGGTCGATCAGGCCGTACGACAGGGCGTCCTCGGCCGTGAGGATCTTGTCGCGCTCGATGTCCTCGCGGATCTTCTCGATCGGCGTGGTCGAGTGCTTGGCCAGCATTTCCTCCAGCTGCGCACGCATCCGGAGGATCTCGTTGGCGGCGATCTCCAGGTCGGAGACCTGACCGCGGCCGGTCTCACTGTACGGCTGGTGGATGAGCACGCGCGCGTTCGGCAGCGCCATGCGCTTGCCCGGCGTGCCGGCCGCCAGCAGGATCGCGGCAGCGGAGGCCGCCTGGCCCATGCAGACCGTCTGGATGTCGGGCTTGACGAACTGCATCGTGTCGTAGATCGCCGTCAGCGCGGTGAAGGAGCCGCCGGGGCTGTTGATGTAGACCGAGATGTCCCGGTCGGGGTCCATCGACTCCAGGCACAGCAGCTGCGCCATGACGTCGTTGGCGGAGGCGTCGTCGATCTGCACGCCGAGGAAGATCACGCGCTCCTCGAAGAGCTTCGCGTACGGGTCGTACTCGCGGATGCCCTGGGAGGTGCGCTCGACGAAGCGCGGGATGACGTAGCGGGACTCGGCGCGGGGGCCGGTGTACTCGGCCTCCGTGCGGGCGTAGGGGCCGCTGCCGGGGAAGTCGTTCACGGTGTCTCCTGGAAAGAGAGTGGGGCGGTGGTCTGAAGGGGCGGGCGGGACTCTGACGGCTGACGGGTCACGGCGGGCTGGGCGGGCCCTGGGGCCGCCCGGGACCGCTTCCGGCGGCCCGGGGAGCCTCCTGGCCGGCCCTGGGGGCTCCGTCGTGGCCCGAGGTGGACCGGGGAGCCTCCTGGAGAGCGCGGGGCCTCCTGAGCCCTGCGAAGGCCTCCTGGGCCGACCGGGGCCCTCGTGGCGTCCACGGGGGCCGTGGGCCCCTGCTGAGGCCTCGTAGACCCTGCAGGGGCCTCGGGGAGGTCCTTGCGGGGGCTGCGTTGCCCTGCGGGGCCGTGGGGCACCGGGTGGACTCGGCGGAGCCTCGCGGCCCCGAATCCTCGGGGCTCCCGGCGCTCCGGGGCTTCGGTGGCTGCCGGGGCTCCTGGGGCCGGGGCTCCTGGACCGGGGGCCGACCGCTCCCGGGACCTCCGGACGCCTGCCGAATGCTTCGGGACCTTCATGGGACCTCGAAACTCCCGGGGATCCAAGCCCGCCCCGTCGCCCTCGCCGTCGCCGGGTGGAGCGGGCGGTCCGCCGGCCCTGGCCGGATGGCCCTGCTGCCGTCGTGTGGGATTACGCCGCCCCGGTACCGCCGCCGCCCGGCATGCCCGCGGCCGTGGGGATGACGTCGTCGATGAGGCCGTACTCCTTGGCCTCGAAGGCGTCGAACCAGCGGTCGCGGTCCGAGTCGCGGGTGATCTGCTCGACCGACTGGCCGGTGTGCTGGGCGGTGAGCTCGGCCATGCGCTTCTTGGTGTGCAGCAGCCGCTCGGCGTGGATCTTGATGTCCGAGGCCGAGCCGGCCAGGCCGGCGGAGGGCTGGTGGATCAGGATCTCGGCGTTCGGCAGCGCGAAGCGCTTGCCGGGGGTTCCCGCGCTGAGCAGGAACTGGCCCATCGAGGCCGCCAGGCCCATGGCGATGGTCACCACGTCGTTCTTGATGAACTGCATGGTGTCGTAGATCGCCATGCCGGCCGTGATCGAACCGCCGGGGCTGTTGATGTACAGGTAGATGTCCTTGTCCGGGTCGGCGGCAAGGAGCAGCAACTGTGCGGTGATCTTGTTCGCGATGTCGTCGTCGACCGGCTGGCCGAGGAAGATGATCCGCTCGCCGAGCAGCCGGTTGTAGACCTGGTCGCCGAGGCCACCACCGATGGAAGGCTCGCCGGCGGCGTAGGGCATCAGATTCGTCACGTCTCCACCTGCTCGTCTTACGACGGCGCCGGGCCGTCTCACGTGTACTGCCGGGGGCAACGGGGACTCCCCTGCCCTCGTACTCATGGACCCTAACGCGCGGGTCCCTTCGGGGAATCCCGGAGAGGTGGGTGTTCGCCGGGGGCGTAGCGGCGCGTAACGGCGCGGACAGGGAAACGGGCCCCGGAACACAGGGTTCCGGGGCCCGTCGCACACTCCGTGGGAGGAGGTACGAGGATCAGGCGTCGGCCTTCTCGTCGCCCTCGCCCTCGGTGTCGGCCTGGGCCTCGGCGGCGGCCTCCTCGGCCTCCTCTTCCTCGTCGTCCAGGTCGATGACCTCGCCGTTGGTGTCCTTGACCGTGGCGGACTCGACGACCGTGGCCAGGGCCTTGCCGCGGGCGACCTCGCCGACGAGGAGCGGAACCTGGCCGCCCTCGACGACCGCCTGGGCGAACTGGTCGGGCGACATGCCGGAGGAGGCGGCGCGGCGCATGAGGTGCTCGGTGAGCTCCTCCTGGTTCACGTTCAGCTTCTCGCGCTTGACGAGCTCGTCCAGGACGAACTGGGTCTTGATGCCCTTGACCGCGGCCTCACGGGTCTCGGTCTCGAACTCCTCGGCGGTCTTGCCCTGGATCTCCAGGTACTTGTCGAGGGTCAGGCCCATCTGGCCGAGCTGGTGGTGCTCCAGGTTGTGCTTGCGGGTGTTGATCTCGTCCTCGAGCAGCTTCTCGGGGACGGGCACCTCGACGAGCTCCAGCAGCTTCTCCAGGACGCGCTCCTGGGCCTGCGTGGCCTGGTCGTACTGCTTCATGTTCTCGAGGCGCTTGCGGCTGTCCGCCTTCAGCTCCTCCAGGGTGTCGAACTCGGAGGCGAGCTGCGCGAACTCGTCGTCCAGCTCGGGCAGTTCGCGGGCGGCGACCTGGGTGACCTTGACGGTGACCTCGGCCTCCTTGCCGGCCGCGGAGCCGCCCTTGAGCTCGGAGGTGAAGGTGGCCTCGCCACCGGCCTCCAGGCCCTTCACGGCGTCGTCGATGCCGTCGAGCAGCTCGCCGGAGCCGATGGTGTAGGAGACGCCGCTGGCGACGCCGTCCTCCAGGACCTCGCCGTCGACCTTGGCCTCGAGGTCCACGGTCACGACGTCGCCGTCCTCGGCGGCGCGCTCGACCGGGGAGGTGGAGGCGAAGCGCTCACGGAGCTGCTCGACCGACTTCTCGATGTCCTCGTCGGTGACCTCGACGGCGTCGACCTCGACCTCGATGGAGGAGAAGTCCTCCGGGAGCTCGAGGGCGGGGCGGACGTCGACCTCGGCGGTGAAGTTCAGCGTCTCGCCGTCCTTCAGCTCCGTGATGTCGACCTCGGGCTGGCCGAGGACGTCGATCTCGGCGGTGTTGACCGCCTCGGTGTAGAACTTCGGAAGCGCGTCGTTGACCGCCTCCTCCAGGACCGCACCGCGGCCGAACCGCTGGTCGATGACCCGGGCGGGGATCTTGCCCTTGCGGAAGCCCTTCACCGTGACCTGCTGGTTGATCTTCTTGTACGCCGCGTCGAGGCTGTCCTTGAGCTCCTCGAAGGGCACCTCGACAGTGAGCCGAACCCGAGTCGGGTTCAGGGTCTCCACGGCGCTCTTCACGGTTCGGTCTCCTTGTGGCTGACTTCTTGGGGTCCGCCGGAACCTGACAGGTCCGGCGATTAGCCGCCCGGGAGAGTTCGTAGGCCGAGTGGGCCGGGACACACGGGCGCGCAGCTTGCATAGTAACCGCAGCAGCTGAGCCGCCCAAAAGACGATCACCGGCCAGGTGGGCGACGTGATCACACAGCTGATCGCACAGGTGATCGCGCAGATGGACCGCGCAGGTGGTCGGGGTGGCGGGATTTGAACCCACGGCCTTCCGCTCCCAAAGCGGACGCGCTACCAAGCTGCGCCACACCCCGTCTGGTGCGACACGTAGGGTACATGCCCGCAGCCCGTCTGACCGCCGCATTTGCCGAGCACGGGGGCGCGGACGGGGCGCGCGCCGGCAAGGGGTGTGCGGGCGGGGCCGCCGACCCGCTACGATGCCTGCAGTGCCGCGGTCGGCTGACCTGCGGCGCGTCGCGTGCGGGCGTAGCTCAATGGTAGAGCCCTAGTCTTCCAAACTAGCTACGCGGGTTCGATTCCCGTCGCCCGCTCTGTACGCCGAAGGCCCGGGTGAGGGGTGTGATCCCCTCCTCGGGCCTTTTGCGGTCCGTCATGGGGCACGGAGGTACGGCGAGCGCGCGCACCGGCGCATCCCTCTCGCGGCGACGCCGAAGGGCGCCGCCGGTCACGGGAGTCGGCCGGCCGCGGGGTCAGAAACTGATCGAATTGATCGTGTCCGCAAGGGAGTTGAGGAAACGATTGATCGATGGCGCCATGCCGGTGGAGGCGAGGAAGAAGCCGAAGAGGATGGCGACTATGGCGGGGCCCGCCTTGATGCTCCCTCCTCTGATCAGCACTACCAGGATGATCGCCAACAGCAGCACCACTGACAGTGAAATGGCCACACAGATCACACCCTCGGTCGGTACGCACTCCCGAGACCATCGTGCCACCAACAGGGCCTCCCCATGCGGCCGGTGACGCATCATCGCGACGGGTGTCCGAGCGCGGGCGAGCCGCACAACATTTCGACGACGTCCCCGCAGGGGAATTGAAGAAGCTCATTGCGGTCTCCACACAACGCCTGCGCAGGTAATTCGAATTGCGTCCGCAAGTACGCCAACTACAGGCCCACAACGGGCGTTATGCGCCTTTTAGTCGGGATGAATCGCGACATATGGGGCAGCAGTGAGGAACGGCTCTGCGTATCAACCGGCAATAACCAGTAATGACCTCGGACGTTTTACGAATACGCACAAGCGGCGCTAGGCTGCCTCAAATGTTCCACGCCACCTCGTCTCTCGTTCCAAGCCCGCGCTCGCCGAAGAACCTGAACGATCAGCACCGACCGTCCCAGGACAGATCCGCCCCACGGCGCGACGCGTTCTTCGACAACGCCAAATACCTGGCGATCGTGCTGGTGGCCGTGGCCCACTCCTGGGAGCCGCTCAAGGGCGACAGCCGGGTGCTGCAGGCCGCGTACATGCTGGTGTACGCGTTCCACATGCCGGCCTTCATCGTCATCTCCGGGTTCTTCTCCCGCAGCTTCGACGGCAGCCCCGGAAAGCTGAAGCGGCTGGTCACCGGGGTCGCCGTACCGTATGTCGTCTTCGAGACCGCCTACTCGCTCTTCAAGCGCTACGTCGACCACACGCCCAGCCAGGAGATCAGTCTCCTCGACCCCTACTACCTGACGTGGTTCCTGGTCGCGCTGTTCGTCTGGCGGCTCACCACGCCCGTCTGGAAGACCCTCCGGCATCCGCTGCCGGTCGCCCTGGGCATCGCCATGCTGGGCTCCGTCAGCCCGGACATCGGTGACGACCTGGACCTCCAGCGGGTCCTGCAGTTCCTGCCGTTCTTCGTGCTCGGCCTGTGCCTGCGCCAGGAGCACTTCCGGATGGTGCGCCGCCGTTCGGTGCGGATCGCCGCCGTGCCGGTGTTCGCCTTCGCGCTGGCCTTCGCCTGGTGGGCGGTGCCGCGGATGAACACGGCCTGGCTCTACCACCGCGACTCCGCGCAGGAACTGGGCGCCCCCTGGTGGGCCGGGCCGGTCATGCAGCTGGCGCTGTTCGGATGTTCGCTGCTGCTGACCGCCTGCTTCTTGGCATGGGTGCCGGGCCGCACGATGTGGTTCACCGCGCTCGGCGCGGGCACCCTGTACGGCTACCTGCTGCACGGCTTCCTGCTCAAGGGGGCCGACTACCGCGGGTGGTTCGACCACCCCGCGCTGCACGGCCCTCTCGGGGAGATCGCCGTGAGTGTCGGGATCGCCGTGACCGTCACCCTGCTGTGCACGCCGCCGGTGCGGCGGGTGTTCCGGGGTGTGATGGAGCCGAAGATGGAGTGGGCGTTCCGGAAGGATCCCGTGCGGGCCGCGCAGGAGCGGGAGAAGGTGTCCGCCTAGGCAGCGGGGGGAACCGCGGGTGGGCCCGTGCGGGTGGACTGTGTCGCTCGCGCCCACGCCGCGGAGCCGCATGCCGACACGGCCCCGTGCCCGTCAGGCCCGGCCGCCCTTCAAGTGGGTCATCAGTTCCTCGAACGCCTTCCAGCCCGACAGGTCGGACGGGTCGCCCGGGAGCTGGTAGTACAAGGCCGGGCGGGTCCGCGGGCCCAGTTCGCGGGGCTTCTCTCGCAGCGGGGTGTTCCTTGCCCGGTCGCCCGGCATCGTGCGGACCTCCTCCGCGCCCAGGACGAAGGCGTACGGCACTCCCGGGCCCTCGAAGCGCGGCGGGACCGAGAGGTCACGGCGGGCCCTGCGGACCTGGACGAGCATGGACTGCAGGTCATGGCGGGTGGCAAGGGCCTCCGCCGCCCGGATCACCGCGTCCGTCGGAGCCGTCTCGCCGGGGCCGTAGCCGAACGCCATGGTGACGTCCTCCTCCACGCCCGCCGTCGTACGGCTGATGCGGACCGACGCCAGGGCCGGGCGCTCCGGTACGCCGACGACCACCAGCCAGGTCGGCTCCGGTGAACGCTCGAACGCCACGTCCGTGACCTGCCTGAGCGACCAGGGCAGGTTGGCGGGTTCCTCGGTGCCCCAGCCGGCCGGCGGCTCGCCGGTGATCTCACGCCAGACCGCTTCCAGGGCGCCGCCGAGGACCAGCCGGTCGTCGGCCGGGTGGACGCAGCGGAAGGAGACCGCCAGCTGGCGTTCGCCGGTGTCGGCGATCTGCTGGGTGAAGGTCTCGGCGACCGGGGTGCGCGGGTCCTCGGGGGTGGCCTGCGGGGACTCCACCGTGACGAAGAGGCCGTTCGCCCATTGCAGGACGGCGCCGGACAGGCCGTCGTAGTAGCCGCACTTCTCGTCCTGCACCACCCAGCGCGAGGGCCAGCCGGGGAGCGCGCTGCGGACCGTCGGGGAGAGGCGGGTGCCGGCCGGGGTGACGATCTGCAGGCCCAGCCGGGCGTTCGCGGCCGCCCGGAAGGTGTCCGCGAGCCAGGCGGTCATCGCGACCACCGGGCGGTCCTGGATCACCACGGCGACCTTGTCGGTGAGCACGTCGACGGCGGGCTGCGCGGCGGCCGGCACCGGTACGGCGGTCATGCCCGCGGTGTCGACCACGGCGAGCGAGGTCGCGGCCTCGCGCGGCCAGGCCGTGCCGCCGACCAGCGTGGCGATCCGGGCCGCGAAGGTGCCGGCGAGCGCCTCGGCCTCCTTCACCCCGGTGGTCGCGCGGGCCTCGGTCCACCAGTAGGGGACCTCCGGCTCGTCGGCGCCGAGCAGCCGCCGTGCCTCTCCCCTGACCTGCACGAGCAGGGGAGCTTCGACCGAGAGCAGGGGGCGGCCCTGCTCGTCGTGCAGCCGGACCAGCGCGCCGTCCGCCTCGGCGCCGACCAGTTTGTCCGGGCCGCCGGAGAGCAGGCCCGCGATCACGCTCAGCGGATCGGGCATCGTCTTGGTGAGTGCGACGACGTCCTTCGTCATGAGTTCACCTCGTCCCCGCGTAGACGGTCTGGATCAATCGGTTCGGCTCGCCCCTGCGGACCAGCACGCCACGGCCGGGCGGCTGCTGCGAGGCGTACACACCGGAGAAGAGCTGGCCCTCGCTGCGGTCCCCCGCCATCACCAAGGACGCCGCGCCGGACTCGCGCAGGCCCATCATCAGCGGCTCGTACAGGCCGCGCGAGGCGCCCGCGACCCGCCGGGTGAGGACGAAGTGCAGGCCGATGTCCTGCGCCGAGGGGATGTACGGCACGAAAGGCGCGAGCGGCTGCTGGCCGGCCGTGGTGAGGACGTCGTAGTCGTCGACCAGGATCACGATCCGCGGACCCGAGAAGCTGCCCGGCTCCAGGTCGGAGCCGTCCGTGCTCTCGTCGGGCATCCGCTTGTCCAGCTCCGTGGCGATGCCCGCCGCGAGACCGCCGGCCAGCTTGGCGTTGTAGGCGTAGCCGCCCCGGTACTCCTCCGGGACGGCGCCGCGCAGACCGCGCCGCGGGTCCATGACGCCGAAGACGAGCTCGTCCTCGCCGTAGCGCTCCATCAGGCCCTGGGCGATCACCCTCAGCAGGTTGGTCTTGCCGCACTCGCTGTCGCCCATGATCAGCAGGTGCTGGTCGTGGTGGAACAGGTCGAGCATGACCGGCGCCAGCCGTGTCTGGTCCAGGGCGATCGGGATGCGCCGCGGCTCCGCGGCCGGGCCGGGCAGCATGTGCGGTTCCAGGACGTGCGGCAGCACCCGGACGGGCTGGGCGACCTCGCCGGTCCAGGTGGCGCGGACGGTCCGCGCGGTGCGCTCCAGGACCGCGCCGAGGTCGGCGGTGTCGGCCATGCCGTCCGTGCGGGGCAGGGCGACCTGGGCGAAGAGCTTGCCGTCGGTCAGGACGCGGCCCTTCTCCTCGGGCGAGAGGGTCTGCGCGAGCTTGCGCTCGACGCTGGACTCGCTCGGGTCGTTCAGGCGCAGCTCGACCCGGGTGCCGAACTGGGACTGGGTGGCGATGCGCACGTCGTTCCAGCGCAGCATGCCCGCGACGACGTGGATGCCGTAGCCGCCGCCGCGCTTGAGGATGTCGACGACCGCGTCGTCCAGTTCCTCGAAGTCGTCGCGCAGGGCGCCGAAGCCGTCGATCAGCAGCACGATCTCCGTGGAGGCCAGCTCGGGCAGGCGGCCCGCGGCGCGCAGGGTGCGCAGCTGCTCCAGCGAGTCGATGCTGTGGATGCGGAAGAGTTCCTCGCGCTGGTCGAGCATGCCGCGCACCGAGTCGATGGTGCGGGCGGCGCGCTCGCGGTCGGCACGGCCGGCGACCCCGCCGACGTGCGGCAGGCCGGACAGCGCCTGGAGGCCGCCGCCGACCAGGTCGAGGCCGTAGACGCCGACTTCCTGCGGCGTGTGGGTGAGCGCCAGCGACAGGGCGAGGGTGCGCAGCAGGGTGGTCTTGCCGGACTGCGGTCCGCCGATGACGGCCGCGTGGCCGCCGGCCACCGTGAGGTCCAGGTACCACTGGCCCTGCCACTGCTTGGTGGGGTCGTCGAGGATGCCCAGCGGCACCTGGAGCGGCCCGCGCCGCTTGGTGAGCTGCATGCCGCGCGCGCCGACCTCCAGCGGTCCCGCGACCTTGTCGAGCGCGATCGCCTCGGGCAGCGGGGGGAGCCAGATCTGGCGTACGGGGCGGGCGCCGGCGTTCTCGATCTGCTCGACCATGACGCCCATCTCGGTCGGCCCGGTCTCCCGGCGCCGCATCTGCGGCTCCTGCGGCGCGGAGTTCTCGTCCTGGCCGAGGGTGTTGTACGCGTCGTACTCCAGGGCGAGCGGTCCGGTGTCCTCCTGCTCGCGGCGCACCGGGCCGCTGTAGGCGCCGGAGACGTAGCCGGCCTTGAACCGCTCGTAGTGGCTGGTGTCGACCTTGAGGTAGCCGAAGCCGGGCAGGGGCGGCAGATGGAAGGCGTCGGTGGTGTCCAGGACCGTGCGGGACTCGTCGGCCGAGAAGGTGCGCAGGCCGAGCCGGTACGACAGATAGGTGTCCAGGCCCTTCAGCTTGCCGCCCTCGATGCGCTGGCTGGACAGCAGCAGGTGCACGCCGATGGAGCGGCCGATACGGCCGATGGACAGGAACAGGTCGATGAAGTCCGGCTTGGCGGTGAGGAGTTCACCGAACTCGTCGATCACCACGAAGAGGTGCGGGAGCGGGTCGAGGTCCGGGCGCTTCTCGGCGCGCAGGGCGGCGTAGTGTCCGATGTCGGCGACGTTCCCGGCGTCCTTGAGGACCTGCTGGCGGCGCTTGACCTCGCCGGCCAGCGAGGCGTGCACGCGCTCGACCAGGCCGGCCTGGTTCTCCAGGTTGGTGATCACACCGGCCACGTGCGGGAGTTCCGCGAAGGGGGCGAAGGTGGCGCCGCCCTTGTAGTCGACGAGGACCATGGCGAGATCCTCCGGGGGGTGGGTGGCGACCAGGGCGAGGACCAGGGTGCGCAGCAGCTCGGACTTGCCGGAGCCGGTGGCGCCGACGCACAGTCCGTGCGGGCCCATGCCCAGCTCGGAGGACTCCTTCAGGTCGAGCAGGACCGGGTCGTGGGAGTCGCTGACGCCGATCGGCACCCGCAGGAAGGCCCGCTCGCCGCGCGGCGCCCACAGCCGGGCCAGGTCGAGGTCGGCCACGTCGTCGATGCCGAGCAGTTCGGCGAAGTCGACCGGGCCGCTGAGCGGGGCGTCCGCGGCCATGGAGTCGGCGGACAGCCGCAGCGGCGCGAGCATCCGGGCGAAGCCCTCGGCGAAGGGGACGCCGATCTCGTCGACGGTGCCGTGGGCGCCGATGGGCTCGGCCTCCCGCAGGTCCTCGATGACGATCCGCTCGCCGTCGACGGTGATGCGTACGCCGACGCTGCCCGGTTCCTGCACCCGTTCGTCGAGCAGGTGCAGGATGGTGACGCCCATGTCCCGCAGGCCGACCGCGTCGTCGGGGCGGGGCAGGTCGACGGCGTCGTCGCCGTGTGCGTCGGCGACGACGAGCAGCCGGGAGCTCATGGCGAGGGCGTCCTTGCCGGACAGACCGCGGCGCACCTCGGCCGCGTAGGAGGCGCGGCGGCGCAGCTCGGGGCCGATCTGCCGGGCCAGCTGGGGCACGGAGGGCGCGATGCGGCGGGCGGCCACGGGGCCGTCGTACTGCTCCGCGTCGAGCAGGTGGGGCAGCCACTTGGCCCATTCCCAGTCGGCGATCCGGTCGCCTGCGACGGCGAGCGCGAGCGCCACGTCGTCGGGGGCGTGCATCGCGGCGGCCTGCACGAGCAGCGCGCGGGCGACCCGCAGGGTGTCCTCGCGGGGTCCGATGACGCTGATGTTGCCGACGCGGTCGAGCGGGACGGTGAGCGGGAGGTCGGTGCCGGTGCGGAAGCGGGCCATCAGCGCGGACGCCTCGTTCAGCATGAACTGGTCCGGCGGGGTGAGCACGGACGAGCCCTGCTGGCCGACCTTCAGGTCCCGTACGGGCATCTCGCCGGTGCCGACCCGCACCCGCAGGAAGTCGCCGTCGACGCGCCGGCGCTCCCACAGCCGGGCGGGGTCGCGGACGACGTCGTACAGCGCGTCCGGCGGCGGGTTGAGCACCTGGGCGGTCTCGCCGCGCTCCCGCTCCTCCTTGGACAGTTCCTCGCGCAGGTCCTCGAGGTAGGCCAGATAGGCCTCGCGCTGGGTGCGGCGGGTGCGCTGGGCCTTGCCGCGCTGGGAGAAGACCAGGGTGAGGGAGCCGATGAGGGTGACGACGAGGATGATGGCGCCGAGCCCGGCGAACTGGCTGTTGCGTACGACCGTCATCATCACGACGGAGGACATCACGCCGGCGACGGGCAGCAGCGAGGTGGCGATGGAACCCGCCTTGCCCTCGGGCAGGTTGGGCGGCGCCTCTATGGTGCGCGGCTCGGGTGCGGCCGGCGGCCGGGTGGTCCGTGCCGGGCGATGGATCAGTCGGGTACTCATCGTCCTGCCCTCTGTGGGTTCCCTTCGAGGTGGGTCAACGGCTCTTCTGGGACAGTTCGAAGACCTCGGCGGCCAGCCGGGTGACGGCCTGCCGGGTCGCCCGGGCGAGCAGCTCGGTGCGGATGACGCCGCCGGCCGCGAGATGCCGGTCGTACGGCAGGACTCGGACACTCGCCCCGGTCGCCTTCAGCTGCTCGGCTGCCTTGTCCAGGTCGAGGCCGGGGTGCGGGGCCTGCTCGGTGAGGACGACGACGGTCGAGGTGGTGATGTCCCGGGGCAGGCCGCGCATCCACTCCAGCACCGAGCGGGTGCTGGCGATGCCCTCCATGGTCGCGGGCGCGGCGAGCACCCGGGCCTGGGCGGCGGACAGCGCGGTACGGGCCACCTCGGCGGGCAGGGTCTCGCAGTCGACGACGGTCACCCCGAAGTAGCGGCGCATCGACACCATGACCCGCTCGTAGCCCTTGGTGTCGAGCATCGCGCCGACCTGCCCCTGGCTGCCGGGCAGCAGCCAGGCGTTCTCCGGGAGCTGGACGAGGTATCCGGTGATGTCCAGCAGCGACATCTGCGGTTCGACGAGGGCGGCGAAGTCGCCGATGGTCCAGCGCAGGCTCTCGGCGCCGAGCCGCAGGGGCAGCGAGCCGAGCGCCGGGTCGGCCTCGACGAGGAGGACCGGGTCCTGGCGGTAGTGGGCGTAGGCGGTGCCGAGGAGGGCGGCGATCGTGGTCTTGCCGGATCCGCCGCGGATGGAGGTCACGGCGATCTGCCGGCCGGTGGTGACCGCCCGCTGGAGCACCTCGGCGGTCGCGGTGGTCTCGGCGACCTCGCGCGCCGCGGAGGAGGAAACGGTACGGCGCACCGCGCGCAGGGCGCGGGCGGAGAACGGTTCGCCGTGGCGGGGCTTGAGGCCGACGGAGGCGAGCCGCTTGTCCACGACCGGGCGGGTGTCGGGGGCGGCACGGCGCGCGGCAGCGCTCTGGGCGCTCGGACCCTGGTGGCTCGGCTGCGGCGCCGCCGGGTGTCGGACCGGCTGCGGGGCGGCCTGCGGGGGCTGCTCGGCGTACGGCTGCTGAGGGTAGGCCTGCTGGGGGGCGGGGGCGGCCACGTGGCCGTCGGCGTACGGCTGGTAGGGAGCCTGGGCCGCTTGGCCGTCCGGGTGCGGCTGCGGGGGCGGTTGGGCCGCTTGGCCGTCCGGGTGCGGCTGAGGGGGGTAGCCGTAGCCCGGGGCGGGCTGTTGCTGGGGATAGCCGTAGCCGGGTGTCTGCGGCTGCTGTGGGGGGTGGCCGTGGCCCGGCGGCTGGGGCTGCTGCTGGTGCGGGTAGCCGTAGCCCGGCGGCTGCGCTTCGGCGTGCTGGGGCGGAGGGTTCTGCGCGGGCACGTCCGGCCGCGGTGCGGGTTCGCCCTGCTCCGCCGCGGGCTGCTGACCCGCCGCGCCACCCCTCAGGTCGCGCAGCACGTCGTTCTGCCAGTTCTCACCGCTCGGCATGTCGCCCTTCTCCCTTGCGTCGGCCTCCTGCCGGAAATGCCGTCGCGTCGTCCCTCAGACTCAGAACTTGTCGAGCAACTGCCCGTAGATGCCGAACACGCCGACGGCCAGCGGGAACAGCCCGATCACCCCGAAGGACTCGATGAGATCGGCGAGCCGCCGCAGCCGGATCCGTACGTGCTCGGGCGGTTCGATCGCGAGGACCAGCAGAGGCAGCAGCGCGGCGGCCGCCAGGAGGGCCAGCGCACCGGCGCCGCCGGCGTGGTCCAGCCACAGCACCGCGAGCCGTACGACGAGTACGGCCGCCGCGACGAACAGCGCCACGACCTCCGCGACCAGCGGGAAGGCCCGGGCCCGGGACAGCAGCACCACGGCGGTGAGCGATGCCAGGGTCACCGTCCACGCGGTGGGCTTGTCGGCGGTGGTCAGCAGCCAGCCGCCGGCGGCGGCCGAGGCTGCGGTGACCACGGTGGCCAGGGCGAGCCCGCGGTGCGTGGCGGCGAGCGCGTTGGAGACCTGGTGCCGGCTCACCGACACGCCCGAAGAGCGCCGGTCGTCGAGGCCGGTGAGGCCCGAGGCCATCAGCGCCAGCCGCGGCAGCATGCCGAGCAGCACCACGGAGAACACGGTCATCACGGCACCGAGCCGGTCCGGACGGTCCTGGACGAGGGCGACGGCCTCCCACACGGCGGCCATGGCGACGGCCGCGGCGGCTCCGATGAGCCCGCCGCGGCCGAGTGGCGAGAAATAGGCGAGCAGCACCAGCATCAGCACCAACGCGGCGACCACACCGGCCAGTCGTGCCTCGCCCGACCAGTCGTAGGCGTCGGCCGCGGTCCACGCGGCGAGCAGGCCGAGACCGCCGGAGGCGAACAGCAGCGCGGTGGCGAGACCGAGGTTGCCGTCACCGATCTTCGCGACGACCGCACCACCCAGCAGCAGCACCACGGTGGCGACCGCGAGCGCGGTGGCGACGGACTCCAGCGCGAACTCCTGCCGTGCCAGAACGGCACCGGCCACGGCGAAGACGACGGTGGCGACTCCGGCGCTGATCCGGCGTGCGGCCGGGCGCCAGCGCCAGGCGCGCAGATCCAGGTCGTCGGCGACCTGGTCGGTCACGTCGTGCACCACCGGCGCGGGCGGCGCGGCGTGCGCCCGCACCAACTGCAGTACGGCGCCGTCGGCGACCTCGGCGGAGGACAGCGTGGCGTCGTTCGGCAGCACCGAGCCGTCGGCGGTGACGAGTTGCCGCGTGGTCGGGCGCGTGGCCACCCGGTCGTCGAGCAACCGCAGTATGTCGGGGAGCAGTTGGCCGATCGGCGTGTCCGACGGCAGGACGAGGTCGGCGCGCCGCCGTTCACCGATCAGGGTGACGCGGCTGAGCTGGGCCCTAGACGTCGTTGCAGTGCTCACCACTCACCGGAACCTATCATCGCGTCATTTCGGCCACCGGCCCGTTTTGAGGTGAACCCGTCACCCATACTCGTCTTCTTCACCGCTTCTCCCCAGTGGCGTCGGCGGACGGGCTGCTGCTCGCGGGGTCGTACAGCTGCTCCTGCTGCTGTTGCTGCTTCTCCTGCTCGGCCTTCTGCTTCGCCAGCGTGGCCTGGAGGAAGGACCAGCCGACGCAGCCGGCGCACAGCACGGCCGCGATCGCGATCCCCGCGAACACCTTGCCGAGCCGCTCGTCCAGCGTGCGCCGGCCGCGCTGGGTGCCGAACAGCAGCGCGTCGCGCATCCGCCGCCGTCGCACCGCCACCGACTCCAGCAGCTGGCTGTCGTAGTCCCGTGCCATTCAGTCGTCGTCCTGTGCGTAGCTCTTGATGGGCCGTCAGTCGTGCGGGCTGAGGTCGAGGTACTGCCGCATGGCGCTGTACTTCCGCTCAAGTCGCCGTGCGGTGACCTCGTCGAGTACGGCGAGCCGGTCCGGGTCGGCGTTGTGCGCGAGGTCGGCCGCCTTGACCATGCGGGCGCCCGGCGTTGCCAGAATCCGCCGCGCGTACGCCTCGGGCGCCTCACCGGACCTCTTGGTCACGGCGCGTACGACGTCCTTGGTCCGCTGGTCGAGGGCGGCCGTCTCCAGCCACTCCTCGCTCAGCACTCCGTCCTCCACGGCGTCGTGCAGCCAGGCCGCGGCGATGAGTTCCTCGCCCCCGCCCCGGGCACGCACACCCTCGGCGACGGCCCGCAGATGCTCGGCGTACGGCCGCCCGGCCTTGTCCGTCCGGCCCGCGTGCGCGGCACGCGCGAGGGCCTCGACTTCGGTGAGGCTCATGCTCACGACGCGTGCCTTCGATGGTGCCGGCGATACGGCATGCAAAATCCCCCTTACTTTGCCCGTGCAACATAAGGCACGGGAGGCCGGGGCGTACACCCGGGGTGCCGCTACGATCCCTGCGTCAGCCCCGTCACGATCATGAACAGCACCCACAGCACCGGCACGAGCGCGACGTACGCGAGTGGCCGGCGGTGCACGGGCACACCGGGGTCGACCTGCTGCCCGTGCTGTCCCGGCGCCGGAGCCCGCAGCTTCTTCACCTTGCGGGCGACGACCAGGTTGTGGATGACCGTGAACGGCGTGAACAGGAACAACGAGAACGGACTCCACCAGCCCTGCCACAGCGTCCGCGTGGTCAGCTCCCTGTACACCCCGAGCCCGCAGGTCGCGCACATCATGCCGCTCTGCTTCCCGAAGGTCATGACGATCAGGATCCCCCGGTGGGCCCGGAAGGTGGCGTGGACGGCGGGCGAACCTCCACAGAACATGCACGCGGGGGCGGGGGGTTGGGGGTGCCCCGGGTACGCGGCGTACCCCGGGTGCCCCTGCTGGGCCGGATACCCGTACGGGGTGCCCTGCTGCGGCGCGACGGGCGCCGTCCGCGGGTGACCGCCCTGCTGGGCATAGGGGTTGGGACTGGCCTGCGGGGCGGGGGCGGCGTAGGGGTTGCCCTGGGGCGGGGTGGTCATGGGGTGGGTGTTCTCCGTAGTTCGTGCCGGGGTCGATGGGTCGATGGGTGCGGGGTTCGTACGTGCCAGGCGCGGAGGGAAGCCGCGATCGCGTCCGGGAGGCCGTCCTTCACGGCGTCGGCGGTCATGCCGTCACAGGCCCGCTCTCCGATCACCACGGCGGTGGCGGCCCGCACGGCGTCCGCCGGGGCGAACCGGCCGTCGGGCGAGGGCGTGGGCAGCATCGTCAGCGGCGACGGGGAAGTACCAGACCGGGTGCCGGGGGTCCGCAGGGGTCCCGCGAGCGGCTGCTCGCTACTCACTCGCGGCCAGTGCCTCGACCGCGGCGGCGTTCGGTGCGTCGGTCAGGGAATCCGGCAGGGCCCGTCCCTTGTTGCCCTCCGGGCTCGCCAGCAACTCGGCGAGGGCCTGGGAGGGCAGGAGCCCTCGCCCCTTGGCGTCCTCCAGCCTGGCGTGCCAGATGCCGCCTTCGGAGTACGCCCGGGGCCCGGCGGCCTGCCGCGGCTCCCAGGTGGCGGCGTCGTCCTCGTCATTGGCCCAGACGTATCCGAGAACCACACCGCTCTGCTTGTCGACCACCGTGAAGTAACGCACGGGTTTGTCGGTCCCGGTCTGATATCGCGGCGGCCCCGGCGACACGAGGTTGAACATCATGTCGTCGTCGAAGCGCGGGTTGATCGGTCGTTCACTGCTCATGGCGTCCACGTTCCTTTGGCTCGGGCTGATCCGCAACGCAGGCTACGGCCTCGGCAGAACCTCCCCGTAGACGTGCCATTTGCCGTCCGTCTCGTCCATGAAGACTCGCGTCACCTTGAACTGTGTGCCGCGGGCGAGGAGCAGTTCCCGTTCGCCCTTGACCTGGGTGATGGACTCCAGCCAGAGGGCGGGCGTGTCCTTCGGCACCCGCAGATGCATCCGCACCGGCTTGGCGTCGAAGGGGGGCGGCGGCGTCTTGCCGAGTGCCGTGGAGGTGAACGCCTTGTCGTCGAAGACACCGCCCTGCATGTCCAGCGGCGACTTCAACTTGAGGTGGTCGATGCCGGTGCCGCGCACGACCATGATGTCCTCGGGCACGGGACGGGCGTGCATGACCTCGTCCATGTTGTCGATGGTGTCCAGGATGTGCCGGGGCGCGTCCGTGCCGTAGCGGAGATGGTTGTTGATCGGGTCGTAGGCGGAACCGGTGTAGGTGACCAGCCCGCTCTTCTTCTCCGGGGGCAGGCCGTCCATGAACTCCTTCCAGTTCGCGTGGCCGTACTCCAACCCGGCCTGGTTGCTGACGCTGGGCGACGGATTCGTGCCGTGAGCGAGTTCGGCCTCGGCCACGGCATGCTTCTCGGTGTCGCTCAGGCCTTCGAACTCTGCCCTCGACATGGTCGGCTTGTACTCGAACGGCTCCCCGGCCCCGGGGTGCCCCGGCATGTCCACGTCCGGGTGGCCCGAGGTGACCGGGACGTCGGTGCCGTGGTGGGCGCCGACGTCCATGGCCCCGTCGCCTACGTCCACGTGGTCCCAGGCGCCCGCGTGGTCCCCCGTGTGCGCCGCGTCATCGGTGTGCGCGGCGCCGTGCGAGCCGTCGTCGGTGTGACCCGCTCCGTGCGAGCCGTCGTGCGGATGCCCGGCGGGGGTGTCGTGGCCCGTGCCGTGCGGTACGTCGGGGCTGTGGCCGCCGGTGTGAGGGGTGGCCGTCGGTGCGTCGTGCGGGGTCACGGTCGGGACGTCGTGCGTCACGGCGGTCGCCGGGGTGTCGTGGTACCAGGCCGACGGGGTCGTACCGGAGTGCGCCCCCGCGGAGACCGCGTCGCCCGTGCTGTGCGGGATTCCGCCGTGGATGCCGTCACTCGTGGCGTGCGCGCCGCCGGTGTACGTCCCGCCCCCGCCCGTGCCGGTGCCCGTGGAGTGCGGCGTCCCGCCGTAGATCCCGTCGCCCGTCGGGTGCGCCCCGG
Organism: Streptomyces sp. NPDC049687; assembly: GCF_044465285.1. NCBI lineage: Bacteria > Bacillati > Actinomycetota > Actinomycetes > Kitasatosporales > Streptomycetaceae > Streptomyces > Streptomyces sp. NPDC049687. The sequence continues at coordinate 1,179,167 of NZ_JBITLN010000001.1, forward strand.
CGTACGCCCCGCTGTCGGCCGTGTGGGCCGCGCCCGCGTACGACGGTGTCGCGTCCGCGGTCGGGATCGTCCAGTGGGACGGGAGCCCGGAGGGCGTCTGGTACGACGCCGGCGCGGTCTCGTGCGGAACCGGCGTGGTGTCGATGGTGCCGTCGGGCGAGACGAGGTTGCCGTTGGGCTCCAGCAGGCGGCCGTCGGGAAGGTGGACCGAGCCGTCGGGAAGCGTGGGCATGTCGACCTTGCCGATGCCCTTCAGCGCCTTCGTGACGTCGCCGATCTTCGACAGGCCGGCGCCCGCGCCCTTGGCGATGTACGTCATCGGGTCGATGATCTTGCCCGCCTTGCCGGCGATGGAGAGGGCCTTGGCCACCGCCCCCGCCTTGCCCGCACCCGCCGCCGCACCCCCCGCACCACCGGTGAAGACGGTCGTCAGGACGTTGAAGGTCACCGCACCGGCCGCCCGGCCGGGATTCTTGCCCCACTCGTCCCACGCCACCAGCGCCTTGCCGGTCTCCTTCATCGCCGTACGCGAGTCACGGATCCAGGACGGCAGCTTGTCGTCGGGGATCAGCCAGAACGCCGTCCCCACACCGGGAATCGAGGCCAGGGCCAGACCGGTCGCCAGCTGCGCCAGGCCCTTCCAGGCCTGGCCCATCGCGTCCCAGCCGCCGAAGCCCACCAGCGTGCCCAGACCCTTGATCGTGCCCCAGATGCCGTCCACGATCAGGCCGTCCCACACGAACGACTTCACCCAGTGACCGACCTCGTACCAGTGATGCCTCTCCTCCACCGGGTCACCCCAGGGAAGCTTGGCGTTCTTGAGGTCCTCGGCGTTGAAGCCGTACTGGTCCTTGCGCTCGGAACCGTCGCCCGCCACCATCTGGGTCCCGCCCCAGATCGCCGTGATCTTGTTGTGGCAGGTCCGCTCCGCCGCCCAGAACGCCGCGACCGTCGCGGTGATGTCGTCCCGGAGCTGGTTGTGCTCGTCGACCTTGTCCTCGTCGTACTCCCACTCGTCGTCGTCCTTGACGGAGTCGACGAAGGTCTGCGCCTTGGTCTTGAGCTCCTTGAGTTTGGAGACCAGGGGCCGGATCTCGGTGGCGTACGAGGAGAGGGCGGACGAGACCGTCTCCAGATCGGTGGCGAAGTCGTCGGCCCGGTCCTGCACCGGCTTGGTGGTGCCGAACAGTTGCTCCGCCTCGGGCGCGTGATAGAACGCCGACAGACCCTGGAACTGGGTGTTGACGTCCTTGCCCGTGTCCCGGACGTGCCCGGCGTCCTTCTGCAGAGCCGCGTGGTCCAGCTCCAACTGCGCCAGGTTCCCGGTGAACTGGGGGATTTCCTCCGGCTTGATCACGCCTTGCCCGTCCCCGGCATGTCGAGCTTCGGCGCCTTCAGCGTGTTGCGCTGCGCCTCCAACGCCATCTGCTCATCA